>CAWCRP010000001.1:0-36469 GCA_963797995.1 uncultured Solirubrobacterales bacterium
GGCAGCGTGATCATCTTCATGAAAGGGCAGACCGCGCACGGGTTGGCCTCGATCAGCTTCGCCTCAGGCGCCGCCTGCTGCAGCGGGTAAAGCATCCCGGTCTCCGTCGCGACGACGAACTCCCCTTCCGGGTTCGCCTGGACGTGCTCGAGCATCCCCGAGGTTGAGAGCATGTGAACGCCGTCTGAATCCACGTCGCCGGAGGCCACGTACTCCATCGCCTGCGTGGAGCAGCCGCATTCGGGATGGATCAGGAACTCCGCGTTTGGGTTCTCCGCGCGGGTGCGGGTGATGTCGTCGGGCCGGATCCCTGCGTGAACGTGGCACTCGCCGTCCCAAACGTGGAAGCGCCTGTAGCGCTCCGGGTCCTCGGTCAGCCCCGTCTCCCGGGCGACGAAGGAGCCGAGCCACATGCCGGCCGAACAGGAGCTCGGTCTCCGGGCCGTGCTCGGCCCAGATGTGCTCGACCACCTGGACGGCGTTCGAGGAGGTGCAGCAGTAGTCGGTCTCCGCTTTCACCTCGGCCGACGTGTTCACGTACATGACCACCTTCGCGCCAGGGTGCTCCGCCTTCCAGGCGCGCAGCTGGTCGGCGTTGATCGAGTCGGAGAGCGAGCAACCCGCGTCGGGGTCGGGGATCAGGACCGTCTTTCCAGGCGAGAGGATCGAGGCCGTCTCGGCCATGAAGTGAACGCCGCAGAAGACGATGACGTCGGCGTCGGTGGAGGCCGCCTCGCGGAGAGGCCGGGTGATCGCCCATGAGTCGGCGACGTCCTGGATCTCGGGGGCATGGTAGTTGTGGGCGAGGATCACCGCCTTGCGCTCGGCGCGAGGTCGCGGACCTCGTCGGACATGCTTGCGATCTCCTCCCGGCTCAACTCCGGGTCTGGTTGGCTGAAGTGTCGGCAGCTGCTGCATAGCGGTTGCTCCGATCACCCCATCGCATCGAGGGGCATTGCCTTCATATGTTCGCCGGCCCGTGTGGGTCCTTTGACTGACCTCAAACCGGGCGAATGACTACCGGGAAGTTTAGAGACTCGGTCCGCCGGCACAGAGTCCGAGGCGTCCAACGCCACGATCGCCTCGAGCGCCTGCTCCGCGTCAGGTAAATGCCGAGGAAGTTCCCGAGGCCGTTCGACCCGGGCCTCGCGATCGCATTCCAGGAAGATCGGACTCGTCCGGCTCGCCTTCCCGCGAACCCAGCTCGCGCCGATGACGACCATCTGCGGTCTCCTCGTCGGACCAGCGCTCGAGCTGACGTAGCCCCACAGGTCGCCGAGCCGGGCAAAGCCCTCGATTAGGCCGTCATGGCCATGAAGCGGCGGCCTGCCGATCTGGTCGAGGAGCGTCGCCAGGCCGGCATCGGGATCGCAGACCCACCGGCCTCCTCGACGCTCGCCGTCTCGAACGCGCGGACGAGGCGGCGCGCAATTTCCTCCTTGTGGCTCGTCCGTTCCCTCATCACTGCCTGACGTGACTTCGGTGGATGCCGAACTCCCGAGGTCGGGATCGCGGCGCGCCGCCTCTCAGCTGGCTCACGGGCTCGAGGTCGAGTCGACGCTCGCGCCCGGCATCGTGGCGATGAGACCGTCAACCCGCCGCTTCGACGCTCGAGGGAAGGATAATCGAGTGTCTCCCGCATCGGCAGGATGCCGCAGGTCCATTTCAGCGGCGAGCTGACGCTGCTGGTCCACCTGATGTCGGCCGGTCGGCTCCAGGTCTACGACAGCGGGCCACGCTCAAGGACCGCCGCTCGCGGGTGCTGATCCGCCTCGCCGGCGGCCGTGAGCTGCGGTTGCGCGAGTTCGGCACCAAGCAGCGGGCCTGGGCGAAGCTGCTGCCATCCGACCAAGTCGAGAACGACGAGATGGTGGCAACGCTCGGCCCCGAGGCATGGCCGGCGCCGCCGCTCCCGGCGCTCGCCGAGGCCGTCGACCAGCCGCGCCACCTGCATCCACTTCTCCGCGACCAGCGAGCGATCGCCGGGATCGGCCGCTCCTGGGTCGACGAGATCCTCTGGGAGGCGCGGCTCTCGCCGTTCAAGAAGGGATCCGAGCTCGAGGGTGAGGAAATCGAGCGGCTCTACGACGCCCTCGCGATTCTCGGGGCCACGATCGACCACTACGAGGAGGTCGTCGGCGACCAGGTTCCGGACAAGCTGCCGATGCCGCTCCAGGTCCACCGCCGCGAGGGCGAGCCCTGTCCGCGCTGCGGGGCGACGATCGAGGCCGTGTATTTCGCCGAGCACCAGACCAACTACTGCCCGGAAGAGCAGACCGGCGGCCGCGTGCTGAAGGACCGCCGCCTGTCGCGCCTCTTGAAGTGAGATCGCGATGAACGATGACTACATCCGCGCGAACCCCATACAGGCCTGTCGCAGCAAGCGCCGCTTCGCGACCGAGCGCGAAGCCGACGACGCCGCCTACACGGCGCGGATGGAGGGCAGGGACCTCGGCATCTACCAGTGCGACATCTGCGGCGGCTGGCACCTGACCTCCCGCAAAGGGCCACAGGAACGCCGGAATAAATAACGTTCCGCCCGTCTCCTCGCGCTTCGCCCTCCGGGGACGGCCGGGTAAGCCGGCGGACGACGGATAGGGTCCACTGCCGATGCGGGCGATGCAGATCACCGACCTCTCCGGCCCTGACTCCGCGCTCGAGCCGGTCGAGCTGCCGGAGCCGGAGGTCTCGCATTTCCTCACCCCCGGCAGTGGCGTGCTCATCGACGTCCACGCCGCCGGCGTCTCCTTCCCCGAGGTGCTGCAGACGCGCGGCGAGTATCAGATGAAGCCGCCCGTGCCGTTCGTGCCCGGGAGCGAGGTGGCGGGGGTGGTCCGTTCGGCGCCCGACGACGCACGCGTCAGTGCCGGCGACAGGGTCGCGGCGTTCGGGATGCTCGGCGGTTTCGCCGAGGTCGCGGTCGCTCCGGCGCACATGGTCTGGGCCCTGGGTGACCTCGACTTCGCCGCGGGTGCCGGGCTCATCCTCAACTACCACACGGCCTACTTCTCGCTCGTCACCCGCGGGCGGCTGCGCCAGGGCGAGTGGGTGCTGGTTCACGGCGCCGCGGGCGGGGTCGGCACCGCGACGCTGCAGGTTGCCGCGGGCCTTGGAGCGAAGACAATCGCGGTCGTCTCCAGCGAGAAGAAGGCGGGGATCGCGGCCGATGCGGGCGCCGACCACGTCGTCCGCTCCGATGGTGCGTGGAAGGACGAGGCGAAGGAGATCTCCGACGGCGGCGTCGACGTCGTCGTGGACCCGGTCGGTGGCGATCGGTTCACCGACAGCCTGCGATCGCTGCGCGGACAGGGCCGCGTGGTCGTCGTCGGCTTCACCGCCGGCTCGATCCCGGAGGTGAAGGTGAACCGGCTGCTGTTGAACAACACCGAGGTCGTGGGCGCCGCCTGGGGCGAGTACGTGTTCCGCAACCCGGACATCGTCGACGAGGCGGGTGAGCGAATCGCCGAGCTGATCGCCTCCGGCCACATCCGGCCGGTGGTCGGGTCCCGCTTTCCGCTCGAGCGGGCGAGCGAGGCCCTGCGGGCCATCGACGAGCGCCGCGCGACCGGGAAGGTCGTGCTCGACGTCCGCGAGCCGAGTGCGGACTAGCGCGGGCGGAACGCGGACCAGAGAGAGACGACGAGGAGGGCGGACCCGAGCGCAAGGGCGATGACCGCGAGGGTCGGAGCCGCGTCGCCCTTATCGGAATCGTCGCCGCTCGCACTGGCGTCGCCCGCCGTGAGCGCCGCCCCGGGTGCGGGCGCGATCGCGAGGTCGTTGGTGAAGGTGGCCGGATCCGCGGCGACCGCCTCGAGCTTCGTCACGTAGCTGCCCTGCGAGAACAGCTCCGCGAGCTCGGGCGGGGGCTGCGGATCGAGCTCGGAGAGCGGGCCGTCGAACGCCGTCGCCAACTCGCTCACGGATCGTTCGCCGTCGGCGAGCACGTATACCGTCAGATCGACCGGCACGGTCCCGAGCTGGGCGAGGCGCATCGGGTAGACGAACTCCTCGGTCGGGAAGGTGACCCGCAGCGGCTTCAATGCCCCGTCGGCGCTCTCGGCGAGCCGGATCGCGACGTAGCTCCAGCCCTCCTCCACGTACTCGGCGAAGATGGGCTCCGAGCCCGGCGGCGGCTGGTAGCCGTTGTCGGCGAGCCAGGCCTCGAGCGCGCCCGGATCGGTGGCCGAAAGCCTCGAGACGTCGTACCCCCCGATCTCCTCCCGTCCGATGACGTCGACTGCCCCCGCTGTGGCGCCGTCCTCTCCCCCGCCGTCAGCCGCGCCGACGGCCTGAGCGAACGCGGTCGCCTCGTCAAGGTAGGCGAGCGGGTCGCCCTCCTCGATCGCCGCGACCTCGGGCTCCCCGGGCACGGGCAGGATCACGGCGGGTGGCTCGGGACCGTCGCTGACGAGATCGAGGCTGAGCACGATCTCCTCCGTCCCGTTCCCCTCGATCACGAGCGCCCGCTCCTCGCTCACCGCCGCCTCGATCGCAATCCCGCACGCGCAGGCACCGGCGGGAGACTGTCCCGAGGCAAGAATGACGGCGACACCCAAGAGCATGCCCCAGCTGACCCGGCCGCCCCCGGAGGCGAAGCCGAGGAGGCGGGCGGAACGTTTGATGTCAAGCATTTGGTCGGAACGTCATTTATTCAGGTTGCGGATCACTGCTTGCCCAATCGTCAGTGGGTGATTCAGCAGCGTCGCGACGCGGCCACGAACCGTCAGGGGGTCGTGGGCTATACCGAGCTGGCGCAAGATCGTCACGGCATCGAAGTAGACCCGCTCGCACACCAGCTCTTCGTCCTCGAACATGAAGAAGGCGCAGAAGCGCATCTCGAACTCGCGGCCGGTGGGCGGCAGGCCGCGGAAGGAGCCGAGGTGGGTGCCGCGGAGCAGCGCCTCGACGATCACGGCATCGTCGGCGTGGTGGAGCGCGATCAGCTCGTTCCGCTGGTCCGGGAAGGCCGTGCGCGTCTCCTCGAAGTAGCGCTCGACCTCCTCGGCGCCGTCGAAGACGTCGCCGGTGGCAATCAGCTCGTAGCGCGGGTGACCGAAGGTCGCGATCGTCGCGTCGTACTCGTGCCGGTTCTCCGAGTCCATGTGCTCGAGCACGAGCGCCTCGCGCTTGGCGCGGATCGCCTTCGTCGGCATGGGCCGAGCCTAGGCGATCGAACGGATCAGCCGGAGTCGACCGCGGTCAGGCGCCGCGAGTGCTCGACCCGCTCGATCGCCTGCTCGACGGCGAGAAAGGCGTTGAACTCATCCAGCAAACCGTTCGAGAAATGGACAGCGTGGTGAATCTCGAACTCGATCTCGGTCGGGCTCGCCTTGCCCCGGCCTTGCATCAGCGCGTGGCCGAGGACCCAGTCGTCCTCGCGGTCTTCCCAGCTGAGCGGGGTCGCCGCCAAGAAGGCCCACTCCTCGATCATCCGCCGCACCCAGGTGACGATCCCCTCGCGGCCGCTCAGCTCAGCGCCCCACATGTCCGTCAGCGGCGTCTGCAGGCGGACATCGGCGGTGCAGAGCGAGGTCAACTCGAGCTCACGACGCCGCGAGGCAGCCTCGAGGAAGCGCAGGTACGTCCTGACGTTTTCTGTATCCCCCGGCTGCACCTGGGCCAGCCTACCCCGCTCAGGGTCGTCAAAACCGGCTTGCCGACTTCTGTCATGGCTCGATGAGCAGGCTGAGGTCGAGCGCCGGAGCCGAGTGGGTGAGAGCGCCGACCGAGACGTAGTCGACGCCGCTCGCGGCGATGCCGGCAACGGTCTCGAGCGTCACGCCTCCGGACGCCTCGAGCTTCGCCTCCGGCCGCTCGTCGTTGCGGTGGGCGACCGCCTCGCGCAGCTCGCCGGTGCTCATGTTGTCGAGCAGCAGACGCTCGGCCCCGCTGGCGAGCGCGGCCAAGACCTCCTGCGGCGTCCGGCACTCGACCTCAACCGCGAGCTTCGGATGCGCCTCTCGGCACCGCCGCACCGCCTCCTCGATGCCGCCGGCGACCGCGATGTGGTTCTCCTTGAGCAGGATCGCGTCGTGAAGACCGAGACGGTGGTTCTGCCCGCCGCCGGCGGCGACCGCGGCCTTCTCCAACACGCGCATGCCGGGCGTCGTCTTCCGGGTGTCGAGGATCGTTGCCCCGGTCCTCTCGATCGCGGTGACGAAGCGGGCGGTCAGCGTCGCGATGCCGGAGAGGTGGCCGAGGAAGTTGAGCGCGGTGCGCTCCCCGGCGAGCACTGCGCGCGCCGGGCCTTCGATTGCCGCGATGTCGGCCGGGACGTCCTGGCGCCACTCGCCCTCCGCCGCCAGCGGCTCGAACCGCTCCGCACCGACCGTGTGAAAGGTCTCGCGGGCGAGTTCGAGGCCGAAGACGACGCCGGGCGCCTTCTGCACCAGCCGCGCCCGCGCACGGGCATCCGCGGGCACAACCGACTCGGAGGTGACGTCGCCCGCCCCGAGGTCCTCGGCGAGGGCGCGTTCGATCAGCTCCCTGGTCGCCGGGTCGATCATCAGCGGGCGCTGCAGAACGCGTCGCGGGTTTCGCCGTACCCGGGGAACCGCACGGCGGTGATCCCCCGCGCCCAGGTCGAGGCGGTCGAGGAGATCGTCTCAACGACTTCCTCGCGCTCCTCGGGCGTCTCGGCGGCGAGCAGGCGCTCGGCGCTGCGCCACGCCCCCTCGCGCCAAAGCTTCACCAGCTCCAGCACCCCGAGCTCCTCAGCCGGCACGAGCGGCAGGTCGAGGAGGCTGAAGCTCGGGTCGTAGTTGGCGGCAACGAACTTCTCGATCCCGTCGAAGACGCGGGCGTTGACCTCGTTGACCGCGTCGTGGTCGGGCTTTCGAGAGCTGCCGTCCGGCGTGCGCAGGCCCATCCGCTCATACGCGAAGGGGAGGTCGTGCTGAACGTGGACGTTGGAGAAGAGCAGTACCTCCTGGCCCGCCTGGAGGTCTCCCTGCAGGGCGGCCTCGAAGGTGACTCGCCAGGCGTTCGTCAGGGGCAGCCCGTTGCGCCAGCGGCGGAAGGCGCGGAAGTAGCGGTTGGAGAAGTTCGTGATCAGATATCCCATCCACTTGCGGTCGCCCACCAGCGCTCCCTCGGTGGGCCCGCGCATGTCGGCGAGCAGGCCGCGGGTGATCTGGAGGTAGCTGTAGGCGATCACCGCGCGGTGGTCGCAGGCCGCATCGAGGCGCTGCCATTGCTGCTCGAGCCGCCGCTCCAGACGGGCGACGCAGCCCACCCCACCGCGCTCGCAGTTCTCGACCGGATGTCCTTGGACCTCGTTCGGGATCTCCGCGGGCGGCAGCGCCTCGGGCCAGGGGACCAGGTCCGTCCCGAGCGCCGCCCCCTGACCGCTCGCGAGCGGCGCCGCGACGAGCACGGCGAGGAGCGCGAGCGGCCCGGCGATCCGTCGCACCCGGCTAACCGCCGCCTGCGGCCTGCAGCAGGTACTCGCGCACGAAGCCATCGATGTCGCCGTCGAGGACGCGGCTCGCGTCGCCGACCTCGTGCCCGGTGCGGTGGTCCTTGACCCGGGTCGAGGGATGGAGCGTGTAGCTGCGGATCTGTGATCCCCACTCGGCGGCCTTCTGCTCCCCGCGCTCCGCCGCGAGCTCGTCGGCCCGCCGGCGCTCCTCCTCCTCGAGCAACTTCGCCCGCAGCAACCGCATCGCCGTCGCCTTGTTCTGGAGCTGCGAGCGCTCGTTCTGGCACTGGACGACGATGCCCGTCGGGACGTGCGTGAGGCGCACCGCCGAGTCGGTCTTGTTCACGTGCTGGCCGCCGGCGCCGGACGCCCGGTAGGTGTCGACGCGGATGTCCTCCTCGTCGAGGTCGACATCGACGGCGTCGTCCACGAGCGGGGCTACGTCGACCTGGGCGAACGCCGTGTGGCGGCGCGATTGTGCGTCGAAGGGCGAGATCCGGACGAGCCGGTGGACGCCGCGCTCGGCGGCGAAGAGGCCGTAGGCGTTCTCGCCCTTGGCGATGAACGTCGCGGACTTGATCCCCGCCTCCTCGCCGGCGGATGCCTCCTTCATCTCCGCGTCGAACCCTCGCCGCTCCCCCCAGCGTAGGTACATGCGCAGGAGCATCTCCGCCCAATCCTGCGAGTCGGTGCCACCGGCGCCAGAGCGGACGGTGACGACCGCGTCGCCGGAGTCGTACTCGCCGCTGAACAGGCGCGCCTCCTCGAGCTCGGCGAGCCGCCGTTCGACCCCGTCGAGCTGGCCCTCGAGCTCGGCCGCCATCGACTCGTCGTCGTCGTCAAGCTCGGCCAGCTCCTCCAGGTCGTCAAGCTCCCCGGCAAGCCCCCGAAACGTCGCCAGCCGCTTCTGCGTCCTGGCGTGCTCCGCAGACACCTTCGCCGCGCGCTCCTGGTCGTCCCAGAAGCCCGCGCCCTGCATCTCCTCCTCGAGCCGGGCTATCTCCGCTTCGAGCGCAGCCGGGTCAAAGGTAGTCCGCGAGCAGGGTCAAGCCCTCGCGCGCCTTCGACAGGCGTGCGCCCACGGCCTCCTTCGAAACTGCCTCGGCCACACGAGGGAGCTTACGCACCGAAGCCAAACCCCCGCGACGGGCGCATAACGGCTCGTGTGGAGCCGAAAGGCGCCCGTCGCGAGGGTGGGGGGTCAGCCTGCGGCGATGCAGGTGACCTGCGCGCTGAGCGTGACGACGCCACCGGTCGAGTTCTTGCCCTCGACGTACCAGCCACCGCCGGCGAACTGGGAGCTCGCGAGCGAGGTGTTGTTGGGGACGCCCGACCAGCCGCCGCCGCCGCCAATGGCGGACTCGCCGGCGTTGCAGACGGCGGTCACGTTGCCGGTCGCTCCGGCAGCGATGTTGACCTGCTTGGTGCGCACGGTGAGCGCGAGAGCACGCCGGGTCACGGCGCCGGTCTCGATGTCCTGCGAGGACACGCCGTTGTCGGCGATCTTGTCGGTGGTGATGATGCCCGGCTTCAGGTCCTGGTTCTCGATCGAGAAGTCGGCGATCTTGACCGAGGTCACGGCGTTGTCCGCGAGCTTCGGCGTGGTCACGGCCTTGTCGGCGATCTTCGGCGTGGTGACCGCGTTGTCCGCGATCTTCGGCGAAGTGACGGCGTTGTCGGCGAGCTTCGGCGTCGTCACCGCGGCGTCGGCGATCTTCTGCGTGGTGACGGCACCGTTGCGGATCTTCGTCTTGCCCTTGCCGGCGGCGATCGCGCCCCCGGTGAGCGCGAGCACGAGCGCGATCACGCTGACGAGCAGGGACGGCGACACGCGCCGGGGCTTCTGGGTGTTGGTCATCGGGGTGGTCTCCTTGAATTCAGTGTTTGGTTTCGTGAACCGATGACGCGAGTCTGCGGGCGGGAAGGCCGGGGGCACAGGGGCCCGCGGGGTGGAAGTCGTTAGCCGGGCGGGTGGTTACTTCCACCCCTGGGTGGCGCCGTCAGTCGCGGGAGACGCCGGCGACGCGGGCCGCCTCGGCGCCGTCCTCGAACGGCTGCCAACGGCAGATGAGGCCGTGGCGGATCGTCGCGACGTAATGGATTCGCCGCTCATCGGCGACCTCGCCGGCGTGCTCTTCCACCCGCCAGACCCATTGCC
Organism: uncultured Solirubrobacterales bacterium; assembly: GCA_963797995.1. GTDB lineage: Bacteria > Actinomycetota > Thermoleophilia > Solirubrobacterales > 70-9 > WHSW01. The sequence continues at coordinate 9,579 of CAWCRP010000001.1, forward strand.
GGCGAAGCAGGGCGAGGACGTGCGCCTCGCCCTCCTCGATCTCGTCGAGGACGAGGCGCTGGTGGAGAGCTCCGCTCGGTCGCCGGGTCGCCCAGCGCCGCGCCTCCTCACGGCCGACGACGAGGCCGCGGGTCGACTGGATCTCAACGTCCTCGCTGATGGTCCGCTCGAGGGCGTCGAGGTCCTCGGCGTTGAAGGCATCGACGAAGGCGCGCACCACCGCACCGGCCTCGCTCATCGGATCGCGGCGATCGCCGCCTCGCGCTCGGCCTCGACCGCGGCCCGTACGCAGCAGCCCTCGAGATGGTCGTCGACGACCCCGCACGCTTGCATCGCGGCGTAGGCAGTCGTGGGCCCGACGAAGCTGAACCCGCGGCCTTTCAGCTCCTTCGCCAGGGCCTTCGATTCGGGCGTGGTCGCCGGCACGTCGGCAAGTGAGCGTGGCGCCGGTGGGGGATCCGGGGCGAACGACCAGACCAGCCCCGCGAGTGACTCGCCGGCGGCGGCAAGCGCCACGGCGGCACGCGCGTTCGCGATCGTCGCGATCACCTTTGCCCGGTTGCGCACGATGCCGGCGTCGGCCATCAGCCGCTCGAAGTCGGCCTCCTCATAGGCGGCGATCGCCTCGACCTCGAAGTCCTCGAAGGCCGCGCGGAAGTTCTCGCGCTTTCGCAGGATCGTGAGCCAGGAGAGGCCGGACTGAAAGGCCTCGAGCGTCAGCCGCTCGAAGATCTCGCGGTCCCCGGTGACCGGCCGGCCCCACTCCTCGTCGTGATAGGCGACGTAGTCAGGCGGCGACAGCCCCCACTCACATCGCAGTCGCCCATCCGGTCCGGCCGCTAGGCCCCGTGGCACTTCTTGAACTTCTTGCCCGACCCGCACCAGCAGGGATCGTTGCGGCCGAGCTTCTCCTGCTCCGTCTTCACCACGGTGCCCGGGTTGACCGCCTCGCCGCCACCGTTGCCCGCGGCGGCGCCGGTGGACCTCGCCGCCGTCGCGGCAGCCGCCGCTGCACCGCCAGTGGCGGCCGCGGCGCCTTGGGCCTCCGTCAGCGCGGACTCGCTCGTACCGCTGCCGTATGCGAGATTTCGCGGCGCCTCCTGCTCGCCGTAGACGTTCTCGGCCGCCGCCGGCTCGATGTTGACCTCGACGTGGAAGATCACGCGTGTGAACTCCTCCCAGATCGAGGCCATCAGCTCCTCGAACATCGAGAAGCCCTCGTTCTTGTAGGCGACCAGCGGATCGATCTGGGCGAACCCGCGCAGGTGGATGCCCTCGCGCAGGTAGTCCATCTCGTAGAGGTGCTCGCGCCAGCGGTTGTCGATGATCTGGAGCAGGATCTGGCGCTCGAGGTGGCGCATGATCTCGGGGCCGAACTCCTCCTCGCGACGGTCGTAGGCGGCGAGCGCGTCCTGGATCAGGATGTCGGCGATCTGGGTGCGGCTCGACGTCTGCGCGTCGAGCCCGGCGAGGTCGGCCTCCATCGGCCAGAGGCCGCCGGCATGGCCCGCGAGGCCGCCCAGGTCCCAGTCCTCGAAGATCTCCCCGGGGGTGTAGGTCTCGACCAGGCGGGTGACGACGTCCTCGACCTCCTGGTGCGCGACGTCCGAGATGTCACGGCCCTCGAGGATCTCGCGGCGGTACTTGTAGACGACGCGGCGCTGCTCGTTCATGACGTCGTCGTACTCGAGCACGCGCTTGCGGATGAGGAAGTTCTGCTCCTCGACCTTCTTCTGCGCGTTCTCGATCGTCTTCGACAGCATCTTCGCCTCGAGCGGGTACTCCTCGCCCTCCTCGTCGACTGGGCCGAGCCGGTCGAGGATCTTGTAGATCCGCTCGCCGGCGAAGAGCCGGATCAGATCGTCCTCGGCGGAAAGGAAGAAGCGGGACTCGCCCGGGTCGCCCTGGCGGCCGGAGCGACCGCGGAGCTGGTTGTCGATCCGCCGTGACTCGTGGCGCTCGGTACCGCAGATGAAGAGGCCGCCGAGCTCGCGGACCTTGTCGCCCTCGGCCGTGGTCTGGACCTTGAAGCCCTCGGTCTGCTCGGCGAGCTCGGACTCCCAGCTCTCGTTCTCCGGCGTGACGCCGAGCTTGCGCAGCTCGTCGATCGCCAGCTGCTCGGGGTCGCCGCCGAGCTTGATGTCGACCCCGCGGCCCGCCATGTTGGTCGCGATCGTGACCGCTCCGAGGCGCCCGGCCTGGGCGACGGTCTCGCCCTCGCGCTCGGCGTACTCGGGCTTCGCGTTCAGGACCGCGTGCTCGATCCCGTTGCGCTTCAGCTCCTCGGAGAGCATCTCGGAGACCTCGACCGAGATCGTCCCGACGAGCACGGGCTGGCCGGCCTCGTGGCGCTCCTTGATCTCGTTCGCGACCGCCTTCCACTTGCCGCCCTTGGTCTTGTAGATGAGGTCGTTGTGGTCGCCGCGGACCATCGGCCGGTGGGTCGGGATCTCGATCACCGGCATCTTGTAGATCTTCATGAACTCCTGCGCCTCGGTGAGCGCGGTGCCGGTCATCCCGGAGAGCTTGTCGTAGAGCCGGAAGTAGTTCTGGAGGGTGATCGTCGCCAGCGTCTGGTTCTCCTCGCGGATCCGCACCCCCTCCTTCGCCTCGACCGCCTGGTGGAGGCCGTCCGACCAGCGCCGCCCCTCGAGGATGCGGCCGGTGAACTCGTCGATGATCTTCACCTCGCCGTCGATCACCGCGTAGTCGTCGTCGCGCCTGAAGAGGCTCTCCGCCTTGAGCGACTGGATCAGATGGTTGACGAGTGTCCCGTGCTCGGATACGTAGAGGTTCTCGACCCCGAGGAAATTCTCCGCCTTGGCGACTCCCGCCTCGGTCGGGGCAACCGTCTTGTGCTTCTCGTCGTACTCGTAGTCGTGCTCGGCCTCCGAGGTGTCGCGCGACTCACCGAGCGACTTCAGCTTCGTCTTCATCTCCTCGCCCACCATCTGCTTCGCCAGGCGGGCGAACGTGTAATAGGTGTCCGCGGCCTGCTCGGGGCGGCCGGAAATGATCAGCGGCGTCCGCGCCTCGTCGATGAGGATGTTGTCGACCTCGTCGACGATCGCGAAATGGTGGCCGCGCTGGACGCAGTCCTCGAGGGTCGAGGCCATGTTGTCGCGCAGGTAGTCGAATCCGAATTCGGAGTTGGTCCCGTAGGTGACGTCGCAGCCGTACATCTCGCGGCGCTCGGCGGGGTTCATCTCCGACTGGATCACGCCGACCTTGACCCCGAGCATGTCGAAGATCGGCTTCATCCAGTACGCGTCGCGGCGAGCCAGATAGTCGTTGACGGTGATCAAGTGGACCGCGTCGCCCGCGAGCGTGTTCAGGAACACGGCGGAGGTCGCGGTCAGCGTCTTCCCCTCGCCGGTCCTCATCTCCGAGATCGCTCCCGAGTCGAGCACCATCGCGCCGATCATCTGGACGTCGTAGTGACGCTGGCCGAGCGTCCGCTTGCCCGCCTCACGGGTGAGCGCAAACGCCTCCGGAAGCAGCTCGTCGAGGCTCTCTCCCTCCTCACGGGCGCGGGTCCGCAACTCGTCGGCACGAGCGCGGATCTCCTCGTCGGAGAGCAGCTCGAGCTCCGGCTCGAAGCGGTTGATCGTGTCGACCCGCTTCTCGTAGTCCTTGAACTTCTTCGCCTCGCCCATGCGAAGGGCGCGGTCGATGATTCCTCGGCCTGCCATCGCCTAGTCAGGGTACACGCCGTCAGGCAGCGCCCTAGGCGATCCCGAAGACCCTTTCCGGTCCCGCGCGGCCCTTGACCGCGAGCTCGATGCCTTCGTCGCGAGCGAACTCGTCACTCGCCCGCTCGAGCACCGTCGCGGTGGCGAGGACCTCGGGGCGCTGATCGCGCCCGGCGACGCTCGAGAGGCGGAAGGCGAGGTTGGCGGCGTCGCCGAGGACGATCGCCGCGGCACCGTCGATCGATCCCGTCGAGGCCTCGCCGATCACCACTCCCCAACCCATCCGCAGCGGCTCGCCACTCAGGTCACGGATCGAGAGCCGCTCCGCGACCTCCGCGACCAGGTCGCGCGCGGCGAGCGCGAAGCGCAGCGCCCGGTCGGCGCCATCGGGCAGGTGCTCGAGCTCCCAGAGCGCGAAGAGGGCGTCGCCGGCGTAGTTGCCGATCGCGCCGCCGTGGCGGTGAAGCAGCTTGCGCAGCTCGCCGAACAGGGTTCCCACCGCCTCCGAGAGCTCCGCGCTTGGCACCACCTCGGAGACGCTCGAGTAGTCGACGATGTCACCGACCGCGATCGTCATCTCAGCGGGGCGGACGAGCCGTGCGGTCATCGCATGCTCGCGGGGCGCAGGCGCGCCGGGCCTCGGCCGGTGGCGGAACACGAGCGAGGTCCCGCCGATGATGATCCGGTCGCCGTCGGCAAGCAGGACCGGGGCGCCGCGCTCGATCCGCGACCCGTTGAGCCTGGTTCCGTTCGAGCTCGTATCGAGCAGCGTCGCCTCACCGCTCCCCTCTTCGAGGCGAATCTCGCAGTGGTGGCGTGAGACCTCGACATCGGTGACGATCAGCCGCTGGGCAGGGTCGACCCCCGAGCACTCGCGGCCGATGAACAGGCGCGGCCCGACTTCGACCCGCCGTTCCCCCGAGGGCTCATCGACGAGGACGTAGATCCCGATTGCCTGCGCGTTGCCTATAGCTGTCACCGACGAGCGAGGTTAAACGTGGTGGACGACCAGGATCGGCCTTACGCGGTCGATCGGGTAGCCCACGGCCTACGAAATCGTCCGCGCAACGGCCCGCGGGCACTCACCCACGCCAACCCCCGCCGGCGGTCAGGCCGTGCGGCGCAGGCCGCCGATCGCGCGGCGGGTCTTCGCGCGGGCGCGGCGCTTCTCGCGGTGGCGCTTGACCTGGCGGCGGATGTCCTCGGCGAGCTCGTGGATCGAGTGGAGCATCTCCGGCGAGGCCTCCTCGGCGTGGAGCGTCGTGCCCTTGAGGTGCAGGTTGGCCTCGGCCACGTACCGGTCTCTGATCGAGGGGTTCTTCTCCTCGCGCAGCTCGACCTCGAGGTGCGCCAGCTCCGAGACCTGCTTCGAAACCCTTGCGAAGCGCTTGGTGACGTGGTCGCGAAGCTCGTCAGTGACCTCGGTGTTCCGGCCCCTTACTTCGATTCGCACGGCGGCTCCTTCCTCGTCTACGCCAGGCTGTTAGGAGATGCTACGCCCCGGCCGCCCTCTGGCCAAGGGCGCGGGCGAAGACGGCCGCCTCGACCTCGAGCGATCCTGCCCCTCGCAGCGCATCCGCGCAGGCAGCGAGGGTGGCGCCGGTGGTGAGGACGTCGTCGATGAGAAGCGCCCGCTCCGGCGGCGTCGCCACGGCGCGGACGGAAGGCGGCGTGGCGAGCCGCTCCGCCCTCCCGCGGCCGACCTGGCGGCGCGCGTTGCGGCGCGCGAGGCATGGCACCAGCTCGAGACCGAGCGCGGCGGCGAGCCGCTTCGCGATCAGCTCGGCGGGGTCGAAGCCGCGGCGGCGCCGGCGAAGCGGCGACGCGGGCACGGGAACGACCGCGACGCCGTCGGCAGCGGCGATGCAGCCCGCGATCGCCGCGGCCGCGATCTCGGCGAGGCCGACCCGGCCGCCGAACTTGAGCGCGGCGATGAGCTCGCGGGCCACCCCGTCATAGGCGAACGCCCAGCTCACCCGCTCGAGCCCACCGGAGCCGGCGACGCCCAGCGGTCCGCGTCCCCCGCGCCCGGCGGACATCCGTTTCGCGCACTGCGGGCAGAGCGCGACGCCGGACGCGGCGGCCACGCCGCAGATCGAGCACCTCGGCGGTGCCAGGATCTCCGCGGCGAAGCGAACGGTGGCGAGCGGGTCGATCTGCCGAGCATCGAGCGGCGCGGCGCGCGAGTGACACTCGCAGCGTGCCGAAACTAGGACTTGGTGGCGCCGTCCGCCCCGCGGCGAGCGACGATCGAGCGATCGCGCCCGGCGCGCTTGGCGCGGTAGAGCGCCGCGTCGGCGCGGCCGACCAGCGTGTCCGGCTGCTCCTCGCGGTCCCATTCGGCGATCCCCGCGGAGCAGGATTCGCCGCGGGGCGTCACCTCGCGCAGCCGCTCGACGAGCAGCTCCGCGTCGGCGAGCGAGCAGCCCGGGAGGATGACGCTGAACTCCTCGCCGCCGTAGCGCGCGAGCATGTCGTACGGGCGCAGCAGCCGCCGCCAGGCGTCCGCGGCGTCGCCGAGCAGGCGGTCACCTGCCTGGTGGCCGTGGCGGTCGTTGTAGTCCTTGAAGTGGTCGAGGTCGACCATCGCGACGCAGAGGGGCTGGCCGTCGCGAGCGCTGCGGGCGAGCTCGCGCGGTAGGTGCTGCTCCCAGTAACGGCGATTCGGCAGCCCGGTGAGGTCGTCGGTCCGCGCCATGTGCTCGAGCTGGCCGAGAAGGTCGGCGCGCCCGATCGCAACCGCGGCCTCGGCGCCGAGCAGGTCGATCATCGCCGACAGTCGGGGCGAGACGCCGCTGACTGCATCGTGCCAAGCGATCGCCAGCACGCCGACCGCGGCCCGGTCGCGAATCACGGGATGCCAGAGCACCGCCTTCGCCCCCGCCCGCCGCAGGAACTCGCGGTCATCGGCATGCAGGAAGTCGTTGTCCGCGACGAAGACCTCCTCGGCGCGGCTGTAGGCGAGCGCCGCCCCGGACTCGCCGGACAGACCGAGTCGCAGGTCGCCGAGATCGGCCCCGACCTCGGCCCTCGGCGCGAGGCCGTCGAGTCCGTACGCGGGCTCGAACAGGGCCGCGAATGGCGCGTCGGCGACCTGGCGTGCGGCCTCGCAGACGGCGGTGCGGGCAACGGTTGCGTCGACGCTTCGGGCGAGGATCCTGGTCGCCTCGGTGACCGCGTCGACGTCCGAGGCGCGGCCGCCGATCTCACGCTCGATCTGACCACGGTCGCTGATGTCGAGCGCCACCGAGAGCCCGGCGACGATCTCGCCGCCCGGTCCTTCCATCGGCACGACCCGGACCCAGAAGTTGCGTCCGTTGCTCATCGAGTGGTACTCGAAGGAGCGCTGCTCGCCTCGCAGGGCCGCCCGGTAGTGGGTCGTCATCGCCTCCTCGTGAACCTGCGGCATGATCTCGAGCAGCGTCAAACCCTCGATCCCCTCGGTCCTCCCATCGCCGTTCTGGGCCAGCGCAGGGCCGCCGGCGAACTGGATGCGGAGGTCGTGGTCGAAGACGAGCACGGCCATCTGGGGCAGGTGATCGACGATGCGACGGTGGCGCGCGACTCTCGCGCGCTCACGTCCCAGCGCAATCGCGGCGAGCAGGCAGACCACTACCAAACCCCCCGCAAGGGCTAGATCCATGCCCCTCACAGCCTCCATTGAAGCCGATCGGCGCCCGCGGCGCGTCGTTTCGGGCGATTCCCGGCCGACAAACCTCCCAGTCCCTGCACGAACTACCCAAAGACCGCGCGCTCGACCTCACCGACGTCCGCTTCGCAGCCGATCACCGACGGTGCCTTGGCGAGCGCCGTGTCCGGATCCTTGAGTCCGTGGCCGGTGAGCACGCAGACGACGCTCTCCGGCGGCTCCTGCTCGGCGGCGACCGGCAGTCCATGAGCGAGGATGCCGGCGACCGAGGCGGCCGACGCGGGCTCGCAGAAAACGCCCTCACGAGAGGCGAGCAGGTGATAGGCATCGAGGATCTGCTCGTCGGAAACGGCCGCAACGCGTCCGCGCGAGGAGGTGAAGGCCGCCATCGCCTCTTCCCAGCGGGCCGGATTGCCGATCCGGATCGCGGAGGCAATCGTTTCGGGGTTCGCGACCGGCTCGCCGCGCACGAGCGGCGCCGCGCCTTCGGCCTGGAAGCCGTAGAGGACCGGCGCCACGCCGCGCTCGCCGAACCCCCGCGCCCACGCTGTGACGTTGCCGGCATTGCCGACCGGGATCGCGAGCGCCCCCGGCGGGCCGCCGAGCTCTTCGAGGACCTCGAACGCCGCCGTCTTCTGACCCTCGATCCGGTATGGGTTGACGGAGTTGACGAGCTCGACGGGGTGGGAGGCGGCGAGGGCGCGGACGATCTCGAGCGCCTGGTCGAAGTTGCCGCGCAGCGCGATCACGCGAGCGCCGTGGATGAGCGCGGCGGCGAGCTTGCCGATCGCGATCTTTCCCTCGGGGACAATCACCGCGCCGCGCATCCCGGCGCGGGCGGCGTAGGCCGCGGCACTCGCCGCCGTGTTCCCGGTCGACGCGCAGATCACTGCCTCGGCCCCGGCGCCCTTCGCCCGCGAGACGGCGACCGTCATCCCACGGTCCTTGAAGCTCCCGGTCGGGTTCGCGCCCTCGAACTTGAGCCAGACGGGCACGCCGACCCGCTCCGCGATCACCGGCGCCTCGATCAAGGGCGTCGAGCCCTCGTTCAACGAGACGACCGGATCCCCCGGCTCGAGCGGCAGCGCGTCGCGGTAGCGCTCGATCAGCGACTGCGGCATCGGCGGCACAGTAGATGATTAATTTCCAGATGATGAGATTGCGATTCCTGATCCTCCCGCTCTGCGCCGTCGCCGTGTTCGCCGCCGCGGCGCCGGCCGATGTGGTGCTCCGCCCCGGAAAGCTGGTCGTCTCGAACGGCGAGGAGGAGCTTCGCGCGAAACCTGGGAGCTATTGCCTAAGCAGTGAGCCGGACGAGAACGGTGGCGGCCATAGCGTCTGCGCCGACACCCTCTTCCCGGCGCCGTCACCCGGCTCGGGGCTCCCTGTGCGGCCACGCTCGTTCCTGACGCTCGAGTACTCCGAGCGAGCGGGAGTTCTCGACGAGATCGACAGGATCTCGGCGACACTGGTGCGGATTCGCGGCAATGACACCGTGCACGAGATCCGGCCGGGCTTCGAGGCCGAGCCCACCGGCGACAGCGGCAGCGGGTGGACGCTCGCTCTCCCCGGCCGGCTCAAGCGCGCCAACGCCCTGAGCCTGTTCGTGCGCTTTGAAGAAGGCGACGCGAGCTTCGTCGTCGGTCTTCGCCGCTAGGCGACCTCTTCCTCGATGACGCGAATCGAACGGGGCGCCGCGCGGAGGAAGTCGAGCTGCCGGATGGCGTCGAGGGCGGCGTAGAAGTCGCGCTCGGGGCACTCGTGCAAAACCATGACCAGCCGGGCCTCGTGCCCGAGCCCTCGCTGGACCACGCTCTGCACCGAGATCCCGTTGTCTCCGAGGATCTCGGCGATTTTCGCCAGTACGCCGGGCTCGTCCGCGACCTCGAGATGGAGATAGAACGAAGAGCTCACGTCGCGGATCACCTCGAGCTTGGCCCGCGGCTGATCGACGGGCGCGTCGCCGGAGAGGATCGAGACCAGGTCGCCGAGCACCGCCGTCGCCGTCTGCGGGCCCCCCGCCCCCGGGCCGGACATCGTGATCTCGGTGATCGCCGGCGCCTCGACCATCACCGCGTTGAACGGCCCGCCGATCGGCGCGAGCGGGTGGTCGGCGTAGAGGAAGCAGGGAAAGACGCGGATGCTGATTCCATCGCCGCGGCGCTCGGCGACGCCGAGCAGCTTGAGCGAGAGACCTAGCTCCTTCGCGTACGCGATGTCGTCGGGCCTGATCTCCGTGATTCCCTCGTAGGTGACGTCCTCGAGGCTCACCGCCGTGTCGAAGGCGAGGCGGGCGAGGATCGCCATCTTCGCCGCCGCGTCCGCGCCGCCCACGTCTTCGGTCGGATCGGCCTCCGCGTAGCCGAGCTCCTGTGCGCGGGCGAGGGTCTCGTCGTAGGTGGCGCCGGTCGCCGCCATCTCGGAGAGGATGAAGTTGGTCGTCCCGTTGACGATCCCGAAGACGCGCGTGATCTCCGTCGCCGAAAGGCTCTCCTGGATCACCCGGATCACCGGCACGACGCCGGCCACCGCGGCCTCGAAGCGCAGCTGAACGCCGTTCTCGCGCGCGGCGGCGAAGAGCTCGTCGCCGTGCTGGGCGACGAGCTGCTTGTTCGCGGTGATCACGTGCTTGCCGGCCGCGAGCGCCCGCATGACGTAGTCGCGCGCGGGGTCGGTGCCGCCGATCAGCTCGACGACGATCTCCGAGTCGCCGAGGATCTGCTCGAAGTCTCCCTCGTTGCGGCGAAGCACTCCTGCGAGCTCCGGCTTTCGTCCAGAGATCGCCTCGACCTGAAATCCGCGCTCCCCGAGCTGCTCGAGGAAGGCGCCGCCGACGGTGCCCCGACCCAGTACGCCGATGCGCGCCGGCTTCCCCATCGTCACTCGGCTGACCCGGGAATACCGAACGTTCCGCCCGCCTCCTCGGCTTCGCCTCCGGGGGCGGCCGGGTCAGGCACGTCTCGGGCCGTCAGGTCGTCATACGTCTCGCGCCTCACGACGACCCGCGCGTCGCCGTCGGCGCAGAAGATCACCGGCGGGCGGGGGACGCCGTTGTAGTTGTTCGCCATCGCGTGCCCGTAGGCGCCGGTCGCCGGGGTGATGAGCGTGTCGCCCTCCCGCGGCGCGGCGATCCACGTGTCGCGGACGAGGATGTCGCTGGACTCGCAGTGCTTGCCGGCGATCGTCACCAACGTGTCCGCCGGGGCCCCGGCGCGGTCGGCGATCAGCGCCTCGTAGCGCGAGTCATAGAGCATGGGCCGCAGGTTGTCGGACATGCCGCCGTCGACGGCGACGTAGGTGCGGACGCCGGGGATCTCCTTCAGCGTTCCGACGGTGTACGCGGTGATCCCCGCGTTGCCGACCAGCGAGCGTCCCGGCTCGACCAGGATGCGCGGCGCCCAGTCGAAAACCCGCTCGATCCCGCGGACCTTGACGTCGACGTAGTCCTCGATCGAGGGTGGCTCGTCCTCGGCCGTGTAGGCGATCCCGAGCCCGCCACCGACGTTGAGCAGCTCGCACCATTTCGGGTCCGCCAGCTCGGCGAGCGCTTCGATCGTGCGCACGTAGGGCTCCAGCTCGAAGATCTGCGAGCCGATGTGGGCATGGAGGCCGACCAGGTCGAGGTTCGCGGCTGCCAGACGCAGCCGCGACCCCGCGCGCGGCCAACCCGTCGGCGAGCCCGAACCCGAACTTGGAGTCCAGCTGCCCGGTTTGGATGTAGGTGTGGGTGTCCGCCTTGATCCCAGGGGTGACGCGGATCAAGACTCGCTGGCTGCGGCCCGCCTCGGCGCAGATCGCATCGAGCCGCGCGATCTCGGCGAGCGAGTCGCAGATCACGTGCCCGACTCCGACCTCGACAGCGAACCGGAGCTCCGCCTCGCTCTTGTTGTTTCCGTGCACGTGTATCCGCGCGGGCTGGACGCCGGCCCGCAGCGCCGTGTGCAGCTCGCCGCCGGAGGCGACGTCGGTGGAGAGGCCGGCTTGGTCCAGGAGGCGGTAGATCTCGGTGATCGGCGCCGCCTTGCTCGCGTAGACGACCTCGAAGTTCTCCGTCCGCGCCCTGAACGCCTCCAGGTACGCGAGCGCCCTGGCACGGATGTCGGCTTCCGCGTAGATGTATGCCGGGGTGCCGAACTCGCGCGCGAGCTCGACCACGTCGCAGCCCCCGACCTCGAGCCTGCCGGCCTCGTTCACCCGGCTTCCGATCGGATACACGGGCGATGCCTGGACCGGGTCGCCCTTCGCTTTCGTCTCGCTGGCCGCCATCGAGCGAGGGATTGTGACGCAGAGCGGCCAACCGGCCCCGCGCTCATCTACCTTGCGCAAGGCGATGAGCGGACGCTGGCTACCGGCCCCGAAGGCCCCTTCGGAGGCCGCCGAATCGGACGGGCGCCCGTACTTGCTCTGGCTCCCCGACTCGCCGCCGCCCTGGCCGGGCATGTTGATCCTCCACGGCGCCGGGTCGCGGAAGGAGAACCACGCCGATTTCGCTCGTTTGTGCGCGGCCAGCGGCTGGGCCGCCCTCACCTACGACCAACGCGGTCATGGCGACGCGACCGATCAGATGTCACCGCACGCGGTGGGCGACGCCGAGCGGATGGCGTCGCTGCTCGCCTCGCGCGAGGGTGTCGACGCCAACCGGGTCTGCGTTCGTGGCTCGAGCATGGGCGGCTTCCTCGCGATCCACGCCGCCGCGGTCAGTCCGCGGCTCGCCGGCGTGATCGCGATCTGCCCCGCCGGCGAGGAGCACCTGCTCCGCGGCCTACGCCGCGGCGAGCTCGAGTGCCGCGCCGATGAGCGCGCTCGCGAGGATCTCGCCGCCTGGCTCTCCGAGCACGACGTTCGTGAGGCGGTCGAGCTGCTCGGCGGACGCCCGCTGATCCTGATCCACGCACGTGGCGACGAGCGGATCCCGTTCGAGTTCTCCGAGGAGCTGCACGCGCGCGCCGCGGCGCCGAAGAAGCTGATCGTGCTCCCGGGCGGGCACCACCGATCGGTCCAGCACGACGCCGAGCTACAGGCGACAGCGCTGCGGTGGCTGGCGCGGGAGCTGAACTAGCCGGCTACTGGCCGCCGAGGAGCTGGTCCGTGACGCCGCCGGGCCCGAGAAGGCCGTTGGTGACGCCGTTGACCGCGCCGGAGACCTGATCCCCGAGGTGCGGATTGCCGAGCGCGCCGCCGACGTTGTTGAGCGTCCCGTTGACCGTCTGGTCGAGCTGCCCGGTGAGTCCGTTCGTCGCCTCGTTCAGGTTCAGGTCCAGTCCGAGGTTGGAAGTGGTGTTGTCGAGGCCGTTGACCAGCCCGCCGACGGCTCCCGGCTGATCCTCGGCGGGCGCCGGGGGGACGACGACCGTGTCGCCCGTTCCGGGGTCGACGGTCGTTCCGGGCGGGACCGGGTCGCCCGGCGTGACCTCCGCCGGCGGAGCCCCCGGGGTCGCGGTCGCGGGGGCGGTCGCGCCGGCGGCTGCCGTCGCGGGCGCCGGAGCGGCGGGGGTCGGGGCCACCGGAGCGGCCGCGACGGCCGCGGGCGCCCCGGCCGCAGCGGCGGCCGCGGCCTGCGGGGCGCCGCCGCCCCGGACCTGGACGGTCGTCTCGGTCGCGCCTCCCTCGCCGCCCCCCGGAATCCCGTTGAAGGCGACGAAGGCGGCGAGTGAGGCGAAGACCACGATGGCGCCGGCGATCAGTGCGGTGGTCGCGGCGCCGCCGGCGAGAAAGGCTCGGACGTTGATCCGCCGGGCCTCAGTCGGTGGGTTGGTCGTCTCGGCGATTGAGGTCACGGTTGAAACTCCTGCTGAAGATGCCAGACACGCCCGCGTCGGAGCGCATCACCCATGAATCGGCAGGTCCTCGGCAGACCTTTAGCGATATTTCTGCGGCTGCCGTGCGGGCTAGAGATAGCCGAACGGGTCGACCGCGGCGCCGTTGACCCGGATCTCGAAGTGAAGGTGGTCGCCGAAGCAGCTCCCGGTGCAGCCGACGTAGCCGATCACCTCGCCCTGACTGACGCTCGCGCCCTGCGAGGTCGCGTAGCTCGACTGGTGCGCGTAACAGCTGGAGAGCCCGCCGCCGTGGTCCACGCATGTGTAGTTCCCGTACCCGCTCGTGTAGGCGGCCAGGATCACTTCTCCGGCGGCCATGGCCCGGATCGGGGTCCCTGACGGCACCGCGATATCGAGGCCCTCGTGCATGCGGCCCCAACGCGGGCCGAACGGAGACGTCACCGGACCGTTGACGGGCCAGATGTAGCCGTTCGCGCCGCCCTGGACCGGCCCGGCCGGGAGCGTCGGCGTGCTGGTCTCGGTCGCCGCCTGGATCTGCGCCTGAATATCGCCCTGGATGTCGGAGATATCGCCCTCGAGCTTGTGGATGTGCGTCTGCGTCGCATCGAGCGCGGCGGCCTTCTCGTCGCGGGCGGCGTCGAGCTCGGCCTCACGGGCCTCGAGCTGCATGCGGGTGCGCTCGAGCTCGGCCTCCTTGGCGGCGATCTCGTCGCGGGTCACCTCGATCCGGGCGACGGTCTCGCGCGAGTCGTCACGCAGGAAGCGCACGCGGCCGACGATGCTCGCGTCGCGCTCCTCGATTCGGCGCAGGTACTCATAGCGGTGGATGAGGTCGTCGAAGCCGTCGGAGTCGAGGATCACCGTGAGCACGTCGGGCTCGTCCGAGCGGTAGATCGAGACGAGGCGCTCCCTGAGTACGTTGAGGGAGCGGCTCAGATGGCTCCTGAGCTGGTCGAGCCGGCGCTTTTCCTCACGCAGCCTCGCCTTCACCTCGGCCAGCTGCTCCTCGACGATCTGCTCGCGGTTCCTGAGCACCGCGACCTCGCCGGCGAGCTGGTCGATCTGATCGGAGTACTCGTCGATCTCGGTCGTGAGGACGCCCTTCTGCTCCTTCTCCTCACTCAGCTCCGCCTGCTTGTCGGAGAGCTTCGACTCGAGCGACTGCCCGAACGCGCCCGCGACCCAGAGCACCAGAACAAGGCATGCGGCGGCCGGCGCAACGAGTGCGCGCCTGCGACTGCTCGATCTCGGCATGTCCACGTTCATCACTGAAGCTGCCGCCTGTGGGGTCCCCTGCGACCCTCGACGGTAGCAATCAGGATGCCTATCCCAGGCTCGATCAGCGCCCCGCGCGGGCACTGTGCAACCGGGTTTTCAGGCCGCGCTCAGGCTGGTACGGGCACGCTTGGCGACTGGGTGGCGGCGCTGACGATCTCCGCAGCCGCGTTGAGCCGCTCGCGGTACTCGGCCGCCTGCATGCGCGAGACGACGAGGCGCTGCACCTCCGCGGTGCCCTCGAAGAGCTCGTAGATCTTCGCGTCGCGAAACCACTTCTCGAGCGGGCAATCCCGGCTTGAGGCGACAGGCCCGACGAGGTCCATGCAGGTGCGGGTCACCCAGACCGCGACCTGGCCGGACTTGAGCTTCGACATCGAGCCCTGACCGCCCGTGAGGGGGATCCCGTTGCGACCCATCCAGGCCGCCCGCTGGACGAGCAGCCGGGCCGCCTCGAGCTCGGCGGCCATCTGGCCGAGGATCTGTTGATTGCCCTGCCGCTCCAGCGGTGGCCGGCCGGCGGTCGAGCTCTCGTCGAGCGCGGACTCGAACGGGTCCGCGTAGTGAACGCTGTCGTCCAGGTAGGCGAGTGTCCACTCGTAGGACGCCTGCGCGATCCCGAGCGCGGAGGCGCCGACGAGTGGGCGCGTCAGCTCGAAGGTCGCGAGCGCGTTCGAGGCGCGTCCGGTGGACTCCCCGGAGCGGGCACGCTCGAGCTTGCGCTCGAGCTTCTCGACACCGCCGAGGAGGTTCTCGAGCGGGATCCGGCAGTCCTCGAGCACGACCTCGGCGGTGTGCGAGGCGCGGATTCCGAGCTTCGTCTCCTTCTTGCCCTGGGCGAGGCCCGGGGTGTCCTTGGGAACGACGAAGGAAGCCTGCCCGCGATGGCCGAGCTCCGGATCGACGGTTGCCACGACGACGGTGACGTCCGCGATGCCGCCGTTGGTGATGAACACCTTGGTCCCGTTGAGGACCCACTCATCGCCGTCGCGGCGCGCGGTCGAGCGGAGGCTGCGAACGTCCGAGCCCGCCTGCGCCTCGGTGACCGCGTAGGCGCCGAGCTTGATCTCATCGCCGAGGCCGAAGCACTCGGGTACCCAGCGAGCGATCTGCTCCGGGGTGCCGGAGGAGGCGATGCCCGCGGCGGCGAGCCCCGAGCCCTGGATCGCGAGCGCGATTCCCGCGCACCCCCAGTGCATCTCCTCGGCGCCGATGACGCCGAGCTGGCCGTCGGCGTCGCTGCCGATCCGCTGGATGCTCTCGATTCCGCTCAGACCCTGGTCGCGGGCGGCCTTCATCGCCTCCCACGGGGTCGACTCCTCGGCGTCGTGCTTCGCGGCGACCGGGCGGACGACCTCGGCGGCGAACTTCCGGCACTTCGCCTTGTAGGCGAGCTGCTCCTCGGTGAGCGCGAAATCCACGTCGAACCTCCTCAGAGTGAAATCATCGATTGACTGGTCAGTCAATCGACGTGCAGAGTACACGCGAAGTAGGACTTCACGCTGCAAGTGGATGGGCCGTGCTGGCGCGTGTCGTAGCTTTCTCGGCCCGTGCTGTCCGGACTTCGCTACTTCCTCGCCGACCTGCGCCACTGGCTGTGGACCCACAAGGTGATCGTGCTGCTCGTCGTCATCCTCATCGCGGGCGGTGGGATCGCGGCGTACCTCGTCGCTTCCGCCGAGGATGAAGAGCCGGCGCAGATCGCCGACGCACCCGCCCCACAGGTGATCGTTGAGGTCGAAGCACCGGAGGAAACCGAGGATCTCGGGTTTCCGGCCTTCGCGACCAAGAACACCACCCGCGTCGCCGGTGTCGATCCGATCGCCGACGCGGCCGGGGTCGCGCTTGCGGTCGATCCCTCGACCGGCGGGGTCGCCGGCCCGGGCGCCGTGACGCTCGTCGACGCCGAGGACTGGGCCGGCGGAATCGCGGCCGCGTCGCTCGTCGCCGAACCGGTCGGCGCCCCGATCCTGCTGAGCGACGGCGATGAGCTGCCCGAGCTGACCGCCAGCGCGATTCGCGCCCTCGCGCCCGCCGGGGCGCCAGAGACCGACGGGCGGCAGGTCTTCGCGGTCGGCGACGCCGCGCGCCCGGCGGGCTTCGACTCGGTCGAGCTGGAGGGTGCGAACGCGGCGGAGCTCGCTGCCAGGATCGCTCGGCTTCGCGAGCGTCTCGCAGGAAAGCCGGCACAGATCGTGATCGCAAGCTCCGACGATCCCGAGATCGCGATGCCGGCCGCCGGCTGGGCAGCGCGCTCCGGTGATCCGGTGCTCTTCGTCAACGGATCCTCCCTCCCCGTCGCCACCGCCGAGGTGCTCGCCGAACACGAGGACACACCGGTCTACGCGCTCGGGCCCGAGAGCTCGATCCCGACCGCCGTCGTGAAGGAGATCGAGGAGATCGGCCCGAAGGTCGAGCGCGTCGGCGCCGAGGATCCGGTTGAGAACGCGATCGAGTTCGCCCGCTACTCGAACGAGGGCTTCGGCTGGAACATCAACGATCCCGGGCACGGGTTCGTGATCGCCAGCGTCGAAAGACCCCTCGATGCCGCGGTCGCGTCCCCGCTCTCGGCCAGTGGCACCTGGGGCCCACTGCTCCTCACCGACGACGCGGCGACGATTCCCGACCCGCTGCGTGGCTACCTGCTCGACCTGAAGCCCGGCTACGAGGACGACCCGACGCGGGCGCTCTACAACCACATCTGGCTGATCGGCGACCCCGAGGCGATCTCGGTCGACTTCCAGGCCCAGGTCGACGAGTTGGCGGAGGTGACGCAGGTAAGGTCCGGCAGCGGCGACACCGCGCTGGGGCCCGCGCCCGGGACCCCGGAGTCGCAACCCGATCCGGACCGCGACAACGACGACGAGAAGAAGCCCTAGGCGATGAGCGAGAGCGAACGACCGGATCGACTCGGTGGACGGGAGATCACCGTCGACGACATTCGCGCGCTCGCCGGGCCGTCCACGCCCCACTTCGCCCTGCAGATCCGCAACCGGATCGAGCGGCTGATCGCCGGGCTGCCGGCGGACAATCCTGCGCGGGTCGAGGGCGAGCGCCAGATCGGCCGTCTCACGCAACTGGCCCAGCACTCCGGCGACCCGCGCGGGCTCGGCTCGATCTCCGAACACGGTTGACCGCGCTCGAGCGCCTGCGGGCGACCCTGCGTGAGCCGGACGCCGAGCCGCGCGCAAACCACGCCGGCTACGTCGACCTCCTCGACGGCGGGATCGACTCGACCGGGCTCGCGCAGAGCCTGATGGTCACGCGCCTGGTACCCGCAATCTACGAGCGCTACTGGCGCCCGGCGCTGACCCAGGCGGCGAAGGGATTCACCGGTCCCGGCATGGCGGAGGAGGTGCGCATCGCCCGCCTGCTCCTCGGACTCGGTTCGGGCGAGCGGGTACTCGATGTCGCCTGCGGGCCCGGGAATTTCTCACGCGAGTTCGCCCGGACGGTCGGGGTCGACGGCCTCGTCGTCGGCCTCGACGCCTCGCAGACGATGCTCGAGCGCGGCGCCGAGGAGAACCGGCGCGCCCGGCTCGACAACCTCGTTCTCGTCCGCGGAGATGCGGCCGCGCTCCCGTTCGCCGACGCGAGCTTCGACGCGAGCTGCTGCTTCGCCGCCCTGCACCTGTTCGCCGACCCGTTCGCAGCGCTCGACGAGATGGCCCGGGTGCTCGAGCCCGGCGGGCGGATCGCGCTCATGACCTCGGTCCGCAGGCAGCTCACGGTTAAACCGCTCAAGCCACTGCTCGAGCGTTCCTCCGGGATGAAGCTCTTCGAGGCGGACGAGATCACCGGCGCGCTCGCCGAGCGCGGCTTCACCGGGATCCACCAGCGCTTGGCCGGCGTCGTCCAGTTCGTCGGCGCCCGGCGGCCCGCCTAGCCGGCGTCTCCCCCGCAGTTGGTGAAGCCGAAGTCCGAGGCGAGCTTGTTGACGTCCTCGAACGCGGTGCTCGAGGCGAGCAACGAGGGATCCTCGGAGAGCTCGTCGAGCGCCGTTTGGAGCTCGGAGAGGAGCTCCTCGACCTCCTCTTCCTCGCCCTCGGGCGGCGTCAGGGCGGAGATCCCGTCGTGCTGGGCCTGGATCGATGGGATCACGACGGTCTCGGCGAACTCGGTGATCGCCTGCTCGTTCTGCGGACCGGCATCGCCGAACTGGCCGCTCGCCGCCGCCTCGATCTCCTCATCACCCGTGGCGCAGATCTCGTCGCCCTGAGCGACGAACTCCTCGTGGGTGAGCGGCTCGCCGCCGAGCCCGGTGGCGCCGGTCGCCGCGCTCGTCGTCGAGGAGGTGTCGCCCTCCTCGTCCTCGCCGCCGCAACCCGCGATCAGGAGGGTCGCACCGACGGCCAGTACTGCCAGCGTTCTCGTTCTCATGTTGCCTCTCATCTCAGTCTCCACACTCGGTCAGTCCGTACTCGGCAGCCAGCCGGTCCGCCTCGTCGAAGGACTGGTCGGCCGTCTCCGGATCGGCGAGCAGCTCCGGGTCGTCTTGGACGGTGTCAAGGGCGCTCTGCGCGGCCTCGATGATCGCCGTGGTCGCCTCCTCCTCGCCCTCGGGCGGCGTCAACCCGCGCAGGCTGTCGATGATGCTCTGCTGGATCGGGACCACGATGGTCTCGGAGAACTCCTGCAGCTCCTCGGGCGAGGACTCAGGCGAGATCCCCTGGGCCTCGGCCGCGAGCTCGAGCTCCTTCTCGCCGTTAGCGCAGACCTCGTCTGCGGTGGCGATCCACTCCTCCTTGCTCCCGGCGACCCCTCCGGAGACGCCGCTCGCGCCCGACGCGGTGGTCGTCGTGCTCGGCGTCGTCTCCTCGCCTTCATCATCGTCGCCGCAGCCGGCGGCGACGAGCGCGCCGGCAACGGCGAGCAGCGCCAAGACCTTCGACGGACGGTTCACGGACTGCTACCTCCCCGCTGGTTCAAACAGACGCGCGGCAGCCTAAGCCATCTAGCGATGAAGGAGGCGTTCCGCCACTCCGGCTACCGTTGCGAGCCCGTACGAGAAGCTCGGCTGAGAATCGGTGAGAACGGCGATCGAGACAACGCGCGGTCCGTGACGCTCGCGTAGCTCGGCCGCTTGGTGGACAAGCGCGCGGTCGGGCAACCAGCCGCCCTTGAAGCGGACGGCCCAATCCTCGCCCGCCGCCTTCGGGATGCCCCAGCTCTGCTCCTCCGCGATCGACCCGAGCAGGCCGAGCCCGAACTCGCGGTGAGGCCCGCGAATCACGAGCTCGAGGTCGCCGAAGCACCGGGCCATGTCGGCGGCGGTGACCTGCGCGTTGCCCCAGTGGCCGGCGACCGAGAACGCGGTCATCCCCGCGCGCTCTGCGACCCCGGTCAGCCCTGCGTCGCCGACCCGAGCGTAGATCGCGTCGGCCGCGTCGTTGTCGGACACGGTGATCATCGAGCGCAGAAGCGACTGCGTTTGGTCGTCGAGCGGCGCGTCGCCGATGCGGTCGAGTTCGGCGGCGAGCAGCATCGCCTTGACCACGCTCGCCGAGTCGAACGACCGCTCTTCCAGGTAACCGCGCCGTTGCCCGTCGATGTTCACGGCCGCAAACGAGACCAGGCCTTCGCGTGACTCGGCGAACCGGCGCGCGTCACGAAGCGCCGCCGCGGAGGGAACGCGCCCGCGATCCGGCTCGGGCCGGCGCGACCCGCGGTCGGCGGTCGGCGGCTCTCGCGGCTCTCGCGGCTCGCGCAGGCTCGGCTGTCCGCCTGCGTCCGTCACGGGGGCAGCGATCCCACCGCGCTCGCCCACGATCCCGGCGCCCAGCAGGGCGGCCGCGAGGGTCAGAAGCAGAACGCCGGAAGCGAGTCCGCTCTTCACGGGTCGATGGTGACAAATCGGCCGGGACAGGTGGTGGGGAGACCGCCCCTAAAAGCCGCATTCGCGTGAGCCGTACGCCTTGGCGAGGCGCTTGGCCTGGCGCAGTCCCGCCGGCGGTCCATCGGCGAGTGCGCGCGGGGCCCCCTCGATCTCCTCGATCCCGCGCTCGGTCGCGGCGAGGATCGCGGCCACCTGCTTCTCCTCGCCCGGCGGGGCCCCGATCGCGCGGATCGCACGCACCTCGGTCTCGAGCGCCGGGACCACGACCGCGAGCGCGATCCGCTCGACCTCGCGCGGATCCGGTCCGCCGGGCTGTGTCGCCAGCTCGTCCGCGGCCGCCTCGATCTGCGCCTCGGTCGAGATGCAGATCCGGTCGGCCTCGCGCAGGAACTCGACCTTGCTCAGCGGGTCGGCGACGACGGGCGAGTAGCTGTCCTCATCCTCACCGCACCCGGAAAGAGCGACGGCCGCGAGAAACGCGGCCGTCGTCGTCCTTCGCCGGCCCGCCGGCACCGGACGCGAAGCGGAGGATGCCGGCGGTTTGGTGTTCAGACCCGCTCGATGAGCGTTGCGGTGCCGAGTCCGCCGCCGCAGCACATCGTCACCAGGCCGGTGGCCTTGTCATCGCGCTCCATCTCGTGGAGCAGGGTCGTCATCAGGCGCGCGCCGGTCGAGCCGAGCGGATGGCCGATCGCGATCGCGCCGCCGTTGACGTTGACGCGGTCCATGTCGGGATCGAGCTCGCGGCGCCATGCGGCGACGACCGAGGCGAACGCCTCGTTGATCTCGATCAGGTCGATGTCGCCGATCTGCATGCCGTTGCGCTCGAGGATCTTTCGCGTCGCCGGGATCGGGCCGGTGAGCATGATCACCGGGTCGACGCCGACGGTGGTCTGATCGACGATCCGCGCCCGCGGCGTGAGCCCGAGGGCCTCCGCCTTCTCGCGCGTCATCAGCAGCACCGCGGCGGCCCCGTCGGAGATCTGGGAGGAGTTGCCGGCGGTGACCTTGCCGTCCTCCTTGAACACCGTCTTCAGCTGCGAGAGCGTCTCGACGTTCGAGTCAGGGCGGATCCCCTGGTCGGTCGTGTAGGTGTCGCCGTTGACCGGGAAGGGGACCATCTCGCGGTCGAAGCGGCCCTCCTCGGTCGCCCGGGCGGCGAGCTGGTGCGAGCGGACGCCGAGCTCGTCGAGCTCGGAGCGGGGGATCTCCCACTTGTCGGCGATCATCTCAGCCGAGATCCCCTGCGGCACCAGGTTGTAGCGCTCCATCAGCTGCGGGCTGAAGGCGAAACCGTGCTCCTTCTGCACCTCCATCGAGTCGGCGAAGGAGATGTGGCCCATGTGCTCGACGCCTCCGCCGATGGCGACGTCGTGGACACCCGAGGCGACCAGCGCGGCGGCGAAGTTGATCGCCTGCTGCGCCGAGCCGCACTGGCGGTCGACGGTCGTCGCCGGGGTCTCGATCGGCAGGCCGGCCTCGAGCCAGGCGTTGCGACCGATGTTGATCGCCTGCTCACCGAACTGCTGCACGCAGCCGGCGACGACGTCCTCGACCTCGGAGGCGTCGATGCCGGCGCGGTCGATCAGCTCTGCGTACGTCTTCGCGAGCAGGTTCGAGGCGTGGGTGTCCTTGTAGTAGCCCTTCTCCGGGTGGCCGCGGCCGACCGGGGTCCGCACCGCCTCCACGATCACGACCTCGCGTCCTGAGAACTTCCCGTTACCGGCCATCAGTTCCTCCGATCAGTAAGTTTTGTGATGGAACTCATCCTACCCCCTGGTCGCTTCCGACTCAGCGACTCCCGGCGGAGTCCATCCGGGACCTTTGAAGATCACCCCGAGCTTGTCACGCCAGCGCTTCGCGCGCTTGATGTCGTGCCACATCGCGATGTACTCGTGGAAGGCCACTCGCACGGGCCGGAACGTCCGCAGCTGAGTGGTCAACCCATAGCGGACCCGCTCTCCCTCCGGCTCGTACGTGCCGAAGAGGCGGTCCCAGACGATCAGGATGCCACCGTAGTTGCGGTCCAGGTACTGCTCGTTGGTGCCGTGGTGAACCCGGTGGTGTGACGGCGTGTTGAAGACGCTCTCAAACCAGCGCGGGAGCCTGCGGATCTTCTCGGTGTGGATCCAGAACTGGTAGATCAGCGACCAGGCCTGGGCGAGAAGCACCATCCACGGCTCGAAGCCGACCAGCGGAAGCCAGAGCCAGAACGGGAAGTAGGTCATCGGCACCCACGTCTGGCGCAGCGCGGTCGAGAGGTTGTAGTGCTCGCTCGAGTGGTGGACGACATGGCTGGCCCAGAACGCGCGGCTCTCGTGCGAGACGCGGTGAAACCAGTAGTAGGAGAAGTCGTCGGCGAAGAAGAGCAGGACCCAGACCCACCAGTCGCCGGGGTCGAGCCGTAGCGGGGTGAGCTCGTAAATGGCGACGTATGCCGCCAGGACCACGAACTTCCAGCCGAAGTTGATGGCGACGTTGCCGAGCCCCATCGTGAGACTCGTGCGGGTGTCGCGGGGGTCGTAGCCGATCAGCCCCTCGTTCTCGGCCCGAACCTGGCGGAACGAGAGGTACTCCAGCACGAGCAGCAGGACGAAGAACGGGATCGCGTAGTAGAGGACCTCAGCCACGGTCGCTGATTATCCGATCTTGAGCGGCTCCGATGTCGACGCCGTGCACAGCTCGACCGGACCGTCGGGTCCGAACGCCGTCGGGAACGCGCGGCCGACCGTCGCGTAGTAGGTGCCCCGTCCCGGGTTCGAGATCTTGAAGAACGAGTCGGAGAACTTGCCGACCTTGCGATCGGGTCCCTTCCGCTGTTCGAAGACCGTGACCTTGCCGCCGGCCTTCGATTGACAGATTCGCGCGGTCGACTGGCGATACCCCGCCAGCGACTCCCCGGAGACCTGATTGACGCCGGCGTGCCCCGTCAGCTTCTTCCCGTTCTTGCTGTAGCGGAGCTTGAGCGTCCGCTTGATCACGGGGCAACCGCTCGAATGAGTGCCGAACGTCCTGGCGCAGCGGTCCTTCGCGTCTCCCAGCTTGTCCGCGTCGACGTTCGCCGGCCCGTCACCGACCTGGTAGCGAGCGATCGTCGAGAAGTCATAGAACTCCTCGACGTACACGAGGCCACCGACGACGATCTTGCCGTCGGGACCGAGCGCCATCGCGTTCGCGTAGGCCGGGTAGTTGCCGAGGAATGCCGTCCAGGTGAGCCCGCCCTCGCCGAAGCTGGGGTCAAGGGTCCCATTGCTTCCGAAGCGAGCGACGAGGAAGTCGAGGCCGCCGCCCGCGACGATGATCTTGCCGTCGCCGGTCAGTGCGACATCGACAGCGGATCCCTCGATGCCCCCCGGGCCGCTGGCCGTCGTCTTCCCGCCCGTGCCGAACGACGGGTCGAGCTCGCCGCCGGCGCCGTAACGAGCGAGGGCGAAGCTCGAGCAGGTAGCGCGCCCGCACTTGCTCGAAGTCGTGCCCCCCACGACGATCCCGCCGTCTGCCTGCAGCGCCACACCGCTGGCGGCATCGTCGGCACCGAAGTCCGTCGTCTGAACCCCGTCCCCGGAGAATCCGGCGTTCGCGGTGCCGTCGGGGTTGAGATTGCCGATCGCGAAGTCGGAACTGCCGCCGCCGCTCGAGCCGACCAGGATGATTCCGCCGCTCGCGGTGAGTGCGAGGTCTCTCGACACCCCGCCGAGACCAGCCTCGATCATGCCGTCGCCGCCGAGCGCCGGATCAGGCGTGCCGCCGGGCAGAAGCCTTGCGATCTGGGTGACCCCGGCCCAGTCGACCGCGGCGACGATGCGGCCGTCGGCTTGGACGGCAACGTTCTTGCCTGCGTTCTCCAAGAGGAACCCCGTGCCCGGAAGCGGAATCGTGACGGTTCCGGTTCCGGCGAACGTGGGGTCGAGCTCGCCGTCGGGCGTGAGCCGCGAGACGACCAAGGCCTCCGTCTTCGCGTCGAAATTCCGCTGCGTCCCGATGACCACGATCTTCCCGTCCGGCTGCAGGGCGAGATCTCCGAAGTCGACCTCACCCCCTGTCGTGCCGACCGAGGCGCTGCCATCGTCCTTGCCGTCGCCGAAGGGCTTGTCGGGCTTGCCGTTCGCATTCAGCCGCGCGATGCTGGAAGAAC
Organism: uncultured Solirubrobacterales bacterium; assembly: GCA_963797995.1. Taxonomy (GTDB): domain Bacteria; phylum Actinomycetota; class Thermoleophilia; order Solirubrobacterales; family 70-9; genus WHSW01. The sequence goes on from CAWCRP010000001.1 coordinate 33,946, forward strand.
CGAGGACGAGGACCTTGTTGTCCGCTTGGACCGCCAGCGAGCCCACCGATGGCCCACCGACGATCTTCCCCTGCTTGGCGAAGGTCCGATCGAGGTCGCCCGGTCGAGCCTGCGCGGCGGAGCTCAACAGCCCTGCCGCCGCGATGACCGCCACAACCGCAACCGTCCGTCGTGCGAACCGTCCCGACATCCTGCCCCCTCGCCCCCGGCCTTGCGGCCGTTTCAGCTATCGAACGCCGCCAGTGTCCCGGTGGGCGGCCCCCCGTCAACCTCTCGGTGACGGATTGCACTCGGCCACCAGTTCCGCTCACCGAGCTTGAACGCGATCGCGGGGACGAGGAACGTGCGGACGAGGAAGGTGTCGACGAGGAGCCCGAAGGCGATCGTGAAGCCGATCTGGAACAGGGTCTCGAGCGGCAGCGCCATCAGCGCGCAGAAGGTGCCCGCGAGGATCAGGCCGGCGCTCGTGATCACGCCGCCGGTGCGCTCGAGGCCGGTGATCACCGCCTCCTGGGCCTCGTGGTACTGGGCCTCCTCGCGGATCCGGCTGATCAGGAAGATGTTGTAGTCGACGCCCAGCGCGACGAGGAAGATGAAGGCGAAGGTCGGCAGGCCGGGGTCGCAGTCGGGCTGGTTGAAGATCTCGGTGAAGATCAGGGTCGAGGCGCCGATCGCGAAGGCATAGGAGAGGACGACGGTCGCGACCAGGTAAAGCGGCGCGACCAGCGCGCGCAGGAGGACGCAGAGGATCAGGAAGATCAGCGCCAGGGTCAGCGGCACGATCAGCTTCGCGTCCGACCTCAGGGTCTCGGTCGTGTCGTAGTTCTCCGCCGTGATCCCGCCGACGAGGACCGTCGGCACCGCCGGGAGAGCCCCGGCCTCGGCATCCGCGGCGCCCTTGGTCGCATCGCGCATCGCGGGAACGGCTCGTTCGCCTCGTCGGAGAACGGGTCATAGGCGAGCGTCGCCTCGATCCGGACGGCTCGCCCTCCGCGCTGAAGCCGCCCGGCGCCACCGCTCGCCACCCCTTCGGTCTCCTCGGCGGCATTCGCGACCGGCGGCCGCGCGGTCGGAGGCGAGGATCGTGGTCGGCGCGATCTGGCCGCCTCGAGCGCGTCCTCCAGAAGCTGCTGGCCCTCGACGGATTCCGGCGGGTCACGGAAGCCCTCGCCGAAGTCGATGATCCCGCGGTCCTGGAAGCTGCCGAGCGCGCCGAGAACCGAGGAAGACGACCGAGGACGATCGGGCGAAGATCGGGCGGTCGTGGACGAAATGGCCGACCCGCCGCCAGACCCCGAGCGGGGCGCTGCTCGGTCCGTTGCCCGGGATCGCCGGCCAGAAGGCGTTGCGGCCGAGGGCGGAGAGGACCGCCGGCAGGAGCGTCAGCCCGGCGAGCAGCATGATCGCGATCCCGAGCGCGAGAACCGGGCCCATCGTCTGCGTCGCCTTGAAGTCGGCAAGCGAGAGGATCAGCATCGCGGCGAAGACGGTGGCGCCCGCCGAGAGGATCGCCGGGCGCGGTGCGCTCGGTCGCATGCGCCATCGCCTCGTGCTTGTCCTCGAAAATCCGCAGCTCCTCGCGATACCGCGAGACGATCAGCAGGCAGTAGTCGGTGCCGGCGCCGAACATCAGGACGATCAGCAGGCTCGTCGTCTGGCCGTTGACCTCGACCGCGCCGGCCTGGACCAGTCCGTAGACCGCGGCGGCCGCGATGCCGTAGGCGATCGCGACGACGAAGAGCGGGACTAGCGCGACCACAGGTGAGCGGTAGATCGCGAGCAGGAGGACCAGGACAAGCGTGACCGTGACCAGGAGAAGGGTCGTGTCGATCGACTCGAAGACCTCGATCGAGTCCGCGATGATCCCCGCGATCCCGGTGACGTAGGCCCGAGCTCGCCTTCGGCCGCGTCGGCTCGGGCGCGATCTCGCGGAGCGCCTCGACGTTGTCGATGAGGTCGGAATCGGTCGCGTTCGTGCGGACGAGCAGGAGCGCGGTCGAGCCGTCCTCGGAGACCGCCGGCGGCTCGGCCCTGAGTCGGCCTCGCCTCCTGGGTGCGCCTCGGCGACCGCTCCGGCCGCGGCGACGTCGGGTCGGGCTGGAGCTTCTCGGCGCCGCAGACGGGGCCGGCGAAGGGGTCGACGATCGTCAGCACGCCGTCAGCTCGTCGGGGCGCAGTCGGCGCCGGGGTGGCGGGGCCCTCGAGACCGGCGATATCGAGCGCGTCGGCGTTGATTCGCTTCTCGTCGGCCGGGGTAGGCCGCCGTCGCGGTTGTAGGCGATGAGCGCGTCGACCTCGTTGCCGTCCGCGAAGAGCTCCGGGTCTGAGGATCTCGTTCACCTCGGTCGACTCGGCGGTCTCCGGCAGGAACGCCTCGTTCTCGTTGGTCGTCGCCTCCTGGAGCTTCGGCTGGAAGCCGAACAGCGCGAAGCCCGCGATCACCCAGACCGCGATCACGGCCCACTTCGAGCGGCGGCCAGCGGAGAAGCTCGAAACGTCTCGGAGCACGGTGCGTGATAGTAAC
>CAWCRP010000002.1:0-194217 GCA_963797995.1 uncultured Solirubrobacterales bacterium
AGCGTGACCATGTCCGGTGTGACTCCGAAGCGCTTGGTGGCGCCGCCGCGGCCGATCGTCGCGCCGGTCTTGACCTCGTCGAAGATCAGCATCACGCCGTGCTTCGCGGTCAGCTCGCGGACGCGCTCGAGGTAACCCTCGACCGGCTTGATGATGTTGATGTTCATCATCGCCGGCTCCATGATCAGCCCGGCGACCTGGCCGTCGAGCTTCTGCAGCACGCTCGCGAGGGCGTCGGCGTCGTTGAAGGGAACCGCGCGGGTGAGCTCCGTCAGCGCCAGCGGATACCCGGCGCCGTACGGGACCGAGACCGGGTCGTCGCGTTCGCCGAGCGCCTCGAGCGGCGGGTAGACGGAGACCATGACCGAGTCGTGGTGGCCGTGGTAGGAGCCCTCGATCTTCAGGATCACATCGCGGCCGGTGATCCCGCGGGCGAGGTGGACGGCGTCCATCGTCGACTCGGTGCCGGAGTTGGTGAAGCGCCACTGCCCTAGCCCGAAGCGGTCGGCGAGCTCCTCGGCGACGTCGATCGAGCCATCGGTCGGCGCAGCGAAGTGGGTTCCTTCGTCGTGGCGCGCCTTCACGGCGGCGCCGACGACCGGGTTCCCGTGACCGATCGCCATCACGCCGAAGCCGTTGTGGAAGTCGGCGTACTCGTGGCCGTCGACGTCCCAGACTCGGGCTCCGCTGCCGCGCTCGAGATACACGGGCCACGGGTCGTTGACCTGAAACGAAGACGGCACACCCCCGGGCATCACCTTCAGCGCCCGCTCGTAGAGCCGCTTCGACTCCGGCGTGCGCTCGGCGAGTTTCTGCATCTCGCGCTCGGTCAGCTCGGCGATCCGCTCGCGAGCGATGGACGAGGTCCCCTCAGTGGTGGCTTCGATGGTCATATCTCCATTCCTAAATGACGTTCAGAAAACCCTATTCTGACAGCCTCGTAGCCTCACCTGAGGACGAGGCAGTTCTGCGGCTCCCATCCGATCCGCACGTCCATCCCGGGCTCCCAGCGATCGTCCGCGCGTGAGCGGTGCCATGCCTGCTCGAGCGCGACGAGGTGCGACCCGTCGCCGAGCGAGACGGTGATCTGGGTCATCACGCCAAGGTAGACGCGGGCCTCGATGCGGCCCTCCATCGCGACCATCGCGTCGGTGACCTCCTCGTCGATCGCGATCTTCTCCGGCCGGATCGAGATGTTGACGGCGGCACCGTCGCCGCAGTCGGCGGGCAGCTCGACCGGGACCTCGAGTCCGTTGGCGAGCCGCACCTTGCCCTCGCCGACCACGGAGCCGGAGAGCAGATTGGAGATCCCGATGAAGCCGGCGACGAACTCGCCGCTCGGGTGCTCGTAGACGTCCTCGGGCGGGCCGCACTGCACGACCTTGCCGCTCGACATCACCGCGATCCGGTCCGACATCGAGAGCGCCTCTTCCTGGTCGTGGGTGACGTAGACGAACGTGATCCCGACCTCGCGCTGGATCTGCTTCAGCTCGACCTGCATCTGGCGGCGAAGCTTCAGGTCGAGGGCTCCGAGCGGCTCGTCGAGGAGCAGCACCTGTGGGCGATTGACGAGCGCGCGCGCAAGCGCGACGCGCTGCCGCTGGCCGCCCGAGAGCTCGTTCGTGCGCGCGCTCGCGCGCTCTGAGAGGTTCACCAGCTCCAGCGCCTCCGCGACCCGGCGCGCGATCTCGGCCTTCTCGACCTTGCGCCGCTTGAGGCCGAAGGCCACGTTGTCGGCGATGTCGAGGTGATCGAAGAGGGCGTAGCTCTGGAAGACCATGTTGACGTCGCGCTTGTAGGGCGGGACGTCGTGGACGGGCTGTCCGTCGAGCAGAATCCGGCCTTCGGTCGGGATCTCGAAGCCGGCGAGCATCCGCAGCGTCGTCGTCTTCCCGCAGCCCGAGGGGCCGAGCAGCGAGAAGAACTCACCCTTCTCGATCGAGAGCGAGACGTCGTCGACGGCACGGCGCTCGCCGAAGTGCTTGCTCACGTTCTCAATCCCGATTGCTTCGCTCATCGGACGATCATCAACCCTCCCCCGCCGTCAGCACCTTGATCCCGCTCTCTCGGCGGCCGAAGAACCGCGGGATCAGCACCGCGAGCGCGACCGCGCCCAGCGACACCACCATCATCAGAGTCCCGATCGCGTTGATCGTCGGCGAGAGCCCGAAGCGGATCGCCGACCAGATCCGCACCGGCAGCGGCTGCAGCTCCTCGCCGGTGGTGAAGAACGAGAGGACGAAGTCGTCGAACGAGAAGGCGAAGACGAGCAGGCCCGCGGCCAGGATCGACGGCCACAGTGCCGGCACGAGGACGAGGCGGACGGCGTTCCAGCGAGTCGCGCCGAGGTCCATCGCGGCCTCCTCGACCTCCTCGCTGATCGCCGCCATCCGGGCGCGCACGACGATCGTCACGTAGGAGATGGAGAAGGTGATGTGGGCGATCACGATCGTCCAGAACGAGAGGGCGATCCCGAGCTGGCTGAAGATCAGCAGCGCCGAGATCCCGGCGACGATCTCCGGTACGACGAGCGGAAACAGCATGAGCACGTTCGCGCCCGGCGCCCACCGCGCCCGCGCCCGGACGAGGCCGATCGCGAGCATCGTCCCAAGGATGGTCGCGGCGATCATCGTCAGGAAGGCGATCTCGAGCGAGGTGAACAGCGACTCGCGCAGGCTCGGGTCGTTGAGGAACTCCTCGTACCACTGCAGCGAGAAGCCGCTGAAGTTGGAGAGCGACTTGATCGAGTTGAAGGAGAAGAGGACGACGACGAGGATCGGCAGGAAGAGGAAGGCGTAGACGGCGATCGAGAACACCCTGAGGAAACGCGGCCGATCGAATCCCGAACGTTCCGCTCGCCTCCTCCGCTTCGCGTCCGGGGGCGACCGGGTCAGCCGGGTGTTCATATCGCCGCTCCCCTCACGTCACGCGCCGCAGAGCGCAGGTATCCCACCATCCAGATCGAGAGGAAGAGCATCATCACCACGGTCAACGCCGCGCCGAACGGCCAGTTGTTGGCGGCGAAGAACTGGTCCTGGATCAGGTTCCCGACCATGTAGGTGTCCGGTCCGCCGAGCAGCTGGGCGGAGACGAAGTCTCCCACCGAGGGCAGGAAGACCAGCACGGCGCCGGCGAGGATGCCCTGCTTGGTCTGCGGCAACGTGACGTGGAGGAAGGTCCGCAGCGGCGTCCCGTAGAGGTCCTTGCCCGCCTCGATCACCGAGCGGTCAAGGCGCTCGAGCGCGCCGTAGACCGGCAGGATCATGAAGATCAGGTAGCCGTAGGTGAGCCCGCCGATGACCGCGAACGGCGTGTTGATCATCCGCAGCGGCTCGCTGATCACCCCGAGGTCGACGAGCCCGTTGTTGACCAGGCCCTCGTCGGAGAGCAGCGCGACCCAGGCATACGTGCGGACGAGGTAGTTGACGAAGAACGGGAGGACGAGGAGCGCGATGAGGGCGTTGCGGTACTTGCCTCCGTAGCGGGCGATGTAATACGCGACCGGATAGCCGATCGCGAGACAGAGAAGCGTGGTCGCGAGCGCGTAGAGGACCGAGCGCAGGAGGACCGGCAGGTACGTGGGATCGAAGGCGTCCGCGTAGTTGTCGAAATCGGTCGCGTAGACGGCGCGGCCGAGGTCGTCTACGTAGCCGAAGGAGAGCGCGAGGACGAAGCAGAGCGGGACGGGGAAGAGGAGCAGCAGCCAGAGGCCGCCGGGGACGCAGGAACCGGTTCCAGAACCCGGTCCCGCTCACCCGCTCGTCGTCCGGGTCACGAAGCCTTCACCTCGGTGAACACGTCGGTCCATAGTCGCCGCGCATCGGGGTCCTCGAGGCGGTACTCGAGCGCCGAGTCCTGGATCTCATCGAGGTCGACGTCGATCGACGGCGTGTCCTTGACCAGCTCGGCGAACTGCTCGCGGGCTCCGTCGCACGGCTGGGGATATCCGTTCCAGCGCACGTTGCGCGCCGAGTTCTTCGGGTCGATGATCCAGTCCATGAACAGCAGGGCGGTGCCGGGGCTGCGCGCCGTCACCGGGATGCACATGAAGTCGGTGCCGACGGGCACTCCCTCCGAGCACGTCTCGTACTGGTAGAGCTCGGGTTCGTCGACCTGGTTGCGGACGTTGACGATGTCGCCGTTCCAGGCCTGGTGGAGGACGGCGCTGCCGCTGACCAGGTTCTGAACCGAGTTGGTGGAGAACCCGCGCGCGAACTCCTTCTGCTCGAGCAGGGTCTGCTTCGAGATCTCGAGCTCGTCGGGGATCTCGGTGTTGAGATCGAAGCCGTTGATCAGGTTCGCCTCGCCGATCGCCTCCTGGAAGTCGTCGAGGATGAACATCCGGCCCTCGCCGTCCGGGTTGAGCAGGTCGTTCCAGGAGCCGGTCATCCCCGAGACCTCGTCCTCGCGCCAGCAGATCCCGGTCGTGTAGTAGGTGTAGGGGACCGAGTACTCGTTGTTGGGGTCCCACCAGCCCTCGTTGTAGAAGTCCGAGACGCCGTCGTTGTTCTCGAGCAGGTTGCGGTCGAATCTCGCGAGCAGGCCCTCCGCGGCGAGCCGGGCGACGTACTCGGTCGACGGCCAGATCATGTCGTAGCGGGCGCCTGAGCGGAGCTTGATGACCATCGCCTCGAGGTTGTCGAAGTTGACCTCGGTGACCTCGACCCCGTACTTCTCGCCGAACTCCTTCTTCAGCGCCGGGTCCATGTACTGGGCCCAGTTGTAGATCAGCAGGTCGCCGTCGACCTTCGGCTTGATCACACCGGCACCGCTCGTGTCGACCGAGCGCGACACGGTGCACCCGGAGAGGCCATAGCCGGCGAGCGCGAGGCCCGCTCCGGCCTGCAGCAACTGCCGCCGCGAGTAGTCGTGCGAGTTCAACTCCGCACCTCTGCGCCGGCGGGCAGCTTCGCCGCGACGAGCCGCTCCGCGGCGTCGATCAGGATCTGGCGCATGTAGTGGCGGTTGAGGGTCGCGTCGCGGAGCGTGACCTGAACGGCGAGGCCGTCGATCAGGCTCGCGAGCGTCAGCGCCGCCTCGTCCGGGTTCTCCGGGTTGAAGACGCCCTGCTCGGTCCCGTTGCGGATCACGCGGGCGAGGATCGAGCGCCAGCGGTCGTCGAGGAACTGGCGGGACTGCCGGATCGCGTCGTCGCGCAGGGCGCGGGTCCAGAGCTCGATCCACAGCGTCCAGTTGTTGTCCTCGACGCAGGCGTCGATGATCGCGACCAGCTTCCCGGCCGGGTCCTGGATCTCGGACAGCCGCAGGACCAGGTTCTCGGCGAAGCGCGCCTCGTCGCTCGTCAGCGCCTCGGCGAGCAGCTCGTCCTTGCTGTTGAACCAGTAGAGGACGCCCGCGGGGCTGGTGCCGGCGCGCTCGGCGACGTCGGCGATCCGCGTCCCCGCTATGCCCCGCTCACCGATCACCTCGATCGCGGCCGCGAGGATCTGAGGGCGGCGAATGTGGTCGATCTGAGGTCTCGGGCTCATCGGTCGCCTAGCGTGGCGGTGAAACCTGAATGGCGGTTTAAGTATCCCCGCCGGGCTGGTCCATTGCAAGCGCCTCCGGAGCGACGCCGAGCTCGGCCGCGAGTCGCTCGGCGACCAGCCGGCGGGCCTCCGCGACGTCGAGCTGCGGGTCCGAGATCAAAGCGCGGATCCCGGCGCCGTCGAGGAGGGCGATTGCCAGCTTCGCCGTTGCGGTGACGTCGAGATCGGCGCGGAACTCCCCGGTCGCGACCCCGACCTCGAGCAGCGACTCCATCCAGGCGGTGTAGCGCTCGTACAGGCTCGCCGCGATGGGGCGCAGGCCGGGATCGCGGACCGCCCGCAACCAGAGCTCGACCCAGAGCACCCACTCGCGCTCCTGCGGACCCGGGAAGGGGAGCGAGGTCGCGATCCCGCGCGCGAGCGCGGCGGTCGGCGACTCCGTCTCCGCGTCGGCCCGGAAGCGCTCATCGCCGGCCGCCTCGAACGAGTGCTGGAGCGCCTGCTCGAGCAGTTCCTCGCGGGTGGAGAAGTAGTGGTGGACGAGCGCGGTGGAGGCCCCGGCGCGCATGGCGACCCTCGCGATCCGGACCTCGTCGATGCCGTCGGCCGCGATCAGGTCGCAGGCCGCCTCGAGGATGCGTTCGCGAGTCTCGGCCGCCACGGGCCCTGAAGCTACCTCGCTCAGGAGACGGCGAGCGCGACACCGGCGTCGGCGAGCACGGCGGCGGCGGCGTTGCGGCCGTTCAGGCCGATGACGCTGCCGGCGGGGTGCGTCGCGGCGCCGCACATGTAGACGCCGTCGACCGGCGTGCGCGAGGGGAAGCGTCCCTCCCACATCTGGTCGGGCGTCACCTCGCCCTGGAAGATGTTGCCCCCGGTGAGCCCGATCCGGGACTCGATGTCCGGCGGCCCGAGGACCTCGTGGTCGAGCAGGCACTCGCCGAGGTCGGGCGCGAAGCGCGAGATCAGCTCGATGAACTGGTTCGCGACGCCCGGGCGGGCCGACTCCCAGTCGCCGTCGGCGATGTCGTACGGGGCGTACTGGCCGAAGACGCTCATCAGATGCTTGCCGGCGGGCGCCGGGCTCGGGTCGTACCCGGTCTGGATGTAGATCTCGCCGAAGGCGACCGCCGGACGGCCCTGGTCGCAGAGCTCGAACGCCGCCTGCGCCTCGGCCATCGTCCCGGTCGCGTCGATCGTCGCCTGCGCGGGCCACGTTTCACCGGGAGCCGCCGTCCAGTTCGGCAGCCGCTCGAGCGACGCGTTGAACTTCACCACCGGGCTGCGGATCTTCCACTCCTCGAGGCGTCCGCGGAAGTCGGCGTCGATCTCGTCGGCGGGGAGCATGCCGAGGAGCCGCTTCGGGTCGGCGTTGCAGATCACGATCTCGGAGCGGATCTCGGTTCCGTCCTCGAGCGTCACGCCCTCCCCCGGCGTGATCTCGCCGACCGGTACGCCGCAGGCGAGGACGGCCCCGGCCTCGGCGGCTGCGTCCGCGATCGCGAACGAGCACATCCCCATTCCGCCCTCGACGTAGCCCCAGACGGGGCCCTGGCCGTCGAGGTCGCCCTGGTAGTGCATGAGCTTGATCGAGGCCGTGCCGGGCTCATACGGACCGCCCCAGGTGCCGATGATCCCCTGACCGAAGAGCGCCGTCTTCAGGCGATCGTCGTCGAGGTAGTCGTCGAGCACGTCGGCGATCGACGCCTCGAAGCAGAGGTCGATCATCTCCTGGGAGCCGCCGAGCATCTGCTCGATCTCCTCGCGGGTCGGCGTGTCGCCGACCCAGGTGTCGCGCTCGCCCTTGCGCAGCAGCTTGCGGGCCTCGTCGAAGAGCTCCTCGTAGGCCCAGTATCCCTTGATGTCCTTGTCGGAGAGCCCCATCTCCTTGAGGTTCGCCGCGGTCTTGTCATCGTCGAGCCACTGCCCAAACGAGGTGCCGTCCTCGAACGGGACCCAGAGGTTGGGATCGGCGACCCAGTAGCGCAGGCCGCGCGAGTGAAGGTCGAGCTCGTCGATGATCAGCTGGTCGAGCAGGCCGACGACGTAGGCGCACGGGCTGACGACGAAGCGCTCATCGGCGAAGGGCCGCTCGAGCGTGGCGGCTCCCCCGAGCCGCTCACGACGCTCGAGTACCAGCACGCTTTTGCCCGCCTTGGCCAGGTAGGCCGCAGCGGTGAGCCCGTTGTGGCCGCCGCCGACGATGACCGCATCCCAATCGCGCTTGGCGAGGTCGGCTACCGGCTCCGGAAGACCTACGACCCCCAATTGCTCCGCAATTGGGTTACTCAACGTTCCGCCCGCCTCCTGGAACACCGAACGTTCCGCCCGCCTCCTCGGCTTCGCCTCCGGGGGCGGACGGGTCAGCCGTCAGGACGGGCATCAGGCGGGAACCTCCGTTTGCTCGCGCAGGGCCTGCATGTATCTGTCGGCGACCATGAGGTCGAAGGCGTGCACGTCTACCTCCTCGGCTGAGTAGCGACCTGCCGTGTAGTTGCGGGTCCCGAGACCCTTCTGCTGCAGCTCGCAGACGTACCAGTCCTGCTTGTTGACCATGTCCCAGAAGCCGACGGCGTCGGAAGGGTCGAAGTCCTCGCGGGCGATCGTCGCCGGCTCGAAGAACCACTCGCAGGTGACGTGGGTTTCGCCCGGCGAGCGCGGCCAGAGGGTGTGGAGCATCACGTAGTCGGGATGCAGCGAGACGAGCGCGTTGGGGAAGAGGGCGAAGTAGAGGACCTTCTCGGCGTCGTCTTCAGTGAGGCCGTCGATCGGGGGTCTGCTCGAGGCGTGGCCCGCATCTTCGAGGGCCATTGTCGAAGCGTCCTCGCGCAGGGTCATCGAGCCGCCGCACCACGCGCCCTCACCGGGAACGTCGTCGCCGCTCATGTAGTGGCTGAGCGCATTGAGCTCCGGGTGGACTCCCGGGCAGTGCAGGCACTCGTTGTAGTTCTCCGCGATGCCCTTCCAGTTCGCGTGCACGTCGTAGTTGACCTCACCCGCGCGCCGCAGATCGGCGAGCCGGTAGTGCTCGAGGTGTCCGAGCAGGTCGCCGACGTGCTCGTCGGGGTCGGGCGCGTCGCCCGAGAGGTCGATGAGCACGAGGCCGCCGAGGACCGTGAGCCGAACGCCGAGGAGGCCGTTACAGGCGTAGTCGAAGTCCTCGACGCCGTCCATGTGCGGGGCCGCGCGGAGCTCGCCCTGCAGGTCGTACGACCAGGCGTGGTACGGACAGCGAAGGCGCTTGCGGACCTGACCCTGCTCCTCCTCGACCAGGCGCGCGCCGCGGTGGCGGCAGACGTTGAGGAAGGCTCGCGGCGTGCCGTCGTCGCCGCCGACGATGACGACGCTGTCCAGCCCGAGCTCGCGGACGACGAACTTGCCGGGCTCGTCGACGGCGGAGACGTGACCCGCGCAGATCCAGCCGCGGAAGATCTGGTCGAGCTCCCAGTCGAGCACCCCCTGCGAGACGAACGCAGCCGGCGGCAGCATCGTCGCCCGCTCCACCGGCTGCTGCGTGAGCGCGACGTCGCGCGGATCGAGGTCTAGTGAGGGCATCTGGGGCATGGAGTTGACCTTGTAGTCAACAGTACGTTATCGTGGCTGTCAATGGAAGCGCACGTCCCCACGGCTGACCCGTCCGCCCCCGGAGGCGAAGCCGAGGAGGCGGGCGGAACGTTCGGTATTCCCGTCCGCGAGCGCGCTCGCGCGTTCGCGGAAGGGGTTCTGATGCCCCTCGAGGAAGAGGCCGAGACCCGCGGCGGGCGGCTGCCGGAGGAGACGATCGCCGAGGTCAAGCGGGCGGCGATCAAGGCCGGGCTCAGCGGCGGCCTGCACGCAGTCGAGCACGGCGGACAGGGCTGGAGCCGAGTCGAGTGGGTGCTCGCCGAGGAGCAGTACGGGCGGACCACGAACGCGATCCACTGGCACATTCCGCAGGCCTACAACGTCTGGGCGCACGCGAGCGACGAGCAGATCGACCGCTACCTCCGCCCCGCCCTCCGCGGTGAGCTGAAGGACGCCTACGCCGTCACCGAGCGCGACGCCGGTTCCGACCCGTCCGCGATCGCGGCGACGGCCGAGCGCACCGACGCCGGCTTCCGCGTCCGCGGCGAGAAGTGGTTCGTCACCTCCGGCGACCACGCCGACGTCTATGTCGTGATGGCGAACCTGATCGACGGCGGTGAGAAGCTGCCGACGCTGTTCGTCGTCGACCGCGAGCGCCCCGGCATCGAGGTCATCGACGACCCTCCGTTCACCCACTCCTATCCCGACGGCCACCCGACGATCCGCTTCGACGTCGAGATCGACGAGGCCGACGTGATCGGGGGCATCGGCGGCGGTGACGACCTTCAGCGCTCGTGGTTCATGGAGGAGCGGCTCGCGATCGCGGCCCGCTGCGGCGGGGCGATGTGGCGGCTGCTCGACGAGACCGTCGCCTGGACGACGGCGCGCGAGCAGGGTGGAGCTCGCGTCTTCGACCACCAGGGGGTCTCCTTCCCGCTCGCCGACTCCGCCGCGGACGCCGCCTCGGGCCGCGCGCTGACCCTCGCTGTCGCCGAGCTCGCCGACTCCGGTGCCGATCCGAAGTCCGTCCACTACAAGGCGTCGATGGCGAAGCTGTTCATGAGCGAGGCCGCCTGGCGCTGTGCCGACCGCTGCGTCCAGGCGTTCGGAGGGCGCGGCTACATGCGCACGAACGTCGCCGAGCGCCTTTTGCGCGAGCTCCGGGTCGACCGGATCTGGGAGGGGACGAGTGAGATCCAGCGTCTGATCGTGGCTCGCGGCCTCGAGCGCCGCGGGGTCGAGCAAATCCTCCACTGAGAAATGTCCGTGCCGCCAGCTGACCCGGTCGCCCCCGGACGCGAAGCGGAGGAGGCGGGCGGAACGTCATGAATTTGTCACCCCTCCTCGCGCCACGCTCGATCGCAGTCGTAGGCGCTAACGACACGTACGGCTCGTACGCGGACGCTGTGCTTCGAAACCTGGCGACCGCCCGGTTCGACGGACCGGTCTGGGGGGTGAACCCGAAGCGGACGGAGGTCCACGGGCGCGAGTGCGTGGCGTCGGTGTCAGACCTCCCGGAGCCGGTCGACGCTGTGGTGATCGCCATCCCCGCGGCGGTCGTGCCGACCGTCGTCCGCGAGACCGGCGAGCGCGGCTGCGGCGGCGCGATCGTGCTCTCGGCGGGCTTCGGTGAAGTCGAGTCCGGGCGCGCGCTCGAGGCGGAGCTGCGCGAGGCGGCCCTGGCTTTCGACCTCCCGCTCTGCGGCCCGAACGGCAACGGGATCGTCGCCCTTCACCACGGCGCGGCGGCCTGGGGAGACGGCCTCGCGGCGCTCGAGCCCGGCGCGGTGGCGATGGTGACCCAGAGCGGCAACGTCGGGGTCAACGCGCTCGGCTCGCAGAGGGGAATCCGCTGGCACACCGTCGTCTCGACCGGCAACCAGACCGTTTGCGACACCGCCGACTGGCTCGGGGCGGTTGCGGAGCTCGACGGGGTGCGATCCGTCGCACTCTTCGTCGAGGGCGACGGCGACGGTGCCGGGCTGGCGGAGGCGCTCGCGACGTGCGCGGACAGCGGGGTGGGGGTCGCGGTGCTGAAGGTCGGCGAGTCGGCGGCAGGCCAGCGCGCCGCGTCGGCGCACACCGGCGCGCTCGCGGGCGATCAGCGCGTTTTCCGCGCGCTCGTCGAGGAGGCCGGGGGCGCATGGGCCGAGGACTTCCACGACCTGCTCGAGCTGGCGAAAGCGCTCGGCGAGCCGCGAGCGCGGCCATCCGGCGAGGGTGGTCTCGCGGTGCTCACGTGCTCGGGTGGCGACTCGGGTGTCGCGGGGGACGAGGCCGCGAGACTGGGCGTCGAGCTGCCCGAGCTCGCGCCGGCGACGCGCGAGCGGCTCGCGGCGCTGCTCCCGGAGGCGGCGACGATCGCGAACCCGCTCGACTACACGGCGATGATCTGGGGGGACGCTCCGCTCCTCGCCGAGATCGTCGAAACGGTCGGCGCCGACCCAGCCATCAACCAGCTGCTGCTCTGCTACGACCACCCGCACGACGCGGACGAGTCCTGGGCCGCGGTGAGGCGCGGGTTGATCGACGGCGCTGCCGCGAGCGACGCTGCCTCGATCGTCGCCTCGACGCTGCCGGACCTGCTCGACGCGGACGCGGCCAGCGAGCTCTCGGACGCCGGACTGCCGGCGATCGCGGGGTTGCGTACGGCGCTCGCCTGCGCGCGGGCGCTTCGGGCGTCGCCTGCCGACGGGGCCCGCCTACGGGAGATCGCGGCGAGCTCCCGGCTCGCCGTTGCCCCCGTCGGGTCGGACGGCTGGGTCGGCGAGTGGGAGGCGAAAGCGTTGCTGCGCGAGCGCGGGGTGGCGGTGCCGGCCGGGAGGGTCGTCGACGACGTCGAGGAGGCAGTCCTCCTCGCCACGGGGCTCGGATATCCGGTGGCGATGAAGCTCTCGGGGGCCCACCTGCCGCACAAGAGCGACGTCGGCGGCCTCGCGCTCGGCCTGCAGGACGAGGGCGCGCTGCGGGAGGCGTTCGCGCGGCTCGTCGCGCTGCCGGCGGCGTCCGGTGCGGCGGTGCTCGTCGAGGAGATGGCGGCGCCGGGCGTGGAGCTGGTCGTGGCCGCCCGCGGCGACGGCGTGGTGCCCGCGTTGGTGGTGGGGTTGGGCGGTGTGTTCGCCGAGGTGCTCGACGACGTCGTCGTCGTGCCGCTGCCGGCCGATGCTTCACGGGTCGAGCAGGCGTTGCGGCGGTTGCGCGGGGCCCCGCTCCTCGTCGGGACGCGTGGACAGAGCGGGATCGACGTCCGCGAGCTCGCCGAGCTCGCCGCCCAGGTCGGCCACCTGCTCCTCGAGCAGCGCCTCTCCCTCGTCGAGCTGAACCCCGTCATCGCCACGCCGGATGGGGCTGTCGCGGTGGACGCCTTGGCCCGCTAGTTGACCTTGTAGTCAATCGAACTATCTGGTAGGTTGGCGCCCATGGAGCCGACTACCGCCGCACCTTCCCCGCCCGCCGCCCGCCGCAACGGAGTTGCTCCGACCGGAGGTGGCACCTACGACGCGATCATCGTCGGTGGTGGGCACAACGGGCTCACGACGGCCGCCTACCTCGCCCGCGCGGGCCTCAAGGTCGTCGTGCTCGAGCGGCGGCACGTCCTTGGCGGCGCCTGCGTGACCGAGGAGCTCTGGCCTGGCGCGCGGGTCTCGCGCTGCTCCTACGTCGTCTCGATGCTGCGGCCGGAGATCGTCCGCGACCTCGAGCTCGAGCGCTTCGGCTACAAGGCGATCCCCCTCGACCCCGCCTACGTCTCGCTCACCGAAGACGGCCCGATCTTCTTCTTCAACGAGGTGGAGCAGACCGCAAAGTCGATCGCCCGCTACTCGCAAAAGGACGCGGCCGCCTACCCGGAGTTCGAGGCGCTGATGGATCGCGCCGCCCGGTTCGTGAAGCCGATGATGCTGCGCGAGCCCCCGGCGCTCGGGTCGAAGTCGCCCGGCGACCTCGCCGCGCTCCTGCGTGAGGCCGGCCGCATGGCTGGGTTCTCCAAGCGCGACATCCACGAGCTCGTCCGCGTCTTCACGATGTCCGTGGGCGACCTTCTCGACGACTACTTCGAGCTCGACGGACTCAAGGGATCGACCGCTTCGAGCGGCGTCGTCGGTGTCTGGGCCGGGCCCCGCACGCCCGGCACCGCCTACAACCTCCTCCACCACGCGCTCGGCGAGTGCGGCGGGATCGAAGGGGCCTGGGGTCAGGTCGTCGGCGGCATGGGCGCGATCAGCGAGGCGATCGCCGCCTCCGCGCGGAGCGCAGGCGCCGAGATCCGGACGGAGGCCGAGGTCGCCTCGATCGACGTGGTCGGCGGCCGCGCGGTCGGCGTCACCCTCGCCGACGGCAGTGAGCTGCGCGCTCCGATCGTCGCCTCGGGCGCCCACCCCAAGACCACGGTCCTCGATCTGACGGGCCGCGAGCACTTCCCCAACGAGATCGCGACCGACATGGAGCGCTACCGCACCCGCGGTGCCTCGGTCAAGGTCAATCTCCGCCTCTCCGAGCCGCCCCGCTACGAGGGCGTCACCGAGGAGGAGCAGGCGCTGATGATGACGGCGGGGGTCAACATCTGCCCCTCGATCGACTACCTCGAGCGCGCCTGGCAGGACGCGACGCTGGGGCGCCCCGCCGAGCATCCCTACGTCGAGGCCGAGCTCCCGTCCGCCGTCGACTCGACGCTCACCGACGACGGCACCTGGGTGATGACGATGTTCACCCAGTACGGCCCGTCGGAGGAGTCGCAGTGGAAGGAGGGCGATCGCGAGCGCTACGGCGAGACCTGCATCGAGCAGCTCACGCAGTTCGCCCCCAACCTCAAGGACTCCGTGCTGGAGTACGAGGTCCTGGCGCCCCCGGACCTCGAGCGGATCTTCGGACTTCAGGGCGGGTCGATCTTCCAGGGCGAGCAGGGCCTCGACCAGATGGCCTTCATGCGCCCCCACCCGGAGATGGCGCAGTACGCGACCCCGGTTGGCGGCCTCTACCTCTGCGGCGCCGGCACGCACCCCGGCGGCGGGGTAACGGGCTGCTCCGGCCACAACGCCGCCCACCGGATCCTCAAGGACCGCAAGCGGGCCCGGCGTCCGTGGCGCCGCCGCGCCGCCGCCTGAGGCTCAGCTGACGCAAGCCGCGCATCTTGATGCCCGAAACGGGTAGCAGCCGGCGATATTCGTCTTCTTCTCCAACAACCTCGGCTGTGGCGGATCGTTGATCGTGTCGGCTGTCGCGACGCTGCTCCTGCTGCTCATCCTCGGCGTCATCGACGTCTGACCGTACGGCGCGCATCGGGGACATGACCCCGCTTCCATCCCGAGCGGGTACCGTCCCCCGTCGACGGCTCGAGAGAGGGAGGCGAGGATGCGACGGTTCATAGGCGCACTCACTACCTGCGCCGCAATGCTCGTCTCCGTCACCCCGGGGTCTGCAGCCACCGACTACGCGGAGACCGCGCTCAACATCATCCCCTCGGGCCAGAAGGGCGGCATCGTCGACGTCCTTCAGCCGGACGCGGACCTGCAGGCGCACATGTACGACAACCTGACGCCGCTCTTCGACCAGGTGACGCCCGCCGATCTCGCGGGCGGCGCGTACTTCAAGTCCGAGGGGCTCGGCATCGGCCCGGACGGGCCGGCGGTCAACGAACCCGTGCCGCGCCCCGGCGTGACGATCGTCCGCGACCGCTTCAAGGTCCCGCACGTCACCGGGGTCACGCACGACGACGGCATCTGGGCCGCGGGGTGGATCGCCGCCGAGGACCGCGGCCTGCTGATGGAGGTGGCCCGCTACAACGGCCGCGTCGCCGCGCTCGACGTGCCGGGTATCACCGCCCTCAGCCTCATCAACGGCGGCAAGCAGTTCATCCCGAGCGCTTCGACCGAGGCGGAGCTCGCTCGCCAGACCCAGGTCCTCGAGGCCGCCGGACCGGAGGGTCAGGCCGTTCTGCACGACATCGACGTCTTCGTCCAAGGGATCAACGACTACCTGGACCGCTACAGCCCGACGACCACGCCGTGGACCCGTAACGACGTCTACGCCGTGAACGCCGTCAAGGGTCAGTTCCTCGGGCAGGGCGGTGGGGACGAGGCCGCGCGGGCTGAGTTCCTCGCCGGCCTGCAGGAGCGCCATGGCGCGAAGAAGGGTCGCCAGATCTTCGACGACCTGCGCCAGTTCAAGAACCCGGAACTGCCGACGACTGTCGACGGCAAGTTCCCTTACGGCTCGACCCCGAAGAACGCCAAGGGCAGCGTGGTCATCGAGCCCGGGAGCTTCCAGGCCACGCCGGGTGTCGCGAACAGGCCGCTGATCCAGGCAGCGAAGGCGGAGGCGAAGACGCAGGCCTCGAACACGCTGATGATCACGGGCGACCGCTCGAAGACGGGCAACCCGCTGATGGTCGGCGGCCCGCAGATCGGCTACCTCTACCCCGGCTTCACCTACGAGATCGATATGAACGCCGGCGACCTGCAGTGGCGCGGCGCCACCTCGGTCCCCTTCCCGGGCTACCTCCTGATCGGTCGCGGTGAAGACTTCGCCAACACGCTCACGTCGGCGAGCGGGGACATCATCGACCAGTACGTCGAGAAGCTCTGCGGCGACGATCAGCACTACATGTACAAGGGCGAGTGCCTGGCCATGGAGCACGTCGTCGCGGGCACGATCGGGACCGACACGGTCCAGTTCTGGCGCACGGTGCACGGACCTGTGATCGGCTACGCCACCGCCGACGGCGAACGGGTCGCGATCTCGTCCAAGCGCTCGAGCTACGGCCAGGATGTGCTCGACCAGCTCTTCTTCCGCCGGCTCTCGAACGGGCAGGTGCGAAGTCCCAAGACCTTCTTCAAGGCAGCGGCGCTGACGCCCCAGACGTTCAACTCGTTCTACATCGACTCGAAGCACGTCGCCGAGTACACGAGCGGCAAGCTGCCGATCCGCCCGAAGACGGTCGACCCGGCGCTACCGACCCTCGGGACCGGTAAGCACGAGTGGCGCGGGTTCCTCGCGGCCAAGAAGCACCCGCACGGGATCGATCCCGAGGACGGGACGATGACGAACTGGAACCAGTCGGTGGCGCTCGGCTTCGGGGCGGCCGACGACGAGTGGGGACGCAACGGGTCCGTCGCGCGTGCGGACCTCCTCGACCGCAACCTCGCGAGGCTGGCGCGTAAGGGCAAGTGGACGCTCGCCTCGGTTACCTCGGCGATGAACGCCGCCGGGACCCAGGACGTACGCGCCATCGTCACGGTGCCGCTCTTGCGGCGGCTGCTCGCCGACTCGAAGGCGCCATCGCTGCAGGCGGACCTGATGCTCGACCTGCTCGTGAGCTGGCGGGAGTCCGGCGGTAGCCGACTCGATCGCGACCTCGACGGCAAGATCGATGACCCGGGTGCGGCGATCATGGACGTCGCGTGGCCGCTGATCGCCGACGCGGTGATGCGACCGCGGGTCGGGGATCAACTCGGCGAGCTCAGCTCGCTCATGGGCAAGTTCGACCTGCCGCCGGGCGGCCAGTACAACGGCTGGTACCAGTACTTCGACAAGGACATCCGCTCGTTGCTCGGCCGGCCGGTGAAGGGGCCGTACAACGTCGCCTATTGCGGCAAGGGCAAGCTCGGCGCGTGCCAGAAGGCAGTGTGGGCGGCAATCGAGCAGGCGCGCGTGCAGCTCGCCGATCGGCAGGGGACGCCGGATCCGTCGGCCTGGCGCTCGGACGCCATCCGTGAGCGGATCGAGTTCTCACCCGGGCTGCTGCAAACGACGATGCGCTACACGAACCGCCCGAGCGGGATCCAGCAGGTGATCTCGTTCGACGGCCACCGCTGAGCCCTCCCGAGGCGCCGGCGGATGCGGACCTTCGACGAAGACACGGCGCTGCGCCCTCTCGGCGACGGCGCATGGGAGGGCGAGATCGCGGACGGGTGGTGGACGCCGCGCGGGCCTCTCGGCGGCTACGTGATGGCGATCGTCCTCCGCGGGCTCGGTCTCGCGGTCGACGACCCTGCGCGGCAGGCGCGCGCCGTGACCATGCATTTCCTGCGCGCTCCGACGCTCGGGCCGGTGACCGTCTCAGCCAAGGTCGAGCGCGCGGGTCGCTCACTCACGAGCGTCAGCGGCCGGCTCGAGCAGGATGGGAAGCTGATCGGTCTTGCGATCGGCGCGTACTCGGTTCCTTGGGAGAGCCCGCTCCTCGCCGATGTATCGATGCCGGAGGTCGAACCGGCGGCCGGCAAGCGCCCGATCGAGGACGAGTTCCCACGCGACAGCCCGCCGCCGTTCACCGGCATGCTCTCGATGCAGCACCGCTTCGGCGACCCGCCCTGGTCGAGCTCCGAGCGCGGATTGGTCGGGGGCTGGCTCGGCCTCTTGGAGGACCGGCCCGTGGACGACCTGGCGATTGCGATCCTCGCCGACGCCTGGTTCCCGGCGCCGTGGCCGCGGCTCAAGGCCCTTGCGCCCGCGCCGACGATCGACCTGACGATCCACTTCCGCGCACCCCTCCCCCTCCCCGACTCCCTCCTGCTCGGGCGGTTTGAGTCGAAGCTGGTCCGCGACGGATTCTTCGAGGAGGACGGTGAGCTCTGGGCGCCCGACGGCACCCTCGTCGCGCACTCGCGCCAGCTGGCGCTACTGATCGGCGCCGAGGTCTAGGGGGCGCGCCTCAGACCGAACGTCCCGGAGACCCCCGCTCTCGGGGGGTGTTTGGGACGTTCGGTCGCCGGGCCCTAGATGGGCTCGGGGCTGGAGACGCACGAAACCCGCGCTCAGCTCTCGCAGCCGCGCATCTTGATCGTGTAGATGAGCTTGATCTCGAGCGGGCCGCGGTCCTCGTCTCCGAACCAATCGACGAGCTCGCGCTTGTCGCCCTTGCGGAACATGAAGAACTCGCAGCCGGCGGGGTTGTAGGTCTTCCAACCGGGCTTCAGGACGTCGTCGCCAACGAACGCAGAGGCGACCTTCACCGCCCGCTCGCAGCGCACGTTGGCCGCCTCGACCGGGGAGGATCCGCCGAGATCCGGGACCTCACCACAGCGGTCGAAGCCCTTCAGTCCGGCACTTGCCGTTCCCGAGCTCACGGTCAGAGCCGCCGCTCCGATCAACGTGCATACGATCGCCGTCGCCCTGCTTCTCACTGCCACTCCTTGACTCGCTCGTCGGTCGCGAAAAGAAGCTACCGACCCGCGCGCCATGATCGACTGAATGCCCCTGCCCGCGATACCAGCCCTGAGGCCGCTTCGCCACCGCGACTTCCGCCTGCTGTGGACCGGGCTGGCGATCTCGCTGATCGGCGACGGACTGTGGGTGATCTCGATCGCCTGGCAGGTGATCGAGCTCGACGGCGGCCCGGCGGAGCTCTCCCTCGTCGCGACGGCATGGAGCGCCGGGCTAATCGCCTTCGTCCTCGTCGGCGGGATCGTCGCCGACCGGGTTGCCCGGCGCCGCGTGATGCTCACTGCCGATGTCGTCCGCGCCGCCGTGGTCCTCACGGCTGCCGCGCTGTCGCTCGCCGGCACCCTCGAGATCTGGCAGCTCGCGATCGCCGGCTTCCTGGTCGGCGCCAGTGAGTCGTTCTTCATTCCGGCCTACACGGCGGTGATCCCTCGCCTGTTGCCCGACGACCAGCTCCTCGCCGCGAATGGGCTCGAGGGAATGGTGCGACCGCTCGCCGCGTGGGCGATCGGGCCGGCGCTGGGCGGCGTGTTGATCGCGGCCTTCTCACCGGGCGCGGCGATTCTCACCGCGGGCCTCACGTGGATCTTCTCCGCCTGCTGCCTGCTCCTGATTCGAACGAATACGGCTCCCGATCGCAGCGCGCAGGAGAAGGACTCGAGCGCGCTGACCGACCTGCGCGTTGGCTGGGCGTACGTGAAGCGGACCCCGTGGCTCTGGGCGACGCTCCTCTTCGCCTGCATCGCCGTCCTCTCCTCGGCCGGGCCGATCGAGGTGCTGGCGCCGTTCGCGGTCGAGGACCGGGCGGGCAGCGACTCGGCGGGCTACGGACTGCTCATGGCGGGCTTCGGCATCGGCTCGGTCGTCGGTGCGCTCGTGATCTCCTCGCGCCCGATGCCGCGGCGCTATCTAACGGCGATGCTGGTCGGCTGGAGCGTCGGTGGTCTCCCGCTCGCACTCCTCGGCGTGGTGAACGCGCTCTGGATCATGTGCATCGCCGCGTTCACGATCGGGGTCGGCAGCGCGATCGGAAACGTGATCTGGGGAACCCTCCTGCAGCGGCGCGTGCCCGACGGCATCCGTGGGCGCGTCTCGAGCCTCGACTTCTTCGTCTCGCTCGGGTTGATGCCCGTCTCGATGGCGCTCGCCGGTCCAGCGGGCGACGCCTTCGGCCTCACGTCGGTCTTCATCGCCGCCGCAGTGATCCCCGTCGCCGCCGCGCTCTTCGCCTTCGTCGTCGGGCGTCTGGGCGACGACGAGGTCGGGCACCCGCTGACCTGAGGCGTTACGCAGCCTTGAGGTAACCGGAGTCCACCGCGAAGTCGGCACCGGTCGTCGAGGCCGAGCGCGGTGACGCGAGCAGCGCGACAACGTCGGCGACCTCCTGCGGATCGGCGAGCCGGCCCGTGCTCAGCTGCATCATCTCCGGCGCGACGGTGGCGATCACGGACTCGCGATCGCTGCCGGCCTGCGCGGCGATGATGTCGCCGGCGCCGCCCTCATCAGTCCACCACGGCGTCACCACGGGACCCGGCGAGACGGTGTTCACCCGGACCCCCTGCGGCGCGAACTCCTCGGAGAGCGCGGAGGTCAGGTTCGTCGTCGCCGCCTTGGCCGCACCGTAGTCGTGATTGAGCGGACCCGGCTGGCGCGCCATCGTCGAGGAAACGTTGATGATCGAGCCGCCGCCGCGCTCGAGCATCATCGGGATCGCGGCACGGCAGGCGCGCACGGCGGCGAACAGGTTGAGCTCGAACATCGCCTGCCAGTCCTCGTCGCCGGCGTCGAGGAACGCGAACCGCGGCAGGGATGTCCCCGGCGGCGGGCCGCCGACGTTGTTGACCAGCACGTCGAGACCGCCGAAATCCTCGAC
Organism: uncultured Solirubrobacterales bacterium; assembly: GCA_963797995.1. GTDB lineage: Bacteria > Actinomycetota > Thermoleophilia > Solirubrobacterales > 70-9 > WHSW01. The sequence goes on from CAWCRP010000002.1 coordinate 20,083, forward strand.
TGCGCGCGCGACGGCCTCCGCCGGGGCGGTCGGGTCCATGAAGTCGGCGCTCACATGAACAAGCTCTCCGTCGAGCTCCTCGAGCTCGGGCGTCAGCGTCCTCGAGGCGGCGACCACGCGCGCACCCTCCTCGAGCAGCGTCCGCGTCACCGCCAGCCCAATCCCCTTCGATGCTCCCGTGACGACGGCAACGGCGCCTGAAAGCTGCAGGTCCACAACGACTCCTTCGTTCGTTTGCGCGTTCTGGGTAAAAACGCGCGAAAGGGCCGCAGCGTGAGATCTACTCGACTGTGTCGTCGCGCGCCATGAGTAGCCAGCGTGGCTTGAACCCGCGCCGCTCATAGAAGCGCTGCGCGCCGTCGTTGCCCGGGATCAGGCCGACGAGGTACTGGCCGATATCGAGGCGTTCGAGCTCGACGTCGACGGCGTCCATCAGGCGCGATCCGAGGCCTTGGCCGCGCGCGCGTTCGCTCACGAGCAGGGTCTCGAGCTCGGCGATCCGCCCGGAGACGTCCCAGGTATCCAGCACCTCGTTATCGGGATCGGCCACCTTGACGAGCGCGTAACCGAGGAGCCCCTCTTCCTCGCGGGCCAGGAGCAGGAACGAGTCATCGTCGGCCAGCCACTGCGTGTACAGCTCCGAGCGCGCCGCCCACGAGCGCTCGTCGTCGACGAACTCGGCCGGCATGAGCGCGATCTGCTGGTGGTGGTGATGGAGCTCGAGCCAGAGCTCGCGCAGCGCGGCGACGTCGTCGATGCCGCCGCGCTCGATCACCGCGGGTGCTACTTGACCACGCGGATGAGCTTCTTGTTGACGAACTCCTCGATGCCGAGGGTCCCGAGCTCGCGGCCGAAGCCGGAGTTCTTGACGCCGCCGAACGGCAGCTCGGCGCCGTCGAGGCCCACGCCGTTGACGTAGACCATCCCCGTGTCGAGGCTGTCGGCGACGCGTTGCGCTTGCTCTGCGTCGTTGGTGAAGACGTACGAGCCGAGCCCGAACGGCGTGTCGTTCGCCACCTCGATCGCCTCCTCCTCGGAGCCGACGCGGTAGACGCTGGCGACGGGGCCGAAGAACTCCTCGCGGTAGGCGGCGTTGTCCGGCGTGATCCCGGTCAGCACGGTGCTGGGGAAAAACGTGCCGTCGCGCTCGCCACCAACCGCGACCTCGGCGCCCTGCTCGACCGCCCGGTCGAGCTGTTCCTGGAGCGTCTCCGCGGCGTCGGCGGACGACAGCGGTCCCATCGCGGCGTCGTCCGACGTCGGATCGCCCGGCTTGGCCTCGCCCATCGCAGCCGAGAACTTCTCGAGGAAGTCGTCGTAGAGCTCGTCGGCGACGATGAACCGCTTCGCGGCGTTGCAGGACTGGCCGGTGTTGTCCAGGCGCCCCGCGACGGCCGCCTCCACCGTCTCGTCCATGTTGTCCGTGCCGAGCACGATGAACGGATCCGAGCCGCCGAGCTCGAGCACGACCTTCTTCAGGTTGCGCCCCGCGATCTCCGCGACCGCGGCGCCGGCGCGCTCGGAGCCGGTGAGGGAGACGCCGCGGACCCGCGGGTCCTCGATCGCCTTCTCGATCTGGGCGTTCGAGACGAGGATCGTCCGGTAGGCGCCCGCCGGGAAACCGGCGTCGTCGTGCATCTTCTGGATCGCCTCGGCCGACTCCGGGCACTGGCGCGCGGGCTTCAGCAGGATCGGGTTGCCCACGCAGAGGTTCGGCCCCGCGAACCGGGCCACCTGGTAATAGGGGAAGTTCCAGGGCATGATCCCGACGAGGGGGCCCACCGAGGATCGCCGGATCAGCGCCGTGCCGTCGCCGGCGAGCAGATCGATCGACTGGTCGGAGAGCAGCTTCTCGGCGTTGTCCGCGTAGAAGCCGTAGATGTCGACGCAGAAATCGACCTCGCCGAGGGCCTGCTCCATCGGCTTGCCCATCTCCCGCACGATGATTCCGGCGAGCTCCTCCCTGCGCTCGGCGTGGAACTCTGAGACCTTCTTGACCATTGCCGCCCGCTCGGCGACGGAAGTGTTCTGCGCCCAGTCGCGGTGCGCCTCGTCCGCGGCCGTGATTGCCGCCTGGAGCTCGTCGTCGGAGATCTCGTCGTACTCCTTGACCGTCTCTCCGTTGGCCGGGTTGATGACTGCGTACTTGCCCATCCCTCTCCTCTCGGGTCGATCTACTCGATGTTGAACATGACGTGCTTGACCTCGGTGTAGTCCTCGACCGAGTACATGGACATGTCCTTGCCGTAGCCGGACTGCTTGAAACCGCCGTGCGGCATCTCCGATGCCATGGTGATGTGGTTGTTGACCCAGACGGCGCCGAAGCGGATCGCGTTCGCGACGCGGAAGGCGCGGCCGACGTCCCGGGTCCAGACGGAGGCGGCGAGGCCGTACTTGGTGCCGTTGGCCCACTCGATCGCCTTCGCCTCGTCGTCGAAGCGCTGCACGGTCATCACCGGACCGAAGATCTCGTTCTGGACCATCTCGTCGTCCTGCTCGAGGTTGGCGACGACGGTGGGCTCGTAGAAGAAGCCGGGCAGGTCCGCCGCCTGGCCACCGGTGACGACCTCGGCGTGACCGGGCTTGCGCTCGATGAAGCCGCCGACGCGCTCCTGCTGGACCTCCGAGATCACCGGACCGAGGGTCGTCTCGGGATCGTTCAGGTCGCCCATCTTGTAGGTCTTCGCCTGCTCGGCGAGGCCTGAGACGACGTCGTCGTAGACGCCGCGCGCCGCCAGGATCCGCGTCGCCGCGGTGCAGTCCTGCCCGGCGTTGAAGAGGCCGGTCGCGGCGATGAACTCCGTCGTCGCCTCGATGTCGGCGTCGTCGAAGATGATCACCGGCGCCTTGCCGCCGAGCTCGAGGTGGACGCGCTTGAGCGAGTCCGCCGCGGCCTTCGCGATCCACTTGCCGGTTCCGATCGACCCGGTCAGCGAGACGAAGTCGACGTCGTGGTGCGTGACGAGCGCCTGGCCCGCCGGATCGCCGTGGCCGCCGATCACGTTGAAGACGCCGGGCGGCAGGATCTCGGCCGCGATCTCGGCGAGCTTGAGCGTCGAGAGCGGCGTATTCTCGGCCGGCTTCAGCACCGAGGTGCAGCCGGCGGCGAAGGCCGGGCCGATCTTCCAGATCGCCATCATCAGCGGGTAGTTCCACGGCGTGATCTGGGCCGCGACGCCGACCGGCTCACGGCGCACGAACGACGTGTGGCCCGCGACGTACTCGGCCGCCGCTTTGCCCTCCATGTTGCGCGCGGCGCCGGCGAAGAAGCGCAGGTTGTCCGCGCACATCTCGAGCTCCTCGTCGACGAACGCCTGCCGCGGCTTGCCGGCGTCGGCGGACTCGATGTCGGAGAGCTCGTCGCCGTGTTCGAGGATCGCGTCGGCGAGCGCCAAGAGCGCCTCGCTGCGCGAGCGGGGAGTGCTCGTGCCCCAGGTCTCGAACGCCTTCTTCGCCGCTGCAACCGCGCGGTCGACGTCTTCGGCGGTCGAGACGGGAGCCTGGGCGATCACCTCGCCGGTGGAGGGGTTGATGACGTCCTCGGTCTGGCCGTCAGCGGGCTCGACGAACTCGCCGTCGATGAAGTTCTTGCTCTGCACGTTGAGGGAGGTGGTGACCGTTGCCACTGGGTTCGTGCCTTTCGGAAATGTTGCGGTTAGCCGGGAATTGCGTGGGAGGCGGTTGCACCCGCCGAAGCGCCGTCTTGTTCGGGAGCGCCGATGTCGAGTACCTGCTCGGGCGGCGTGTAGTCGAGGCCGACGCCCTCGGCGACCGCCCGGTGCGTGACCTTCCCCTGGGCCACGTTGATCCCGAGCTTGAGCCCGAGATCGCGACGGGCCGCCTCGGCGACGCCGAGGTCGGCAAGCGAGAGGACGTACGGCAGAGTCGCGTTGGTGAGCGCGTAAGTCGAGGTGATCGGGACCGCCCCGGGCATGTTGGTGACGCAGTAATGAATGATCCCGTCGACCTCGTAGGTGGGGTCGCCGTGCGTCGTCGGCCGCGAGGTCTCGAAGCAGCCGCCCTGGTCGATCGCGACGTCGACGAGCACCGCGTGCTTCTTCATCAGCCCGAGCTGCTCGCGGGTGATCACCCGCGGCGCGCGAGCGCCGTGGACCAGGACCCCGCCGATCACCAGGTCCATCTCCGGCAGCTTCTCCTCGATCGACAGGGTCGAGCTGAAGACGGTGGAGGCGCGGCCGCCGAAGGCGACGTCGAGCTCGCGCAGCTTCTCGAGGGAGACGTCGTAGACGAAGACGTCGGCCTCCATCCCGATCGCGATGAAGGCGGCGTGCATGCCGACGGCGCCGCCGCCGATGATCATCACGTTCGCGGGCGGCACGCCGGGGACACCCCCGAGCAGGATTCCCCGCCCGCCGAGCGGCTTCTCGAGCATGAACGCCCCGGCCTGGGTCGCGATCTTCCCGGCGACCTCGGACATCGGGGCGAGCAGCGGCAGCCGGCCCTGGCGGTCCTCGACCGTCTCGTAGGCGACGCAGATCGCGCCCGACTCGGCGAGCCCGGTGGTCAACTCCGGCGCCGGCGCCAGGTGGAGATAGGTGAAGAGCGTGTGCTCGGCTCGCAGAAGCGCGACCTCGGGCATCTGCGGCTCCTTGACCTTGAGGATCATCTCCGCCTCGCCGAAGACGTCCTCGGCGCCGGGGACGATCCGCGCTCCCTGCGCGACGAAGTCCTCGTCGGAGATCGCGCTCCCCTCCCCCGCGCCCTGCTGAATCACGATCTCGTGACCGTGAACGCTGAGCTCGCGAACGCCGATCGGCGTCAACGCGACGCGGTACTCATCGGGCTTGATTTCGGTCGGAACGCCAACGATCACCGGACCAGCTCCCTCGCTCGCAGCGCCAACCACAGCTCGATCCGGTCCGTGGCGCGCGATAGGTCGCGGCCGGTGAGCTCCTCGATCTTTCGCATCCTGTAGCGCAGCGTATGCCGGTGGCAGTAGAGCTGTCGCGCGGCCCGCTCCCAGTTGCCGTTGTTCTCGATGAAGGCCTCGAGGGAGCGCAGCAGCTCGCCGCCGTACTCGCCCTCGGTCCGCTCGATCGGGTCGAGCAGCCCGTCGCTGTAGAGGCGCAAGGCGTCGTCGTCCTGGAGGGCGAGCAGGAGGGTGAAGGCGCCGAGGTCGCGGTGCGAAGCGACGTCGGGCACCGTCCCGTTCGTCTCCAGCATCAGCGAGGTCGCCTCGAGCGCGCAACGGGCCTCGTGGAAGGCGCGGCGCAGGGACGCGATCTGGGTCGGGCGGCTGGCCGCCGCGCGGATGCCGTTTCGCCCCGGCCCGCCCGCGAGCGCCTCGCGGGCCCGGCGGGCGGTCCCGACCGGATCGCTCGAGGCATCGACCACCGCGCACAGGAGCGGCCGTCCGGCGGCGGTGCTGGTCGCGACGACGGCGGAGACGCCGGCATCGGCAAGGGCCGTTTCGAGCAGCGCCTCCGATCCGGGCGGGTCCTCCAGCTCGAAGACGAGGATGGCCGCCTCTTCGGCGATTCCGAAGGGTCGGAGGCGGCCGCGCATCTCCTCGGCGTCGAGCCGCCCGCCGAGCGCGTCCGCGACGAGATCGCCGGAGAGGCGGCGCTCGGTTTCGCGGACCACGCGGTCGCGCATCAGCTCCAAGCCGACCACCATCGCCGCCTGGCGCGCGCAGAGGCGCTCGAAGTCACCGAGCCGGTCGCGGTCGGCGACCACAACGAGCCAGGCGACCGCCGCGCCGCTGTGACCTCCGGGAACCGGCACCGCCAGCGCGCGCGCGGCGAGCGCGGGGTCGGAGGGCACGATCGGCGCCAGGGCCCCATTCGACGGCTGCGCCGCGAGCTCGGCCGCCAGCACCCGGGACGACTCCTCGTCGATCCCACGCGCGCCGGCACCCGCCGCGAGCTCCCTGCCGCCCGCGTCGAGGACGAGGGCGGAGCCACCGATCGCCGCCGCGGTCGAACTCAGAATCTGCTCGAGGCCGCGCCCCTCGATCACCAGCCGCTCGAGCTGCTCGTGCACGTGCGTCCCGCGCTCGAGCGCGTCGAACTGCTCGTTCACCAAATGGGCGGCGGCGCGCTCGGTGATCGCGATGAACGGCTTCTCGTAGGGCACCTCGAAGAGCGGCAGGCCAACCTCGTCCGCCGTGTCGACGATCGCCTTCGGCAAGCGCTTGTGATCGAAGCCGGTGCCGAACCCGAGCCCCGCCACCTCCGCCCCGTGGAGCCTCTCGACGAAGCGCCGCTGCTTGGCCTGACTACGCAGCTGGTAGCCGGTTGTGAGCAGCACCTCGCCTCCCGCGAGCCAGGGTGTGGGGTCCTCGTGCTCGGAGATGTGAACCCATCGCAGCGCACGATCGGCGCCGTCCTCACCCGCGGCGAGCGTGAGCTCGCACTCACGGACGAGGTCGGCGACCGTAAGGCTCATCCGCGCTTGTGAAGCTGCTCCGTCGCCTCGGTGAGCACCGGGCGGAGCACGTTCTCGATCTCCTCGAACTGCTCCGTGTCGCAGATCAGCGGCGGCGAGAGCTGGATGACGGGGTCGCCACGGTCATCCGCGCGGCAGATGAGCCCGCGTCGGTAAAGCTCGCCGGAGAGGAAGCCGCGCAGGAGCCACTCGGACTCGTCATCGCTGAACCCCTCCTTGGTCTCCTGGTCCTTCACGAGCTCGATCGCGTGGAAGAACCCGTCTCCGCGGACGTCGCCGACGATCGGGATGTCGCGCAGGCCGTCGAGCATGCCGCGGAACTCGCCCTGCTTTCGGAGGACATGGCCGCAGAGGTCCTCGGACTCGAAGATGTCGAGGTTGGCCATCGCGATCGCCGCGGCGACCGGGTGGCCGCCGAAGGTGAATCCGTGCGTGAACGACTCCTTGCCGTTCGCGAACGGCTCGTAGACCTTGTCGGAGGCGATCATCGCTCCCATGGGCGCGTAGGCCGAGGTGAGCGCCTTCGCCGTCGTGACGATGTCCGGCTGGTAGCCGTAGCGCTCGCAGCCGAAGTAGTGGCCGAGGCGACCCCAGGCGCAGATCACCTCGTCGGAGATGAGGAGCACGTTGTGGCGGTCGCAGATCTCCCGCACCCGCTGGAAGTAGCCATCCTGCGGTGGGATGCAGCCGCCAGCGTTTTGAAGCGGCTCGAGGATCACGGCCGCGACCGTCTCCGGTCCTTCGAAGATGATCTTCTCCTCGATCTGGTCGGCGGCCCAAAGCGGATCGCGATCCTCGGGCCAGTGGTAGCTGTTGGTATTCGGCGCCTTGATGCCGCCGGGCACGAGGGGCTCGAAGTCAGACCGCAGCGCCGTGATCCCGGTCGCCTGCAGGGCGCCCAGGGTGGTGCCGTGGTAGGCGACCTCGCGGCTCAGGTACTTGATCTTCCGCGGGTTGCCGGTGCGCTGGTGGTAGGCCCGCACGAGCTTGATCGCCGACTCAACGGCCTCCGAGCCGCCGGAGGTGAAGAAGACCCGGTTGAGGTCGCCGGGAGCGAGGGAGGCGATGCGCTCGGCGAGCTCGATCGCCCGCGGGTGCGCGTAGCTCCAGAGAACGTAGAAGTCGAGCTCCTCCACCTGCCGCGCGGCCGCCTCGCCGAGCTCCGTCCGGCCGTGGCCGGCGTTGACGCAGAAGAGGGCCGAGAGGCCGTCGAGGTAGCGATTGCCGTGCTGATCCCAGACGTAGGCGCCCTCGCCGCGAGTGATGATCGGCACTTCGTGCTCGGCGTCGTAGGCGCCCATCCGGGTGAAGTGCATCCACAGGTGTCGTCGCGCCGACTCCTGAAGGTCGCCTGCCGCGCTCGTCGGGGCGGCGGTGGTAATCGTCTCGCTGGCCATCACTCTCCTCTCGACATTCCGTACAACCCTATCGCGCCGAGGTTCCCGCCCGCAAGCCGGATTTCGGACGAAATCCTCCCTGAGGCCTTAGCCGATGTGGACAATCGCCGTTTGACGTTTTGGGGCATTCGGAACTTGCACCACCCCCCGGCGGTGACTTAGCCTGAGCGGCAATCGTGCGCGGAGAGGGTTGTCTCATCGGGATAGCGGCCGGTTAATTGACCGAGCCGAGCGTCTGCCTGCGTGGGGTCCGCAAGGAGTTCGGCGATTTCGCCGCGGTGCGCGAGATGGACCTCGAGATCGGGCAGGGTGAGTTCTTCACCATGCTCGGGCCGTCCGGGTGCGGCAAGACGACGACGCTGCGGATGATCGCCGGGTTCGAGCAGCCCACCGCCGGCGAGGTGCAGATCGAGGGCGACAACGTCGCCGGCCTACCGCCCCACAAGCGCCCCACCAACACCGTCTTCCAGAGTTACGCACTGTTCCCCCACATGACCGTCGCCGACAACGTCGGCTACGGCCTCAAGCGCAAGAAGGTCAGCAAGGGCGACATAAAGCAGCGGGTCGCGGCCGAGCTCGAGCGCGTCGGCCTCGCCGACCGAGCGAACCAGAGGCCCGCGCAGCTCTCCGGCGGCATGCAGCAGCGGGTCGCTCTCGCGCGGGCGCTCGTGAACCTGCCCAAGGTGCTGCTGCTCGACGAGCCGCTCGGGGCGCTCGACCTCAAGCTCCGCAAGGAGCTCCAGCTCGAGCTGAAGGGGATCCAGCGCGACGTCGGCATCACCTTCGTCTACGTCACCCACGACCAGGAGGAGGCCCTGACGATGTCCGACCGGATCGCGGTGATGAACCGCGGCCGGATCGAGCAGTGCGACACGCCCGAGGAGATCTACGAGCGTCCCGCGACCACGTTCGTCGCCGGCTTCATCGGTGTTTCCAATCTGATGCCCGGCGAGGTCGTCTCCGCCAACGGCGGTTCCCCGCGGGTGCGCCTGGACGCCGGGGTCGAGATCGAGGTCCCGACCAACGGCATCGGCGCCGGTGAGCGCTGCCACGCGGTCGTGCGCCCGGAAAAACTGACAATCATTCCGTCCGCCTCCTCGGCTTCGCCTTCGGGGGCGGCCGGGTCGATCGAGGGACGGCCGTCCGTCGAGGGCGTGGTCGAGAGCTCCGTCTACCTCGGCACCTCGACCCAGATCGTGGTCAAGCTGGCCGGCGACGTCCCGATGACGGTCCTGGTCCCGAACGCGGACGAGGCCGACCGAGCAGCGCTGCCCGGCGGCGGCGTACCGGTGCGCCTCACGTGGGCTCCGGAACACATCCACGTAGTCAGGGAGTCGGATGACCCGGCGCCCGTACCAAGTCAAGGAGGCGACTGAGCAGATGAAGGCCAAGCTGACCGCAGCGATCGCGGTTTTGGTGGGAGCTCTGGCCCTCGCGGCCTGCGGCGGTGACGGGGGCGGGGGACTCGAGAGCGGTAGCGAGGACACCAACACCGAGGACATCCCGACGGCGCAGGGCGGGGAGCCGTCGGGCGAGCTGACGATCTCCAACTGGCCGCTCTACATCGATAAGGAGACGGTCCCGAACTTCGAGGAGGAGACCGGGGTCAGCACCAAGTACATCGAGGACATCAACGACAACACGGAGTTCTTCGGCAAGCTCCGGCCCCAGCTCGCGCAGGGCGAGTCGGGCGGGCGCTCGATCATCACGCCCACGGACTGGATGGCGGAGAAGATGTACGAGCTCGGCTTTATCCAGAACCTCGACAAGGAAGCGATTCCGAACGTCACGGAGAACCTGATTCCGAGCCTGCAGAGCCCGTCGTTCGATCCGGAGCGCAACTACACGGTCCCGTGGCAGAGCGGCATGACGGGCGTCATCGTGCGCAAGGATCTCGCCCCGGACATCACCTCGGTCAACGACCTGTTCGATCCCAAGTACAAGGGGAAGGTCACGATGCTCAGCGAGATGCGCGACACCGTGCCGCTCGTGATGAAGGCCGACGGCATCGATCCCGTCGACGCGACCGACCAGGACTGGCTCGACGCGATCGCGAAGATCGAGGAAGCCGCCGCCTCCGGGCAGATCCGCGACTTCACCGGCAACGACTACGCCGACGACCTCACGCGCGGCGATGTCGTCGCGGCGATCGGCTGGTCCGGCGACGCGGTCCAGCTCCAGGCCGACAACCCGGACATCGAGTGGCGGATGCCGGACGAGGGCTGCATGCTCTGGACCGACAACATGGAGATCCCTGTCGGGGCGCCGAACACGGCCGCCGCGCTGGCCTTCATGGATTACGTCTACGACCCGGAGGTCGCGGCGGATATCACCGAGTACGTCCAGTACGTCTCGCCCGTCGCCGGAGTCAAGGAGATCCTCACCGAGCGCGATCCGAAGCTGGCCGAGAACCAGCTCATCTTCCCGGATGAGTCGTTCACGGCCGACTGCACGATCCAGGTGTCGCCCGAGGGCGAGGAAGAGGTAACGGAGGCGTTCGAGAGCGTCCTCCAGGGCTGAGTGAAGCGGGCGACGGCGAGGTAGAAGGGATGCGACCGCTCCCATGAGCTCGACCCGCCGTCGCCTGATCCCCTACGGGCTGCTCACGCCGGGGCTCGTCTGGCTCGTCGTCTTCTTCGTCGTGCCGATGTACTTCATGGCGCGCATCGCGCTCTATGACGGCAGCTCGACGACCGGCTACGAGTTCGCGTGGAACTGGAGCAACTTCTCCGACGCCCTCGCCGAGTACGACACGCAGTTCGTGCGGTCGTTCATCTACTCCGGCATCGCGACGGTGCTGGCCTTGGTGATCGCGTACCCACTCGCGTACGCGATCGTGTTCCGGGGCGGCAGGTGGAAGAACCTGCTCCTTTTCCTGGTCATCGCCCCGTTCTTCACCACGTACCTGATCCGGACGCTGGCATGGCAGACGATCCTCTCCGACGAGAGCTTCATCGTCGACAGCCTGAAGACGCTCGGGCTGGTGGCGGACGACGGCCGCGTGCTCGACACGTCGGGCTCCGTGATCGCGGGGCTGACCTACAACTTCCTGCCGTTCATGATCCTGCCGATTTACGCCAGCCTCGAACGGCTGGACCGAAGCCTGATCGAGGCGGCGAAGGACCTCTACTCGTCGGCGACGACCGCGTTTCGCAAGGTCACCCTGCCGCTCACCGGTCCGGGGATCGTCGCCGGGGTGCTGCTGACCTTCATCCCGGCGTCCGGCGACTACATCAACGCCGAGTTCCTGGGCTCGCAGAACCAGGCGATGATCGGCAACGTCATCCAGTCGAAGTACCTGGTGACGACGGACTATCCGGCCGCCGCCTCGCTCTCGTTCGTGCTGATGGCGATCATCCTCGCCCTGGTCATCATCTACATCAGGTTCGCCGGCAGCGAGGCGCTCATGGGCGAAGAGGCGGAGTCCGCAAAGTGAGGCGGCGGAGATGAAGTGGCTGCGCGAGCACGCGCTGAACTTCTACATGGGGATCGCGATCGCGTACATGCTGATCCCGATCGCGGTGATCGTGGCGTTCTCGTTCAACGATCCCGCCGGCCGCTACAACTTCACCTGGGAGGGCTTCACCCTCTCCCACTGGACGGACCCGTTCGCGATCGAGGAGCTCAACGACGCGATGATCACCAGCCTCGAGCTGGCCGCGGTCTCGACGATCATCGCGACGGCGATCGGGACGCTGATGGCGATGGCCTTGGTCCGCTACGAGTTCTTCGGGCGCCGGGCGTCGAACTTCCTGATCGTGATCCCGACGGCGACGCCGGAGGTCGTGATCGGCGCCGCGCTCCTGTCGATGTTCCTGCTGCCGCCGTTCGTCGACTACATCAACCTCGGCTTCCAGAGCCTGGTGATCGCCCACGTCATGTTCTCGATCTCGTTCGTGGTCATCGTCGTGCGATCGCGGCTGATCGGCTTCGACCGCTCGCTCGAGGAGGCGAGCCGCGACCTGGGCGCCGGCGCCTTCACCACCTTCCGCACCGTCACGCTGCCGCTGCTCGCGCCCGGCATCATCGCCGCGGCCCTGCTCGCGTTCGCGCTGTCGATCGACGACTTCGTCATCTCCAACTTCAACTCGGGCACGACGGTCACGTTCCCGCTCTACATCTACGGCGCCTCACAGCGCGGAATCCCGGTGGAGGTCAACGTCATGGCAACGCTTCTGCTCCTGGTTACCCTGGTCGCAATGGCTTTCACGATCTGGCAGCAGCACCGCGCCGAGAAGCTTGCCGCGGTGGCTGCCGATCCCGCGGAGGAGTTGGCGTGAGCACGATCTCCGAGACACGCACGCTGCGCAACTACATCGGCGGCGGCTGGGTCGACGCATCCGGAGGCGAAACGCTCGAGGACCGCAACCCGGCCAGCGGTGAGCTGACCGCGCTGGTGCCGCTCTCCGGTGCGGCGGACGTCGACGCCGCGGTCCAGGCTGCCCGGGCCGCCCAGCCTGCCTGGCGCGAGGTCGCTCCGCAGAAGCGGGCCCGCGCCGTGATGGCGTTGCGCGACGCGCTGTGGGAAAGGCACGAGGACATCGCCCGCCTGGTCACCGAGGACATGGGCAAGACCCTCGACGACGCGCGCGGCGAAGTGCTGCGCGGGATCGAGTCCACGGAGGCCGCGTGCGGCATCCCGCATCTGCTCAAGGGCGAGAACCTCGAGGGCGTCGCGCGCGGCGTCGACGTCGAGCTCGTCCGCCAGCCGGTCGGCGTCGTCGCGGCGATCACGCCCTTCAACTTCCCGGCGATGATCCCGCTGTGGTTCCTGCCCTATGCGATCGCCTGCGGGAACGCCTTCATCCTCAAGCCCTCCGAGCGCGACCCGCGGCCGTCGGAGCTGATGTTCGAGCTCATCGACGGGATCGACGAGCTGCCCGACGGGATCCTCAACCTCGTCCACGGCGCTCATGACGCGGTCAACGGCCTCCTCGACCATCCCGGCATCGACGCCATCTCCTTCGTCGGCCAGGCCTCGACGGCCCGCTACATCGCCGAGCGCTCTTCCGCCTCCGGCAAGCGCTTCCAGGCTCTGGGCGGCGCCAAGAACTCGCTGATCGTGATGCCCGACGCCAACCTGGACGTCACCGTGCCCGCGATCATGTCCTCGGCCTTCGGCGCAGGCGGCCAGCGCTGCCTCGCCGGATCGGTCGCGGTGCTCGTCGGCACGCGTGAAGAGCAGGACCGCTCGCTCGACGCGCTCGCCAAGGCGGCCGCCGACCTGGGCGTGGGCCCCGGCGACCAGGAGGGTGTCGAGGTCTGCCCGCTGGTCGGCCCCGACGCCCGCGAGCGCATCGAGGGTGCCATCGCCGGCGCGCAGGACGAGGGCCTCGACGTCGTCCTCGACGGCCGGCGCGACGCCGGCCCGGGCGGCTCGCTGATCGGGCCCTCGATCATCGAGACCCAGGACCTCGAGTCGGACCTCGTCCGCGAGGAGCTCTTCGGGCCCTTGCTGGCGGTCGTGCGTGCCGACGATCTCGACGGAGCGCTCGAGTTCGCCAACGGCTCGCGCTACGGCAACGCCGGCTCGATCTTCACCACGTCCGGCGGCGCCGCGCGCGCCTACCGCTACGGGGCCGAGGCCGGAATGCTCGGCGTCAACGTCGGCGTCGCGGCGCCGGTGGCCTGGTTCCCCTTCTCGGGCTGGAAGGACTCGATCGACGGCGATCTGCACGCGAACGGCACCGACGCGGTCGAGTTCTACACCCGCAAGAAGGTCGTCACCTCACGCTGGTGACCCGGAGCGGCGATGTCGCAGGAGAACGTCGAGAACTTCAAGCGCGGAGCCGAAGCCTCCAACCGGCGAGACATCGAAACCCAACTGGAGCTCCTCGACCCCGCGGTCGAGTGGAGCCCTGCGTTTCCGGTCCTGCTCGGTGGCGAGGCGAAGGTCTACCGAGGGCACGATGGCGTTCGGGAGATGTTCCGGGACTTCTATGACGTTCTCGATGAGATCCACGTCGAGTACTCCGAGATCCGCGACCTTGGCGACCAGATCGTCGGCATCGGCCGGCTCCGCATCCGGGGACGCGCCAGCGGCATCCCGACTGAGTCGCCGTTCGCGGTGATCAGCGACATCAGGAACGGCAAGGCCATCCGAGTCCGGAGCTATCTCGATCCCGACGAAGCGCTTCAGGCGGCGGGCCCGCCGGAGTAGCCAGGCCGTGCCCGAGGGAAGCTTCGCCGCCGACGCACCCCGGTGGTTTCACGTCGCGCCGATGGAACCCGGCCTTCACATCGTGGGCGAGCCGGGGCACGTGTACTCGTGGCTGATCGCGGGCTCCGAGCGCTCCATCCTGCTCGACACCGGGATGGGCCTCGCCGACATCGCGGCGGCGATCGCGCCGGTGGCTTCGACGCCCGTCTCGGTGGTCAACTCGCACGTCCACTTCGACCACGTCGGCGGCAACGAGCTGTTCTCCGACGTGGCGATGCACGAGCTCGGGCCGCAGTGGATCGCCCTGGGCACACGCGACGAGTACCTGACCGGCTATCGGGAGCTCGCTCGCGGCATGCCGGACAGCTGGGAGCGCCTGCGAGACATCGACCGCGGGGACTGGTTCCTCGTCGGCCCCGACGAGACGCTACGCCCGTGGCCTTCGGATCGCATCGACGAGCTTGGGTGGCGCATCGACCCGCCGCCGCCGACCGAGCTGCTCGCCGACGGCGACGTGGTCGAGCTCGGAGACCGAAGCCTCCGCGTGATCCACACGCCCGGCCACGCTCCGGACCACATCTGCCTGGTCGATGAGCGGGCGGGGATCCTGTTCGCCCAGGACCAGGCCTACTACGGGCCCCAGCTGATCTGCGAGGAGGGCTCGGACCTCGAGGCCTATGCGCGTTCGATGAGGCGGCTGGCGGACGAACTCGGCGACGCCGTTCGCATCGTCTACACGGCTCACTGCCTGCGCCCGTCCGTGCCGCCCCGCTTCCTCGGCGAGCTGGCGGACGCCGCAGAGTCCGTCGCGGCGGGGGATGTCCCGCTCGCGCCGATGCGCGGCCTATTCGGCGAACCCGTCGAGGGCGCCGACTTCGGCCACTTCTCGATCCTGGTCAGCCCCGAGGCTCGAGGGGCCTGAGGCGCCGGCTACTTGCCGGTCGCCGACTCGAACGCCTCCTCCACCCGCTGCTCGGCCTCGGGTCCGCCCGGTGGGTTGATCGGGGTGGCGCAGTTCTCGGTGTACTCGGCGGTGGGGAAGATGAGCTCGCTCTTGGCCGCCTCCGGGTTCGACTTCTCGAACATCTCCTGGATTCCGTCGACCGGGGTCACGGAGCTCGTCCATTCCGCGATCTGAGCCTGGTTCTCGGGCTCGTATGTGTAGTTGATGAAGTCGTACGCGGCCGTCGGGTTCGGCGCGCCGACCGGTACGACCCAGTGGTCCCACCAGAGCATGCAGCCCTCGGCGGGCATCACCCACTCGAGCTGCGGGTTGTCGGCCTGGAGCTGGATCGCATCCGCGGCCCAGCCGACCACGGCGACCGCATCGCCGGTCACCAGGTCCTTCGCGTAGTCGCCGCCCGTGAGCCGCCGGATCTGGCCCGACTCGACGCCCTCACGCAACCGGTCGATCGCGGCCAGCCAGTCCTCCTCGGTGGCCTCGTCCGGGTCGATGCCATCGGCCAAGAGCAGCATCGGGATCGTCTCGCGCAGCTCGGTCAGCAGCTCCACCTTGCCCTTGTACTGCGGATCGAAGAGGTCGTTCACGGAGTCGATGTCGGGCGCCTCGTCCTTGTTGACGATCAGGCCCGTCATCCCGCCCTGCCACGGGATCGTGTAGTCCCAGTTGGGATCCGTGCTCGGCGGCTTGACCTCGGGGCTCAGGTTCTCGAAGGCGGGAGCGAGCGCCTCCTTGTCGATCCGCTGCAGGTACCCGAGGTCGTACATCTTCTTCGCGAGCCAGTCGCCCGCGACCATCAGGGAGCGGCCCCCGGACTCGCCCTGCTCGAGCTGCGGGCGCATCTTCCCGAGGAACTCGTAGTAGCTGTTGATGTCCTCGATGTAGTCGACCGAGATCCCGCTCTCCTCTTCGTACTCCGGGATCGTGTCCTTGTCGACGTAGAGGGCCCAGTTGGAGATCGTCACTTCTCCGCTGGGCTCCCCCTCGGCTTTGGCAATCGGCGCCGGTGTGTCATCGCCGTCGTCCTCCAAGCCGCTGCCGCCGCCGTCGTCCCCGCCGCAGGCCGCGAGTACCAGCGCGGACCCGAGCGCCATGAACGCGATCAGCAGGCGGAATGCGATCGGCCGGCGGTCGCTGCTTCGTTCGGCAGTGGCGTTCACGTGCGCTCCTTCGATCGGGATTTGGTTGCGGGTACGCGGGCGAACCACGCCTCGAGGGCGGGGCGGATGACGGTGTGCTCGACGTCCTCGGTGGGCGTCGCAAGCTCGTTGATCAAGAGGCCGTCCAGCATCGCAAGGAACATCCGCGCCTCGAGGTCGGGAGCGCGCACGCCGAGCGAGTCGAACACCTCCGCGAGCGCTTCGTTCCAAGCCGTGGTCCACTCGCGGCACACGCGCTCGACCTCGGGGTCGCGCGCCGCCTCCGCCAAGAGGGCGTACTGCGCCGCGGTTCGCCACCGCTCGTCGCCGAGCTGGGCAACGAGGTGCGCGGTGAACTGGTCGACGAGCGCACGCCGCGACAGCCGCTTTCCGAGGACGCCCGACAGCCGGTCGTGCAGGGAGTCGATCTCGGTCCGCGCGAAATGCTCCAGCGCCTCTCGCATCATTACCTGCCGGGAGGCGAACCAGTACGTCGTCGATCCGAGCGAGACGCCGGCCAGATCGGCCACGGCGCGATGGCTGACCGCATCGGTACCTCCGTTCGCGATCAGGCGAAGCGTGGTGTCCAGCAGCAGCAGCCTGCGCTCGTTGTCGGGCTTGCGCCCGCCTGCGATCGGAGTGGTGGTTGACATCGAGGTGTACATTTGTACAGTACAATCGTACACGGCTTGTTCTCTCCCCGTCAACAGGCAGCGCGCACCGACGTCGTCGTGATCGGCGGGGGGATCGTCGGAGCCGCTGCGGCCCTGGCGACCGCGAGGCTCGGACTCGACGTGGTCTTGCTGGAGCGATCGTCGTTGTCGACGGCCGCGGGCTCCAGCCGCGGAACGGCGCGCATCTATGCGCCGGCCGCCTACCCGGACGACTCGTACCTGGGCGCGGGCATGCGCGCGCTGGCGGACTGGCGGCGGCTCGAGTCGGCGGCCGACAAGAGGCTGCTGTCGGCGACCGGGGTCCTGCACGTCGGCGGTTTCGCCGAGCGCCAGCTGGAGGCACTCACTGCCGCCGGGGTCACGGCCCGGGCGATCGACGCCGCCGAAGCGGAGCGGCGGTTCGGCGTGCGCGTGCCTCCCGGAGCGCCCGTCGTCCACCAACTCGACGCCGGGGTCATCCACGCGGATCGCGCCTGGCACGCAACCCTCGCGATGGCGCGGACGGCCGGCGCCGAACTGCGCGCCCCCGCGCCCGTCCGCTCGGTGACCGACCGCGGCGAGTGCGTCGAGGTCGCTACCGAGGGGGGCTCGCTGACCTGCGCCGCGGCGATCCTCGCCGCGGGTCCCTGGACGCGCGGGCTGCTGAGCGCCGCCGGCATCGAGTGCCCGCTCGAGACCTCGCTCCAGACCGTCGCGTACTTCGATCTCCCGGAGCGCTCCGCGCAGGCGGTGGCGCTGATCGACTACGAGGGCGACGAGCCCTACGCCTGCTGGGATCCCGAACGCGGTCTCAAGGCCGCCCTCCACGCGCGCGGGCGAGCACACGATCCCGACGACCTTGCCGGGACCGGCCCGGACGCCGCCGCGCTGGATCGCATCGCCGAATGGGTGGCCGCCAGCTACCCGGGCGTCGCCGCGTCTCCGACGCACACCGAAACCTGCATGTACACGAACGCGCCGGGCGAGCGGTTCGTGGTCGAGCGACACGGGCGCATCGTGGTCGGCAGCGCATGCAGCGGCCAGGGATTTCAGTTCGCTCCGCACACGGGCGAGCGGCTCGCGGGACTGGCCGCCGAGGTCGCGTCGGTCGCGCTCAGCCCGGCCGAGAGCCCGCGATGAACGAAGCGCGGCGCTTGGATGACTGCCTGTCGGTCCGTGACGGGCGGCTCTTCGTGGAGGGCCGCGCCGCCGGCGATCTGGCCCGGGCGTTCGGCACGCCGCTCTACGTGGTCTCGGAGGATCAGCTGCGCCGCAACGCGCGCCGCCACGCCGCCGCGTTTAGGTCGCGCTGGCCAGGGAAGTTCGTCCTGCTGCCGTCGATCAAGGCGAACTCGACCCTCGCGCTGCGCAAGATCCTCACCGATGAGGGGACGGGGTGCGACGCGTTCGGGCCCAACGAGCTCGAGGCCGCGCTGCGGACCGGCACCGACCCCGGCCTGATCTCCCTGAATGGGCCGATGAAGGACGACGCGCTGCTCGAGCGCGCCATCGCCCTCGGCGTGAAGCTCACGCTGGACAGCCGCGCCGAGCTGGAGCGCACCAGGGACGTCGCCGCGCGGCTCGGACGTACCGCGCACGTGCGGCTGCGCTGTCGCCCCGACCTCGTGGGCATGGACGAGCTGTCCGAGATGTCTCCCGCCGGCGCCTCGATCCGCGCGGCGCTCGACCGCTACAAGGCCGGGATCCCGAGCGACGACCTGTTCGCGATCGCGGAGGACGAGGTCCGCGGCCCGCACGTGGATCTGGCCGGACTGATGCTCCACATCGGCCGCCACAGCGCGGACCCCGCGATGTGGCGGACCGCGGTCGAGAGGCTCGGAGCGATCCTCGAGTGGGCGCAGAACGAATGGAGCGGCTGGACCCCACGCGAGCTGGACATCGGCGGAGGGTTCCCCGCCCCGCGCGACCCGTTTGGCAGGCTGCTCCCGCAGCGCTCGGCGGCCCCCGACACCTCGCCGGGGATCGAGGAGTACGCCGAGGCCGTGTGCGTGTCCCTGCGCGACGAGCTCGAGCGCCTGGGCATCGATCCCGCCGGCGTCCAGCTGGAGGCGGAGCCCGGCCGGGCGCTCTATGCCGACGCCGGCATCCACCTCGCGACCGTGGGCAACGTCAAGCGCCAGCTGCGGCCGACCCCGCTGGTCTGGGTCGAGACGGATTCCTCCGATGCCTACCTCGCCGACGTCAACCTCGAGTTCAATCGCTGGACGTGCCTCGCCGCCGACGCGGCCGATGCGCCGGCGGCCGCGGTGGTCGACATCACGGGGCGCACGTGCGCGCTCGATGTGATCGTGCCCGACGCCCGGATGCCGGAGGTCGAACCTGGCGACGTGCTCGCGTTCCTGGACACCGGCGCCTACCAGGACGCGGGCGCGACCAACTTCAACGCGCTGGGCCGGCCGGGGACCCTGCTGGTCGCGGGCGAGGAGGCCGAGATGGTCCGCCGCCACGAGACGATCGACGACGTCTTCGCCCGCGACGCCATCCCCACGCGGCTCCAGGGAGGCGCGAACGGCGCCGTGCGGGTCAACGCGATCGACCACGTCTCGGTCACGAGCGCCGACATCGACCGCTCACTCGCCTTTTACCGCGACCTCCTCGGGCTGTCGCTCCGCGCGCGCGGCGATGACCTCGGCCCCGACGAGCTGGCGATCACGGGCGTGCAGGACGCCTCGGCGCGCTGGGCGGACCTCGAGCTCGCCAACGGCCAGGTCATCGAGCTCATCCAGTACCTGACGCCTCCCGGGACACCGACCCGCCCGGATCCGAACGACCCCGGCGCGACGCACATCTCATTGCGCGTCGGGGACATCGAAGCGACGTACGCGCGGCTCCACGACGCCGGCGTCCCGGTCCGCAGCGAACCTGTGACGATCTCCGAGCCGGGCGCCTGGGAGGGCGTGCGCTGCTTCTACGCGAGCGACCCGGACGGTGTGACCGTGGAGCTGATCCAGCGATGACCGATCCGCGAGCGGTCTGGGTGACCGGAGCCGCGAGCGGCATGGGCGCCTCGCACGCGCGGCGCTTTGCCGAGCTGGGCGATCGCGTGGGCTGCTGGGATCTCGACGCGGAGGCACTCGAGGCCGTTGTCGGTTCGATCCGCGAGGCGGGCGGCGTCGCCGAGGCCGCCTGCGCCGACATCACCGACTGGCCGGCCGTCGAGCGCGCGGCCGCGACCTTGCGCGACAGGCTCGGCCCCGCTGACGTGGTCGTCGCGAACGCCGGGATCCTGCTGAGCGGCGACCACGTCGCCGACCTCGATCCGGAGGAGTGGCGGCGGGTGGTCGACGTCAACCTGACCGGCACCTTCCTCACCGCGAAGGCGGCGATCCCGCAGCTCCGCGAGACCGGCGGCGGGTCGATGGTGCTCGTGTCCTCGATCTGCGGCCTCACGGCTTCCACCGGCTACGGCGCCTACAACGCCTCCAAGCACGGCGTGATCGGGCTGATGCGCACGCTCGCGCACGAGCTCAAGTCCGACGGGGTGAACGTCAACGCCGTCTGTCCTGGCTGGATCCGCACGCCCATGCTCGATGTGTCCCTCGACGACGCCTCCGATCCCGGCGGGGAGCTGGAGGCGCTTACCGAGATGACGATGATCGGCCGGCTGATCGAGCCGAGCGAGGTCACCGACGCCGTCGTCTTCCTGACGTCTCCGGCCAGCCGCGCGATCACAGCGGTCGCGCTTCCGGTCGAGGGCGGCCTGCTCGAAACCCGGGCATGGCCGGAGACCGACCAGGATCGCGCGGCCAGGAGCTAGACCACGTCCCGTAGGGTCTCCGCACGTGCGCAACCCGCTGAGCCCAGTGACGGAGAAGATCGCCGACGGTGTCTGGCGGCACGCCGGCGACATCCGCCAGGGGATGAACGTCTACCTCATCGCCGAGGAGGACGGCAGCGGCGTCTTCGCCTTCGATGCCGGTACGAGCGCGATGGCAAAGGGAATCGGCAAGGCGGCCACGGAGCTGGGCGGCCTGACCCGGGTGATCCTCGGCCACGCGCACGTCGATCATCGCGGCTCGGCGCCGAAGCTCGGCGTTCCCGTTTACTGCCATCCGGATGAGGTCGAGGAGGCCGAGGGGGATGGAGGCGTCAGCTACCAACCGCTCGGCGACGTCCCGGTCAGGTACTCGCGCTGGCTCTACCGCGTCGTGTTCCCGATCTGGGACGGCGGCCCGGTCAGCATCGCCGGCACCGTGTCCGAGGGCGAGCGGATCGCCGGCTTCGAGGTCGTCAGCTTCGCCGGCCACGCTCCGGGTCAGATCGGCCTCTGGCGCGAGAGCGACCGCCTCTGTCTCTGCAGCGACACGGTTTACGTAACCGACGCGACGCGGCCGCTTGGACATCACCCCGGGATCTATCCCCCGCACCCGGTGTTCGACCAGGATCCGGAGGAGACCATCGCCAGCGTCCGCAAGCTCGCCGCGCTCGAACCGGCGACCGTGGCACCCGGACACCTGGAGCCCCTGCGCGGCGAGCCGGCCGACCTCCGGCGTCGCCTCGAAGCGGCTGCCGACGAACGCACCGGGTGGTGACTCGCCGGATGACGCGACCGCGCAGCCCGGTCCGCACGACCGCCGCCCTGCTCGCCGTTGCCGCCGACGGCACTCTCGGGCCGCTACAGGCGATCTCGCCCGCCGGCGTTCCCGTCAGCGGCTCCGTTCGCATGCAGATGACCGGACCGTAGGTCTAGTCGCTCTGACGAGCCTCGCGCACGACCGGCGCGAGGAACCAGAACCACGCGATCATCGCGACCACGAAGGCCGTTGCCAGTGCCGCAGCGGTGTCGTCGTAGACGACGTGCGAGATCAGCAGCAGGACGCCGCACATCGCCAGCGCGAGGAAGACGAGGCCGCCCATCGCGAGCCGGTTGGAGCTCTCGACGACCCACTGCTTGTCGAGCTCACGAAAGCGGAGCCGGTGACGCGCAGTCGGCGCCATGAGGAAGACGGACGAAACCGCGGTGCACAGCAGTGTCGCGTAGTAGACGCGCCGCTCGAAGTCGGTCACATCCACCCACCCCTGCTGGAACGGGACGACGAGCAGGAAGGCAAAGAGGAACTGGATGCCCGGGATGACAACCCGAATCTCCTGGACCAGTTCGAGCCAATTTCGGTCGAGGCGCTCCTCCTCGCTCTCGCCGCGCCGCCGCGCGTGCTCGGATGTGCCCCCTTCGGTAGCCATGGCGGATGCTTACCCGGCGATAGCATCGGCAATCCGATGGCCGAAGGTGACGACGAGATCCGCAACCGGAACATCATGATCGCGGCGGCGGTCGGGGGCTTCCTCCTCCCACTCGCGGGCGTCATCGGCTCGATCATCTTCTACGTGCGAAAGCAGGAACGTGAGGCCTGGATCGTGCTCGGCTGCTCGATCGTGGGGATCGTCTCCTACACCGCGGTGATCTCGGCGAGCGGATGATGGCGACCCCCGAGACCGAGCTCCTGATCGACGGCGAGCGGGTCGGCGGCACCGGCCACGGGCTCGCGGTCGAGAACCCGTTCGACGAGTCGACCGTCGCGACGGTCGCCGTCGCAGGGCCGGACCAGCTCGACGCCGCGATCGCCGCCGCGACCGGGGCCCAGCAGGTCTGGGAACGCACCGCGGCGCTCGAGCGCGGCGAGATGCTGCACGAAGTCGCGACACGGATGCGCGCGATGACCGAGGAGCTCGCCGAGCTCATGACGCTCGAGGGTGGCAAGCCGCTGCTCGAGAACCGCGACGAGATCGGGTGGACCGCGGCGGCGTTCGACTACTACGCGGAGATCGGCCGGGACTCCGCCGGCCGCGTGATCCCGCCCATCGAGTCGAGCCAGCTCGCGCTCGTGGTCAAGGACCCGGTCGGCCCGGTCGCCTGCATCGTGCCCTGGAACTACCCGCTGCTGCTGTTGGCCTGGAAGCTGGCGCCCGCGCTGGCGGCCGGGAACGCAACCGTCTCGAAGCCGTCCGAGATCACCCCGCTGTCGACCCTCGCGCTCGCCCCCTGCTTCGAGCACCTGCCGGCCGGCGTCGTCAACCTGATCGCGGGGGCCGGCGACATCGGCGCGGGTCTGGTGGCCGACGAGCGGATCGCGTGCGTCGCCTTCACCGGCTCGGTCGAGACCGGAAAGAAGATCGCGGCGAAGTGCGCCGAGCGCGTCGCCCGCGTGAATCTGGAGATGGGGGGCAAGGACCCGTTCATCGTCTGCTCCGACGTCGCCGCCGAGATCGAGGTCGCCGCGCGCGGGGGCGCCTGGGCCGCATTTCTGAACGCCGGCCAGGTCTGCACTTCGGCGGAGCGCTTCTATGTCCACGACGACGTCTTCGACGACTACCTCGCCGCCTTCGCCGAGCACACGCGCTCGCTCGTCGTCGGCGATCCGATGGACGCGAGCACCGATGTCGGGCCGATGGTCTCGGCGCCGCAGCGCCAGAAGGTGGCTGACCAGGTCGAGGCGGCGCTGTGGCGTCTGGCGCCGAGCTCGTTCTCGGCGGCGACACCGCCGGGCACGAGCACGGCCACTTCTACTCGCCGGCGGTGCTCACCGGGGCGGGGCCCGAGACGGCGCTGCTCTCCGAGGAGACCTTCGGCCCGGTCGCGCCGCTCGTCCGCGTTCGTTCGCTCGACGAGGCGATCGAGCTCGCGAACTCGACCCGCTTCGGCCTCGGAGCGAACGTCTACACGCGCGACCTGCCGACGATCCTGCGCTGCATGCGCGAGCTGAAGGCGGGGACGGTCTGGTTCAACGACCCGCTCACCGACAATGACGCCGGGCCGTTCGGCGGTTTCAAGCAGTCCGGCCTCGGGCGCGAGCTCGGCCGCGAGGGGCTCGAGGCGTTCCAGGAGACCAAGCACGTCCACATCGAGACCGAGATCGGGATCAAGGACTGGTGGTACCCGTACGGACGGTAGGCCCGGATCAGATCCCCGCCGTTGCGGGGGCGATCGCTCGAGGGTTCCACGACAACGAGGTCTGGGAGTGGGTGCTGCCGTCCCCCGCCCGGCGGGCCCGGGTACTGCCGCGCTACTACGAGTCGCTGCTCCGGCGGACGTTCATGCGCCGCGGCGCCGCCTTCGCGACCGCCGACCGGAAAGCGGGGGCACTCTGGTTCGGCCCGGCCGACGATCCCTTCCTGCGCCCGCGCGAGCAGTTCGGCGGCTTGCTCGCGATCGCGCCGGCCGGGCTCAGAGCCCTGCGGCGCGGGGCGCGGGGGGACCGGGTCATGCACGAGAACCACCCGCGCGAGCCGCACTACTACCTGCTCGTCCTCTCCGTCGATCCGGACTACCAGCGGCGCGGCTACGGCGCCGCGCTGCTCGAGCCGATGCTCGCCCGCGCGGACTCCGAGGAGATGCCCTCATACCTCGAGACCAACCGCGAGTCGAACGTTCCCTACTACCGCCGCTTCGGATTCGAGCTCACCGAGCGCGTCGAGATCCCCGGCGGACCGCCGCTGTGGTTGATGTGGCGCGAGCCGGATCAGGCGGCGGGCAGGAGCGAGAGCGGCACGCCGGCGCCCGCGGGCGCCTGAGCGCGCTCGCGCTCGCCGGCTTCGAACCCGCCCATTCGGACGCCGAGCAGGCGCACCGGACGCTCCGGGGCGTTCGCCCGCAGTAGCGCGAGGGCGACCGTGCGGATCGTCTCCGCATCCGCCGTCGGCGCCGCCACCGTCTTCGCCCGCGTGTACGTCGTCCAGTCGTCGAGGCGGACCTTGATCGCGATCGTCCGGCCGGCGTTCTTGCGGCTGGCGAGGTCGGCGGCGAGCCGCTCGGCCTGATCGCAGATGATCCGCTCGAGCTCGGCCGGGTCGGAGATGTCGAAATCGAATGTTTCCTCGACCGAGCGCGACTTCAGCTTCCGCCGCTCGACCGTGTCCGACGCATGGAAATGGGAGCGCTCGTGGAGCGCCCGGCCGTGGTGCTCGCCGAAGCGGTTGACGAGCTCGTTCGCCGGGAATCGCTGCAGGTCCCCGATCGTCCTGATCCCGAGCGCCTGCAGGCGCTCGGCGGTCTTCGGCCCGATACCGGGGATCAGCCTCGGGGGCTCGACAGCGAACCGCTCCGCCGCCTGCTCGCGGGTGAGGACGACGAAGCCGCGCGGCTTCTCGGCGTCGGAGGCGACCTTGGCGACGAGCCGGTTCGGACCGATGCCGACCGAGGCGTCGAGGTTGAGCTGCTCGCGGATCCGCCGCACCAGCGCGCTCATCTGCGCCACCGGGTCGGGAAGCGGCGAGAGATCGAGATAGACCTCGTCCAGCGAGACCGGCTCGGTCGGCACCTGCAGTTCGGCGATCAGCTTCATCACCTCGGCCGAGCGCTCCTTGTAGTGGGCCATGTCGACGGGGATCCGAATCGCCTGCGGGCAGCGGCGCACCGCCTGCGAGACCGGCATCGCCGAGCCGACCCCGAACCTGCGTGCCTCATAGGAGGCCGTCGTCACCACCGCCCGTGGTCCGCCGCCGGCGACCATCACCGGCTTGCCGCGCAGCTCCGGGCGGCGCAGGAGCTCGACCGCGACGTAGAAGGCATCCATGTCGAGATGCGCGATCGCCACCCGCCGATCGTAGGTCGCGCCCCGGCGGGTAATAGGCTCCCGTCCGTGGGCGTCATCGGATGGATCCTGCTCGGGCTCTTCGCGGGCACCATCGCGAAGGCGCTGATCCCTGGGAAGACCGAGCCCGGCGGCTGCATCGGCACGACCGCGGTCGGCATCCTCGGCGCCCTGCTGGGCGGCTGGCTCGCCCAGGAGCTCGACATCTCGAACGAGGGGGTCGACGAGTTCTTCGAGCTCTCCTCCTGGCTGATGGCGATCGCCGGCTCGTTTCTCCTGCTGCTCCTCTTCTCGTTCTTCGCCCGCCGCTAGCGGCGGCTATCGCTCGCCACCCGGGTGCGTTCCGCTCCAATCCGGGTGCGTTGCGCGAGGTTCCGTGCGTCCTCGGCCAAAGCGCGCCTGAGGCCCACCAGCCGAACGTCCCGTTTGCCCCCGTATAGGGCGGTGTTAGGGACGTTTGCTTTGCGCCGCGCTCGGAAGGCACGCGAATTCGCGCACACCCGCAAACCACGGCCGCGGACAACGTCCCGGGTGCGGCAGCTAGCGCGCTTCGACGAGCTCGAACTCCGACTCGATCGGCTCGGCGAGCATCTCGCGGTGGCGATCGGGCTCCCACGGCCAGATCTCCGGCACGCCGTCGGCGCCCAGGTACCAGGAGTCGCAACCGGTGACCCAGACCGTGCCGGGCATCGCCGCGCGCCGCTCCGCCTCGAAGCTCGCCGCCGCCTCCTCGGTGGGGGCGATCTCGTCGAGCTCTCCCGAGCTCCAGCGCCGCATCCAGGTGATCGCGTAATCGCACTGGGTCTCGGCGATCGCGGTCAACGGATAGTTGCCGACCGGGCTCTGCGGGCCGATCAGCATGAAGAAGTTGGGGAAGCCCGGTAGGGCGACGGTGCGGTAGGAGCGCGGGCCTTCGGCCCAGGCCTCGTCGAGAGTGCGGCCGCCGGGTCCGGTGAGCGCCAGCGGACGCACGTAGGCGTGGGCGTCGAAGCCCGTCGCGAGCACGAGCACGTCCAGCTCGTGGAGGGTGCCGTCGCTCGTGCGGATCCCCTGCGGCTCGACGCGCTCGATCGCCGTGTCGACGATCTCCACGTCGTCGCGCTGGGCCGCGTCGTAGAAGCCGTCGGACAAGATCAGGCGCTTGCACATCGGCTCGTAAGGCGGCGTGAGCTTGTCGCGCAGCTCCGGGTTCTCGATCCCCTCGAGGTTGCGGCGACAGGACCAGCCGACGAGCCGGCGGCGCAGGCCCGGGCGGGTGAGCGCGCGGGCGAACCACTCGAAGTAGATCTGGGTCGTGCGCAGCGAGATCCGGTCGAGTACCGGAAAGCGCCGGTGGGCTGCCCGTGTCAGCCGCGTGTAGCGGCGGTTGGGATACGGCAGGATCCACTGGGCGGTGCGCTGGAACATCGTCAGCGGCTTCGCGGTGCCGGCGAGCGCGGTGACGATCTGGACACCGGTCGATCCGGTGCCGAGGACGCCGACCCGCCGGCCCTCGAGCGGCACATCGTGGTCCCAGCGGGCGGAGTGGAACTTGGCGCCCTCGAACGAGTCGAGGCCCTCGAGCTGCGGATAGCGCGGGTGGTGCAGGACGCCCGTCGCGGAGATCAGGAAGTCGGCCTCGTGCTCCTCGCCGTCACTGGTGACATAGCGCCAGCGGCCGTCCTCGTGGTCGGCCGAGACGACCGAGGTATTGAAGCGAATCCGCTCGCGGAGGCGGTGCTCATCGGCGACGCGGTTGAAGTAGTGCCAGATCTCGGCCCCGGGCGAGAAGCGATGCGTCCACCCCGGGTTCAGCGCAAAGCTGAACTGGTAAAAGCGCGAGGGGACGTCGCAGATCAGGCCGGGGTAGCGGTTGTCGCGCCATGTACCCCCCAGCTCGCCCGATTTCTCGAAGATCGTGAAGTCGTCGATGCCGGCCTGCTGGAGCTTCACCCCCATGCAGATGCCGGACATCCCGGCGCCGACGATCGCCACTCGCGGGCGCCGCTTCGCGTTGGAGCTCATCTGGTACAAGCGTACGGGAAGGCCCGCGGGCGCTGGGCCCCGGCGAGTGCCGGGGCCCGCATCGGCTAGCCGACCAGCGTCTTGAACTTGTCGAGCGACTGCTGCAGCGCCTGCTTCGAGGCGTTCTCGAGCGGCGCGGCCATGGCGGCAATCGCGGCGCCCTCGAAGCCGGTGTTGAAGGTGATCTGGCTCGAGTCGCCATCACCCTCGACCGCGTAAGAAGCCTTGAGCATGACGCCCATCGGGCCGGTGCCCTCCATCTTCAGCGAGGAGCCCGGGACGAGCTCGGCAATCTTCCAGACGACCTCGCCCGGCATGCCCATGATCGTCACCTTCTCCTTGAACTCCGCGCCCTCGGCGTACTCGGGCGGTCCGTCCGGATAGTCGACGTGCGTGACCAGCCACTCGCCGGTCTTGCTGGGATCGCTGAGCGTCGCCCAGACCTCATCCGGGGGCGCGCCGACCTCGGTCGACATGCTGATTTCTGCCATCTGGTGGTTCCTCCTCTTGGGGTTCGGCCGCGAGCAGCTTATCGACATACAGGCTGTCCTGTATGTCGATGGTCACGGGCTCACGTCCGAGCCGGCGGTCGCGTTTCGCTACAACCGGTGGCGAGCGAACGAGGAGGACGGATGGCGCGGACACAGACGGAGAGGGCGGAGGCATTCCGCGCTCTGCACGAGGGCGACACGTTCATCATCCCCAACCCCTGGGACGCGGGATCGGCGAAGGTGATGGAGGCGCTCGGCTTCGAGGCGCTGGCGACGACGAGCGGTGGCTTCGCCTTCACGCTCGGCCGGCTCGACGGCGCCGCCACCCTCGACGACGTGATCGAGCACACGCGTGCCCTCGCGGAAGCGAGCGACCTGCCCGTCTCCGTCGACCTCGAGAACGGCTATGGACGCGAGCCCGCCGACGCGGCACGCGCAATCGAGAGCGTCGCCGCCGTCGGTGCCGTCGGCGGCTCGATCGAGGACTACGACCCGGACGAGGGCCTCTACGAGATCGGCTTCGCCGCCGAACGCGTCGCCGCGGCGGCCGAGGCGGCCGCTTCGGCGGGCTTCCCGTTCACGCTCACCGGCCGCGCCGAGAACCACATCCGCAAGAACCCCGACCTCGACGACACGATCGCGCGCCTGCGGGCCTACGACGCGGCCGGTGCCGACGTCCTCTACGCACCCGGGATCGTCGGCGACGACATCGCCACCGTGTGCGCGGAGTTCGAGAAGCCGGTCAACGTGCTCGCCTTCCCGGGGATGAGGATGTCGGAGCTGCGGGCGGCGGGCGCCACGCGGATCAGCGTCGGCAGCCAGTTCGCATGGGTCGCGGTCGCGGCGATGGCCGAAGCCGCGGAGGAGATCCGCGACGGCGACAGCTTCGACCCTCTCACGGCGAACGTGCGGGTGAAGGAATGGCTCGGCTAGGACGGCTCGGTCAGCTCGACCAGCCGGTCGCGAACCGACCGCCACGCGGCGTCCGCCGCACGCGGCGAGGAGAGCAGCACCGACTGCAGGCCGACACCGAGCATCAGGGTGACGACGATGTTGAGCGTCTCCTCGTCGAGCTCGGCGCCGCGCGCGCCGATCGCATCCCGCAGGAATTCCCGCGTCGAAGAGATCACTTCGCGCTCAACCGGGATCAGGCTGGCGCGCAGCTCGGCGTCGGTGCGGGCCGCCACCCAGAGCTCGAGCGACGCGGCAAACAGAGGGCCCGAGTGGTTCTGCCAAAGCAGGTCGAGTGCCGCCCCGAGCTCCTCGCCCGTCTCCGAGAGCCGGTGGGTTTGCTCCCGTAGCTCGCCCAGGCGCCGCTCCGAGAGGTGGCGCAGCGCCTCGGAGACGAGCTCGGCCTTGGTGTGGAAGTGGTGGACCTGGGCACCTCGGGAGACGCCGGCGCGCTCGACCACGCGGCTCGTCGTCGTCCCCGCGTATCCGTATTCGACGAGGCACTCGATCGTCGCGTCGAGGAGCGCGGTCTTCGTCGCCTCGCGGCGCTCCGCCTGCGTGCGACGGCGCCTCGGCTGCGCCGCCGGGCGAGTGACCCTCTCCATCGATTGAGCATACATACAAGTCGGACTGTTTGTTAGTCTCGCGAGGCATGGACTTGAACGACACCCCGGAGCAGGCAGCGTTCCGCGAGCGGGCGCGTGCCTGGGTCGCCGAGCACCGCGACGAGTCACCCCCGCCCGCGGCCCTCTTCGATTCGATGGATCCGGCGCCCTACCGCGTCTGGCAGGGGAAGCTCGCCGACGCCGGCCTGGTCGGCGTCACGTGGCCGGAGGAGTTCGGCGGCGGCGGTCTCGGCCCGGCGGAGCAGCTGATCGCCAACGCCGAGCTGACGAAGGGTGGCTGCGCGACGATCGTCGACCACATCGCGATCGGCGAGCTCGGCCCCACGATCATCGCCTACGGGACGCCCGAGCAGAAGGACCGCTATCTCGGCCCGATGCTGCGCGGCGACGAGGGCTGGTGCCAGCTCTTCTCCGAGCCGGCTGCGGGCTCGGACCTCGCCGGGATCATGACCCGGGCGAAGCGGACCGACTCGGGGTGGGTCATCAACGGACAGAAGGTCTGGACGACGATGGCCCAGTACGCGGACTTCGGCCTCCTGCTCGCCCGCACGGACGCCGACGTCCCGAAGCACAAGGGCCTGACGATGTTCGTCATCGACATGCGCGCGCCCGGTGTGACCGTCCGCCCCCTGCGCCAGATCGCCGGCCACGCCGGGTTCAACGAGGTATTCCTCGACGACCTCGAGCTGCCCGAGGAGGCGACCGTGGGCCCGGTCGACGGCGGCTGGGGCGTCGCGATGGCGACGCTGATGTTCGAGCGGATGATGGTCCTGGCCGCGCTCGATCAGATGCCGATGTCGGCCGAGGACTTCGTCGTCCCGATCATCGACCACCCGGCGCTCGAGGACGGGCGCGTGCGAACCGCGATCGCCGAGATCACGGTCGAGGTCACGGGCCTCCAGTACACGGCCTACCGGGCGCTGTCCGCGCTGGGGGCGGGCGCGATCCCGGGTCCCGAGGCGGGGCTCGGGAAGATCGGGCTGATGGAGGCGGGAAACAACGGTGCGGAGCTGCTGATGGAGCTCCTCGGCCCGGACGCCCTCGATGGCGAGTGGGGCGGGCTGCTCGCGGAGATGCAGGGCCTGCGCACCGGCGGCGGCACCGACGAGATCCTTCGCAACACGATCGGCGAGCGCGTCCTCGGCCTCCCCCCGGAGCCACGGGTCGACAAGGACCGGCCGTTTTCGGAGCTGGTCCGGGGCGCGGGGAATGGAACCGCCAGACCCGCCACTAACCCCGACACGCCCGGACGCGAAGCGGAGGACGTGGCGGGCGTTGATTCAGGGGCGGGGCCGTTATGAACTTTGAGCTCACCGACGAGCAGGAGATGCTGTGCGCGGCGGCCGTCGACGCGCTCGGCCGCCAGGACACGCTCGCCGCGGCGCGCGCGGCAGCCGACGGCGCGGACCCGCTCGACCTCTGGCCGGTCGCCGCCGACGCCGGCTGGGCGGGGCTCTTGATTGGCGAGGAGCGCGGCGGGGCCGGGCTCGGCCTCCTCGACGCGATGCTGGTGCTCGAGCAGGCCGGCCGCCGGCTGGCGACCACAGGGCTGATCGGCCACCTGCCGGCGACGCTGGTGCTCGAGCGGGCGGCATCGGCGGGAGACGGCGAGGCCGCGAAGCGCCTGGAGGCTCTCGCGTCCGGTGAGGAACGCGCCGCAATGCTGCACGCTGCGCCACCGATGGGGGGCGGCGCCTGGACCGTCGATGCGCCGGGCAGCGGGCTGCGCGCGGCAATTCCCGTCGTTGCCGGCGGGCTGCTCACCGGCGAGGCCGGCTACGTCCCGGATGCCTCGGCCGCCGATGCTCTCGTCGTCCCGGCTCTCGACGCGGATGGTGGCTTGAGTGCCTACCTCGTCGAGACCGGCGCCGACGGTGTCGAGATCGAGTCCCTCGTCCGCTTCGACGCGACCCGACCACTCGCCCACGTCCGCCTCTCCGAAGCGCCGGCGACTGACCTCGGCGTGGGCGCGGAAACGGTCGCCGAGGCATGGCACTTCGCTCAGGCGCTGCTCGCCGCGGAGGCACTCGGTACCGCCGACGCGGTTCGCGACATGGCGGTTGCCTACGCCAAGGACCGCCACGCCTTCGGCCGCCCGATCGGCAGCTACCAGGCGGTCAAGCACCTGCTCGTCGAGATGCTGCGGGCAGCGGCGACGGCGCGCAGCCTCACCTACTACGCGGCGCTCGCCGCCGAGATCGAGCCGGATGACCTCGCCCGTGCCGCCGCGTGCGTCCGCTTCGCCGCCGAGCGAGCTGCGGAGTTCTCAACCAGGACCTGCATCGCCGTCCACGGCGGCATCGGCGTCACCTGGGAGCACGACGCCCCCTTCTACTGGCGTCGGGCGCAGCTCTCGCGGCTGCTCCTCGGCGGCGGGGCCGGTGCGGCCGACCGCGTCGCCGAAGAAGTGATCGACGCCGCGCGCAGGCGAGCCGAAGCTGCCTGAGACCAACGAACGAAAGGAACCAGAACCATGGGATCACTCGAGGGCCGCGTCGCGGCCATCACCGGGGCGGGTCGCGGCATCGGCCGCGAGCATGCGCTCCTGTTCGCGTCCGAGGGCGCGAAGGTAGTCGTCAACGACCTCGGTGGCGCCGGCGACGGGACCGGATCGGACGCATCAGCTGCCCAGCAGGTCGTCGACGAGATCACCGCCGCGGGCGGCGAGGCCGTCGCCAACACCGAGGACATCTCGTCCTGGTCGGGCGCCGAGTCGCTCGTCGCCCAGGCGGTCGACGCCTATGGGCAGCTCGACGTGCTCGTCAACAACGCCGGCATCCTCCGCGACGCCTTCCTCGCATCGATGACCGAAGAGCAGTGGGACGCGGTGATCCAGGTCCACATGAAGGGCCACTTCTGCGGCATGCGCCATGCGGCCGCGCACTGGAAGGAGCGCTCGAAAGCGGGCGAGGACGTCAAGGCATCGCTCATCAACACCGCGTCGGCCTCGGGCACGTATCTCCCGAACGCGGGACAGGTCAACTACGGCGCGGCGAAGGCCGCGATTGCGGCGATGACGCTGGTCGCCTCGCAGGAGCTCGCCCGCTACGGAGTGCGCGCGAACGCGCTCGCGCCGGCGGCGCGGACCCGGCTGACCGAGGATGTGCCCATGATCGGCGACATGATGAAGCCGCCCGAGGATGAGGGCGCGTTCGACGTCTTCGCCCCCGAGCACGTCAGCCCGCTGGTGGCATATCTGGCGGCCGAGGACTGCCAGATCACCGGCAAGCTCTTCGCCGTCCAGGGCGGGATGATCGCCGAGGTCGACAACTGGTCCGTCGGCGAGTCGCAGACCACCGATGGCCCCTGGTCGATCGACCTGGTCGCTGAAAAGCTCGGTGCCCCGGCGGTCGCCTAGCGCCCGCAAGGGCGCCCGCGGATAGGCTGGCGCCCGTGCTTCGCGAGCTGGCCGACCGCGCCCAAGCCACCGCGCAGGCAGCGGGAGCGGTGGCGCGGTCGGGCCTGCTCGGGCCGGCCCGCCCCGACAGGCTCGCCCGCTCGGGTGTCGAGGTCGTCCGGCGAGGGACCCTCGCCGGCGCCTGCACCGCTGCGGCGATCCGGTGGGGTGATCGGCCCGTCTTCACCGACGAGCTCGGGACGCTCAATGCGCGCCAGATCGACGAGCGCTCGAACGCCCTCGCGCGTGCCCTGATCGCCGACGGCGCCAAGCCAGGCGACGGCGTTGCGATCCTGTGCCGCAACCATCGCGGCTTCCTCGACGCGACCTTCGCCGCGGCGAAGGTCGGGATGCGCTGCGTGTTCATGAACACCGAGTTCGCGGGCCCGCAGATCGAGGACGTGTGCAAGCGCGAGGACGTGACGACGC
Source organism: uncultured Solirubrobacterales bacterium (assembly GCA_963797995.1). Taxonomy (GTDB): domain Bacteria; phylum Actinomycetota; class Thermoleophilia; order Solirubrobacterales; family 70-9; genus WHSW01. The sequence continues at coordinate 53,248 of CAWCRP010000002.1, forward strand.
TGATCTTCGACGCCGAGTACGACGACCGCGCACCGAGCTGGGCCGACCGCCACCTGCGCGCCTGGACCGACGACGGCACGCCGGGTGGTGCCGACGCGACGCTCGCCGACCTCATCGCCGGGAGCTCGACCGAGTCGCTCGCGCCACCCGCGGAGATGCCAACGATGGTGATGTTGACGAGCGGTACGACGGGGACGCCCAAGGGAGCGCCGCGGCAGGAGGGCGGATCGGTGACGAATCTCGGCGCGCTGCTCGAGCGGGTCCCGTTCCGGACCCGCGAGTGCACGTATGTCGCACCGCCGATGTTCCACGCGCTCGGCTTCGCCCACCTCCTCCTCGGCCTCAGCCTCGGCTCGCGGGTTGTCACCCACCGGCGCTTCGGTCCGCGGGAGATGCTCGGCGGGATCGACGAGCACGAGGCGAGCGCCGTCGTGGTGGTCCCGGCGATGCTGCAGCGGACGCTCGAGCTCGGCCCCGAGGAGATCGCCCGCTACGACACCTCCTCGCTTCGGATCATCTTCTGCGGCGGCTCCCAGCTCCCCGGTCCGGTCGCGACCGAGACGATGAACACCTTCGGCGACATCCTCTATGTCCTCTACGGCTCGACCGAGGTCGCGTACGCCTCGATCTCCGTGCCGGCCGACCACCGCGCGGCGCCGACGAGCGTCGGCAAGCCCACGCTGGGGACGACGGTGCGGCTCCTCGACGACGAGGGCCGCGAGGTCCCGCGGGGGCAGACCGGACGGATCTTCGTCGCCAACGGCATCGAGTTCGAGGGCTACACGGACGGTCAGACGAAGGAGGTGATCGACGGCGTCATGTCGTCGGGCGACGTCGGCCACTTCGACGCGCAGGGGCGCCTCTACATCGACGGGCGCGACGACGACATGATCGTCTCCGGCGGGGAGAACGTCTTCCCGCAGGAGGTGGAGGAGCTGTTGATGGGACACGAGCGGGTCGCCGACGCGGCGGTCGTCGGAGTGGCCGACGAGGACTTCGGCAAGCGGCTCGCCGCGTATGTGGTGGTGGTCGGCGGCGTCGAGGTCGGTGGCGAGGAGCTCCGGGCCTACGTGAAGGAGAACCTCGCTCGCTACAAGGTCCCGCGCGACATCGTCTTCGTCGAGGAGCTCCCGCGCAACGCGACCGGGAAGGTCCTCAAGCGCGAGCTCGGCGAGCTCGCTGGTTAGGCCCTTCGAGCTAGTCCGCGATGAGCGCGGCGAGCTCCTCGCGCATCGCCTTCCACTGCGCCTCGATCCCGCGGCGCGGCGCCTTCAACAGGATCGCGCCCATCGCAAGTCCGCGAATCGCCGAGACCGCGGTGACGATGCGGGTGCCGAGCTCGTCATCGGGCTCGACGCCGAAGAAGATCTGGCCGCCTTCGATCAGCCGCGCGTTGATCGAGCGCTCGATCGGCAGCAGCTGCTCGCGCAGCTCGGCGTCGGTCCGGGCCGCGACCCAGAGCTCGAGCGAGGCCTGGAACAGCGGTCCGTTGTGGACCTTCCAGAGCAGGTCGAGCGCCGCCAGGGTCCGCTCGCGGCGCTCCGGGAGCTTCGCCAGCGCCTGCTCCATCTCGTCGGCGCGCAACTCGGCCAGGTAGCCGATCGCCTCGGCGACGAGCGCCGCCTTGGTCGGGAAATGGTGCACCTGGGCGCCGCGCGAGACGCCGGCCCGCTCGACCACGCGGGTCGTGGTCGTGCCGCCGTACCCGTACTCGACCAGGCAGTCGACCGTCGCGTTGAGCAACGCCGCTCGGGTTGTCGCCCGGCGTTCTTCCTGGGTACGGCGCTTCGGTTTCGCGGGTGCGGCCATCGCGGCCGCGATTATCGTGGTCGCGCCGGATCCCCTCCGGCCTACCGGCCCACCTGGATCCCGACCTTCTCCGGGATCGCGGCGATGGCACGAGCGATCGGCCCGGGGCGGGCGCCGCCTTCGATCGCGGCTTCCTTTCGCATCAGCGCGCGCCGGATGATCGCGCCGCCGATGAAGCGGAACGGCTCGGGCGGCACACGCGGCGCCTTCGGGTCGATGAACGCCAGTCGGCTGGCGTCGTCGCTGCGCCCGAGCGCCATGGATGCGAGCGAGCGGCCGACCATGTGCGAGGGCCCGACACCGTTGCCCGTGTAGCCGAAGCCGAAGTGGATCGGCCCGTCGAGACTGCCGGCCAGCGGTAGATGGGTCGGCGAGACGTCGATCGGCCCGCCCCATGCGTGCTCCACCGAGCGTCCCTCGAGCATCGGAAAGAGCCGGCGCATGTGCGCCTCCACCGCGCCGACCACCTGGGGGTCGACCTCGGCCTTGCCGGTGATCCGGGTGTCGAAGACGACCCGCCCCGCCCCCCATCCGAACGCGATCCGGCCGTCCGGCGTGGTGCGGAAGTAGTGGATCATCGCCCGCGAGTCGGTGATGCACTCGCCTCCGGTCCAGCCGAGCTGCTCGAGCACGTCCGGGACCGGCTCGGTGACGAGCATGTGCGAGGAGGTCAGCGTCAGGCGGCGGCGGAGCCCCGGCATCGCGGTCGCCTTCCCGCCGGCCGCCACCACGGCCGCTCCGGCGCGGATGACGCCATCGGCGGTCTCGACCCGCACGCCCGCCCCGTCGCGGCGACAGCGGGTGACCGGCGAGTGCTCGTAAACGGCGGCGCCGTGGGCCACCAGCCGCTCGCGAAGACCATGTGCGAGGCGCGCGGGCTGCACCGGTCGCGGAGCCCGGGTAGAGCGCGCCGGCGCGAAACGCCGGCGATGCGCACCGCTTCGCGACCTCATCGGGGCCGAGCTCCAGCTACCGCACCGGGCTCGCCGAGCTCACGGCAGGCCTCGACCGCCGGCTCCCACTGGTCGTCCCATCCGGCCGCGGTGGAGACCTGCATGTAGCCGCCCTTGCGATACCAGGCGTCGACGCCCTCCTCCTCGCAGAATCGGCCGACGCCGTCGACAGATCGGGCGGCGGCCCGCGCCACGGCGATCGCGGGCTCGTCACCGAACCGGCGGCGCAGGGTCGGCAGGCTGAACCAGAGGGTGTTGACGAAGCCGGCGTTCCGCCCACTCGGGCCCGCCCCGCACGCCCCCGCCTCGACGATCGCGATGCTCGCCTCGGGTTCGAGGCGCTTCACGTGCCACGCCGCCCACAGGCCCGTGTAGCCGCCGCCGACGATCACGACGTCCGCCGAGCGGGAGCCTTCGAGCGCCGGGAGCGGCTCGACCGGCAGGTGCCTCCCCGAGCCAGTACCCCTGAGCCGTGTGGCGGTCGACCATCGCCGAAGTTTCGCCGACGCGGTCGGTCGGCTCGCGGCCCACTCAGACCTGCTGGGCGACCGTCTCCGGCTTGGCGCCCGACGCCGCCTTCGCGACGTGGCGCTCGATCAGCTCGCTCTGGACGCTGCGGGGCTCGCCGTTCGGACGGCGCCGCACCCAGCTGCCCGAGGGCTCGAGCTCCCAGGCGTTCGTGTCGTCGGCGAAGGATCGATCGAGCACATCGGTGAGCTCGGCGCGCAGCTTCGAGTCACGAACCGGCGTGACCAGCTCCACGCGGTTGTAGAGGTTCCGTGGCATCAGGTCGGCCGAGCCGATGTAGATGCTCTCCGGCTCTTCGTGGCGCTCGAAGGAGTAGATCCGGGAGTGCTCGAGAAAGCGGCCGACGATCGAGACGACCTCGATGTTCTCGGAGACGTCGGCGACGCCCGGGCGCAGGGCGCAGATGCCTCGCGGGTTGATCTTCACGTCCACGCCCGCCTGCGAGGCGCGGTAGAGCGCCTGGATCATCGACGCGTCGAGGAGCGAGTTCATCTTCAGCCGGATCCGCGCCGGCGTATCGGCGGAATGCGACTCCGTCGTCTTCTCGATCTCCTCGAGCAGCCCCTTGTGCAGGTTGAACGGGGCGACGAGCACGGTCCGGTAGCTGCGCGGGCCGGGCGTAGCCGGTGAGCGAGTTGAACATCTCGGCGATGTCGGACCCGATCGCCGGATCGGCGGTGAAGAGACCGAGGTCGGTGTAGATGCGCGCGGTCTTCGGGTTGTAGTTGCCGGTCCCGATATGGACGTAGTGGCGGACGCCGCCACCCTCGCGGCGCACGACGAGCACGCACTTGACGTGCGTCTTCAGCGACGGGATCCCGTAGACGACGTGGACTCCCGCCTGCTCGAGCTTCTTCGCCCAGCGGATGTTGGCGCTCTCGTCGAACCGCGCCTTCAGCTCCACGAGGCAGACGGCCTGCTTGCCGCGCTCGGCGGCCTCGATCAGTCCCGGCACCAGGGGAGAGTCGATCGAGGTCCGGTAGACCGTCTGCTTGATCGCCAGGACGTCCGGGTCGCTGACCGCCTGCCGGACGAACCGCTCGACCGAGGCGGTGAAGGAGTCGTAGGGATGGTGGACGAGGATGTCGCCCTCCCGGATCGCGGCGAAGACGTTGCCCTCCTTGCCGTCCTCGGAGACGAGCAGTCGCGGGGGCGTCACCGGTGTGAAGGGCGGATCGCGGAGGTCGTCGTGTCCGGGGACGCCGACGATGTCCCAGAGATCGGAGAGGTCGAGCATGCCGGGGGACTCGTAGACCTGGTCCTCCTCGACGTCGAGCGCGGTCACGAGCTGCTGGCGCAGCCGCGCGCTCATTCCGTCTTCGACCTCGAGTCGCACGACCTCGCCGAACCGGCGGCGGCGGAGCTCCTCCTCAACCGCTCGCATGACGTCGTCGGCCTCGTCGGAGACGTCGTAGTCGGTGTCGCGGGTGACGCGGAAGAGCGAGTGCTCGATCACCTCCATGCCGGGGAACAGCGAGCCGATGTTGTCCGCGATCAGCGCGTCGAGCGGCACCAGCGTCGCGCGGTCTGACCCCACTCGCAGGAACCGGCCGAGGAGCTCCTTCGGCACCTTCACCCTGGCGAGGATCTCGTTGTCCTGGTCGGGGTCGTGCAGGACCACCGCGACGGAGAGCGAGAGGTTCGAGATGTACGGGAAGGGGCGGCCGCGGCCGATCACGAGCGGGGTGAGGACCGGGAAGACCTGATTGACGAAGAGCTGCTCGAGCTCGTGCACCTCGTCCGGGGAGGCGGCGTCGAAGTTGATGATCCGGATGCCGTGCTCGTCGAGCGCCGGGCAGAGATCGCGCTCGAAGCCGCGGCCGGCGCGCTCGCGCTGATCGATCACGCGCGAGCGGATCGCCGCGAGCTGCTCGGTCTCCGTCATCCCGTCGGCCCCTCGGCTCGGCAGCCCGGACTCGATCTGGTCGTGGAGGTTGGCGACCCTGACCATGAAGAACTCGTCCATGTTCGATTCCCAGATCGCGCTGAACTTCACGCGTTCGAGCAGCGGTACCGACTCGTCCTCCGCCAGCTGGAGAACGCGGTCGTTGAAGTCGAGCCAGGAGAGCTCGCGGTTGAAGTAAAGAGAGGGATCTTCGAGGTCCGGCGCCGGGGCGTCCGCGGGCGAGGATTCCTCGGTTGCATCCTCGACTGCAGTATCGGCCTCGAAAACGTTCACTCCGTTCAAGGCTACCTGGGCCGAGCGCTCACGCGACCTCGCGAAGCGGCGTGGCTCGCGGCTTGCGCGCGAAGCCGGTCGACATGCAGGCGTCGTCTCCTTCCTCCCCAAATCGAGGTAGTCCACGCAGGACAATCTGAGGTAATCGCGAAATACCGGCGCAGTCGTCGTCCACTCACGCCATGCTTGTAGGGCGCTTCAGGCATTGGGGGCCAACCGCTCGTGAAGAAACCGATCAGATGGGCGTTCGCAAGAGGCCGGGGGCTCGAGCCCTCGCCTGACGCTGCGCACGCGCCCGCGCACGCGGATCAGGCCTCCCCGGAGGCGAGCGGCGACGGTGTGGCCTCGGTGCAGGGTCCCGAGCCCGGGGACCGCCCGGCGCACCGCCGCGCGCAGCGCTTCCAACGCGAGCTAGTCGACGTCGACCAAGCGCTCGTCGAGCTCCGCTCCCGCCTGTCGGCTCTCGACGAGCCGCTCCGAGAGGGAAACGGCGAGTCGCCCTCCGCCCTCGCTCCGCGGATGCCGCTCTCGGATTTCACCCGGCCGCTGCCGGATGCGTGGCTCTTTCGCAAGCACGTGCTCGTCAGCGTCGGCCCGTTCCTCGACCTCGTCGACGTCAACGGCTTCGCCGTCGCGCTCAGCGAGCTGCCGCCGAAGCCGAAGGCCGAGGTCTGGGGCTTCGACGACAACCAGGCCGTGATCAAGCTGAGCGCCGACGAGCCGCTGCGGCTCGCGGATGAGGACCTGCGCTCGCTCCCCTACCGCCCGCGGGTCGCGCTCGCCACCGCCTCGGCGCTGACGCTACGGCTGGAGCTGCCCCCGTTGCCACGCCCGCCCGCCGACGACGGGCCCGTACTGCCGCTTCACCTGCACAAGTCCTGAGACCTGAGCGATCAGCCCGCCGGCGCGGCGGTGATCTGGGCCGCGATATGGCAGAAGTTCAGCGACGGATCCGGATCGTTCGTCTTGAACCGGGAGGTGGCGATGAGGCTGCCGCGCCCGCCGAGATCTGCGGTCAGCATGCCGTTGTTCGGCAGCCGCTTCAGGTAGGGGGCGGTCGATTGGGAGGCGATGTCGACGTCGGAGCCCTGGAAGAGGGTGAAGGTCGCCGGGGTCACGGCCGGTTCCGGAGTGATCCGCAGGAACCGGTCACCCGTCGATCCCGGCTGACAGACGACCTCGAAGGTCCCGAGGCCCGGGAGCGCGACGGCGGCGTGGTCGCGGCCGGCCGCGTCCGCCTCCCCGCGCCAGTTCGCAGTCAATGAGCGAACCTCGTTACCGGCCTCGCCGGCGCGCTCGGTGACGAACGTGGCGGTGACGAAGCAACGCTCGTTGCCCGGATCGGTGAAATCCCACGCCCAGCTCAGGCGCAGCGTCGTCGGCGGGCGGCCCGGGCCGCCCGGTGCGCCGGGGACGAGGCGGTCGGAGATGATGCCGACGAAGTAACCGCGCGAGACCTTCTCGCTCTGGGGCCCGAACTTGTTCAGCCCCTCGTTGAACTCGGCGCCGGTGGGAGCCACGACCTCGCGGATCGCGTTCTCCTGCCAGGTCTCCCAGTTCTTGTAGGTCCAGTTCATCATCGCCGTCTCGCGGGTCGAGTCGTCGGGGAAGAAGCGCAGCCACTGGGTGTCGGGCCTGCAGGCGAGCTGCCCGTGGCCGATCCCGGGCGCGTCGAACCCGGCCTGGTCGCGTCCGGCGAACTGCCCCGCCCGCCAGTCGACCGTTGCCTGCTCGACGATCGCGCCGCTCCCGGGAGCGCCGACCGGCGGCGGACTCAACTGCGGGTAGAGCGGGCCGGGCGGCGACCCGCTGCGAGAGCCGAAGTCGATCCTGGTCTCCTTCGCGCGTCGTCCCTTGCGACCAGCCACCTTCGCACTCACGCGAACTGCGTAGGACCCGGGCTCGAGGCGGCCGTCCAGGACGCCGAGGACCACCGCGGCCGGTGGGCCTCCGCCGCGGCTCTTGCCGCGCGCGACGACGGTCCCGTCGGCTCGATCGACCAGCGATGCACGTACGCCCCGAAGATCCTTACCCCGCCGTTCGCTGACGAAGATGGTCAGCCGCTGCGGGTAGTCCTCGGCAAAGCGGCTCGAGTGTTCGATCGTGGCGCGCAGCGGCCGCTCTCCCGTACCCGGCCCGTGCGCGAGGGCCTGCGGCGCGAGGACGCCGAGGAGTGCGCACGCCACTCCTATCAAGCCGCATCGCATCGCCCAGAGTCTAGGACCGCGTTCGAGAGACATCGTCACTTATGTAACGATTTTCGGCTGTGAGCGGCCCGAGCGCGAGCGATTCGGTTGCTGCGGCCGAACGACGCCTGGCCGAGCAGATTGCCGCTGCCGAGAGGCTGCTGGCAGGAATCGCCCTCGCCGCCGAGCACGAGCTCGGCGAAACGCGCGCCTCGCTCCTCGACGCGGCGCAGGCGATCGTCGACGCGGCGCGGGCGGCCGCGAGCGGCGGCGCGGCCGAGGCGACTCGGATCCAGCGGGAGGCCGGCGAGCGGGTCGTGGCCGATACCGAGCAACAGCTGGCGGCGACGAGCGCCGCGGCCGAGCGGCTGATCGCCGCCCTGGCTCTGGCCGCCGAACGCGAGCTCGAAGCTTCACGCGCCGCGGTCGGTAGCGCGGCGGAGGAAGCGCAGCAACTGCTCTCGGACTCACAGGCAGCACTCGAGCACGCTCACGAGGCGAGCCGTGACGAATCCGAACGGGCGAAGGCCGAGATCACGCGCACAGGTGAGTCCACGATCGCGGAGGCGCGGGCCGAGCTCGAACGACAGCGGCAGGCACTTGCCGAGGCCGCCGCGCAGTCGCGCGCGGAGCTCGAGATGCAGGTAACCGCCGCGGCGCGCGCGGAACTCGACTCGACCCGCGAGGCCCTGGCGGAGGCCGGTATTGAAGCGCGCACCCGCCTCGACCAGACCACCGCTGCGCTCGCTCGACTGACCGAAGAGGCGAAACTGACGCTCGAGGCATCGCGCGAGGCGCTCGTCGACCTCGGTGGCGCCGTCGTCGCCGACACCGAGCACAAGCTGGCCGACTCCCGCGCCGAGATCGAGGCGAACACGGACGAGGCGGTCGCTCGCGCTCGCGACGAGGTCGACGGAGCCCGCGCTGGGCTCCTCACCGCAGGCGAGGAGGCGCGAACGGCGCTCCACCGCCTCACCGAGGAGGCGAAGCACACCCTCGAGACCTCCCGGGAAGCGCTCGCCGGGCTCGGGACGGCAGTCGTCTCGGACGCCGAGTCCAGGCTCGCGCAGGCCGGCGACGACGCGGACGCGAGGCTCGCCGAATCACGTGCCGAGCTCGCGCGGCTTCGCGCCGAAACCGTCGAAGCCACGGCCGATTCGCTCGAGGCCTCCCGCGCGGCGGTGGCGGACGCCGTCGCCGGGGCAGAGGCGACCCTGCGCGACGCCGGAGCCGGCACGGTCGCCGACGCGGAGGCGAAGCTCGCGGCTGCGAAGAGCGCCACCGTCGCCGACGCGGCGAGAAAGATCTCGGAGGGTCGAGCGGCGCTGAGCGAGGCTGAGGCGGCGATTGCGAAGGCGAAGGAGAGCTCGGTCGCCGAAGCCGAGCAGCGGCTCGGCACCGCCAGGGACGACACGCTCTCCAGCGTGGAGGCGAAGCTCGCCGAGTCGAGGGCCGCGCTGACGCGATTGCAGGCCAAGACGGTCAGCGACTCGAGCCGTGAGCTCGAGGCTTCGCGGGCCGCCCTTTCGGAGGCGAAGGAGGCTTCCGTCGCCGAGGCCGGCGAGCGCCTCGGAACGGCCAAGGACGAAGCGCTCGCCGAGGCCGATGAGAAGCTCGCCGACTCGCGCGCGGAACTGGCCCGATTGCGGGCCGAGACGGTCAGCGACGCGAGCCGTGAGCTCGAGGCTTCGCGAGCCGCGCTTTCAGAGGCGGGAGCGGAGCTGCTGGCGAGGACGCGAGGCGAGGTCGACAACACCCGCACCGAGCTCGACGCTGCGGTGAGCGAGGCTCGCGCGGCGCTCGTCCTCTCCCAGGAGGCTCTCGGGAAGGCGCGCGATCAGGCGGTCGGTGAGGCGGAAGCGACGCTGGCCGCCTCGCGCAGCGAGCTGAACAGGCTGAAGGAGGACGCGGGCGCCGCCGCCAGGGCGAGTGTCGAGGAGTCGCGGGCGGCGCGCGAGGAGCTCGACGCATCCGGCGAAGCCTTCGCCCGGCTCGCCGAGCAGGCGCGAGAGGCGCTCGAGGACTCGCGGGCGCGTGTGCTCGAGGCCGGTGACAGCGCTCGCGATGAGGCCGAGCGCGCGAGCGCCGCCGCTGCCAAGGCCCGCGAGCGGGCCGAGGAGGAGCTCGAGCGTTCGACGACAGCCTTGGAGGAGGCTGCGGCGCAGGCCAGTGAGCGCATCGCCACCGACGCCGCCGCAGCGATCGGTGCCGGTGAGGAGGTCGCGACCCGGCTGGCCGCGGCGGAGAGCGAGCTTCGCCACCGAATGACGGTCGCCGAGGCGCAGCTCGAGGCCGGGAGGCGGATCGTCCTTGCCGAGGGTGAGCTCGAGTCCACCCGAGCCGAGTTCGCCGCCACCGCCGAGGCCGCGATCGCGAGGTTGCGCTCCGAGGCCGCCGACCGTGTCGGCGATCTCGGCTCCCCCGCCGCGATCGAGTCGCTGCGCCGCGCGTACCGGGAGGTAGAGGCCCTGCTCAGCGAACGCTCCCGAGCGGCCGAAGTCGACCTGGCCGCGGCGCTGGCCGACGGCCGCGACGCGCTCGCGGCGGAGCGGTCCACAGTGCAAGGCCTGCTCGAGGCGCCCGCCACGCGCACGGCCGACGGGCTCGACGAGGCGACCGGCGCTGCCTCGAGGCGGGTCGCCGAGGTCGAGCGGCTGATCGCCAACGCTGGTAGGGCCGCGAAGACGGCGCTAGACGCCGACTGCGAGCGCGCCTCCCAGGCGATCGCCGAGGCTGCCGCCGGCGCCGAGAAGGAGCTCGGTCGCGCCGATGACGCCCTCGCGACGAGGCGGCGCATGGAGGTCGCGATCAGCGACCTCGCAACGAGCTTCAAGCGCGCGAGCTAGCGCTTCCGCACGCGAAACTTGGTGAGGGCCGGGTCGGCGGCAACCGTGCCTACGCCGCGCTGCTTGACCACGAGGCCCAGCTGCGCCCGGCCTGGCCGCATGCCGCCCGGGACGCGCCACTCGACGCGGACGACCCGCGCGCCCTCGGTGAGGCGCGCTCGGCGCCGGATCCGGTCGAGCTTCTTACCCTTGCGCGCGACGGTGAGGATGAGCTTCGCCCGCAAGGCGACGCTGCTGGTGAAGCGCAGCCGGATCTCGGCACGCTCGCCGGGGACGGCCCTTCCCACCTTCGCGGTCGCGCTCACCTTCGCGTCGGAGAGCGCCGGCTGGCGCTCCGCGTACCACTCGGGCGCGATCTGGTGGAAGTAGCCGCCGTCGTCGTCGGCGCTCACGGAGAGCCCGTTGTTGCCGTTGATCGGAGGCGGGCCGGTGATGCCGTCGCCGGCGGCGTCGCAGGCGCAGGTTGTCTGGTCGATCGCGGTGCCGAAGAGGAACGCGATCGCCCCGGCGCTGGTGTAACGCCTCATCTCGGTGCCGCTGGCATCGCCGAGCAGCCGCTCGACCTTGTTGTCCTGGTAGTGGAATGGGGTGTCGTTCATCGCCCGCATGAGGGTGTTTCCGAACGGGATCTGCCACATGACCACGGACCGCCCGACCGCTCGGGCGAAGTCGCCGATGAAGCGCGCGTGCCAGTTGAAGTCCTCGTCGGTCCAGTCCGCCTCCGGCCCGAAGCCGTCGACCACGCGCATGTAGCCGGCGTCGCGGTTCGTGTACTCGGCGAAGACGAGGTCGAAGCTCGCCCCGAGCGAGGAATGGAACGCGGCCGAGTGCGCCGCCGCGGTGTCGATCCGCTCGTTGTTGAGGTGCGTGGAGAGCGCCGGATCGATGCCCGAGCCCCACGGGCTCAGGTGGTAGCCGAGGAGGACGTTGGGCGCGTACGCGTTGCGGAGCCGGACGATGGCCTGCGCGAAGCCGGCGGCGTTGTCGGCGAGCCCCGCCAGGTCCGGGCGACCGGTGGATGCGACCGCGGCGGGGACGGACGCAGCCGCTGTGCCGCCGGCCGCCTGCATGTAGCCCCACGCGTCGGGCTCGACGTGGAGGACGACGGTCGAGCCGGTGCTCACCACCGCGCGGCGGAAGAAGGTCTCGAGGTCGTCGTAGTAGGCGCGCATCGTGTCGACGTTCCGCAGGTTGGCGAGCATCGCCTCGCGCTCGTCCCCGCTCCCGGACGCCGGGGCCGATTGGTAGAGCTGGTAGTAGGAGAAGACGGTCGCCGGGAAGCCGCTCGCCGCGGAGTCGGCGACGTACTTCGGGACGAAGGAGCCGTTGCCCTCGGCCCAGGTTCGCCAGCCCTGCCCCGTGTTCACCCCGCCCGAGAGGTAGTGGTAGCGCAGCCCGTAGGGACCGCGCTGGCGCAGCGAGGCGGCGGCGTTCTCGGGATCGTGGACGCCGACCTCGACCTTCCCGAACGGCCACGAGGCCGGTACCGCCGCCCGCGCGTCGGCGCCCGCGCCGAGCGCGCTCGCCAGAACGAGGGTTCCGATCAGGAGCCGGCCGCGGGCTCCCCGCGACCCAAAAGCAGCCGGTGCCATCGCCTAAGCGTAGCCTCGGCCGGCTTCCCTCTTGGACTGTAGGAGCGCGGAGCGGCCGCGGGATCCTCATCGACCGGCCAGTCCCACCAGTAGATCCCGGCGAACCAGTCGACGTTGGCGAAGACGCGGAAGGCAGCCTCGTAAGGACGCTCCTGGGCCTCGTCGCTCGCGGCCCCGGTCGCGCCGCCGTATGGCCGCTGGGTCGACCCGATCCGGCTCTGATAGCCGAGCTCGGTGAAGAGGACGGGGAGGCCGGTGCGATCGTGGAGCGCGGCGAGCCGATCGACGTAGGGCTTCCATGCGAGCTCGAGCTCGCCAACGCTCGGCTCGGTGCTCTCTGGTGCGAGCGGCATGTACGCATCGACGCTGACGTAGGCGAGCTCGTCCCAGAAGCCGACCCGCTCCGCCTCGTCCACCCAGTTGGCGGCGTAGGTGAGCGAGCCGGAGAAGTGCTCCCGCGCGACCGCGATCAGCTCTCGGAAGCGGGCCTCGTGTTCGCTCAGCGACGCGAACTCGGTGCCGATCACGAAGAGCGTCGCGCCGACCTCCTCGGCGAGGTCGGCGTAATGGACGAGGAGGCGCTCATAGCTCGCGAACCACTCGCCGATCGCGGCGGGCTCGATCTCGCCGCGGAAGGTCCCGTCGAGCACGTCGACGTGGGGCTTGATCGTCACCTCGAGGCCCAGGGATCGGGCCGTCTCGGCCGCGTCGCGGATGCCGACGTCGCGCGGGGTGCGCTCGGGGAGCGGGGCGACGCTGCTCGACGACGCCGTCTCCATGTACCAGGTCGGGACGAGCGCAACGTTCGAGGCGTCGATCCGCTCCAGGTCGAAGAGCGCCGCCTTCGCGGCCGGTGTCTCGAGCGTCACCGGGCCGAACGCCGTCAGGCTCGCGCCCCGTTGCCAACCGACCCGCGCGGTGTCCGGGTCATCGGTCTCCGAGCCGCACCCCGCGGCCGCGAGCGCGACCCCGAGGGCCAACGAGAGCGCGCGCAGCAGGGAACGCTACCCCGCTACGCCGGGGACCGATTCGACCGGCTCGGCCGGCTCGGCCGGATCGGCGGGCGCCTCCCCGGGAATCGGCGTGGGTTCCGGGATCGTCTCCTCGGCCGCCTCCAGCCGGCGGCCCGTGACGAGCTCGAACTGCTCCGCGCGCAGCTGCTCGGGGATCGGGACGAGACCTGCCGCGAGCGCGAGCTGATCCGCATCGGCGAGGTAGGCGGCGAGGAACCGCTCCACCTCCTCCCGCTCGAGGCTGCGGGTGGGGACGTAGAGCAGCGTCCGCTGGGAGAGTGGGTACTGGCCGGTGGTGATCGTCTCCTGCGAGGGGAAGATGCAGTCGGGCTCAGCCGATTCGTCGACCTCCTCCTCGTCTTCGACCGGAGGCACCGCGACGCTCTCGGCGATCGCCAGCGAGTTCGGGTCGGGAATCAGCGGCGCCGGCGGGGGCTCCGGCGCCCGGTTCATCTCCAGCGGCCGCAGCTGCTCCTCATAGAGCTCGTAGAAGGCGAAGTTCACGTAGCCGACGGAGCCGCGGCCCAGGGCTCGATCGATCTTCTCCTCGCGGCGCAGCTCGACGCGTTCGTCGACGCGCGCGTCGAAGAACCGCACGGCGCGCTCCCGCGCGCGCGCCTTTGCCCGCTCGACCAACTCGGCGTTCTGCTGCTCGAGCTCCTCGGCGTCGACCTCGATCTCGAGCCTGCGGTTGCGGCGGTTGATCCGCTCGATCTCCTCGAGCGCGCGGGCGTCCGCGCGGGCTTCCGCCTCATTGATGAACTCCTGGCGTCGACCGGCGAGTCGTGCCTTCAGCTTCCGCTTGTACTCGCGTGCGCGCTCCTTTGCGCGGTTCTGCGCATTGCGATTCGTGATCTGGTCCTTGACCTCCACGTCGCTCGGCTCCGCGCGGTAGTCGGCGCGGAAGTCGGCAAGGGAGCCGCCGGCGGGATCGCCGAAGACGCGGCTGGTGAAGAACTCGAAGGTCGAGCCCTCGATCGGGCCGGTGGCGATCAGCCGGAGGTCGTCGAAACCGAGCTGGAGCCAGTTGTCGATGGTCGAGCCGCGGCGGAAGATGGCGTCGACGTCGGGAACGCCGACGCAGTCGCCGCCGACGTCGCTCTCGTTTCGCGTCGCGACGACGATCGCATCCGAGGCCATCTGCAGCGGTGCCGAGAGCTCGACCCCGTTCGCCTCGCACGCGGCGAGCTCCTCCTCGCTGATCGGCCGCGCGACCTCGACGACGTCGGCCGTGCCTTCGCAGAGCGAAGCGAACGCGGCGGTGACGCCGATCGCTTCGTAGGAGACGTCCACTCCGGTCGCCGCGCGGTTGAACTGGATCGCGGCGCCCGCGGTCAGCGATTCGGGAGTCTCGCCCGCAACCGCCACCTCGCCGTCGGGTCGCGGCGGGAGGGAGGCGGCGGCGGCGCGGAAGTCGCGCAGCTCGTTCTGCTCGACGGCGCGTTCGGTGACGAATTCCTGCCGCTCCGAGTCGGCGCCCTCGATCTCGACCCCGCAGGACGCGAACGAGGCCAGCGCGGCGATCGCGGCGACTCCCGCCGCCTTGCGGCTGACGATCACGGCGTCTCCTCCGGCGTCACGTCGAACTCGGCCTCGGCCTCGGCGAAGAGGTCGAGTCCTGGCGGATCGGCGAGCTCGGGGCCGAGCTCGACGACCTCGAAGTCCGAGAGCTCGATGCCCTCGAGCTCGTCGCCGCGAAGGACCGGCGCCCGTTCGCGCGCGCGATCGCGGCCGCGGCGCTCGCGCCGCAGCTCCTGACGGAGGCCGAGCCCGCCTTCCTCCAAATCGATGCCCGGCTCCTCGACACCGAAGTCCGCCCCGTAGTCGGCGTTACGGCGCGCATAGAGCGTCGGTGTCCGGGAGCGATCGACGACGATCGCGCCAAAAGTCTGGAGCGCCTCGATCAGAACGTCGCGGCTGCGCGGGTTTGCGCCCTGGGGCAGACGGCCGATCCGCGCGCCGGACCGAAGCCGGATCCGCGCCCCTTCGGGCAGCGACTCGACGACGTTCAGCCCGTTGGTGACCGACGCGGGCTGAACATAGAGGCGCTGGGCCGGGCCGGGGACCGAGATCGCGAGCGCATGATTGATCGAGCCTGCCTCGAGCTCCTCCGGCTGGATCACGCCGGCGAAGAGGGGAAGCCCGGAGCCGCGCGCGCCGACGGCCCTCACCGGGTCCTCGGCGACCGGCGCGCTGAAGCCCGGGCCGTCGAGGTCCCAACGCTTGATGAACTGGTAGGAGATCACTTCCCCTTCGCGGCGCGCGCGCCAGAAGTCGTAGCCGACCCCGGCACCGCGGTCGAGAACACTGAACCAGCCGTCGTTCTCGGGCGCCGGCGAGACGTCCGGGGGGATCGAGAGTGAGTCGACGCGGTCACTTTCCGGACCGCACAAGAGCTGGCGGCAGACGAGGGTCGTCGGAACGCCGTTTCGCTCGGTGACGATCGGCACCGTCCACTCGGTCGTGTTGACGTACACGTCGACGTCACGAAGGTCGCGGGTGCGGGTGTCGAGTGTCCCGTCGGCGGTGTTCGCGACCGCCGTGACCCTCGTCGCCGCTCGCCGCAGGAGCTCGTCCGAACGCGAATCGATCGGGGCGTCGGCGATGCTCGTGTTCCAGGGGCTGTCCTCGGCGAACGGACGGAAGACGGTCCCGCCCTCGTCGACGAGGCCGACGTCGTCCTGAGTGATCTGCTCCTCGGCGACGACGTCCTCGGCCGAGCCGTCCTCGGTCTCTGTCGTCGTCTCGGTGACGGTGCCGTCCGTCGTCGTCGTCGTCGTCGACGTCGTGCGTCGGCGTCGTGGTCGTGGTCGTGGTCGTGGCCTGGGTCGTCTCCGTCGTCTCGGTGTCCTCAGTCGTGGTCTCGGTCTCGGCGCTGGCGTTCGAAGAATCCGCGGGCGTCGAGCCTTCGTCCTCCCCATCGGGCCCGCATCCGGCGAGGATTGCGAGTGCCAGGATCAGGCACGCGCCTGCGAGTGCGGCGGCGCGGGAGCCGCGCCTTCCCTGCTCCCGAGACCCGCTCACGGCGTCGCCTCCCCCTGCTCCTCCGCGGGCGTCCGCGGCAGCGGTGGCAGCGGCAGCTCGAGCTCCTTCGCCTCCGCTGCCTCCTCGGCGAGCTGCTGGGCGGCTGCGCCGAGCCGCACCGCGAGCTGCTCCGCCTGCGCGCGCACCGTCTCGGCCGCCTCGAAGCGGCCCTGGATCGCCTCGGAGAAGGCGATCAGCGAGTCGCTGACGGCGGCGAGGCGGCTGGTTCGCTCCTCGGCGAACTCGTCGATCAGCCGCCGGCACTCGGACAGGTATTGGCTCGCGCGAACCTCGGCCGCGGCGATCCGGTGCTGGGCCTCGGCATCGGCGGCGGAGATCATCTCCTCCGAGCGACGTTTGGCGTCGGCCTCCAGCTGGGTCGCGCGGCGAGCCGCCGACCCCTCCACCTCCTGGCGGATGCTGGCCGCCGAGCGTTCGGCCGCGGCGACGATCTCACGGACGCTCGAGGCGATCACGGGGGCGACGGGCTCGCTCGGCTCCTCCGGCGGCGGCTCGGGCGGCTGCTCGCTCACTCTGTCACCTCGGCTCCGCCCGACTCCGCGGGCGCCAATGCCGGCGGCAGGACCTGTTCCGGTGCCTCGAGATCGACCGAGTAGAGCTGATAGCGCTCGGTTTCGAACACGGTCGCGAAGCCGGGCGGATCGGAGCCGTCGCTCGTCTCGAGGGAGCCGGCGACGAGATCGTTCGGGTTGTCCTTGGCGACGAGCATGTAGTCGACCTCCCCGTACGGGTCCTCGAGCACCTCGCGGAAGACGCCGTCGCCCTGATCGATCCGGTCGAAGAAGATGTCCGGCTCTCCGCTGAGCTGGATCACGCCAAAGGTGTGCGCGTTGTCGGTGAGGACGCTGTCCTTGTCCTCGACGCTCGCGTTCACGTACGCCGCCATCTGGCGCTCCGGGTCGACCCCGACCTGGAAGCCTCCACGCGAGGTCGTCCCCTCCTGGTCCTCGCCGCCGGTGAGGCCGCGAGCGAAAGCCTGTTCCAGGTTCTGGTAGGGGTAGTCGTCCATCGTGTCGAGGGTCAGCGGGATCGAGACGAGGCTGATCACGACCGCGACGGCGATCACCGGTATTCGCAGGGTGTCGAGCACTCTGTAGAGCCAGGCCGCCCCGACTGCGGTGGCAAGGAGCGCGGGGAGGAAGTTGCGCAGCGCGAGCGCCTCCGCCTCCTGGCTCACATAGGCATCGATCCCGTTGATCGCGAGCGCCAGCACGATCATCGCCGCGAGCCACGCCGCGAGCTGACTGCCGCGGGAAAAGAAGGCGAAGATGAGCCCGGGGACGACGACGATCGCGAGCGGGAAGACCCCGATCATCACCTCGAGGCAACGCCCGATCGCATCGGTGATGCTGATGTCGGCCTCGCCGGCGCCGGCCGCGACGTTGACCGCCTGGCCCGCCCCGCCGTCGAGCCAGCCGAACATGTCGTCGGCGATCACGGTGTTGAAGAAGATCCACAGGGTCAGGCCGTAGACCGTCGGCGCCAGGAGCGCGATCATCGCGCCCTCGTCCTCGGCGTCCGCGTGGCGGCGGCTCGCGATCGCGACCACGATCGCGATGGAGATCAGCGCCGCCCAGTAGACGAATGAGTAGCGCGTCAGGACGAGCATCGAGAGACCGATCCCGGCGGCGATCAGGAAGCGTGGCTGGCGCAGCGTGAACCAGCCGACGAAGGCATAGAGAGTGAGCGCGAGGGCGGAGAGGTAGACCGCCTCGCCCATCCCGTTGCCTGCGTAGAAGAGGAAGAGCGGGTTGAGCGCGACGATGATGAGCAGCGGATAACGGAGCAGCGCCGGGATGCCGCAGCGGACGAAGGCGCGATCGAGAAAGACGATCGCGAGCGCGGCGAAGAAGGCCGACGTCAGCGGTAGGGCGATGAGCGACGTCGCGGCGTCCTTGAAGATCGCCAGTGGCAGGAAGACGATCGTGTCCAGCGGCGGGAACGAGAACCCGATCGCGGCGAGCTTCTGCGGGTCGTTGTGCCAGACGAGGAAGGCCCGAGCGAGGCGGTCGAGCGCGTCGAAGACGATGACGTTCTTCTCGACGACGAAGAAGTAGCCGACGAGTGCGAAGGCGGCGAAGGCTGCTGCCCAGATGGCGAACGAGACCCAGCCTCCGGGCGGCGTCAGCTCGCGTTCGATCGGCTCCTCGACCGGAGCGCCGATGCTGCCGATGCCGGGCTTGCGATCGGACGCAGGCCCGGCGCCGTTGGTGGTGCCGGGCTCGTGCCCGTCCTCACGCCGGAGCTCCTCGGTCGTCGTCGTCATCGAGCGGGTTCCCTCGAGCCC
This sequence comes from uncultured Solirubrobacterales bacterium, assembly GCA_963797995.1. Lineage (GTDB taxonomy): Bacteria > Actinomycetota > Thermoleophilia > Solirubrobacterales > 70-9 > WHSW01. Next base: position 71,686 of record CAWCRP010000002.1, read on the forward strand.
AGGGCCTCGGCGTGCTCCTCGTCGGCTCCATCTGCGGCGGGCTCGCCGTTGGCGGAGCCGTCGACGTCGCCGTTCTCGGCGGACGCTTCATCGTCGTCGTGCTCAATCACGCTCTCGTCCTCGACGGCGAAGGCGAGCGGCGGGCCGTGGGGCTGCTCGCCGGCGCGCAGCGGCGCCGTCGCGGTCATGCCGGTGGTCGTCGAGAGCCCGTGCTCCGTCTTCTCCCAGTAGAAGGGGTTGGTGACCAGCTGGAAGGCGCCCTTGAGCGCCGCCAGGGACATCAGCCCCCAGTAGATCGGCGAGAAGAGGGCGTACTTGGCGAGCTCCGGATAGCCGCGCTGGATCGAGCCCGCCACGTTCAGGTAGACGAAGATGAAGTTGCCGACGAAGAGCTGGAACGCGGCCGCGTAGAAGACGAAGCCGGGGAAGATGTCCGCGATGAACCCCGCTTGGGTGAAGAAGAACAGCGTCGTCAGGAACCAGAAGATCGGGTTGAGGATGAGGATGAACGCGGCCCCGATCACGAGCTGGAACGAGATCCAGCTCCACAGGCCCATGCCCCGCGCGGTTGCGAACGGCGAACGCATGTGGACGAAGTACGTCTGCAGGTAGCCCTTGATCCAGCGTGAGCGCTGGCGGATCCAGTTGCGGACCTCGGGGTTCGCCTCCTCGAGCGTCAGCGAGTCGATCATCGAAGCGCGATATCCGTGGCGGTGCAGGCGCATCCCGAGGTCGGCGTCCTCGGTGACGTTGTACGGATCCCAGGCGCCGAGGTCGATCAGGGTCTCGGTGACGAAGTGGCACGAGGTGCCCCCGAGCGGGATCGGCGCGCGCTCGGCGTGCAGGCCCGGGAGAACGAGGTCGAACCACATCGAGTACTCGGTCGTGAACCAGCGGGTGAGCAGGTTCTGGTCGGAGTTGTAGAAGTTGAGCTCGGCCTGGATGCAGACCACCTCGTCCGGGGTGTTCCAGAACGCGAGCACGGCCTTCTTCAGCTGGTCGGGCTCGGGGCGGTCCTCGGCGTCGAAGATCACCGTGTACTCACCGTCGGCGAGCAGGAGGCCGTAGTTGCAGGCCTTGGGCTTCGTCTTGGGGAGCGCGTCGGGGACGACGACGAGCTCGTAGTGCGGCGGCAGGTCGAGCGCCCGGATCGCGTCGGGAGTCTCGTCGTCGTCGGCCTCGCAGAGGAGCTTCACGTCGAGTTTCGGCTTCGGGTAGTCGAGCGCCTCGATCGACGCGACCAGCTCCGGGACGATCGCGGCCTCGCGGTAGAGAGGCACGAGGATCGTGTAGACGGGGAGGTCGCGCGGGTCCAGAGCGGCGAGGTCCTCATCGGAGATCTCGAGCTCGTTGCGGTGCCCGAGGGAGCTGTAGGTGAGCTTGAAGCGATAGAGCGAGGAGGCCACGTAGAAGACGCTGGACGCCGCGGTGAGGACGATCAGGGTCGTCGTCGGCTCGAAGACGATGGCGACGGCGACCAGGACCAGGAGCAGCGCCGCGACCGCCTTCTGCACGTTCGTGAGCACGCGATTCGCGCACTCCTCGGGGAAGCGCTCGCGCATCGCCGAGGTCGCCTCGTGCACGTACTCGTCGGCGTGCGCGCGCTGCAGCAGGTCGTCGAGCGCCCGCGGCGAGGCGAGATAGCCGCGCAGCCGCAGGCCGGTGTGCTCGCGAAGGCGGGTGACCGTCTCCTCGTCGAGCTCGTCGGCGACGGCGACGTGCAGGGTGCGCCCGTCGGTGGACAGCGGCACGCAGCGGAGCTGGCGCTGCACGGCCTCCGGGATGAGGGCGAGCGCCTCGCGGTCGGGCTCGTGCCGGGTGAGGTCGATGAGCGGCAGCCCGAAGTGCTCGCTCAAGACGCGGAGCATGTCGTCCTCGCGGACCACCCCGCCGTGCGTGAGGACCTGGCCGAGGCGGGCGCCAACCCGTTCGCCTTCCTCGAGCGCTTCGGCGAGCTGCGTCGTGCTGATCAGGCCGCGGGCGACGAGCAGCTCCCCGAGCCTCGGGGTTGCGCTCGGTTCCGCGGACGGGGGAAGCTCCACCGCGCCGGCCAGCTCGGCATCGTCCTCGGCGACGGCGTCTCCGAGGGCATCGGGCGGCGCGGGCGCGAGCACCCGCTCGATCGCCTCGCCGATGTCTCCCCGCGGCGCGACCGCGAACTCGACCAGGGCGCCCGTGAGGCGCTCAGCCGTGTCGTGGGCGAGGTCGTCGAAGGGGTCGCTGGTCGCGACCGTGACGGTCCCCTCGTTGTAGGCGATCGGGATGATCGTGAACTCGCGACAGACCTGGGGCGAGAGCATCCGCGCCGCGAGCGCGTTCACCTGGGTGAAGTCGGGCTCCCCGATCCGCACCGGGTCGAGGACGACGAAGCGGAGGTCGGCGTGCGAGGCAAGGCGCCGGTAGAAGCGCTCGCTCGGCGCCGCGCGTGGCGGGGTGCTCACCGCTCACCCCCGACCCCGGCCACCTGCGCCTCGTCGGCGAAGGACTCGAGCAGGGCGACGATCTCATCCGCGGGGGCAACCACGAGGGCGATCGAGAGTCGCGGGAAGCGCCGCGCGACCTGCTCGAGATCGGGACTGGGCCTCACGGTGGCGACGGTGAGCGTGTCGTCGACGAGCACAACGGGCGCGACCTGTTCGCGCAGCGCGAGGGAGAGCGGGAGGTAGTGGAGCAGCGTCTCGTCGACGGCTACGTCACGCAGGCCGACGTAGGGAAGCCGCGCCTCGATCGCGATCTCGAGGGCGTCGTAGGCGGTGCGATCGAGCGCCTCGGCGCCCGGGCGACGAAGCACCCGCCGCGCGAGCTCCTCGATCCCGGGCGAGCCGTTGCCGTTGCCGTTGGCGTTGCGACTCCCGTTCCGGCGAAGGCTCAAAACTCGTCCTCCTGGGGTGGCGTCACCCTCGTCTTCGACGCCTCGGGCTCCTCGTCGAACGGCTCATCGTCCTCCGGCGGCGGCTGTGAGGATCGTCGGTTCGAGAGCGCGGAGCCGAAGAGCGCCAGCCCGGCCAGGACGATCACGATCAGCGGGACGAGGGTGAAGGCGACCATGAAGACCGCAAAACCGGCGAGAGCGGCCAGCGCCGTGATCGTCGCTCCCACCGGTGACCGCCTAGCTCTCGGCGTTCTCGCGCGCGCCGCCGATCTCGAGGCTGAGGCGCGAGTCGGCCGCGTGGGTCACGCGGGCGCCGCCGGGCAGCGCCGCCTCGAGCCGCTCCCCGAGGGCGAACTCGCCCTCGAGGCTGACGTCGATCTGCGCGCGGTCACCTTCGAAGCCGCGCACGTAGACGTCGCTGACCCCGTCGATCTCGGCAAGTGTCGTGACGAATGCGCTGACGCCCGCGATGTCGCCGAAGCTGCCGGCGTCGAGTCGGACGGTGCCGTCAAACACCGGGCCGACGACCTGGTCGAGCTCGATCGCCGCCCGGGGCTCGGGAGCGGGTGCGACGGTCTCTGACGGTGCCTCGTCTCCGACTTCGGGCTCCGCGGGTGCCTCTGGCGCGTCCTCTTCGTTCCAGACGTCGGGCTCGGCGGCGCTCAGGCGAGTGGCCAGCTCGAGCCGCGAGATGAGGTCGGCGCACAGGGAGAGAAGCTCGCCGGTGACCTGCCCGAGGCCTGCCGCCGCTTCGTCCGCGCGCCCGGCGACCGTCCGCAGCTCTGCGAGCCGGTCGCGGATCTCCGCGAGCTCGAGGCCGGCGTCATCTACGTCGGGAGCGGCGGCGATGGGCTCCGGCGCTGGCTCCGGTGGGGGCTCGGGCTCCGGATCTGGCTCCGCCGGCTCCAAAGGGGCGGGCGTGAGGTCGACTCCCGCACGGGCTCGCAACTCCTCGAGCTTGCGCTCGATCTCGGCCATGGTCGCGGGCGGCGCCTGGGTCCGTGTCTCACGGCGAGTCTCCATATACATCCCCATCTGATTCGTCGGCACGCCCGTTACGAGAGACGCCTGCGAATTCATCATCCTCACCCGTCCCCCTACTTACTTTTGGGGATGGAACGTTATCCCAGAATCCGCGTCATGCCGAGGCGAAGCCCTTTTTTCCGTATTTGCGGGCGAGTTCTTGCACTTATCGGCAGATCTCTCAATCGCCTTTATACAACCTGCATTCCGCTGCAAATGAGCGCGGCGACGCTTGCTCTTCGCCGTCGGAACGACTAGGTTGCGTCGAGGTCTTGGGGCCAAACTGCGAACGGGAGCGGGAGAGATGGGTGCACGTAGGTTCAGGGGAGCGCCTGCAGCGGTAGTGCTGGCGGCTCTGGCGGCAGGGCTGGCGAGCGCCGGGCCGGCAGCGGCGGCGGGACCGACCGCGATCGCGGCCGACAGCGACGGCGTGGTCTACGCCGGCTTCGCGACCGGCGGTCAGGTGAAGCGCTTCGCCGGCGCCGACGGGTCGGCCCTCACCTCGTGGGGAGCCGCCGGCAACAACCCCGGCCAGCTCGGCGGCGTCGTCGCGATCGACGTTGCGCCGGGAACGGATGGCAACGTCTGGATCCTCGATACGAACCGTCGCGTGCAGGAGTTCTCGCGCTCGGGCACCTATATCCGCGGCTTCCAACTCGGCGCCTGCGCAGCGGGAACCTCTCCCGATCCGCTCACGCGCGGCGGCCTCGACGTCACCACCGACGAGATCTACGTCGCCCATCCTTGCGCCGACCAGCTCTACCGTTTCCGCCGCAGCGACTTCGGCCTCAACAGCCAGGGGGGAACGACGCAGATCCCCAAGGGCGTGAGCGCACAGCTCTACGCGACCGCGCCGGTAGAGACCCGGCGCACGTACGTGGCCTTCCCGGGCTACGGCCGAGTCGGCAAGCTGCAGCCGTGGTTCTCGGCCGATGATTCCGGCGGCTTCAACAACCCGTTCGGTTTCAAGCAGATCCCCGGCCCGCCCACCGACGTCTTCATCGACGCCTTCGGCGTCCTCTTCGTCTCCGAGACCGCGAGCGACCGCATCTACCAGTACGACGCGAGCGGGACCGAGTTCCGCTGGATCTGCGGGTCGGGTTCGGAGCTCGGTCGCTGCGCCGACCCGGTCGCCTTCGACGTCTTCGAGCAGTTCTCCGATCTCTCCGGCAACGTCTTCGTCGCCGACCACGGCAACGGCCGGATCCAGCGGATGAACGCGTTCGGCTTCACGTTCTGGGCGGTGCCGGCGACGGACGGTGGTGGTGGCTCGGCCCCGGTGAACACGGCCCTGCCGCAGATCCAAGGCGCGCCGGTGCAGGGTGAGAATGTCACGTGCACGCAGGGCAGCTGGTCGAACGGCCCGACGTCGTTCACGTACTCGTGGGCGCGCAACGGGGCCGCGATCGCGAACGCCACCAACAGCATCTATCGGATCAAGGCGGTGGACGTCGGCAAACAGCTGACCTGCACGGTGACCGCGACCAACGGGTCCGGTTCCGGTCAGGCAACCTCCTCCGCGGTGGTGCCGACGGCGACCCCGGCGGCCCCCGTCAACTCCTCGCCGCCGGCGATCAGCGGCTCAGCGGTCCAGGGCCAGACGCTGACCTGCTCGCAGGGCACATGGCAGAACGGCCCGACCGGCTACGCCTACGCCTGGCGCCGCGACGCCAGCCAGATCGCGACCGGCGAGACATACGTGGTCAAGGCCGCTGACGTCGGCCACGCGATTACGTGCGCGGTCACCGCGACCAACTCCGCAGGATCGACGACCGCGGTTTCGGCGGCCGTCACCCCGACCGGGTCGGGGACAGGCGGGCCGGTCGGCGTGACCATCAACGGCGCCGCCGTGTTCACCAACTCCCCGGGGGTCACGCTGACGATCCACGAGCCGGCGGGCGCGACGCAGGTGCTGATCTCCAACGACGGCGGCTTCGGGTCCGGAGCCGTCCAGGGCCCGGTGCTCGGCAGTGATACCTATTCCTGGACGCTCGACTCAAGCGGTCCCGAGCGGCTGCCGAAGGACGTGTATGTCCGCTTCACGGGTCCCGGCCTCGACGCAACCCAGACCTACTCCGACGACATCGTCCTCGACCAGCGCCCGCCGGGCGCCCCATCCGCGTCGCTCGCCGGCAGGAAGCTCCGCGTTCGCGCGAGCGACCACGGCGGCTCCGGGCTCGACACCCTCGAGCTCGCGAGGCGGAAGAGCGCCGCGCCGGTCTCGATGCCGTTCGAGCGCCGGACCAAGCTCGACAAACCGCGCCGGGCGAAGGTCGTGCGCGTCGTCGACCGGGCCGGAAACTACAGTCGCTGGGCGCGAATCAAGCGGAAATAACGCGCGGAAGCGTGCAGGATTCGTGGCGTCGCGTAGGAAAAACTTGTACGGACCACGACAACTCTGCAGCTTCGGCGTGGGCAACTGCCACACATACCTGGTTTCAGGGTCTACAATCGCCCGGCTGCTCGGTTAGTCGAAAAGCGGGGGAAGAAGAGGGTGTTAGTGAGTTCACGATCGTTTGGGGTGCTGGCTGCGGTCGGTTTCGCCCTGCTATTGCCGGCAACTGCGGTGGCGGATCGAAGCTTCACGCCACGCTTCTCCGCCAACGACACGGGCGACATCGTGATGGTGTCGAACACGCTGATGACGTGCCCCACGTCGGCCTCCAACTGCACCCGGGCGCGCAACGCCGACCCGACGCTGCCCGACAGCCAGCTGCAGAACAACTCCTATGCGATGACCTACGTCGACGTCGACGGCAACGCAGGCGTCGGCGCGAGCACCTTCAACTCCTCGACCTCGCAGCTCAACCTTCCCGCCGGCGCGACCGTGCTCTTCGCCGGCCTCTACTGGGGCAGGCGACACGACCGGCAGCGGCTCGAACGCGCCGCCGAACGCCGCCCTGCGAAACCAGGTCGCGTTCCGCGCCCCGGGCGCCGGGGGCTACACGACGCTGACCGCGACCACCCTGGACGACTCGACCCAGGCCGGCCGCTACCAGGCCTTCCGCGACGTCACGTCGCTCGTCGCCGCCGCGGGCAACGGCACCTACACGGTCGGCAACGTCCAGGCGGGCGAGGGGACCGACCACTACGCGGGCTGGTCGCTCGTGATCGCCTACCGCGACCCGGCCGAGCCGGCGCGGAACCTCACCGTCTTCGACGGTCTGCGCACGGTCAGCGGCACCACCGGTCAGACGATTCCGGTCAGCGGCTTCCGCACGCCGCCCTCGGGACCGGTGCGGACGAAGGTCGGCGTCGATCGCCTACGAGGGCGATCTCGGGATCCCCGGCGACAGCGCGAACCTCAACGGAACGACGCTCTCGGACGCCCAGAACCCGGCGAACAACTTCTTCAACTCCTCGATCTCGAATACCGGAACGCGGATCAGCTCGAAGAACCCGGACTACCCGAACCAGCTCGGCTACGACGCCGACATCGTCAACGCCAACGGCATCCTCGCCAACAACGCGACCTCGGCGAACATCGGCCTGACCACGTCGGGTGACGTCTACATCCCGGGCGTGATCACCTTCGCGACCGAGCTCTTCGCGCCGCGAATCGAGCAGACGAAGACGGTCGTCGACGTCAACGGCGGCACCGTCGAGCACGGCGACATCCTCGAGTACAGGGTGGCCGGCACCAACACCGGCCAGGACGGCGCGGTCTCGTTCGTCCTGCGCGACCCGATCCCGGCCAACACCACCTATGTCGCAGGCTCCCTGCAGACGAGGAACCCGTCCGCGGCCCTTGGCGCGCGCACCGACGCCGCCGGCGATGACGTCGCCGAGTTCGACTCTCCCAACAACCGCGTAGTTGCCAGGCTCGGAATTGGTGCGACCGCCTCGGCCGGCGGGAGAATTGCGCCCGGAGCCAGCTACGAGATGCGCTTCCGCGTGCGCGTCAACTCGGCGCTGCCACAGGGCACCGAGATCGAGAACACCGCCACCGCCAACTTCTTCAGCGAGTCGCTGAACACGCCGCTGACGGCAATCAGCTCGGCCGACACCACGGTCAACGCCCCCGACCTCGCGATCACGAAGACGCGCAACGGCGGGCCGTTCGTCCCCGGCGGCAGCGGTTCCTACAACCTCGCGGTCGGCAACGTCGGCGACGCGTCCCTCCAGGGCGGTCTCACGACCCCGCCGACGACGACGGTCACCGACACGCTCCCCGCGGACCTGACGCCCACCTCGGCCTCGGGCGCGGGCTGGACCTGCAATGTCGTCGCGCAGACCGTCACCTGCACCCGTGCCAGCAACCTCGCGCCCGGTGCATCGTTCCCGCCGATCACGATCAACGTCGACGTGGATCCCGCGGCGACCCCGCCGATCATCAACGAGGCGCGCGTCTCCAACCCGGTCGACACCAATCCGGCGAACGACACCTCGATCGACCCGTCGCCGGTGAACCCCTCCGCTGACCTCTCGATCGCCAAGACGGTCTCCTCCCCCACCGTCGCGGTCGGCCAGAACGTCACCTACACGCTGACGGTGGAAAACGGCGGCCCGTCGCTTTCGCGCAACACCGCCGTCACCGACACGCTTCCGAATGGGCTCACCCTCGTCTCGGTGACCCCATCGCAGGGCAGCTGCAGCAACGTGATCGACTGCGACCTCGGCGACCTCGCGCCGGGCGCGACCGCGACCGTGACGATCGTCGCGACGGCGACCATCGCCGGTGCCGGTCAGACGGTCACCAACAGCGCGGCGGTCGACGGCGATCAGCCCGACCCCGACCCGACCGACAACGAGGACGAGGTGCCGCTGGAGATCGGCGGGGTCGACCTGGAGATCGAGAAGACGATCGACGACGACACGCCCACCGCCGGGCAGACGATTTCCTACACGCTCGTCGTCGGCAACAACGGCCCCTCGGATGGAACGGGGATCCAGGTCCACGATGAGCTCCCGGCGTCGCTGAACGCCGTCTCGACCAACCGGAGCGAGTGCACCGTCACGCCGCCGCGGACGATCGACTGCGCCTTCCCGACGCTCGCCGTCCGGCGACACCGAGACGATCGTCGTCACCGCCACCGTTCCCGCGGGCCAGCCCGATGGAGCGCTCGACAACACAGCGTCGGTGAACGGGTCCGAGCCGGACACGGATCCGACCAACAACACCGACACCGAGACCGCGACCGTCGGCAGCGCCGCTGACCTCTCGATCACGAAGACCGCGGATCAGAATCCGGTCGGCGTCGGCGAGCTGCTCACCTACACGCTGACGATCACCAATGCCGGCCCGAGCGATGCGCAGAACGCGCAGATCGTCGACACGCTGCCGGCCGGGGTGACCTTCTCGAGCGCCGACGCGGGATGCGTCAACGCCGCCGGCACGGTTACCTGCACGATCGGCACCCTCGCCGCAGGCGCCAGCGCCAGCCGCGAAATCGTCGTCCAGGTCGGCGCCGCGACCGTCGGCACGCTCGTCAACAACGCCGAGGTGACCTCGACGACGCCGGATCCCGATCCGACGGACAACGAGACGACGACGACCACAGACGTGGAATCGGGCTCCGACCTGGAGATCGACAAGGTCGCCTCGCCGGCCAACCCGGCACCCGGCACGACGGTGACCTACACGCTGACCGTCACCAACAACGGTCCGCAGGATGCCGATGACGTCGTCGTCTCCGACTCCCTCCCGGCCGGCGTGACCTTCGTCAGCTCCACGCCCGGAGCGCCCGACTGCGCGTTCGCCGCCGGAACCGTCTCCTGCGATCTCGGGACGATCCCCTCGGGTGGGACACGAGTGATCACGATCGAGGCGACGGTTGATCCGGTGGCACTGCCGCCCGACCACCAGCATGCGATCCCGGTCGAGAAGGTCGAGCAGCAGGTGGACCTCGAGGTCGGCGAGACCGAGACCATCGTCCTCAGCTGCCCGACCGGCATGATCATGGTCGACGGGAGCATCCGCGTCGATCACGTCGACCAGGACACCGGCGTGCTTCCCGACGTCCAGTACAGCCGCCAGCAGTCCGCTTCGCTCGGCAGCTATGAGTTCACCGTCACCAACACCGCCGGCGGCCGTGCGCAGGCGAAGGTGTTCGGTACCTGCATGGCGGGCCAGACGGCCCTCGAGGCAGGCCACCAGCACGACATCGTCGTCAGCGACCCGCCCGTCACGGCGTCCGCCCCGCTGGGCATCGGGCGCCATGAGATCGAGCTGTCCTGCGGCCCGGGCCGGACCGCTGTCTCGCCGGGCATCGACGCCAGCGGCGGCAACGCGCGCCTCGTCGGCTCCGAGCCGCTTCCGAACGGCGGCCGCCGGATCGTCGTCGAGGTCGAGGACGACACGACGATGGTCACCGCCTCGATCCGCTGTCTCCTGAACCAGGTGGGCACCACCGACGGCCACTCGCACCCGCTGGTGCTCGAAGAGGTCGTCCGCCAGGTGACCGTGCCCGCGAACTCGGTCGTGAGCGAGACGGTGACCTGCCCGGTCGGCTCGAAGGGCATCGTCGCCTCCTACGACCTCCCCGCGGGGCTCGTCCTGCTCGGCCACGATCCGCAGCCGGTCTCGCGCGTGTTCAGGCTGATGAACACGACGGGCGCGCCGATCACCGCCGACCTCGATCTCCTCTGCGTGGGCGACCGCACCGGCGGAGCGATCTTGGCGACGCAGCTCGTCAACTCGGCGACCGTATCCTCGTCGACGCTCGATCCCGACACGACCAACAACGTCGACTCCGCCAGCCTGACCGTCGCCAGCGCCCCAGGGCCGGGCCCCGGTCCGGGACCGGGTCCGGGGCCGGTCGCGCCTCCGGCGGCCCCCAACGGTGAGCTCGCAATCGCCGACGGCCCTGCGACCCTCAACGCCTCGAGTGCGACGATCTCGATTCCGGTCGTCTGCGCGGGCTCGGCGTGCCGAGGCTCGCTGACTCTGCGCGCGGTGAAGTCCAAGGGTGCGGTCGACGCCGGTGACAAGCTCGGCAAGGGCTCCTTCACGGTCGATCAGGGAGTCGAGAACGTCGAGGTGCCGCTGGGCAAGGCGGCCGCGAAGCTCGCCGCACGAGGCAAGCTCCGCAGGCTGAAGGCTGTGCTTCACAGCGCGGCCGGGCGCGACAGCGCCGTGCTGAAGCTCGCGAGTTGAGCGTGGCCGGGGTGGGCTCGTGAACCGCCGCCGCATCGCAGCTCTCCTCGCGGCGGCGCCGGCGCTGCTCGCCACCGCCGCACCCGCCCTCGCGGCGCCGGGGAACCCTGGCGTGCCGGGGCCGCCGCTCGTCGTCTTCGAGGAGGACTTCGAGAACGTGCCCAATCCGGCTCTCGCGCAGCGGCTGGCCGTCTATCAGGGCGAGCCGCCGACGTCGATGACCTACAACGCGCACCCCGCGTGGCTGAACGGCGCGGCCTGCAACGGGGTGATCGGCTCCTTCAACTCGACCACCGGGACGTCGGGCTGCTCGGCGGGCGTCTACAACACCTACGTCCGCGCGATCGCACGCGGGATGGGCGCCGCCCTCGGCGGCGGCAACGACAACCAGGTCCTCGGCGACGTCACAGTCTCGGGGTTCCCCGCGCCGTCGACGCCGGCCGCGACGCTCGAGACGCGCGCCAGCATCCCGCTCACCTCGACCAGCCGGTTCATCACCTTCTCCATCGACGCGGGGGCAATGAGCTGTGGGGCCGCCCATCCGCTCCTCCGCTTCTTCCTCCTCGACGGCTCGACGCCCGTGGAGGTCACCGACACCGCCATCGATCCCTGCACGGATCCGCGGGGCGCTGTCTCCGTGGGCGTCCGGGTCGGCTCCTATGCCACCGACGAGTCGATCCTCCTGTCCGGGGGAAGTCTCGGCGTGCGCCTGACCAACGACCAGACCAGCGGGAGCGGCAATGACTACGCGGTCGACAACCTGCGCATACTCGACGCCACGCCCCAGTTGGACAAGGAGTTCACGGACGCCGAGACCTTCAGCGGAGAGCCGGCAACCCTCACCTTCACGATCACGAACACCTCGGATCTGGCGGCGAAACGCGGATGGTCGTTCACCGACGCCCTCCCCGCAGGCCTCGAAATCGCCAGCCCGAACGCGGTCTCGACCAACTGCCCGAACGCCGCCGTCGACGCGCCCGCAGGCGACACGTCGATTGCCGTCGAGGGCGACCTCGAGACCAACCAGGCTTCCTGCGAAGTCACGGTGGACGTCGTATCCCCCGTCCCCGGCACGTTCGAGAACTGCCCCGCGAACATCACCGCCATCGTCGGCCTCGACGCGCCGGCATGCTCGACCCTCACCGTCCTGCCGCCGCGGGCAGACGTCGAGATCGAGAAGTCTGCAGCGCCGGCGAATCCAGCACCCGGCTCGAGCGTCGAGTACACCCTCACCGTCACGAACAACGGCCCGGCGGTCGCCCGCGACGTCGTCGTGGCAGACCCACTCCCGCCCGGCGTGACCTTCACCTCCGTCGATCCGGGCGCACCGGACTGCGCGTTTGCCTCGGGCAGCGTCGCCTGTGAGCTCGACTCCCTTGCCGCGGGCGAAACGCGCACGATCACGATCACCGCAGCGGTCGACGCGGCGCCCGCGACCCCCCCGGCCGATCACCAGCATCTGCTCTCAGTGGAGAAGGTCGAGGCGCAGGTCGACCTCGAGCCGGGCGAGACCCGGACGGTGCTGCTGAGCTGCCCCGGCACGGGCCAGGTGATGGCTGACGGCTCGGTCCGAGCCGACTCCATCGATCAGGGAACCGGGACCCTCGCGGCGATCGAGACGGTGCGCGCCGCGTCAACCACCAGCGGGTCCTACGAGTTCGTGGTCACGAACAACGCGACCGGTCGCGCCCAGGCGAAGGTGTTCGGCCTCTGCCTCCCCGGCACCACCGGCAGCGAGGCCGGTCACACTCACGCTCTCCTCGTGAGCAATCCGCCGGTCGCGGTCACATCGTTGCCGCTCGCGATCGGCCGCCACGACCTGACGCTTTCCTGCGGCTCGGGCTACACCGCGATCGCCCCCGGCATCGCCGTCGGCGCCGGATCGGCTCGCCTCGTCGCCTCCGAACCGTTCGCCGACGGCGGACGGCGGTTCACCGTGGAGGTCTCCGATCCCGACACCGTGGTGACCGTCACGGCGCGCTGTCTCGCGAACGGGGTAGGCACGACGGACGGCCACTCCCATCCGCTGCTCCTCGAGGAGGTGGTGCGCCAGGTGAGCGTGCCCGCCAACTCGACCGTGAACGAGTCCGTCATCTGCCCGCAGGGCTCGAAGGGCATCGTCGCCTCCTACGACCTGCCCGCGGGCCTCATCCTGCTGGGCCACGATCCGCAGCCCGTCTCGCGCGTGTTCAGGCTCATGAACACGACGGGCGCGCCGATCACGGCCGATCTCGACCTGCTGTGCATGGGCGATCGGACCGGCGGCGCGATCGTGCCCGCTTCGATCGTCAACTCCGCCACGGCCTCGACGTCGACCGCGGATCCCGACAGCACGAACAACGTCGACTCCGCGACGCTGACGGTGGCCGGCGCCCCGGTCCCTGGACCGGGTCCCGGGCCCGCTCCCGGGCCGGGCACGCCTCCCGGCGCGCCCGTCGACGCGAACATGGACCTGGCCGACGGCGTGGCGGCACTTGACCCTGCGAGTGCGACGGTTGCGGTTCCGGTCGTCTGCGAAGGCCCGGGCTGCAGCGGCTCCCTGGTGCTGCGGGCGGTCAGGTCACAGGGATCGATCAGCGCCGGTGCGACCCTCGGCCAGAGCGCGTTCGCGCTCGAAGAGGGCGAGGGCACCGTGGACGTAAAGGTACGCAAGGCCGCCGCTCGCCTCGCCGAGACGGGAAAGCTGCGGAAGGTGAAGGCAGTGCTGCGCTGGTCCGACGCGGGCTCGGTTGAGACGCGCTCCCGCGTCTTCAAGCTCGCGGGCTGATCCGAGCCGGCCTAACCGACCGGCTTCCCCGGCGTCTCGAGCCAGGTGGTGAAGAGCCCGTCGAGCTGCTGCCCGGACTGGGCCTCCGCGAGGGCGATGAACTCGTCGATGGTGGCGTTGCCGTATCGGTGAGCGGCGACCCACGCGCGCATCGTCGCGTAGAAGGCCGAGTTGCCGACCGCCTGGCGGAGGGCCTCGAGCGTCATCGCGCCACGCTCATAAACCGAGTCGACGAAGAGCTCGGACGGCCCGGCGAGGGCGCCGGGAGGCGGATTCCAGAGGCTGGTGCCTGACGCCGGTGTCCTCATCAGCCTTGCGAACTTCTGCTTGGTGGTCGAGACCGCCCACCTCCTGCTCCCAACGCCACTCCGCCCACGTGGCGAAGCCCTCGTTGAGCCAGATGTCGGGCCAGACGCTCGGCGTGACGCTGTCGCCAAACCACTGATGGGCGAGCTCGTGGGCGATCAGGAAGTCGTCCGGCGGCCCGGGATAGAGCGCCCGCGTCTGCGTCTCGAGCGCGTACCCGACCTTCGCCGCGCGGTCGACGATCGCCCCGGTCTGCTCGAACGGGTATGGGCCGAAGAGCCGCGAGAAGAGGCGCAGGATGGCGCCGCTTCGCCGCAGGGACCGCACCTGCTCGCGGAGCGATCTTCGCGTCGACGCCGGTGATCGAGCGGATCTTCGCCGTGCGGCCGCGCTCGATCCGGAACTGCCCGATCGCAACGGTCGCCAGGTAGGTCGCCATCGGCTCGGTCGTCTCCCAGCTCCAGGTCGTTCGACGGCCGCGCTTGATGTCGGTGAGGCGCCCGTTGGCGAGCGCCTCGACGCCCTTCGGCACGCTGACCTCGAAGCTCAAGAGCGCCTTGTCGGCGGGCGTGTTGTTCGACGGGTACCAGGTGATCGAGCCGAGCGGCTCGCCGACGACGAAGGCGCCGTCACCAGTCGGGAACCACCCCTCCTTCGCGCCGTCGGGATCCCGCATCGGGTGCGGGCGTCCCGCATAGGAGATCTCGGTCGTGAACGCGGCGGCCGACGCGATCGGCGCAGGCGGGGTGATCACCAGCTTCCGTCGGCGCTGCACGAACGAGGCAGACGCCCCGGCGATCTCGACACCGCGCACGCGAGGGCCGCCGTAGTCGAGACTGAAGGCGCTCAGGTTCTGCGTCGCGGTCGCCGTGATCGTCGCCGTGGCAACGAGCTTGCGGGTCCGTGGCGTGTAGTCGAGGTCGAGGTCGTAGCGGTCGACCGCGTAGCCCCCGTTGCCCATCGTCGGGAAGAACGGGTCGCCGAGCCCGCTCGCGCCAGGGGTCGAGCCCGCGTGCGCCGAAGCGTTGGAGACGAGCGCGCAAACGGCTGCCGCCAGCGCGGCGAGACGGGCGCGGCTCAAGGAGTCGGCTCGCCGTCGCCGTTCGCCGACCCGGCGGTGAGCGCAGCGGAGGCGCGCTCGGCGCGCTCGGCCTCAGCAAGCGCCTCGGCCGCGGCGCGTGCGTGCTCGGCGGCCTCGCGCTGGGCCAGCTCCGCCGCCTCGAGTGCCGCCGCCGCCCGCGCTGCTCGCTCGGCGGCCGCGCGACGACGGCGCGCCTCGGCGACGGATCTGTCGATCGCCCGCTCCAGGTTGCCGAAGGCTGCCTTCGCGCTCGATCTCATCCCAGAGCGCGACGAAGCGATCGAAGAGCAGCCGGCGGCGCGCCTTGACGTGGATCGCGAGCACCTCGAGCCCCCGATAGGCCGTCCGATGCGGCGCGCGGGCGCTGAGCTCCGGATCGAGGTCGGCAGCGTCGCCCGCGAGCTCGCGCACGGAGACGGCATCCTCCTCGCGCAGGTTGGAGATCTGGTCCTCGATCCGCGGCAGCATCACGTCGCAGTCGTGGATCTCGCCGAGCACCTCCTGCAGCGCCTTCGCCCGGCGCCGGGCCGTCTCCGCCGCGTCCCCGAAGCAGAACTCGGTCGTCTCGAGCACGTAGCGGAGCCGCTTCGCCGCGATCCTCATGTCGTGCTGCTCGGTCGCGTTTCGTTGCTTGAGCGCGCCGGGGACGAAGCCTCGGAGCTCGTCGAGCCGGGTGGCGACGATCCGGGCGGCGTTCTCGATCAGCGGCTCGCGCGGATCCAGGCCCTTGACCTTGCGGGCCTTCATCGCGCCGGCAACCCCTCTGTCTCGCCGGCCTCCCCCGCCGCGGCCACGAGCTCGTCGAGCCGCTTGCGGAGCTTCGCGAGCCGCTCCTCGGCGACGTACGGCGCCAGATGCTCGTTCGCCTCGAGCTGTTCCGCGCGGATCAACTCGACCAGGTTGTTGACGCCCGGGCGGTCGGAGCGTCCGATCGACTCCGAGAAAGCCGTCAGGGCCTCGATCGTGACGTCACGATCACGGCGCTCGCCGAGTGCGTCTGCGAGCGCCTTCACCTGCTTCAGCGCCGGCTTGTAGTCGGCCCGCGGGAAGCACGGCTCGAAGACCTCGAGCGCGGCGCGCAGGCGCCGCGTCGCGACGCGCATGTCGTGCACGCGCTCGATGTCCTGCGTGTCGAGCACATTCGCGGAGAGGTCGGTGAGCTCGCGGGCGCGGACGGCGACGACCTTCGCGGCCGCGGCGGCGTAGGGATCGTCCTCACCGAGCCCGGGAATCGACCGCGCCTTCGACCACGTCGGTGGAGGCTACGCGGCGAGCGTGATCGGCGCCCCGTTGCTGGCGCCGTTGTTGAGCAGATCGAGAATGACGCCCTCGCGCAGGCCGCCCTTGCCGATCTGAAGCGGCTGCCCGAGCAGTTCCGAGAGCTTCTCCAAGCAGCAGCACGCCGGCGGGCAGGATCCTGACCCGCCGTGGATCGAGCTCGAACCGGCGGGCGACGTCGGCGATCGGATCGCTGGCGAGCACGCGCACGGCGCGCTCGAGCGTCTCGTACTCGAGCACCGCCCCGACCAGCGTCCGCAGCGAGGTCGCGCTGCCGCCGACGGCGACCGCCTGGGCCGGGTGGTCGACCTCGACCCCCTCGAAGAAGTCGCCGATGTAGTCGCGCAGGGCGCGGATCTCCGCCGCCGAGGGCGGGTCCTTGGTCAGGAACTCATCCGAGATCGCGCCGGAGCCGATCTTGAACGAGCGCACCTGCGCGTACGCCCTTGTCGATCGAGCCGAGGATGATCTCCGAGGAGCCTCCACCGACGTCGACGACGCCGATGTCGCCCTCGACCGGATGGCCGAGCGTCTTCGTCGCGCCGATGAAGGCGAGCCGCCCCTCCTCCTCCTCGCTCAGGACCTCGACCGGGCTTGCCGGCGACGCGGGCGATCTCCTCGGCGACCTCGGCGCTGTTCTTCGACTCGCGGATCGCGGCCGTGGCGACGATCCGGATCGCCTCCGCACCGAGCTCCTGCGCGAGCCGCACCTGCGTGTCGACGACGTCGGCGATCTCGGCGATCTTCTCCGGCGTCACCTTGCCCTTGCGCTTCGAGTCCTTGTCGAAGCGGGTGTAGGCCCGCTGCTCCATCACCTTGCGAAGCTGGCCGTCCTGCGGCTCGGCGACGAGCACCCTCGTGGTGTTCGAGCCGATGTCGACGGCGGCGCAGAGCACTCGGCGATCATGCCAAAACGCGCGGATGCGGTGTGGTCCGGGCGTCGTAACCCGCTCGCGGTCCGGCCCCCCGCCGGCTCAAAAGCCGGCGGGGTGGCGGACGGCGAAGCCGCTCTGTTTCAACTGCCCCTTCGACCAACCCGGGCCGTCGCCCGGCGTCATCGAGGTGTCGAGCCGCAGGCCGGCGATGACCGCGTACATGTGGCCCTCGTTCGCGTACACCGTGATCCACTTGCCCATGCCGGACTTCTCCCAGCGCATGAACGAGCCTGAGGGCATCGGCGAGGGAAGCACGCGGGCGCCGGGCTTGCCGAGCGCGTAGCTGACCGTGCCGGAGCAGTCGTAGCAGCGCGACTGCCAGGAGCCGTGGCCGCCGCCCATGCAGTACGGGCGGTCGAGCACGATCCGGTTCGCGGCGTTGATCGCCCGCACGACCTTCGGCGGCGCGCTCGGCCGGCGGCACGGCCTGGCCGTCGACGAGCTTCGCCTTCGCGCCGGGCGTGGTCTCGGTGGTCGGCGTCTCGGTGTCGTCACCGACGCCGCCGCTGCCGGCGGTCGCATGGGCGGGGATCGCAAGCGCGAGCGCGGCGATTGCAAGCAGTGTGGGTACGGGTCGTCTCACGGTAAAACCAGCTCCTTCGTCGGCCTACGGGGTTAGCTGACGGGCTGGCGCTGAAGAAGCCTGCGCCCCCGCTCAGAGCCGAGCGGGTTAGCCCCAACGATTGGTTCCCCCGTTCCCTGGTCCCCCTTGACGTTCGGGACTTCGGGACTCGGCGTATGTGTTGTTCTAGTGCAGTCGTCCAGCGCCGGAATAGGCCGGCGCGACGGGCAACAGTATTAGCAACTGCTCACGACAAACCCCGCAGAACGCCAAAGGTTTCGCCCCACAGATGTGCGTATTGCTACAAGTCGCGCCTGAACTACCCCGCGCACGCTCGGACGCGGGAGCAGCATGAGAAGCTCGCGGCGTAGCCGCGGGCAATTGATTCAAGGCGGGAGCTGAGGACGTGGCGCGTATATGAGGGCTGGCCGAAGGCCACCCGGTCTCTAGCTCGGGATCGGCTCGCCCGGGTGGCTCGCGTCCTGGAACTCCCGGAAGAGGCCGGTGACGACGAAGGCGACCTGCTCGCCGATGTCGACCGTGTTGTCGCCGATCCGCTCGATCGCGCGGGCGACGAGGATCATCGTCATCGCCCACTCGCGGCGGTCGTGGTCGTCGCCGATCTCGAGCGCGATCCGGAAGATCTCCTTGTTCAGGTTGTCGACGACGTCGTCTTGGCGCACCAGGTCGCGCGCCATCTCGACATCGCGGCTCGGCGAACGCGCGCTTCGACTGCGAGATCTGGGTCTTCACCTGCCTGCCCATGGTCACGATGTCCTTGAGGATCCGCTCGTCGGCCGGCGGGTCGTGGCCGACGATCGGGATCACCTTGGCGACGTTCACGCACTGGTCGCCCATCCGCTCGAGGTTCTTGATCATGTGCAGGAGGGCCGCGATGATCCGCAGGTCGCTGGCGACGGGCGCCTGCGTCGCGAGCATCGTGAGGATCGACTGGTGCACCTCGAGGTAGCGGCCGTCGACGACGTCGTCGCTGGCGATCACCAGCTCGGCGAGCTCCATGTCCTGATGCTCGACGGCCTCGACGGCCTTCTCGAGCTGCGCAGCGACGAGGTCGAAGCCGTCCAGCGCCCGCTCCTCGAGGTTCGCCAGCTCCTCCTGGTACTGAACCCGGACGCTGTCGGCATCAGCCCACCTTCCCGGTGACGTAGTCCTCCGTGCGCTGGTCGGACGGGTTCGTGAAGACCTTCTCGGTGACGTCGTACTCGATCAGCTTGCCCTGGCGGTTCTTCTCCTCGTCGTCGAGCTTCACGATCAGGAACGCGGTCATGTCGGAGACGCGCGCCGCCTGCTGCATGTTGTGGGTGACGATGACGATCGAGTAGCGCTCCTTCAGCTCCAGCATCAGGTCCTCGATCTTCCCGGTCGAGATCGGATCGAGCGCCGAGCAGGGCTCGTCCATCAGGATCACGTCCGGGTTGACCGCGAGGCAGCGGGCGATGCAGAGCCGCTGCTGCTGGCCGCCGGACATCCCGAAGGCGTTCGTGTGGAGGCGGTCCTTGACCTCGTCCCAGAGCGCCCCGTCGCGCAGAGCGCGCTCGACGATCTCGTCCATGTCGTCCTTCATCCCGAGGATCTGCGGGCCGAAGGCGATGTTGTCGTAGATCGACTTCGGGAACGGGTTCGGCTTCTGGAACACCATCCCGATCCGCTTGCGAACCTCGACCGGGTCGATCCGCGGGTTGTAGATGTCCTCGCCGTGGTAGAGCACCTCGCCCTCGACCGAGGCCGAGGGGATCAGGTCGTTCATCCGGTTGAGGCAGCGGATCAGCGTCGACTTCCCGCAGCCCGACGGGCCGATGTAGGCGGTGATCGCCTGCTTCGGGATGTCCATCGTCACGTTCGAGACCGCCGGCTTGCCGCCGTAGGAGACGGTCACGTCGCGGAGCTCGAAGGCGTGGCCCTTCGACTCGAACTGCGCCTTCGTCTTCTGCTCCGCGCCGCGGGTCGCGGCGATGGTCGCGCCGAGGTTGATGTCGGGCGTCCGCTCGGTCTCCCGACCCTCGGTCTCCCGTCTGCGCTCTGCGTCGGTCAAGAGTCTGCCTTCCAAGTCGACCACCTCCGGGGCGTCACCATTTCCTCTCGTACTTGTTGCGCAACCAGATCGCGATCGCGTTCATTCCCAGCAGGATCACCATCAGGACGATGATCCCGGCGGCTGCCAGCGACTTGTACTCCGGCTGCGAATCGGAGATCCAGCTGAAGATCTGAATCGGCAGCGCCGTGACGTCGTCGCGCGAAGCTGGTGGGGACCGAGGTCGCGAAGTAGACGGCGCCGAGGACGATCAGCGGCGCCGTCTCGCCAATCGCCCGCGAGAGCGAGAGGATCGCCCCGGTCGCGATCCCCGGCAGCGCAGCCGGCAGCACCTGCTTCCAGATCGTCTGCCACTTGGTCGCGCCGAGCGCCATCGACCCCTCGCGGATCGACGGCGGGACAGCGCGGATCGCCTCGCGGCCGGCGACGATGAGCACGGGGAGCACGAGCAGGCCGAGCGTCAGCCCGCCGGCGATCATCGTGTTCCCGAGCGAGAGCGGCCCGCGGACGAGGAAGGCGAGCCCGAGGATGCCGTAGACGATCGACGGCACCGCGGCGAGGTTCTGGATGTTGAGCTCGATGAAGCGCGCGACCCGGCTCTCGCGGTTCGCGTACTCCTCGAGGTAGACCGCGGTCGCGACTCCCGACCGGGATGATGAAAGCCGCGCAGACCGCCATCATGAAGAGGGTCCCGGCGAGCGCCGGCCCGATGCCCGAGTTCTCGGGGATGATCCGCGACGGCGTCTCGGTGATGAAGTCGAGCGAGAGACTGCCGACCCCGTCCGCGATCACGTCCACCAGGAGGACGACAAGGATCGCGAAGCCGGACAGGAGGCACGCGATCAGGCTCGCCTTGAACGCGACCTCGAGCAACCGGTTCGACTTGCCGTCGGCGATCCGACCCTGGACCGTCGCGGCGACAGCTTCGGGGGGCGGCGGGGTCATTCGTAGACCTCGCGGTACTTGCGCACGAATCGGATCGCGACCATGTTCATCAGCAGGGTGAGCACGAATAGCGTCAGGCCGCAGGCGAAGATCGACTCGTAGCCGATCGTTCCGGCCGGGTTGTCGCCCTTCGCCGTCGCGCCCATGAACGTGGTCACGGTCGCGTACCCCTCGCTCGGGTTGACGCCGAAGTTCGGCTGACAGCCCGGCGGCGACGAGGACGATCATCGTCTCACCCACCCCGCGCGAGACGCCGAGCACGATCGAGGCGACGATCCCCGAGATCGCGGCCGGGAAGACGACCTTGGTCGCGACCTGGCGCTTGGTCGCGCCGAGTCCGAACGCTCCCTCTCGCAGACCGTCGGGGCACGGCGCGCATCGAGTCCTCGGAGATCGAGGCGATCGTCGGGACGATCATGAAGCCCATGACGATCCCCGCGGCGAGCGCGTTGAACCCGGCGATGTTGAGGCCGAGGATGTCCTGGAGGATCGTCGGCGTGACGAACGTGAGGGCGAAGTAGCCGAAGACGACGGTCGGCACCCCGACGAGGACTTCGAGGATCGGCTTGGCGGTCTTGCGAACCCGCCGGCTCGCGTACTCGGAGAGGTAGACGGCGGTGCCGAGGCCGATCGGGACCGCGACCAGGATCGCGATCCCCGTGATCAGAAAGGTTCCGTTGAGGAGCTGCCAGATCCCGAACGACGCGGGCTCGAACAGCGGGGCCCAGTCGGCGTCGGTGAAGAAGGCGAGCCCGACGTCGCCGAAGAAGGAGACGGCCTCCTTCAGCAGGGCGACGAGGATGAGGACCGTGGTGAGGACCGAGATCGCCGCCGCGAGGAACAGGAGAGCCTTGATCAGCTGCTCGCCGCGGCGCGGCTTCGCGACGCCGAGGGGTCTGATCCCCGGCGCCGCGCCGCCAATCGCGTGTGAACCGGCCTCCACCGTGTTCGTCTCGCTCCGTGCCTGTCTCGGGCGGGGAGCTAGCCCGCCGCTCCCTCGACTGCGCTGACCGCCTCGGAGGCCTGGGTCTCGTCCATCGGGACGATCAGCGCCGCCTCGGCGATCGTGTCGTAGTTGTCGACGATGTACTGCATGAAGCCGGCGACCTCGGGCTTCGCCATCGCCTCAGCCGACGGGTACATGAACAGCGGCCGTGAGAGGGGCGCATAGCTGCCGTCCTGGATCGTCTCCGCGCTCGGCGCGACGCAGCCGTTGCCGTCATCGACCGAGACCAGGTTGAGGGCGTCGGCGTTCTGCTCGTAGTAGGAGAAGCCGAAGTAGCCCGAGCCACCTTGATCGCCCTCGATGCCCTGGACGAGCACGTTGTCGTCCTCGGATGCCTGGTACTCCTTGCGGCTCACACCCTCCTCGCCGTTGATCACGTCGGTGAAGTAGTCGAACGTGCCGGAGTCCGTGCCCGGGCCGTAGAGGCTCACATCGACGTCCGGAAGCGGCTCGCCGGTGTCGGCGTCCTCGCCGAGCTCCGAGTAGTTGGTGACGTCGTCCGTCTCCCAGAGCTGCTTCAGCTGATCGACGGTGAGACAGCTGATCGCGAGCGCCGGATTGGTGACATAGGAGATGCCGTCGTTGGCGACCGGTACCTCGGTGTAGGAGACCCCGCCGTCCTTGCAGGCGGTCTCCTCCTCGGCCTCGATCGGCCGCGAGGCGTCGGAGATGTCGATCTCACCGGCGCAGAACTTCTCGAAGCCACCGCTCGTGCCGGCGGCGCCGACGGTGATCGAGACGTCGGGATTGTCCTCGCCGAAGAGCTCCGCCGCGGCCTGCGCGAAGGGCTCGACGGTGCTGGATCCGTCGATCGCGATGCTGCCTGAGAGGCCACTGGTCTCGCCGCTCGCGGTGGCGTCGCCTCCGCTGGTTGAGTCGTCACCGCACGCCGCTACGCCGAACGTGAGCACGAGGCCGGCGCCGGCGGTATACAGCCACTTCTTCGAGATCACTGGGATGGGTCTCCTTCTGAGTCGGTTTACGCCTCTGGCAGGGAGACGCGCTCCCCCTGGGGAGACCTTGCTTCAGACGGAGGGGAGACTTGTTACGGCGCAGTTGCCCCGCTGTGAAAAACGTGTGAACGCGCGCTACACGGCGGGACGACGGCCGGACCCGAATGCCGAGCATCCACGGCCGGCTCCGCGACGGGCTGAGGTGCCTCCCCAGGGCCCGACGCGATCGGCTCGGGCTCGAACCGGTAGCCGACGCCGAAGTGCGTGTGGATGTACGACCACCCGGGAGATTGCTTCTCGATCTTCGATCTCAGCTTCCGGACGAACACATCGACCGAGCGGTCCCCGTGTGCCATCGCGTAGCCCCAAACGCCCTGATAGAGCTGCTCGCGCTCGATCACACGCCCGGTCCCCTCGGCGAGCACCTCGAGCAGCTCGAACTCCTTCCGAGTCAGCTGGAGGCTCCGCCCCGCAACGAAGGCCTGAAATTGGTCGCGCCGGATCTCCACCTCGCCGGCAACAAGGGGGCCGAGGTCCTGCCGCTGGTCACTGCGACGCCGCCTGCGCACGATCGCTTCGATTCGCGCTACGACCTCTTCCGGATGCGCGGGCTTCGCGATCCAGTCGTCGACTCCGAGCCGCAGGCCGCGGACACGCTGCGCCACCGTCGAGCCCTGTGTGCAGACCACCACGGCAAGGTCGGGGAGCATCCCGCAAACGTCTTCGAGGAAGTCCCACGCCAGCGGGCCGAGCACGGCGAGATCGACGACGAGAGCGTTGAGCTTCATCGCGACCAACTCCTCGCTCGGAATCGTCGACGAATGGATCCTGTATTCCCAGCCGCCGGCGTCGAAGCGGCGGGCGAGGACGCGGAGGAAGCCACTGTCGTCATCGATGACGGCGAGGCGGACGAAGGGGTTCTGCGTGTTCATTGCTGGATACCGGCCCGGTCGTGATCAGGGCGTGATGCGGGAAATGGTAGTGGTGTTTACGGTCCCCATCGCGCCCGTTCACAGGCTTTTCACATGCGTGATCCGGAAATTCACGGGCACGGGCCATGCCTGCGAGGTCCGTGATCCTCTAGCCTCACGCGGCCGTGAGCACCCTCGAGGCCATCGTCCTCGGCCTCGTCCAAGGGCTGACCGAGTTTCTCCCGATCTCGTCGAGCGGGCACCTGCGAATCGTGCCCGCGTTCGCCGGCTGGGAGGATCCCGGGGCGGCGTTCACCGCCGTGATCCAGCTCGGGACGATGGCCGCGGTACTGCTCTACTTCCGCCGGGATCTGTGGTCGATCGCGGTCACGTGGCTACGCGAGTTGCGCACGCCGTGGAAGCAGCGCTCGACGGACTCGAAGGTGGGCTGGTTCATCATCATCGGGACGATCCCGATCTCTATCTTCGGCCTCGCGTTCAGCGACCAGATCGAGTCCGGGGCCCGCGACCTCTACCTGATCGGGACGATGCTGATCCTGTTCTCGTTCGTGATGCTGGCGGCCGAGCACGTGGGCAAGCGCACGCGCGAGATCGAGTCGATGGGAGCTCGCGACGGACTCGCGATCGGCTTCGCACAGGCGCTGGCGCTGATCCCGGGGGTTTCGCGCTCGGGGGCGACGATCTCGGCGGGGCTGCTCCTCAACTTCGACCGTGCGGCGGCGGCCCGCTACTCGTTCCTGCTCTCGGTCCCGGCGGTGGTCCTCAGCGGCCTCTTCGAGTTGCGCGACGTTGGGGAGGGCGGCGGCGCCGGCGTGAGTGCCACGATCATCGCCACGATCGCGGCGTTCATCTCGGGCTACGCGGCGATCGCGTGGCTCCTGCGATACCTCGCGAACCACACCCTCGCCATCTTCGTCGCCTACCGGATCCCGCTCGGGATCCTCGTGATCGCGCTCACCGCGAGCGGCGCGATCAGCTGAGCGCGGCTAGCCCTCCGCGCCCTCCGAGGTATCGCCCTCCGACTCGCCCCCCGTGGCGTCCGTCGTCGGCGCGGCGCCCTCGCCCTGCGCGAGCGCGACGTCGTCAGCCTCCTTGGCGCCACGATCGCGCGAGATACCGGTCAGAGTGAGAGCCTTCGAGGTCCGCTCGATCGTCGCGCTGACGTCGACGACCTGGCCGGGCGAGAGTCTGCCCAGGTCGAACTCGGAGCCGACCTTGAAGGTCAGGAACTGGTCGGCCTCGTCGCTCCCATCCGCCGAAAGGAGCAGCTCGCGGCTGGCTGTGCAGACGCCCTGGACGATGCCCGCGAAGTCTCCGTATCCGAGGAAGTCGGTGTCGACCGTCACCTGCCGCGCTGTGACCACGATGGAGGACAAGCGTGGCTGCGGGGGCGGAGTTCCGCAACCGGGCGGCGCATTCGCCGTTTCGGTCCCGCTCGTCGTCGTAGTCGTAGTCGTGGGCGTCGTCGTCGTGGTGGTGGTCGTCTCGTCGACCTGCCTCTCCTTCGCCCGCGGGCCGATGCCGACCGCGGCGGTCACGAGCGCCCCGACATCGGGGAGAGTCGCACCGCCGGCATAGACGAGGACTGAAGCTCCGGTGCGGGAAAGCGTGAACGCGTTCAGCGCGGGATCCCTGAACGTGACCAAGCCGCCGATCTTCGCGCTCGTCTTCTTCCCCTTCACGTCGCGGTTGCCGGCCTCCGCGTACGTGCCGTTGGCGAGCTGGCGCACGGGCACTTCGAGCTTGGTTCCGGGCTTCGGCGGGTGCTTGTCGTGGATCGCGCTCATCTGTCCCTCGCGATCGGCGAGCGCGTAGCTCCGCGCCTCGGTGTTGACGTTGACGACCGTGCCGGCGAGCGTCAGGTCCTGCGATGTCGTCTCCTCCTCTTCGGTCGTCTCCTCCCCGGTGGTCTCGTCAGTCGTCGTCTCGGTCGTCGTCTCCTCGGTGGTCGTCGGGTCGACTGGCGTGATCGGGACCTCGGGGATGTCGATCGGCGGGGAGATCGGCACCGTCGGCTCAATCGACGGAGTCGAGGACGGCGGCGAGGGCGGCGGGTCGGGAGCGGGCGAGGGCGAGGGCTTCGGGTCGGCGTTGCCGCTCGGGGGAGCCAGCGCCGGTGGGGGCGCTAAGGCGACCTGCTCCTCAGGAGCGACCTCGACGATCTGTGCCGGCGCACCGACGACCGCATCGACGCCGGGCCCGATCGCGACCCCGGCGAACAGCCCCATCCCGAGGGCAGCGGCCATGAGCGGTGCCGTCCAGCGGCGGTCGATGACCGGCAGCGCGGCCCAGCGGAGCGAGCTCCACTGGCCGGCGATGCGGGAGACATCCCCCTTTCGCGGAAGGAGGCCGAGTCGCTGGCCCTTGCGCGGCAGGAGTGGGCCGAGGCGTCTCATGGCGTGGGCGTCCCACCGACCGGGGGCGGCGTTGGCGCCTGCGGGTCGGCTCCCGGCGCCGGCTCGGGCGCCGGCGGCGCGTAGGGGTTGGCCGGTTGCGCCGGCGGCGGAGCGGCGTGTGTGGGGGCCGGAGAGTGAACGGGCGAAGGAGCAGGGGCAGGAGCAGGAGACGGCTGAAGGCCCGCCGGAGGCTGGGCCAACGGCTGCGTCGGACGTCCTGCCATCGGAATCTGAGCCTGCGGGTTGAGGGTCGAACCGCACTGCCAGCAGAAAACCGCGCCGCGCGAGAAGAGCGCACCGCAGGACGGGCAGGAACCGGCGGCGCCTGCCTGCTCGAGCCGCAGAATCCGCTCAACGGCGGCGAGCTCTGCGTCGACGGCGCGCTGCTCGGCCGCCTTGCTCACGAGCAGATCGAGGCGGAAGTGGTCGCGGATCGCCATCTCGTAGGCGAGTCCGCCGAGGTCCCATTGGAGCTCGGCCATCTGGCGAGCCAGATTCTCGTGACGAGCGGCGAGCTCTCCGCTTGCGACGGCGTCGGGTGGGTTGGCGGCAGCCTGAGCCTGCGGGGCCGCGCCCGGCGCGGCCGGTGCGAGCGCCCCGGGCGTCGGGGCCGCTGCTGAGACCGGCGCAGAAGGATTTGGCGATGGGACGGCCTGGGCTCCCGGGCCCGCCTTGGGCGTCGTCTTGAAGTACGGCTTCAGCCGCGCTCCCAGGCCCGAGCCGATCACCGCGACCCCGCTCGCTCGGCTGCTTCGGAGCTTGAGCCCGACTGCGAGACGCGGGGCCCCCTCTCCTCCTCGGGGGCCGCGTCCGTAATGGCCGGAAGATCGTCGCCATCCGGCGTCGGTTCTGCCGACGGCGGCGCCGCCGCCGAGTTCTGCGTCGCTTCGTCCAGGGCGTCCTGGAGATCCGTAGTGGCCCCGGAACCGGAAGGCGGCGCCGTGCCCTGCGGTACGGCGCTGGTCGGGTCCTTGACCCCGCCCCCGCCTCCTCCACCGGACCCCTTCTGCGACACCTCGATCACCGCCGCGTCGGGGAACGAAGGCTGAAGCGCGGTGAGCGCCGCCTGCGCCTCCGCTTCGGTTTGGAAAACGCCCGAGTAGATGACGTAGTTGCCCGTCGGAAGGCTTGGGTACAGGTCGGAGTCGAGAACGGCGACGCCGCTCGCACCGTCGCCCTCGAGATCGGCTTTTGTCGACTCGACGTCGGCGGGCGTGGTGCCGGCCTTTGGCAGGGTGCCGAGCTCGATCGTGAATCCGTCCTGTCCGTCGGGCCACTCGCTCGTCACCGAGCCCGCAGTGGCGGAGCCGGGCGTGGTCGTGGCGGCGGCTGTCGTGGTGATCGCCGGGGTGGCCTGCGGAGTCGCGTCGTCCTCGCCGCGTCCGAGGAGGACGCCGATCAGCAACATGCCGCCAAGCAGCGCGACCCCGAGGATCGCCCCGAGCGGGGAAACGTCGTTGGCGGGAGGAGGCGCCACCGGAGGCGCCTGATTGGGGGCGCCGGGCGGGGTCAGATAGCGCTCATACGGCAACCGGGCCTCGCCGCGGCGAGCCCCGCACTGCAGGCAATAGCGCTGGTCGGAGGCCAGCGGAGAGCCGCATTTCGGACACGGGGCGCCGTCGGCACCCAAGGTCGGCATCGCGCTTTGTTCGGTTGAACTCATGATCCCATTACCACTACTACGAATTGTCCCCGAAGGTTGGCACGAAGGCCACCCTTACCCCACCACCCTGCGTCCCCGTGGTCAAGGGAATGTAAACGAGGTCGACTGGCTCACTCAGCGGTCTACGGGCCCAAAACCCTTCCCGTCACCTGCAACTGACACCGTGCGCGAGTAGGAGTCGCGCAGCGCAGACGAATTTCCGAGCGCCGGATAGACCACGTAGTCGCCGGGATGGACCCAGATCGGGACGTAGCGAAGGCGCACGGCCTCGAGCTCGCCGTCGCGCTCGGCGAAGTGAAGCAGCGCGATCAGCCCGTCCTGGGTAGCGGCCGGGAGGCCGGCGTCGGCGGATTGGTTCGAGACCAGGTTGCCCTCGCTGAAGACGACGAACTTGCCGTTCATGCGATCGATCGGCTGGACGACGTGCGGGCCCTGCCCGACCACGGCGGAGACCGCGTTCGCATCGGTGAGGCGACGGGCGAGGGCGCGTTGTGGCCCGCTCGGGCTCTGATCGTTCTCGAAGCCCCAGTGGAGATTGACGATCACTGCCTCGGCGCCAGCCTTGCGGGCCTTGCGGGCGTCGCGCACGATCGCCCGCTCTGCCGCGTCGAGCGCGCCGGGGTCGTAGACGTTCACCGCCCACGGCTCCGGCGGGCGGATGCCGTTCGTTGCATCCGTGTAGGCGACGACGCCGAGCTGGACGCCGGGCCGGACCTTGATCAGAGTCGGGCGCTCGCTCTGGCGCTTCGAGCTGAAGC
Organism: uncultured Solirubrobacterales bacterium; assembly: GCA_963797995.1. Taxonomy (GTDB): domain Bacteria; phylum Actinomycetota; class Thermoleophilia; order Solirubrobacterales; family 70-9; genus WHSW01. Next base: position 100,312 of record CAWCRP010000002.1, read on the forward strand.
TGCCCGTGTGCTCGACGTTCGCGTCGTTCAGAGCCTCGACCGTGGAGCGGATGCCGCCCATGCCCTGGTCGACCGAGTGATTCGACGCCGTCTGACAACCGTCCCAACCGCTCTTCGCGACCGAGCGGGCGAGCGCCGGGGGCGTGTTGAAGAGCGGGTACCCGGTCGGCTCACCGGAGCCGAGCGGCGTCTCGAGGTGGCAGAGCGCGACGTCGGCGTCCGCTACGTACGGTGCGATGCGGTCGAAGAAGGGGGCGAAGTCATAGCCCCCGCTGCCGTTTGCGAGGGCCTGGTCGATCAGCGGGGTATGCATGAGGATGTCGCCGCTGACCGAAACGGTGAAGCGCTGCTCTCGCTCCGGCGCGCGTTCGCCCGCCGGCACTGCGACGCCGCCCCAGGCGGCCATCGTCAGCGCGACGAAGGCGAGCGCCGCCGTCGCGAGGATGCGGCCGATAGAGTTCCGTGCCGTGGCGCGACTCACACGTCTCATTGTCTCGCTAATGGCGCTCGCAGGCGCCCTCATGCTCGCCGCCCCCGCGGCGATGGCTGCCGACGGCGTCGGCCTCTGGGGTCGCACCGACGACAAGGTGATCACCTACTTCTCGTTCGCCGTGATGGCCTTCTTCGTCATCCTGATCATCGTTCTGACGTTGCTCCAGCAGCGGCTCGAGAACCGCAAGGACCGGGCGCGAGAGGAACTGGAGCGCCTCCGCGGGCCCTAGGACCGGATGGGCGAGCGGACCTCGTACGAGCGCCGCGGCGCCGCGGCCGTCCTCACGATCACCCGGCCCGAGCGGCGAAACGCCGTCGACGGGGAGACGGCGCTAGAGCTCAAGCGGGGCTTCGAGAGCTTCGAGGCTGATGAGGACGCGCGCGTCCTCATCCTCACCGGCGAGGGCCCGGAGGCCTTCTGCGCCGGCGCCGACCTGAAGGCGATCGCCGAGGGCGGGGCGCTGTTTACGGGGGATGACCCGCAGGAGGCTGTGACCTCGTGGGCGGAGGCGTTCGAGGACGGGCCGCTCGGCTTCACCAGGCTCCAGGCGTCGAAGCCCACGATCGCCGCGATCTCCGGTTGGTGCCTCGCCGGCGGCCTCGAGCTGGCGCTCTGGTGCGACCTGCGAATTGCGAGCCTCCGAGGCAAAGCTGGGTTTCACCGAGCGCCGCTTCGGCGTCCCGTTGATCGACGGTGGTACGCAGCGCCTGCCGCGAATCGTCGGCATGGGCCGGGCGCTCGAGATGATCCTCACCGGCCGCGTGATCGAAGCCCCCGAGGCGCGCGAGTGGGGGCTGGTCAACGAGGTCGTCGATCCCGGCGCCCACCTCGACCGCGCGCTCGAGATCGCCGAGGGCCTCGCCGCCTTCCCGCAGACGACGATGCTGTCGGATCGTCGCGCCGCCCTCGAGGGAATCGGAATGAGCTTCGAAGAAGGCATCGCCCACGAGGCGAAGCTCGGCCTCGGCTCGGTGATCACCGGCGTTCAGGGAGCGGCCCGCTTCGCCGCGGGCGAGGGGCGGGGCGCGGACGGAGCAGGGGTATAAACGCCTGACCCGGCCGTCCCGGGAGGGCGAAGCCCGAGGAGACGGGCGGAACGTTCGGTATCCCTAGATCCGGAACTCGGTGAGCAGCCGCTTCTCCGACTCGCCTTCCACCTGGGCGATCACCTCTACGTGGTCGGCCAGGGGCGTGCCGCGGAGCTTGGTCGCCAGCAAGTCGTCGACCTGGAAGATGCCGGCGGAGTTGTTCATCGTGATCTCGATCCGCACCGCCCGCTCCGTGCCGGCCGAGATCTCGATCCGGTCGATCGCGGCGGCGGAGATCGCGTGGATGCCCTGCTGGCCCGCCTCGACCGGGAGTCGCGAGCGACCATGCGCCATATCGAGCGCGTCGGCAACCCGGACGACGCCGGCCTCGACCGTGTACGGCTCGCCGCGGCGCCGGTGCCCGATGATCGCGTGCAGCGACTCGGCGATGACGACCGCGCGCTCGGCCGGGTCCCTGTAGACATCGGCGAGCAGCTCGCGGAGCTTGCGCTCGGCGAGGAAGAGGCTGAACGCCTCGTGATCGGCGCGGTGGATCGACATGCCGACGTCGTGAAGCAGGGCCCCGGCGGCGACGACCACCTCGGCGTCGCGATCGCGCATCGCGTGGTCGGTGACCATCGCGGGCTGTACGCCGCCCTTGATCAGGAGGCGGAAGACCCGCAGGGCGATGTTGAGGACGACGCGGACGTGGACCCAGGAGTGGTCCGACATCCCGAGGCGCTCCGACTGCACCTGGGCCATGTGCCACCAGGCGCGCACCTCGGCGTCGGCGTTGATCCCTTCGAGCAGGGCCTCGAGCTTGCGGTTACCGCGAGTCGGCACCCCGATCCGCGCCGGCTCGATCGCCTCGGCGGGTGGACGTCCGAGCTCGCCCGGCCCGGCGGCCGGGGCCTCGTCTCCCGACGGCGGGAGTTCGTCCTCTCGAGCTGTCCTCCGACGCCATCCGACCGCGACTCTACTCTCGCGATCTGTGGGCCGAGACGGGGATCTGAGGCCGAGGTGTGGGGAGACCGGGCTCGCGGTCCCGGAATGCTGCTGCCGGCGCTGCCTCGAGGCGATGCTGCGTGAGTTCGGGCCGGCGATGATCGCCGAGGACATCAGGATCACGCGGGTCAAGGACGGCGGCGAGGAGCCGGGCGCGACCGAGCGCCGCGAAGCCGCCTAGATGTAGCTACCCAACACGCTGTTCGGCTCGCCGCGCGTCCGGCTGCGTGCTGCGCGCTCGCGGCGTGATGAGCTGTCGCGGTTCGTCGCCGGCCTGACGGGGGCGCCAGGAGTCGAACGAACGCTGCTGCGAAAAAGTGTGCCCTCCAACAGCCAAACGTCCATTTGGCCCCTCCATAGGAGGGTGTTCGGGACGTTTGCTCAGTCGGGCAGGGCGTCCGGGGCCGCCGGCACGCCTCCGGTGTGCCTAGAGCAACCGAACCCGTACGATCCCGGCGTGCCCGAGCTGCTCTCGATCGAGCGGGAGGACGAGGTGGCGATCGTCACCCTCGGGCGACCAGAGAAGCGCAATGCGCTCTCGATCGAGCTCCGCGTCGAGCTCGCGGAGACGTTCGAGTCGCTTTCCGCCGACGAGCGCACCGGCTGCATCGTCCTCACCGGTGCCGGCTCGGCCTTCTGCTCGGGGATGGACACGGATCAGTTCGGCGGCAGCCTGGCGAACCGGGAGCGCCTCGTCGAGACGAGCACCCTCGCTTTTGCGGCCGTCCGCGACTGCGAACGCCCGGTGGTCGCCGCGGTCAACGGTCCCGCGCTCGCGGGCGGCTTCGCGCTCTCGCTGCTTTGCGACCTGCGGATCGCCGGCGAGCGCGCGACCTTCGGCTTCCCGGAGCTCCCGAAGGGGATCCCGCCGAGCTACGCGGCCGCGCGCGCGGTGCTCCCCGCCACGATCGCCCAGGAGCTCTGCCTCACCGGACGGATCGTCAACGCGACCGAGGCGCACCGGCTCGGGATCGTCCGCGAGGTGGCCGTCGGCGAGGTGATCGAACGCGGGCGGGCTCTCGCACAGCGAATCGCCGGTCTCCCGCGGCGCGCGGTTCTCGAGACGAAGCGCCGGACCCTGCTCGAGCGCTCGCACCTGTGGGGATTCCTCTTCGACGATGAAGAGCGGGTCTTCCGTCGCGCGCTGCTCGGCACGGCGGGCGAATCAGGCAAGGCCGCCCAGGGCGGCTAGTACACCGGCGAGACCTCGAGCAGGATCAGCGGCCAGACGTACGTCTCCCAGAGCGCCGCGGCGATCAGGATTGGGATCGCGATGGCAATGGTGGCTACCGTCGCGGCGAGCAGGTCGTGCCACTCGTTGCGCCGGCTCGCGATCGTCCACGCGGCGAGCGGCAGGAAGAGCGCGACGAGCTCGGGCAGAGCGTGGGGCAGCACCGACGCCACCAGCAACCCGGGCGAGATCCCGAGCTGGTTTGCGAGCTGGCCGCCGGTGAGGCCGAGTGCGTAGGCCTGGGCCACCAGCGAGAAACCCGTGACGAGCACCACCCAAGCCATCGCCACCGGACGCGCCTTCTCGTGCACCCAGCGGGAGAGGCCGCTGCGCTTCTCGGCCGAAAGGGCGAGCGAGCTGCCGGCGATGAACCCGGCGACACAGGCGGTCGCGTGCAGGGCGAGGACGAGCGAGTTGCGCATCAGGATCGAGGCGACGTCGTCGGGATCAGCGCCGTCGGTGACTCCCGGTATGTAGAGCGGGGTGACGTCAACCGGGGCGGTCGCAGCGATCACCCAGACGGCGAAGAGGAGGGCCGAGGCGACCATGAGGGCGACGCCGACCCACCCCTTGAGCACCGACCAGGGGTCGGAGTTCCACCGCTCGAGCGCTCCGCGGGTGTCGCGGAGCCCCTGCACGAGTACCAGCTCGTTCGCGCCCATCAACAGCTCCATCGGCGCGCGTCTCAGACGCCCCTTGAGCGCCGTGTCGACGCCTGACCCGCCCGCCCCCGGAGCCGAAGGCGAGGAGGCGGGCGGAACGTTCGGTATTTACTGCCCGCAGACGGGCCAGGGGCTCGCGCCGGCCTGGGCGTAGAGGAGGGAGGCTCGGTAGTCCTGCTCTTCCTCGGACGCTTCGGCGGGATTGCCGGAGCCGCCGACGGAGGCCCAGGTGCCGGTATCGAACTGGTACTTGCCGTAGTAGCCGGCGGCGTTGACCGCCGTCGGGTCGCCGCCGGACTCACAGGCCGCGATCGCGTCGAGGGTCGCCATCGAGACGCCACCGGCGAGGCCGAAGTCGGGCTCGCGGGCCGCCGCCTTGCGGGCCTTCTCGACCCGCTCGCGCAGCGCGGTGATCGCGTCGCGGAGCACCGCCGCATCGCCGTCGGCGGACTCGAGCGCGCCGCGCTTCGGCGCCACGTCGAACTTCTTCGCCTCGGCGAATAGCGCGCGATAGCGGGCGATCTCGCGATGGGTCTCGATCGCCTCGGCGAAGCGTTCGGCCGGGCGGACGAGCGGCGCGATCTCAGGGCTTGCGGCCTGGGCTGCGGCGACCCCCGTTCCGGCGACGCAGAGCGCTGCCACGGCAAGTCGAAGCATGCTGGTGCGGGTGCGTGACACGGTTGACCACCTCCGTCTGGGCGCCCGGGCGGCGATCGGCTCGCCGTGCGATAAGTCGTTTGTGCCGGGCTGTGGCCCGCGGCTAGGCTCAAGTGCGCCATCCGGGCGCGTGCCCCGCGGGCTCCGTGTGGGCCGGGCAGAGTGGCAGGCGCACTCCGATATATGTGTGAGGGGTCGCACACTTGCAAGCAAACGCTCACAATCCCGCGCACCCGCCCCTACGGCTGATTCGCCAGGGGTTCCCGCAGCGCCCCGCGTTCGGCACCGCGGTCTCCGACGCGATCCTCGCCCGCGTCGCGGCGGGGGAGCTGCCGCCGACGCTGCGCCTCCACCGGCCGGCTCGCGAGCTCGCCTTCTCGAAGCAGGACCGCGCGTCCGCAGGCTTTCCCCGTGCGGTCGAGGCCGCCCGGGCGGCCGGCTTCGAGCCCGTCGTCCGCCTCGCCGGCGGTCGCGCCGCGGCCTTTCACGAGGGGTCGCTCGCGCTCGCGTGGTCGACCCCGGCCGACCACCCGGCGGCGACGACCCGGGACCGCTTCGAGCTCGTTAGCGGGGTGATCGCGGCGGCGCTCGAGCGGCTCGGCGTCGATGCTCGTGTCGGCGAGATCGAGGGCGAGTACTGCCCGGGTGCCTGGAGCGTCAACGCCCGGGGCGAGCTGAAGCTCGCCGGGATCGGGCAGCGGTTGATCGCGGGCGGCGCTCACGTCGGCGCGGTCCTGGTCGTCACCGGGTCCGGACTGCTGCGCTCGGCGCTCGAGCCCGTGTACGACGCGCTCGAGCTCGCCTGGCGACCCGAGACGACGGGTGCGATCGACGACCTCGTTCCGGGGGTGACACTCGACGATGTCGAGGCCGCCTTGCTCGGAGAAGTCGGCAACGCGTACGCGCTCTCCGAGGCGGAGCTCGACCGCGTGACGCTCGAGCGTGCCGCCGGGCTCGAGGCCGAGCACGCGGCCTTGCCATCATCCGGGCGCGATGGAGGAGACCGAGCCCGGCGGCGAGGCTGAGACGAGACAGCTCGAGCAGGAGCCGGAGACCGAACGGCTCGAGACCGAGCCCGATCATCACGTCGAGCAGGAGGAGCGGGTCGCCCCGCTCGAGCTCTTCTTCGATCTCGTCTTCGTCTTCGCGTTCACCCAGGTCACCGCGTACATGTCGGCGACCCCGACCTGGGAGGGCCTCGCCGAGGGTCTGCTGATCCTGACCGCGGTCTGGTGGGCGTGGGGTGCCTACGCCTGGCTCACCAACTTCGTCGACGCCGACGCGACCAGCGCCCGCCTCGTCGTCTTCGCCTCGATGGGGGCGATGCTGATCGCGGCGCTCGCGATTCCGGAGGCGTTCGATGACTACGGCGTCCTCTTCGGCTGCGCCTACTTCGTCGTCCGCGCGCTGCACATCTTCTTCTGGGCCTACGCCAATGAAGACGTGGGCGTCGCGGCCGCGGTTCGCAACCTGGGCCTGACGGCGCTTCCCGCACCGGCGCTCTTGATCGTCGCCGGGTTCCTCGACGGTGGCGCCCAGGCATCGCTGTGGATCATCGCCCTGACCGTCGACCTGACGGGGCCATACCTGTTCGGGGTCGACGGCTATCGCGTCTCGCCCTCACACTTCGCCGAGCGCTTCGGCCTGATCATCATCATCGCCCTGGGCGAGTCGATCGTCGCGGTCGGCGCCGGCGTGGCGGGCGTTTCGCTGAGCGCCGGGATCGTGATCGGGGCCCTCGGCGGGATCGCGATCGCCGGCGCACTCTGGTGGGCCTATTTCGACGTCGTCGCGGTCGTCGCGGAGCGTCGCTTCATGCGCGCGGAGGCGCCGGAGCGAAACCGGATCGCGCGCGACTCCTACAGCTACCTGCACCTGCCGATGATCATGGGCATCGTCCTGCTGGCCCTCGGGATCAAGAAGACGCTCGGCTACGTTGACGCGCCCCTCGAGACGGTGCCGGCCGTCGCACTGTGCGGTGGCGTCGCGCTATATCTCCTCAGCCATGTCGGCTTCCGGCTTCGCAACGTCGGCACGTGGAACCGCCAGCGGGCGCTCGCGGCCGTCATCTGCCTCGCTCTGATCCCGCTCGCGACCTCGGCGGACGCGCTCGTCGCGCTGCTGGCCGTCGCCGCCGTCTGCATCGGGCTCGTCCTCTACGAGACGATCCGCTTCCGCGATGCCCGCGACCGGATCCGCCATGCGGATTCAGCCTCCGACCCGGAGCCGGAACTGGCCTCGCAATGAGGATCCTCGCCTTCAGCGACCTGCACCGCGACCTCGGGCAGGCTGAGCGCCTCGTCGAGATGAGCGCCGAGGCCGACGTGGTCATCGGCGCCGGAGACTTCGCCTCCGTGCACGAGGGACTCGAGGAGGCGATCGCCGCTCTGATCCCGATCGAGGCACCGACGATCCTCGTGCCGGGGAACAACGAGACCGAGGAGGCGCTCCGCGCGGCGGCCCGTGACTGGAGGTCGGCGACCGTCCTCCATGGCGAACCGGCGGACATCGGCGGAGTTGCCTTCTTCGGGCTCGGCGCCGGGATCCCGATCACCCCATGGGACTGGAGCTTCGACCTCGACGAGGAGGAGGCGCAGGCGTTGCTGGCCGGCTGCCCGCCGGGCGGGGTCCTCGTCGTTCACTCGCCCCCGAGCGGCCACGTCGACACGTCGAGCGCCGGCGATCACCTGGGCTCGGCTGCGATCCTCGCGGCGATCGAGTCGAGGCGCCCCCGCCTCGCCGTGTGCGGCCACATCCACGAGAGCTGGGGCGAGCGCTCCCGCGTCGGGCCGACCGAGATCGCGAACCTCGGGCCCGACGGCGCCTGGTTCGAGCTCGAGGACTGACCGTGGCGCGCTGGGCCGAGGTCGAGACCGCTGAGCCGGAGCTCGCCGCTCGCGCGCGCGAGCTGCTCGAGGCGCACACGCATCTGACCATGGCGACGCTTCGCCGCGACGGGTCGCCGCGCATCAGCGGGATCGAGCTCGAGTTCGGCGCCGGCGAGCTCTTCATCGGCTCGATGTGGATGGCGGTGAAGGCGCTCGACCTGCGCCGCGACCCGCGCTTCGCCCTCCACTCCGGCTCCGGCGAGCCGAAGTCGTGGCCAGGCGACGCGAAGATCGCGGGAACCGCAGAGGAGATCGTCCGGGAAGCCGAAGCGGGCGAGCGCTCGCACCGCTTCCGGCTCGAGATCTCAGAGCTCGTCGTCGTCGCCCTCAACCCCGAGCGCACCAAGCTCGTGATCGAGTCGTGGCATCCCGGCCGCGGCGTCGAACGCCACGAGCGCTAGCCGGCTACTCGTACTGGAGCGCCTGGATCACGTCGAGGCGCGAGGCACGGCGCGCCGGGCGGATCGCGGCGAGGACGCCGATTACGATCGCCGCGACCAGCACGATGATCGGGAGGCTCGGGGAGATCGAGAGGGCGAGCCCCTCCGACTCGAGCGCGATCACCGTCGCGATCCCGAGGCCGAGGCCGATCACGCCGCCGACGATCGCGCCCAGGAGCGCTGTGACAACCGACTCGTAACGGATCATCCGCCGCACCTGGCTGCGCGAGGTGCCGATCGCTCGCAGCATCCCGAGCTCGCGTGTGCGCTCGAGGATCGTGAGCGAGAGCGTATTGACGACCCCGAAGATCGAGACCAGGACCGAGAGCCCGAGGAGGACGTAGATCAGGCTGATCAGCTGGTTGATCTCGTTCTCGCGGTCCTCCTTGAACTCGTCCTGCGAGCGCGCCTCGGCGTTCGGGAATCGCTCGGAGAGCAACTCGTCGATCGCCGCACGGGTCGCGGCCGGGTCGGCGCCCTCGGCGAAGTTGACGAACGTCGTCGTGTCGTCGCGGGCGCCGAGGCGGTCGCGGGCCGTGTCGCGGGTGAGAGCGAGGTCCTGGAGGATGAAGCGGCTGCGTTCCGTGATCCCCTCGACCGTCGCGTCGACGACGTCGCCGCTCGGTCCGGTGACCGCGATCGAGTCGCCGACCTCCACACCGTGCTTCTCGGCGTACTGCTCGTCGACGAGCGCGCCGTCATCGTCGAGATTCGTCACCACCTCGTCCGAGCCCTCGGCCCACTGCAGGCTGGCGACCTCGTTCAGTGTCTCCGGGTCGATCCCCGCGATGAAACGTGTCGTCGTCGTTCGAACCGAGCTTGGCCGGCAGCAGCGTCGTCGGCGAGACGACGCCCACCCCGTCGATGGCGGCGACCTCGTCGGCGACCTTCGACGGAATCGGCGAGAAGCCGTCGGTGTTGACGATCGCGACGTCGCCGACGAACTGGCGATCGATCGTGTCGCCGAGCGAGGAGCGAATCGAGGAGGCGAAGACGCCGACGAAGACGACCAGCGCGACGCCGATCATCAGCGCCGCAGCGGTCGTCGCCGTGCGGCCCGGCTGGCGCTGAGCGTTCTCGCGCGCGAGCCGCCCGGTGACCCCGCGCAGGCGCTCGATCGGCCAGCCGATCGCGTCCGCCAGCGGCCCGACGAAGCGGTCTCCGACCATCGCGATACCGATGAAGAGGAGGACCAGGCCGAGGCCGAGAAGCGGCAGCGCCGACGTCGATCGCGTCCGTGGTGAAGAGCCCTACGAGCAACAGGGCGACGCCGCCGGTGAGCAGGACCGAGGCGATGATCACGGCGGCGGCGCGATCGCTCGCCCTCCCCTTCCGTGCTGCCCTTCGGATTCGACCAGCGCCTCGAGCGGCGCCACCCGGGTCGCCCGCCGCGCGGGGTTGAGCGCCGCGACCACTGTCGTCAGCACCCCGACCGCAAGCGCGATCCCGATCGTCGTCCCGGTGAGCGTGAGTCCGGCGGTCGGAAGCTCGGAGCCGAACCCCACGAACGCCGCCTTGATCAGCTCGACGAAGGCGAACCCGCCGGCGATGCCGAGCGCCGAGGCGAGCAGGCCGACGAGCGCGGCCTCGATCAACACCGCGACGAGGACCTGCCGCGAGGAGGCGCCGAGCGTGCGCAGCATCGCGAATTCGCGGGCGCGCTGGGCGACCGTGATCGAGAAGGTGTTGAAGATCAGGAACGCGCCGACGAAGACCGCGACGCCGGCGAATACGAGCAGCGCCGTGGTGAGGAAGCTGAAGCTGTCCTGGATCTCCGCCGCGTCGGAGTCGGCGGCCTGCGCGCCGGTCTCGACCTCGACCAGGTCGGCCGGCAGGGCGGCGCGAGACGCGCAACGCGAGCTCGTCCGGCGACGATCCCGTCGGCGGCGGTGACGTCGATCTCGTCGACCCTGCCCTCCTTGCCGGTGAGCCGCTGCGCCTCGCTCTTGACGAACTGGATCAGGCTGGCGCCGCCGAGCGAAGCGCCGGAGCCGAACTCGGCGATCCCGGAGACCGTGTAGTCGGTCTCGCCCGCCGCACCGGTGACGCGGATGGTGTCGCCGAGCGCGTAGCCCTCGTCCTCCGCCGTGATCGAGTCGATGACGCGCCTCGTTGGCCGCCTGCGGGTCCTCGCCCTCGACCAGGGTGAACGGCGGAGAACGCGTCGTCCTCGGTCGGCACGCTGAGCGCGATGTGCGGCGGCCCGCCCGCGGGCGGGCCGATCCGCTCGCCCTCGGCGTCGACGATCGTGATCGTGTCGTCGGCGATCACGCCCTCGGCGACCGCGACCCCGTCGACCGCCGCACGTCGTCCGACCAGGTCCTCGGGGAGAGCGCGTGCGAAGGACTCGCCGAAGTCGCCCTCGACGGTGACCTTCGGGGTCACACGAACGTCGATGCCCTCGTTGACCTCGGTGAAGATGTCGTCGAAGGCCCCGTTGACCGAGTCGGTCAGCATGCAGCGTGCCCGCGACCATCGCGACGCCGAAGAAGACCGCGAGCGCGGTCGAGAGCGCACGCAGTGGCCGGGCGCTGAAGTTGCGAATTGCGAGCGAGAGCATCGGCGCCGTCCCGCGTCGCTAGAGGGTCTGCATCAGCTGCAGGACCTCGTCGGCCCCGTCAACCGTGGTGTCGCTCGAGACGGCTCCATCGACGAGCATCACGACCCGGTCGGCGTAGGCGGCGACGCGGGGGTCGTGGGTGACCATGATCACCGTGCGCCCGAGGTCGTCGACCGAGCGGCGCAGGAGGTCGAGGACCTGAGCGCTCGCCGTCGAGTCGAGGTTTCCCGTCGGCTCGTCGGCGAAGATCACCGCCGGCTTCGTGATCAGCGAGCGCGCGACGGCGACCCGCTGCTGCTGTCCGCCGGAGAGCTCGGCCGGGCGATGATGGCGGCGATCGGTGAGGCCGACGGTGTCGAGCAGCGACTCGAGCCAGGCCTCGTCGACGTCGCGGCCGGCGATCCGCAGCGGCAGCGTGATGTTCTCCTCCGCGTCGAGGACCGGCACGAGGTTGAAGAACTGGAAGACGAACCCGAGCTTGTCGCGTCGCAAAGCGGTCATCTCACCGTCGTCGAGGGTCGTGATCTCGGTGCCGTCCACCCAGGCCTTGCCGCCGGTCGGCCGGTCGAGTCCGGCGAGGCAGTGCATCAGCGTCGACTTGCCCGAGCCGGAGGGCCCGACGATGCTGGTCAGCTGACCGCTGGGGAAGTCGAGGCTGACGCCGGCGAGCGCGTCGACGGCCGCCTCGCCCTCCCCGAAGCGGCGCGAGAGGTCCTGGCAGCGAACGGCGTCTGGGGCAGTGCTCATGGACCGCACGGTAAACGCCAAGCGGTGCGGTGACCGTACGGCTAGCCGTACGCGATCCCCTAGGGGATGGGTGCGGGTTTGCCCGAGCCCTGCACCGCGAGCCAGTTGCCGTCGAACTCGAAAACGTATCCGTAGAGGGGCTTCCCACCGTAGGTGATCTGCTTCGTCCCGTCGCGTCGGCGGGTGGTCCCGATCAGCGCGTCGTCGATCCCGGCTCCCGCGACCGCCTCGCGTCTGCTGAGGGTCCGGACCGTTACGCGGGTTCCCGATGCTCAGCCGAGCGCGGCGGCGGGCACGAGTGCCCGGCGACCGAAGAGCGAGAGGCCCGCGCCCGCGAAGCCGATCGCGGCGCCGACGAGCACCGCGGCCGTCCAGTCCTGCGTTTCGACGACGGCGCCCGCGACCGCCGAGCCGGCCGCGAGTCCGGCGACGAGCGCGGTCGTCAGCCAGGTGAACGCCTCGGTCGCGTTGGCGCCGGGGGCGACGACGGCGAGCACCTGGTTGCGGCTCGAGATCAGCGGGGCGATCGGCAGCCCGGCGAGGATCGCGAGCGGCGCGGCCATCAGCGGTGAGGTGGCGAGGGCGAGCGGCAGACAGGCGAGCGGCACCGCGAGCGCGACCCAGACGTAGCTTGCGCTGAGCTCACCGGTGAGCAGCCGGGCGCCGAAGGCGAGGCCGCCGATGGCGCTCCCCGCCGACCAGATCGCGAGCAGCACGCCGCTGAGCTCGTCCTTGCCCTCGGCGTGGGCGAGGGCCGGAATCGCGACCTCGATCGCGCCGATGCAGAAGCCGACCGGGATGGTCGTCAGGGCGACGATCCGCACGGCGGGGACGCCGAGCGCCCCGAGCATGCCCCCCACACCGCCCTCCGGGGCTCCATGGAGGTGGGCCGGGAAGCGGGCGAGGAAGAGAAGGGTGCCGACGAGGACGAAGACCGCCGAAACGGCGAGCGCCGAGCCCGGCCCGGAGATCGCGATGATCGTGGCGGTGATCAGGGGGCCGGTGATGAACGACAGCTCGACGATCACCGCGTCGAGGGCATAAGCGCTTGTGACCAGCTCCTGATCGTCGAAGATGCGCGCCCAGCGCGAGCGCAAGACGGCGCCCGAGGGCGGGAAGCTGGTCCCGATCAAAGCCGCCGTGGCCACCAGCAGGCCGTTCGGCGCGCCGGCCTCCCCCAGCGCCCAGAGCGTCAGGAGCCCGCCGGCGTGGAGCACGGCGAGCGGCACGAGCAGATTGACGCCGCGGCGGTCGATCAGGCGCGCCGCGAGCGGGGCGCCGAGGCCGGCGCCGAGCGCCAGCGCTCCGGTCCCAAGCCCCGCGATTGCGAACGAACCTGACACCTCGCGCAGGAAGAGCAGGACCGCGATCCCGTTGATCCCGAAGGGGATCCGGGCGAGCGTGGTCGACACGAACAGAATCGCGACGCCAGGGGTGGTGAGAATCGCCCGGTAGCGGGACATTCACCGAGGATGGCAGCGCGCCCCCGGCGGCGACAGGGGGTTAACGCGAGTCGAGCGTGCGCTCGAGCCGGCGCAGGCGGCCATCCCATTCGGCCCCGACGGAGTCGACCCACTCGCTCACGGTCGCGAGCGAGTCGGCGTCGAGCGCGTAATGAGTCTCCCGGCCGGCGCGCCGGCGCGATACGAGGCGGGCTCGCTCGAGTGCCCCGAGGTGCTTGGCGACGGCCTGCCGCGTGATCGGCAGCTCAGCCGCGAGGCCGGTCGCCGTCGCCGAGACCCGGCGCGGCGAGCATCTCGACGAGGCGCCGCCGGTTGGGGTCGGCGAGCGCGAAGAAGACCGCGTCGGCGGTTTCGGCATGTGCGCTCACGCGTGACCTAGACGAAGACGAGGGCGCCGAGGACGAGCTCGATCGCGCCGAGGCGGCCCGCCCACTCGAGCTCGAGCCGCGGGCCTGCGGCGATCGCCATCGGCTGGAGCGCGCGCTCGACGACGACGAGACGGGTTCCGGTCTCGACCGGCTCGATCAGGAACGTGACCAGGGACTCGCCCTCGCCCGGTCGCTCCCAGGTGAAGGAGAGCTCGCGCTCGGGAACGGCGGTCCGCACCGTCCCCCGTCGCTCGCCGTCGTCGCAGCCGAACTCGACTTCGCCTCCCTCCACGGGATCGATCGTCGCGTCGGAGGCGAACCAGTCGGAGAGGAGTGCGTCGTCGGTAAGTGCGTCCCAGACCTCACCGGGGTCGGCCTCGAGGATGGTCTCGCGTTCAACTCGTTGCTCGGACATGGATTGCATCCTAGCGCAACCTCTAAGTTGCGCTTTGCTAGGTTCTCGACACGCAACTGATCGGTTGCGTGTGATGAAAGGAACGTCATGCCCCTGATTCCCATGGTCATCGAGCAAACCTCTCGCGGCGAGCGCAGCTTCGACATCTACTCCCGCCTTCTGGGCGAGCGGATCGTCTTCCTCGGCCAGCCGGTCGACGACGAGATCGCGAACCTGATCGTCGCCCAGATCCTCCACCTCGAGGCCGAGGACCCGGACAAGGACATCTCCCTCTACATCAACTCCCCCGGCGGGGTGGTCTACGCCGGCCTCGCGATCTACGACGCGATGCAGTACGTCAAGCCCGACGTGGAGACCATCTGCTTCGGCGTCGCGATGTCGATGGGATCGCTGCTGCTCACCGGCGGTGCGCCGGGTAAGCGGATGTCGCTGCCGAACTCGCGCATCCTCATCCACCAGCCCACCGGCGGCTTCCAGGGGCAGGCGACCGACATCGAGATCCACGCCCGCGAGGCCCTCTACCTGCGCGAGCGCCTCGACGAGATCTACGCGCGCCACACGGGACAGTCGGCCGAGCGGGTCCACGACGACATGGACCGCGACCGCTTCTTCACACCCGAGCAGGCGGTGGAGTACGGCCTCATCGACCGGGTCATCGACGAGCACGAGCTGGAGCGCGTCCCCACCGGGTTCGCGAGTGGCTAGGCGCCCTCGTACTCGGCGAAGCGCGCCGCGTAGCGGTCGAGGCGCCGCTCCGTGGAAGCGTCGTCGCCTTGCGCCAGGGAATAGCTGATGCGGTGAACGCCGGCCGCCTCGTAGCGCTCGAGATCCGCCGGGCGCGCAGGAATTCGCGTTTGCGAGCGAGGTTGGGATCGGTCCGCGCCCGGCCTCCTCGCCGGCTTGGCGCAGGCGCGCGACCCGCTTCGCAAGGCGCTCGCTGTCGCCGAAGTGATTGGGCAGCCACTCGTCGCCGTAGGCCAGGACGCGGTCCAGGACCTTCTTGCCATGACCGCCGACGAGCACCGGAGGATGCGGCCGCTGGAGCGGCTTCGGCCAGCACCAGATCCGCTCGAACCGGATCTGCTCGCCCTCATAGGTGGCCTCGTCGTTCAGCCAGATCTCCTTGATCGCCTCGACGCTCTCGCGCAGGCGCCCGAACCTCCGCGCCGGGTCCGTGCCGTGATTTCGCATCTCCTCGAGGTTCCAGCCCGCGCCGACGCCGAAGAGCAGACGCCCGCCGGAGAGCACGTCCACCGATGCAGCCTGCTTCGCAGTCACGATCGGGTCGCGCTCGATCACCAGGCAGACGCCGGTGCCCACGAGCAACTCCGTGGTGGCCGCAGCGGCCGCGGTAAGGGCGACGAACGGATCGTGCATCGCCCGGTACTCGTGCGGGAGCTCGCCGCCCACCGGGTACGGCGTCTCTCGACTCGCCGGGATGTGGGTGTGGTCGGTGAAGAGGAGCGACTCGAATCCGCGCTCCTCGCACATGCGCGCCAGCGTCGGTGGGTCGACCCCGTCGGCGGTTGGAAAGTAGGTGATTCCGAGCTTCAGGCGGCGAAGCCTATTTGGCCGTAGCCCGGTAGCCGCAGCCGGTCGATGTCGCGGCTGGTCTAGACCAGCTCTGCTAGCGTGCGCCCACGCGTTCGGGGGCTACCGAAGGAGGAGACGGATGGTCGATCGGAGCAGGCGCTGGAGAAGACTGATCGCGGTGCTCGGCGCCGGGGCGCTCGCAGCGGGCACCCTCGCGGCTTGCGGGGATGACGATGAGGACTCGGGCGGCAGCAGCGGCTCGGGCGAGGCGGGGAAGATCGCCCTGCTCCTGCCGGAGACGAAGACGACCCGCTACGAGGAGCAGGACCGGCCCAACTTCGAGCGCCGCGTGGGAGAGCTGTGCCCCGACTGCGAGGTGCTCTACTCGAACGCGAACAACGACGCCGCCACGCAGCAGCAGCAGGCCGAAGCGGCGATCACCGACGGCGCCCAGGTGATCGTGATCAGCGCCGTCGATGTCGTCTCCGCGGGAT
This sequence comes from uncultured Solirubrobacterales bacterium, assembly GCA_963797995.1. GTDB lineage: Bacteria > Actinomycetota > Thermoleophilia > Solirubrobacterales > 70-9 > WHSW01. The sequence goes on from CAWCRP010000002.1 coordinate 116,296, forward strand.
CGATCGTTTCGCGTGCGCAGCAGGCTGGTGTCGACGTGATCGCGTACGGCCGCCTGATCCCGGACGCCGAGCTCACCAACTACGTCTCGATCGACCCGTTCAAGGTCGGCCAGCAGCAGGCGGAGGTCCTGATGGACGAGCTCGAGGCGAACGGGGTCGACAACCCAAGGATCGTGATGATCAACGGGGCGCCCACGGACAGCAACTCGAAGCCGTACAAGGACGGCGCCCACGACATCTTCGACAAGACCGGCGCGGAGATCGTGGAGGAGTACGACACGCCCGACTGGAGCCCCGACGAGGCCCAGCGCGAGATGGAGCAGGCCATCACGAATCTCGGGGCCGACGGCTTCGACGCGGTCTACTCCGCCAACGACGGCATGGCGACGGGCGCGATCGCGGCCATGCGCGGCGCAAATGTCGACCCTGCCGAGATCCCGGTGACCGGCCAGGACGCCGAGCTCTCCGCCGTGCAACGGGTCCTCGCGGGGCAGCAGCTGATGACCGTCTACCAGCCGATCAGCGACATCGCCGAGTCCTCTGCCGAGCTCGCTGTGCCGCTGGCTCAGGGGGAGGAGCCGCCGGCCGACCTCGCCTCGGAGGCGGTCGACAACGGCGCCAAGGAGGTGCCGTCGGTCCTGCTCGACACGATCGCGATCACGGACGAGAACGTCGACGTGCTGATCGACGACGGATTTCTCGACGTCAGCGAGATCTGCGCCGGCGAGTACAAGGCGGCATGTCAGGACGCCGGACTCGAGTGAGCTCGGCGACGCTCGCGGTCGACGCCGGCCAAACGCAGACGCGGGCCGCGCTGGTTGACCAGCGCGGCCGGCGTCTCGCGATCGGCCCCGGAGTGCCGCGGCTCGAGGGAGCAACGAGCCCCGACGCGATCGCGAACCCGGTCCTCCACGCAATCGGCGAGCTCGGAGCGCTGCCCGGCCGCCCCGCGGTCGGAGTCGGCCTGTCCGGCTTCGAGTCGCTGAGCGCGGCCGAGCTGCGCGCGCTCGCCGAGCACCTCGGCCGCGAGCTCGGCTCGCCCCGGGTCGCGATCGCCAGCGACGGCTACACGTCCCACCTCGGCGCGCTCGGCTCCCGCCCGGGCGCCGTGGTTGCGGCCGGCACCGGAACCGTCGTCACTGCCTCGAGCGGCGGTCGCTGGGCGAAGGTCGACGGCTGGGGATCGCTTCTCGGCGACGCCGGTAGTGCTTACGCGATCGGCCGCGCCGGGCTGGACCAGGCGCTCCGCGAGCACGACGGCCGCGGTGGGTCAGCGGCGCTTCGCGCGGCCGCCGAGCGGCGCTTCGGCCCCCTCGACCAGCTCCCGCACGCGATCCACCGCACCCCTGCGCCGACGAGCACGATCGCCTCCTTCTCCGCCGAGGTCAGCTCGCTTGCCGATGACGGCGAGCACGCGTCGCTCGCGATTCTCGCCACGGCCGGTGAGGAGCTCGCGAGCTCCGTCGCCGCCGCCCTCGGCCGCGTCTTCGACTCCACCGATCCGGCCGCGGTCTCCTACACCGGCGGCGTGTTCGCCGCCGGAGCACCGGTGCGACACGCCTTCGCGCGCCGGCTCGCCGAGCTCTGGCCGACCGCGACGCTCGACGAACCGCTCGGGGACGCGATCGCGGGCGCGAGTGAGCTCGCGCGCGATCCCGGTCGCGTGCCCGCTGCGGCCGGGCTGCTCTTGGAGGAGTCGTGAGCAACGCGTTGTCGGCGATCAAGGGGGGCCTCGTCGTCTCCGTTCAGGCACGACAAGGGGGACCACTCGACCAACCTGCGCACGTTGCCGCGATCGCGGCCGCCGTGACCGAGGCCGGGGCGTCAGCCATCCGCGCCGAGGGTGGAGCCGACATCGCCGCGGTCAAGGCTGCTGTAAGCGTGCCTGTCATCGGCCTGCGAAAGCGCGACGTCGAAGGCACGCCCGTTCGGATCACGCCGGCGCTCGCCGACGCGCAGGAGGTCGCCGCCGCCGGCGCGGACGTACTCGCGCTCGATGCGACGCTCCGCCCGGGCCCCGGCGGCCGGTCGCGGGCCGAGCTGCTGGGCGAGCTCCGTTCGTTGCGCGTGCCTCTGCTCGCCGACGTCGACTCACTCGAGTCCGGGATCGCCGCGCGTGATGCCGGCGCCACCGCGGTCGCGACGACACTCTCCGGCTACACGGTGGATGAAACTCCGGCGGGCCCCGACCTCGACCTCGTGGCCGCGCTGGTGGGCGAGCTCGACTGCCCCGTCCTCGCAGAGGGCCGCTATGGCTCTCCCGAGACCGTGCGCGCCGCGTTCGATGCCGGTGCCTTCGCAGTCGTCGTCGGTACGGCCATCGCCGATCCGGCGGCGCTCACCGAACGCTTCCTGGCGGCCGCGCGGCAGCCCGATGGCGCGCCGCGGTAAGCCGGGCAACGCCGGGGAGCGTCCCGCGGCGGCGCGGCTTCCCCGCCGGCTCGCCGGCACACGGCCGAAGGGCGCGCAGGTGCGGGCGATCCTCGAGGGTCTGCTCGCGAGCCTGCCTCCCGGCAGCGAGCTGCCCTCCGAGCGCGAGCTCGCCGAGCGCTTCGGCGTCGCGCGCATGACCGTCCGCAGCGAGATCGACCGGCTCACCGCCGAGGGACTCACCTACAGGCTCCAGGGGCGCGGAACCTTCGTCGCTCAGCCGCGGGTCGCGCAGGCACTGGAGCTGAGCTCGTTCACCGAGGACATGCGGAGTCGCGGCATGGTGCCGAGCTCGACCGTGCTCGCCCAGGAGGAGGTCGAAGCTGGGGACCTGGTCGCGGCCCGGCTCGAGCTCGCGCCCGGCAATCCGGTGCTGCGCCTGGACCGCGTGCGCGTGGCCGACGACGTGGCGATGGCCGTCGAGCAGGCGTACCTGCCGATCGGCCCCTTCGAGGGAATCGTGGATGCCGACTTCACCGAGGCCTCGCTGTTCGAGCTGCTGAGCGAGCGCTGGGGCGTGCGGCTCCTAAACGCCGACCAGCGCGCCGCAGCGGTCGTGATCGAGGGCGAGGATGCCGCGCTGCTCGGGGTCGTGGCGGGACAGCCGGGACTCCGCTTCGAGACCGTGACCCGCGACGATGCGGGCACCCCCGTCTTCTACGCCGTCTCGCTTTACCGCGGCGACCGCTACGAGATCGACCTGCTGCAGGTGCGAACCGACGACGGGGCTCGCTCGTGAACGACCACGGCGCCCGGATGGCGGCCGAGATGGCGGCGCAGCCCGAGGTGATCGCGGGGCTCGCGGCCCGGCGGCCCCAACTCGTGGCCGCCCTCCGCGCCCTGCTCGCCGACGCGCCCGTCGGCACCGTGATCGTGGCCCGCGGCTCCTCCGACTACGCCGGGATCTACGGCCGCTACCTGTTCGAGGCGGCGACCGGCCGCCCGGTGGCGCTCGCCGCACCCAGCCTCACGACCATGTACGGGCTCGAGCCGAAGCTCGAGGGCTGGCTCGCGGTGGGCGTGAGCCAGTCCGGACGCACCCCCGAGATCACGACGGTGCTCGACTCCTACCGGGCGTCGGGCGCGCGGACCGTCGCAGTCACCAACGACCCGGAGAGCCCGCTCGCGGCGGGCGCTCACCTCGCCCTCGCCCTCGGCGCCGGACAGGAGCTCGCGGTACCGGCGACGAAGACGCTCGTCGCCGAGCTGGTTGCGATGGCGACGATCGCCGAAGCGCTCGGACCGGTCCCCTGGGACGACTCCGACTGGGACGCCGCGCCGACAGCGGTCGCCGACGTGCTCGCGGACCCCGGGCCGGCGGACCGAGCGGCCGATGCGCTGGGTGAGGCGAGCGGCCTGGCCTGCGTCGCCCGCGGCTACCTGCTTGCGGTGGCGCTCGAGGCGGCGCTGAAGCTGCGCGAGGCGGCGGGCGTCCGCGCCGAGGGTTGGTCGGCCGCTGACTTCCGGCACGGGCCGGCGACGATCGGAGGTGGCCGGGTGCCGATGCTTGCGATCAGCGCGGCGGGGCCGGCGGCGGCCGATGTCGCCGAGCTCGCCGAGCGCTGGCGCGATCGCGGGGGGACGGTGCTCCGCCTCGCTGACGCTGCGGGCGCGGAGCTGCCCTTCGAGCGCCGCCTCCCGGAGGCGCTGGCGGTCTTACCCGCCGTCGTCCGCGCCCAACAGCTCGCGCTGGCGCTGGGCCTACACCGAGGAGTCGACCCCGATCGCCCGCCCGGCCTGGAGAAGGTCACCCTGACCCGCTAGGCGGCGAACGCCTCGGCGCCGTCGATCAGGGTGCGCGTGACCTCGAGCCGGTCGTCGAGGACGGCGACGTTTGCGCCCGCCCCCGGGGCCAGGGTTCCCAGGTCCGGACGGTTGATGAGGCGTGCCGGCGTCGTGGAGGCCGCGTGGGCCGCGCGTTCGAACCCGGCGCCGCTCGCGACGAGGTTCCGGACGGCACCGTCGAGGGTCAGCAGACTCCCGGCGAGTGTGCCGTCGGCGAGCCTCACGGCCCCGTTGGCAACGTGGACGGCGGTCCCGCCGAGGGTGTACTCGCCCGGCCCCATCCCGGCGGCCGCCACCGCGTCGCTGACCAGGCAAAGGCGCTCGCCGGCGGCGAGGAACGTGGCGTACGCCGACTCCGGTGCGAGGTGGACGCCGTCGACGATCGCCTGGACGAACACGTCCGAGCGTACGACCGCCGCCCCGGCGAGGCCGGGATCGCGCGGCTGCCAGCGACGGTGGGCGTTGTGGATGTGGGTCACGGCCGAGGCGCCGCGGGCGAACGCGGCGTGGGCTGCCTCGGCGTCCGCGTCCGAATGCCCGCAGGAGACGACGATGCCCGCCGCGAGGAGCTGGTCGATGAGCTCGTGGGCGCCGGGCAGCTCGGGCGCCAGCGTCATCATCCTCACCGGGCCGTAGGCGATCAGCTCCGCGGCGTCGTCCGCGTCCGGGACCCGCAGGTGGGTCGGGTCGTGCGCTCCAGCCCACTGCGGCTCGAGAAACGGGCCCTCGAGATGGATCCCGAGCAGGCGCGGGAGAGGACGCTCGGCGAGCGTCACCCGCGCGGCGTCGGCCGTCGACAGCGCGCCCGCGTAGTCGTCGATCGGAGCCGAGACGAAGGTGGGCTGAAACGCGACGACGCCGGCGCGGGCCAAGGCCTCGGCGGCGCGCGCGTAGCCTGCCTCGTCGGTGGTGAGGAAGTCGATCCCGAGGTACCCGTTGATGTGGAGGTCGACGAAGCCGGGAACCGCCACGCCCCTGCCTGGGGAGGAAACGCCAACCTCGGCCACGCGGCCGTCCTCGATGGTCACGTCGCCGTCGATCATCTCGCCGGCGACGAGCGCCGCGCCCACACCAAGCCGCACCGGGCCTCCTAGCTAGTGGTCTAGTCCTGTTGGGTGAGTCTAGAGCCGGGCCGACTAGTGGGTGCTCGACCGTCGGCGCAGCCGCGTCGCCGCGTCGATCGTCACCGCGGCCAGGAGGACCGCTCCGGTGACCATGAACTTCACGTCGGAGTCGAGGCCGAGGAGGTCCATGCCGTTTGAGATCGAGCCGATCACGATCGCGCCGAGGAGCGCCGAGAAGACGAAGCCGCGGCCGCCGAAGAGGCTGGTGCCTGCGATCACCGGGCCGGCGATCGCGAGCAGGAGCACGTCGCCGCTGCCCGACTGCTGGTTGACGGCGAAGAGGCGCGATGCGGCGAGGATGCCGCCGAAAGCCGCGAGCGTCGACGCGAGGGCGAACACGCTGATCTTGACCTTGTTGACGGCGATGCCCGCGCGGCGCGCGGCCTCCTGGTTGCCGCCGACGGCGAAGATGTGGCGCCCGTAGCGGGTGCGCTCGGTGATGAACGTGAACACCACCATCAGCACCATCACGATCACCACGGCAAGCGGCACGCCGCGGTCGGCGTTGAGAATCGCGACGGTGGCGATGGTCGCCGCGGCGACCATCACGATCCGGATGACGACCCTGGCGATCGGCTCGACCTCGAGGCCGGCCGTCTGGCGCCTGCGCCGGCCGAACATGACGCTCCCGCCGTAGGCCGCAATCGATCCGGCCGCCAGAGCCCACCCGATCGCCGGTTCGAAGAAGGTCGAGGTGAGGTCGACGATGATGCTCGGCGGCAGGTTGATCGAGCCCGTGCTTCCGAGCACCGCGAGCTGAGCGCCCTGCCACGCGAGCAGGCCGGCGAGCGTGACCACGAACGACGGGATCCCGAAGAACGTGACCATGAAGCCGTTGAAGAGCCCGATCAGCGTCCCGACCAGGAGGCCGGCGACGATCGCCAGCGCCGGGTCGAGCCCCTCGTTCACGCTCACGACCGCCATCACCGATGCGGCGAGACCGCTCACGGCGCCGACCGAGAGGTCGATCTCGCCGAGCAGCAATACCAGCACGACCCCGATCGAGATCGTCGCCACGGCGGCGATCTGCAGGGTGAGGTTGGAGAGGTTGACGGCGCTCAAAAACCGGTCGTTGGCGATCTGGAAGATCGTCCAGATCACCGCGATCCCGATCAGCACCCGCAGCGAGCCGAGCTCGCCGCGCCCGAGGCGCCGCAGCGCCTCGCCGATCGTCATCCGCGGGGCCGTCTCGGCCGTTTCGCCAACCGCGCTCACAGCGGCGTCTCCTCGGTCGCGCGATCTTCTGTCCCGAACTCCGCGCCGGTGATCGCGCCAACGACCTCCTCCTGGCGCGCGTCGCGAACGTCGAAGGTCGCGGCGACCCGTCCGAGGCGCAGGACGACGATCCGATCCGCGACTTCGAAGACGTCCGCGAGGTTGTGGCTGATCACGATCACCCCAAGGCCGCGCTCGCGGAGGCGGGCGATCAGCTCGAGGATCTGCTTCGTCTGGACCACACCGAGCGCCGCCGTGGGCTCGTCGAGTAGCACCACCTTCGGCTCGCCGAGCAGCGAGCGGGCGACGGCGATGGCCTGTCGCTGGCCGCCCGAGAGGTTCTCGACGTCGGTCCGCACGCTGCGGATCGTCGTCACCCCGAGCGAGCCAAGGAGCTCCGTGGACTTGTGCTCCATCGCGGTCTCGTCGAGGATCCAGTGCGCCCCGTTCGAGACCTCCTTCCCGAGAAAGAGGTTGGCGACCACGTCCAGGTTCTCGCACAGGGCCAGGTCCTGGTAGACGGTCGCGATCCCGAGCGTGGTCGCATCGTGCGGACTGCTGAGCCCGACCGAGCGGCCCTCGAAGTGGGTCTCGCCGTTGTCGGCCGGCTGGGCGCCGGAAATCGCCTTGATCAGCGTCGACTTGCCGGCGCCGTTGTCGCCCACGAGCCCCACCACCTCGCCGGCGTGGAGCTCGAGGTCGACGTCCTTCAGCGCCTCGACGGCGCCGAAGCTCTTCGTGTACCCCTTGAGCGCGAGGAGAGGCGTTGATCCCGAGGCAGGGCCCGGAGCAGCGGCTCCGGTCGGGTTCTCGCTCATCTGCTGCTCACCTCTCCTCGCGCGTCATGGGGTTTGGTCATCTCCTGCCTACTGGATGCCCGCGTCCTTGCAGGCCTGCGCGTACTCCTTCGTGCAGATCTCCTCGACGCTCCAGTAGTCGTCCGCGATGATCGTGTCCTTCACGTTGTCCGCGAACACGGGCACCGTGTCGGTGATCGCCGCCGGGACGTCCTCCATCCCGTTGTCCTCGGTCCCGTTGATCACGCTGGACTCGGCCGGATCCTCGCCGTTGATCACCGCGACCGCCAGGGCCGCGGCGTTGTCGGCGAGCGGCTTGATCGGCTTGTAGACCGTCATGTACTGCTCGCCCGCGATGATCCGCTGGATCGCCGCCAGCTCGGCGTCCTGGCCGGTGACGGGGATGTCGGCCGGATTGAGCCCGGCGGCCTTGAGCGCCGCGATCGCGCCGCCCGCGGTACCGTCGTTGGCGGCGAGGACGCCCTTGAAGCCGTCCTGGCCCAGCGCGGTAATCGCCTGATCCATCTCCTGCTGCGCGTTCTCGGGCAGCCAGTCAGGAGTGTCGTACTCCTCGGCGACGTCGATGCCCTCTTGCTCGAACACCGCCGTCGCGCCTTCCTTGAACAGCTTCGCGTTGTTGTCCTTCGGGTCGCCGTTGATCTGAACGATCGGCCCGGTGGGATTGCCGTCCTCGGAGAGCTTCTCGACCAGGGCCTCGCCCTGCTGCTTACCGACCTCCGGGCTGTTGAACTCGGCGTATGCGGCGAGGTCGGCATCGAGGATCAGCCGGTCGTAGCTGATCACCGGGATGTCGGCCTGCTGGGCCCGGGTCACCATCCCGGCTGCGGCGGTCGAGTCGACCGGGTCGAGGACGAGCACGTCGACGCCCTCGGTCACCGCGGCCTCAACCTGCTGCTGCTGCTTTGCCGGATCCTGATCGGCGTTCTGATAGAAGATCTCGCAGTCGGGGCAGAGCTCCGCAACCTTGGCCTCGAACAGCGGCTGGTCCTGCGACTCGTAGCGCGCCGTCTGCGACTCGGGGAGCAGGAATCCGATCGTCCCGCTGCCGCCCTCGCTGGAAGCGGTGGTCTCAGTCCCGCCGTCGTCGCTCGACTCGTCGTCGTCGCCGCATGCGGCGATCGTCAACGCTGCCACCGCGGTGGCGAGCACGACGAGCCAGCGCCGGTTTCGTTTCACGTCCGTCATCCCCAGGTCCTCTCCGCGTTGTTGAGCCAGCCTGCGTTCATGGGCCCTCTCCTCTCTGACGCGCGTGTCGCGCGACTTCTTGTTCTTGCCCAAATCTCATCCCCCGTACTCATGCGGCCTCCCGCTCGAGCTGGGAGGCGAAGAAGCGATCCGAGTCGTGCATGACCAGCGCCAGCGCGCCGAGCAACTCCGCCCGGTCGCCGAGCACGCCGGCGGCGATCTCGACCGCCTCGGCCGCGCTCGGGATCGCGTTGCGCCGGACCACCTCGCGGACGGGGTCCAGCAGCACGTCGCCGGCGGCGCTCAGATCGCCTCCGAAGATCACGCACTCGGGGTTGACGAGGTTGCAGAGGTTCGCGACAGCAACCCCGAGCGCCCGACCGGCGTCGCCGATCAGCCGCCGGGCCGCCGCGTCGCCACCCTCGCAGAGCTCGAGCAGGCGCCGCGTCGAAACGTCCTCGCGCCGGCTCTCGCTCAGCTGCCGCGCGACGGCGCGCGTCGACGCCACCGTCTCGAGGCAGCCGCGGTTGCCGCAGCGGCACACCGGCCCCCCGTCGACGACGACCATGTGGCCGATCTCGCCGGCGGTGCCGGCGGCCCCGTGCTGGAGGCGGCCGCCCGAGATCAGGCCGCCTCCGATCCCGGTCGAAACCTTGATGTAGACAACCTCGGAGCGGCCGGTGGCGGAGCCAGAGGCGAGCTCGGCAAGCGCCCCGAGGTTCGCGTCGTTCTCGACCTCGACCGGCATCCCGAGGCGCTTCGAGGCGTCGGCGGCGGCGTCGACGCCGACCCAGCCCGGAAGGATCGATGAGTCCTGGACGGTGCCGCTGGCGCGGTCGATCGGCGCCGGCAGCCCCATTCCGACCCCGATCACCCGGCTGCGCTCGGCGCCCGCCTCGTCGAGCACCTGCTCGACGAACTCGGCGGCGGCATCCAGCCCGTGGCTCGCGGAGTGGTCGACGTCCATCTCGCGCCAGGCCTCCGCGAGGACGCTGTGGGCAAGGTCGGACACCGCGACCCGCAGGTGACGGTGACCGAAGTCGATCCCGAGCGCGAGGCCCGCGGAGCTGTTGAGCGCGACCATGACCGGGGGCCGGCCCGCGTGCGCCTCACCGTCCGCCGACTGTTCGTCGCGCTCGCCGACCAGCCCGGCCTCGACCAGGTCGCCGACGATGGTTGAGATCGTCGAGCGCGAGAGGCCGGTGATCCGCGCCAACTCGGCGCGGCTGGCAGTGCCGCGCTGGCGCAGTGCATCGATAACGCGCTTTCGGTTCCCCTCCCGCAGGGAGGTCAGGGAGCCGCTCCGTCTCCTCACGCGGGGCATTCCTTCACACCCGCGCGCATTTGTCAAGGGTTAGAGCAAATAATCCGTATGAATACGCTTTTTATGTCCGAAACATGGTCGTTTATCGCCCGGCCGACCATGGGCGCACTCGGAGAATCCGCGCCCACGCAGGACGGAGGGTTCGTTCACCCGGGGCCGCAATTAATGCCCGGTTCGGCGGAAAGGCCGTCTAGCAGGACTCGACTTGGCGCGCAATCGCGCGGGCGCGGAACTGGTAGCCCGTGGCGGTCACGTGGACGCCGTCGGAGGCGAGCCAGTAGCGGTGCTCGTTGACGATCTTGACCCAGTCGAGAACGCGGAAGTTGTCGTGCTTTCTGGCCGTGTCGTCGAGGACCTCGTTGTAGCCCGAGAAGCTGACGCCGTTTCGCGGGGGCACGACCACGTTCGGCCAGACGATGCAGCGGGTCTTGCCGGCGATCTGGCGCGCCTCGTCGACGTAGTGCTTGAACGTGCTCACTGCCGACGGGTCGTCGTTGCCGCCGAGGCTCATCACGATCACCGTCGGCAGGCCGCCGCGGCTGCGCATGATCGAGATTCCCTCGTTGACGTGGCGGGAGCGGGCAACGTTCTGCTCCACCTTCCACCCCGGGAGGGCGCCGGGCAGGTAGGGCTCGGTCCCCTCGCCCATCGAGTCGCCGATGATCAGCATGCTGCGCTCGCGGACCAGCAGGGAGTCGCGTTCGACGACGCGACCGTTGACCGACCAGGAGAGCTTGTACGTGGCGGGTCCGTCGACGTCGAACGCGGTCCGCGAGCGCTGCCCCTGCTTGCGGGTGCGGCGGTCCTTGCAGTGGCGACGCTCGCCCTTCGCCCTGAAGCAGAACTCGTAGGGAACCTTCGCCTTGTCATTCGAGACGAACACGGCGACGGGCTTGTCGCCCTGGAGGCAGAAGTCATCGGCGCCCTTGCCCTTGCTGTTGCAGGAGGCGTACGCGTGCAGGGTCTCGCGCTTGGGCGCGTCCGCGCCACCGGCGCCTGCGGCCGCCACCGCGAGGATCGCGGCGCTCGCGAGTGCTGCTCCCAACCGTCCCACTGGCCCTCAGGCTAAAACAGGCCGCCGGACGATGAGGAACCGGAGCGCCGTCACTGCAAAGAGCGATGCGACGAGCAGGTAGGCAGCCGCGTCGCTGGTCACCTCGGCGAAGCCGGCTCCGAGGGAGCCGCCGACTACCTGCCCGCCCGACCACGCGAGGTTGACGAGCGCCGCGGCGAAGGCGAGGTCGAGCCCGCCGGCCTCGGCACGATCGGAGAGCAGCGCCATCGCCGGCGTCCACAGCAGGCTGAGGCAGAGGATGACGGCCGTGGTCGCGACCCCGAGCAGGACGACGGTCCCGGGCAGCCACAGGATCGCCCCGGTGATCGCCGAAGCCCAGAGGCCGGCGCGGATGAGCACGAGCCGCCCGCGGCGGTCCGAGAGCGAGCCGATCATGGGGCTGACCACGGCCTCGACAGCGGCGGCGATGAGAAAGACGGCGCCGATGCCGATCGCGCCGGCGCCGAGGTCGTCGAGGCGCAGCGGCACGAGCACGTCGAACAGGCCGGCGAGGATCGAAGGCAGCGTGACCAGCCAGATCGCCGCAAGGATCCGCGGGGTCGAGACCAGCGAGACAACCGTCCGCACGGGAAGGGGCGGATCGGGCTCCACGCCCTCCGCCGTCGCCGCCCAGACGAAGAGGCAAGCCGCGATCACAGCAACCGCGCCGAACACTCCCTCCGGGCCGAGCTCACTCGCGACGCCGCCGAGGACCGGGCCGAGCATGATCCCGAAGATCGCCACCGCGAGGACCGAGCCGATCATCTCGCCGCGGCGCTCGCGAGGAGACGCGGTCATGATCCAGGTGAGGCCGCCGGTCCAGGCACAGGCGCCGCCGAGGCCCTGGGCGAACCGCGCAACGTCGAGGACGACGATGCTGTCCGCGAAGGCGAAGGCGGCGCTCGAGAGCGCGAGCAACGCGAGGCCCAAGAGCATCGCGGGCCGCACGCCGACCCGTGCGGCGAAGAAGCCGGCGGGGATGCAGGCGATCAGGGTCCCCGCGGCGTAGGAGGCGGAGAGGATGCCGGTCGCGGTCTTCGAGAGACCGAGGTCGTCGGCGTACGTCGGCAAGAGCGGCACGATCGCCGCGTAGAACATCGTGTCGACGAGGATGACCGCAGCCACGAGGGCGAAGAGCCGACGCATCGCTCGAAGTTACCGGGGGTAGGGTTCGGCCCGATGGACTCGGAGCTCGTGAAGCAGATCTCGATCCCGGTGTTCACCGGGGTGATCGGCTACATCATCAACTGGACCGGGGTCTGGATGCTGTTCCACCCGATCCACTTTCACGGCTTCCGCATCCCCGGACTCGCAGCCGCGGCGCAGCTTTTGCCGCGTCGTCTCCAGGAGATCCCGGGGATCATGCACGGCGGCATCGGCTGGCAGGGGATCGTGCCCAACCGGGCGGCGAAGATGGGCTCGATCGCGGTCGACAAGGGGATCGCGAAGCTCGGGACGGCGAGCGAGTTCTACCAGCAGCTCGATCCGGAGGCGATCGCCGAGCACGTGCTCTCGGTCGCCCAGGACGACATCCACGACGTGGTCGAGCGGATCATGGAGCGCGAGCACTCGAAGCTCTGGAACGACCTCCCGCCGCGGGTCCGCGAGGCCGTCCACGCGCGCGTCCAGCAGCAGCTGCCGGCGATCGTGGAGGACATCGTCACCGGCGAGATCGCCGACAACATCGATCAGCTGCTCGACCCCAAGCTGATGGTCATCCGCCACCTCGAGGCGCATCCCGAGCTCGCGAACAAGGTCTTCGAGGACGTCGGCAAGCGCGAGCTGCGGCTGATGATCAACTTCGGCTTCATCTTCGGGTTCCTGCTCGGGATCCCGGTGATCTTCGTCGTCGAGCTCTTCCCCTACTGGTGGGTCCTGCCGGTCTGCGGCGTGTTCGTCGGCTGGGTCACCAACCTCTGGGGGATGCTCCTGATCTTCGAGCCGGTCGAGCCGCGCAAGATCGGGCCGTTCACGATGCACGGCCTCTTCCTGCGGCGAAAGGAAGAGGTCGCCGACATCTACGCCGGGATCATCGCGCTCGACATCGTCACCCTCGGCAATATCGGCGACCACCTCCTCCACGGCCCGCGTTCGGACCGCACGAGGCAGATGTTCGAGACCGCACTGCGCCCGGCGGTAGATCGCGCGACGGGTCCCCTGCGCCCCGCCGTGCGCGTTGCGATGGGCACCCGCGAGTACGACACGATCCGCGACTCGGTCGCCGCCGAGGCGGTCGACTACACGATGACCCCGTTCTCCGACGAGGATTTCTCGACCCAGCAGGGCGCGAAGATCAAGGAGATGTTCTCGGCCCGGATGCGCGAGCTCCCCTATCCCGATTTCGTCGAGCTGCTGCGATCGGCGATCAAGGAGGACGAGTGGATGCTCTACGCCCACGGCGCCGTCCTCGGGTTCGGCGCCGGCCTTCTCCACCTCGCGATCTTCGGGGTCTGAGCGATGGCTGTCGATCGCGAGAAGGAGGAGGCGGGCGGAGGGGCGCTCGCTCCCGCCGAGGAGGACAGCGCGCTCGACTCGCTCCCCGGGCTGGCTCGAATCGCCGGGCGCGCCTGGTGGCAGACGACCCGCTGGTCGGTCGAGACCTCGGTCCGCATCGGCTCGCGGGTCGCCCGCGCAGCGGCCTCCGGGGACTCGGCGGTCGACCTGGTAGAGGAAGCCGGCGCCGAGATGCGCGCCGGCGCCCGGCGCCTGCTCGGCATCGTCGACGGCGACGGCCGCCTCACCGACGCATTCCAGGACCTCGTCGGCGACGCAGCCTGGCGCCCCGGAGCGAGCTCGGGTGACGTCGGGCCCTCCCTTCGCGACCGGGGCGAGGCGCTGCTTCAGGCATCGGCCGACGTCCGCTACAGCCAGGGCTCGCATCCCGCTTATGAGCGCATGCTCGGCGAGCTGGCCCCGGACGAGGCGCGCATCCTGCGCCTGTTCTACACCGAGGGCCCGCAGCCCGCAGTCGACATCCGCTCCGGCCTCGCGTTCGTCCCCGGCTCTCGCCTGGTCGCCCAGGGCTTCTCGATGATCGCCGCCGAGGCCGGCCTCCGCTTCGGCGATCAACTGCCCGCCTACCTCAACAACCTCAACCGGCTCGGGCTGATCTGGTTCGCCCACGAGGCAGTCATCGACCGGAGTCGCTACCAAGTGCTCGAGGTACAGCCCGACGTGTCGGCGGCGCTCAAAGAGGCCGGCCGCTTCTCGCACATCGTCCGCCGCAGCATCCACCTGACCCCGATGGGCAAAGACTTCTGCGGGGTCAGCCTTCCCGTCGACACGGCCGAGTTCGCCGCGCTCGGCTCTCAGGCGGAGGCTGAGCCGGACACCGACGCCGAAGGCGGCTGATCGAGCACCTGCATCGCCGCGATCCGCCCGTTGAGCGCGATCACCGAACCGCCGGGGTGGGTTGCCGCCCCGCACAGGTAGAGGCCCTCGACCGGAGTCCTGGCCTCGAGCCGCCGATCCCACATCTGCGCCGGGAGCGCCTGCCCCTGGAAGATGTGGCCGCCACTGAGGCCGATCCGCTCCTCGATGTCCGGCGGGCCGAGGGCCTGCACCTCGGCGACGCAGTCGTGGATGTCGGGCGCATGCTCGGCGATCCGGTCGAGGATCGATGCGGCGATCTCGTCGCGACGTTCGTCCCACGTCCCCTCGGCGAGCTCGTAGGGCGCGTACTGACAGAAGACGCTCATCACGTGATGGCCCGGTGGCGCCGCAGTCGGGTCGTAGGCGCTCTGGAAGTAGAGCTCGCAGAAGCCGAACGCGGGCTCGCCGCGGCACGCCGCCTCGTAGGCCTCCTGGGCGGCCTCGAGTCCGGGCGTGATCGCGATCATCGCCCGCAGGTGATCGAAGTCCTCGGCCTGGGCGAACGTCGGGGCGCGCTTGAGGGCGACGTTCAGCTTCACCACCGGCGAGGAAACGTCCCAGAGCCGGAGGCGCTCGCGATAGTCCTCAGGGACCGCGTCGCTGTCGGCGAGCATCGCGAGCACACGCTTCGGGTCCGCGTTCGAGACGACGATGGGAGCGCGCAGGAACTCGCCCGAGGAGAGCTCGACGCCCTCGCCCGGGCGGATGCGGGCGACCGGGACCCCGGTCGCGAGCGTCGCGCCGGCCTCGAGCGCCGCCTCGGCGATCGCGAACGAGACACGGCCGATGCCGCCGTCCACGTAGCCCCAGACGGAGCCGAGGCCCTCGAGGTCGCCCTGGTGGTGCATGAGCCTGATCGACGCCGTGCCGGGGTCGCGGGGGCCGGCGAAGGTGCCGATCAGCCCCTGGCTGAAGAGCGCGTCCTTGAGGCGCTGGTCGTCGACGTAGCGGTCGAGCAGCTCGGCGATCGAGTCCTCGAAGACGAGCCCGATCAGCTCCTCGTCGCCCAGGATCCGCTCGACCTCCTCGCGGGTCGGCGAGGGCACCTGCCAAGTGTCGCCCGCCTCGCCGTGGCGGAGGCGCAACCGTGCGCGGTCGACGACCTCGGAGTAGCCGCGGAGTCCCTCGATGTCCGCTTCGGCGAACCCCTGCGTCCGCAGGTGGGTCTCGGTCCGCCCGCGGTCGAGGAAGTCGGCGTAGGAGCCGCCACCCGGCAGCGGGCACCAGAGATTCGGATCGGCCGGGGTCACCTTGTAGCCGTGCCTGGCGAGCTCCAGCTCGGAGATCACGACCCGGTCGAGGAGGCCGACGACGTACGCGCACGGGCTGATCACATAGCGCTCGTCGGCGAACGGCCGCTCCAGCGTGCAGGCGCCGCCGAGCTGCTCGCGACGCTCGAGCAGCAGCACCCGCTTACCGCCGCGGGCCAGGTAGGCGGCGGCGGTGAGTCCGTTGTGCCCGCCGCCGACGACGATCGCGTCCCAGTCCTTCGCGGCCAGCTCGGCGACCGGAGCCGGCAGGCCGACCTTGCCCATGCGCTCATGGACGCCGGCGCCCACTAGGGAAATGTGACTCCGGTCAGCTCCTCGGAGACCTCCCACAGCCGCCGGCCGGTCTCGGTGTCGCGGGCGCGGCCGACCGGCTTCACCTCGGTCGGGGCGCCGCGGAGCTCCATGAACCCGTCCGGGCCGATGAACTGACCCGACTCCACGCTGGGGACGGTGGCCGCGTAGAGGGTCGGCAGCGCCCCCCGCTCCGGGCTCTGGGCCACGAACCGGTTACTGATCGCCAGCCCCGCCTTCATCAGGCCGGTGGGGCCGGTCGACTGCAGATTGGTCGCCGAGTACCCGGGGTGGGCGAGGACGCTCTTGACCGGGACCTGCGCCTCACGCAGGCGCCGGTCGAGCTCGAGGCCGAAGACGGCGTTGGCGAACTTCGATTGCTGATACGCGCCGCGCGCCGAGTACCCGTCCTCGGACTGGAGGTCGTCGAAGTCGATCCGGCCCGGCTTGTGCTCGATCGAGGAGACCGTGACCACGCGCGAATCCGCGCGCCCCGCGAGCGCTCCGATCAGGAGGCCGGTGAGGGCGAAGTGGCCGAGGTGGTTGGTGCCGAACTGGAGCTCGAAGCCGTCCGCCGTGGTCGAGCGCGGCGGCATCATCACGCCGGCGTTGTTGATCAGCAGGTCGAGCTCGCGGTGGTCCTCCGCGAGACCCTCGGCGAACGCGCGCACGGAGGCGAGGTCGGCGAGGTCGAGCTCGCGGGGGACGAGCTTCGCCTTCGGGATCTCCCCCGTGATCTCCGCGGCCGCGCCGTCGGCCTTGCCGGAGCGCGCCGCCAACACGACCGTCGCCCCGGCGCGGGCGAGCTCGCGCGCCGCGATCAGGCCGATGCCGCTGTTGGCGCCGGTGACGACCGCGACGCGGCCGGACTGATCGGTGATCTGATCCGCGTCCCAGGAGCCCATTTGCGGCTGGACCGTACCCGACTCGGGCACTCGAACCGCGGCGTATAGTGCGACTGGGGGACAAATGGGGTGAGCGAGCCATATCCGGGCGCGATCTCGCGCCGGCGCCTGCTGCAAGCGGGCGCCGTCGGTGCCGCGGCCGCGTGGATGCCGACCATCCGGCTCCCCGCGGCCTCAGCGGGAGACCTCGCGTGCTCCGTGCCGCCGGAGTTCCCGGCCGGGATCGACCTCTACCGCCAGGCGTTTGAGAACTGGGCCAAGGCGCTCGTCATCGACGACCTCTGGACCTGCGCCCCTCGAAGCGCCGGGGACGTCGTTGAGGTCGCGAACTGGGCGCACCGCCATCGCTGGCGACTCCGGCCCCGGGGCTCGATGCACGGCTGGTCACCGATCTGCATCACCCCCGGAACGGGCTGCGACGACCCGGTGGTTCTCGCCGACACGACCGCGCACCTGACCGGGATCCAGATCGTGTCGGAGGATGGCCCGGCGGTGCGGGTCGGCGCCGGAGCGACGATGGAGGAGCTGGTCAACCGGCTCGAGGCGGCGGGCCTCGGGTTCGTCGCGGTCCCCGCGGTCGGCGATGTCACGGTCGGCGGCGGACTCGCAATCGGCATGCACGGCGCGTCGCTACCGGCACGCGGTGAGCGGAGGGGGTTCGGACAGACGTACGGATCCCTCGCCAACCTGGTGATCTCCCTGACGACGGTGGTCTGGAGCCGGCGGCTGAAGCGCTACGTCCTGCGGACGTTCCACCGCACTCACCCCGACGCGAAGGCGTTCCTCGTACACCTCGGGCGCTCGTTCGTGACCGAGGTGACGTTGCGGGTCTCCGAGAACCAGAATCGCGCTGCGTCAGCCGCGTCGACATCCCGGCGAGCGAGATTCGCCTCACCCGGAACGCCGGGACGGACGTTTGCGAGCTTCGTCGACACGGCCGGCCGGGTTGAGGCGATCTGGTTCCCGTTCACGGCGAAGCCGTGGCTGAAGACCTGGAGCGTCAGCCCCGAGAAGCCACCCGAGTCGCGCGAGGTGAGCGGGCCCACAACTACGCCTTCTCCGACAACCTCCCCGAGGAGCTCACGGATCTCGTCGGCCAGATGCTCTCCGGCAACGCTGCCGTGACGCCCCTGTTCGGCCAGATGGAGTACGAGATCAGCGCGAACGGTCTCGCGGCGACGAACGCGTTCGACCTCTGGGGGAAGTCGAAGAACACCTCCTCTACATCAGGCCGACAACCCTGCGCGTCGATAGCTCGCATGGCGGTGATCACCGATCGGGCGCGGATCCAGCAGGTCCTGCACGAGGTCGCCAGCTACTACTCGATGCGCCTCGACCAGCTGCGCGCTCAGGGCAAGTTCCCGACCAACGGGCCACTCCAGCTCCGCTGCTCCGGCCTCGATCGGCCCGCGCACGTGGGCATTCACGGGGCCGAGTCGCCCGCTCTCGGGGCGACTGTTCCCAGGCGGGATCGAAGCTGGGACGTCGCAATCTGGCTCAACTTCCTGAACTCACCGGGGACGCCCGGCGAGTTCGATTTCTACGCCGAGCTCGAGCGATTCTGTCGCTCGCGCTTTCGGCGATTCGCGCTCGTGCGTGCCGAGTGGTCAAAGGGCTGGGCGAGCGCGGCGAGCGGTCTCTGGGTTGACCGGACGACCATCCGGCGGACGATCCCGCGATCGCTCAGCGCCGGGCGGCGGGCTGACGAGGATTGGGACTGGGCGACCCGAAGGCTGCAGCGCTACGACCCGCACGGCGTACCCTCGAACGGCTTCCTGGACCGGCTCGTACGCCCGGGGCGGCGCTAGCGTCGCCAACGGCCCGAGCCCGACCGCTTGCAGCGGATCCCCCGCAGCCGGCATCGGCTCGGACTGAGGCTAAGCGACTCCGTGCAGGGACCCGATCGAATACCGTCCCGGCGATGAATGAGACACCTTTGAAGGACCGCGTCGTCGTCATGTCCGGCGGCAGCCGCGGAATCGGGCTCGCGATCGCGAAGCGGATCGCCGCCGACGGCGCCAAGGTCGCGATCATGGCGAAGACGGCGGAGCCTCATCCGAAGCTGCCCGGGACGATCTACACGGCGGCCGAGGAGATCGAGGCGGCCGGTGGCGAGGCGCTGCCGATCGTCGGCGACGTCCGCGACGACGCGCAGGTCGAGGCCGCCGTCGCGCAGACGGTGGAGAAGTTCGGCGGCATCGACATCGTCGTCAACAACGCGAGCGCGATCAACCTCGCGCCGATCGCCGACCTCGAGCCGAAGCGCTACGACCTGATGCTCGACATCAACACCCGCGGCACGTTCGTCCTCAGCCATGCCGCGCTCCCCCACCTGACGCGAGTCCGACCACGCCCACGTGCTCACGCTGTCGCCGCCGCTCTCGGCCGACCCGAGGTGGCTGCGCGGGCATGCCGCCTACACCCTCTCGAAGATGGGGATGACGATGCTCACCCTCGGGCTCGCCGCCGACGAGGAGGGCAACGGCGTCGCCGGCAACTGCCTCTGGCCGCGGACGATCATCGCCACCGCCGCGGTTCAGAACCTGCTCGGCGGCGACGCGGCGATGGCCTCCGCGCGCACGCCGGAGATCTACGCCGATGCCGCCTACGAGATCGTTCGCCGCGATCCGCGCGAGTGCACCGGCAACGCCTACATCGACGACGACGTGCTCGTCGAGGCGGGGATCACCGACTTCTCCCGCTACAAGGCGGCGGAGGGTGACTTGGCGCTCGACCTCTTCGTCGACGACTGGGGTCCGTCGGCCCCGTCCTGAGCCGCGGCATCGCCGGCGTCGCGGACGAGCGGGCTGCCCGGAGCGGCGTCGGCGATCGCGCGCTTCAGCTTCGCGCTTCGCAGGACGCGCAGCTCGGTCAGCGGCTGGACGATGCCGCGGGCGAGGAGCGACGGGCCGACGTAGCGCGGCGCCCACACGCGCGACTTGCGGTTGCGGACGCCTTCCTCGATCGCGTCGACGGCGGCTGAGACCGGGACCGAGCGGCGTGCGAAGGCGGGGATCGCGGAGAGCATCTGCTGCACGGTCCGGTTCGCCATCGCGTCGCGCACCATGTCCGTCTCGATGATCCCGAAGTAGGCGCACCCCGCCCTGGCGCCGGTCGGGGCGAGCTCGGCCCGGAGGCTGTTGGTGAGCGCCTCGACGCCAGCCTTCGAGGCGGCATAGGGCGCCATCAGTGGAGCGTGGCTGGCCGCCGCGAGCGAGGCGATGTTGAGGATGTAGCCGTCGCGCTCGATGACCTGAGGCAGCACGGCGTGCACGGTGCGCAGGACGCCGAAGAGGTTGATCTCGAGCTCGCGCTCGAGCGTCTCGAGCGGCGTCGTCGCCAGCGGGCCGGTCCAATGCACGCCGGCGTTGGCGATCGCGACATCGACGCCGCCGAAGCGCTCGGTGGCTGCGGCGACCGCGCCCCGCATCGCCTCGGCGTCGGTGACGTCGGCCTCATGGGCAGAGCGCGCGGTCGCCGAGCCGTCCCGCGAGGGATTCCAGCCGCTCGGGCTCGATCCCGACGAGGGCGACATTGGCGCCGCCGGCGTGGAGGCGCTCGGCGGTCGCGGCCCCGATCCCGCGGGCCGCCCCGGTGACGAGGACCGTGCGGCCGCGGATCTCGAATGCTTCGGACAATGTTCCTCCTCGGTCAGGGTCGGACGGCGGTCACTTCGACGCGATCGCCGTCACCAGGTCTGCGGTGAAGGCGGCGAGACGCTCGGGTGGGAACCGGTCCGGGTGGGTGAGCGTCATCCGGGCGGCGTCCTCGGCGGCGCCGATGAGTATGTGGGCGACGAGCTCCGGGTCGAGGTCGCCGAGGCCCAGGACCTCGACGCCCCATGCGGCCATGGGCTCGACCTGGCGCACGAGGCGCTCGCGGTGGCGGTTGACCTCGTCGCGAACGGCGGGGGGCATGCCGTCGGCCGGCAGCAGGATCAGACGCCAGGTGTCCGGATGGTCGCGCACGGACTCGAGCGCGCTGCGGAACGCCGCGGCGAGAATGTCAGCCGGCTCGCCGCTCAGCGGCAGGGTGGGGACCGCCTCGGTAATCGCGGCGAAAACCCGCTTCTGCTCGCGGGCGAGAAACGCGCCGAGCAGCTCCTCCTGGTTGGCGAAGGCGTCGTAGACGACCGTCTTCGCGATCTCCGCTTCGCGCGCGACTCCTTCCATCGAGAGGCCGCCGAAACCGCGCTCGGCGATCAGCCGAAGGGCCGCGTCGAGAAGCTGCTCGCGGCGCTCCTCACGGGGCAGCCGATTGGCATAGCGACGACGAGTTCCTGTTCTCACCCGGCGGAGCTTGACAACGTCGGCCATATCGGTCAATGTACGATACCGTATGTACGGCACCGTACAAGTCGCCGCAAACGGCGCGGGAGGGGCACCGCTCGACCAGCTCGCCATCATCGGGGCCCTGTATTGGGGCGGGACCGCGGCCCCGTCTGGCTCGTCCTCGCCCATCGCCGGGGCCGCACCCGGATCCTCGCACGCGCCGCCGCCGCCGCCTCCTTCGTCTTCCGCTCCCCCGGGTTCGTCGCGCTCCCCGTCTTCGTCGCCGCCGTTTCCCTTCTGCTGACCATGGGCGGCGGCTTCTGGACATCGGATACCACATCGACTACGGCCGCGACGACGGCCCTCTGGGTAACCCGGGCCACTACCGAATGCTGTTCGGCTTCTTCGGCACGTTCGCCGCCGGCATCCTCAGCATCGGACTCGCCCGCGAGGAGGACGCCGGACCGGGGTGGATCCGTATCCGCGAGGCTGGCACGTCCCCATCGGCGCCGTGCTGCCGCTCGGCTGCGCCGGCTTCGGCCTGCTCGCGCTGCCGCTCGACGACGTCTGGCACCGGATCTTCGGCGAGGACGTGACCCTCTGGTCCCCGACCCACTTCATGCTGCTCGGCGGCGGCACGATGTCCGTGATCGCGATGTCGGTCCTTGTCGCCGAGGGCATCGCGAGGCGCCGGCCGGCGAGGGCGAGCGGCAATGGCGCCTGGCCGGAACGGGAACGGGAACGGGAATGGGAACGATGGCGCCTGGGGAAACGTCGTCCTCGGCCGCGCCGACCGCGCCTTCGCGCGGGTCGAGCTCCTGCGCGGCGAGTCGGTCGCGAGGCGGGCCAAGATCCTCTGGGGCGGCTTCCAGAAGGTCGCCCTGATCGGCGGCATGCTCGTCGGCCTCGAGGCCTTCCTCGCCGAGTACGACTGGGGCGTCCCGCTCGATCGGGCTGGTCTGGCAGCCGCTGCTGCTCGCCGCCTTCTCCGCCTTCGTCCTATCGCCGCGCGCTCGTGGGCCGGCCGCGGCGGCGCGCTCGGCGCATGGGGCGTTTACGTCGTCG
The DNA here is from genome assembly GCA_963797995.1 of uncultured Solirubrobacterales bacterium. Lineage (GTDB taxonomy): Bacteria > Actinomycetota > Thermoleophilia > Solirubrobacterales > 70-9 > WHSW01. The sequence goes on from CAWCRP010000002.1 coordinate 138,406, forward strand.
TCCGCGCGCTCGCGACCCTGATTCCCGTCGTCGCCGGGCGCTCGCCGGCGGCGATGCCGCTGCTCCTCGTCGGGGCGATCTGCATCGAGCTCGTCGCCCTGCGGCATCGACCCGCGAAAGCAGGCGCTTCGCTTCGGCATGATCGCCGGCCTCGCCTGCGGGACCCTGGGCTTCGCCGGCGAGTACGCGTGGTCGCAGCCGTGATGCCGCTGCCGTGGAGCGCCGTCGCTGATCCCGGAGGGACTCGCATCCGCGGCGATCGCGGGCACGGCTGGTGGTGTCCTCGGCGCCCTCCTTGCCGCCGGCCTCCATCGTCAGCTGCCCGGAAGCGGATCGCGCGCGGCGCCTGCGTCGGCGCCTTCTGCGTGCTGATCGCGCTCGGGGTCAACGCCGGGTTCGCGAGCTCCCCGACGCCACGGCGCAGTTCGAGCTGACCGAGGTCGCGGGTGAACCGGAGCGCACCGCGCTCGCGGAGGTGACGATCACGCCGGCCTCGGCGGCCGAGAACGTCGACTGGCTCTATGTGCTCGCCTGGCAGGGCGGGCCGGGAACCCAGCGGATCGTCGACCGGCTCGAGGAGGTCGGCGACGGCGTCTATCGCTCGACCGAGCCGATCCCCCTCCACGGCACCTGGAAGTCGGGCCTCCGCCTCGCGGGACGGCCGCGCCCGCGGCGCGGTCCCGATCCGGCTGCCCGCCGACGACGCGCTCGAGGGCGCGGGCGTGACGCTGCCGGTCTCTTTTGACCGCGAACAGGCCGAGGTGCTGCGCTCCTCCGCCGGCGCCGAGCTCCGCGCCCCCGCCAGCTTCGAGCGCCCCTTCCTCGACGACGGGACGATCATCCTGCGCGAGGCGAAGGACGACGTCCCGGGCTGGCTCTGGACCGCGGCGATCGCGCTCATCTTCGCCATCTACGCGGTGTTCATCACCGCGATCGCGGTCGCCGTCGCCCGGCTCGGGCGGAGTGGACGCCCCGATCTGACCGGCTCGTCCGATGCGACTGGCGAGCTTCGCGACCGCGGATGGATCGGAGCCGAAGGGCCCGATCGAACGGTGAGGTCGACGACCCCGCAACCCTGACGCCGCTCGTGGCCGCCGATTAGTTTCGGCACGCCGGCCGGTCATACGGGTAATAATCGGATCTGCGATGGCGCCGTCCCGCGCCGAACCCTCGATTCCGGCGCTCACGCCGCCGGCCGAAGCGGGGGCAAAGGGGGCTCGAGCCTCGGGGCGCCGGTCAGCTGTTTGCCCTTTCCGGCGGGGCGTCGTGAGCGTGAGCCGCGGTGCCGCGCCGTCGAGAGGAGCACCAGATGACCGCACAGAAGTCGTTCAAGCGCCGCGTGCGCATGCGAATGGAGAAGACGGGTGAGAGCTACACGGCGGCTCGCGCGTCGCTGCTCAACGGATCGGATTCCTCGAGCGTGGCCGGGGGGCCGACGCTGACCCTGTCCGAGGAGGCGATCACCCGCCGCACCGGTCGCGGCTGGGAGGAGTGGTTCGACCTGATCGACGCCTCCCCGGTCGCCGACGCGCCGCATCCGGAGATCGCCGCGTGGCTGATCGCGAAGCGTGGCGTCCCGGGCTGGGATGCCCAGTCGGTCACCGTCAGCTACGAGAAGGGCGCGGCGAGGCCGCGCGATCGGCCAGCGCGCCGACGGCTTCGAGATCTCGGCGACGAAGACAATCGCGGTGCCGGTCGAGCGGCTCTATGACGCAGTCGTCGACGAGTCGCTGCGGGCGAGCTGGCTGCCCGGTGGGCAACTCAGCGAGCGCACGGCGACGAGACCGAAGTCGGCCCGCTACGACTGGGGGGACGGCAGCACTCGCGTCGTGATCGGGTTCGAGGCGAAGGGCGAGGCGAAGAGCCTCGTCGCCCTCGCCCACCAGCGCCTCGCCGACGGCGGCGAGGCGGATCGGATGAAGGCGTTCTGGCGCGAGCGTCTCGCGGGGCTGAAGTCGAAGCTCGAGGGCGGTGAGATCGATGCCGAGATCCTGGCAGTCGCGGCCACGGCCGTCGCGCTGTTCGTGATCGGCTCCCTGTACTACGTCGCCCTCGGCTCGCAGCTCGCGACGGTGAGCGAGGTCGCGGCTGCCGGCGCGGAACCGGCCCCGTGGCAGATGGCGGTCGAGGTCGCCCGTTGCATCGTCCTCGCGGCAGTCGTCGCCGGACTCGCCTCCCAGGGGGCGATCGAGGGGGCGGCGGGCGGCCTCTGCCTCGGTCTTGCCCTCTGGCTCGGTTTCCCCGCCGTGCTCTGGGCCGGGGCGATCAGCTGGGAGCGGGCCCCCGTGAAGCTGGCCGCGATCCACGCTGGTGACTGGCTGGTGAAGTTGCCCGTCGCGGGGGTGATCGTCGCCGTCTGGTGACGATCGCCCGACGGTGTTACCCCCCGGGGTAAGGCGTTCAGCCCCGGGAGGTAGCCGTCCAATCCCGGGTGAGCACATAGGCCGCAGCGCCGAACGTACGGCTCCGAACTGTCCGATCCAAGCCAGTTCAAACCCAAGGAGACCCAAAATGAAGAACCACATTCGACCCACGTTCGCGAAGGTCACGGCGTTCGTCGCGCTCTTCGTCGCCCTCTCGAGCGTCGCCTACGCCGGCGGCATCGGACGCGACACGATCAAGTCGAAGCAGATCAAGGCCGGCGCAGTGAAGACGGCCGAGCTCGCCACCGGCGCGGTGACGAAGGAGAAGCTCGCCCGGGGTGTCCTCTCCGCCGGCGCCACCGGCGCAGCCACGCACGTCGCCCGCAACGCCGCGCCCGCACCGCTGAACGCGCTCGGCGCGGAGGTCAGCACGGCCGACAGCGTCGCCTCGATCACGCTGCCGGAAGGCAACTGGGTCGTCCAGGCTCAGGCCACGTTCGGCTCGAACGCCGCCGCTGAGCGCAACATCAGCTGCGTCCTGCTCGACGCCAACAACCCCCTCTCGCAGGCCAACACCCACACGCGTGCGCTCGCCATCTTCTCGGCGTCGCTCTCGCTCGTCGGCGTCTCCGACGGCGGCACCGTGCACCTCGCGTGCGCAACCGATCCCGCCGGGGCCCAGGTCCGCGAGCGGATCCTCGTCGCGACCCAGGTCGGCACCGTCACCGGCTCAATCCTCCATGGCAGCGGCCGCCGGCAAGCTCGCCGGCGGCCGCGCCGTCGTCGTCCCTACCTCTTCTAGGGCTCCATCACCCGGCGCTCGAACAGCGTGGAGAGCACCACCTGGGTCTGCGTCCTGACGACGCCCGGGGCGTCCCGGACCCGCTCGAGGGCCTCCTCCAGGTGGCGCGTGTCCGCGGCACGCAGGTGGAGGATCGCGCTCGGCGCGCCGGCGATCGTGTAGGCGGCCTCGACCTCGGGGTTCTCACCCACCGCCGCGGCGACCTCATCGCCCGAATCCGGCCCTCGCAGAAGAGCTCGACGAAGGCGTGGGTGTTCCAGCCGATCGCCGACGGATCGATGTTCGCCGAGTAGCCGCGGATGACGCCCTCGCGCTCGAGCCGGTCGACACGCCGCTTGACCGCCGGGGCCGAGAGCGAGACCCGCCCGCCGATGTCCTGAAAGGAGCGCCTGGCGTTCTCGCGCAGTAGCGCAACGATCCGATGGTCGATTTCGTCCATACCTGGGGTCCTCACGCGTTCGGCGCAACGAACCGTCCTTGAGCGGGCGCCGGTAGCAGCAATCATAAATCCACTGTCAGATCGGGTGGAGGAGAGGAACCAGGATGCCGACGGAGACGATGCCGCAGACCGCCACGACGGCGGCCGACGAGACGCCCCCGTTGGGCATCGATCACGTCGAGCTTCACGTCGGCAACACCACGCGGGCAGCGTCCCGGTTTAGGGAGGCGCTCGGTTTCAAGGTCACGCCCATTGCGGGGCTGGAGACCGGGATCAGAGACCGAGCATCGTTCGTACTCGAGCAGGGGCGGGTGAGGTCCGTCCTCACCGCTCCCCTGCTCGGGACGAGCGAGATCACCTACGCGTACCCGTGGCGCGACCAGGCGACGACCCCGGTCGCCGGATCGACCACCGGGTAGAGCGCGTGTTCGAAGAAGCACAGCTCTACTCGCCGGTGACAAGGGCCACGGATGGCTCGGTCACCGTCCATCTCGCCGACGACCATCCCGGCAGGACGGACCCGGACTACCAGCGGCGGCGAAACCAGATCGCCGAGGCGGCGCTCGAGTGGAGCCGCGAGAACGACGTGCCCCAGATCTCCTACACCGAGGCGGAGCAGGAGGTCTGGCGGACGGTCCAGCGTGAGCTGGCGCCGAAGCATGAACGCTACGCCTGCCGCGCCTTTCGCGAGGCGAAGGCGGCCCTGGCGCTACCGACCGACCGGATCCCCCAGCTGAACGAGGTGAGCGACCAGCTCGCGCCGCTGACCGGCTTCCACTACGTCCCCGCCGCCGGAATCGTGCCGGTGAAGGAGTTCTACGGCTGCCTCGCCGATCGCGAGTTCCACTCGACGCAGTACATCCGCCACCCCTCCGCGCCGCTCTACACGCCGGAGCCCGACCTGATCCACGAGGTGATCGGACACGGGAACCTGCTCGCCGACCCGCAGTTCGCCGAGCTCAACCGGCTGGCGGGCGACGCTGCTCGCCGCGCCGAGAGCGACGAGGGCGTGCAGTACGTCGCCGATGTCTTCTGGTTCACGATCGAGTTCGGAGTCGTTCACGAGGGCGGCGAGCTGCGCGCCTACGGCGCCGGGATCCTCTCGAGCTTCGGCGAGATCGAAGAGTTCCGACGGATGGAGATCCGCCCGCTCGACTTCCATGCGATGGGCACGATCGAGTACGACATCACCCACTACCAGCCGACCCTGTTCGCGGCGGAGTCGGTCGATCACCTCGTGGACGAAGTCGGAACGTTCTTCACCAAGTTCACGGACGAGACGCCGGAGCGCCTCGCTCGCGCGAAGACCGCCGCCTAGCCGTAGGCTTACGCCATGCTCGATCGGGGGCCGGCGACGCCGGAACCGGACGGTTTGCCCCCGGGCCCGCGCGCGCCCGGGCCGATCCAGACGCTGCGCTACACCTTCGACCAGCCAGGCTCGTTCGCGGAGATGCGGGCGCGCTTCGGGCCGACGTTCACGCTCGACATGCCGGGCTTCCCGCCGATCGTCGTCACCGGCGACCGCGACGCGATCCGCGAGCTCTTCACCGGCGATCCGCTGCGAAAGCGCCACGGCAACGATCTGCTGCGCCCCTTCTTCGGCGACCGCTCGCTGATCGTGCTCGAGCCCGCCGAGCACCTGGCGCGCCGCAAGCTCGAGCTGCCGTCGTTTCACGGCGAGAGCGTTACCGCCTACGCGGACCGGATCCGCGAGCTCGCCGAGGCTGAGGTAGCCGGCTGGCGGCCGGGTGAGGTCGTCTCCGTGCACCTCGCCGCCCGGCGCCTCACGCTCGCGGTGATCCTCGAGCTCGTGCTCGGAGTCCGCGACGACGCCCTGCGTGCGCAGATCGTCTCGGGGTTCGACTCGCTCGAACTCCCGGGCCGCCAACCTGGCGCAGTTCATGCCTTCGTGGATGACTGCGCGAACCTGGTGGAACCTGCCCGCGCGGCTCGCATACGCGCGCATCGACCGGATCCGGGACCTGCTCGTGGCTCACGTCGGCCGGACACGGACCGATCCCGGACTCGAGCAACGCGGCGACGTCCTCGCGCTGCTGGTCCGGGCGCGAGATGAGGACGGCGCCGCCCTCACCGATATCGACCTGCGCGACGAGCTGATGACGCTCGTGGCGGCGGGTCACGAGACGACCGCGACCTCGATCGCCTGGGCCGCCGACCTGCTCGCGCACAATCCCGAGGTCGCGGCTCGCCTTCGCGACACTCTCGCTGCCGGCGACCGCGAGTACCTGCGCGCGACCGCGAAGGAGATCCTGCGGGTCCGCACCGTCGTCTACGCGGGAGGCGCTCGCCGGCTCCTCGACCCGCTCCCCGCCGGCAGCTGGGTCCTACCGCCCGGCACCGTGGTCCTGATCGACGCGCAGGGGCTCCACGCCGATCCCGAGCTCTACCCCGATCCCGAGGCCTTCAGGCCCGAGCGCTTCCTCGATTCTCAGCCCGAGCCCTACGCGTACGTCCCCTTCGGGGGCGGCGCCCACCGCTGCCTCGGAGCGGCATTGGCGACGTTGGAGCTCGAGCTCGTCGTCGAGGCGATCGCCACCCGCGTCTGCCTCACTGCGGTCGGGCCGCCGGCGGCGCCCGTCCGCCGCGGGATCAGCCTCGCCCCGGACAACGAGGCGCGGGTCCGGATCGCGGGTTTGACCACGTAAAGCACCCGCCGATAGGGTGGCCGCATCCGCGGCCGGGGGGCCCGACCGCTTGAGCGAGAGGAATTGGCATGGGCCAGACGGAGACCGACGAAGCGACGATCGGCGCGCTTCGCTCGACCATCGACGGCGACGTGATCCTGCCCGGGATGCCGACTACGAGGATGCGCGGCGCGTCTGGAACGGGATGATCGACATGCGCCCGGCGCTGATCGTCTGCTGCGAGTCGAGCGCCGACGTTACGGCGGCGGTCAACTTCGGCCGCGAGAACGAGCTCCTGGTCTCCGTCCGCGGCGGCTCCCACTCCACCCCGGGCTTCAGCACCTGCGACGACGGCATCGTGATCGACCTGGGCCGGATGAAGGCGGTCGACGTCGACGCCGAGGCCAAGCGTGCGCGGGTCCAGGGCGGCGCCAAGTGGGTCGATGTCGACGGCGCGACGCAGGAGCACGGTCTCGCGGTCACCGGAGGCCGCGTCTCCGACACCGGCGTCGGCGGCCTTGCGCTCGGGAGCGGCAGCGGCTGGATCGAGCGCATGTACGGGGTCACCTGCGAGAGCCTCGTCTCGGCCGAGGTCGTCGTCGCCGACGGCAGCGTGGTGCGGGCCAGCGCCGAGGAGAACGCCGACCTCTACTGGGGCCTGCGCGGGGGCGGCGGCAACTTCGGCGTCGTCACCGAGTTCGAGTTCGCCCTGCACGCGGTCGGGCCGATCCTGACGGCCGGAATGCTGCTCTATCCCCGCTCGCAGGCGGGTGAGCTGATCCCCCTCTATCGCGACTTCATCGAGGCGGCGCCCGACCAGGTCTGCGGCGGCCTCGCCCTGATCTCGGCCCCGCCTGAGGAGTTCGTGCCCGAGGAGATGCGGGGACAACCTGCGATCGGGATCATCTACGCCTACATCGGTCCGCAGGAGGAGGGCGTGGAGGCGCTTCGCCCGCTGCGCGAGGCGGCCGAGCCGGTCGTCGACCTCGTCGGCCCGATGCCGTACGCCGCACTGCAGCAGATGCTCGACGGCGGCAGCCCGAAGGGGATCCGCGAGTACTTCAAGATCGACTGGCTCGGCGGGCTCCCGGACGAGGCGATCGACATCGTCCTCGAGCAGGCCGAGAACCTCCCGGGTCCGTTCTCGCAGCTGATCCTCGCGCCGATGGGAGGCGCGGTCAGCCACACCGACAACGTGGCGCTCGCCCTGACCGTCCCCGGCGCGCCCTGGGCGTACTTCTGCCTGACGATGTGGATGGACCCGGCGCAGGACGCGAGCGCGATCGCCTGGACCAGGGGCGTCGCGGAGGCGCTGCGGCCGTTCGGCCTCAACCGGGAGGCATTCCCGAACTTCATCGAGGAGACCGACCCGAGCGTTTCACGCGTACGCGACAGCTACGGGCCCGAGAAGTACGACCGCCTGGTCGAGCTGAAGCGCAAGTGGGACCCGGACAACCTCTTCCGGCTGAATCAGAACATCGCGCCGTAAGCCCCGGCGGCCGGCTTCGTCTTCACATCGCGCCGGCCCTCTGCCGTCGTCTGCTGAGGCGCGGCTCTCCTAGCGCGGGTCCGGGCGCTCCTCGCCCGGCCAGGTCCCGGTGGCACGAACGAAGCCCACTCGAAGGCCGTGATCCACGACCCCGCGCACGAGCCGGAAGATTGCGCCCTCGATCAGCAGGGCTGCGACGAGGGGCGGCCAGGAGATGTCCCGGTGGTCCGGTTCCGGCACCTCCTCGTTGGCGACCTTGGCCCAGAGGAACTCGAAGATCTTCGACGCGAGCAGGCCGGCGAGCAGGCCGGCGACGATCCCCACCGGGCGGAAGGCGAGGTTCATCCTCCTCCTCTCTCCATCGAGTCCTCCTTCGCGTGCGCCATCGTCATCGGCCTACCCGCTGGGGGGTGCCGGTAACGGGCTCAGTCCGCTGAGGCTGCGATGCCGGCGAGGTGCGGCGTGCCGTCCTTTGCCGAGCGCACGCCGAAGGCGGCGTGCTCATCGGCCGCCTCGCTCGCGAACTCGACCTTCGCCGGCAGCAGGATCGGCTTCTTGAAAGCGACCTCGACCGCGAACGCGTCCGCAAGCCTGGGCTCGAGCTGGGCGACGCAGCGAGCCTTCGTCCACATCCCGTGGGCGATCTGACGCGGGAAGCCGAACGCCTTCGCGGTCAGGCCGTAGAGGTGAATCGGGTTGCGGTCGCCGGATACGGCGGCGTACCGGCGGCCGAGATCGCCCGGAAGGCGCCACTCGGCCTCGGTGGGGAGCGCGGCGAGATCCGGGAGCGACGGACCGGCCTCCTTCGCCGCGTGGCCGGAATCGCCCCCGCGACGCAGATTGGTGCTCTCCCCGGTCCAGACGAGCTCTTCACCGACGCGGGCCTCGGTGATCAGGGTGAATGTCTGGCCCTTAGGGTGCGGCTCGAGCTTCGACGAGCGGACGGTGATGCCGAGCCGCTCGCCGAGGGCGATCGGGCGCCGCTGGGTGATGCGGTTGCGAATGTGGACCATGCCGATCGCCGGCACCGGGAAGCTCGAGTCGGTGAGCAGCGCCATGTGGAGCGGGAAGGCGAGGACGTGCGGATAGGTCGCGGGCAGCGTCTCGCGGACGGTGAAGCCACAAACCCGGCAGTACGCGGCGAGCTTCTCGGGATCGGTCCCGACCTCGGGGAGCTCGAGCTCCAGGTCCGGGACCTCGCCCCCGCCCCCGGCGAGGAAAGGCAGCTTGCCGCTCAGCGGCAGGGCGCCCAGCCCGGCGCGGGCGTAGAGCGAGACGGAAGACGGCGGGCTGTCGAGCGTGCGGGTGGTCATCGACTCAGGCTCCGAGCAGGCTCTGCCCGCAGACCCGCACGACGTTCCCGTTCAGGCCCGGCCGAGCCCGGGCTCGCGAACCAGGCGATCGCCTCGCCGACGTCGAGCGGCAGGCCGCCCTGCGCCATCGAGTTCATCCGGCGGCCCGCCTCGCGGGTCGCGATCGGCATCGCCGCGGTCATCGCCGTCTCGATGAAGCCAGGGGCGACCGCGTTGATCGTCGCCTTGCGCGACGCCATCACGGGCGCCATCGACTGGACCATTCCGATCACCCCGGCCTTCGAGGTGCCGTAGTTGGTCTGCCCGGCGTTCCCGGCGATCCCGGAGATCGAGGAGACGCAGATCACCCGGCCGTCCTCGCGCAGGAGGTTTCGCTCGATCAGCTCGTCGTTGATCCGCTCCTCCGAGGAGAGGTTGATCTCGAGCAGGACCGTCCAGCGCTCCTCGTCCATTCGGCCGAGGGTCTTGTCCTTGGTCACGCCCGCGTTGTGGACGACGATGTCCACGCCGCCGTGCTCCGCCTCGAGGTGATCGGCGATCCCCTTCGGGGCCTCGGGCGCGGTGATGTCGAAGTCGATCGAGGAGCCGCCGATCGCGCCGACGAGCCGGTCGAGGTCCGCCGCGAGCGGGGGGATGTCGAGGCCGACTACGTGGGCGCCGTCGCGCGCGAGCACCCGCGCCACCTCGGCGCCGATCCCGCGCGAGGCGCCGGTGACGAGGGCGACCTTGCCGTGGAGCGGCTTCTCCCAGTCGAGCTCCGGATGCTGCTTCGAGGGGGTCACGCGGACGACCTGGCCCGAGACGTACGCCGAGCGCGGCGAGAGCAGGAAGCGCAGGGTCGATTCGATCTGGTCCTCGGCCTTCGGCGCGACGTAGACGAGCTGCGCGGTGGCGCCCTTGCGGACCTCCTTGCCGACCGAGCGGGTGAAGCCCTCGAGCGCCCGCTGGGCGGTCGCCTCGCGCGGCGAGCCGCAGTCTTCGGGCGGGGTCCCGAGCACGATCACGCGGCCGCTCGTCGCGACGCGCCGGATCGTCGGCGAGAAGAACTCCCACAGCTCGCGCAGCCTGGTCGAGTCGTCGATCCCGGTGGCGTCGTAGACGAGCGCCTTGAAGCGCTGGTCGCCGGGGGCCTCCGGGTTCCAGACCGTCGCGTCGATGCCGGCCTCGCCCACCGCGGAGCGCTCACCGTCGAGCGAGCTCGCCACCTCGCGCCCCGACCGAGGCGAGCACCTTGGCGATCGGGCCCACGAGGCGCCCACCGGGAGCGGCGCCGAGCAGGACCTCACCGCTGATCACCGGCTCGCCCTCCTTGTAGCGGTCGAGCTCGACCGGTTGCGGGAGGCCGACGTTGCCGGCGATGAAGCCGCCGATCCGACTGTTGACGAGTTGTGAGTAGCGGTCGCTCATCAGCTCGGAGCGCTCCATGATCGCGACTACGCCCTGGCCGCCGGCGGCGCAGATCGAGATCAGGCCGCGGCCCCCGCCGCGCTCGGCGAGCTCCTTCGCCAGCCCCGCGACGATCCGCCCGCCGGTGGCGGCAAACGGGTGCGCGGCCGCGAGCGAGCCGCCGTTGACGTTCAGCTTCGCGCGATCGATGGAGCCGAGCGGCTCGTCGAGGCCGAGTCGCTGCTTGCAGAAGACCGGGTCCTCCCACGCCTTCAGCGTGCAGAGCACCTGGGCGGCGAACGCCTCGTGGATCTCGTAGTAGTCGAAATCCTGGAGGCTGAGCCCGTTGCGGGCGAGCATCCGTGGGACGGCGTACGCGGGAGCCATGAGGAGTCCCTCCTTCTTGCCGACGTAGTCGACCGCCGCGGTCTCGGCGTCGGCGAAGTAGGCGAGCGGCTCGAGGCTCGCGCTCCGACGCCCACTCCTCGCTCGCGAGCAGAACGGTCGAGGCGCCGTCGGAGAGCGGCGTCGAGTTGCCGGCGGTCATCGTCCCGCCTTCGCCGCCGAAGACGGGCCGGAGCTTCGCGAGCTTCTCCGCCGTCGAGTCGGCGCGCAGGTTCTGGTCGCGTTCGAGGCCCAGGTACGGGGTGAGCAGGTCGTCGAGGAAGCCCCGGTCATAGGCGGCGGCGAGGTTCTGGTGGCTGGCCGCGGCGAGCTCGTCCTGCTCCTCGCGGGTCACCCCCCACTCCGTCGCCATGATCGCGGTGTGCTCGCCCATCGAGAGCCCCGTGCGCGGCTCTGCATTGCGCGGGATCTCGGGGACGATGTGGCTCGGGCGCACCTTGGTCAGGGCGCGCAGGCGGGCCGGCGTCGACTTCGCGTTGTTCGCCTCGAGAAGGATCTCGCGCAGGTTGTCGTTGAGCGCGATCGGCGCGTCGGAGGTCGTGTCGACGCCGCCCGAGATCGCCGACTCGGTCTGCCCGAGGGCGATCTTGTTCGCGGCCTGGATCGTCGCCTGGAGACCGGTGCCGCAGGCCTGTCCGATGTCGTAGGCCGGGGTCTCGTGCGCCAGCTTCGAGCCGAGCACGCACTCGCGGGTGAGGTTGAAGTCGCGGCTGTGCTTGAGCACGGCACCCGCGGCCATCTCGCCCATCCGCTCGCCATGGAGGCTGAAGCGCTGGACCAGCCCGTCGAGCGCGGCGGTGAGCATGTCCTGGTTCGAGGCCTTCGCGTAGGCGCCGTTCGAGCGCGCGAACGGGATCCGGTTGCCGCCCAGAACGGCGACGGGACGGGTCTTCTCCTTCAAAGGTCCTCCTTGGTTGGGACGGCGATGGCTCGCTGCGGCTACTTGAGCTCTGCCGAACTCTTACCCAGGAGCTGCCGGGCAATGATCAGCAGCTGGATCTGCTGGGTGCCCTCGAAGATGTCGAGGATCTTCGCGTCACGTGCCCACTTCTCGAGCAGCTCGTCCTCTCCGTACCCGACGCTGCCGCAAAGGGCGACGCAGCGCAGCGCGATGTCGGTCGCCGAGCGGCCGGCCTTCGCCTTCGCGTAGGAGGCGTGGAGCGAGTTCGGCTTGTTGTTGTCGGCCATCCACGACGCCTCCAGGGTGAGCAGGTGCGAGGCTTCGTAGTCGGCCTCGAGCTCGAGCAGCTCGGCCGCGGCGGCCGTCTGCAGCATTGCCGGCTTGTCGTAGTCGACCTCGATCCCGGCATCGGCGAGCAGCTCCTTGGTGCGCTCGATGCAGGCACGGGCGACGCCGACCGCCATCCCCGCCACGAGCGGCCGGGTGTTGTCGAAGGTCTGCATCGCGCCGCCGAACGACTTCTTGGTGTCGATCTCGGGCGTGCCGAGGAGGTTCTCGGGCGGTACACGGCAGTCGGTCAGGACGAAGTTGGCGGTGTCCGAGGACTTGATGCCGAGCTTGTGCTCGAGGCGGTCGAGCTTGAGGCCCGGGTTGTCGCGCTCGACCACGAACGACTTGATCGCGGCCCGGCCCTGCTTCGGATCGAGCGAGGCCCAGACGACGATGAGGTCGGCGCGATCGCCGGAGGTGACGAAGATCTTCTCCCCGTTCAGGACGTACTCGCCGGTCTCCTCGTCGAGGACGGCGGTGGTGCGGATCGCGGCCGAGTCGGAGCCGGCCTCTGGCTCGGTGATCGCCATCGCCGCCCACTTGCCGTCGAAGCGCGCGAGCTGCTCGTCGTCGGCGACCGAGGCGATGGCCGAGTTGCCGAGGCCCTGGCGCGGCATCGTCAGCGTCAGGCCGGTGTCGCCCCAGCACATCTCGATCACGCTGAGGACCGTGGACATGTTCGAGCCGTTGCGGTTCTCGCCCCCGCCGTTCTCGGTCCGGCGGACCCCGGCGGCACCGGCGCCCTGGTTGGTGCCGCCGTCGTTCATCCCGTCGATGAGCGCGGCGAGCATGTCGAGCTCCTTGGGATAGGTGTGCTCGGCGAGGTCGTACTTGCGCGAGTTCGAGCGCAGGACCTCGGTGGCGACCTGATTCGCCTGCTCGACGAGGGTCTGGAACTTCTTCGGGATTTCGAGGCTGATCATGATCTGAGCCCTAAACGAGCAGCGCCCCCTCCATGAAGCCCGCGGCGCGCAGGTCGCGATACCAGCGTTCCACCGGGTGCTCCTTCGTATAGCCGTGCCCACCGAGGAGCTGGACGGCGTCGGAGCCGAGCTGCATCCCCTTGGTCGAGCAGAGCTTGCGCGCCAGCGCGACCTCGCGGGCGTAGTCGAGACCCTGGTCGGCGCGGCTCGCGGCGCGGAGCGTGGTCAGCCGCATGCCCTCGAGCTCGATCGCCATGTTGGCGACGTTGAAGGCGACCGCCTGGCGGTGTGAGATCGGCTCGCCGAACGCGATGCGCTCGTTGACGTACTGCTTCGTGTAGTCCGCGGCCGCCTGGCCGGTGCCGATCGCGAGCGCGCACCAGGCGAGCCGGCCGAGCCGGACGCACTCCGCGTAGGCCTGCGGGTCGCCGTCGGCGAGCAGGGAGCCCGTGCCGACCTCGAGCCCTGAGAGCGTGAGGCGACCGGTACCCGCGGCGCGAATCCCCATCGCGGGCTCGGCCTCATACGCGATCCCCGGGGCATTCTTCGCCTCGACGATGAAGAGCGCGGGTCCGTGACCCTCGAGTGCGGCGGCGATGACGAAGAGCTCCGCGTCGGCGGCTCTGGGGACCAGCGACTTGACCCCGTCGAGGACGTACCCGTCGCCCTGGCGCTTCGCCTTCGTCTCGAGCGCGAAGGGATCGAAGACCGGGCGGGGCTCGAGCAGCGCGAGCGCCGCGGCCGGCGGCTTCTCACCCGCGAACTCGGGCAGATAGGTGGACTGCTGATCGGCGTCGCCCCAGAGGCCGATCGCGGTCGCGACGGAAGCCGGGGCGAGAATCGCCGTCGCGAGGCCCATGTCGCCACGGGCGAGCTGCTCGGCGACGAGCGCCGAGGTGATCGCGGAGCGCTCCTCGAACGCGCCGTCGAGCTCACCGGGGATCCCGAGCATGGTCACGCCGAGCTCGTTCGCCTGCTCGAGGACGTCGCTCGGCGCAGCGCAGTTCTTGTCGGCCTCGATGGCGGCGGGGCGCAGCTTCTCGATCGCGAAGTCGCCGATCGCCTCGCGCATCATCTGCTGCTCGTCGGTGGGCGTCAGGTCGAAGAGTGCGGCGCGGGTTCCCGGCTTCTGGCGGGCGGGACCGGAGAGCTTCGGCCCGCTCCCGTTGAAGGTCCGGGCGGCGGCGCCGGCGGCCCGGAAGCCGTTCTTGGTCGCCGAATAGAGGACCTTCTCGGCGCGCGCGCGCATCCCGATCCGGTCGAGGAACTCGAGCCCGGCGAGGCGGTTGAGGGCGCGCAGGCCCAGTGACATTCCACGGTCGGCGGCAGTTGGCATAGGCGGGAAAGGAGAGGGGTCGGAGAGTGCGGGCTGCGAAAGCTACTCTAGCGTAGCAATTGCGCGAACGGTTGTCAGCCGGATTCGATCCAGCTCTCGGTTGACTCGTGGTTCTGGATCGAGCGGCATGAAACGCCCCTATACGGAGCGTTAGGTGCCGCTCGCTGGGACCGCAGCGCCCTAGCCCTCGCTTCGCCATCGCGGGACGCCGAGGGCGATCAGTCGCAGGCGCTGCTCGGCGGTGCGGATCACCTCGGCCTCGAGCTCGGGCGTCGCGGGCGGGACCTCGATGATCGCCTCCGCTGTCGAGACGGAGGTGTCGACGAAGAGGCCGGCGATCATCTGCAGGTCGTCGGTGGACCACTCGTTCAGGTACGGGAAGCGGGCGAAGTCGGTCGCCAGCTCGGAGGCGATCAGCTGCAGCTCGCGCGCGATCGCCTGGCGGATCGCCGGGACGCCGCTGAAGCGCTCGCGGGTGATGAAGCGGAACTGAGGCCGGTTCGCGTGGACGTGGCGAACGAGCACCTCGACCGAGCCGCGAACGACCCGCTCGATCCGCGAGGGGTCGGCGCGGACCTCGCGGATCATCTCCCGCAAGGGGCGAAACGACTCGGCGACGAGCACGAGTCCCAGCTCCTCCATGTCGTCGAAGTGGCGGTAGAAGGCCGCGGGACTGACCCCGGCCTTGCGCGCCACCTCGCGGAGGCTGAGGCCGGCGAAGCTGTTCTCGTCGAGCAACTCGAGCGCGGCGCTCATCAGCTTCTCGCGCGTGAGCGCCTTGCGTTGCTCTCGGGTGGGCGTACGAGTGTTCATGGTGCGAAATCCGTGCCTAGTGTGACACGACTCACGGATTAACGCTCAAAATAGCCTTGACCTTTACATCGGCCTATGTCACGGTGTACGAATGTTCACCCAACTTCTAGACGCGCTCACCGCTCCACACGGCACCGATCGCTACCTCGAGCTCGTCCGCCCGACCTGGTCGCGGCGCGACGCCCGCGCGGAGGTCATCGCGGTCAACCGCCCCGGAACCGGCGCGGTCACGCTCCGGCTGCGCCCGAATCGCAGCTGGTCGGGCTTTCGCGCCGGCCAGTTCATCAATGTCGGGGTCGAGATCGACGGCGTCCGCGAGACCCGCTGCTACTCGCCGGCGTGCTCCGAGCGAGCCACGGGCATGATCGAGATCACGGTGCGGGCGCACCCGGAGGGCCACGTATCCAACTGGCTCCACGAGAACGCTCGCCCCGGGCTTTTCGTCGAGCTCTCCGAGGCCGGCGGTGACTTCACCCTTCCCCACCGCCCGCCCCGAGCGGCTGCTCCTGATCAGCGGCGGCAGCGGGATCACTCCGGTGATCTCGATGCTGCGAACGCTCTGCGAGGAGAACCACCGCGGTGAGGTCGCCTTCCTCCACTACTCCCCCTCGCCGGCGTTCGTCACCTACGACGAGGAGCTCCGAAAACTCTCCTGGTCGCGGCCGAACGTCCGCATCCTCCACTCGCATACGCGCGTCGAGGGCGCTGGAGACCTCGACGGACACTTCACCCGCGAGCACCTGAGGGAGGCGATCGGCGACCACGCCGGCGCCGAGGCATACGTCTGCGGGCCTCCGGGCCTGATCGAGGCGGTGCGCGGGGCCTACATGGAGGACGGCCTCGAGGAGCGCCTCCACGTCGAGAGCTTCCTCCCGCCCACGCTCGCGATCGCGACCGACGAGGCCGTGGGCAGCGTTCAGTTCGCCGCCAGCGGCACGAGCGTCGCCAACAGCGGCCGCACCCTGCTGGAGCAGGCCGAGGAGGCGGGTCTCAGCCCCGCGTTCGGCTGCCGGATGGGCATCTGCCACACCTGCACCTGCACCAAGACGGCGGGGACCGTCCGCAACGTCATCACCGGCGCCGTCTCGAACGCCGAGAACGAGCAGATCCAAGTCTGCATCTCAGTCCCGGTAGGGGACCTCCAGATCGACCTATGAACACATGCCCGGCCACGTCCTCGGCTTCGCCTCCGGGCGTGCCGGGGTCAACCAAAGGATGACTCAAATGACTACAACCACCATCGATAAGCCCGACCGCGCACGCCGACGCGCCGCTCACGCCCGAGCAGTTCGAGGCCTTCGGCGCCGAGCTCGACGCGATCCGCGCCCGCGTGCTCGCCGACCGTGGCGAGCGCGACGCGACTTACATCCGCAACGTGATCAAGGCACAACGCGCGCTCGAGATCGCCGGCCGCGGGATGTTCTTCTTCAGCTTCCTGCCGCCGGCCTGGCTTGGCGGCGTCACCGCTCTCTCGCTGTCGAAGATCCTCGACAACATGGAGATCGGCCACAACGTGATGCACGGCCAGTACGACTGGATGAAGGACCCCGACCTCTCCGGCAAGCAGTTCGAGTGGGACACGGCGTGCCCCTCGGACCAGTGGCGCCACTCCCACAACTACATGCACCACACGCACACCAACATCGTCGGCAAGGACCGCGACATCGGCTACGGAATCCTGCGGATGTCGGAGGATGAGCCGTGGCGGCCCTACTACCTCGGCAACCCGGTCTACGCCGCGCTGCTCGCCACCTTCTTCCAGTACGGAGTGGCGATGCACGACCTCGAGGTCGAGCGCATCTCCTCGGGCGAGGCGACTCTTGCCGAGAAGCGCGAGATGATCGCCTCGATCTGGACCAAGGTCCGCGGCCAGTGGCTCAAGGACTACGTCCTCTTCCCCGTCCTCACCGGACCCTCCGCCCCGCTGACGCTCGCCGGCAACGCGGTGGCGAACCTGAACCGCAACCTGTGGTCCTTCATGATCATCTTCTGCGGCCACTTCCCGGACGGCACGCAGGAGTTCACCGAGGAGGAGACGGCGAATGAGACCCGCGGCCAGTGGTATTACCGCCAGCTCCTGGGTTCAGCGAACCTCACAGGTGGGAAGCTGTTCCACATCCTCTCCGGCAACCTCTCCCACCAGATCGAGCACCACCTCTTCCCCGACCTCCCGGCGCACCGTTACGCCGAGATCTCGGTCGAGGTGCAGGAGATCTGCGAGCGCTACGGCATCCCCTACAACTCCGGTCCACTGACCAAGCAGTTCGGGAGCGTGGTGAGGAAGATCTTCCGACTGGCTCTCCCGTAGTGGACGCCACCAGCATCCAGCGACTGCTCGACGGTGAGCACGCGGAAATCCGCAACGCAGTCCGCGATGGGCTCGCCGGGCCCGAGTTCGATCGCGGTGCCGAGCCCCCGCCCCCTGACGAGTACCGCGAGAAGGTCTTCGAGTGGGCGAAGGCCCTGGCCGCCGATGGGCGTACCGGGCTCGGCTTCCCGTCGGAGTTCGGCGGCATGGACGACATCGCCGGCTCGATCGCAGCGTTCGAGACCCTCGCCTGCGGCGACCTCTCGCTGCTCGTCAAGGCCGGGGTGCAGTTCGGCCTCTTCGGTGGCGCCGTGCTGCATCTCGGAACGAGAAAGCATCACGAGCGCTACCTGGCGCAGATCATCTCGCTCGAGCTACCCGGCTGTTTCGCAATGACCGAGACGGGCCACGGCTCGAACGTCCAGTCCGTCGAGACGACCGCGACGTACGACCCGGAGGCCGGCGAGTTCGTCATCGACACGCCGACGGCATCGGCGCGCAAGGACTACATCGGCAACGCCGCGCTCCACGGGCGCTTGGCCGCCGTCTTCGCGCAGCTCCACGTCGGCGGGGAAGAACGTGGCGTCCACTGCCTGCTCGTGCCGATTCGCGACGACAAGGGTCGACCGTGCGAGGGCGTCGAGCTCTCCGACTGCGGTCACAAGCTCGGGCTCAACGGCGTCGACAACGGCCGCATCGTCTTCGACGGCGTCCGGGTCGGCCGGGATGCCCTCCTCGACCGCTACGCCGAGGTCCGCGAGGACGGCACCTACTTCAGCTCGATCGAGAACCCGAACCGCCGCTTCTTCACCATGCTCGGCACCCTGATCCAGGGCAGGATCAGCGTCTGCGGCGGTGGCATCTCAGCGGCCAAGATGGCACTGACGATCGCCGTGCGCCACGGCAACAGGCGACGCCAGTTCGGCCCTCCGGACTCCGAGGGCGAGGCCTTGTTGCTCGACTACCGCGCGCACCAGCGGCGACTCTTGCCCCGGCTCGCGCGCACCTACGCGATGCACTTCGCCCAGCAGGAGCTGATCGCGGAACTCCCACGCGCGTTCGGCTCAGACGACTACCCGGAGGAGAAGCAGCGCGAGCTCGAGGCTCGCGCCGCCGGTCTCAAGGCGCTCGCCACGTGGCACGCTGTCGAGACGATCCAGACCTGTCGCGAGTGCTGCGGCGGCGCCGGGTACCTGAGCGAGAACCGGCTGGGCGAGCTGCACGCGGACACGGACGTCTTCACCACCTTCGAGGGCGACAACACGATCCTGCTCCAGCTCGTCGCCAAGGGCCTCCTCACCGACTACCGCGATCAGTTCGGCGAGCTCGACCAGATCGGGACCGTCGGGTTCGTCGCGAGCCAGGTCTACGAGGCGGTCGTCGAGCGGAGCGCCGTGCGCGAGATCGTCCAACGGCTCACCGACGACCTCGTCCCCGGCCGCGAGGACGAGCATGACCTGCTCGACCGCGGCTACCAAATCGATCTCCTGCGCTGGCGCGAGGAACACATGATCTCCGGGGTCGCGCGGCGGCTGAAGCGGGGAATGGACGCCGGCGAGGAGCCGTTCGACGTCTTCAACGAGTGCCAGGACCACGTGATCTCGACCGCCCGCGCCCACGTCGAGCGCGAGATCGGAGAGGCTTTCGTGCGCGCCCTCGAGACGATCGACGACGAACCACTGGCGGAGCTGATGGGGACCGTGTGCGACCTCTTCGCGCTGAGCACGATCGAGGGCGACAGGGCGTGGTTTCAGGAACACGGCCGGATCTCCTCGACCCGGTCCAAGGCGCTCACCCGGGCCGTGAACGCCCTGTGCGCGGAACTCCGGATGGAGGCCGCACCGCTGGTGGACGGGTTCGGCATCCCCGATGCCGTGCTCAGAGCGCCGATCGGCCTGAAGGCGGCTGATCCCGTGACCGCGGGGCGCTGAGGAGTCCCTTGCGCTGCGCTCCCGCCCGGGTTTAGGATCGCTCGGTCGCCCGGTGAGGGATCCGGGCTCACGAGGGGAGCGATGGGATGGAGTCAGCAACGGCGGCGCCGAGCCAGTCGAGGCCTCGCGCGCTGGAAGCGTCGACGATGTGCGAGGCGTTCCAGATCACGGCCGCTGAGCACCCCGACGTCATCGCCCTGCGCACGCCCGGCGGCGGCACCGAGATCACGTTCGGCCAGTACGCCGAGCGCGTTCGATCGCTCGCCGCAGGGCTCGCCGCGCTCGGGGTGGGGCGAGGCGACACCGTGGGGATCATGCTCGTCAACCGTCCCGAGTTCGCCCTCGTCGACGCCGCCGCGATGCACCTGGGCGCTACGCCCTTCTCGATCTACAACACCTCCTCGCCCGAGCAGATCGCCTACCTCTTCGGCAACGCCGGCAACCGCGTGGTGATCACCGAGCCGCAGTTCCTCGAGGCCATCGACGCCGCCCGGGTCGACGCGATCGAGCACACGGTCTGCCTCGACGATGCCCCCGAAGGCACGATCACGCTCGCCGACCTCGAAGCGGGCGGCAGCGACGACTTCGACTTCGAGGCGGCGTGGCGCGCCGTGGAGCCCGAGGACCTCGTGACCCTCTGTTACACGTCGGGAACTACGGGTCCGCCCAAAGGCGTGCAGCTCACGCACACGAACCTGCTCGCCGAGTGCCGCGGCGTCTTCGACGCAATCGGCTACGAGGTCGGCAACGAGCGCACGGTCTCCTACCTCCCCCACGCGCACATGGCGGATCGTTTCACGGGCTACTACGGCCCGATGGGCTTTGCGATGACGACGACGGTGATCCCCGATCCGAAGGAGCTCATGGCGGCGGTGCCGGACGCCCGGCCGACCGTGTGGGTCGCCGTGCCGCGCATCTGGGAGAAGATCAAGGCGGCGCTCGAGGCGCAGGGCATCACCGATCCGGCCGCGATGCCCGGCGAAGCCCGCGCGGCCGTGCTGGCGAAGCTCGGACTCGACCAGGTGCGCGTCTCGTTCGCCGGCGCCGCGCCCACCCCGATCGAGGTGCTCTCCTACTTCGACGCGCTCGGCCTCACGATCAGCGAGGTCTGGGGGATGTCGGAGCTGTCCTGCGTCGCCACCGCCAACCCCCCGGGGGCCGAGAAGCTCGGCACAGTCGGCAAGCCGATTCCCGGGGTCGAGATCAAGCTCGCCGAGGATGGTGAGCTGCTCGCCCGCGGCCCCCTCCTGATGAAGGGCTACCGCCATGACGCGGAGAAGACCGCGGAGGCCATCGACGACGAGGGCTGGATGCATACGGGCGATATCGCCGAGATCGACGCGGACGGCTACGTCTCGATCGTCGATCGCAAGAAGGAGCTGATCATCAACGCCGCCGGCAAGAACATGTCGCCGGCGAACATCGAGTCCCGCGTGAAGACCTCGAGCCCGCTGATCGGCCAGGCGTGCTGCATCGGCGACCGTCGTCCCTACAACACGGCGCTGATCGTGCTCGACCCCGACGTCGCCGCGCAATGGGCCGGCGAGCGAGGCCTCGACGCCGACCCGGCAACGCTCGCGGCCGACGACTCGGTCCAGCAGGAGGTCGCCCGTGGAATCGAGGAGGCGAACACGCACCTCAGCCGGGTCGAGCAGGTGAAGCGCTTCCAGGTCCTGCCGGTCGACTGGCTTCCCGGAGGCGACGAGCTCACCCCGACGATGAAGCTGAAGCGCAAGCCGATCGCGGAGAAGTACGCAGACGACATCGAGTCGCTCTACGCTTAGGCCGGTCTCGTGTCCAACCTCCGGCTCGTCGCACTCCTCAGTCTGCTCACGGCCCTTGCCGTGATCGTCGTCGGCTGCGGCGGCGACGATGACGAGGACTCCGGCGGCGCGGCGCCGACGGAGACGACGGCCACGGCGGCGGACTGCACCCCCGAGGGCTCTCGAGACCGTCGAGTCCGGCGTCCTCACGGTGGGGACCGACGACCCGGCCTACCCGCCCTACTTCGAGGACAACGACCCGACCAACGGCAAGGGCTTCGAGTCGGCGACGGCATACGCGATCGCCGACGAGCTCGGCTTCGCCGAGGCAGACGTGAAGTGGACCGTCGTCCCCTTCAACTCCTCCTACGCCCCGGGTCCGAAGAAGTTCGACTTCGACCTGAACCAGATCTCGATCACGCCGAAGCGCGCCGAGGCGGTTGATTTCTCGACCCCCTACTACGAGGCCGAGCAGGCGGTGGTCGCGCTCAAGGACTCCGATCTTGCCGGCGCCACCTCGCTCGCCGACTTCGCCGACGCGAAGCTCGGCGTCCAGATCGGGACGACGAGCCTCGAAGCCGTCGAGGCCGAGATCCAGCCGAGTGAGACACCGTCGGTGCTCCAGAACTCGAACGACGTCGTCTCCTCGCTCAAGAACGGCCAGGTCGACGCGATCGTCGTCGACGTCCCGACCGCCTTCTACCTCACCGCCGCGCAGGTCCCGGACGCGACCGTCGTCGGCCAGTTCCCGGCCCCCGGCGGCGACGAGTGGGGCGCGCTCTTGGGGAAGGGCTCGCCGCTCACCGCCTGCGTCTCGCAGGCGATCCAGAGCCTGATCGACTCCGGCGAGCTGCCGGCGATCGAAGAAGAGTGGATGAGCGCGGCGACGAAGACACCGGTACTCGAGTAGCGGGCTCCCGGCAAGCGGAGCGCGCTGCAGCGCGCAGGCGCAGGACCCGCCGCGGGCAAGCGATCGCGGCCGCCTCGACCGCGCTCGTGATCGGCGGGTTTGCGGTGCTGATCCTGACCAGCCCCGGCTGGCCCGCCGTCCGCGACACGTTCTTCGACGCCGACGAGTTCCGCGACTCCTTCCCGGATGTCCTCAAGGCCTTCTGGCTGGACATTCGGGTGTTCGCCGCCGTCGAGGTGGGCGTCCTCATCCTCGGGCTGGTCGTTGCCCTGCTGCGGACGGCGAAGGCACCGGCCCTCTTCCCCCTGCGGCTGCTCGCCGCCGTCTACACCGACGTCTTTCGCGGCATCCCGACGATCCTCCTGATCGTCTTGGCCGGCTTCGGCGTCCCGGCGCTCGTCAACGTCGAAGGGTCGAACCTTTCCTGGCTGCCGACGGAGCCGGTCGTCCTCGGCGGAATCGCGCTCGGGCTCTCCTACGGCGCATACGTCGCCGAGATCTACCGCGCGGGCCTCAAGTCGGTGCACCCGGGCCAGCGCCAGGCGGCGCTGGCGGTCGGGCTCACCGAGAGCCAGGCGCTGCGCCACGTCGTCCTCCCGCAGGCGATCCGCAACGTCGGCCCACCGCTGCTCAACGACTTCCTCGCCCTGCTCAAGGACGTCGCCCTGCTCGGCATCCTCGGCGTCGCCGGCGAGGCGTTCTACACCGCGCAGATCCGCGCCTCGACCAACTTCGACTACACGCCGCTGATCGCCGCGGCGCTGATCTACCTGGCGATGACGATCCCCCTCGCTCGCCTGCTCGACCGCTGGGACAACTCCCAGAGCGGGAGGCCCCGATGAGCGCGGGCGGCGGGCCGGTGCTCGAGATCCGCGCGGTGACGAAGTCATTCGGCGAGCGCGAGGTCCTGCGCGGGATCGATCTCGAGGTCGCCGAGCACGAGGCGGTGGCGGTGATCGGCGCGTCGGGCTCGGGCAAGTCGACGCTCCTGCGATGCGTCGACCTGCTCGAGGACATCGACGACGGCGACATCTTCCTCGACGGCGAGGTCATCACCGATCCGTCTGTGGATGCCATCGGGGTCCGCCGTCGGCTGGCGCTCGTCTTTCAGGCCTACAACCTCTTTCCACACCTGAACGTCCTCGACAACGTCACGCTCGGCTCGGTTCGCGCGCGCGGCATGCGGCGCGCCGAGGCGGAGGAGCAGGCGCGGGCGTTGCTCGTCCGCTTCGGGCTCTCGGGCCGCGAGCTGGACCGTCCCGAGGAGCTGTCCGGTGGCCAGCAACAGCGGGTCGCACTTGCGCGGGCGTTCGCCGCCCGGCCGCGCGCGATGCTGCTCGACGAGGTCACCAGCGCGCTCGACCCGGAGCTCGTCGGCGAGGTGCTCGAGGCCGTTCGTGAGCTGAAGGCCGAGGGCGTGACGATGCTGCTCGCGACGCACGAGATGACGTTCGCCCGCGAAGTCGCCGACCGGGTCGGGTTTCTGCACGAGGGACGGCTGATCGAGATCGGACCGCCCGAGCAGGTGCTCCGGGAGCCGCGCGAGCCGGAGACGCAGCAGTTCCTGCGCCGCCTGCTCGAGGCCGGACGCGCCTGATGGCATAGTTGGCTCATGGCCGAGCGGGCCAGGCACGGAAACGAGGTGAAGACTCTTGGCGAGGCCAAGCGCCAGTTCGCACGCCGGCACTCGCCCTGGATGATCCTCGGGGCGGTCGCTCTGCTGGCCGTGCTGCGGGCGTTCGCGGGACCACTGACCTGGCGCGACGCGGTCGCCGTCGGCGGGATGCTCGTCGTCTACCCCTTCGGCGAGTGGGCGATCCACGTCTATCTGCTCCACGCGAAGCCGGTGAAGTTCCGCGGCCGCCGCGTCGAGTTGCCGACAACCCGCGATCACCGCAACCACCACGAGCACCCGAACAACCTGATGACGCTGCTCCTGGACGCGAAGGAGCTCGCCGAGCTACTCCTGCTCGCGGTGCCCTTCGTGATCGTGCTCGGGGCGATCCCGATCGGCCTCATCGCCGGAGGCGTGCCGATCGGCCCGATGCTGAGCGCCGCGATCACCGCCAGCGTCCTGATCGGGATCTACGAGTGGACGCACTATCTGATCCACACGGCCTACGTGCCGCGCTCCGGCATCTACAGGGCGGTGTGGCGAAACCACCGCCTGCACCACTTCAAGAACGAGCACTACTGGCACGGGATCACGAACACCGTGGCGGACCGGGCACTCGGCACGCTGCCGGACCAAAGGGACGTACCTCGCTCACAGACGGCTAGAACCTTGGACCCAGGCTAACCCCGTCTGCGGCCAACCCTGACAGGAGCCCGTCCTGCGGCCAACCCTGACAGGAGCTTGCTCCTGTCAGGCATTCACTGAGTCGGGGCGATCGTCGGCCCGGGGCCGGCGAAGACGAAGAACCAGAAGCCGAAACCGATGAGCGCGAGCACGGTGCTGATCACGAACGCGGTCTCGAACAGGCCGGGCCCCTGACGCGCGTCGGGACGAAGGTCGTTCCAGAGGCGCTCGAGGCGCTTGCCGATCCAGACCGTGATGATGATCGTCGTCGCCGTGCCGACGAAGGCGACCGCGAGCCCGGACGAGAGCGAGTCGGTGGCGAAGTCGACCTGAGATCCGACCCAGAGCCAAGCGAGCGGCTGTGGGCCGAAGATCGACATGCAGAGGAGGAGCTCGGCGAGCGCGACGAACCCGGCCGCCACGCTGCGCCCAAAGCCCGGGGACTCGCGGCCTGCGGTTCGATCTTCTATCGCCATCTCGGAAGAGTTCATCATCATGTGGAAGCGGCTGTCCAGCGAAGTTAGCGTCAAGGACAATCCTACCGCACGGTAGCAATCGCTCCACCGCCTGTAGAGATGCCCGAAACGGAAACCGAAAAGCCCCCCGTCCGCCCCCGCGCCGAGCATCTCGGCCCGGAGCGGCGGCGGCCGATGGTGCTCGACGCGGCGCTCGAGCTCTTCGTCGAGCGCGGCTACGCGGGCACCTCGATGGAGGCGATCGCGTCGGCCGCCGGCGTGACGAAGCCGGTGGTCTACGAGTGCTACCCGGGCAAGGAGAAGCTCTTCCGGGCGCTGCTCGGGCGCGAGGAGGAGCGGCTTCTCGGCGCGCTCTCGGCCGCGCTTCCCAGCGAGGAGGACCTGGCCGATACCGAACGCGCGCTGACGACCGGATTCACCGCCCTCCTGCGGGCGGCCGCCGAGGCGCCGAGCTCGTGGCGCGTCGTCTTCATCTCCGAGCACGGGTACGAGTCCACCGTCGCCGGGCGCGTGCGCCAGGCGCGCGACGGGGTCGTGGCACGGCTCGGCGAGCTGCTTCGCTCGTACCTGGCCGAGACGGGGGCGAAGGAGCCTGGGCGCAAGGCGCCCGTGCTGGCCGAGGTCCTCACGTCCATGGGCGAGGCGAGCGTGCGGTTCCAGCTCGAGCATCCAGGCGACTACACGCCGGAGGAGCTCGGCGAGCTTTTGGGCCGGCTCGCGTTCCGAGGCCCGTCAGGGGTCTAGCTCCGGGAGCTTCTGGTCTACGTGCGACGCGACCGTCGCGCGGACCCATGCCTGGGTCTCGGCGTCGGCCATTCGCAGGCGGCCGAGCAGCATCTTCTGATCGGTGAGCGGCAGGCCCGAGATCTCCCAGCTCACGGCGAGGCGCTCGAAGAGCATCTCCGTGCGCCGTCGCCAGGCGTCGTCGGCGGAGCTCGCGGCTACGCCCACCGGCTCGGCGAGCTTGCGGACCGTGCCTGCGCTGAGCGTGTCACGGAGTACGAGGACGTTGCCCTCGGCGTCGCGGTACTCGCTCGTCGTCGGTTTCTCGCGTTCGCGCCGCTTGCGTCGCTTGGCCATCGGCTCACGCTCCGCCGAGTGCTGCCACGGTAAGCGCGAGGGCGACCTCGGCGCGGCGCCCGAGAGAGTCGGCGAGCAGGTACTCGTCCGGATTGTGCGCACCGCCACCGAGCGGTCCAAGCCCGTCGATCGTCAGCGGGACGTCGGCGGCGAGATGACTCGCGTCGCTCGCGCCACCGCGCTCGGCGGGAAGTACCGGCCTGCCGATCAGCCCACCGGCTGCCTCGAGCAGGGGCGCCGCCCGTTCGCGGGTGTCCATCCCGCGCCACCGGCGGACGAGCTCGGCCTCGAGTGCGACGCCCTCGTGCTCGGCTGGAACCGTGCCGAGGATCCGCTCCAGGGCTCCGAGCTCGTCCCCGCGCAGGTCGCAGAAGAGCTCCCCGGAGGCCGGCACGACGTTGAAGGCGTCGCCGCTCCGCATGATCGTCGGCACCGCGGTGACCCGCTGCGGCCCTTGCGGGTCGTTCGCCGCCGCGACCACGCGCGCCGCCTCGCCGAGCGCGAGCAATGCGTTGCGCCCGTTCTCGGGCGACGCGCCCGAGTGCGCCGCAACTCCGGTGGCGGTCACGCGCATGGTCGAGGCGGCCTTGCGGCGGACGACGACCGCATCCTCGCCCGCCGGCCCGGTATCGCCGCCTTCGAAGCAGAGGCAGGCGTCGAAGCCCGAGAACAACGGCCCGTGTGCGATCGCCCCGGTTCGCCACTCCTCGTCGGTGACCGCGAGGAGAACGAGTTCGCCGAACGCCTCGGGCACGGCGGCCAGCTCCTTCAGCACCCCGAGCGCGAGCACGATCCCGCCCTTCATGTCGATCGTTCCCGAGCCGACGAGGCGCCCGTCGATGTGCTCGAGCGGCCGGTGGCGCTCGTGCGGGATCACCGTGTCGAGGTGGCCGAGCAGCAGGATTCGCCGCGACCCCGTGCCGGCGAGGCGAGCGAGCAGGTCCTGGGCGTAGCCGGCGGTCGAGCATTCGAGGCGCTCGACGGCGGCGCCGTCGGGCAGGAGCGCGGCGGTGATCGCCACCGCCTCCTCGGCGCCGGGGACGTCGCCCGAGGGCGAGGAGACGCCGACGAGCGCCTCGAGCTCGCGCTCGGCGCGACCCGCAATCGCCGCCGCAGCGGCCTCGATCCAGCTTCGATCAACGGTGCCCACGGCTACAATCTGTCAGGTACCCGGGGGCGAATTGGATTCGACGTGGAGTCAATCGTCCCGGTGTTGCGAGTCGAGGATTCCGGGTTGGCCTCGTAAAAGACTCCCGGAAAACCATAATTGCGAACTCCAAGCATGAGTTCGCCCTCGCCGCTTAACTAGCGGATTGAGGGAGTCGCGCCGGAAGTGCCCGCGGTCCGGTCAGCGGCTTCAACTAGCGGGCTCACCTACCGGGTAGGACCTTCGATCAGGTAGGGAAACTTTCAGGAAGGTATGGCGCCGGGGACGTGCCCCGCGGATTGACCGAACCGGCCGCCGAGATTCGACTCCGACGGGAACACTCGTAGATTGCGTCGGGTCAGCTCTGCGGACGTGGCTCGACCCACCGCCTCCATAGGAATAACGAACGTTCCGTCCGTCTCCTCGGCCTTCGGCCTCCGGGGACGGACGGGTCAGCCCTCGGGACGGGCACCTTTAGGGACGGCACAGGGTCCTCGCCATACTCATAGGACATGAGCGAGCTGACCAGATGGCCCGCCCCGGAGCCGGCGCCCGGACCGTCGGCCGAGCCCGAGTACGAGCCGATTCACCCCGGCTCGGGGCGCGACGATTGGCGCCAGCGGCTGAAGCGCTTCGGCGGCCCGCTGCTCGCGGGACTGATCGTCCTGATCAGCAAGGGCAAGGCCATCCTGCTCCTGCTGCCGAAGCTCAAGATCCTGACGACCTCCGGCACGATGCTGGTCTCGATCGCGGCATACGCCCTGCTCTGGGGCTGGAAGTTCGGGGTCGGCCTGGTCCTGCTGCTGTTCGTCCATGAGATGGGCCACGTGATCCAGCTCCGGCGCGAGGGCATCAAGGCGTCGGCGCCGATGTTCATCCCCTTCCTCGGCGCAGTGGTGATGGCGAAGTCGATGGGCGACGACGCCGCGGCCGAAGCTCGGGTGGGACTCGCCGGACCGATCCTCGGCACCCTCGGCACGCTCGTCCCGTTGGGCATCTGGCTCGCGACGGGCGAGGAGTTCTGGCAGGCGCTCGCCTACGTCGGGTTCTTCATCAACCTCTTCAACCTGATCCCCGTAGTCCCCTTCGACGGAGGCCGCGCGATGGCGGCGCTGTCGCCGTGGGTCTGGTTCCTCGGCTTCGCCCTGATGGTTGCGTTCACGTTCGCCTTCCCAAACCCAATCCTGATCCTCTTCCTGCTGCTCGGCGGCTGGGAGTCGTGGCGGCGGTGGAAGCAGCGAAACAGCCCCGAGTCGCGCGCCTTTCACGACATTCCCGGGCGCACCCGCGCCCTCGTCGCGGTCACGTACATCGGCCTGGTCGCCCTGCTCGCGGTCGGCGTCGCCGAGACCTTCCTCGAGAAGAGCCTCGACCAGGTCTAGGCCCTGAGCACGTACCGGGCGAGGACGCCCTGCTCGTACGCGACATCCTCGATCGTGAACCCCGCGCGCTCGATCATCGGCTCGAGCAGCCAGGTGAAGGTCGAGTGCTCGTCGCGGACGTGCTCCTCGACGTCGGCGCGCCCCCACTCCCCCTCCCCGCCTTCGCCGTACATCGCGCACCACGCCTCGATCCGCTGCTCCGCCTCGGCGGGCTCGAAGCCGTAGACGACATCCGAGAGGCGCAGCGTGCCGCCCGGCGCCAGCATTCCGAGCACGCGCTCGAGCGCCAACGACCTTCCAGAAATCGGGGATGTGGTGGAGCGCGAATCGGCTGTAGACGAAGTCCGCGGGATCGCCGGCGTGCTGGTAGCTCAGGAACCCGGCGCGGACGACCTCGACGTTGTCGAGTCCGAGCGCCTCGATCTTCTCCTCGAGCCGGGCGAGCATCACCGGGGAGACGTCGACCGCGATCACCCGGCGGCATCGCTTCGCCGCCTCGACCGTGAACTGGCCCGTTCCGGCGCCGAACTCGAGCAGGACCGAGTCGGGTCCGAGGCCGAGGCCCTCCAGGAGCGCCACCTCGCTCGCCGCCCCCGCGTCCTCCTTCGAGTCGTAGCCCGCCGCGTGCCCGTCGTCGAGGTTCTCGCGGCCGGCGTGGGCGAGCTCGTCGAGCCACCATCCGGCTCGTCCGGTCCCCACCGGTCGCTCACGCGGGCTCCTCCCGCACGACGTCCCTCGCCGGCTTGTCGGTTCGCAGGCCCTTGTAGCTCGGGTGGCGCAGCGTGCCGGCGTTCGTCCACTCGCTGAACTCGATCTCGGCGACCAGCTCCGGCTCGACGAAGCTTCGTCCCCTTCGCCGGCTGACGCCCGGTGAACGGCGACTCCTCGGTGGCGAGAGGCTCGAGCCGCTCGCGCAGCAGCTTCAGGTCACGGGCGGCGAAGCCGGTGCCTACCTTGCCCGCGTAGCGCAGTTCGCCGTCGTCGTAATGGCCGACGACGAGCGCGCCGAGCTCGCCCTCGCGCTTGCCCTTGCCGGGCATCCAGCCGCCGATCACCATCTCCTGCGCACGCACGTTCTTCACCTTCAGCCACTCGCGCGTTCGCTTCCCCGGCCGGTAGGGGCTCGAGAGCCGCTTCGCGACGATTCCCTCGAGGCCCTGCGCCTTGCTCGCCGCGAGCAAGGCCTCGCCGTCCCCGGGGTGGTACGCCGGGGTCTGCCAGCTCGGGCCCGAGAGCCCGAGCGCCTCGAGCTCGCGCGCGCCGCTCCTCGTAGGGGACGTCGAAGAGCGCGCGGCGATCCAGGTAGAGGAGGTCGAAGACGACGTAGGTGACCGGTGTCTCGCGCGCCCGGCGACGGATCTCCGACTCGGAGGCAAGATGGATCCGGCCCTGCAGCGCCTGGAAGCTCGGCCGGCCGTGCATCGTCGTAGGCGACGAGCTCGCCGTCGAGCATGGCGGAGCGGCCGCCGAGCTCGCGCACGATCGGCCGGATCTCGGGGTACTGCGAGGTGATCTCGCGCAGGCTCCGGCTCTCGAGCCGCAGCAGGCCGGGCTCGCAGTAGGCGATCGCCCGCACCCCGTCCCACTTGATCTCGTAGCCCCAGCCCTCGTCGTCGCCGGGCAGCTTCGCGAGCGTCGCCTTCATCGGCTCGATCCGCTGCGGCATCGGTTCGCGCCCGGGGTCGGGCGGATCCATGCGGTGGATCATCCAATCGTCGCCCCGGGTGGCGAAGAGCGCGTAGCGCCCCTTGACCCGCTCGCCGTCGAAGCGCAGGACGACCTTCTTGTGCTCGAACTTCTCCGCCTCGTAGGTGCCCGCGTCCCAGATCCGCATCGTCCCGGCTCCGTACTCGCCCTTCGGGATCTCGCCCTCGAACTCCAGGTACTCGATCGGGTGATCCTCGGTGTGGACGGCGAGGTGGTTCTCGTCCGGGTCGTCGGGGATTCCCCGCGGCAGCGCCCAGGAGACGGCGACGCCGTCGCGCTCGAGGCGCAGGTCCCAATGCAGGCGGCGCGCGTGGTGCTCCTGGATCACGAAGCTGTGCTGTCTTCGCCTTGCTCTTGCTCTTGGGTTTGCCGGAGCCCGCCGGCTCCGACGTCCGCTTGAAGTCGCGCTTCGTCCGATACTGCTCGAGCTGCTCGGGCGTCTTGTGCTTGCGCGGCATCATCCCTGTCTACCCGATTGACTCGATGGAGGCCAGATGAGCAGCGACCAGAAGTTCGACGTAATCGTGATCGGAGCCGGCCCGGCGGGCGAGGTGCTGGCCGGGCGCGCCGCCGAGCACGACCTCAGCGTCGCCCTGATCGAGAACCACCTGATCGGCGGGGAGTGCTCCTTCTACGCCTGCATGCCCTCGAAGGCGATGCTGCGCCCCGGTGAGCTGCTCGCCGAGACCGCGCGCGTCCCCGGCGTCGCCGAGATGGTCTCGGGGGAGATCGATCCGGCAGTGGTCCTGCGGCGCCGCGACGAGGTCATCCACGACCTCGATGACGCCTCACAGCTCCCCTGGCTCGAGGACCGGGGCATCACCCTGTTCCGCGGCCAGGGAGCGGTGGCCGGTGAGCGCGAGGTGACCGTCGACGGCCGGATGCTCTCCGCGCGCAAGGCCGTCGTGATCGCGACCGGCACCGCTGCCGCCATCCCGCCGATCGGTGGGCTCGCCGAGGCTCGCCCCTGGACGAACCGCGAGGCGACCACCGCTGCCGAGATACCCGGAAGACTCCTGGTGCTCGGGGGCGGCGTCGTCGGGGTCGAGATGGCGCAGGCGTTCGCCTCGCTCGGCGCGAGCGTCACGCTGATCGAAGCCGCAGACCGTCTGATCGCAGGCGAGGAGCCGTTCGCGAGCGCCGAGGTGCAGGCCGGGCTTGAGGAGGCCGGGGTCGAGGTGCGGACCGGCGTGAAGGCGACGGCCGCGAACCGGGGGGAGCGCCAGGTCTCCCTGAGCCTTGAGGGCGGTGAGGAGCTGCGCGGCGACGAGCTCCTCGTCGCAGTGGGAAGACGGCCGCGCACGACCGAGCTCGGCCTCGAGTCGGTCGGGGTGAAGACGGGTGGCTACCTCGAGGTCGACGACCAGCTGCGGGTCGGCGGCTCCGATTGGCTCTACGCGATCGGCGACGTCAACGGTCGGGCCCTGCTCACCCACATGGGCAAGTACCAGGCGCGGATCGCCGCCGACAGCATCCTCGGCGAGGACGTCGCGGCGACGTGCGACAAAAGCGGCTCCCCCCGGATCATCTTCACCGATCCCGAGGTCGCCGCCGTCGGCCGCACGCTCTCCCAGGCCAAGGAGGCCGGGCTGAACGCACGCGCCGTGGATGTCCCGACGAGCGCCAACGCCGGGGCGAGCTTCCGCGGCCGCAACGCGCCCGGGACCTCGCGCATCGTCGTCGACGAGGACCGGCGGGTCGTCGTCGGCGCCACCTTCGTCGGCACGGAAACGGCGGAGCTCCTGCATGCGGCGACGATCGCCGTGGTCGCCGAGGTGCCGCTGGAGACTCTCTGGCACGCGGTGCCGCCGTTCCCCACCCGGCTCGAGGTCTGGCTCAAGCTGCTGGAGGAGTACGGGCTCTAGAGCCGAACGCGCCGCTTGAGCTCGTCGAGGAAGGCGCGCGGGAAGCCCGGGATCTGATCGAGGTCGTCGAGCGAGTCGAACCCGGAGACTCGCTCGCGATGCGCCAGCACCCGGCCGGTCTGCGTGACCGAGAGCCCGAGCGTGCGGAAATCCTCATAGGTCGCCGTGTTGATCGAGATCTGATCCGACTCTGCGGCGACCGGCGACTCGGCGAACCTGGCGGCGTCCTCGGCTTCGGAGGTCTCGACGGCGGCGTCCGCCTCGGGCACGGCGGGCTGCTCCTTCGTCTCCGTGGCGCCGGAGAGATCGAGGTCGAAGACCTCTCCCTCCTCGCCGGAAGCGTCCTCGGCCGGCGCCTCCTCTTCCTCGTCCTCGCCCCTCGCCGGACTCTTCGCCGTCCCCGTCCGCGACCTCGGACTCCTCCTCGGCCTCATCCGCCTCCTCGGGTTCGGCGGGGGCCGGGTCGGGCTCCTCGTCCGCCTCGTCAGGTTCCTCAGCGGGGGAGAAGATCTCTTCCGGATCGATCCGCGGTAGCGGTTGCGCGACGGCCTCGACGGCGGCCCGGGCGCTCTCCTCGGCGCTCGTCGCACGCCGCTCGGCGTCGGCGATCCGCCCGAGCATGCCGCGGAGCCGCTCGATCCGCTCGATCTCGCGCTCCTTCACCTCGGCGAGGGCCTCGGCCTGTGCCGCGCGCTCCTCGGCGGCGACGGCTCGCTCCTCGATGTCCGCGAGGCGGGCCGCCGCGAGGTCGAGCGCGCTCGCCGTCTGCTCCTGATTCGAGATCAGGCGCTTCTCGGTCTCGGCGAGCTCGCGGGCGAGCTCCGCCTCCTCCGCTCGGTGACGCTCGAGGTCGCGCTCGGCCTTCTCGAGCCCTGCGATCAGCGCCTTGCGATCCTCGGAGACCGGCTCGGGCTCCGGGGGCTTCGGGGGTTCAGGCGGCTCGGTCGGCTGCGCGGAGACGCGGAAACTTTGGGCGGCTCGGGCGCTTCGGCGGCGCGAGATGAGGGGGCTCCCGGACCCGCTGCGGCGCGCTCGGCCTCCTCGCTGCGGCGCTCGGCGTCGGCGAGCCTCGCCATCGTCTCGCGATCGGCCGCCTTCAGCTCCTCGTCGCGCCCCGTCGCGGACGGAGCCGGCGTTCGGCCGACGGCGGGCATCGGCTGCGTGCTCCGCGACTCGGACGGCGGCTGAGCACCGCCGAAGGCGCTGATCGCATCCCGGCCGGCGTCCTCCGCCGAGATCGCCGGCCCGGGGTCGGCGGCGGGTGGGGCGGGCGCGGGCGCTGGGGGAAAGGCCGGCGCAGACGGCGTCCGCCGGTGCGGTTGGCTTTGGAGCGGCAGGGGCTCGCGCGGGCGCGCCGGCGACCGGGCTGCGCGACGGGGGGCGGCTCGGGGACCGGCTTGCCCTGCTTCTGCGCCTTGCGGGCGACCTTCTGATGCGCCCTCGCAGCCTTCTCGGCCTCGCGGCGGCGCTTGCGCTCGGCAATCGCCGCCTCGCGCTCCTGCCGGCCCTGCGCGCGCTGCTGCACGGTCGTGCCGCGCTTCTCGTCGCGCTGTCGGCGCCGGCGCGCCCAAAAGGACTCCTTACCGGGGGTGGGCGGGGCGACGACCGGCGGCGGGGTCGCGACAGCCGGCGGCGTCCCCTGCGGGGCGCCGGGTGCGGGCGTCGACGGCGCTCCGTCTGGCTGCACGGATGCGGGAGGGGCGCCGGGCGCCGGCGGGGGAGGCGCTGTGGGCGCTGCCGGAGGCGAGGGCGCGGCTCCACCCTTCTGCGCCTTCTTCGCCGCTCGCGCCTGCTTCTCGGCGGCGCGTGCGGCCTCCTTCTGGCGCTTTGCCTCCGCCTTCGCCGCCTGCTGGCTCGCGCGGGCAGCGACGCGCTCGGCCTGCTTTGCGCGGCGCTGCTCGGCACGGCTCGGCTTCGCCGGCTGGGTGGCGGCCGGCGTCGAAAGGGGTGAGGGTGGCGGCGCACCGGGCGGCGGAACGGATGTGCTCGGCGCCGGCTGAGCTCGGCGCCGGATCGGGCGCGCCCGATCCGGGAGCTGGTGGCGGCGATGCCGTCGGCTGCGGTGCGGCCCCGCCGGGTGGCGGTGGCGGCGCCGGCGGAACGGCCGGCGCTTGCGGGGCGGTGGAGGTGCGGGCGCGGCGGCGCCGGCGGGTGCCGCCTGCTGGCTTGATTCCTCGCCCGATCCCTTGCCCTTGCGGCTGAACAGGCCCATTGGTGGCTTATCGTCGCACGCCGGGGCAGCTCGCGT
The DNA here is from genome assembly GCA_963797995.1 of uncultured Solirubrobacterales bacterium. Lineage (GTDB taxonomy): Bacteria > Actinomycetota > Thermoleophilia > Solirubrobacterales > 70-9 > WHSW01. Next base: position 172,667 of record CAWCRP010000002.1, read on the forward strand.
CCACCGCGCGAGCGCGGCGAAGGATTGCGTGCGTTTGCAGGCGAACTCGCGGTTTAGTGGGCTGCCACTAGCGGTTGCGCTCGGCGAGCTCGCGCTCGACGTCGCGCTGCACGTCGCGGTCGCGGATCTCGCGGCGGCGGTCGCGTTGCTCCTTGCCTCGGGCGACGGCCAGCTCCACCTTCGCGCGCGGTCCCTTGAAGTAGATCCGCACGGGCACCAGCGTCTGGCCCTTGCGGTCGAGGCGGCCGAGCAGGCGCTCGATCTCCCAGCGGTGGAGGAGCAGCTTGCGCGGCCGGTCCGGGTCGTGGTTCGCCATCGCCGCCGGCGCGTAGGGCGGGATGTGGACGCCGTGGAGCCAGACCTCGCCGTCCTGGATCGCGGCGTAGGCGTCGACGATCTGCGCCTGGCCGTCGCGCAGGGACTTGACCTCGCTGCCGACCAGCTGGATCCCGGCCTCGAACTTGTCGATGAACTCGTACTTGTGGCTCGCCTTGCGGTTCGTGGCGATGTCACCTTCGGCGGCCTTGCGCTTGCCCTTGCTCCGCTTGCTCATCGCTCGGGCCGCTCCCAGGGGATCAGGTCGACCCGTCCGCGCGGGGCCTCGACCGACTCCACGCGCACCCGGAGCGGATCTCCGAGTCGCACCCGCCGTTCGCTCTTTCGCCCGACCAGCGCGGTCTCGGTCTGGTCGAGGTCGAAGCGCTCGCCGCGCAGTCGTCGCGCGGGGAGGAAGCCCTCGTAGACGTCGGCGAGCTCGCCCGCGAAGCGGACGAACGCACCCGCCCCGATCACGCCCGGAGACCTCGCCCTCGAACTCGCGCTTCCAGCCGCCCTCGAAGAGCTCGCGCTCGAGCAGGAACGCGGCGCATACCTTGTCGGCGTCGCGCTCGACCGAAGCCGCCTCGCGCTCGCGCTCCGAGCACCACGCTCCCGCCTCGCCGACCCGGTTGCGCTCCGGCTCATCCTCCCCGGCGCCGAGGCTCGAGAGCAGCGCCCGGTGGGCGATCAGGTCGGGGTAGCGGCGAATCGGCGACGTGAAATGGGCGTACGCCGGGCTCCCGAGGCCGGCATGGCCGAGGTTGCGGGGCGAGTAGTAGGCCTGCTTCATGGATCGCAACACAAGGGACGTATAAGTAGCGGCTCCATGTCCGCGGCGCTGGGCCTCGGCGTTGACGAGCCGGCTCGCGGCGGCGACCAGAGCGCCCGCCTCGCTCGGGCTCGGCGACTCCGGCAACGGCGGCGTTGGCAGGTCGAGGGCCGCGAGCTTCTCGACAGCACCGCGACCCGCTGCGGATCCGGCTGCTCGTGGACCCGGTAGAGAGTCGGCACGCCCCTGGCGCTCGCAGAGCTCGGCGACGCGCTCGTTCGTGAGCACCATCGGCTGCTCGATGAGCCGATGCGCCTCCGTCTGCTCGATCGCGCTCGCGCCGACGACGTGGCCGTCCTCGTCGAAGGCGAACTCGGGCTCGGTCGAGGTCGACCTCGAGCCCGTCCTTGCGCCGCTCGGCCAGCGCTGCGGCGGCGGCGCGGGCGAGCTCGATCGTCGGCGCGATCTCCGCGGGCGGGGCCTCCTTTCCGGCGAAGAAGCGGTCGAGCTCGTCGTAGTCGAAACGGTGATCGGAACGGATCCGGCTGCGGTGAAAGCTCGTCGATCGCGGGTTCCCGGACGCGTCGAGGACGATCTCGGCGGTGACCGCCAGGCGCTCCACCCGCGGAGCGAGGCTGCACGCGTCAGAGCTCAGCTCGCTCGGCAGCATCGGCTCCGCCGTTCCCGGGACGTAGACGCTGGTCGCCCGGCGCAGCGCCTCGGCGTCGAGCCCGGACCCGGGCCGCACATGCGCGGAAACGTCGGCGATGTGGATCCAGAGCCGGATCCCGTCGCCCTCCCGCTCGGCCGAGACCGCATCGTCGAAGTCGTGAGCGCTCGCCGGGTCGACGGTCAGCGTCGGCAGGCGCGGTCAGGTCTCGCCGCGTGCCACCGACCTCGGCGGCCGGCCCGACGCTCTCGAGTGCTTCGCCGACGACCCGATGGTCGAATCCACGCTCGATCCCGCGCTCGTGCAGCAGGGCCTCGACCACGTCGGCGGCGACGTCCGGGGAGCCGAGCTCGGCGACGACCCGGCGCCGCCGCGCGGCGCTCGGCAAGACCATGTCCCCGCCCGAACCCGGATCGACCCCCGGGCGAGGCCGGTCTGGCCGCCGCGCTCGAACAGCGGCTCGGCGACGAGAAAGCGCCCGCGTCGCCCGACGACCGCGACGAAGCGCTCGCCGCCGCGCCCGCCGCTCACGGGCCGACGGCGACGGAAGGCGCTCGCCGATCACCTCGAGCGCCTGGTCGAGGCCCTCGTCCTCGTCCTCGGTCTTCGGGTCGTCGCTGGCTCGACGTCGGGCTGCACGCCCTTGCCCGCGATCGACGTGCCGTCGGCGGTCAGGTACTGCCCGATCGTCAGGTCGAGCGCTCCGCCCGCCGGGATCTCGATCACCTCCTGAAAGGTGCCCTTGCCGTAGGTGCGGGTGCCGACGAGGTCGCGAGGTCGTGATGGGCGAGCGCCGCGGCGAAGATCTCGGTCGCCGAGGCGGAATCGCGGTTGACGAGGACGACGAGCGGCACCGGGTCGATCGCGTCACCGACGGCGTCGTAGTCGCGGTCGCCCTGGGTGCGGCTTCGCGTGCTGACGATGCGGCCCTCCTCGACGAAGACCGACGAGGAGAGGATCGCCTCGTTCAGAGCCCGCCGCCGTTGCCGCGCAGGTCGATGATGATCCCCTCGGCCCCTGGCGCACAAGCCGCTCGACCTCGTTCGCGAAGCTCGCCATGGGCGCCTTCGCTGAAGGTCGAGAAGATCACGTAGCCGACCTTGCGCCCGTCGACCCGGCGCATCTGGCCCTGGACCGCGGGCACGCGGACGGAGGCGCGCTCGAGCTCGGCCTCGTAGGGCTCACCGCCGCCGCCCGGGACGACGCGGAACTCGACCTGGTCCCCGCCGGGCCCTTGATGCGGGCGGTCGCGACCTCGGAGGGGACGCCCGCGATCGACTTCCCGTTGACGGCGACGATCAGGTCGCCCTCCTCGATCCCGCTCGCGGCGGCCGGCGAGTCCGGGAGCACCGACGCGACCCGAGGCCGCGCGGGACCTCGCTCACGGTCAAACCGACGCCGTCGAATCGCCCGAGGTCGAGGCCTCGAACTCCTCGAGCTGCTCGGGGCTGAAGTAGTGCGAGAAATCATCGTCGTAGCGACGCCGCAGACGTCGACCATGCCACGAACCGAGGCTTCGTCGAGCTCGCTCGCCCGTGACCGCCTCGAAGTAGTTGTCCTCGACCAGCTCCCTCGCCTCGGCGACGGCGTCGTCCTCGTCGTCGCTGATCAAGCCGGACCGCCAGGAAGACGGCGGCGGCAATGATCAGGCCAAGGGTCAGCCCCGCGACGAGTCCGGACCCGAACCCGCCCCGCGAACCCTCCGAGCCCGGTGCCGGCGGGAAGCCCACGGCGCAGAGTATGGCGGGCCCCCGGCGGGGGTACACTCGCGGCCATGGGGACTCAGAGGTTGATCGCCTTTGGCGCCGCCGCCGGGCTGGGACTGCTGATCGCCGCCGTGTGGGTCAGCGGCGCGTCGACGTCCGCCAGCCTCGGCGTCACCGCGCTGCTCGTGCTGATCGCGGTCGCGATCCTCGCCGGCGCCGCTCGCTCGGGAGCGGACAACCCGATCGACGCCGACGCCGATCAGCGCGAGCGGATGCGGCGCGAGATCCCTAGCGACGGGCGGTCTAAACGCGCAGGAAGCGGCGCAGCGTGATGCCGCTGCCGAGCGCGGAAACCAGCACCGCGGCTCCGACGAGCATCGCGATCAGCGGCATGAAGCCGGTGGTCGAGAGGTTGTCGACGAGGGCGAAGTTGTCGGCCAGCGGATCGACGATCGTGACCTTGCCGAGCCAGAGGATGCCGACCGCGACGCCGGCGCCGGTGATCCCGACGATCACGCCCTCGATCATGAACGGCCAGCGGATGAACCAGTCCGTGGCGCCGACCAGGCGCATCACCTCCACCTCGCGCCGGCGGGCGTAGATCGAGAGCCGGATCGTGTTCGCGACCAGGAGGAGCGAGGCGATCATCAGCAGGCCGGCGATCACGAGCAGGACGATCTTGACGGCGCCGGTGACCTCGCGGATCTGCTTGGCGTCCTCGCGGTTCTGGCCGATCGGGGGCTCGATCGCGGGGCTGATCGGCGTCGGCTCGCCAGCCGAGTTCGGCGGCTGGAGCGACGCGCGCACGGCCTCGAGGCTGTTGGCGCTGTCGAGGGTGAGGTCGAACGACGGGGGCAGCGGGTTCGAGTTGAGCTCGTCGATCGAGCCGGCGAGATCGCCGCTGAGCTCGCCCGCGAGCTCCTCCTTCGCGTCCGCCGGCGAGACGTACTCGACGTTCGTGACATGCGGGAGCGCGACCAGCTTCTTCTGCAGCGCCTCGATCTCGCTCTGGGACGAGTCCCGGTAGAGGAAGACCTCGAGCCCGATCTGCTGCTCGACGTCGGACGCCTTCGACTCGCTCGCCCGCAGGACGGGGATGAGGACGCCGAGCAAGAGCGTCGTGATCACGATCGTCACGATCGCGGCGATGCTCGGCGCGGCGCTGCGGCGCAGCGCGCGGAAGGACTCGGCGAGGAAGAAGAGGATTCGTCCCATGGCCGGTTAGTGGTCGAAGTCCGAGTAGTCGGGGGGGTCGGAGTGACCGTTGGTGCCGCCCTCGTCGCCGATGCCCATCTCGGCGCGCATGCGGGCGGCGAACTCCTTCGTCGACTCGTCGTGGTAGCCGCTGACCTCGTCGTCGCGGACCAGGCGGCCCTCGTCGAGGGCGATCACGCGGCGGCGCATCTTGTCGACCATCTCCCGGTCGTGGGTGACGACGAGCACCGTGGTCCCGGTGCGATTGATCCGGTACAGGAGCTGCATGATCCCCACGGAGGTGACCGGGTCGAGGTTGCCGGTCGGCTCGTCCGCCAGCAGGAGCGGCGGGTGGTTGACGAACGCGCGGGCGATCGCGACGCGCTGCTGCTCGCCACCGGAGAGCTCGTCCGGGTAGTTGTGGATCTTCGCCTGCAGACCGACGAGGCGAATGATCTCCGGAACCTTCTTGCGGATCTGGGAGCGTGGCTCGCCGATCACCTGGAGCGCGTAGGCGACGTTGTCGTAGACGGTCCGGTTCGGCAGCAGCTTGAAGTCCTGGAAGACGGTCCCGATCCGCCGGCGCAGGTACGGCGTGCGGTCGTGCGGCATCTCGTTGATGTCCTTGCCGGCGATCCGGACCAGCCGGAGGCGGGCTCGATGTCGCGGATCAGCATCTTGATCATCGTCGACTTGCCGCAGCCCGTCGGGCCGACGACGAACGCGAACTCGCCGCGCGCGACCTCGAGGGAGACGCGGTCGAGGGCGACATGCCCGCCCGAGTAGACCACGGTCGCATCGTTGATCTCGACGATCGGCGGGCCCTTGCTCGGCCGCGCCGGCTGAGCGGGGCGCGGGGCGCGCTTGGGATGGTCGCCGCCGTCGCGGCGACGCGTGCGGTTTGACTTGCGTGTGAGAAGTGGCATGCGCGGCCCTCTTTCTTCGGCGCCCGTGCCGCTCCTGCGTGACGCGGGCGCCAGGACGTCCCCTGCAACTTTCGATGCGGTACAGACGGCTGACCCGTCCGCCCCGGAGGCCGAAGGCCGAGGAGACGGACGGAACGTTCGGCATTCACGCTAGCGAACATTGTTAGCGGGTCCTAACAAACAACCCGAGCGCGGGCGCGGAGTTGCAGTCGCGCTCTACTCTCAGGCCAGGGACGCTGGAGAGGGCTCGGAGCTTGCCTGACAGGCCAGAACACGCGCGCTCGCGCACAGTCGGGATCGCAATCGCGATCGCCCTCGTCGCCGCGGCCGTGTTCGGGGTGGGCTGGGCGGTCGGAAGGAGCGCCGGCCCCGACGACGCCGCGATCGCCGCGGCGCACGAGGAGTCGATGCACACGGCGTACGAGAAGGCGAGGGCGGTGGCCGTCAAGGCCGGCATCGAGCGGGGCCGAGCGGCGGGCGCCAAGCGCGGCCGTGACGCCGGCTTCCGGACCGGGGTCGGCGAGGGGTACGCGGACGGCGCCGAGACCGCGAGCGACGCGGCGGCCTTCATCGAGATGAAGCAGGCGACCCAACCCGACACCGGATTGGTCGGCGCAGAGGCGCCACTCGCCGGGGCGGGCGGGGTACTGGTGGTCGGCGACAGCCTCGAGGTCCTCACGTCCCCCTACCTGCAGGAGCACCTCCCCCGCGTCCCGTTGACGATCAACGCGGAGGGGGGCTACTCGAGCCTGCAGATCTTCGAGCTCTTCAAGGAGAGCTTCGACCCGTCGCAGTCGGTGATCGTCTTCGACGCCGGGACGAACGACAACCCGGGGCTACCGGAGATCCTCGCGGGACGGCTCGAGGCCGTCGCGGACATCGTCGGCGACCGCTGCATGGTCGTGCCGACGATCCACGGACTCCCCGTCGACGGAGTCGACGACACGGGGAAGAACCGGGCCGTGGCGAGGTTCGCGGCGTCCAGGCCGGGCACTCAGGTGCCGGACTGGGCCGGGGCGGTCGCGTCGCATCCCGAGCTGATGCAGCCGGACAACCTGCACCCGATTCCCGAAGGCGCCGACTTTCGCGCGCAGCTGATCGCCGAGGGCGTCGAGGGCTGCCTTTCCTCCGCCGCGCCCCTCTTCGGCGGATGAGCGCGCCGAGGGTCATCGGTGGCGTGCTCGCGGCGGTCGTGCTCGCGGTCGGCGGGTATCTGGCCGGGCACTCGGGCGCCGAAAGTCTCGAGGCCGCGCGCAAGGCTGGCGCGGCCGCGGGCCAGGAGGCCGGCGCCGTGCGGGGTGCGGAGGTGGGATTCGACGAGGGGTTCGTCGCGGCGAGGGAGGCGAACTTCGACAGGGCCTACGACAGGGCCTACGAACGCGGCTACGCGAAGGCGTTTCGCGATGCCGGCTTCGCGCCCCCGGTCAGCTCCGACGCATCCGGGCCCGGCGGCGGCGACTAACGATCCGGACTAGGTCCACTCAGGTCCGAAGAGGGGTGCTCGCGCCACGATCGGCTTGAGTACCAGCGCCTCTCGGGCGCGGTCGGCGATCCCGCGGGCGGTGAGCCCGAAGTGCTCCATGCAGGCCTCGCCGGTGCCGGAGAGGCTGAACTCGTCGCCCATGCCGACGGCGAAGATGGGGACCGGATGCTGCTCGGCGGCGACGGTGCGAACGGCGTCGGCGAGGCCGCCTGCGACCCGGTGCTCCTCTGCCGTTACGGCCACCCCGGTCTTCGAGAGCGACGCGAGGATCGACTCGGAGTGGAGGGGCTTGATGATCGAGACGTTGACCACCTCGGCCTCGACCCCGTCCTCCCGCTCGAGCGACTCGGCGGCCTCGAGCGCGCGCCAGACCATGTGGCCGGTGGCGATGATCGAGATGTCACCGCCGGCGCGGACGACGTCGACGCCGGTCCCGAGGGTCTCCGGAATCTGCTTGTAGACGATCGGCGTCGCCGGGCGGCCGAAGCGCAGGTACATCGGCTCGTCGTTCGCCTCGTAGCTGTCGATCACCGCGCGGTAGGCCTGGTTGTAGTCGGCGGGGACGACGACCTGCATCCTCGGCATCGCCCGCATCAGCGCGATGTCCTCGATCATCGCGTGCGACGCGCCGTCCTCACCCAGGGAGACGCCGCCGTGCGACGCGCCGATCCGGACCTTGAGCTCGTTGTGCGCGATGCCGAGGCGGACCTGGTCGTAGGCTCGGCCGGAGGCGAAGATGGCGAACGTCGACGCGTACGGGACCTTGCCGGTGACCGCGAGCCCGCACGCCATCGACATCATGTTCGCCTCCGCGGCGCCGCAGTTGAAGAACCGCTCCGGGAACGCCTTGCCGAACTTGAGCGACTGGGTCGAGCCGGCGAGGTCGGCGTCGAGCGCGACGATGTCCTCATGCGCCTCGCCGAGCGCGAGCAGGGCGTCGCCGTACGCCTGGCGGGTCGCGATCGGCTCGGTCTTCGCCTCGGCCGGCATCAGCCGTCCGCTCCCTGAAGGGCCTTCGTCTGCTCCTCGAGCCTCGCCTCGAGCTCTTCGAGGGCCTCGGCGGCGAACTCGGGGCTGACCGCGGCCTTGCCGTGGAAGCCGAAGCGGCCCTCCATCGTCGAAACGCCCTTGCCCTTGGTCGTCTGGCAGACGATCGCGGACGGGCGGTCGAGCCCGCGGCTGCGCTCGAGTGCCTCGACCACGGCGGCCATGTCGTGGCCATCGATCTCCACCGTGTCCCAGCCGAAGGACTCGAACTTGGCCCGCACGTCACCGATGTCCATCACTTCCTCGGTCGTGCCGTCGGTCTGCAGGTGGTTGTAGTCGACGATCGCGGTCACGTTGCGCAAGCCGAAGTGGGGCGCAGCCGTCGCCGCCTCCCAGGTCTGGCCCTCCTGGCAGTCACCGTCGGAGAGCACGCCGAACACCTGGGAGGTCTCGTCGAGCCCGTCGAGGCGCAGCGCGAGCGCGATCCCGAGGCACATCGAGAGCCCCTGGCCGAGCGAGCCGGTCGAGACCTCGACCCCCGGCGTGCGGTTCATGTCCGGATGGCCCTGCAGGTGGGCGCCGATCTGGCGCAGCCCCATCAGATCCTCGCGGGGGAAGTAGCCGGTGTGTGCGAGCGCCGCGTAGAGGATCGGCGCCGCGTGGCCCTTGCAGAGGATGAAGCGATCGCGCTCGCGCCACGCCGGGTCGTCGGGATCGTGGCGCAGGACGCGGTAGTAGAGCGCGGCGATCACATCGGCGGCCGAGAGCGAGGAATCGAGGTGGCCGGACTTCGCCACCGCGAGCATCGAGACGCAGTCCATCCGCAGCACGGTCGCCCAGCGTTCGAGCTCGGCGATCGAGGGGTTCCCCGCTTCCCCCTCGCGTACGTGATCGCGGGGCCGCGGATCCGGAACCGGGCGAAGGTGCGTCACGGCGGCGAGGTTACCGCGCCGGCTCGGTGACGGCTGGAAGTCGGGCTGCTGCGCCATCTTTGCCAACGTATGGGCACGGCCGGACGCAATCGGGTGCTCCGGTCGGGCGGAAAATGCGGGAACTTGCGAAAACAAGAGCGACGCTCCTCGTGCTCGCGGCGGCAGCGCTGCCGGTGGCCGCCGGCTGCGGCGAGAAGGAGGAGCCCGACCTCGCCCAGCTGCCGACCTCCGCCACGACGACGACGGCGCCGACGACGACCACGTCCGGCGGTGGGACGACCACCGGAGGCGGCCAGACGACAACGGGCGGCGGGGGTCAGGGCGGCGGCGGCTCGGCGGCCGGAGCGCGCGAGCGGGCGGTCTCCAAAACCGTGTTCGCGTACGTCACCGCTCTCGACCGCGGCGACGGGGCGCGCGTGTGCTCGCTGCTCGTCCCCGGCGCGCTCGAGACGGTCGAGCTGCCGTTCCGCCGCGGCGGCTGCGGGCCGTCGCTGAGCCGCTCGATCGGCTACCGCGATCCTCGCGGCCTGCCGGTATTCGGCGGCGCCAAGCTCGAGGGCGTCCGCGTGACCGTGAACGGGGCGACGCACGCGCCGTCGCCACCGTCCGGACGACGTTCGTCGACCGCGCGCAACCCTCGATCGAGGACGACGTCATCTACCTCGTCCCCGATCGCGACCGCTGGCTGATCGCGAAGCCGAGCGCGCTGCTGTACCGCGCGGTCGGGATCGCCGACGTCCCACCGTCGGTTCTGGCGCCGCCGCGTTAGCGGTTGACGGACAGGATTTGCTGCTGCGGCAGCGAGCCGCTGATCTGATTGACGTAGGCGCGCTTCGCCCTCAGCGCCGTCGACCAAAGGGTCTCGTTTCGGCGCACGATGACGTTCTCACGCCGGTCGGCGCGGGCATAGACGAGCCGGCTTCCGTCCAGGCTCGGGCGACCGAGCTGGCCGGAGCCGCCGATTCTGCGCAGTGATCGCTCCCGGCCGAACGCGCGGGATCTTCCAGCTCGAGTGCCCGCCCGACGCGATCCTCAGACACCGAGCGACTCCACGCGCGCGCGGTCCGCGCCGCGGCGCTCCGCCGTGGCGAGCACGCTCTCGAGCTGGGCGAGGTTGTTGAACGCCCCCTTGGCGAGGACGGTGCCGTCGAGGGCGAAGGCGACCGCGTAGGGACTGCCCGGGACCTCGAGCTCCGCCCAGACATCGGCATCGGCGGCCTCCTCGAAGACGCCGAGGGCGAGCAGCGGGTCGGAGGCGAGCGAGGCGATCGACGGCCCGAGCGCGGTGCAGACGCGGCAGCCCGGCGAGGTGAAGACGGCGAGGCCGAGCTCCGCGTGGGGTCCGGCTTCGACTCGGCCGGCGAGCGCTGCCCGCGAGCCGAGCGGCGGGCCCTCCTCGTCCAGTTCGAGGGCCGCCTGCGGCCCGAGTCGCAGGCGCAGCATCCCGACCTCGCGGGCGAGCGCGAGCACCGCGATTCCGAGCGCGCCACAGAGGAGGAGGGCAAAGACGAGGCCGAGGCCGAGCCACTGGTCGGTCGAGAGCGCCTCCTCCGGCAGCAGTGGCAGGGCCGCGAACGCCGCGGCGAGGGCGAGGTTCCTGAGCACCGCGACCCAGCTCACGGTCGAGCGTGCGCCGAAGCACGCGCACGGCGCCCCCGCGCGCCCGCGCATCAGGGCCCCGACCATCGTCGCGGCGAAGAGCGCACAGAGCGCAGCGGCGCCGAGCATCGCCGCCTCGGAGCCGCCGAGCACGCCGGCGGCGAGGATCAACTCGGCGGCGATCAGGCCGATCCAGACGATCCACTGGGCGCGAACGTCGTCGACCCCGAAGGTCGCCATCGCGGCACGGCTCGACTCCGGACTCGCAAGCTTTGCGAGACTGGCCCCCGCCAACACCCCCCCGAGGATGAGTCGCCCGGCTACCTCGAGCATGGCGTCAAGCTACCAAGCGACGTGCCGCGTGCCGGCAGTGCGAGTCTCCTCCGCATGGCGGTGACCGACAGGGAGACATGGCGGGTTCGCGGTCGGCTCGGCCCGCCGCTTCGGCGTGGAGCACTGGTCGGCCTTCCGGTAGCCGTGGTGTTCGCCGTCGGCCTGCCACGGGACACCGACGCCGCCGCCACCCTCGGCTTCGCCACGCTGCTGGCCGGGTTCATCGCCTGCGACGCTCCGGCTCGGATCAGGGTGATCTGGCTCACGGCGCTGGCACCCGTCGCCGGGCTCGCCGGCGCGATCGGGGTGCTGAGCAGTGAACCGGCCGCGCTCGCGGTCGCGGTGCTCGGACTCTTCGGCGCCGCGGTCGGCTACTGCTCCGCGATCTCCGCGCGTGCGTACGTCGCCGCGCTCACCTGCCTGCTCGGCATGCTCGTCGCGCAGGGCCTCTTCCTCGGTACCGAAGAGGCGCCGCGGATTTTCGCCTTCGCCACCGCGGGCACGCTGCTTCAGGCCGCCTGGGCCTCGGTCGTCTGGATCGGCTGGGATCGCAAGCGCGGGCGATTCGATCTCGCCGACGGCCTCCGGGCGGCTGCCCGGGCGTTCAGAGGCCAACTTCGATCTCGCGTCGACGCCGCTTCGCCACGCGCTTCGATTCGGCGCGGCGCTGGGCGCAGCGGTCGCCGTCTACAACCTGATCGACCTCGGCTCGCACGGCTTCTGGATCCCGCTCACGGTCCTCTTCGTGCTCCGTCCCGAGCGCGGACTGACATTCGAGCGCCTGGCCATGCGCGCCGCCGGCACCCTCGTCGGACTCGTGCTCGCAATCCCGCTGGCGGAGCTGATCGGCTCGGCGGCGCTTCCGGTCGCGATCGTGATCGGCAGCGCCGCCGCGGTCGCATACGCGTTGCTGACGCTCGAGTACGCGGTCTTCACGACCGCGATGACCATGATCGCCATCGTCCTCGTACACGCTCTCGGCGAGCCCGCCCTCGAGGCCGCCGGCGAGCGCGGCGCTGCCACCGCGATCGGGATCGCGATTGCGGGACTGGCCTTCCTCGCCTGGCCCGCAGGAGCCTCATCGCCCCCGGACTGAGCGCACCAAACGCCGCCTGAAAAGCCGACGACCCGGCTCGGCGGGCCGGGTCGTCGGAAACGCGGGGGTGAGGGCCAGGGCTACTACTTCTTCACCTTGACCTTCTCGCAATCGTTGGAGACCACGTCGATCGGGTCGACGGTTGCCTTGTCGTTGTCGCCGAGGCCGCACTTGACCTTGTCCTTGTCACCGTCGGCTGCCTTGACCTTGTCGTTGGCGCCGCCGGCGCGGATGTTGTCCTTGCCGGTACCGCCGCTGATCTTGTCCTTGCCGCCCTGGCTCTGGACCTGATCCTTGCCCTTGTCGCCGTTGACCTTGTCCTTGCCGGTTCCGCCGCGGATCTTGTCGCGGCCGTTGCCGCCCTTGACCTTGTCGTTGCCGCCACTGCCCTGGACGCGATCGTTGCCGTCGTTGCCCTTGACGTTGTCGCTGTCACCGAATCCCTTGATCAGGTCGTTGTCGTCGTTGCCCGAGATCTTGTCGGGACCGCTGCCGCCGACGATCGAGTCGTTGCCGGCGTCGCCGGTCGACGAGTCGCTCCCGTTGCCGAGGTCGATCGTGTCGTTGCCCGGGCTTCCGGTGGCCTGATCGTTGCCGTCGGATCCGATAATCGTGTCGCTCCCGTCCTCTCCATTCATCACATCGTCTCCGTCCTGCCCGTTGATGCAGTCGTCGCCGGGGAGGCCGGTGATGTTGTCGTTGCCGCCACCGCCGCGGAGCAGGTCGTTCCGCGGCGAGCCCACGATCGTGTTGTTGGCGTTGTCGCCCTGAACGCTGATCCCGTTGATCGTCGAGATCGTCGGGCAGTCGTTGTAGTAGTCGCCGTAGTCGTTCGCGGGCTTAGTCGGCACTCCGGCGGTGAGCTCGCCGAGGACGCACAGGCCGCCCACCTGACCCGGATTGGGAAGCGGGCCGACCTCCACCGCGCCGGTGGCGATGTTGAAGCGGTAGACGTTCGTGGTCCCCAGATCGGCGGACCAGAACGAGGTCCCGTTCGGATCGAGGTTGAGCGCGAACCAGGTGTCCTGGCCCGGCGCATCGTAGGTTGCGACCACGTTGCCGGCGCCGTCGAGGCGCTTGATGTTCACCGCGTTCGCCACCAGCAGGCCGCCGCTGCCGTCACCGGGAGGAAGCAGCCGGAGGCCGAACGAGGGCCGATCCGGGAGCACGGCGAAGTCCGGAAGCTGGGTGTTCGTCGCCGTGTCGTAACGCTTCACCTCGAATCCCTCCGAGGTGTAGAACATGGTGTGCTGGTCGGCAGCGAGGTCGATGTGGTCGGAGCCTCTGTCCTCGACCGCAACGTCGAACGTACCGAGCAGGTTGCCGGCGGCGTTGTACTTGTAGATGTCCTGGTCGCCGTCGGCGTTGCCGATGTAGAAGTCGCCGTTCGCCGCGAAGCTGATCGACTCGGGATGGTTGCCCGGCGGAAGGTTGATCGTCTGCACATCGCCGTGCGGGTGCGCGTTCGAGAACTTCACCGCCTGATCGCCCTGAAAGTACGTCCCCCAGAGGTTGTCGCTGGCGTCGAAGCCACAACCGGTGCTGTTGCCCCCGACGCCGGCCTTGGAGATCGCCTCCTTGAACGTCCCACCGTTGCTGAAGATCTCGTATGTCGCGGGGTTCCCGGCTGAGCCGGCGAAGACATCGCCGATGGCCCATGTGGCCGCGTGCGCAGCGGCGCCGGGAAGCACGGCGAACGCCGCAATCGCGCTGATCACGATCGTCAGACTGCGATCGCTCCGACGACGTTCGTTCGATCCTGAACCTGAACCCACTTCGCACCTCTCCCGTGGTAGTTGGTACCTCTCCGCGCCGTCCCCCTGTGCGCCGACCCTACCGCACCAATCGACGGGCGGTCAAGACTAGCCGTCAGCCGCCTCAGGGATCAGCCGATTTGGACCATGCGCTCGATCGGGACCTTCGCCCGCTCCGCGACATCGGCCGGGACCTTGATCTCGAACTTCATCTCCCGCAGCGAGTCGCGCAGCTTCGGCAGCGTGATCATCTTCATGTACTTGCAGAAGGCCATCCGGTTGGCCTCGATCAGCTTCGCCTCAGGCGCCGCCTGCTGCAGCGGGTAGAGCATCCCGGTCTCCGTCGCGACGACGAACTCCCCTTCCGGGTTCGCCTGGACGTGCTCGAGCATCCCCGAGGTTGAGAGCATGTGAACGCCGTCGGAATCCACGTCGCCGGAGGCCACGTACTCCATCGCCTGCGTGGAGCAGCCGCATTCGGGATGGATCAGAAACTCCGCGTCCGGGTTCTCCGCGCGGGTGCGGGTGATGTCGTCGGGCCGGATCCCTGCGTGAACGTGGCACTCGCCGTCCCAAACGTGGAAGCGCCTGTAGCGCTCCGGGTCCTCGGTCAGCCCCGTCTCGCGGGCGACGAAGGAGCCGAGCCACATGTCCGGTCCGAACAGGACCTCGGTCTCCGGGCCGTGCTCGGCCCAGATGTGCTCGACCACCTGGACGGCGTTCGAGGAGGTGCAGCAGTAGTCGGTCTCCGCTTTCACCTCGGCCGACGTGTTCACGTACATGACCACCTTCGCGCCAGGGTGCTCCGCCTTCCAGGCGCGCAGCTGGTCGGCGTTGATCGAGTCGGAGAGCGAGCAACCCGCGTCGGGGTCGGGGATCAGGACCGTCTTTCCAGGCGAGAGGATCGAGGCCGTCTCGGCCATGAAGTGAACGCCGCAGAAGACGATGACGTCGGCGTCGGTGGAGGCCGCCTCGCGGGAGAGACCGAGCGAATCGCCCATGTGGTCGGCGACGTCCTGGATCTCGGGCACCTGGTAGTTGTGGGCGAGGATCACCGCGTTGCGCTCGGCGGCGAGGGCGCGGACCTCGTCGGACATGCGTGCGATCTCCTCCCGGCTCAACTCCGGGTTCTGGTTCGGCTGAAGTGTCGGCAGCTGCTGCATAGCGGTTGCTCCGATCGCCCCCATCGCATCGAGGGGCATTGCCTTCATATGTTCGCCGGCCCGTGTCGGTCCTTTGACTGACCTCAAACCGGGCGAATGACTACCGGGAAGTTTAGAGACTCGGATCCGCCGGCACAGAGTCCGAGGCATCCAACGCCACGATCGCCTCGAGCGCCTGCTCGCGCGTCAGGTAGATGCCGAGGAAGTTCACGAGGCCGTTCGACCCGAGCCTCGCGATCGCGGTCCAGGGAAGGTCGAACTCGTCCGGGCTCGCCTTCCCGCGAACCCGGCTCGCGCCGGTGACGACGGCCCATTCTGCGATCTCCTCGTAGGACCAGCGCTCGAGCTTGACGTAGCCCCACAGGTCCCCGAGCCGGGCGAACCACTGGCGTAGGCCTTCATGGCCGTGAAGCGGCGGCCTGCCGATCTGGTCGAGGAGCGTCGCCAGGCCGACATCGGGATCGCAGACCCGCCGGGCCTCCTCGACGCTCGCCGTCTCGAACGCGCGGACGAGGCGGCGCGCAATTTCCTCCTTGTGGCTGGTCCGTTCCCTCATCACTGCCTGAGCGTAACTTAGGCGGATGCCCGAACTGCCCGAAGTCGAGATCACGGCGCGACGCCTCTCAGCTGCGCTCACGGGCTCCGAGGTCGAGTCGACGCTCGCGCCCGGCATGGTGGCGATGAAGACCGTCAACCCGCCGCTTTCGGCGCTCGAGGGAAGGAAGATCGAGGGTGTCTCCCGGATCGGCAAGATGCCGCAGGTCCATTTCAGCGGCGACCTGACGCTGCTGGTCCACCTGATGTCGGCCGGTCGGCTCCAGGTCTACGACAAGCGGGCCACGCTCAAGGACCGCCGCTCGCGGGTGCTGATCCGCCTCGCCGACGGCCGTGAGCTGCGGTTGCGCGAGTTCGGCACCAAGCAGCGGGCCTGGGCGAAGCTGCTGCCATCCGACCAAGTCGAGGACGACGAGATGGTGGCAACGCTCGGGCCCGAGGCATGGCCGGCGCCGCCGCTCCCGGCGCTCGCCGAGGCCGTCGACCAGCCGCGCCACCTGCATCCACTTCTCCGCGACCAGCGAGCGATCGCCGGGATCGGCCGCTCCTGGGTCGACGAGATCCTCTGGGAGGCGCGGCTCTCGCCGTTCAAGAAGGGATCCGAGCTCGAGGGCGAGGAAGTCGAGCGGCTCTACGACGCCCTCGCGATCCTCGGGGCCGCGATCGACCACTACGAGGAGGTCGTCGGCGACCAGGTGCCCGACAAGCTGCCGATGCCGCTCCAGGTCCATCGCCGCGAGGGCGAGCCCTGTCCGCGCTGCGGGGCGACGATCGAGGTCGTGTATTTCGCCGAGCACCAGACCAACTACTGCCCGGAAGAGCAGACCGGCGGCCGCGTGCTGAAGGACCGCCGGCTCTCGCGGCTATTGAAGTGAGGCCGCGTTGAACGACGACTTCCTCCGCGCGAACCCCATACAGGCCTGTCGCAGCAAGCGCCGCTTCGAGACCGAGCGCGAAGCCGACGACGCCGCGTACACGGCGCGCATGGAGGGCAGGGACCTCGGCATCTACCAGTGCGACATCTGCGGCGGCTGGCACCTGACCTCCCGGAAAGGGCCGCCGGAGCGCCGGAATAAATAGCGTTGGCCCGTCTCCTCGCGCTTCGCCCTCCGGGGACGAAGCCGAGGAAGCCGGCGGACGACGGATAGGGTCCACTGCCGATGCGGGCGATGCAGATCACCGACCTCTCCGGCCCTGACTCCGCGCTCGAGCCGGTCGAGCTCCCTGAGCCGGAGGTCTCGCATTTCCTCACCCCTGGCAGCGGCGTGCTCATCGACGTCCACGCCGCCGGCGTCTCGTTCCCCGAGGTGCTGCAGACGCGCGGCGAGTACCAGATCAAGCCACCCGTTCCGTTCGTGCCCGGCAGCGAGGTGGCGGGGGTCGTCCGATCGGCGCCTGCCGGCGCAAGTGTCAGGGCCGGCGACCGCGTCGCCGCCTTCGGGATGCTCGGCGGCTTCGCCGAGGTCGCGGTGGCTCCGGCGCACATGGTCTGGCCGCTGGGCGACCTGGACTTCGCCGAGGGCGCCGGCCTGATCCTCAACTACCACACCGCCTACTTCTCGCTCGTCACCCGCGGGCGGCTTGGCGAGGGCGAGTGGGTGCTCGTCCACGGCGCCGCGGGCGGGGTCGGCACCGCGACGCTGCAGGTCGCCGCGGGGCTCGGGGCGAAGACAGTCGCGGTGGTCTCCACCGACAAGAAGGCGGCGATCGCGACGGATGCTGGCGCCGATCACGTCGTCCGCTCCGACGGTGCGTGGAAGGACGAGGCGAAGGAGATCTCGGATGGCGGCGTCGACGTCGTCGTGGACCCGGTCGGCGGCGATCGGTTCACCGACAGCCTCCGATCGCTGCGCGGACAGGGTCGCGTGGTCGTCGTCGGCTTCACCGCCGGCTCGATCCCGGAGGTGAAGGTGAACCGGCTGCTGTTGAACAACACCGAGGTCGTGGGCGCCGCCTGGGGCGAGTACGTGTTCCGCAACCCGGACATCGTCGACGAGGCGGGCGAGCGAATCGCCGAGCTGATCGCCTCCGGACACATACGGCCGCTGGTCGGGTCCCGCTTCCCGCTCGAGCGGGCGAGCGAGGCCCTGCGGGCGATCGACGAGCGGCGCGCGACCGGGAAGGTCGTGCTCGACGTCCGCGGGCCGAGTGCGGACTAGCGCGGGCGGAACGCGGACCAGAGAGAGACGACGAGGAGGGCGGACCCGAGCACAAGGGCGATGACCGCGAGGGTCGGAGCCGCGTCGCCCTTATCGGAATCGTCGCCGCTACGCCTGGCGTCGCCCGCCGTGAGCGCCGCCCCGGGTGCGGGCGCGATGGCGAGGTCGTTGGTGAAGGTGGCCGGATCGGCGGCGACCGCCTCGAGCTTCGTCACGTAGGTGCCCTGCGAGAACAGCTCCGCGAGCTCGGGCGGGGGCTGCGGGTCGAGCTCGGAGAGCGGGCCGTCGAACGCCGTCGCCAACTCGCTCACGGTTCGTTCGCCGTCGGCGAGCACGTATACCGTCAGATCGACCGGCACGGTCCCGAGCTGGGCGAGGCGCATCGGGTAGACGAACTCCTCGGTCGGGAAGGTGACCCGCAGCGGCTTCAATGCCCCTTCGGCGCTCTCGGCGAGCCGGATCGCGACGTAGCTCCAGCCCTCCTCGACGTACTCGGCGAAGATGGGCTCCGAGCCCGGCGGCGGCTGGTAGCCGTTGTCGGCGAGCCAGGCCTCGAGCGCGCCCGGATCAGCGGCGGAAAGTCTCGAGACGTCGTACCCCCCGATCTCCTCTCGTCCGATGACGTCGACTGCCTCCGCTGTGGCGCCGTCCTCTCCCCCGCCGTGAGCCGCTCCGACGGCCTGAGCGAACGCGGTCGCCTGGTCAAGGTAGGCGAGCGGGTCGCCCTCCTCGATCGCCGCGACCCCGGGCTCCCCGGGCACGGGCAGGATCACGGCGGGTGGCTCGGGACCGTCGCTGACGAGATCGAGGCTGAGCACGATCTCCTCCTCCCGTCCCCCTCGATCACCAGCGCCTGCTCGTCACTCACCGTCGCCTCGATCGCAATCCCGCACGCGCAGGCACCGGCGGGAGACGCCCCGGGTCCACCACGACGGCGGCCGCCAGGAGCATGCCCCAGCCGACCCGGCCGCCCCCGGAGGCGAAGCCGAGGAGGCGGGCGGAACGTTTGATGTCAAGCATTCGGTCGGAACGTCATTTATTCAGGTTGCGGATCACGGCTCGCCCAATCGTCAGTGGGTGATTGACGAGCGTCGCGACGCGACCACGAACGGTCAACGGGTCATGGGCAATACCGAGCTGGCGCAAAATGGTCACGGCATCGAAGTAGACCCGCTCGCAGACGAGCTCTTCCTCTTCGAAGAGGAAGAAGGCGCAGAAGCGCATCTCGAACTCGCGGCCGGTTGGCGGCAGGCCACGGAAGGAGCCGAGGTGGGTGCCGCGGAGCATCGCCTCGACGATCACGGCGTCGTCGGCATGGTGCAGGGCGATCAGCTCGTTGCGCTGGTCCGGAAACGCCGTGCGCGTCTCCTCGAAATAGCGTTCGACCTCCTCCGCGCCGTCAAAGACGTCGCCGGTCGCAATCAGCTCGTAGCGCGGGTGGCCGAACGTCGCGATCGTCGCGTCGTACTCGTGCCGGTTCTCCGAGTCGATGTGCTCGATCACGAGCGCCTCGCGCTTCGCGCGGATCGCCTTCGTCGGCATCGGCCGAGCCTAGGATGACGGATCAGCCGGAGTCGACCGCGCCAGGCGCCGCGAGTGCTCGACCCGCTCGATCGCCTGCTCGACCGCGAGGAAGGCGTTGAACTCATCCAGCAGACCGTTCGAGAAATGGACGGCGTGGTGGATCTCGAACTCGATCTCGGTCGGGCTGGCCTTGCCCCGGCCCCGCATCAGCGCGTGGCCGAGCACCCAGTCGTCATCGCGGTCCTCCCAGCTGAGCGGGGTCGCGTCGAAGAACGCCCATTCCTCGTTCATCCGCCGCACCCAGGCGACGATGCCCTCGTGGCCGCTCAGCTCGGCGCGCCAGATGTCGGTCAGCGGCGTCAGCAGCCGGACATCCTCGGTGCACAGCGAGGTCAACTCGAGCTCACGCCGCCGTGAGGCAGCCTCGAGAAAGCGCAGGTAAGTCGTGACGTTTTCTGTATCCCCCGGCTGCACCTGGGCCAGCCTACCCCGCTCTGGGTCGTAAACCGGCTCGCCGACATCTCTCATGGCTCGATGAGCAGGCTCAGGTCGAGCGCCGGAGCCGAGTGGGTGAGAGCGCCGACCGAGACGTAGTCGACGCCGCTCGCGGCAATGCCGGCAACGGTCTCGAGCGTCACGCCTCCGGACGCCTCGAGCTTCGCCTCCGGCCGCTCGTCGTTGCGGGGGCGACTGCCTCGCGCAGCTCGCCGGTGCTCATGTTGTCGAGCAGCAGGCTCTCCGCCCCGCTGGCGAGCGCGGCCGAGACCTCCTGCGGCGTCCGGCACTCGACCTCAACCGCGAGCTTCGGATGCGCCTCTCGGCACCGCCGCACCGCCTCCCCGATGCCGCCGGCGACCGCGATGTGGTTCTCCTTGATCAGGATCGCGTCGTGAAGACCGAGACGGTGGTTGTCCCGCCGCCGGCGGCGACCGCGGCCTTCTCCAACACCCGCATGCCCGGGGTCGTCTTTCGCGTGTCGAGGATCGTTGCCCCGGTCCTCTCGATCGCGGTGACGAAGCGGGCGGTTAGCGTCGCGATGCCGGAGAGGTGGCCGAGGAAGTCGAGCGCGGTGCGCTCCCCGGCGAGCACTGCGCGCGCCGGGCCTTCGATTGCCGCGATGTCGGCCGGGACGTCCTGGCGCCACTCGCCCTCCGCCGCCAGCGGCTCGAACCGCTCCGCACCGACCGTGTGAGAGGTCTCGCGGGCGAGTTCGAGGCCGAAGACGACGCCGGGCGCCTTCTGCACCAGCCGCGCCCGCGCACGGGCATCCGCGGGCACAACCGACTCGGAGGTCACGTCGCCCGCCCCGAGGTCCTCGGCGAGGGCGCGTTCGATCAGCTCCCTGGTCGCCGGGTCGATCATCGGCGGGCGCTGCAGAACGCGTCGCGGGTTTCGCCGTACCCGGGGAACCGCACGGCGGTGATCCCCCGCGCCCAGGTCGAGGCGGTCGAGGAGATCGTCTCAACGACTTCCTCGCGCTCCTCGGGCGTCTCGGCGGCGAGCAGGCGCTCGGCGCTGCGCCACGCCCCTGGCGCCAAAGCTTCACCAGCTCCAGCACCCCGAGTTCCTCAGCCGGCACGAGCGGCAGGTCGAGGAGGCTGAAGCTCGGGTCGTAGTTGGCGGCAACGAACTTCTCGATCCCGTCGAAGACGCGGGCGTTGACCTCGTTGACCGCGTCGTGGTCGGGCTTTCGAGAGCTGCCGTCCGGCGTGCGCAGGCCCATCCGCTCGTACGCGAAAGGGAGGTCGTGCTGAACGTGGACGTTGGAGAAGAGCAGAACCTCCTGGCCCGCCTGGAGGTCTCCCTGCAGGGCGGCCTCGAAGGTGACTCGCCAGGCGTTCGTCGAGGGGCAGCCCGTTGCGCCAGCGGCGGAAGGCGCGGAAGTAGCGGTTGGAGAAGTTCGTGGCAATCAGATATCCCATCCACTTGCGGTCGCCCACCAGCGCTCCCTCTGGGGGCCCGCGCATGTCGGCGAGCAGGCCGCGGGTGATCTGGAGGTAGCTGTAGGCGATCACCGCGCGGTGGTCGCAGGCCGCATCGAGGCGCTGCCATTGCTGCTCGAGCCGCCGCTCCAGACGGGCGACGCAGCCCACCCCACCGCGCTCGCAGTTCTCGACCGGATGTCCTTGGACCTCGTTCGGGATCTCCGCGGGCGGCAGCGCCTCGGGCCAAGGGACCAGGTCCGTCCCGAGCGCCGCCCCCTGACCACTCGCGAGCGGCGCCGCGACGAGCACGGCGAGGAGCGCGAGCGGCCCGGCGATCCGTCGCACCCGGCTAACCGCCGCCTGCGGCCTGCAGCAGGTACTCGCGCACGAAGCCATCGATGTCGCCGTCGAGGACGCGGCTCGCGTCGCCGACCTCGTGCCCGGTGCGGTGGTCCTTG
>CAWCRP010000003.1:0-592200 GCA_963797995.1 uncultured Solirubrobacterales bacterium
CGAAGGGGAAGGCGTTCTCGCTGAAGTACTCCCAGCCTCGCCCGACCGGCGGCGCGATCGAGCGCATCGAGTCGAACGTCCCGGTCGCCGTGTCCGTGCCGTGCACCTCGAGATGTGGCGCCAGGCGGACGCGCTGCTGGGTGATCGAGGATCCACCCAGGTCGGCGTAGTACTTGTTCTCCTGCACCTGGTCCAGGCCGCCGGTCGCGTGGTCGACGCCATTGGCGGCGACGAGCTCCCTGGTCCAGCCCGCGAACAGGCCCGTCTTGTCTGCGAGTGGGACGTCCAGCGGGTTCACGTCGTACGCCGAGACCCAGGTGACGTCCTTGTGGACGGGTTCGGGAGCGAGCTCCACGGGACGCCGGGTCATCTTGGCCGCGACCTGGGCAACCGTCACTGCGGTCTCGGCCACGGTCACGGCCTCGGACTCGGTCAGTGCGACACCGGATGCGAAACCCCAGGCACCGTCGAGGATCACCCGCACTGCAAAGCCGAGGTCCTCGCTGTCCTGCGCCCCCTCCAGTGCGCCGTCGCGGATCGAGAAGTACTGGTAGCGGTTGCGCTCGAACCTGAAGTCGGCATGGCTCACCCCGAAGTCGCGCGCACGCTCCAGCGCGGCTTGGGCGAGTCGCTCGTAGGGCAACGCCAGAAACGTCGGATCGATCTCGCTCGGCGGCATGCGGACGACCCTAATCGCTAACCGGTTGCCAGTGATGCGCAAACGGTGGAGCCGCGGCGAGCCTTGCGGACCTCCAGCTGGGCGGGAACCCGGTCGCGCAGTTCGAGCACGTGGCTGACCAGCCCGACGACCCGGCCACCGTCACGCAGCGAGTCGAGCGTGTCCATCACCGCGTCGAGCGTGGTCGCGTCCAGCGCGCCGAAGCCCTCGTCGATGAACAGCGTCTCGAGCTGGATGCCACCGGCCTCGTGGCTCACCGTGTCGGCGAGCCCGAGCGCCAGGGCGAGGGAGACCAGGAAGGTCTCGCCGCCGGACAGCGTCGCCGGGTCGCGCTGCTTGCCGCTCCACTCGTCGCGCACCCGGAGGCTCAGCCCGCCGCGCTGCTCGCCGGCCCCCTTCTCGTCGGCCTGCTCGAGCGTGTAGCGCTCGTCGGTCATCTCACCGAGCCGCTCGTTGGCGGCCGCCACCACCTGCCGCAACCGCTCGGAGAGGACGTACGCCGAGAGGCGCATCTTCAGCTGGTTGTCGACGCTCTTGCCCTCCACCAGTGCAGCCAGCTCGGTCACGAGTGCGTGCTCACGGCGGACCGGCTCCCACGCGGTCAGGTCCGCGGCGAGCTCGCCACCGAGCTCCTCGAGCCGGGCAGCCCTGAGCGATGCCTGCTGGTGTGCCGCATGGGCGCCTTCGCGCACCGACTCGGCTTCGCGGACCGTAGCGGTGAGCGCGGCCAGGTCGGGGACTGACTCAGCCAGGGCGTCGGCCACCGCGGTCTCCGCGAGAACGGTGGCAGCGGCGGCCCGGGCAGCCAGTCGACGCTCGAGCTCGGTCGACCGCGCGGCCGCCTCGCCGCCTGCGAGCACGGCCTCCAGCGCGGTGGTGAGCGAGGTGAATCCCGCCGTCAGGGCCAAGGCTTCCGCCGCCGCCGTCGCCTGGGAGAGCTCGCGGACAGCGTGCTCACGCGCGGTCAGCGCCTCGCGGGCTGCGTCCAGGACACGCACCGTCGCCGAGTGCAGCTCGACCAGGGCGGCGACGCTGGCGGCCCCGGCGTGACCCCCGATCAGCTCGCGCAGCTCAGCGGCCAGCACTGAGCACCTGGCCTCGGACTCCTCGTGCTGCTGGGTCCGGATCTCGAGGCCGGCACGCGCGCTGGCCAGCGCGGTGAGCAGCCTCTCCTCGCGCTCGGTCAGCGACCTCACCTGGGTCTCGAGAGCCTCCAGGTGCTGAACGGCCGCCCGGCTCTGCTCCAGGGCTGAGGCGGCCTCGCCGTGCGCTCGCTGCCAGTGTCCGACCTCGAGGTCCTGGGCGCGTTCGCGCGCGCCCACGAGCTGGGTCTCGAGCGCCGTCACCGACTCCTGGACCGCCTGCCGCTCGAAGTCCGCGGTCTCGTGCCGCTCGCGGGCGGCGTCCTCGTCGGCACGGCTCACCTGTCCGGTGGCGACCGCGGGGGAGGGGTGCTCGGCACTCCCGCAGACCGGGCACGAAGATCCAGAGGCCAGGCCCAGGGCGAGCTCGGCTGCCATGCCGGAGATCCGCCTCTCCCGGAGGTCGAGATGGTGCTCACGCAGGTCCAGTGCGTGTCGCGTCGTCTCGTCCAGCACGACCCGGGCGTCCTCGAGCCGCCTGCCCAGTACGGCCACTTCCTCTGCGGCTGCCAGTCCCTGTGCGGCGGTCGCGACGGTGACCTGCCGGGCCTCGCAGTGGGCCGCGACCTCGCGGGTCTCGTGGAGCACGGGCAGCAGACGTTCGCGTTCTGTCGTCGTGCGCGCATGCTCCTTCGCGTCAGCAGAGATCTGGAGCTCGAGCCGGGCCACCCTCGCTGTGAGGGAGGTGAGCCGGGCGCGCTCGTCGTGCAGCTCCCGCTCCCGGGGCAGCCACGACTCCGCGACGGCCCTGGACTCGCTGGCCCGCGTGGCGGCCTCGACCAGGCCGGCAGGTCGAACCTCGGCAGGGCTCAGACCGAGGAACTGGGCGACTTCGGAGACGTGCCGCGAAGCCGCGGAATCCACCTCTGCCGCTGCGACCTCTGCGTTCTCGGCACGCATAGCCGCAGGCAGCACGGACGCGGCCCGACGATGGGCGTCGATCGACGCGGTGAGGGCAGCTTCGACGTCGGCGGTCTCGTCCAGCTCGGCCAGTGAAGCCCGGGCCCGCTCGCCGCGGGACCTGGCGTCCGCGACCTGCTTGCCTCGGTCGCACGCGGCCCGGCTGAGCTCGAGGTGGTCAGTCGCCGCCGACAGGACATCCGCGAGCGTGCAGCCCTCGGTCGCCGCGTTCTCGGTCAGGCCACGTGCCCATGCCGAGAGCTCACCGTCGGCCACGACGGGCTCGAGGTCGTGCGGCTGCCACCCCTCAGGGAGCTCGACTCCGGCCGCTTCCTGGATCCGGCTGACCACGCCTGCGCTCCGGTCGTGGCAGGTCCGGCTGCGTCGCCCGAGGTCGACCCGGCGGTCGACGAGCCAGCGCTCCACGTCCTCGAAGCGCCGGGTGCGGAACAGCCGCTGCAACACCGCATGCCGCTCTGGCGAGGTCGCCCGCAGGAATGCCTGGAACCTGCCCTGCGGCAGCATCGCCACCTGGGTGAACTGGGTGCAGGTCATCCCGAGCAGGCCGGTCACCAGCTGTCCGGCCTCGTCGAGCCGGTTGGTCAGCGAGACCCACTCACCGCCGCGACGTTCCTCGACGACGACATGGGCCTGCACCCGGGTGGTGCCGGTGCCGCGACGCTTCGGGCGGTCCCACGCGGGGGAGCGGGTGAGCCGGAAGGTGCGTGCGCCGACGCTCGCCCGCAGGACCACCCGAGGCTCTGCCTGGGGATCAGCGTGGTCGCTGCGCAGGTGCCGGGCGCTGTGCCGGTCGCCGGGGACCTCTCCGTAGAAGGCGAAGCAGACCGCGTCCAGCACGCTGGTCTTGCCGGCCCCGGTGTCGCCGGTGAGCAGGAACAGCCCACTGGAGGCAAGCTCGTCGAAGTCGACGTGCACGGTGTCGACGAAGGGCCCGAACGCGGTGATCGACAGCTCGTGCAGGCGCATCAGCCGCTCACCCAGGCGTCCCGCTCGACCACGAGGTCGGGATCCTCCGTGCAGCACTCGAGTGCGGTCTGCAGCAGCTCGGACTCGGCGGGGGTCGCCGGGGTCCCGCGGACGTGCCTCACGAACTCGAGCGCGACCTCCTGGGCGGACCGGCCGTGGGTGACCGGACGCGGTCGCGACTCCTCGCCGCCGTCCGGGGCGAACCGCAGGGCGAGAGCGTGCGGGAAGCGGACCCGTAGCCGTTCCATCGCGCGCACCGGCCTGGTCGCGTCGGTGAGCGTTGCTTGCACCCACGACTCCTCGTGCACGCCGAGGCGGGGATCGGCGAGCAGGTCGTCGATGGTGCCGTCCAGGCGCGCAAGAGGGCGCGGGACGGGGGCGCGGACGAAGCGCACCTCAGCAAGGCCGTCAGCGTCGAGATCCACCAGCCAGGAGCCCTTCACGTGGTCAGCCTCGGAGAACGAGTAGGCCACCGGCGACCCGCTGTATCGCACGGAGTCGGTCAGCGTGGCGCGGCCGTGCAGGTGGCCGAGCGCGGTGTAGTCGATCCCGTCGAACAGCTCCAGCGGAACGACGGAGATGCCGCCGACAGCGATGTCGCGCTCGCTCTCACTCGGGAGGCCGCCGACGACGAACGCGTGGGCCATGACCACCGACCGGGTGCCCGAGGGTCGGGTGGCGAGGTCAGCCCGGATCCGCCGCATCGCCTCGGCCAGCGCCGCGTGATGTGAGCGCGCCGTCAGGTCCCACTCGCGGTGGAGGACGTCGGGCTCCAGGTAGGGGATGCCGTAGACGGCGACGGGCCCGTGCTGGTCGTCGAGCATGACGGGCTCGTCGGCACGACCCGCGTCGGTGCGGAGGTGTACGCCGGCCGCGTCGACCAGGCGCGAGCTGAAGCCCAGCCGTCGCGCGGAGTCGTGGTTGCCACTGGTGGCCACGACCCGGGCTCGAGACACGGCCAGGCGAGTGAACGCGTCGTCGGCCAGGGCCACGGCGTCGACCGGGGGAAGGGCCCGGTCGTAGATGTCCCCGGAGACGACGACCAGATCCACACCTTCGCTCTCGACGGTCTGGATCAGGTGGTCGACGTACGCAGCCTGCACGTCAAGGAGGTCCTCGCCGTGGAACGACCGGCCGAGGTGCCAGTCGGAGGTGTGCAGGATGCGCATGCGGCCACGGTAGGAGAGGCCACCGACATAACGGGCGTCACACGCCGACGCGATCCGCCCCGGCGTACACGACGCATCGCTGGGACCGGTTGAACCCGACCAGGATCATGCCGCTGTCGTCGGCGAGGGAGAGCGCAAGCGAGGTCGGGGCTCCGACAGCCACGATCGCCGAAACGCCCGACACGACGGCCTTCTGCACGAGTTCGAAACCGATCCGTCCGCTGAGCACGAGCACCGGCGGAACCGGCTCGGCGGTCAGGATGCGCGAGCCGACGACCTTGTCGACGGCGTTGTGCCGCCCCACGTCCTCGCGTACGACGACCGGGGTGCCGTCGACCTCGAACAGCCCGGCGGCGTGCAGGCCACCCGTCTTGCCGAAACCGGGCTGGTGCTCGCGCAGCCGGGCAGGGAGCTCGAGCACCGTCGGCAGGTCCAGGGAGACCGGTGACGGGTTGCCTGCGGCAGCGAGCACGTCCTGAACTGAGTCGGTCCCGCACACCCCGCAGGCCGAGTTGACCAGCCGTGCAGTCGGCAGCGCGAGCGGAGGAGTGGCGAGGTCGACTGTGACCACGTTGAACTCCTCGAGCTCGGTGAGCGTCGTGTCGGTGCAGTACCGAACGGCGCGCACTCCGTCAGGGGTGGTGACGCCCTCGTGCACCAGCCAGCCGGCGGCGAGCTCGAAGTCGTGCCCCGGGGTCCGCATCGTGACGGCGACGCGCTGGGCGGGCAGCCCGGGAGCACTCACCCGGATCTCCAGGGGCTCCTCGGTCGCGACCCGGTCCTCGTGGTCCAGCCTGGCGCCGTCGCGCCACTCCGCAACGTGCGTACGCACCGAGGGCCCGGGACGTCGGGGCTTGGTCGTGCTCACCCTGGCGACTCTAGACGCCCCACTCACACCTGTGGGTTGGGCACCGGCGGGTTGGGCGACAGGAGATCCCGGTTGATCTCCCGGATGTTGCGCACACCCGTGAGCGACATCGTGAGGTCGAGCTCGGCGATGACGTTCGAGATGACCTCCTCCACGCCGCGCTGGCCGGCGAGAGCGACGCCGTACATGTAGGGGCGGCCGAGCAACACCGCGTCGGCGCCGAGCGCGAGCGCGGTGAAC
Organism: uncultured Solirubrobacterales bacterium; assembly: GCA_963797995.1. Lineage (GTDB taxonomy): Bacteria > Actinomycetota > Thermoleophilia > Solirubrobacterales > 70-9 > WHSW01. The sequence continues at coordinate 5,986 of CAWCRP010000003.1, forward strand.
ACGTCGGCACCGGTGCGGATGCCACTGTCCATCAGCACGGTCGCCTCGGGGCTCACGGCGCCGCGCACATTCAGGAGTGCGTCGAGGGAGGCGATGGAGCTGTCGACCTGACGACCCCCGTGGTTGGACACCACGATGGCGTCCACGCCCAGGTCGAAGGCCCGACGTGCGTCGTCGGGGTGCAGGATCCCCTTGAGTACGACGGGAAGCCGGGTCCTCTCGCGCAGAGTGGCGAGGTGGTCCCAGCTCAGACCCGGGTTGGAGTAGATGTCGAGGAAGGCCTCCACCGAAGCCCGGGGCTCGGGCGAGCGGAGGTTCTTCCAGAAGCTGCCGGGGTGGTTCCTGGTGATGGAGAGCAGCGACCGGATGGCACTGAGGGTGACCTCGACGTCCTGCTTGACCCCGGAGGCCTTGGCGGCTGCGATGCGCTCGCGGACGAGGTCCCGGAAGCGGGGGTCGGAGGTGTACTGCCCGATGCCCTGGCCCTGCGCGAACGGCAACGAGCCGAGGTTGAGGTCCTGCGGTCTCCAGCCCAGCGTCGTCGTGTCCAGCGTCACCACCAGCGCGCCCGCGTCGATGGCCTCGGCTCGCTGGATCAGGCTGTCGACGAGAGCCTCATCGGTGCTCCAGTAGAGCTGCACCCAGCGGCGGCTTTCACCCATCGCAGCAGCACACTCCTCCATCGGGGTGCCGCCCTGGTTGGTGAAGACGTAGGGGACATCCATCGCTGCGGCCGCGCGAGCGACGTGCAGGTCGCAGTCCGGGTCGAGCAGCTGCCCAGCGCCCACGGGTGCAAGCAGGATCGGGGAGCTCATCCGCGACCCGAGGAGGTCGACCGAGAGGTCGCGACTCGTGATCCCGTGGGCCATCCGGGGCACGAGGGCCCACCGGTCGAACGCCGCGCGGTTGTTACGCATCGTGCGGCCTTCGCCGGCTCCACCGGCGACGTAGGCCCAACCCTTCGCGGAGCTGGCCCGCTTCGCGCGCCGTTCGAGCTCGGCGAAGTCAGTCGGCACCGCGGGCCGTCGCCCGAGTACTCCCGAGCGATAGATCGAGCTCTGCCGCTCGCGTCCGAGCGCGACGGAGGAAGCGGGGGCGGCGTCGGTCATGCGGAGGTCCTTCCGGCGGGTGTCGAGACCACGCTAGGGGAAGGAGCGGACCTGCCCTCGCGAGGTGTACGACGGGGCCTACCGTGATGCCATGCCGAAACCCGTGCGCTCCCGACTGCGTCCCACCATCATGATGCGCAAGCTCGTCCGCACCTCGATGCTCCTGGCCGCCCTCCTGTGCTTCGCTGCGTGCGGCTCGTCGGATCCAGCGAAGAGTGGGTCCGACGCAGCGAAGGACGACCCCACGCCTGCGAAGGTCGGCCGGTGCCCGGTCGACTCCCCGGCGGTGGTCGACGCCAGGACCGTCGCGACCGCCGACCTCGACGGCGACGGCAAGGCCGAGGCGATCAAGCTGACCGCGCCGGACGGCGACTGTGCCAACCTGCTGTTCGCCGAGCTGGGGGACGGGTTCGCGCACGCGCAGCTGCCGGTCGGAGAGCCGCCGCTGTCCAAGGCGTTCGCAGTGGAGGTGCCGGGGCAGGAGGGCGCGCTGCTGGTCACCCGGCAGGACCATCCACGCGGCGGCTTCCAGCTCCGCCTGTACGACGCAGGGGCGGACGAGCTCGTCGAGCTGAAGACCGACGACCATCCGCTGGTCCCGTTCGTGGCCCTCGACGTGCAGGAGCGCCCGCTCAGTGTCGACTGCGCCGACGGGGGAGTGGTGCTCACCGAAGCGGTGGCCCACAAGCCGCCGGGCGTGATCTTCGCGTGGGACATCCAGCGCACGACGTACGCCGTGGAGGACGGTGAGGTCACCGCGGGGGAGACCAAGGAGATCGCGGACAACGTGCTCCCGGCGCAGCTGAAGTCGAAGTATCCCGACCTGGTCGACTACTCCGCGTTCAAGAGCTGCCGGGCCAAGTCTTAGGCCACGCGGTTGTCCGGAGCGGTCTCGGCCGTCTTGGTCGCGTCGCGCTCGACGACGTCACCCAGCGCATCGTCGATGCGCGTCATCAGCTCCTCCGGGATCTTCACGCCGGCAGCCTTCACGTTCTCGGTGACCTGCTCGGGGCGCGAGGCACCCACGAGTGCGGCGGCAACGTTGTCGTTCTGCAGCACCCACGCCACGGCCAACTGCGCCATGGTCAGGTCGAGCTCCTTGGCGACCGGCTCGAGCTCCTGCACCCGCTTGAGGACGTCGTCCGACATGAACCGCTGGATCATGTCGGCACCGCCCTTCTCGTCGGTGGCGCGCGAACCCTCGGGCGGGGCCTGACCGGGCTGGTACTTGCCGCTCAGCACGCCCTGGGCGATCGGGGACCACACGATCTGGGAGACCCCCAGCTCGCGACAGGTCGGGACGACCTCGTCCTCGATCACCCGCCAGAGCATGGAGTACTGCGGCTGTGAGGAGATCAGCTGGATGCCGAGCTCGTTGGCGAGCTTGTGCCCCGCCCTGATCTGCTCGGCGGTCCACTCGCTGACCCCGATGTAGTGCGCCTTGCCCTGGCGTACGACGTCCGCGAACGCCTGCATCGTCTCCTCCAGCGGCGTCTCGGTGTCGAAGCGGTGCGCCTGGTAGAGGTCGACGTAGTCGGTCTGCAGCCGCGTCAGGGATCCGTTGATCGACTCCATGATGTGCTTGCGGGACAGGCCGGTGTCGTTCTTCCCGCGGGGGCCGGTGGGCCAGTAGACCTTCGTGAAGATCTCCAGCGACTCTCGCCGCTCGCCCTTGAGGGCCTCTCCGAGAACGGTCTCGGCCGCGGTGTTCGCATAGACGTCGGCGGTGTCGAAGGTGCTGATGCCTTCGTCGAGTGCCGCGCGTACGCACTGCGTCGCGACGTCGTTCTCCACCTGGGAGCCGTGGGTGAGCCAGTTGCCGTAGGTGATCTCGGAGATCTTCAGGCCTGAGTTGCCGAGGTATCGAAATTCCATGGAACCGACATTACGGGTCGGGCAAGGCGGCTGTGCTGGAGGTCCCGTTACTTGACGGAGGTGATGGTGACCGGCTGCTTCGGCGTCTCGGTGCCGGGGGCGACGCCCTTCTTGGCGACCGACTGCACGACCTTGAGCCCGGCAGCACTCATCCGGCCGAATGGGGTGTACGCGGGCGGAAGGGGGGAGTCCTTGTAGACGAGGAAGAACTGTGAGCCGTTGGTGTCCGGCCCCGAGTTGGCCATCGCCAGCGTGCCTGCGGAGTAGGTGCAGACATCCGTGCCGGAGGCAGCATCGGTCTGGCACGGCTGGAGGCGCGCATCGTCTGCGACCAGCTCGTCCCCGAACGCGTACCCGGGCCCGCCGGTGCCGGTCCCGGACGGGTCACCGCACTGCAGGACGAAGATTCCCTGGGCGGTGAGGCGGTGGCACTTGGTGTTGTCGAAGAAGCCCTGCTTGGCCAGGGAGAGGAACGAGTTGACCGTGCACGGGGCCTTGTCGGCGTCCAGGCCGACCTTCACGTCGCCCTGGTCCGTCGCGATCGTCACCTCGGTGGGCGCGTCCTTCGGCGGGTCGCCCGGAGGCGGATCCACCGGTTTGGACGGGGATCCCGAACTGTCGTAGGTGCACTGGGAGCTGTCCGCCTTGGGAGTGTCCGTCGAGTCGTCGTCACCGCAGGCCGCTGCGAGCGCGAGGAGCGGAACGACGAACAGGACGGAGAGGCGGCGCAAGCTGGTCACGCGGGCGATCGTAGCCACCCGCCCCCCGTGATCAACCGGAGGCAGGCCGATTCCGGGAGACACCGAACTTGCGGGCGACGACTCCTTCGACGATCGACTGGGGGAGTGCCCGTTGCATCGCGAAGATCGCGGAGGCGTTGTTGCCCACGGCATACAGGGCGTCGGGCTCCTTCGCCTCGATCGCCCGGAGGATCGTCCGGGCCACCCGCGCCGGTGCGATGCCCTCCCGCTCGGCGTTGTCGAGGATGCGCAGCATCGTGCGGAAGCTCTTCTCGTGGGGGGAGCCCGACCCGATGTACTTCGTGCGTCGCTCGCTGATGCCGGTGTTCACCGAGCCCGGCTCGACCGTGCTGAGCCAGACGCCGTGCGGGGACATCTCGAAGCGGGTCGCCGTCGCGAACCCCTTCAACGCGGCCTTGCTCGCCACGTACGACGACCGGTAGGCGAGCGGGAAGCTGGCGAGCATCGAGCCGACCATCACCACACGGCCGTAGCCACGGTGCCGCATCCCCGGCAGCAGCAGCTGGGTGAGGTGCACCGGCCCGAGGACGTTGACTCGGAACACGCGGTCGAGCGCTCCGATCGGGAGTTCCTCCAGCGGCCCGCTCTGGGACTCACCGGCGTTGTTCACCACGATGTCGACGTGGATTCCCTCGGCGCCGATGGCGGTGACGAAGCCCTCGATGGCGTAGATGTCGGCGAGGTCGAGCCCGCGGTACCGCACGCCTTCGAGCCGTGACCCGGCCGGGATCCGCGCCGGGTCGCGGCTGGTGCCGACGACGTCATAGCCGTTGTCCAGCAGCCGCTGCGCGGTTGCCAGGCCGATGCCCGACGTGGCTCCGGTGACGAGTGCAGTACGTGTGGTCATGGCGCCTCCTGCGAGCAGATGACGAATTCTCGCGGCTCGCGCCCGCTCGCGCCACCCCCGACTAGCCCTCCGGCGACGTATCTTTCATGCCATGAGGTCCATCGTCATCATCGTCATCGTCGTTCTCGTCGTCGTAGTCGCCGCGAGGCTGTTGATGCGTCGACGCTGACGACGGCTGCCGACCGCTGAGGTCAGCGCAGCTGCCGGCGGTCGGCCAGCAGTGCGACGGCGTTCAGCGCCGCCCAGCCCAGGGTGATGCCCAGAACCTTCTTCTGCACGGCGGGCCGCGACGACGTACCGCTGCCCAGGATGGACGCGTCCGCGAGGTCGCTCGCGATCCGCAGCGCCATCGCAGAGGTGACCACCGACGGGTTGCGCGAGACCAGCGCGAGCCCGGAGATGGCCAGATCGCGGCCGGCGTAGGTGTAGGCCATCCGGTCGTACGCCGGCGCCTGGCCGGCAGGTGCTTCGAGGTTGTCGGCCAGGTGGCGCGGCTTGGCCAGCGCGAACGCGCCGTAGCCGGCGCTGAACAACGAGATCAGCTTGGAGTACTTCATGTTCCGACCCTAGGGAGCCCTTCCAAGGGGATGGCCACGGGGGAGTGGAGCAGAGGCGTGGAACAGCGATGTCGAGAATGCGGCGCCGGCTCCGTCCCAGGTTCACCAGCGGCCGCGACAGGCCGAGTGACGAGAGGAGAGCCACCATGCAACCGAACGAGATCGCCGAGGTTCTGGACCGACCGAACAGCAAGCAGCTGTTGGCCCGTGACCTGACCCGCCTGGCGTACGTCGCGAAGGATGGCACACCACGCAACGTCCCGATCGCGTTCTCCTGGAACGGCTCGGAGGTCGTCATGTGCACCTCGAAGAACGCGCCGAAGCTCGCTTCCCTGCGCAACGACCCGACGGTCGCCCTGACGATCGACACCGAGGTGCACCCACCCAAGATCCTGCTCATCCGCGGCCGGGCCGAGCTGGACTACGTCGATGGCATCCCGGACGAGTATCTCGAGGCGACCAGCACCTACCAGATGACCGCCGAGCAACGGGTCGGGTGGGAGGCAGAGGTGCGTTCGCTCTACCACGACGGCATGGTCCGGATCGTCGTGACCCCGACGTGGGCGAAGCTGATCGACTTCGAGGAGACTCTGCCGAGCGCGGTCGAGGAGCTGGTCCGACAGCGGGAAGAGCGTCAGCGAGCTCGCGATGTCGAGAACCCGCTCACGGCTCCGTCCCAGGTGTGAACACGGCCCACACTGGGCCGTAGACGTAAGGAGAACATGATGGCCAAGTACCTGTTGCTCAAGCACTACCGCGGCGGCCCGACTCCCGCAGTGGACTTCGTCCCGATGGACCAGTGGGCGCCGGCGGAGGTCGACGCGCACGTCCGGTTCATGAGCGACTTCGCGACCAAGCTGGAGGAGACCGGCGAGTTCGTCAACCACGAGGCGCTGTCCACGGAGGGCACGTTCGTCCGCTACGGCGGTGAGGGCCGGCCGCCGGTCACCGACGGCCCGTTCGCGGAGACCAAGGACCTGATCGCCGGCTGGCTGATCATCGACGTGGAGAGCTACCAGCGTGCCGTCGAGGTGGCGGGCGAGTACTCGGCCGCGCCGGGCCCGGGCGGCAAGCCACTCTGCGAATGGCTGGAGGTGCGTCCGTTCTACGGCTCCCCGTGCATCATTACCGATGAATGAAACCCTGCTGCGGGACCTGATTCCCGCGGTCACGGGAGTCCTGGTCCGTCGAGGAGCCGACTTCGCGAGGGCCGAGGACGCCGTACAGGACGCGCTGCTGCGGGCGCTGGCCACGTGGCCGACAGAGCCGCCGGAGGACCCGAAGGGCTGGCTGATCACGGCCGCCTGGCGCAAGTTCATGGACGCGAACCGGGCGGAGAGCTCCCGGCTCGCCCGTGAGACCCGGGTCGCGGCCGAGCCGGCACCCGGCCCGACCGAAGCGGCCGACACCCTGCAGCTCTACTTCCTGTGCGCCCACCCATCGCTGACACCGGCCTCCGCGGTGGCCCTCACGCTGCGGGCTGTGGGCGGCCTGACGACCCGGCAGATCGCGGAGGCGTACCTCGTGCCCGAGGCGACGATGGCCCAGCGCATCAGCCGGGCCAAGCGCACCGTGTCGGGCGTGCGCTTCGACGAGATCGGGGACGTGGCCACCGTCCTGCGGGTGCTCTACCTGGTCTTCAACGAGGGCTACAGCGGCGAGGTCGACCTCGCCGACGAGGCGATCCGGCTGACCCGCCAGGTCAGGTCGATGATCGACGACGAGGAGGCGTCCGGTCTGCTCGCGCTGATGCTGCTGCACCGGGCACGCCGCGCCGCCCGGACGACACCCGACGGCACCCTCGTCCCGCTGGCACAACAGGACCGGTCTCGGTGGGACACCGACCTGATCGCCGAAGGCGTGGCGATCCTGCAGGCGGCGCTGTCACGCGACCGGCTCGGCGAGTTCCAGGCGCAGGCCGCCATCGCTGCCCTGCACGCCGACGCGCAGACGGTGGAGAAGACCGACTGGGTGCAGATCGTGGAGTGGTACGACGAGCTCGAACGTCTCACCGACAACCCCGTCGTCCGCCTGAACCGGGCCGTTGCGGTGGGTGAGGCCGACGGGGCACAGGCCGGCCTGGCCGCACTGGAGCAGGTGGACGGGACGGTTCCCAGATATGTGGCTGTCGAGGCCTACCTCCATGAACGCGCCGGCGACCTGGCGCTCGCGGCCAGGCTGTACGGCGACGCGGCCCGCGCTGCCACCAACCTCGCCGAGCGCGACCACCTCACCCGGCAGGCAGCCCGCCTCAACGACGCGGTCCGAGGTTGAGTGGACCGGGGGATGACTATGTAGCGCGCTTGGCGGGCCCGATCCCTACGCAAGTTGACATAATGCACCTTATCGGCGGTTGGTGTACGGGACCGATGCGCGCTGATCGACGTCGGCATCCGGGTCGAGGACCCACAGTTCGGTGAATTCTGCGACGTACAGCCGCAGGCGCGCCTTCCCGGAGACGCGTTCCCGGGTGAACGTGCTGATTCCTTGGGCAGCTGAGCGGCGATTGACGGCCAGCAGCCCATCGTCGACCTGCACCTCCGGACACTGTCGTGCGTGCGCCGTGGCGTAGAACGCCGCACCCTGGTTCGGGGCGACGCTCGAGTCGAAGACGGTCAGCGCCACTTCAGGCCGCTGGTCGATCAGCAGCGAGTGTCGGGAACCGGGCCAGGACACCCAGTAGAGCCGGTCCAGCCCGTCGGGAGCGAACCAGACCGGCGTCGTCCAGGGGTTTCCTTCGACGTCCGCGGTGCCCAGCACGACGTAGGAGTTGGCATCGAGGAGTCCGCGGGCATGCCTGACGATGTCAGTCATGGTCTGAGTCATGGCAGGATCGACTCCACCCGCCGGCGATACTCGTCGGCGGCTACCGCAGGTGCTCGACGGTGACGCGGTGCTCCTCGCTCAGCCGCCGGGCGACCAACGAACGGTGGCAGGCCTCGGGATCGCGCTCGACGCAGAGCAATGCAGCGGTCCCGGTGTGCGCGAGCGCCGACAGGATCGGCGTGAGGTCGGCGTGGTCGAGGATCTCGCCGGTGTAGCGCCGGGTGTACTCGGCGGCGAGCTCGCGACGTGAGCGCTTGCCGAGGCCCTGGCGGTCGTCCTCGGCGTACTGCAGCTGGCGCAGCTCGGTGGTCGGGGCGAGCTCTGGGTGGTGCTCGTAGGCGATCCCGGCCTCGGCGAGGGCCGCCTGCAGCCGGAGCGAGTTCGCCCAGGCGTACTCGGGGCCGCGGACACCCCGGCGCTGGCGCACGTCGAGCAGCAGGCGGACGTCGGCGTGCCGCAGCCGCTGCAGGAAGGACTCGCCGTCGAGGCCGTAGACGCCGATCGTCACCATGCTCAGCACCGGAGATCACCAACCTGCCGATATCGGGTTGAGGGTCTCACGGCGTTGTCGCAAGGTGGGGTGATGAACGAGTTGTTGCAGAACGTCCTCATCGGGGTCGCCCTCGGCGTGGTGGTCGGACTCGCCACCGGCGGTGACTGGGCATTCCTCCTCATGGGCCTGGCGCTGTCCATGAGCCTCGCCGTGATGCTGTTCTTCGGCTCCTACGCGACCGGTGGTACGCCGGGCGTCGAGCCGCGGACGTACGCCCTCGCGGGGCTGCTGAGCCTCGTCCTGGGCTACGCGATGTACCGGTTCGCCGACTCCGAGCCCACCTGGTGGGCCGTCGGCTTCATCCTCGCCGGGGCGCTGTCCAGCGCTGCTCCGCTGGCCAGACCGAGCACCAGGGATCAGGGCAACAAGGAACAGGACACCGATCAGGAGACCGGGCGCCGGAAACGTCAGCCGTAGCGCGGCTGCGCTACTTCTTCGACGTCGCGTCTTCCGAGCTGCGCCGTGGTTCGACCAGGCGCATGTTGTTCATCCGCCGTTCGGGGTCCTCGATCTTGGCGTTGGCGGTGAACGGCTCCAGGGCCTCGAGAAGCTTGTCGTGGTTCTGCTCCGAGAGGTGCAGGCGGTACGTGGTGTCACCGACCGCGAGCCGCACTGGCTCCGTTCCTGCAGGCAGCTCCTTGCCGTCCAAGTCGTCCTTCAAGCGCGTTGCGCGTCCCATGCTGTTCCCTCCGTCGAGTAGTGCGACGCTTAACGTTCTACAACACGACGGGCAGGTTTGCTGAGACTCGGGCGCGGGTTCCTGCTGCCTGTCTAGACGGGCTGGTCCCTAGGCCGGGTCGTCCTCGATCGTGTGTACGGCGGCCTCCTCGGCGCTCGCGGCGGCCCCGTCGATGCCTTCGTCGTCGGCCGTCATCTCGGCGTCCACGTCCTCGTGCGAACCCTCGTCGGGCGCCATCAGCCGTCCGGTGCGTGCGTCGCCGACCTCACCGGCGACGTCGCCGTCGAGGATGTCGGCGTCCGCCTCGGCCTCGGGTCGGCCCGCAGCGTGTCGGCGCCGGCGCGCTCGACCGCGATCAGCTCGATCCGAGAATCGAAGCTCTCGATCCTCTCCTCGATCTGCGGTTGAAGCTCTGCGGCTTCGCTCAAATCGTCCTCGCGTGGGTGCGTTCTCCCCTCCTCCTCCCGATAAACGCCAAAAAAAAGGTGGGCCCGGGCCCACCAATCAACAGGGTTCGGGTACTAAGAAGGTGGCTTGAGTATAGCCGCGCCCGCTGCGTGGGTCCGGCGTCAGGCCTCGAGCAGGAGGGTCACCGGGCCGTCGTTTACGAGCTCGACCGCCATCGGTGCGCCGAACGCCCGCGGCTCGCCCCGCTGTGCGCGCAGAAGCGCTCGTAGAGCGGCTCGGCGATCTCCGGTCGGGCGGCGTCGATGAAGCTCGGGCGGTTGCCCTTGCGCGTGTCCGCGTAGAGGGTGAACTGGCTGACGCAGAGCATCTCGCGCTCGCCGAGCGCCTCGTTCATGCGCCCGTCGGCGTCCTCGAAGACCCGCAGCGCGCGGACCTTGTCGGCGAGCCGGTCGGCCTGCTCGGCGGCGTCGCCGTCGCCGACCCCGAGCAGGACCAGCAGCCCGGGTCCGATCGCCGCGATCTGCTCGCCGTCGATCGCCACCGACGGCCCGGCTCACCCGCTGGACGAGCGCCCTCACGGGCAGCCGACGCTAGCGACGCGCGCAGGCGGTCGCGATAGAGGCGGTAGTCGTCGCGGTCCGGCCGCAGGTTCGACGCCAGCGCCAGGTGGTGGCGCGCCCGCTCGCGCTCGCCCGACAGGCTCAGTGCCCGGCCGAGGCAGAACTGGGCGAAGTCGTTGACCGGGTGGGTCTCGACGACGGCCTCGAACTCTGCCGCGGCCTCCGCGAACTGGCGGTTGCGGAAGTAGGCGCGGCCGAGCGCCTCGCGAACCGAAGTCTTCTCCGGGGCGCGCCGCGCGGCCTCCGCCAGCGGCACGGTGGCCTCGCCGAAGCTGCCGTCCTCGAGCAGCTCGACGCCACGGCGGTAGAGGCTGTAGAGGTCTGTCAGCGTCGCCGTGTCACACTTCGAGTGTAGGGAGGACTCAAGGTCAGTCGCCGGTGAGCGCGCCGCGGCGCAGATCGCGTCGACCCGGTCGAGGATCGCCTCGGCGACCTCGTCCTTGGACGCCAGCGGCACGTGATGCTCGCCGCCGGGCTCGACGATCGTGACCTCGTTGTCGGCGGAGTCGAAGCCGATCTCGGGGCGCGAGACGTCGTTGAAGACGATCGCGTCGACCGCCTTGCGCTCGAGCTTGGCGCGGGCGCGCTCGATCGCCTCCGCTCCGTGCTCGGCGGCGAAGCCGACGAGCGTCTGGCCCGCCCGGCGCCCGGCGGCGAGCCCGGCGAGGATGTCCTCGGTCGGCCCAGCCGCAGCTCGAGCCCGCCGCTCCTCGCCGCGCGAGCTTCGCCTCCGGCGCGGCCTCGGCGGCGTGAAAGTCGGCCGGCGCGGCCGCCATCAGCAGCACGTGCGCGCCGCTCGAACTCGCGCGCGAAGCGCGGCGGCGAGCTCGGCGGTCGTCTCGACGTCGATCCGCTCGGACCCCGCGGGGTCGGCGAAGGGAGACGTTGGCCGCGACCAGCGTCACGTCGGCGCCGCGGCGCGCGGCCGCGCTCGGCGAGCGCGAACCCCATGCGGCCGCTCGAGCGGTTGCCGATGAAGCGCACCGGGTCGATCGGCTCGCGGGTGCCGCCGGCGGTGACCAGGACGCGGAGCCCGTCCCAGGGCCCGGGCGCCGACGGAAGCGCGGCCTCGACCGCGGCGAGCAGCCGCGCCGGGGCGGGCAGCCGGCCCGACGCCGTGCTCGCCGCGCGAGGCGAGCGCGCCCTCGTCGGGCTCGATCACGGTCGACGCCGCGCTCGCGCAGCGTCGCCAGGTTGGCCTGGGTCGCGGCGTCGGCGTACATGCGGTCGTTCATCGCCGGCGCGACCAGCCGCGGCGCCGTGAAGGCGAGGAAGGAGGTGGTCAGCATCGAGTCGGCGATGCCCGGCGGCGAGCTTCGCGATCGTGTTCGCCGAGGCCGGGGCGACGAGGTAGGCGTCGGCGTTCGGCGACACTCGAGGTGGCCGATCGGGTCGTGCTCGGGGGCGGGGTCGCCGGGGAAGGCGCCGCGCATCGGGTCGCGCTCGAACTCGTCGATCAGCACCGGCGCGCCGACGATGCCCTCGAAGGAGGCGGCGCCGACGAAGCGCTGCGCCGCCGGCGTCATCAGCACCCGGACGCCGTGTCCGGACTTGCGTCGCGAGCCGCGCGAGCTCCAGCGCCTTGTAGGCGGCGATCCCGCCGCTGACGCCGAGCAGGATCCGGGCCATGGCTGATGGTACGCCGCCGGCTCGCCGACCGTGGGCGCTCGGCTTGCCTGGCGCGGCTAGGGTAGCGCGGTAGTGGTACTTGATCTTGCCCTGCGCGAGCTCCTCGAGCGCGATCGTCAGGTAGTTGCCCGTCTTGGTCTCGACCATCGGCGGCGTGTACTCCTCGTAGGAGCCCTCGCCGAGCGCGCGGTAGTAGCTGTTGAGCTGGCGGGCGCGCTTCGCAGCGACCAGGACCGCCGCGTAGTGGGAGTCGGTCTGCTCGAGCAGCTTGTCTACTCGTGGCTTGATCATCGCGCGGCAGTGTAGAGCGTGCGTGCGGAGAGGCTCACGCGTCGAGCTCGGCGCGCACGATCCGCTCCAGCTCGTCGGCCGCCTCCGAGCAGCTCGTCGTTGACGACGACGTGCTGGAACTCCTGCTGGGCCTCGAGCTCGTTCTCGGCGGTCCGCAGGCGCTCGGCGATCGCCTCCGCCGAGTCGGTCCCGCGGCCCTCCAGGCGCTCGCGCAGCGCCTCGGGGTCGGGCGGGGCGATGAAGACCAGCACCGCCTCGGGCATCGCCGCGCGGACCTGGCGCGCGCCCTGGACCTCGATCTCGAGCACGACCGAGCGGCCCTCGGCGAGCCGGCGCTCGACCTCCGAGCGCAGGGTGCCGTAGCGGTTGCCGCTGTAGGTGGCGTGCTCGAGGAAGTCGCTGCGTCGGCCCGGCGGTCGAACTCTCGCGGTCGAGGAAGTGGTAGTCGCGCCCGTCCTGCTCGCCGTCGCGCGGCTCGCGCGTCGTCGCCGAGACCGAGAGCTCGAGCTCGCGGCAGCGCTCGCGCAGCTCGCGGATCAGCGTGCCCTTGCCGACCCCGGACGGACCGGTGATCACGAAGACCTTGGCCACGCGCGGCCTAACCGGGCGGTGCGACGGAGCGCGCGGGCTAGCGCGCGGAGCAGTGTGACCAGCTCGGCGCGCTGGCGCTCGGAGAGCCCGCCGATCGTCTTCGACGGCGAGATCCGGCACTGGGTGAGGATCTTGTTGGCCTTCACCCGGCCGTACTTCGGGACGGCGAGGATCATGTCGAAGACCTTCGCCGAGAGCACGTACTCGGGCGGGTCGAGCAGCAGCTTCTCGATCTTGACCTTGCCGGCCTTGAGGTCGCGCTTCAGCTGCGCGCGGGCCGATGCGGATCTCGTTTGCCCGTCGAGGGCCTCGCATCCTCTGCTCGCAGTGACCTCTCGGGAACGGCGGCGGAAGTGGTGTCGACGGGACGGGGGCCATCGGCGGCGGCGAGTATATCCGCGCCGCGCAGGCGCGCAAGGCGATTCACCGCGGTTTTAGGCGAAATTCGCTTCGACCTCAACTTGAGGTCACCCGGCGTCGGCGCAGACTGAGGCCGCCGAGCGAGCTCGCGCGGCCAGCTCCGCGGACCCGCTCGCCGGCCAGCGGGTCGCGGAAGCTCGCCGTCCCGACGGCGACCGACGGTCGCGCCGGCGGCGAGGAAGTCGCAGCGCGTCGGCCCCGACTCGATCCCGCCCATGCCGATCACCGGGATCGAGACCGCCGCCGCGACCCGGCGCACCTGCTCGAGCGCGATCGCGCGGACCGCCGGCCCGGAGAGGCCGCCGCTGCCGGCCCCCAGCCAGGGCTCGGCGCTGCCCGGGCGCGATCGCCGTCGCCTTCAGCGTGTTGATCAGCGAGACCGCGTCGGCCCCGCCGCCCTCGGCGGCGGCGGCGCGACCGCGGCCGGGTCGGCGGTGTTCGGCGTCAGCTTCACGATCAGCGGCTTGGCGGTCAGCGGGCGCAGCGCCTCCAGCAGCGCCAGCGGTCTCCGCGCGGCTGCTCGCCGACGATCAGCCCCGACTTGACGTTCGGGCAGGAGACGTTGAGCTCGATCGCGGCGACCTCGTCGCGGCCCGGCGACGCCGCTCGACCAGCGCGCGCGAACTCCTCGCGGCTGGTCGCCATCACCGAGACGATCAGCGGCACCGGCAGCTCGGCCAGCTGGGGCAGGTCGTCGCGCGAGGAAGCCCTCGAGGCCCTTGTTCGGGAGCCCGATCGAGTTGATCATCCCGGCGGGCGTCTCGTACAGGCGCGGCGGCGGGTTGCCGGCCCGCGGCTCGGGCGTGATCGTCTTCGAGACGAAGGCGCTGAACGGGAAGCGCTCTCGAGCAGCGCGTCGCCGAAGGCGCGGCGGGCGGCGATCGCGTCGAAGGTGCCGGAGCCGTTGATGACCGGGTGCGCGAGCTCGATGCCCGCAGAGGTCGAGCCGAGAGCCGTCGCCGCTCATCGGTGGCCCGCTCCCGGCGACCAGCGCCGTCTCGATCTCGTCGCCGCGGACGACCGGCCCGTCGACGCAGAGGCGCATGTAGCCGCCCGTCGGCGAGCGGCACGGCGCAGCCGAAGCAGGCGCCGAAGCCGCAGGCCATCGGCGCCTCCATCGCCAGCTCGGCGGCGACGCCCCGGCTCGGCGCAGATCGCCCGCACCGCCTCGAGCATCGCCGGCGGCCCGCAGGCGTAGACGGCGGCGCTGGCGGCGTCGTCGCCCTCGAGCATCACCGACGAGCAGGTCGGTGACGTAGCCGCGGTGGCCGGTGTGGCCGTCCTCGCTGGCGAGCCGGACCTCCTCGCAGCCGAAAGAGCTCGATGCCGCCCGAGTGCTCGCGGTCGCGGAAGCCGAGCAGCACGCGCTGCGGGAACCCCGCGTCCGCCAGCTCGCGGCGCAGCATCGCCAGCGGCGCGATCCCGATCCCGCCGCCGACGAGGATCGCGCCCGGCGCGCGTCGGCGCGAGCTCGCGCGGCGCCGAGAACGGCCGGCCGAGCGGCCCGGTGACGCAGAGCGCCTCGCCCGCGCTCGAGCGCGGCGAGCCGCTCGGTCCCGGGCCCGACGGCCTCGACGCAGGAAGTCAGGCGCGACGCCGTCGCGCGCTCGGCTCGCGCGTCGGCGACCGAGAAGGCGCGCGGCAGGAACGGGCCGCCCCCCGTCCCCGCCCCAGCCGCTCGCGCGGCGAGCATGTAGAACTGCCCCGCCGCGCGGCTCGGGCCCGTCGGGGTCGAGCGCCGAGAAGATCCGGTAGCCGCCGGTCGCGGCGTTGGCGACGACCTCGCAGGCGCCGGCGCCCGAACGGCGCGAGCGACGCGGGCCGGTCCGCTCCATCGCGCGCTCGGCGAGCGGCCGACGGCGCGTGCTCGATCGCGCGTGCAGCTCCTGCAGGGAGACCGGCTCGGCGCTCGCCCTCGCGCCGCGCGACGATCGCCCGGGCCGCGGCGGAGGCGCCGGTCATCGTGGTGATGCAGGGGATGCCCTGGCGGACCGCGGCGGTGCGGATCTCGTAGCCGTCGGTGCGGGCGCCGCTGCCGGTCGGCGTGTTGATCACCAGGTCGACCTCGCCGTCGCGGATGCAGTCGACGACGTGCGGCGAGCCCTCGCCGATCTTGTTGATCGCGCGCACCGGGATCCCCATCCGCGAGATCGCCTGCGCGGTGCCGCGCGGTGGCGATGATCTTGAAGCCGAGGTCGTGGAAGCGCGCCGCGAGCTGGGTCGCGGCGGCCTTGTCGGTGTCGGTGACGGTGATGAAGACGGTGCCCTCGCTCGGGCAGCGAGACCCCGGCCGCCGCCTGCGCCTTGCCGAAGGCGGTCGGGAAGTCGCGCGGCGATCCCCATCACCTCGCCGGTCGACTTCATCTCCGGGCCGAGGACCGAGTCGGCGCCGGCGAAGCGCGCGAACGGCAGCACCGCCTCCTTGACCGAGACGTGGCCGTTGTGCATCGTCGGCAGCTCCTGGTCGGCGAGCGGCTCGCCGAGCATCAGCCGGCAGGCGATCTTCGCCAGCGGGGCGCCGATCGCCTTGCGAGACGAAGGGGACGGTCCGCGAGGCGCGCGGGTTGGCCTCGATCACGTAGAGCTTGCCGCCGGCGACCGCGTACTGGATGTTGATCAGGCCGATCACGCCGAGCTCGAGCGCGATCCGGCGCGGTCGTCTCGCGGATCTCGTCGAGCATCTCCTCGCCGAGGCTCATCGGCGGGATCACGCAGGCCGAGTCGCCGGAGTGCACGCCGGCCTCCTCGACGTGCTGCATGATCCCGGCGACCTGGCAGTCCTCGCCGTCGCAGAGCGCGTCGACGTCGACCTCGATCGCGTCCTCGAGGAAGCGGTCGAGCAGCAGCGGGTGCTCCTGGTCGGCCTTGACGTTGGCGCTCGAGGTAGGCGGCGAGGTCCTCGGTCGAGTAACAGATCTCCATCGCCCGGCCGCCGAGCACGTAGGAGGGCCGGACCAGCAGCGGGAAGCCGACGTCCTCGGCGATCACCACGCGCCTCCTCGGCCGAGAGCGCGGTGCCGTAGGGCGGGTGGGCGATCTCGAGCCGGCGCAGCAGCGCGCCGAAGCGGCCGCGGTCCTCGGCCAGGTCGATCGCGTCGACCGGCGTGCCGAGCAGCGGCACGCCCGGCGTCCTCGAGCGCCTTGCGCCAGCCGCAGCGGCGTCTGGCCGCCGAACTGGACGATCACGCCCTCGGGCTGCTCGACCTCGATCACGGCGAGCACGTCCTCGGCGGTCAGCGGCTCGAAGTAGAGGCGGTCGGAGGTGTCGTAGTCGGTCGAGACCGTCTCCGGGTTGCAGTTGATCATCACCGCGTCGCGGCCCGACTCGCGCACGCGTCATCGCGGCGTGCACGCAGCAGTAGTCGAACTCGATCCCCTGGCCGATCCGGTTCGGGCCCGAGCCGAGGATCACGACCGAGGCGCGGTCGCCGCGCTCGGACCTCGCCGATCAGCGCGGCGCTTGCGCTCGTGGCGCGGAGTAGAAGTAGGGCGTGCGCGCCTCGAACTCGGCGGCGCAGGTGTCGACCGAGCTTGAAGGTGCGCTCGAGCCCCTCGGTGCCGTCGCCGTCGATCGCGAGGTCTCGCAGCTCGCGCAGGAACCAGGGGTCGACGATGGTCGCGCTCGTTGACCTCGCTCGAGCTCGACCCCGCGCCGGAAGGCCTCGAGGATCAGGTCGAAGCGGTCCGAGCGACGGGCGTCTCGAGCCGCTCAGCAGCTCGCCGGTCGTCGGCGGGCAGCTCGGCGTCGTCGTCGAGCTCGCGCGAGCGCATCGCCTTGGCGAAGGACTCGCGGAAGGTGCGGCCGATCGCCATCACCTCGCCGACCGACTTCATGTGCGTGGTCAGCTCGCCCTCGGCGCCGGGGAACTTCTCGAAGGCGAAGCGCGGCATCTTGGTGACCACGTAGTCGATCGTCGGCTCGAACGAGGCCGGCGTCGCCCCGGTGATGTCGTTGGGGATCTCCTCGAGCGCGTAGCCGACCGCGAGCCGGGCGGCGATCTTCGCGATCGGGAAGCCGGTCGCCTTCGAGGCGAGCGCCGAGGAGCGCGAGACGCGCGGGTTCATCTCGATCACGACGATCTCGCCGCGTCTCCGGGTCGACCGCGAACTGGACGTTGGAGCCGCCGGTCTCGACCCCGACCGCGCGGATCACGCGGATCGCCTGGTCGCGGAGCTCCTGGTAGAGCGGGTCGGTGAGCGTCTGCGCCGGGCGCGACGGTGACCGAGTCGCCGGTGTGGACGCCCATCGGGTCGACGTTCTCGATCGAGCAGATGATCGACGACGTTGTCGTTGCGGTCGCGCATCACCTCGAGCTCGAACTCGCCCCAGCCGAGCACCGACTCCTCGACCAGCACCTGGTTGATCGGGCTCGCCGCGAGGCCCTCGGAGACGACCTGGGCGAGCTCGGTCTCGGTGTGCGCCGACGCCGCCGCCCTGGCCGCCGAGCGTGAACGCCGGGCGGACGATCGCCGGCAGCTTGAGCGTCGCCGTCGGCGAGGCCCTGCTCGGCGTCGCCGACCGAGCTCGACGATCGTCGACCACGGCACCCGCAGCCCGGCGCTCCTCCATCGTCTTGCGGAAGGCCTCGCGGTCCTCGGCGCGGTGGATCGCGTCGTAGTCGGCGCCGATCAGCTCGACGCCGAAGCGCTCCAGCATGCCGTCGTCGTGGAGCGCCTTGGCGAGGTTGAGCGCGGTCTGGCCGCCGAGCGTCGGCAGCAGCGCGTCGGGGCGCTCGCGCTCGATGATCCGCGCGACCGAGTCGGGCAGCAGCGGCTCGACGTAGGTGCGGTCGGCGAACTCGGGGTCGGTCATGATCGTCGCCGGGTTCGAGTTGACGAGCACGACCTCGTAGCCCTCCTCGCGCAGCACCTTGCAGGCCTGCACGCCGGAGTAGTCGAACTCGGCCGCCTGCCCGATCACGATCGGCCCCGAGCCGATCAGCAGGATCTTGTGGATGTCGTCGCGCCTAGGCATCGGCTCGGCAGCCGTCCGGCGCCGCTCGGCCATTCGGCCGTCGGTGATCGAGAAGTACGCGGAGTCGCGGCGCCCGATCCGGGCATCAGCATGTGGTTGCGAAGATGCCCTCGAAGATGCCCCGAGCGCTCCAGCGCGTCGCGCGAGCGCTCGTTGCGCGCGTCGGTCTTGAACTCGACCCGCACGCAGCCGAGCTCCTCGAACGCGAGCCGACATCAGCAGCTTCGCCTCGCGGTTGGCTCCGTCGCCAGGCGACGGGTCAGCCAGGTCCAGCCGATCTCGAGCCGTCGTGCTCGGGCGGACGCCAGGTAGAAGAGCTGCCGACGTCGCCCTCGCGGCCGCTGCGTAGCACCACTCGGCCGTCGGCCGACCGAGCCGGCGTCGAACCAGCGTCGAAGTCGCTCGGGCTGGGATCGAGCGGTCCATCCAGTCCCAGATCTCGGGCGAGCGTCCAGCACTCGTCGCGCGGCGCTCGCGGCTCGAGCTCGCAGCGACCCGCGCAGCGGCCTGGCGCTCCGGCGGCGACGCTCACGCCGCCATCTCCAGGAAGCGGTCGAACAGGTAGCGCGCGTCGTGCGGGCCCGGGCCCGGCCTCGGGGTGGTACTGGACCGTGCCGCCGGGGACGTCCTTGAGCTCGAGGCCCTCGACCGTGCGGTCGTAGAGGTTGAGGTGGGTGAGCTCGGCGGCGCCGAAGTCGGTGTCCCAGCGCACCGGCTCGTCGCCCTCGATCCGTCGGCTCGCCGCCGGGCCCGCGGACGGCGAAGCCGTGGTTCTGGGAGGTGATGTCGATCTTGCCGGTGCGCAGGTCCTTGACCGGGTGGTTGGCGCCGCGGTGGCCGAACGGGAGCTTGAAGGTCTCGAGGCCGACGGCGCGGCAGAGCAGCTGGTGGCCGAGGCAGATGCCGACGACCGGCTTCTTGCCGATGAGCTCGCGGACGGTGTCGACGACGTAGTCGAGCGCCGCGGGGTCGCCGGGCCCGTTGGCGAGGAAGACGAGGTCGGGCTCGCGGCGAGCACCGTCCTCGGCGGCCGCGTCGCAGGGCAGCAGCGTCAGCCGGCAGTCGCGCTCGCGGAACTGGCGGATGATCGAGAGCTTGATCCCGGTGTCGAGGCGCGACGACGTGCGGGCCGTCGCCGTCGAACTCGATCGGCTCGCCGGGGGTCACCGTGCTGGCGAAGTCGGCGCCCTCCATCGAGGGCTCGGCGCCGATCCGCTCGCGCGCCTCGGCCTCGGCGAGCTCGGCCGGCGAAGATGCCGCCGCGCATCGCGCCCGCGGTCGCGGATGTGGCGGACGAGCGTCGCGGGTGTCGACGCCGGTGATCGCCGGGACGCCGCAGTCGCGCAGCCAGTCGAGCCAGCCGCCCTCGGCGTCGGCGGCGTCCTCGCCGTTCTTGGCCTCGCGCATGATCACCGCCGCGGGCGTGGACCCGGTCGGACTCCATCGCCGTCGCGCCGACGCCGTAGTTGCCGATCAGCGGGTAGGTGAAGGTGATGATCTGGCCGGCGTAGGAGGGGTCGGTGACGGCCTCCTGGTAGCCGGTCATCGCGGTGTTGAAGACGACCTCGCCGGTCGCCTGCGCCGCGGCGCCGCAGAGCTCGCCGTCGAGGCGGGTGCCGTCCTCGAGCAGCAGGTAGCCGTCACCGGCTCACCGGCTCGGCTCGATTCACTTGACGCAGCGCCTGCACTGCCTTGAACTCGTCGGCGTCGGACCCGCCGAGCAGCTCGAACAGCGCGGTCTCGACGCTGGTCATCGCCGCGCCGGCGCGCTCCATCTTGCTCCAGGCCGAGCTCGCGGTTCGGCCGCCGTCCGCGAGCCGACCGCGTCGGCGGCGACCTGGACCTCGACGCCGTCGTCGAGCAGGTCGAGGACGGTCTGGTTGACGCAGACGTGGGTCTCGATCCCGCAGACGAGCGCCTGGTCGCGCCCGCCGAGGTCGAAGCCGTCGGCCTCGGCGGCGGAGAAGCGGACCTTCTCGAGCGGCTCGGTGCCGTCGGGCAGCGTGCTCGGCGACCTCGGTCGACGGTCGCCCCCAGGCCCTTCGGGTACTGCTCGGTGACGACGACCGGGATGCCCATCGCGCTCGGCGCCGCGCGACCAGCGTCGCGCGTCGCCGGCGGCGACGTCGCTCGAAGTCGGGGAGCGCCTTGCGGAAGGCCTCCTGGACGTCGACCACGACCAGCGCGCGCGCGGTCGCGCGTCGAGCTTCACCGTCAGGCGACTCCCATCGCGAAGCTGCGCTGGCGGTAGGCGACCCGGCCGCCGGCGACGGTCATCAGCACGCGGCCGCGTCAGCGGCGCCCGGCGAAGCAGGAGTTCTCCGAGCGGCTCTCCCAGCCGTCGGCGCCCGCCTCCCACTCGGCCTCGGGGTCGAAGAGGACGAGGTTGGCCTCGGTGCCCGGCTCGAGCGGCGGCGGCTCGATGTCGAACGGCGCGGCGCCCGAGCTCATCCGCTCGACGAGCAGCCGAGGTCGAGGACGCCGGGCAGGACCAGCTCGGTGTGGAGGACGGCGAAGGCGGTCTCGAGCCCGGTCACGCCCATCGCCGCCTGCTCGAACGGGACCTCCTTCTCGCTCGGCGGCGTGCGGCGCGTGGTCGGTGGCGATGCAGTCGATCGTGCCGGAGCGCAGCCCCTCGATCAGCGCCTGGCGGTCGCTCTCGGCGCGCAGCGGCGGGTTCATCTTGAAGCGGGCGTCGAGGCTGCGGACCTCCTCGTCGGTGAGCGTCAGGTGGTGCGGCGTCGCCTCGCAGGTGATCGCGACGCCGGCGCCTTCGCGGCCTCGACCGCCTCGACCGACTCGCGCGCCGAGAGGTGCTGGACGTGGATCCGGGCGTCCTCGTAGGCGGCGAGCGCGCCGTCGCGGGCGATCATCGTCGACTCGGAGACCGAGGGGACGCCCTCGAGCCCGAGCACCGCCGAGACCGGGCCCTCGTGCATCGACGCCGTCGCCGGAGAGCTCGGGGTCCTCCTCGTGGAGCGCGATCGGCAGGCCGGCGAGCCGCTGGTACTGGAAGCGCGCGGCGCATCACCCGGGCGCTGCGGATCGGCAGGCCGTCGTCGGAGAAGCCGGCCGCGCCGGCGTCGCGCGAGCTCGGCCATCTCGGTCAGCTCCGCGCCCTCCATCCCGCGGGTCACGCGTGGCGAGGAAGCCCGACCGGGACCGAGGCCTCGCGCGCGGCGCGCTCGCGCAGCGCGCTGATGTCGGCGGCCGTGTCGACCGGCGGGCTCGGTGTTCGCCATCGCGAGGATCCCGCAGTAGCCGCCGGCGGCCGCCGCGCGCGGTGCCGGTCTCGATGTCCTCCTCGTCCTCGCTGCCCGGGCGTGCGCAGGTGGACGTGGGGGTCGAAGAAGGCCGGGAAGACGCGCATGCCCTCGGCCTCGATCGACCTCGGCGCCGTCGAGCTCGGCCGCCGCCCGGGCTCGGCGAGCTCGGCGATCTCGCCGTCGCGGACGACGACGTCGTGGACGCCGTCGATGCCGGCGCGCGGGTCGAGGACGCTGCGCGCCGCGGAGGACGAGCTCGCTCGGCCGCGCCTCGCCGGCGCCGCGCCAGTCGAGCGCGGAGATCGGGCGCCGCTCATCCTGGCTCACGCGGGCTCTCCGATCGGCGTCGGCGCGGGCAGCTCCGCCTCCGGTTCGGCGCCGCGGCGCGCGGCTCGCCGCCGGCGAGCAGCTCGTAGAGGATCGCCATGCGGACGACCAGCCCGCTCTCGACCTGGGCGGTGATCAGCGAGTGCGGGCCCGTCGATCACCTCGGCCGAGAGCTCGACGCCGCGGTTGACCGGGCCCGGGTGCATCAGCAGCTGGCGCGGGCCGAGCCGGCGGGAGTCGATCTGGTAGTGGGCCGCGTACTCGCGGATCGAGGGCACGAAGGACTCGTTCATGCGCTCGTTCTGCATCCGCAGCGCGTAGACGACGTCGGCCTCGCCGAGGTCGTCGAGGTCGTAGGCGACCTCGCAGCCGAGCGCCTCGTCGATCCCGCGCGGGATCAGCGTCGGCGGCCCGCAGAGCGTGACCTCGGCGCCCATCGCGCCGAAGGCGAGGGCGCAGGAGCGGGCGACCCGGCTGTGGAGGACGTCGCCGACGATCCAGATGCGCTTGCCCTCGAGGTCGCCGAGGCGCTGGCGCAGCGTGTAGACGTCGAGCAGCGCCTGGCTCGGGTGCTCGTGCTTGCCGTCGCCGGCGTTGATCACCGCGGCGTCGGTCCAGCGGGTGACGAGGTTGGCGGCGCCGGCGTGGGGCGAGCGGATGATGATCGCCTCCGGGTCCGTAGGCGCAGAGCGTCGCGATCGTGTCCTTCAGCGACTCGCCCTTGTCGACCGCGGAGCCGGCGGCCTTGATCGAGACGACGTCGGCCGAGAGGCGCTTGGCGGCGAGCTCGAACGAGGAGCTCGTGCGCGTGCTCGACTCGTAGAAGAGGCTGACGATCGTGCGGCCGCGCAGCGTCGGGACCTTCTTGATGTCGCGGCGGCCGACCTCGGCGAAGCTCTCGGCGCGCTCGAGGATGCGCTCGATGTCGGCGCGCTCGAGGTCCTCGATCGCCAGCAGGTGCTTCATCGCGTCCTCCTCCTCGGGCCGCGGCGATCGCTTCGCGCACCCGGTCGATCGAGACCTCGTCGAGCCGTCGATCTCCTCGAGCCGGACGTAGACGCGCTCGTCGCGCGAGGTCGGCAGGTTCTTGCCGACGTAGTCGGGGCGGATCGGCAGCTCGCGGTGGCCGCGGTCGACGAGCACGGCGAGCTGCACGCGGCCGGGGCGCCCGTAGTCGAAGAGCGCCTCGATCGCGGCGCGGACGGTGCGCCCGGTGAAGAGGACGTCGTCGACCAGGATCACCGTGCGGCCCGTCGAGGTCGAAGTCGAGGTGCGAGGCGTGGACGACCGGCTGCGCGCTCGGGCTCGCGGCCGGCGAGGTCGTCGCGGTAGAAGGAGATGTCGAGGTCGCCGAGCGGGACCTCGGCGCCGGTGAGCTCGCCGACGAGCGCGTGCAGCCGGCGGGCGAGCACGGCGCCGCGCGTGTGGATGCCGACGAGGGCGAGGCGCTCGCCGCCGGGGTTCTTCTCGACGATCTCGTGCGCGATCCGCACCAGCGTGCGGCGCAGATCGTCGCGATCGAGCACGACCTTGTCAGGGCCGTCAGGCTTGCGTCACGCGCCCCTTCCTGGCCTCTCTGGACCGGGTTAAAGGAACCGACGCGGCGAGCCTAGCACCGCATGAGGCGGGCGTTCTGGCGAACGGCAGGACTTCGCCGAGATTGCGGTAATGATGAAGTCGTGAACGCGGAAGTGCCAGGTGATCGACGTCCACAGGCCGCCGGGCGCCGGTTCGAGGCGGGCGGGGTGCGGCAGCTTCGTCCGCGAGCAGGGCGAGGGGCCGGACGTCGTGCTCGTCCACGGCGTGCCGACTAGCTCGTTTCTGTACCGCAAGGTGGTGCCGGCGCTCGCCGACCAGGGCCTCCGCGCGGTCGCCTTCGACTTTCCCGGGCCTCGGCCTCGCCGACCGCCCCGACGACTTCGACTACTCGTGGACCGGGCTCGGCGCGCTGGATCGGCGAGGCGATCGACGCGCTCGAGATCGACCGCTGCCACCTCGTCGTCCACGACATCGGCGGGCCGATCGGCTTCGAGTGGGCGGTCCGCAACCCCGAGCGGGTGCTCTCGGTGACGGTGCTGAACACGCTCCTCGACCCGGCCACTTCCGGCGCCCGTGGACGATGCACCCGTTCGCGCGTCCGCGGGCATCGGCGAGCTGTGGCTGCGGGCGACGCCGAAGCCGGTCGTTCGCCGCGCTCTTCCGCCTCCAGGGGCTCGAGAACCGCTCGGCGAGTCGACGGCCGAGATCCAGCGCACATCGCACCTGCTCAAGCGCCGCGATCGCGGCCGCGCGTTCCTGCGGATCATGCGCGGCTTCGAGCTCACCGACGAGAAGAGCCGGCTGCTCGCGCAGGGGCTCGCCGAGCGCCGCTGGCCCGCGCGGATCGTCTGGGGCGAGCGCGACCCGGCGCTCGGGCTCGACCAGCTGCGCGATCGTCCAGCGCGTGCTCGGGGCCGACGACCCGGTGCTGCTGCCCGCCAAGCACTTCCTCCAGGAGGATCAGGCTGCCGGCGATCGCCAACGCAATTGCCGACCGGTCGCGCCGCTGGGATAAGGTGGCGGCGCGAGGGCGGCCTTCACACTCGCCGCGCTCATCGTTCTCGCGACGCTCGCCCTGGTTACCCCTGCCCAAGCGGGCGATCCTTTGCCCTCCCCCACCGAGCGCGAGTTCGTCGGGCTGCTGAACGCGCAGCGGGTGGCCGCCGGGCTCGCGCGGGTGGAGATCTCGCCCGCGCTCACCGACATCGCAGACGACTACGCGGCCTTCTACGCACAGAGCGGCAGCGGGATCGACCATGCGAACGACCCTCCGTACACGGCGCGAGCGAATGCCGCGGGCTGCACGAAGTGGGACGGGCCCGTGCTCGCGCAGGGGTATCCGACCGCACAGGCGGTCCTCGACGGATGGCTCAGCTCCCCCGGCCACCGCGACGTCCTGATGGACCCGGGGATCACTCACATCGGGCCCGGCTTCAACGGCGCCTATGCGCTCGCCTACGGCATGCCTTGTATCCCAAGCGCGCTCAACACCAGCGGCGACTTCGGCGGATTCGAGCTCACGGTCGGCAAGATCAGCTCGCGCGGACGGACGATCAAGGTCCGCGTTGAGGCGACGGCGGGCTCGGCGACGGCAAGTCTCGCTGCGACCCGCCGCGGGAAAACCGTGCGGGGCCAGGCGACGCCGGTGAGCGCCGGAGCGGGGGTCGCGAAGCTCAAGGTGAAGGTCCCGACGAGGGGCAAGTGGCGCCTCAAGGTCGTAGCCGGTGACCTCACCCTGAGCGCCGGCAAGATCGCGGTCTAACCGGCGCTCAGTCGCCGCGCTCGATTGCGTCGAGCGCACGCTTCGTGTCCTCGTCGACGTCTGGCGATTCGAGGTCGACGCCCGGCGGGAGCTCCACGTGGAGGCTCGCCGGAGGGGTCGATGCGGACGTGCACCTCCCTGGTCCGGCAATCGAGCACATGGCCGCCGCGGTCGCGGTCGGCGGAGATGAAGTGGAGGTGGTAGCCGCTCGACCTCGACGCCCTCGGCGTAGTCCGGGAAAGCGGAAGCCGACCAGCGATCCAGCGACGTCGGGCGGAGCTCGAACACGTGCTGGTCGGCGACGACCTCGGCGAGCGGCCGGTACGGCGGCAGCTGGCGCGGCACCGAGCGCGCCAGCACGAACTCGAACTCGCCGTCGATCCGCAGCGCGCAGGCGGCGTCTGGGTCGGCGGCGACGGCGTCGAGGAGCGCGAGCAGGGCCGTGGTCGAGCGGACCCGCGACCGTCGAACTGGAGCGAGGGCTCGAACCAGGTGACGGCCGCGAACGGGGTCCGCTCGCGCCGGATCGATCTCGAGCGACGAGTCCATCGACGTCGGCGCGGTAGAAGCGGCCGTCGAGAG
Source organism: uncultured Solirubrobacterales bacterium (assembly GCA_963797995.1). Lineage (GTDB taxonomy): Bacteria > Actinomycetota > Thermoleophilia > Solirubrobacterales > 70-9 > WHSW01. The sequence continues at coordinate 31,603 of CAWCRP010000003.1, forward strand.
CGATCATCTCGCCGTCGAGCGCGTTCAGCGTGCCGAGCCCGAGGTCGCCGTGCTCGGCCAGCTCGGCGAAGGTGACGTCGCCGTCGTAGGCGCCGTCGAGCAGGGCCGCGATCGTCGATGCCTGGAAGAGGACGTGTGGCTCGTGCTCGCGCGTGGAGGTCGCGATGGCGAAGCGACTCGACGTGCAGGTGACGGGCGAAGCGCTCATCGAGCATCGCTGGACCCGATCGGCTCCGGCCGCGCCACGCCGAGGACGCGCGGCATCACCGGATAGGCCCGCGCTGCGGGCGGGTAGCCGAAGCCGCGGCAGCGCTCGATCACGTAACCCGAACGTTCGATCTCCGCGAGCGTGGTGCGGTTCGGCTGACAGCCGCCCATCAGCCGCGGCCAGATCAGCGCGCTCAGGTCCTGGAAGCGGGCGAACCGGGGGCGCCGCGAGCGGACGTGCTCATAGAAGCGCAGCTCTCCGCCCGGGCGCAGTACGCGGCGGAACTCCGCCAGCGCCGCCGCCTGATCCGGCACCGAGCACAGGACGCCCGCGACGACGACTGCGTCCGCCGAGGCGCTGTCGACGGGAAGGTCGTCCGCGACGCCGCCGACGACGCGTACCGGGATCTCTACCGACGCCGCCGCTTTCTCCGCGGCCCGGCGCAGGTAGGGCTCGGGCTCGGCGGCGACGAGCTCGGTGACCGCGTCGGGATAGTGCTCGAAGTTGATCCCGTTGCCAGGGCCGACCTCGACCACCCTGCCCGCGAGGCCCGCGAGCAGCTCACGCCGGAGCTCCGCCTCGCCGCGATCCTTGTCCCTGGCGGCGAAGCGGTCGAAGAAGCGGGCGAAGAGCGGGTTCGAGACGTCGGTCGCGCTCACTCCCGAGACGTTAGCCAGCGTCCTGCCGCGGCGGTCGGCCACCGCGCTCGACCAGGCGCGGCTCGCCGCGCTCGGGGAACGGGACCTCGACCAGGTCGAAATCGCGCGGCGCGACCGCGGCCGGGAAGACCTCGCGCGCCTCCTCCAGCACCGCCCGCACGTCATAGCGCGAGGAGACGTGGACGAGCGCGAGCATTGCCACCTCCGCCTCCGCGGCGATCTGCGCGGCCTCTCGGGCGGTCGAGTGGCCGGTCTCCTGCGCGCGGGCAGCCTCCTCGTCGGCGAAGCTCGAGTCGTGGACCAGGAGCTGCGCCTCGTGGGCGGCGAGACGGGTCATCTCGCACGGGGCGGTGTCGCCGCTGATCACGATCTTGCGCCCGCGGCGCGCCGCGCCCATGACGTCGACGGGCCGGACGATGCCGTCCGCGCCCCTGACCTCCTCACCGCGCTGCAGCCGGCCGAGGTCGGGCCCGGCGCGGACGCCGAGGCGCTCGGCGGACTCCGGGTCGATGTGGCCGGGGCGCTCGTCCTCGACCAGCGCATAGCCGAAGGCGCGCATCCTGCGGTGGTCGACCGCGAACGAGCGCATCTCGAAGCCGTCGTGGCGGATCGCCTCGCCGGCATCGATCTCGGCCAGCTCGACCTCGTAGCTGAGCTTTCCGAAGATCCGCCGCAGCGCCGTGAAGAGCTCGATCAGCCCCGGCGGCCCGATCACCCGCAACGGTCGCTCGCGCGCGTTCAGCTGGTACGTCTTCAGCAGCCCCGGGATGCCGAGGTAATGGTCCGCGTGCAGATGGGTGAGGAAGAGCTCGTCGACTTGAACAAGCCCGGTCGAGCGCTGCATCTGGCGCTGCGATCCCTCGCCGCAGTCGACCATGAGCCGCTCGCCCCCGGCGCGGATCAGCACGCAGGCGGTCGAGCGCCGGGCGGTCGGCACGGAGCCCCCGGTGCCGAGGAAGACGAGGTCCAGGTCCACGCGGGAACGGTAGCCGCGACGGGCGGCGGCGGCACGGCGGCGTTCAGCCGAGGATCATGGACCCGAGTACTCGGGTCGTATGGACGGCCGTCGCCGAACGGCACCAGGGCGAGACAATCCACGTTTCACAAAGGCGCTCAACACCTCAATGCACAGAACATACGTTCGTACACGGTGACGGGTAAGCTGCGCCGCAGGCGCCCGTAGCTCAGTGGATAGAGCGCCGCCCTCCGGAGGCGGAAGCCGCAGGTTCGAATCCTGCCGGGCGCGTTCCGCACCAGGCCCGGATCAGCGTCATCTGCCGTCGTCGGCGACGCCGATCTCGAACCAGGTTGGTTCGCTGGCCCCCGCGGCTATCGAGAGCCGCCGGCGACGGCCGGGAGGATCGTTACCTCGTCGCCGTCGCTGAGCTCGGTGTCGAGGCCGTCCTTGAAGCGGATGTCCTCGCCCGAGACGTAGACGTTGACGAAGCGGCGCAGCGTGCCGTCCTCGGTGATCCGCTCGCGCAGATCCGCGTGCGCGTCGAAGACGGCGTCGAGCGCCTCGCCGACGGTGTCCCCGTCGACCTCGACCTCGCCCTCGCCCTCGGTGACGCCCCGCAGCTGCGCCGGAATCTTGACCGTGACCGCCATCCGCTCGAAACTTACCGAGCCGCGCTCACGGCCGGGGCGGACGCCTCGACGCCCGACTCGAACGACTCGAGCGTCGGGTCGATCTCCTGGATCGAGTAACCCTCCCGCACGGCGTCGAGCGTCTTCAGGCCCTCACCGGTGATCACAACGACGACCCGCTCGTCGGAGCCGATCGCGCCGGCCGCGGCGAGCTTCGCCAGCACCGCCGTGGTCACGCCGCCCGCGGTCTCGGTGAAGATCCCCGTGGTCTCGGCGAGCAGCCTGATCCCGGCGCGGATCTCCGCGTCGTCGACGTCCTCCACCGAGCCGCCGGTCGAGCGGGCGAGCTCGAGGGCGTACGGGCCGTCGGCGGGATTGCCGATCGCGAGGCTCTTCGCGATCGTCTCCGGACGCTGCGGCTTGCACACGTCCCAGCCCGAGGCGTACGCCTCCGAGACCGGGTTGCAGCCCTCTGCCTGGGCGCCGTGGAAAGCCGGCAGCTCGCCGTCGAGAAGGCCGAGATCGAGCCAGTCGGAGATCCCGCGGCCGATCTTGGTGAACAGCGAGCCGGAGGCGATCGGGCAGACGATGCGGTCCGGGAGCGACCAGCCGAGCTGCTCGATCGTCTCGTAGGCGATCGTCTTCGAGCCCTCCGCGTAGTAGGGCCGCAGGTTGACGTTGACGAAGGCCCAGGGCCGCGTCTCGCAGAGCTCGGTGCAGAGGCGGTTGACGTCGTCGTAGTTGCCCCGGACACCGACCAGCTTCGTCCCGTAGACCCCGGTCGCGAGCAGCTTCTGCTCCTCGAGGTCGGCCGGGACGAAGACGTAGGAGCTCAGCCCCGCGGCGGCGGCGTGGGCGGCGACGGCGTTGGCGAGGTTGCCGGTCGAGGCGCAGGCGACGGTGTCGAATCCGAGCTCCTGCGCCTTCGCGATCGCGACGGCGACGACCCGGTCCTTGAAGGAGTGCGTCGGGTTGGCGGCGTCGTTCTTGATCCAGACCTCGCCGATCCCGAGGCGCTCCGCCAGCCGGTCCGCGCGGATCAACGGCGTCAACCCGGGTTGCAGAGGGTCGCGCGGGCGCTCGGCGAACGGGAGGAAGTCCGCGTACCGCCAGATGCTCAGCGGGCCGGCCTGGATCTTCCGCTTCAGCGCCTCCGGATCGAGGCCGGTGAGGTCGTAGGACACCTCGAGTGGCCCGAAGCACTGCTCGCACACGTAGAGCGCCTCGAGCGGGTACTCGGTCCGACACTCCTTACAACGAAGCCCTTCCAGGGTGCTCATGCGTTCAACTCTCCTATTCGTCTCGCTTCACGAAAAAGACCTCTGCCTTGTGCGAGCAGAGGTCCCGGAGAGGACTCCCACTCACATCTCCCAGGCTCTTCGCCTGCTGGAATTGGCACCTGACGTCGGTCGCAAGACCTTCGTTGGTTGCCGGGGCTTCGTAGGGCCAGTCCCTCCACCCCTCTGGATGCAGCGGTTATGTGCCCGCGACTATACCAACCGACCGGCTTTCCCAGGGGGATGCCCAGACCCCGACACCCCGGACGCGAGCGGAGGAGGTGGCGGGCAAGTTTTCGTGAAACGGTGGTTGCGGGAGGCGGAGGGCCGCGGGGCGTGTCGTAACCTTCTCGCATGGACGCAGCCACGAACGAGACGCGAGGAGAGACCGGCGATGCCGAGCCTTCCGAAGCCGAGGCTGCGCCGCTCCCCGCGCGCAGCTGACCTCGTCGCGCCCACCGAGCGCGATCGGCAGCCACGAATCGAGACCGTCTCGGGCGAGGGCCTGCGCTGGGTCAACATCGAGCGTCCGGGCCCCCTCGAGAGCACCTGGCTCGAGGAGCAGTTCGACTTCCACGCGCTCGATCTCGAGGACGTGCTCTCGCGCAACCAGCGGCCGAAGATCGACGAGTACCGCGACTACCTCTTCATCGTCCTCCACTTCCCGGTCTTCGACCGCAACGTGAAGCGGCTCAACGCCGGCGAGCTCGACATCTTCGTCGGACCCGACTTCCTCGTCACGATCCCGAACACTCCGCTGCAGCCGGTCGAGTACCTGTTCGAGCGCTGTCGCCAGAAGGAGGAGCTGCGCGAGCAGCTCTTCTCCCGCGGCTCCGGCTTCCTCCTCTACCGGATCGTCGACGACAGCTTCGACTACTGCTTTCCGATGCTGCGCAAGATCGGCAACAAGCTCGACGCCCTCGAGGACGACATCTTCGAGGGCCGCTCGGAGGAGGTCGTCCGCGACATCTCCAACGTGAAGCAGGAGATCATCAACTTCCGCAAGGTGATCCGCCCGCAGCGGACGGTCCTTCGCGACCTCGAGAACGTCAAGTCGCGCTTCCTCGCCCCCGACCTCGACCTCGAGATCTACTTCGACGACATCGGCGACGCGCACGAGCGGATCTGGGACATGCTCGAGAACTACAAGGAGGTCGTCGAGGGACTCGAAGACACGAACGAGTCCTACATCTCCCACCGCGTCAACGACGTCCTCCGCGTCCTCACCGCCTTCAGCGTCGTGATCCTGCCGCTGACCCTGATCGCAAGCCTCTGGGGGATGAACGTCGGCGTCCCCGGCGAGGGCGACACCGCGGCTTTCTGGCTGATCGTCGGCGGCATGGTCGCCCTCCTCGTCGGCATGCTCGCCTACTTCCGCCGGCGCGGCTGGCTCTAGGATCCCGCCGTGTGGCCAGCGAGCGGATCTGGGCGCCCTGGCGCCTCGCCTACGTGAAGGATGCGTCCAAGGACGTCGAGTCCGACTGCATCTTCTGCTCGAAGCCGGCCGAGGATGACGACGCGGCGAACCTGATCGTCCACCGCGCCGAGCGCTGCTTCGTGATCCTCAACCTCTTCCCGTACACGAACGGGCACCTGATGGTGACCCCGTACGAGCACGCGAGCTCGATCGCCGACCTCGAGCCGAAGACGATCGCCGAGCTGATGGGCCTGAGCCAGCAGGCGATCCGGATCCTCGACGAGGCCTATGCGCCCCACGGCTACAACGTGGGCTTCAACCAGGGCCGGGTCGCCGGCGCCGGGGTGGAGCACCACGTCCACATGCACGTCGTCCCGCGCTGGGGCGGGGACACGAACTTCATGCCCGTGCTCGCCGACACGCGGGTGATGCCCCAGACGCTCGAGCAGAGCTACGAGACCCTGCGGGGCGCCTTTGACTGACGGAATGCCGCCGTCCACGTCCTCGGCTTCGCCTCCGGGCGTGCCGGGTCGAGATCTTCAAGGCTTACGACATTCGCGGGCTGTACGGCTCCGAGATGGACGGCGATGCCAGCTTCCTGATCGGCCGCGCCTTCGCCCGTGTGCTCGCCGACCTGCGCGGCAAGCCCGTCGCCGACCTGCGGATCGGGCTCGGGCGTGACATGCGCCTGCAGGCGCCCGAGATGGCCGGCCGCCTGCGCGACGGCCTCGTCGCCGAGGGCTGCACGGTGCTCGACGCCGGAATGGTCGGCACCGAGATGCTCTATTTCCTCGTCGGCTCGCGCGAGCTCGACGGCGGCGCGATGGTGACCGCGTCGCACAACCCGAAGGCCTATACCGGCGTGAAGCTCGTCCGCGAGGGAGCCCTGGCGCTCTCCGGGGACGCCGGAATCGGCGAGATCCGCGACCTCGTCCTCGGCGGGCTCGGGGAGGTGACGGGCGAGGCGGGCTCGGTGGAGGCGGTCGACGTCTACGACGGCTTTCAGCGCCACGCGATGTCGCTGATCGACCCCGCGGTGGTCAAGCCGCTCAAGGTCGTCGTCGACGGCGGCAACGGAATGGCGGGCCCGATGGTCGGGCCGCTGCTGGAGCGGCTGCGGCTCGACCTGATCGAGACCTACTGGGTCCCCGACGGCGAGTTCCCCGACCACGAGCCGAACCCGCTGCTGCCGGAGAACCGCCAGTTCATCATCGACCGCGTCCTCGACGAGGGCGCCGACCTCGGCATCGCCTGGGACGGTGACGCGGACCGCTGCTTCTTCATCGACGACACCGGCACGTTCGTCGACGGCGACTTCCTCACCGCGCTGCTCGCCCAGCAGGTGCTCGGCAAGCGGTCCGGCGCGAACATCCTCTACGACGTCCGCGCGAGCCGGGCGGTTCCCGACACGGTCGAGGCGAATGGCGGCACCGCGTTCGTCAATCGCGTCGGTCATGCCTTCTTCAAGATCGCGATGCGCGAGCACGACGGCGCCTTCGGCGGCGAGGTCTCCGGTCACTACTACTTCCGTGACTTCTGGTGCGCGGACTCGGGAACCCTTCCCGCCCTCCTCGTCCTCGAGCTCCTCTCGACCGACGGCCGGACGCTGTCGGAGCTCGTCGGCTCCTACCGGGAGCGCTACTTCATCTCCGGCGAGATCAACTCCGAGGTCGCCGACCAGGAGGCGAAGATGAAGGAGATCGCCGAGCGCCACGCCGACGCGGAGATCTCCTGGCTCGACGGGGTTTCCGTCGACTATCCGGAGTGGCACTTCAACGTCCGGCCCTCGAACACGGAGCCGCTCCTGCGCCTCAACCTCGAGTCGCTCACCTCCCGCGAGGACATGGAGCGCAAGCGGGACGAGGTGCTGGACCTCATCCGCTCTTGACCGCGGAGGGGGCGCTCGCCCGCGCGGCGGACGCCGGCATCCACCGCCTCCGGATCCCGACCCCGTTCGCCGTCGGCCGGGTCAACTGCTACCTGATCGAGGACGAGCCCCTGACCCTCCTCGACACGGGGCCGAATTCGGGCAAGTCACTCGACGACCTCCAGCACCAGCTCGAGGCCGCCGGGCACGCGATCGAGGAACTCGAGCTGATCGTGATCAGCCACCAGCACATCGACCATCTGGGACTCGTCGACATCCTCGCCTCGCGCTCCGGGGCCGAGGTCGCCGCGATCGACGTCCTCGTCCCCTTCATGGCGAGCTACGACGACGACATGGAACGCGACGACGAGTTCGCCAGCGGGCTGATGCGCCGCCACGGGATCCCCGACGACCTGACGATCGCCCTGCGCAGCGTCTCGCGAAGCTTCCGCGCCTGGGGCGCCTCGCACGAGGTGACCCGACCGCTCGCAGACGGCGAGACGCTGGAGCTCGCCGGACGCCGGCTCGAGGTGATGCTGCGGCCGGGACACAGCCCCTCCGACACGGTCTTCTGGGACGAGCAGCGCCGCATCCTGCTCTGCGCCGACCATCTGATCGCGCACATCTCCTCGAACCCGCTGCTGGCCCGCCCGCTCGACGGGTCCGGGGAGCGGCCGAAGTCCCTGGTCCGCTACCTGAGCTCCCTCGCCAAGACGCGGGAGATGCCCGCGGAGCTGCTCCTGCCCGGACACGGCGACCCGATCACCGACCACGTCGGACTGATCGACGAGCGCTTCGAGCTCCACCGCCGCCGGGCGGCGAAACTCGGGCGCCTGATCGCCGAGCAGCCACGGACCGCTTACGAGCTCGCCCAGGCGCTCTGGGGGAACGTCGCCGTGACGCAGGCCTTTCTCACCCTCTCCGAGGTCGTGGGCCACGTCGACCTCCTGATCGATGCGGGGGTGGTGCGCGAGGTCGAGGACGGCGAGGTCGTCCGCTTCGAGGCGACCGGATACGACGGCGAGGTTACGATCCCACCGTGAGCGCGGAGCCACACCAAAGGAGAGATTGCGCCGGGCGAAGCGCGATCCATGCGTTGTGAGCACGACCCTCGCCTCCCCGCCCAGGGCCGAGCCCGCCGCCAACGGCGGCGACGCGTTCGCCCGTGCGGCGAAGAAGCGGATGCTGATCATCGTCAACCCGTACGCGACGACGGTCTCGGACCGGCTCAAGAACCTCGTCGTCTACGCGCTCCAGGGTCGCTACGAGGTCGAGGCCGTCACGACCCAGGCGCAGAACCACGCGACCGAGATCGGGCGCGAGGCTTGCGACGGCGGCTACGACATCGTCGTCGCCTTCGGGGGCGACGGGACGCTGAACGAGGTCGCCAACGGCCTCGCCGGCACGGGCGTCCCCGTCTCGGTGCTCCCCGGCGGCTCGACCAACGTCGTCTGCCGGACGCTCGGGATCCCCAACGACGTCGTCGACGCGACGGAGCATCTGCTCGGGCTCGCCGACGACTTCCGGCCGCGGCGGATCGACCTCGGCCTGGCCGGCGGGCGCCGCTTCGTCTTCTCGGCCGGCTCGGGACTCGATGCGACGGCGGCGAAGAAGGTCGACGCAAAGCCTCGACTCAAGACCCGCCTCGGCCCCTACTTCTACACCTGGGTCGCGACCTCATCCTTCTACACCGACTACCTGCGCAACCCGGTGACGATGCGGCTCACGGCGGGCGGCGAACGGCTTGACGGCGTCACCGTCCTCGCCCAGAACTCCGACCCGTTCACCTACTTCGGCGGCCGCCAGGTGAGGGTCTCCCGCGACGTCGGGATCGACGACGGATCGCTCGCGATCGCGGTGCTGGGGCGTGCCCGCCAGCGCGACATGGGATTCATCATCGGGCGCCTCTTCTCCGAGCGCTACAAGGCCACCGACCACCGCCACATCGACCACGTCGCGCACGTGACCGAGGGCCGGATCGAATCGCTCTCGACCGACGAGGCGGGCGAGCTGCGCTCGTTCCCGGTCCAGGTGGACGGCGACTACATCGGCGACTTCACCGAGCTCGACCTCGGGCGTCGAGCCTGCGTCGCTAACGGTCGTTGCCTGAGCAAGATCCGGACTGCCTCTTCTGTCAGATCGTCGCCGGCGATCTCGACGCGGCGATCTGCTTCGAGGACGAGCACACCGTCGGGTTCCTCGACATCCGGCCGCTCTTTCACGGCCACACGCTGCTGGTGCCGCGCGAGCACCACGAGGCGTTCTGGGACCTGCCCGAGGAGCTGGTCGAGCCGTTGTTCTGCGAACGCGCCGAATGCTCTCGGTGGCGATTCGCGACGCGATGGGCGCTCAGGGAACGTTCGTCGCGATGAACAACATCGTCAGCCAGTCGGTCCCGCACCTGCACGTCCACATCGTCCCGAGGGTGAAGAAGGACGGCCTGCGCGGCTTCTTCTGGCCGCGGCGGAAGTACCGCTCCGACGAGGAGGCCGCCGAGGTCGCCGAGGCGATCGCGGCCGCGGTGCGCAAGCTGCAACCCTGAGCGCTCCCCGGACGAAGGAGCACGATGGACGTTGAAGAGCTGATCGGCAAGGTCCGCGACGCGATCACGGTGAAGCGCGTCTACGGCGATCCGTACGAGCGCGACGGCCTGGTGATCATCCCCGCCGCGGCCGTTCAGGGCGGCGGTGGTGGCGGCAGCGGCGAGAGCCTCGAGGGCAAGCCGGGAGGCGGCGCCGGCTTCGGGCTGAACGCGCGTCCCGTCGGCGCGTACGTGATCAACGGCTCGACCGTCTACTGGGAGCCCGCCGTCGACGTCAGCCGCATCGCCCAGCTCGGACTCGCCGCGACGGCGATCGTCAGCGTGGCCTACGTCCTCACGCGGCGTCGCTAGCCAACGACCGGGCCGGCTCGGCCGCCCTTTCAACCGTTGGCCGCGGGCGCCTTTCGCCGGACGCATCCTGTACATTGTTGAGTATGTTCATAGAGAAGCTAGAGATTGCGCAGGCACCCCCTCGTCGCACTCGTGGCACCGGCTATTCGCAGCGCGCTGCCGCCGGCGCCCATCGTGCGCCCGAGCGCCTGCATCACATAACCGCGATCACGGCGGACGCGCGAGCCTGCGAGCGCTTCTACGCGGGCCTGCTCGGCCTCGAGCGGGTTGAGCCCCGAGCCGGCCACGACGGCGAGACGATCGCCTTCGCCAGCCGCGGCGACGATGCCTCGGCCCCGGTCCTGAGCTTCCTCGTGCGGCCCGATGCGCAGGCGGAGCGTCACGGCAATCAGAGCGCCAGCACCGTGCTCTGGAGGGTCAGCGACCGCCGCGAGCTCCGCGCCTTGTGGGAGGTGCTGGCCATCGCGGGTCAGGTACGCGTCGTTGCCGCTCGACGGCCGCTCGGCGAGGAGATGTTGCGGTTCTGGGATCCCGACGGGCTCTGCCATGAAGTCGTGGTCGACGGCGGCGCGGACGCCCGCGTGGACCACTCCACGATTCACGAGTGGGACCGCGATCCCGGTGACAGCCGGGGGCAGGCGGTCCGCCCCGGTCGCGTTGCCCGCCTGCTGAACCGCCTCCTCTGCAGCGAGGACGCACGCCTGGTGGACCCGTGGGTCTTCCGAAGCGATGGGGCCAAACAGGCCAATGGGCGATCGGCGATCGCACCCGGAGTCACGCCACGGCTGGTGGGCGCCCGCGCGAACAGCGCCGGCCGGGGCCGGTCGGGTGGCGGCTCGAGCGACCGCGTCGCCTGGGCGGCCTGAGCCGGAGCGACCTCAGGTGATCGGATCCGCAGCGTTCGAGCCGCGGTAGCCGATCGAGTGCGCGACCAGCCCGACGCCGTCGATCGCCCGATAGGTCGCCTCCTCGAAGCGGCCGCGGGCGAGGTTGGCCGCGATGTCGCGCGCGCTTCCCGCAAGTCCCGGGAGCAGCGGCCACTGAGGCGAGGCGCCCGGATGGCGGCTGTCGAGCCAGCGGGCGCCGGCCGCGTAGCGGGCGACCTGGCCGAGAAAGCCGCCGAGTGTCTCGCGATGGCGGTGGACGACGCCCGCCTCGGGCCGGTACTCGAGCGTCCAGCCCATGCGAAGCAGGCGCCAGCAGAGGTCAACGTCGCCACCGGAGCGGATCCCCTCGGCGAACCCGCCGCACTCCGCGAAGGCACGTCGGCGAACGAGCAGGTTGGCCGTCGCCGCCGCCGCGCCGGCCTTGCCGTGGAGGCCCTCGGTCTGACTCAGATAGTTGCGAGCACGGGCGTAGCGAGGCAGGAGGCCGCCCTGCTCCTCGTCGCCAGTGATCTGGCCGCCGAGCATCCCGCAACTGTCGTCGATCGGCTCCCGGAAATACGCGTCGATGAGGTCGGGTGCGGGCACGCAGTCGGCATCGACGAAGAGGAGCCATTCCGAGCGCGCCTGCCGCGCCCCGGCGTTCCGGGCGTGGTAGGAGGAGCGCTCGGCGCTCGCCCTCACGACCCGCGCTCGTCCCTCGAGCGGCGGCCCGGCAAGACCGTCCGCAGTGTTGTCGGCGACGATCACCTCGTCGCCACCTGCGAGCTCGAGGCGATCGAGCGCGTGGCGCAGGGCGAGCGCATCGCACTCATCGCCCCGGAACGGGACGATCACGCTGACGGGTGGGCGGCTCACATCAGCCGCCTCCTCGGCGGTGCTCGGCTTCGCTCCGCTCCGCCTCACTCGTTCGGCGTTACCCGATAGGCGTCGAAAACCGCGTCGAGGCTGCGGAGGCGGTTGATGCACGCCTTGAGCTGCTGGGAGTCGCCGACCTCCACCACGAAGCGGTTGCGCACCATCGGGTGCTTGGTCGAGCAGTTCGCCTCGATGATGTTGAGGCCCGCCTCGGAGAGCGTTCGCGAGAGGTCCTCGAGCAGCCGGGTGCGATCCCAGGCGTCCACTTGGAGCTCGACGCGGTAAGACGTCGCGTTCTCCCCGCTCCAGGCAACGGTGACGAACCGCTCGGGGTCCTTGCGGAGCGCCTCGACGTTCTTGCAGTCCTCGCGATGGATGGTGATCCCGCGTCCGAGCGAGACATAGCCGACGATCTCGTCCCCGGGCACCGGGCGGCAGCACTTCGCGAGCCGGACCATGACGTCGGCCATCCCGTCGACCTCGATCCCGTAGTCGGAAGCCTCCTGGGTGCGGCGCTGCCGTTCGTCGCGCCCTTCGAGGACCCCGGCGAGGCGCGCCTCGGTCTCATCGCCGGCGACTGCCTCGCCCTGCTTCAGCCGCTGCATGACCTTGTTGACTGCGGTCTTCGAGGAGATCTTCGCCTGCCCGAGCGCGATGTAGAAGTCGTCCGCCTTCGGGAAGCCCATCTCGCGGGTGACATCGGCGAGCAGGGGCGAGCCCGCGATCCGCTGCGGGGGCAGGCCGGCCTTACGGAGCGCGGTCTGGAACTCCTCGCGGCCTCGATGCTCGGCGTCGTCGCGGCGCTCGCGCTTCAAGAAGGCGCGGATCTTGTTGCGCGCGCGGGTCGTGCGGACGAGCGCGAGCCAGTCGCGCGAGGGCCCGCGCTCCTGCTTCGAGGTCAGGATCTCGACGATGTCGCCGGAGGCGAGCGGCTTGTGCAGCGGGACGATCTTCCCGTTCACCTTCGCGCCGACGCAGCGGTGGCCGATGTCGGTGTGGACGGAGTAGGCGAAGTCGAGCGGGGTCGAGCCGGCGGAGAGGTTCTTGACCTCGCCGCGCGGGGTGAAGACGAAGACCTCGTCTTCGAAGAGGTCGACCTTGAGCTGCTCGAGGAACTCGGTCGGGTCGCCCTCGGACTCCGCCTCGGCCTCGATCAGGTGCCGCAGCCAGGTCATCTTCTCCTTGCCGTCGCCGTTCGATCTCCCGGAGGGGTCCTCCTTGTAGATCACGTGAGCGGCGATCCCGTACTCGGCCGTCTCGTGCATGTCGGGCGTGCGGATCTGGATTTCGAGCGGCCGCCCCTGCGGGCCGATTACCGTCGTATGCAACGCCTGGTAGAGGTTCATCTTCGGCGTCGCGATGAAATCCTTGAAGCGCCCGGGAAGCGGCTTCCAGAGCGAGTGGATGATCCCGATCGCCCCGTAGCAGTCCTTGACCGAGTCGACGAGCACCCGCATCGCGGTCAGGTCGTAGATCTCGTTGAACTCGCGGCCCCTCTTCGTCATCTTCGAGTAGATCGAGTAGAAGTGCTTCGCGCGGCCGGAGATCTGCGCCTCGATCCCGACCTTGGCGAGCTCGCTGCTCAGGAACTCACCTGCGTCGGTGACGTAGGTCTCGCGCTCGGTCCGCTGCTGGGAGACGAGCTTCTTGATCTCGTCGTACTTGCGCGGATGCAGGCGCTGGAAGGCGAGGTCCTCGAGCTCCCACTTGATCGCGTGGATCCCGAGGCGGTGCGCCAGCGGGGCATAGATCTCCAGGGTCTCGCGCGCCTTCTCGAGCTGCTTCTGCTTCGCCAGCGCCTCGAGCGTGCGCATGTTGTGCAGCCGGTCGGCGAGCTTGATCAGGATGACCCGGACGTCCGTGGCCATCGCGACCATCATCTTGCGGTAGTTCTCGGCCTGGTGCTCGTCCCGGCTCTGGAACGTGATCTCGGTCAGCTTCGTCACGCCGTCGACGAGCTGGGCGATCGTCTCGCCGAACTCCTCACGGACCTCGTCGATGCTCGCGCTGGTGTCCTCGACCGTGTCGTGAAGTAGCGCCGCGCAGAGCGTTTCGGTGTCGAGGCGCAGGCCGGCGCAGATCTTCGCCACCTCGACCGGGTGGGTGATGAAGTCCTCGCCCGACTTCCGCTGCTGGTCGGCGTGGCGCGCGCAGGCGAACGCGAACGCGCGCTCGACCGCCTCGCGATCGAGGTCGGCATCACCCCCCGTCGCATGCTCGCCGATCACGGCGAAGAGGTCGCCGAGGAGCTCGCGCTCGTCGTCCGTGAGCTCCTTCGTGACCTCGTTGATCGGGGCGACGCCGCCGTGGAAACCATCCGCGCCAACGCGCGTATGACCACGGCGGTCCGGGTCGGCCTCGGGCGACTCGGTGCGCTCTATCCCCGGGTCCGTCTTGGCTGTCTTCGCTGGCTCAGGTATCGCCGGCCCTCTTCGTGGCGCACGCGGTAAACGCGATATGCGTCCGACCGCTCGAGATCAGTGCCCTCTGAGGATACGACGCCGAGCGCCCGTTCGGCACCGGATCCCTCCCAGACGAGGAGACCGAGGTCGCCGAGCACCCGCGCTCCGCGGGCCGCCGACTCCGGCGCCAGCGGGTGTGCCCGCTCGGCGCCGCTGAGCACAGCGCGCAGGCTCGCGCCCTCGATCCGCCGGCCGTGGGCGGTGAGCGAGCGGTAGAGCGCCGCCAGCGAAGATCGCGACGGCCACTCGTCCGCGTAGCAGCGCTCGGCGAAATCCGCCTCCGCCGGCCCGTCGAGCAGGTGCAGGTAGCCGCGGCCCGCCCGCGCGAGCGGCTCGAGCGCGGCCGCCGGCGGCGGGTCGACGACGAGCACGTGCGCGAACGCGGCGGCGAGGCCGGGATCACGGGCGAGGAGCCGCCCAGTCGGCGAGCACGGCTCCGCTGCCCCCGTCGGCGATGAGCCGCGCCCCCGCTACCGCCTCGTCGGAGAGCCGTCCGGAGCAGATCGCCATCGTCCCGCCGCCGAAGCGAGCCGGCCGCGCCGCGCGCTCGATCAGCCGGCGGCGGCGCGGAGCGTCGGCGCAGACGACGAGCAGCGCCTCGCCGCCGGCCGCCAGTGCGGCGATCGCGGCAACGATGGCCCGACCCCGCCGGTCGACGATCTCGCGCTCCGCCGCTTGCGACGCGACGCGGGATGGCTCGAGCTCCGCCCCGAGCTCGGCCTCGAAGCGCGCCCAGAACTCGGGCTGCGCCGATCGGATCGGGGAGCTCGCGCTCGGCCTCCGGATCGTCGGCGAGGCCCGGATACAGGCCGCCGAGCACGACGCGGGGCTCGATCGCCCCGTTCCAGTGGTTGAGCTCGAGCCCGACCGAGACGTCGAGCGGCTCGGCGGCCGCCCGCGCGAGCGACCCGTCGACCCCGAAGGCAACCCCGAGCGCCCGCCTCGCGCCGCTCAACAAGGTGAACCGGGCGTGGCGATCGCCCTCCCCCATCGGCCGGATGTCAGTGAGCTGCGCGCCAGGGACCAGCAGGCGGACGCCGGGGTTTCCGAGCCCGAACGGGGCGAGGCGGGTGAACTGCTCGGCGACGTCAAGTCCGAGATCCTCGGCACCGACGATCGCGTCGACCGAGTCGTTGCGCGCGAGGCCGCCCGGCGGCGCGGACTCGGCGCACGCGGTGGCGAAAGCCCTCGCGAAATGCCTCGAGCTCGCCGGCCGCGAGCTCGACCCCGGCCGCCGCGCGGTGGCCGCCGTAGCGGGTCAGATGCGGGGCGCAACGATGGAGCGCGGCGAGGAGATCGAAGCCCGGGACGCTGCGCCCCGAGCCGCGGCCGGCGCCGTCGCGATCGAGCGCGATCAGGACGACGGGGCGCCACACCTGTTCCGCGAGGCGAGAGGCGACGATCCCGACCACCCCGGGATGCCAGCCTTCGCCGGCGATCACGAGGCCGGCGGCATCGCCAGCCTCCGGCGGCAGGTCCGCGAGCGCCCGCTCCGCACCGCGCAGG
The DNA here is from genome assembly GCA_963797995.1 of uncultured Solirubrobacterales bacterium. Lineage (GTDB taxonomy): Bacteria > Actinomycetota > Thermoleophilia > Solirubrobacterales > 70-9 > WHSW01. The sequence goes on from CAWCRP010000003.1 coordinate 47,221, forward strand.
ACCTCGAGCTCGATCTCGCGCCGCTCGCGGTTCGCGCGACCGAGCTCGGCAGCGATCTCAGCTCGCCCGGGCGGCGATCGTCGGTGAGCATCAGCTCGACGCCGGCGTCGGCGCGGTAGAGGCGCCCGGCGGCGTTGATCCTCGGCCCGAGCCGGAAGGCGAAGTCGCCCTCGTCGAGCCTCTCGGGCTCGACCTTCGCCGACTCGAGCAGAGCCCGCAGGCCGGGGCGCCGGGCGCGGCGGGCCTCGGCCAGGCCGCGACGGGCGAGGGCGCGATTCTCCCCACGCAGGGGCACGAGGTCGGCGACCGTCGCGAGGGCGACCAGGTCGAGGTCGCGAGCCGCCTTCTCGGGACCGCCGAGCGCGACCGCGAGCTTGTAGGCGACGCCGGTGCCGCAGAGCTCGCCGAACGGGTAGCCGGAAATGACGGGGTGCAGAACCGGGCAGTCCGGAAGCTGCCTCGCCGGGCTGGTGATGGTCGGTGACGATCACCTCGATCCCCGCCGCATGGGCCGCGGCGACCTCCGCGACCGAGCCGATCCCGCAGTCGACCGTGAGCAGGAGCTCGGTTCCGCGGGTCGCGAGGCGTTCGACCGTCGGCGCCGTGAGCCCGTAGCCGTCCCCGAGCCGATCGGGAATCCACCAATCACAGTTGGCGCCGAGGCGCCGCAGCGTCCCGATCATGATCGCGGTCGCGCAGACACCGTCCACGTCGTAGTCGCCGTGGACGGTGATTCGCCGCCCCGCCTCGATCGCCCCTCTCAGGCTCGCGACGACCTCCTCCATCTGCTCGAAGGCGAACGGGTCGTGCTCCTCATCGGCTGCGAGGAACGCGCGAGCCAGCTCGACCGTGCAGTGCCCGCGCCGGACGAGCGTCATCGCGACGGGCTCCGCCAGCTCGAGCTCCGCCATCAGCGTGCGCACGCTCGCGTAGTCGCACGGCTCGATCGAAAACGTCGCAGGGACAGGATGGGCCACCCCGCCAAGCTAGGAGCCGCCGAGGACGGAATCGTGATCGAAGCCCACCCGGCTCGGTCTGTCAGCGATGACACGGTGCACGGGCGCTCCGAGGCATTACGGTCGGGGCCATCGGGGGCGCAGCCCCATGCGCCTCGAGCAACCTGTCGGAGGAAGAGATGTTCAGCCGCGCAGGAGTGGTCTCACGTTCGCGAACGTCACGTCGGTCCTGGCCCTGTTCATCGCGCTCGGGGGCACGACGATGGCATGCGCATGCCGACCCCCGGCGAGGCTTTGCAGTTGGCGCAGACGTTCGACATCCCCAACGCGGACGAACTCGAGTTCTTCTGGACGGACGAGCGGACCGTGGACCCCGACCACCTGGCCGGCACGCAGCAGCTTGCCTTCATAGCGGACGACAGCGGGCGCCTGACGACCTCCCACGTGGTCGCCGAGGCCAAATGGGAGACGCTCTGCGTGTCGACGCCGACGAACTGAGAGCTCAGGCCTCGGCGACCTCGGGCTCGGAGCGCAGGCCGAGCCAGTAGATGAAGGCGAGGCCGAGCGCCGTCCCCGGGATCGCGAACAGGACGGTTTCGATCCCGGTCGAGCCGATGCTCTCACCGAGGGCGATCTGGGCGATCGCCCCGGTGATCATCGCCCCCGTCGCCGCGCCGAGGAACGCGCCGACGATCCCGCCCCAGAAGCGGTCGGGGATGAACACGGTGAAGTGCCAAAGCGCGATCCCGGTGGTGAACCAGACCAAAGCTGCCATCAGATCTCCTAGCGCCTTCCGTGCTTTCTGCGCCGCCGCGACTGCTTCTTGCGGCTCGACTTGGACTGTGTGCGCTCTGCCTTCGCCTCCGGTCGGCCCGGGACGGCGGCATCGGCCTCCTCCGGGCTCGGCTCCGGCGGCGCCGAGCGTTCGACGGGCTCGTCGGCCACGGCCACCGGCGCCTCGGGCAGCTCCGGCTCAGCCGCGACGGCGGGCTCGGGGTGCGGCGCGCCCTGATCCGCCGGAGCGACATGGCGCTCGGCCTCGTCGATCTTCGCGACGACGTTGTCCTCCGGGAAGGTCGGCACGTAGCCCATCGCCTCCTCGATCCGGTGGCGGCGGGCGCGGTAGGCGGGCTCGCGCTCCTTCCACTCGGTCAGCACCGGCGCGGCGATGAAGATCGACGAGTAGGTACCGGAGGCCACCCCGATCAACATCGCGAGCGCGAAGTCCTGGAGCGTCTCGCCGCCGAAGAAGAGGAGGACGCCGATCAGGAACACGGTGGAGAGGCCGGTGATCAGGGATCGGGTCAGAACCTCGCTCAACGATCGGTTGACGATCTGCGAGAAGGCGGCGCGCGGCATGCGCGGCACGTTTTCGCGGATCCGGTCGAAGATGATGATCGTGTCGTACATCGAGTACCCGAGGATGGTCAGGAACGCGGCAACGGTCGCGCTGGATACCTCGGCGCCGACCAGCGCGTAGATGCCGGCGGTGATCAGGATGTCGTGGACCAACGCGATCAGCACGGGCACCGCGTACTTGCCCTCGAAGCGCAGCGCGACGTAGGCGGCGATCACGAGGAGGCTGAAGATGATCGCGATGACCGCGCTGCGTGCGATCTGCTCGCCGAAGGTCGGGCCGATCGCGTTCGTATCAACGGCAGCCTCGCCCTCGGCGCCCGTGGCGACGCCGAACTCGGCGTCCAGGGCGGGCGCGACCTGAGTCGTCTGCTCGGGCGAGATGTCGCCCTGGATCTGGTAGACGTTCTCGCCGAAGTCCGGGTTCTCCGACTCCTGGATCTTCGCCGTGTCGACCCCTTCGATGCCGGCATCGGTGAGCGTGGTGCGGATGTCGTCGACGGAGGCCACTTCGTCGAGCGCGACCTGGATCTGCGTCCCGGATTCGAAGTCGATGCCGAGGTTGAGCTGCTTCGTCGCGAAGGCGATCGCGCCGATCGCGAGGATCAGCCCCGAGGCGGCGAAGAAGTAGCGCGACAGGCGGGTGAAGTCGAAGCTCCAGCCGGGGCCCTCGCCGGACGCGCCGAGCAGGCTGGGCGAGCCGAGCAGCTTCGTACGGCTCAACAGGCCGAGGATCGCCTGCGTGAAGAGAACGGCCGTGAACAGGGAGACGATCGTCCCGATCCCGAGCGTGAAGGCGAAGCCCTTGACCCCTGCCGACGCGAGCACGAAGAGGATGAACGCGGTCAACAGGGTGATCACGTTCGCGTCGATAATCGTCGCGATCCCCTTCTTGTATCCCTCGGAGATCGCCGAGAGCATGGATCTCCCGTGCCTGATTTCCTCCTTGATGCGCTCGAAGATGACGATGTTCGAGTCGGCCGCGACGCCGATCGTGAGGATGAGCCCGGCGATGCCCGGAAGCGTCAACGTGATCGGGATCAGCTTGATCAGGGCGAGGAAGAAGACCGCGTAGACCAGCAGTCCGAGCCCGGCGATCAGGCCGAGGAGGCGGTAGTAGAACAGCAGGAACAGGAGGACGATCCCGAGCCCGGCCAGGCCGGCCTTCAGGCCCTGGTCGAGCGCCTGCTCGCCGAGGGTTGCGGAGACCGTGGACTGACTCACGAGCGTGAGCTGGATCGGCAGCGCGCCGATCCGGAGAACCTCCGCCAGGTCCTGCGCCTCGGTGAGGCTGTCGAGGCCGGAGATCTGAGCTCCGGTTCGCCCGTCGATGCCGTCCGGGTTCTCGGAGAAGTTGATGATCGGCCGCGAGACCAGCTCGCCGTCGAGGACGATCGCGAAGCTGCCCGCGAACTGGTCGGCGATGTCCGGGGAAACTCCGGCGCACGGGGTCCCGGTCTGCGCGAAGCAATCATCCAGCCCACGCGTTGCGATATCGCGGGTGACGTTGTGGAACTTCTCCCGGCCCTCGTCGGTGAACTCGAACGTGACGTTCGGCTGGTTCGTCGTCTGGTCGAAGTTCTGCTCCGGATTGCGGATGTCATCCCCGGACAGGCCGGGGGCGTCGTTGATGACGTAGAAGGACGACGGGCCCGCCTCGGACTCGTCCTCGTCGGTCTCCGGAAGGTCCGGTGGCTTGTCCTCGAGCACCATCGTCCCGGGAGGCACCTCGATCACCTCGGCGTTGTCGGGTAGCTCGCCGCCGAACTGGGCCTTCAGGTCCTGCTCGCTCGTCGCCGGCTCGCCGAGCGGCTCGAGCGAGTTCCCATCGAAGGCGTAGAGGAGGCCGCTGTGGGTACAGCCCTGCTCCTTGCACTCCTCCTCGCTGAGCGGGTCCTGCTTGGACGCCGCCTCGACCGCGTCGTAGAGCCGGTTGTACGGCCGTTCCTCCGGCTCGTTGATGTCCGCGTCCGGCGGGATGACGTTGGGCTCGAAGTCGTAGAGGTAGAGCTGCGCCGTGGTCCCGATCCGCTCGATCGCCCGATCGGAGTCCTCGACGTCCGGGAGGCCGACCTCGATCTGGTCGATGCCGATCCGGGTGATCTCGGGCTCCGCGACGCCGAGCGAGTCGACCCGGTCGCGAAGGATCTCGATCGCGCGGTCGACGTCCTCGCCGGTCACCTCCGGCACCTGTGGAGTCGGCTGGCCCTGGTAGACGAGCTCGGTGCCGCCGCGGAGGTCGAGGCCCTGGACCGTCTTCTTGTCGCTGATCACCCAAAGGGAGGCGCCGAGCAACGCGATCACGAGGACGAGGACGAATAGGTTGCGCTTGCGGTTCATCCCGGCCGTCCCGCTACTGCGGCGTCAGCACGAGCAGCAGCCCGCCGTCATCGTCATAGGCTGGGAAGAGGTCGGCGACCGCCTCTGCCGGGAGATCGCCCTCGGCGTTCACGGAGACACGCTTGCCCAGCGAGCGCACGCCCCACTCGAGCGTCGTCTCGATCGGGTCGCTGACCCCGTTGTCGTCGGTGTCCGCAGCCTTGCCGCCGTCACCCGGGTCAATCCACTCGAGCCCGAGCACCTCGCGAACCGGGCGCCCGATCACCTGCTCGTCCTTGAGCCCGGTGAGCTCGAAGCCGTTCCGCCCGATGTCGAGCAGGCGAGCGTCGTTGTCGCAGACGAAGAAGGCCGCCTCTGGTGCGGGGTAGTAGTCGTCGAGCAGCTCGAACAGGAAGGGGGCACCGCAGTTCGAGCACGACTTCGGCCGCGAGGAGAGGCCGGCGCGCTCACCCGAGAGCTCCCTGTTGCCACAGTTCGGGCAGATGAAGAAAGGCACGGCGGAGAGACTAGCGAGGGCTCCGACCGCGCCTGACCGCTACTAGAAGAGTGAAGCGGCGGATGCGGGCACCGGCAGGCCAAGGTGCTCGAAGCCGCGCTCGGTGATCACGCGCCCGCGCGGGGTGCGTTTGATCAGACCACGTTGAAGGAGGTAGGGCTCGTACACGTCCTCGATGGTCTCCTGCTCCTCGTCGACCGAGGCGGCCAGCGTCGAGAGGCCGACCGGGCCGCCGGAGAAGCGGACGGCGATCGCGTCGAGGATCGTGCGGTCGTGGCGGTCGAGCCCGGCGGCGTCGATCTCAAGCAGACCCACGGCCTCCGTCGCGATCGCGCCCGTGATCACGCCCGCCCCGCGGACCTGCGCGAAGTCACGAACCCGTTTGAGCAGCCTGTTGGCGACCCGCGGAGTTCCGCGCGAGCGCTCGGCGATGACGCTCTCGCCGGCGGGGTCGATCTCGACCTCGAGGATCTGTGCAGAGCGGTGGACGATGAGCGCCAGGTCCTCGGGCTCGTAGTGCTCGAGGCGCTGAGTGACGCCGAACCGATCGCGAAGCGGGGTTGTGAGGAGGCCGGCTCGGGTGGTCGCGCCGATCAGCGTGAACGGCGGCAGATCGAGCGTGACGGTTCGCGCCCCGGCACCCTGGCCGAGGACGACCGGGAGCTGGTGGTCCTCCATCGCCGGGTAGAGCGTTTCCTCGATGGCGCGGTTGAGGCGGTGGATCTCGTCGATGAAGAACACGGAGCGCGGCTCGAGCGCGGTGAGGAATGAGGCGATGTCGGCCTTGCGCTCGAGCGCCGGTCCGGCCGTCTGCACGAACGGCGCGTCGAGCTCGGCGGCGACGATGTGGGCGAGCGAGGTCTTCCCGAGGCCGGGCGGGCCGGCGAGGAGGACGTGGTCGAGCGACTCGCCGCGGTGCTTGGCCGCCTCGATGAACACCTCGAGCTGCGAAGTCACCTGGCGCTGGTTGACGAAGTCGGCGAGCTTGCGGGGGCGAAGCGAGCGGTCGAACTCGTCGTCGGGCCCGGCGATCCGGACCTCGGCGATCGGCTCGTCCGCCGTGCTGAATGCCGACCCGTCCGTCCCCGGAGGCGAATCCGAGGAGGCGGACGAAACGTTCGGGATGTTCGGGTCCCGGGAGATGCCCATCAGGCGGCCTCGCGGGCGCCGTGGCGGAGGGCGCCGGAGATCAGCTCTTCGACCGTCTCCCCTTCGGCGCCGGCAAGCAGCGTCTCGGCCTCCACCACCGTGTAGCCGAGGTTCACGAGACCGTCGCGCGCGAGCGTGCGCGCATCCTCGGGCTCCGCTCCTGCGGCGACCACGGAGATGCCCTCCTCGAGTTCGCCGGCGACGCGCTCGCGAAGCTCGACGATGATCCGCTCCGAGGTCCGCTTCCCGATCCCGGGGACCGCCTGAAAGCGCTTCGCGTCCCCGGCCGCGATCGCCCGTCGCAGGTCGCGCGGGCTACCGGCCGAGAGGATCGCCATCGCGACCTTCGGGCCGACACCCGAGACCGAGATCAGGTGGAGAAAGAGGTCGCGCTCGTCCTCGCCGGCGAAGCCGTAGAGCTGCATCGCGTCGTCGCGGACGACGAGATGGGCATGCAACATCACCTCGGCGCCGCTTCCGGGGACTGCCTTGAGAGTCTCCGCCGAGACGGCGAGCCGGTAGCCGACGCCGCCCGATTCGACGACGACGTGGTCCGGGCGACGAGTGAGGACCGGCCCGCGGACGGAAGCGATCACCCGACGCTTACCTCCGCGCCGCTGGTGCGCCGGATCACCGGCCCGCGGGCGTGCCCCGCGTGGCAGATGGCGACGGCGAGTGCGTCGGCGGCGTGGTCGGACTGCGGCGGGCCGGGAAGCCGAAGCAGGGCGCCGACCATGTGCTGCACCTGCGCCTTGCCCGCCGCGCCGCTGCCACAGACGGCCATCTTCACGGCCTGCGGCGTGTAGTCGAAGCACGGGACGTCGTGTTGGGCCGCGGCGAGCATCGCGACCCCCCGCGCCTGGCCGACGGCGGTCGCCGAGCGCACGTTCTTGCCGAAGTAGAGGTCTTCGAGGGCAACCGCGGCGGGCTGGTGCCACCCGATCAGCTGCTCGAGCTCGGAGTGGATGCGGGCGAGCCGCGTCTCCATCGGTCCGTCCGGCGGCACCTCGATCACACCGCCGTCGAGGGCGCTCATCTGTGCTCCGGCGACTCGAACGACGCCGAAGCCCGTATTCGCAAGTCCCGGATCAATGCCCATCACAACGACCATCCGGTACTGATTCTGCGGAGCCGCTCGGATGCCTTCCCGGGCGGCGCGCTCCGCACCGCGTCTCTCGGCCGGCGTCGGCGGGATCGGCGCTGGAACTGCTGGGTGGGGTGACGGGATCGACCGCGAATCGACCGCGAGCCCATCGGTTGGACGATCGGGTAGCCCATGGACTACCTCATCGTCCAAGCAGCGGGTGTGCGGCGGATCGCACGCCCCCAGCCCCTGCAAACGCGGAGCGCCCCGCGAGCGCCGCGGAGGTCCGCCGCTACGCCGTTGCGGACTCCAGCAACGCTTCCGGGATATCGAAGTTCGCGTGGACGACCTTCGACGTCGTCGTGGTCCTCGAGTGACTCGAGCAGCCGGATCAACGCCCTCGCCTCGGACTCCTCGGAGACCTCGACGACCGCGTTCGGCTCCATCAAGAGCTCCGCGGACTCCACGGTCACGCCGGACTCCTCGACGGCCGTGCGAACGGCGGCGAGCGACGCGGGCTCCGTGGTCACCTTCAACACGTCGCCGTCCGCGGCGACGTCGTCGGCGCCGGCGTCGATCGCGGCGATCAGGTCGTCCTCGGAGTAGCGGGCGGCGTCGATAAGGATCACGCCCTTCTTCTCGAACTGCCAGGCCACCGACCCTGGCTCGCCGAGGCTGCCGCCGGCCTTGTCGAAGGCGTGGCGCACATCGGAGCCGGTCCGGTTGCGGTTGTCGGTCAGCGCGTCGACCAGGACCGCCGCGCCGCCGGGGCCGTAGCCCTCATAGACGACGCGCTCGATCTGCTCGTCGCCAGAGCCGGCGCCGGTGCCGCGGTCGATCGCCCGCTGGATGTTGTCCTTGGGCATCGAGTAGCCCTTCGCCTTCTCGATCGCGGCGGCGAGGGTGAAGTTCGCGTCCGGGTCTCCCCCGCCCTCCCGGGCGGCAATTGCGATCGCCCGGGCCAGCTTCGTGAACAGCTGGCCACGCTTCGCGTCGGTGGCCGCCTTCTTGTGCTTGATCGAGGCCCATTTCGAGTGCCCTGACATAGGCCGAAAGGCTAGCGCCGGGCACCCGGCCCGGGAAACGAAAGTGCCGCGACCGGACCTACTTTCCGGCCGCGGCACCACCGTCGGCATCCCACTACTACGCCGCACTCAGTCCCCCATGCGCCCTGGCACAAATCGGGAGGGGCGACGCGCACCGGTGTGAACAACCACGGAGCGCAGAAGTTGCGCCGCCGGCTCAGACGACGAACCGACCGTCGATCTGGAGGTCCTCTCCGTCGACGGTGATCTTGCCGCCCTTGCGCAGGTCGCAGACCATGTCGGTGTGGACGGCGCTCTCGTTCGTGCCACCCGACTCCGGGTAGCTGGCGCCGACCGCGAGGTGAACGGTGCCGCCGATCTTCTCGTCCAGAAGCACGTCGCGGGTGCCGCGGTCGATGCCGTAGTTGGTCCCGATCCCGAGCTCGCCGAGGCGTCTCGCACCGTCGTCGGTGTCGAGCAGGCCGATCAGGAACTCCTCGCCCCGCTCGGCCGAGGCGTCGACGACCTTGCCCGCCTCGAAGCGGAGCCGGACGCCGGCGACCTCGCGCCCACTGATCACGGACGGAAGGTGGAAGCTGACCTCCCCCTCGACCGAGTCCTCGATCGGACCGGTGAAGAACTCGCCGTCGGGCATGTTGTGCTCGCCCGCGCAGGGGATGAAGTGCCGGCCCGCGACCCCGAGCCGCAGGTCGGTTCCCGGAGCCGTCAGGTGGACCTCCTCGCGGCCCTCGATCCACTCGGCGAGGCGGCGACACTCCTCGGACGCGGCGGTCCAGGCGCCCAGCGGATCACCGTTCTCGGCCAGGCAGGCGCGAAAGTAGAAGTCCTCGAAGTCGCGCAGGCTCATCTCCGCATCCTGAGCGAAGGCGTTCGTCGGATAGAGCGTGTAGACCCAGCGGTGCTCACCCGTCGCGGCGCGCTGCATCGTCTGCTCCATCAGGCGCCTGGTCGCCGCTTGGCGCTTCGTCTGGCGATCCGGCGAGATCTGCGAGAGCTGGCGCGTGTTGGTCTCGGCCCCGATCGCGATCCGGCAGTCGGCCTTCTCCGCCGCCCACTCGGAGAGCGGCGAGATCCACTCGAGCTGGGCGTCGGTCGCGCGCGAGAGGTAGGACGCGCTCTGCCCCTCGAAGGACATCGAGAGGACGGGCTGCCCGCCCGCGGCGAGCACCTCGTCGTAAACGGCGGCGACGAGTGGCTCCGCGGCGGTCGACGCGTCGATCATGCACGTCTCCCCCTCCTTCACCCTGACCGAGTAGCCGACGAGGATCCTCGCCAGGTTCGAAATACGCGGATCCGTCATCAGTCCTCCTTCGGCGCGGCGCGACCGGCGACCTCGCGCCGTCCGCTCGCCATCGCCATCGCCAGCGCGTGCACACGAAGATCGTCGGTGAGCTCGGGGTGAAAAGCGCAGGCGAGCACCTGGCCCTCCCGGACCGCGACGGGGTGCCCGTCGACCTCGGCGAGCACCTCGACCCCGGGGCCGTGGCTCTCCACCCACGGCGCGCGGATGAACACCGCCCGCAGGGGCTCGGGGCCGATCCCCTCGATCACGAGGTCGGCCTCGAAGCTCGCGAGCTGGCGCCCGAAGGCGTTACGCCGGGTGCTCACGTCCAGCACGCCGAGGTGCTCGCGCCCGCAGATGATCATCCCGGCGCAGGTACCCAGGAGCGGCCGCCGGGCAGCGACGTGGTCGCGGATCGGCTCGGCGAGCCCGTCGCGCTCGATCGCCTTCGCGATCGTGGTCGACTCGCCACCGGGGATCACGAGCGCGTCCAGGCGCTCGAAGTCCCGTGGCATCCGCACCTCGATCGGCGCGGCCCCGAGCTCGTCGAGGACCCGCGCATGGGCGGCGAAGTCCCCCTGGCTCGCGAGCACGCCCACGCGCAGCCGCGCGGCGTTTTCGGCCGGAGGCGGAACCGACGACTCAGGCACCGCGGTGCTGGAGCAGCTCGCCGTCCGCGGCGAGTTCGGCGATGTCGTCGCCGCGCATCGCCCGCCCGAGCCCGGTCGAAGCCGCCGCGACGCGCTCCGCGTCGGCGAAGTGGGTCGTCGCCTCGACGATCGCCCGCGCGGTCCGCTCGGGGTCCTCGGACTTGAAGATGCCGGAGCCCACGAAGTTCCCCTGGGCACCGAGCTGCATCGTCAGCGCCGCGTCCGCGGGGGTGGCGATGCCCCCGGCGCAAAAGAGCGGCACCGGAAGCCAGCCGGTTCTGGCAACTTCCTCGACGACGTCGATCGGCGATCGCAGGTCCTTCGCCGCGCCGGCGAGCTCCTCCGGGCGCAGGGTCCCGAGGCGCTTGATCCCGCCGATGATCTGGCGCAGGTGGCGGACCGCCTCGACGATGTTGCCGGTGCCCGCCTCACCCTTGGAGCGGATCATCGCCGCGCCTTCGCCGATCCTCCGCAGGGCCTCGCCGAGGTCGGTGGCGCCGCAGACGAAGGGGGCCTCGAAAGCGTGCTTGTCGATGTGGTTGGCCTCATCGGCCGGGGTCAGGACCTCGGACTCGTCGACGTAGTCCACCTCGAGTGCCTGCAGGACCTGGGCTTCGGCGAAGTGGCCGATCCGCGCCTTCGCCATCACCGGGATGCTCACTGCCTCCTGGATCCCGCGGATCATCGAGGGGTCGCTCATCCGCGCGACGCCGCCGTCGCGGCGGATGTCGGCCGGGACGCGCTCGAGCGCCATCACCGCGACGGCGCCGGCCTCCTCGGCGACTCGCGCCTCCTCGGCGGTGACCACGTCCATGATCACGCCACCCTTGAGCATCTCGGCGAGCCCACGCTTGACGCGGAATGTCCCGGTCTCAGCCATGTCCTGAATATAGACGCCGCCGGTCCGCCGGCGTGTCGGAATTCTGATCGAGCTATTAGACGGTCACGTACTGGCCGTGGAAGCCGAACGGGATGCGTTCCGGGACCGTGGCCCTCGCACGCTCCTCGAGTGAGGCGGCGTCGAGGACGAGCAGGTACGAGGTTTCGCGCCTCCCATCGAGGACGATCGAGAGCAGGATGCCCTCGTCCTCGCCCTCGGCGTCGGGCGCGGCGACGAAGACCGGCTCGCCCGGATACGCACCGTCCTCCCTCCACGCCTTCGTCTCGCCGGTCTCCATGTCGGCCTTGATCACGCGTTCGAGCCAGCCGGCGCCACCCCAGCCGATGCCCCACGCGTAGCGGTAGGGACGCTCGTTGCAGCGGCCGTAGTTGATCCGCGGCAGGTCGAAGCCGTCCTCGGTGGCCCGCTCCCAGGTGACCGTCCCGTCGCTCGGCCTGATCCGGAAGCGGCGCACCTCGGGCTCGGACGAAACCGGAGTGCCGGCGCGGAGCCGCTCCAGGTAGAGGTCTTCGATGATCGTCGGGTCGTCGAAGACGCTGATGTCCACGACGACCTCGCCGTCGCGTTCGAACGCGTTCACGTGGTGAAAGCCGAAGCACGGGTCGGTTTCGAACGGGCCGGTCGTCTCGCCGGTCGCGCGGTCCACCAGGGTGAATCGGGTCCCGAGCTCTGGCTTCCAGCGGTAGTTCTCGATATAGGGACGGCCGCTCGTCGCAAGGCGAATCGGGTTGACGACGAACGGAAACTCCGCGAGGACGATCCACCGCTCGCTGAGTCCGAAAGAGTGCATGTACGCGGGCTCGCCCGCCGGCATGCGGGCGATCACCTCGGGCTCTCTCGCATCAGGGCGCAGGAGGAAGAAGCGGTACTGGTTGCGCGGGCCGAGCCGGGCCGCGTAGTTGAGCATCCCCTTCGTCGCGCGGTCGAGGTGCGGGTGGGCCGTCGTCAGGATGCCGGGCGGCTCGTACGCGACGCCGACGGTTTCGAGCGTCTCGGCGTCGAACTCGACCGGGATCGGCGTCTCGGTCATCGCGATGAACCGCTCACCCAGCTTCGTCAGGTTGACGTTGGCGTTGTCGCTCAGCTTCGGCGAGAACGCCGCGAACGCGCGGCCGAAGATCGAGCGGCACGGATCCGTGGCGAACTCGGAATAGGTGATCCGGCCCTTGTCCCTTGCCGCGCGATAGGCGTTCGACTCGAGAAAGCGGCTCTGGTAGGTCGCCTCCCCGTCGTCGAAGGCGAAGCGGTGGAGCATCGCCATGCCGTCGAACCAATGCCGCACTGTGCGCTCGCCGGTATCCCACTTCGCCGGGCCCGTGCGAAGCAGCGAGCCCTGTAGCCACTCCGGCAGCTCGCCCTCGATCATGAGCGAACCCAGCGGTGTCTCGCGATCCTGGGTCGCGAAGCCCGCGATCGGTGTGGCGGTGGCGGTCTCGGTGGTGGCCATGGCGGCGCTCCTCGCAATAGTTCTTTCCGAACCATTCGGACTGTAGCGTAGGTTACGCGTCCATGGAAGAGATCCGGCTCACCCCCACCTCCTACGTCGTGCTCGGCCTCGTCGACCTGCTCGGCAAGGCGACGTCCTACGACCTCAAGGCCGTCGCCGCCCTCGGGGTGGCGAACTTCTGGTCACTCCCCCACACCCAGCTCTACACGGAGCCCGCGCGCCTGGCCGAGGCGGGCTACCTGGACGTCCACCGCGAGTCGTCGGGCCGCCGGCGCAAGGTCTACTCGGCCACGGAGCCGGGCAGCACGGCGCTCGAGGAGTGGCGGGCTCAGGGCACGGCCGAGACCTACGAGATCCGCGACGCCGGCCTGCTCAAGCTGTTCCTCGGCGCGGACGTTCCCGCGCTCGCCGCCGCACAGCTCGAGGCCCACCGCGAGAGCCTGGCCGCATACGAGCAGCTGCACGAGGCGTTCTCCGCGGACGAGGTCCCCCGTGGAACGCTCCTCGCACTCGAGGCCGGCATCGGCCACGAGAAGGAGTACATCCGTTTCTGGTCGGCGCGCTGCGCATGCCCGGATAAAGGCCCCGCTCCGCGTCCGGGCGTGCGGGGGCGTGCCGAAGGACGGCGTTTTAGTAGCCCGGCGGGTGCGTCGCCACGAAGCCGGCCGGGTCGCGCGGGCCCTGCCAGCGCGGGCCGGCGCCGCCCGAGGTGTCGAAGCGCTGTCCGTTCAGGACGATGTAGGCGTGCCCGGGGTTGGAATAGACGGTGATCCACTTACCCGGTCCGGGCTCGCCCCAGGTCATGAAGCCGGTCGAGTCGAGTGGCGTGGAGAGGAATCCTCCGCCGTGCAAGGCGTAGCTGACCGCGCCCGAGCAGTCGTAACCGGAGGACTCGAACGAGCCGTGCCCTCCGCCCCACAGGTAGGGCGTATCGGAGATCGAGTCGGCGGCGGCGATCGCGTTCTGGACCGCTTCGGGCACGCCGCCGGCGTCCGCCGGCGGAGGCGGAACGGGCGCGCCTTCCGGCGCGGGCGCCGAACCGTCGGCCGCCGGTGCGGGCGCCGGGTCCGGGGGCGATGAGCGCGCGCACCAGGTCGCGCTCATCACCCTGCAGCTCGGAGAGCTGCTCACGCCGCTCGTCCTGCGCGGCCTGGAGTGCGGCCTCGCGCTCCTCGAGGTCGGCACGCGACGCCGCAAGCTCCTGCTGACGCTCGGCGATGGCCTGGCGCGCCACTTCCATTCGCTCGACCGTCGCCTCGATCTCGGTCACCGTGTCGGCGGCCGCCACCCGCAGGTCGCGGACTCGCACGACGACTCCCGTCTCGTAGTCGCGGATGCTGTCGAGATAGGTCTTCGTCCTCGAGAGCTGATCGATGCCGTCGGACTCGAGGAGGACGGTGGCCATGTCCGGCTGGCCGTACCTATAAATGGAGACGAGGAGATCCTCGAGCTCGACCAGTGAGCGGTCGAGCTTTCGCCGCGTCGCCGCGAGAAACGCTCGGGCGTCGGCCAGCTCGGCCCGCTCGGCGGCGAGCTTCGCCTCCTGCTCGGCCAGCTCGGCGGCGACCTTGTCTTCCTGCACCCTGAGGGCCGAGACCTCGCCGATCAGGGCGTCGATCGCGGCGTTCTGCTCGGCGAGGCGGTCCCGGACGTCGTCCTGCTCCGCTCGAACGTCCTCGAGCTCCGCGCTGGTTTGCGCGCTCGATCGGTCGCCGGTGAGAAGGGCAAGCCCCAACACGCCCGCGAGCACGGCCAAGGCCATGGCGAAGCGACGTCCTGACGGGCGGAAGTGGAAGAGCGAGCTCGGCATCCATCGCCGGGCTGAGAGGCCTACGGCGAGGACCAACGTACCTGCCGCACACACAAATGTCAGCGTTTTATGAGCGTCTGCAGGATCCGTTGCATGAGAAGGATCTTTCCAGCAACCCTCGGGACGCCCGCGCACGCCCGGACGCGGGAGCAGAACAAATGCCCGCGGCATACGCCGCGGGCAATGTGTTCGAGCGGGAGCGGAGGACGTGCAGCGCGTCGTTACTTCAGCTTGAAGGCTCTGATCCGGTCCTTGTAGGCGCCCTTGTCACGGGCGTAGACGCCGTGGGCCAGCGCCTGGACGATCGCCAGCAGACTCGTGTTCGAGCGCGTGAAAGAGGGTCCATTCGACGAGTAGTAGAGCGTCAGGTCGGAGTGCTCTCCGACGTCGGAGAGCGTCGCGTCGGTGATCGACATCGTCGAAGCGCCGCGATGGCGAGCGAGCTTCAGCGCGCGGACGACGATCGGGTGCGCGCGGCCGGCGGAGAACGCGATCACGAGTGAGTCTTCATCGACGCGTGAGAGGCGGGTGATCGAGTCCTGGCGCGGGCTGGCGACGACCTCGGCGCGGATGTCGAGCAGCGCCAGTAGATGGCGCAGGTAGCTGGCGAAGAAGGCGAGCTGGTCCATGCCGACGATCATCACCCGGTTCGCCGAGGCGAGCGCGCTCACGCAGGCCTCGACCTGCTCCCGCGTCAGGTTGCGGACCGTCTCCTCGACATTCGCGTGATCTGCGGCGAGAGACGCCTCGAACTCGGAGTGATCGAAGTCGAACAGGGGCGCACCGTTACCGGTCTGCTCCCCGGGTGTGCGGCTGCGGTACTCCTCGATCGCGGCCTGCTGGAGCTCGGGGTAGCCCTCGAAGCCGAGCGCCTGCGAGAAGCGGACGACGGTCGAGGAGGAAGTGTTGGCGCGACGGGCGAGCTCCTCGGCGGTCTGAAACGCGGCCTCGTCGAGGTGGTCGACGATGTAGCGGGCGACGTCCTTCTGCGAGCGGGAGAACTCGTCGAAGCGTTCGGTGATGTAGGTGGAGAGCGCCTTTCCGTTCGGCCGGGTCGGCGTCCGCCGCCTCGTCGTGGTGGTGGCTGTGTCTCCGCGGGTGCGGCTGGCGGGGCGGGTCTTCGTCGCGGTCTTGCTCACGGCCGGTTGTTTCGCCTCGCCCGGGGCTTTTCCTTTTCGCCCGCTCGCGATGCAACGACCGCTTGCATCGGGCGCGGTCGAATACAGTCCCCCGCGCCGTGGACACCGAGCTCGCCCTGCGGATCACGAATCGGAACATGATCGCCTTCGACCTGGCGCTCGGAAGCGGCGCGCTGCTCGCCCCGGACGCGACGCTGAAGCTGCTTGGACATGACGCGCCGTCGGCGGACGCGCGCGAGCTGTTTCGCCGCTGCGGGCCGATCTGGCTCACCTTCGCCGCGGCCCACGCCGTGGCTGAGGTCCGCGACGAGCCGCGCGACTGGTGGGCGCTCGCCTGGCTTCGGGGCACCGAGCTCGCAACCGACATCGTCTGGTCGCGCTCGAGCGCCTTCGCCCGGCCGGGTGCGCGGCACGGCCTCTGGCTCGCCGGTGCCGCGAACCTGGCCATGGCCGCGGGCTTCGGCTGGCTCGCCGGCCGCCGCGGTCGCTGACCCGTCCGCTCAGCCGGGGAGCTTGCGGCTGCACTCGCTGAAGCCGATCCGCGCCGCGAGCCTCTGCCGCTCCGCCTGCTCGCGGGCAAGGCGTTGCTTCTCGGTCCGGTAGCGGGCGCTGTCGTCCTCACGAGCCGCGTCCGCACCCCGCTCGAGCGCCTCGATGCCCACCTCGCGCGCCTCGAGATAGCGCCCCATCAGAGCCGAGAGCTCGGCCGGCTCCGCGAGCTCATCGAGCTCCTCGCCCTCGTCCGAGGCGATGCTCGCAAGCTGGTCGTTCAGCTCGGCGGCCTCGCGCGCGGTCTGCGGCGGGTTCGCCTGCAGCTCGTCGAAGGCATCGTGCGCCTCCTTGCAAATCTGATCGCCCTGGCCGATGAACTCCGCGGTCGAGAGGTCTTCGTCTTCGAACGGGCCGAGGTCGAGCAGGGCGCCGAGTGCGAACAGGGCGACGAGCGCCACAGCCCCGATCAGGGCCAGGAGAGGTCCCCGACGCCGCTCCGCCTCCATCGCGGCCAGGCTACTGGTAGAGGAGGAAGTCCGGCTCAGGCTCGAGTGCGAGGACGGCGCCGGGTTTCATCAGCGGAGTATCGCGCCGGTAAAACAGCGAGAACCCGTTGAAGAGCCGCGGCGGAGCAACGAGCGAGGCGTATCCGGCCTCTTTCGGACCCGGGGCGCCGATTCCATCGAAGTTGAGCAGCGTCTGCACGCCCTGCGGCGAGCGCAGCTTCGAGCGCCCCCGGATGCTGCCCTTCCGGAACTGGTGCACGAGCAGCAACTTCGGCGGCAGCCCGTTGGCCTGGACGATGTCCGCAAGGGCGCGGGCGACCCGGTTGACGTCGGCGGCCTTGACGCTGCCATCCGTCTGTCCGGGAATGCCGCGCGGGCCGACGTTCCATTCCGGGTCGAGCGCCAGGTCGACGTCGGGCTCTGCGAGCCAAGGCGCCAGCGCCTCGAGCTCCTCGAGGAAGGTCGAGCGGCCGGGCTGGATGTCCAGGATCAGCCGCGCACCGACGGCGCGTGCCTGGTCGAGGTAGATCTGGATCACCTCCGGGTCCTGGCGCGTCCGGTAGAGGTCGTCGGGCCCGCCGCCCGCGGTCGCAAAGACGGAGACGAGGTCGAAGGCGCCGAGCACGGGCCGGTCACCCAGCGTCTCGTAGGGGCGTGATTGCTTTGCGAGCCGCTTCGCCGCGCCGGCCGGGCTTCGCGCCCCGAGGACCGTGGCCCCCATCTGCGGCGCTCCGTAAAAGGCGACCACGCGGCTCTCAGGGAGCTCTGCGGGAGCCGTCTCGCCAGTGCCGGCGCGTAGGGGCGACGCGGCGCGGTCGGCTTCCAGGAAGCGATCCGTGGCTCGCGCGATCTCGCGCGCGCCAGGCGGGTCGGCGGCGAGAGCCGGGGTGCTCACAGCGATCGCCGCCGCGATCGAGATTGCGCAGGTGCTCCGGTGGCGGCTCACATCCCTCCCAACACACAGGTCACGTCAGCGGAGCGCTTCGCCGGCCGATCACCGGTTCCTTCCGATCACGAACGCACGACGGGGCGGCCAGTTGGCCGCCCCGTCGCCTACAACGCTGTGCTCTCCGGCGCTAACCGGTCGTCGTGAACGTGGTGGTCGAGCTACCGAGCGGATCACCGGCCGTGAACGGGGTGAACCCGGGAGCCGCCTGACACGCGGCGTTGAGGGCCGCCGTGGCAGTCGCGTTGATCGCGACCGTCCCGGTGATCGTGTGCTTGTTGCCCTCGACCGTGTTCCCGGTCACGGTGACGTCCGCGATGTTCACGCGTCCGCCGGTGAGCGACGAGAACACGTTGAGGAACACCCCGGTCGGGGTGACGAGGATCGACGGGTCGTCCAGCGTCAACGGGCTGACCGCGCAGTTCGCCAGCGAGATTCCGCCGTCGTGCTGAATTTCAGCCTCACCGTTGGCCGTGTTGAACGTCCCGCCGGTGACGGGCACGGTCAGACTCGGGGGCGGCGGAGCGAGCGCCAGAACACCCGGAGCGATCGCCGACGGGCCGAGAGGCGCGAGCTTGCCGATCGCGGACCCCGCGAAGCTGAGCTTCGTCGACCCGCCTGCATTCACGGACACGACGGGATCCTTCGTCGCCGCAACGTCAACGAAACCGAAGGTCTTCGTCTTGACGTTGACGTCGAACTTCTTCTTCAGGGCCTTCTTCAGGACCTTGGCGAACTTCGCCTTGGCGCCGTTGATCGTCAGGCCGTCGGCGCTCAGGCCGCTCGACGCCCCGAGGGTGAACACGACACCCGTCTTGCCCGAGTTGCTCGTCAGGGTCGAGGCGTTTGAGAACGTCGCCAGGAGCTCACCGATGGTGACCTTCTTGCTCTTCTTCTTCTTGTCCTGGAAGACGATGTCGCCCGAGGTCTGGACGGTCCCACCGGCCACGGTTGCCGGGCCGTAGAGCGGTGCGAACAGATCGCCGCCGGTGATCGGCAGCGTGAAGACCTTGCCCGCCTTGGTGGCGCCGTTCGCGGCCTTCACCTTGACGCCGGCCTTCTTCAGCTTTTTGATCATGCTCTTCTTCGCCGTGATCGTGGTGTTGCCACCACCGACCTTGGTCGCCGAAGCGACTCCTGCGAGCGCCAGCGACGCGCTCAATGCCACGACTAGCGCTACGGCAACTGCCGCCGGGCGCCGCCGGGCAGCGGTCCTTTGTTCCGTCATCTTTCCTCCTAGCGAGCGAGACATCATGCCTCGTGGTTTGTCGGATCCTTCCGGCCGCTCAAGCGTAGCGAGTGCGATACCGGGTTCTCTGATGTCACAACAGGCATTCCGGGCAGTTGATGCGGTGCTTTGGTGGCCGCTGACATACTCGGAGCGTGCCGCTGCCCCCGGGCCCACGCTCGCCGGCGACCGTCAACACCGCGCGCTTCGCGCGCCGGCCGCTCGAGTCGCTGCTCGAATGGCAACGGCGCTACGGGCCCGTGTTCACCGTGCGCTTCCTCGTCTTCGGAACGGGCGTCTACGTAGCCGATCCGGATGAGATCCGCTCGATGTTCACCGGCGATCAGTCCGATCTCCTCGCCGGCGAGGCGAACTCACCGCTCGCGTCGGTGCTCGGCGAAAACTCGGTGCTCGTCCTCGACGGTCCACGTCACCTGCGCCAGCGAAAGCTCCTCCTGCCCCCGTTCCAGGGCTCGGCCGTGGCGAGCTTTCGCGAGATCATCACCGAGGTCGCGGAGGCGGAGATCGGCAGCTGGCGCGAGGGCGAGGAGTTCCCGCTGCGCGAGCGCATGAGGGCGCTCACCTTCGAGGTCATCTGCCGGGCGGTCTTCGGCGTCACCGACCCGGAGCGGGTCGCCGCCCTGCGAGCGGCGCTCCTCGCGGTGATCGACTCGCCGGCCGGGATCCTGCTGCCTTCCGCGCTACGCCGCGACCTCGGCCCATGGAGTCCCTGGGGTCGGATGAAGCGCCAGCTCGCGGTCGCGGACCAGCTGCTCTACGAGGAGATCGCCCGCCGTCGCGGCGAATCCGACCTCGACGAGCGCACCGACGTCCTCTCGCTCCTGATGCGCGCCCGGGACGAGGACGGCACGCCGCTCAGCGACGAGGAACTTCGCGACGAGCTGATCACGATGCTCGCCGCCGGCCACGAGACGACCGCGACGGGACTGGCATTCGCCTTCGAGGCCCTGCTCCGAAACCCCCAGGTCCTGGCCCGCCTTCGCGACGAGCTCGAGGGCGGAGACGACTCATACCTCGATGCCGTCGTCACCGAGTCGCTGCGCCTTCGCCCGGTAATCGATGCCGCCGAGAGGACGCTGACGAAGCGCCGGGTCGTCGGCGGCTGGGAGCTCCCGGCCGGGATCCGCGTCTATCCGGCGATCGCGCTCGTGCACCGCAGCCCCGAGCTCTACCCGGAACCCGAGCGGTTCCGGCCCGAGCGCTTCCTCGACGGGCGCACCGAGTCCTACGCCTGGCTTCCGTTCGGGGGCGGCATCCGGCGATGCATCGGCGCCGCCCTCGCACAGGCTGAGATGGCGGAGGTCATCCGCACGATCGTCACCCGGGTCGAGCTCGCCGCGGTGCGCTCCGAGCCGGATCCGATCGTCCTTCGGGGCGTCACGCTAACCCCCAAGTACGGTGCGCCGGTGCGAGTGGAGCGCGTCCTCAGTCCGGCCCGTGCCGCACCTCTCGCTGCATGACACGAGCACACGACGGACTCTTGACACGCCGCCGCGCAGGCATAGACTCGCCGCAGCACCGGTGACCGTCAACGAAGCAAGGGGAGACGTCGGGATGACTCAGTCGGCTGGTAGGCGAACGTGGCTCGCATGGGCACTCGCCGCGTTTGGGACGTCATTGGTGATCGCGTCTTCCGCGAACGCAGCCGGGCTCGCCGCCCAGCTCGGCGGTGAGGCCGTCGTCGATCGCAGCGAGGAGACCGGCAAGGTCAGCTTCGTCGGCAGCTCCGACGGGGGCGCCCTGGTGGCCGGTCCGGCATCCGTCTCCCCCGCCGCCGCGGCGCGCTCCTTCCTCAGCGACCACGCCGGCAGCTTCGGTCTCGGCGGCGAGGACACCGGGCTCACGGTCGCCGACACCGAGCCGACGCCCTGGGACGGCACGGCGGTCCGCCTCGCGCAGACCCACGCGGGCGTGCCGGTGATGGGCGGTCTCTTCGTCGTCAACGTCGACGGCGACGGCGACGTGCTCTCGGTCCTCGGAGAAGCGACGCCGTCTCCGGACGTGGCGCCTTCCGCCGCCCGCACCGCATCGGAGGCGAAGGCAGCGGCGATCGCAACGGTCGCGCGTGCGAAGGACATCCCGGCCGACGACCTCAGCGCCGGCGAGCCTGAGCTCCAGATTTTCGACCCGCGCCTGATCGGCGCCGCCGGCCCGTTCCAGGAGGCACGGCTCTCCTGGGTCCTCGACGTCAAGGCCGGTCCCCTTTCCGGCGTCGACGAGCACGTCGTCGTCGACGCCGACACCGGCGCCGTCGGCGTCCACTTCTCCAACGACGAGGAAGCGCTCAATCGCACCGTGTGCAATGCGAACAACACGACGTCGAACGTCCCCTGCGTGGCCCCTGTGCGCATCGAGGGAGGCGCGCCCGTCGCCAATGACAACGACGACATCAACCGGGCGTACGACTTCGCCGGTGATACCTACAACTTCTTCTTCAGCCGCTTCGGCCGCGACAGCCTCGACGGCGCGGGCATGCAGCTGCGCCAAACGGTGGACTTCTGCCCGGTCGGGAGTTGCCCGAACTACGCGAACGCGTTCTGGAACGGCCAGCAGATGGTGTACGGAGAGGGCTACGCGTCCGCCGACGACGTCGTCGGCCACGAGCTCGCCCACGGCGTCACCGATTTCACCTCTCATCTCTTCTACTACTTCCAGTCGGGTGCGATCAACGAGTCGATGTCCGACGTCTTCGGCGAGTTCGTCGACCTGACGAACACCACGATCGAGCCCATCGGCGACCGCTGGAAGCTCGCTGAGGGCCTGCCCGGGCTGCCGAACGGCATTCGCAACATGGCGAACCCGCCCCTGTTCAACGACCCGGACCGGATTGGCAGCCCCTTCTACACGGCAGACCCGGCCGAGGGAGACTCGGGCGGCGTCCACAGCAACAGCGGCGTCAACAACAAGGCAGCCTTCCTGATGACCGACGGTGGGACGTTCAACGGCCAAGCCGTTACCGGCCTCGGAATTCCGAAGATCGCGCGGCTCTACTACACCGTGAACACCTTCATGCTCGTTTCCGGCTCCGATTACGCGGACCTCGCGAACGCGCTCCGCCAGGCGTGCGCGAACCTCGCCGGGGCGGGGATCGACGGGTTCACCGCCGCGGATTGCGCCGAGGTGCAGAAGGCGCTGGTCGCGACGGAGATGGATGTGAACCCCCCGGTCGCCCCGACGACCGGGTCCGCGCCGTGCCCGACGGGTCAGGGCCCCGTCGACGCCTTCTTCGACAACATCGAGACCGGCAACGCGACGTTCGTCACCCAGACGATCGTCGGCCCGAACAACTGGTCATATCCGCAGAACCCGAACCCGATCGTCTTCAGCGACGGGAGTCTGTTCGACGCGACCTACACCACCAGCGGCGTCCGCAACCTGTTCGGGTACGACCGCTTCAATGCGGCGAGCGACTCCGCGATCAGGATGGCGAACCCGGTGGCCGTACCTGCGAGCGGGTTCCTGCACTTCAACCACGCGTTCGGATTCGAAGACTCGCCCGCGACCCAGTGGGACGGCGGCGTGCTCGAGTTCTCGACCGCGGGCGCAGCCGGTCCGTGGACCGACGCGGGGACCCTCATCGTCCCCGGCGGCGGACAGTACAACGGCACCATCGACGCCGGCCCGCTGAACGGGCGGCCCGGGTTCGTCGCCGAGAGCAACGGCTACGGCTCGACCAAGGTCGACCTGTCCACGCTCGCCGGTCAGAGCGTCATGTTCCGCTGGCGTCTGTCGAACGACGCGACCAACACGGCGTTCGAGCACGGCTGGTACATCGACGACATCAGGGTCTACAGCTGCGCGAACCTGCCGGTTCCGGACACCACGGCTCCGGAGACGACGATCGATTCCGGGCCGAAGAAGAAGACCACGAAGAAGAAGGCGAAGCTGAAGTTCTCGGCGAACGAGCCCGCCACCTTCATCTGCAAGCTCGACAAGAAGGACTTCCAGCCGTGCGGCTCGCCGTCGAAGTTCAAGGCGAAGAAGTTCGCGAAGCACAAGGTGCTCGTGCAGCGCGGTCGATCTGGCCGGCAACGTCGATCCGACGCCGGCGAAGCGCAAGTGGAAGCGGAAGCACAAGCGCTCCTGAGCGCGACCGGCTGACGGGTGGCGCTAGGTTTGACGGGATGGGCGTTCGCCGCGGCCTCTTCCTTCCCCCTTTCGACGAGCTCTCCGATCCGCTCCTGCTCGCCGACCTCGCCGGTAGCGCAGAGGGGCGTGGCTGGGACGGCTTCTTCCTCTGGGACCACATCGCCTACCGAGAGCCCGTGCGGGCCGTCTCCGACCCCTGGGTCGCGCTGAGCGCAATCGCATCTGCGACCAGCACCCTGCGGCTCGGGCCCCTGGTGACTCCGCTCTCGCGGCGACGGGTGCAGAAGCTCGCCCGCGAGACCGTGACGCTCGACCGGCTCAGCGACGGCCGGCTGACGCTGGGCGTGGGCCTCGGCAGCGACCGAAACGGCGAGCTCGAGCCTTTCGGAGAGGTCGTCGATCCGCGCGAGCGGGCCAAGCTCCTCGACCAGGGGCTCGAGCGGTTGGGCGAGCTGTGGGCGGGCGAATTCGAGCCCGAGCCGGTGCAGCGACCGCGGCCTCCGGTATGGGTCGCCTCGCGCTGGCCGAACCGGCGCCCCCTGAAGCGCGCGGCGCGTTGGGACGGCCTGTTTCCGATCGACCTCCCGGGGCCCGAAGCGCTCGCCGAGCTCGCAGCCGAGGTCCGCGAGCTGCGAACCGGGGCGGGTCCGTTCGACCTGATCGCGGAGCCACCGACGGGCAGTGACCCGGCGCCATGGGAGGCGGCCGGCGCTACGTGGCTGTTGACGAGCTTTCCGATCGAGACGCGCGCAGCCGAGGTGCGCGCGGCGATCGAGGCCGGCCCCGCTCAAAGCTGAGGTCCCGCCGGACGCCTCACGGCCTCATGCGGTGGTCGTCCTCGTTTCTCGTCGCAATGTCCCGGGTAGCCGCTCGGCATGAGCGTGATCGAATCGGTCCGGGGCGTGCTTTGGGCGCGCCGCCGCGCGCCGGATCAGCCCGCCTACGGCGTTGCCCTCGCGCACGAGCGCTTCCCGCCCGATGACCTGCTGCGCCAGGCGGTCGAGGCCGAGGAGGCCGGCTTCGACGCGATCGCCTGCAGCGATCACCTCGCACCTTGGTGGCCCGCCGGTCGGCCCGCGCCGAACAACTCCGGTAACGCGTGGGTCTGGCTCGGAGCCGTCGGACAGGCGACGCGAGAGGCCTCGATCGGTCCCGCGGTAACCGGGCTGATCCACCGCTACAACCCGGTCGTCGTGGCGCAGCAGATCGCGACGCTCGAGGCCCTGAACCCTGGACGAGCGTTCCTCGGCGTCGGCTCGAGCGAGGCGATGAACGAGATTCCGGCCGGCCTCGAGTGGCCGAGCGTCGGCGAGCAGCTCGAGCGCACCGAGGAGGCGCTGGAAATCATCACCCGGCTGCTCCGTGGCGAATCCGTCACCCACGCCGGACGCTACTTCCGGGCTGAGGGCGCGCGCCTCTACACGCTGCCCGACCGGCGAGTGCCTGTGTACATGTCGGCGTTCGGCGAGCAGGCGGCCGAGATCGCCGGCCGCCTCGCGGACGGGCTCTGGACGCTCGCCGACCCGACGCAGGCGCCGAAGGTGATTGCCGCCTACCGGCGCTCCTGCGAGGCCGCGGGACGCGAGCCGGGCGAGATCATCCTCCAGTCGCTCTTCTCCTGGGCGGAGGACGACGATCTGGCTCTTTCCTCAGCGCGCGAGTGGAAGGCGACGCTTCCGAACGAGCACTACACCGATCCGATCCACGAGCCCGCCGAGATTCAGGCCGGCGGCCGCGAGGTCTCGGACAAGGAGTTCAAGGGCTCGGCGATCATCGGCTCCGATCCGGCCGCCCACGTGCGCAAGATCAAGGCGATCAAGCAGCTCGGGGCGACGGCCATCGTGCTCATGAACGTCTCCGGCGCCGATCCGCATGCCGCCTTGCGGGTCTACGGCGAAGAGGTCCTTCCGGAGCTACGCGAACAGCGCCCCGACTCGGCCTGAGCCCTAGCGATACCCCGTAGCGTCCGCGGGCTTGCCCGCCTCTTGCACCTCGACCAAGTAGCGCCAGCAATCCGGCCGGCTGCCGTCGATGTCGGTGAAGCCGTACTCCTGAGCGAGCTGCCCGCTCGAGAGCGACTCGCCGTTCCAGCGCGGGAGGTCCGGGTCGGCCGCGAGCGCCGCAACCGCCCGGCCGACGAAGCGCGGGCTCTCGGCGATGCAGAAGTGCGGCGTGCGTTGCGTCCCCTCCTCCCAGTTCTCCTCGCTCACGGCGTAGTGCTCGAGCATCTCTTCGGAACGCATCCAGCCGGGCGTCAGGGCGACCGCCGTCGCGGCGTGCTTCTCGAGCTCCTGCGCCTGGGCCCAGGCGATCCGGATGATCGCGGTCTTCGCCAGGTCATAGAAGAGGTTGACCCGGTAACGCTCGGCGTTGTACTCGCGGGTGCCATCGGTGATCTCGGCGACGAGCCCGCCGGGCTCGCGGATCAAGAGCGGCAGCGCATGGTGGCTGGTGATCACGTGCGTGTCGATCGCGAGCCGCAAGAGCCGCAATCCTGCCTCGAGGTCGTGCTCCCAGACGGGTGCGTTCCACTCAAAGAGGTGCTCCGAGCCCCAGATGTCGTTGACGAGCACGTCGAGGCGCCCGCACTCGGAGTCGATCCGCTCGACCAGTACGCGTACCTGCGCGGGGTCGAGGTGGTCGGTGGGGACGGCCACCCCCACCCCGCCCGCGGCGTCGACCATCTCGGCGGTCTCCTCGATCGTTTCCGGCCGGTCCATCTCGGAGCGAGCCGCGCGCGTGCTCCGGCCGCTCACGTAGACGGTCGCGCCCGCCTCGCCGAGGGCGGCGGCGATCCCGCGTCCGCCGCCCCGCGTCCCGCCGGCGACCAGCGCGACCTTTCCCTCGAGCGACTTCTCCATGTCGTCCTCCTTGGTTTCGAATTGGCCGGATCACGGCGGACGCTCAGCGCGAGCACCGCGGCGAGTACGAGCGCGGCGCCGAGCAGCTGGATCGCGCCGAGCGTCTCGCCGAAGACGAGAAAGGCGAGCAGCACCGTCGCGAGTGGCTCGACGGTAGCGAGGATCGAGGCGGTGGTCGGCCCGACTCGCCGCAGGCCGGCGAAGAAGAGGCTCACTGCGGCGACGGTCGAGATCAATGCCAGGCAGGCGAGCCAGCCCCAGCCCCCGGCAGTGAGCTCGCCGGGCCGCAGCTCGCCGAGGAGCGCCGTGCCGACGAGCAGCGGCAGCGCCGCCCCGGTGCACACGAGCGCCGCCAGGAGGCGCGGCTCGACCCGGGTCGCGATCCCCTCGCTGAGCAGGATGTAGGCGCTGTAGATAAGCGCTGCGCCGAGCGCGAGGCCGGCGCCGACCGGATCGAGCCCGCCGGTCCCGGCGCCGGCGGCGACGAGCACGATCCCGCCGGAGGCGAGGCCGAGCGCGCCGAGCCGGCGG
This sequence comes from uncultured Solirubrobacterales bacterium, assembly GCA_963797995.1. Classification (GTDB taxonomy): domain Bacteria; phylum Actinomycetota; class Thermoleophilia; order Solirubrobacterales; family 70-9; genus WHSW01. The sequence goes on from CAWCRP010000003.1 coordinate 73,551, forward strand.
CGGTCGAGACGCTCGCGGCCGAGGGCCACGGCGACCCCGGCGACGATCGCCGGGAACGTGTAGAGGACCAGCGTCAGGAGCGACGCGTCGATTCGGGTGAGTGCCGCGAAATAGCAGGCGGCCTGCGCCGTATAGCCGACGGCGCCCAGGGCGAGGCCGATGAGCGCGTCGCGAGCGGAGAGTGATCGGATCGCGGGGACGCCGGCGCGTGAGACTGCGATCAGCACCCAGAAGATCGCCGCGGCGAGGGCGAAGCGGACCGAGAGCAGGGTGCCCACCGTTGCCCCGCCCGCGTAGGCGAGCTTCCCGAAGACGGCCATCGCCCCGAAGGCGGCGCCGGATCCGATGCACATCGCTGCTCCCGAGAGCCTCATCGCCGCGCATGCTCGTCGACTCACTCATCAAGAGCGATTCTGATTTCTATTGGAAACAGATTAGAGTTGCTTCACGATGCTCGAGCTCCGCCGCCTGCGTCTCCTACGCGAGCTGCGTGACCGTGGGACGGTCGCCGCGGTCGCCGACGCATTGCAGTTCACACCCTCGGCTGTCTCACAGCAGCTCGCCGCGCTCGAGCGCGAGGCGGGCGTGCCGCTGCTGGAACGCGCCGGTCGCGGCGTCCGGCTCACCGACGCGGCGCTCGTCCTCGCCGATCACGCCGAGGCGCTGCTCGACCGCGCCGACCTCGCCGAGGCGGACCTCGCCGCGGCGTCGGGAACGGTCGCCGGGCGGGGCCGGATCGCAGGCTTCCAGTCGGCGCTGACCCGCGTCGCCCTCCCCGCGATCGAAGGCCTCGAGCGCGACGCACCCGGCCTTCGCTGCGAGGTGATCGAGGGCGAGCCCGAGCAGGCCCTTCCGGCGCTTGCCCTCGGCGACGTCGACCTGGTGCTCGGAGACGAGTGGCGCCACCAGCCGGTCCGGCTTCCGGACGGGCTCGAGCGGTATGAGCTGTTCGAGGACCCGGTCAACGTCATCCTCCCCACCTCGCACCCGCTCGCCCGAAAGAATGAACATGCGGCTCAACTCACTGGGCTCGCCGATGCGACGTGGGTTGGCGGCCACGCGGGGATGGCGTGGGAGGAGACGGTCCGGCGGACCTGCCGCGAGCTCGGCGGCTTCGAGCCGGACATCCGCCATCGTGTCGACGACGCGACGGTCGCCCTCGCCCTCGTCGCCCGCGGGCTCGCGGTGACCATGCTGCCCGACTTGCCGCTTCCCGAGCGCCGCCCGGGCATTGCGACACGCTCGATCGCCGAGCGCCCGGTCAGCCGTTCGGTCTTCGCGGCGACGCGCGCCGCGGATGCGGCACGGCCGTCAACCCGAGCGCTGCTGGATGCGGTCGGCCGTGCCGCCGCCGAGATCTAGTCCGCCTCGTAGGAGTCGTGCTTTCGCCACCACTGGTACGCCGGTGTCTGCGGCCGGCCGGCCGGCGTGTCCTCCCACTCCTCCTGGCGGCCCATCGGGGTCAGGTCGAGGAAGGTCCAGACGCTGCCGAGGGCCTCGACCCCGCGGCTTCGCGTGCGGTAGGTGAGGAACGCACGATCATCGTCGCGGATGTAGGAGTCGAGGGCGAAGTACTCGGACGTGCCGCAGGACTCCTGGAACTCGGCGCCGATCGTCGTGTACCAGGGGATCGTCTCCCACTCCATGCGCTCCCTGTAGGCGGCGATCTCGGGCTGGCTCGCGGTCGAGACGAGGGCGAGTGTCGTGCCGCGGGCGTTGATGTGCTCGATCCGGCTGATCTGATCGGTGAACATCGTGCAGCCGTCGCACGCTTCACCTCCGGCGGGAAACCAGAAGTGGTAGAGCAGTAGCTGCGGGCGCCCGGCAAAAAGGTCGAGAAACTCGACCTCCCCATCCGGCCCCTCGAAGCGGTACTCGGTCGAGACCTCGGTCATCGGCTGGCGGCGCCGCTCCGCCGCGAGGGCGTCGCCCGCCCGGGTCCGCTGCTTCTCCTTTTCGATTAACGCGTCGTTGGCGCGCTGCCACTCGTCTGCGTCGACGATCTGGGGGAATTCCATCGATGTGCCTCCTCGGGTTGTCAGTTCCTTCAGGGAACTTATACCCTTCGAGGCAATGCAAAGAACCGACTTCGCGCAAATGCCCTGCTCAATCGCCCGCACGCTCGCCGTCGCAGGCGAACCCTGGTCGCCGCTCGTGATCCGCGACGTGTTCGTCGGGATCAACCGTTTCGACGATCTTCAGCGCGACCTGGGAATCTCGCGGAAGGTTCTCGCCGAACGGCTCAGGCACCTGGTCGAGGCGGGACTGCTCGAGCGCCACCCCTACTCGGAGCGCCCGCTGCGCCATGAGTACGCGCTGACCGAGATGGGCTCGGAGTTCGTCGACGTGCTGATGGCGATGGTCGCCTGGGGCGATCGCTGGACGGCGGGCGACGCCGGCCCCCCGGTCCTCTACCGCCACCACGTGTGCGGGGAGATCGCGCTTCCCGAGCCGCACTGCTCGGCCTGCGGCGAGACGATCCACTCAACCGACGTCGACGTCCTCCCCGGTCCGGGGTTCCCGGGCTGAAGGCGAAACGCTACGCCCCCTCGGCCAGCCGCACCGCCAAGCGATCGAAGAACGAACCCCACCCGTTCTTCGCGGCCTCGTAGCCCTCGGGGGGCAGCGAACCGCCCGTCTGGCTCATCCACATCTCCGTGCGGCCGTCTCCCAGGTCGGTCAGGACGACGGTGACGAGGTCGTAGACGTCCGCGGGCAGGTCGTCGGTGAGGGTGAGCACGAGCCGCTTGGGCTCATCGACCTTCCGATACTCGCCGCCCCACTCGATCCGGCGTCCGCCGGCGAACATCGTCGCGCGCCACAGACCACCCACCCGCACGTCCATCGAGACCGACTCGAGCGGCACCTCCGCCTCGGGGCCGCCGAACCAGTCCGAGAAGCCCTCTGGCGTCGTCCACTCCAGCCATACGCGCGCGGGCGGCGCGTCGAAGATGCGCGTCGTCTCGAAGCCCTCGCCGGGCGGGATCGGGTCACGCATCAGGTTGCCGCTCCAGCCGCTCGTCCATGCGATCGAAGCTCCGCTCCCAGAAGGGCGTGTACCGCTCGAGCCAGCCCGCGAGCTCCTTCAGCGGCTCCGGGTCGAGGCGCGATGGCCGCAGCTGGGCCTCACGTCCTCGCGTGATCAGCCCCGCCTGCTCGAGGACCTTGAGGTGCTTGGAGACCGCCTGGAGTGAGATCGAGAACGGTTCGGCGAGGTCGCCGACGCTGGCCTCGCCGTCCGCGAGCCGTTCGAGGATCTCGCGCCGGGTGGGGTCGGCGAGAGCGTGGAGCGTGTTGCTGAGCTGGTCTACGGCCATCGCGATCCCTCGACAACCTCCGGGTTGATCAACTGGTAGGTTGAGCATAGTAACCGCGATCGGGGGTCAAGACGAGACGGAGGTACACGTTGGGAGAGATCCACGTACACGAGTTCATGACCCTCGACGGCGTCGCAGACGCGCCGACCTGGTCCTTCGACTACGAGTTCCTACCCGAGATGCTGGACGCGATGGGCGCGCTCACGGACCGCTGCGAGGGCATCCTGCTCGGCCGCAAGACCTACGAGATGTTCGAGCCGGCCTGGTCGACCCGAACGGTCGAGGACGACCCCGGCGCTCCGTTCTTCAACGACACGATGAAGTACGTCGTCTCGGGAACGCTCACGGATCCGACCTGGCGAAACTCGGAGGTGATCGGCGCCTACGACCCCGACCGGATCCGCAAGCTGAAGGACGAGGTCGGCGACCTCTACGTCAGCGGCAGCACCACGCTCGTCCGCGCGATGCTCGAGGACGGCCTCGTCGATGAACTGCATCTGCTCGTGTACCCACTGACCCGCGGTGAGGGTGAGCGGCTCTTCCCACCTGGTGCGCCGCCCGGCGACCTCGAACTGGCCCGGAGCGAGGCCTTCGAGCACGGCGTCGTCTACCTCGCCTACAGGCCGAAGCGCTGAGCTCAGCTGCTGCCGAGTCACCGCATGCGCATCATCGCGAGATACTGCGCGTGCGATGTCGGAGGAGAACGTGGAGAAGGTGCTCACCCTCCTCGATGCATTCGTCCAGAACGACCTCGAAGCGGTTCTCGACCTGACCGATCCCGAAGGGCGGTTCGAGCCTCAGCTCGCAGCGCTTCAGGGGACGTACCGCGGACACGATGGGCTGCGGAGGTTCTTCGCGGATGCGTGGGAGAACATGAGCATCGTAGGAGTCGATTGCCCGGACGCTCGCAACCTCGGCGACCGGGTCCTGGCCATCGGGACCTTCCGCATCGGGGGAACAGCGAGCGGGATCGAGGCTCAGATCCCATTTGCCATCGTGGCTGCGTTCCGGGACGGACTGATCTCCGACCTCAGGGACTACGGCGACAGGAACGAAGCGCTCGAAGCCGCCGGGCTGTCGGACTAGCTCGGGCTAGGTAACCGCCCCACTGCTCACCTCGATATACCCGCCGCGGCGAGGGCCTCGGCCTTCGCCACGAAGATCTGTTCGCGGATCACTTGCCCCTCCGCGAACGTGTACAGAACGGCCCAATCATTCAGTTCGACAGCGGCTCCGCTGCTCAGGCCGCTGCCCTCGATGCGGCCAACGACCAGCGCGCGGTCGCCCAGATCGGTGAGCTGCTCGGGCAAGAACCGCAACGCCTCCCACTCGGCAGCCCACCGCCGTTGAGCTTCGATCCGTCCTCTGCGGCCGCGATCCGGAGGATCGAAACCGAGCGCGACGATCTCCGGAGGCCACGTCGACTCGACGCGTGGGTGGTAGAGCATGAAACAGGCCTCCTGGTCGCCGCGGTTCGTCGCGTCAAATCCCAAGCGCACCGCCCGGCCGATCGCCTTCCGCCTGATCCAGCTGCGCGGAGGCAGTCGCCAGATCGCGCGGGCGATTTGCGTACGCGCACGAGGAAACCGCAGGGCAAACCGCTCGTCGAGCGTGCGTCCACCGCGCGAGGTGAGGTTCACTGGCTGGGCAAGCGCCGCAGTCCTCTCCGGCATCGTCGCAAGCACCGCGGCTAAGGCGCAACCATCCCGGTGAACGTCTCGCGACCTTCGGTGGCCTCGGTGTGGGGCTCGTACCTGATCTCCATCTCACCATCTCCCTCCATGCCCTTGACACCACCGGTCGCGCTGACGACGTGCCACGGGCCGCTCTGTGTCCGGGGTGTCGGCGGTGGGCCCGGGCTGAAGCCGATCCGCAGGCTGCCGTCGGGGCACTGAATCGTTCTGTCCACGAACCCGATGGCGGTGTCCTCCGAATGCGCGTCCTGAAACGTCCCGTCCGGGCAGAACGGCGAGCCGCCGATGGAGGATCCGTTGAGGATCTCACCGCGGCTGACGTCGGAGCCAGCATTCTCCTCGGCCGCAGTGATCTTCACCTGCGTCTTGATCACGATCTCCTCGCCGGCTTGTCCGGCATCGCTGGAGATGTCGCTATCGGCCCCGGTTGTCGTTGCCGCCTCGCATTCCTCTCCGGCGCGAGTGCTAGCGCCACGACCAGCCAGCGCACACGGTGCGACGACCTCAGCTCCGCTCCTGGTGAAGGCTGCATCGAGATACCTCCGACCCTAACCCAGAAGCGCTGCGCTTCCATACCGACAACCCTGGCCGAGATGGCGGTTAAGCGTGCATAACTCCGGTTCGAGCCATCTCGGCGTGAGAGCTGGCCGTGTGTTGCGGTAGGGGCCGCGAGCCGCCAACCTGAGCTAAGAGCCTGGTCCGACGCGTGGCGCACCCTGCGGACAGGCTGAGACGATCACTCGTCCGGTCGCTCCGGCCCGGCTCGGCACGACGTCAGGCATCCGCCATGTCCAAGATCGCGCGCTCGGCGTCCTCCCGGGTGAGGAAGAATCCAATCCGGTCGACGAGCCCGCGGCGCACGCGGATCGCCGGATGAACCGCGTACTCGATCTCGGTGCTACTTCCCTTCCCGCGGCCGCGCATATGCCCGGAACCCACAACCCAGTCGTCTTGCGCCTGCAGTTCGAACTCCCTGCCTTCGAGGTGGGCCCACGCCCGCTCCAGGTAGGCGAGCCACTCGGCGATCCCGCCCGACCCGCGCAACTCCATCCCGAGTAAGCGCGAGTTGATCGTGGACATCTCCACGTCGTCCGCGCACATCCGCAGCAGCTCGTCCATGCTCCGGTCGTTGATGGCACGGATCAGCCGATCCGCCGTTTCGCACTCGAGCGCGTCCACATCCCCTAACACCCTGCCTCGAAGCCTACGCTCTTCAGACGTCGGAGCCGATGACAGCGCGCCCGGTGCAGCTTTCAGTGGGCCGGGATGGATTCGAACCATCGCCTTGACGATTATGAGTCGCCTGCTCTAACCAGCTGAGCTACCGGCCCGGTCGGCGAGCCTACCGCGGGATCGGGCGGGTTCCGGAGGCACCGGTCACCGGCGCGCCGCGCCTCCCCGGGCGGTCCCGCTGAGCCACCCACCCTATGGGCGACGCGCTAGTCGGGGAACTCGACGCCCGGCCCGCCCTGACAGCGGGCCCGGCCCTCGAGGAATCGCCTCTCGTACAGGTGGGCCGTTCGCACCCAGCCGCCCTGGGCGCCGTTGACCGGCTCGAGGTCCGGGGGACTGAAGTAGATGTCCGGCGACGTGCGAAGACGGCCTACTCCCCCGTGGTCCAGCCCGCGAACGCCTTGCTGGTCCAGCCGAGGCCGGAGGCCTTCGGCGCCGCGCGCAACCGCTTGCCGCCGTAGACGACCTCGCCCTTGCGGTTTTGGTAGGTGAGCCACGCGATCGTGTCCTGCTGGCCGCGGCCCGGCTGGGCCCAGTCGCAAACGCCGGTCGGGAACGCGGCTTGGAGCGCCCCCCACTGCGCGTCGGTGAAGTTGATCGGGTAGTAGTCGACTCGCCGCAGGGGCTTCAGCGTGCAGGCGCCGATGTCGGAGGCGATCGAGTCGCCGGCGACGGTGCGCGGGGTCCCGAACCGCGTCTGCGCGAGGGGGATGTCACAGACGGTGGACGGCAGCGGCAACCCGAGCGCCGCCTCGCATTGGTTGCGAATCTCCCCCGGGCGGTCCTCGACGATCTTCCGCGACAGCGGGACCTTGCGCTTGTCGGCCTCCACGGCCTCGAGCCAGCGGTCCATCGCGAAGACCGCCTTGGTGGCCCAGGTGAGATCACCGACGATCGGGGTGAGGCCGAACCACATGACGTAGTTGCCGAGGTGGCCCTGCTCGCGCTCGAGCCGCGCCCGCATGAACCATGCGTGGCTGTAGTCGTGAGCGAGGCCCGGGTCGGGGCCGCCGAGGTTGATCATCGCCACCTGGTCGAGGTTGTTCGCCTGGTTGAAGGCGCCGCTTCGGTACGCGTTCGCGAGCGCGCCGTCGTCGCCGGGAAGCCGCTGGGGCGTCGGGCTCAGGTCGTCCATCGAGAGGCCGCCGATGTTGGCGTTCAGGTCGACGAACTGCTGCGTCGAGATCGAGCCCTCCTGGAGCGCCCCAAGCCCGTACTGGACGCCTTGGTTGCCGAACGGCACGCCGGCAAAACCCCGGCCGATCTGCTTCTCGACCGGCGTCCAGACCTCGGGCGGGCGCGGGCCGAGCACGTTGATCATGTAGGAGAGCGCGTCACAGCGAACCCCGTTCGGATTCGTGACCGGATGGAAGCGGATCTCGGCGGTGGTCCCGTCGCAGGCGTACTGCGGATTGATCGCGCTCTTGAAGAGGCCCTCGTCGGCGGTGATCGCGTTGACGAACGCGACGTGGCCCTCGACCTGGGCCCACTGCGTCGGCAGCCAGGTGACCCCCGGGCCCCAGCGCGAGGGGTTCTCGAAGTACTGGCGCAGCATGTTGTAGTCGGCGAACTGGGCGCCAGGCGAGAAGGTGTCCGGGTAGGAGCACTGCGGCGTCAGCCCCTGGTAGATGCCGGGGTAGGCGTTGGCGACCTGCTGCTGGACGACCGACCCTCCGGAGCACCCGCTGGCGATCGTGTAGCGGATCGGCCCGCGGGTTTCGACGATGTGCTCCTTCAGCATCACAAGCGACTCGGCCTGGACGGCGATGTTGCAGTTGTGCGAGTTGTTGTCAAGCGCCGTCGAGCCGACCGCGAAGCCGCGCGCGAGCGCCGCCTTGCCGAGGTCGTCGTCGACCGCCGGGGCGCTGCCGGCGCCGTAGCTCACACCGCAGCCGTAGCCGTGTGTGAGCACGAGCTTCCCGTTCCAGCCCGGCCTGCTGGTCCCACGGCTTCCACGGCTCGCCGGGCTCGAAGAGCGTCGCGACCTTGTACTGGTCGCGATCCTGGTAGCCCTTCTCGATTCGGACGATGAAGGGGACGGTCTCGTCCTCATCGGTAGTCGTCATGGAGACGTCGCCGGGCGGGTTGGCGATGTCGTAAGGCTCAAGCTCGCCGCCCCCCGCGGGCTGATAGAGGTAGGAGAACTGCGGCGGCTGGTTGCACTGCGCGTCGAGCGCCCCCACCTGGCACTCCCAGGGCTGGATCTGGGGCCCGGAGAACACCGGGCCGCCGATCGGGTGGTTGCGGACCTTGACCTTCGCCGCCTTGCCGCCCGGCCGGCGGGCGGTGAGGACGTTCTTGCCGTTGCGCAGCCCGCGCACGACTCCCTGGAAGCGGCCGTTGGCGCGCTTCGCGAACCGCTTCTTGACCGGCTTTCCGTTCAGGCGGATGCGGAGCTTCTTCGCCGAAACCGCTTTCGGTGCCTTGATCTCGACTAGCGCGTCCCCACCCGAGATCAGGTCGGCGCGGTTCGAGAGCACCTTGATCTTCGGTTTCGGCGCGCCCTCGGCGGGCGCCGCGATGAGGGTGAAAACGGCGAGCACCGCGACGGCGCCGGCCCCGTATCTGGTACCCATCGCCCGGCAGCCTTCCAGATGCGGAGGCGCCGCGCGCCGATTCGACCGACGGAGGAAACTGATGTCCCTACCCAAGCCCAGCGACAGCTCGACCGCGCTCGTCACCGGCGCCTCGGCCGGCATCGGGACCGCGCTCGCGCGGGAGCTCGCCTCTCGTGGGCACAACCTGGTTGTCGTCGCGCGGCGAAAGAAGCTTCTGAACGAGCTCGCGAAGGAGCTCTCGGGGGAGTTCGGCGTCCGCGTCGAGCCGATCTCGTGCGACCTCTCGAGCGCCGCGGCGCGTGGGCGCCTGCCGAAGAAGATCGAGACGCTCGGGCTGCGCGTCGACGTGCTCGTGAACAACGCGGGATTCGCCACGGGCGGAGCGTTCGCCGAGTCCGACCCGGAGCGCGAAGTCCAGCAGGTGCGCGTTTTGGTCGAGGCGGTGGTCGCGCTCACCTCGGCGTTCCTACCGCCGATGGTCGAGCGCGGCTCCGGCGCGATCCTCAACGTCGCCTCGACCGCGGCCTTCCAACCCCTGCCCTACTCCGCCGGCTACTCGGCGGCGAAATCGCACGCGCTCACCTTCTCCGAGGCGATCCACTCCGAGGTCTCGGGCGACGGGGTCACGGTGACGGCGCTCTGCCCGGGGCCGGTGCGGACCGACTTCTGGGACGTTGCCGGCGATCAGCCAATCGAGAGCGCGGTCCCCGACGCCGTCTGGGTCGACGCGGACGAGGCGGCGAAGGCGGGGATCGACGGGCTCGACTCGGGAAGCCGGGTCGTCGTTCCCGGCTTCCCGGTGCGCGCCGGGTTCGCGGCGATGCGCTGGATCCCGCACGCGCTCAAGCTGCCCATCGCCGAGCGCATCATGCGCCCGCGAAAGAAGGGCTGAAGCGCGGGCCTACTTGTTCGTGCCCTTGCGCTTGTCCCAGGCGCGCAGCGCCGGCGCGGGGTCGACCGCGTCGCCACCCTCGTAGTAGCCGGGGCTCGACCACATCTCGAAGTGCAGGTGGCATGTGCTCGCGTTGCCGGTGTCGCCGACGCGGCCGAGCATCTGGCCCGCCTCCACGAAAGAGCCCTTGCGCAGCGTGCCCCGCTCCTCCAGGTGCATGTAGACCAGATCCTCGAGCGGCCCCTGGCCGTCGATGACGATGTAGTTGCCCGCGGCACCGTGGTAGTCGACCGTCTGCACGCGGCCGGACTGGGCGGAGACGATCTGCTTGCCGCACTTGGAGAGCAAGTCCTGCCCCTGGTGGTCGCGGCCGGCGCCGAAACCGTCGCCATAGCTGTGCTTGCCCGGAAGCGGGAAGACCCCGTCGGTCGGGGTGGTGGGGTCCGTCGGGTCGGTCGGGCCGGTCGGCGTGGTGCCGCCGCCGGGGTCTCCGACACCGCCGCTCCCTCCCCAGGCGTGGGTCGCGGTCATCAGCGCGAGGGCACCCACGAGGACGCCCGTAGCGGTCGCGAAGCGTGTTTTCACACGCCTTTTCTCAAGTCGAAACAACGCCGTATCTCCTTCGTCGGCCTACGGGGTTAGCTGACGGGCTGGCGCTGAAAGAGCCTGCGCCCCCTTCCGTGACCGACTCTGGTCACTCGGGTTCGCCCCAAAACGCTTGGTTCCCCCGTTCTCGAGGAAATCCTCGAGACTCGGCTTTACCGGTTATCTAGCGGCCCGCAGGATAGCGAGCCATGCGGATCCGAACCGCCGTCGGCTCGCGACGTTCGCTACTAGCGGCATATGCCCGCTGTATAGAGCGCTGGAGCGCCCAGATTGCGGAGGCGGGCGGGGTGGGTGGGGCGCTCGGCACCCGATTCCGCCGGGGCGCGATTCGTGCGGCGTGGGTACGTTGGGACAATGGCCGATGCCTTGGCGAACGAGCAGCTAGAGCCGCCGGTCCCGGAGCCGCCGTCACCTTTGAGCGCGGGGTCGGCTGCCTACTCGCCCCGCGATGGGTTCGTCGACGAGGTGTTTGCCTCTCGGGGGTCGGCGCGGGAGCACGCCGCGGGCCTCGTCTCGAGCCTCGACCGGATGGGCCGGATGGTGCTCATGGACCTGGGCCGCCGCCGCGATGAGGCCTTTCGCCAGCAGGGGATCACGTTCGCGATCTCCGACCCCAGCGGCGCTGCCCAGGACCGGCCATTTCCGCTCGACCTCGTGCCGCGGATCATCCCCGCGCACGAATGGGAGGCGATCGAGCGCGGGCTCGTCCAGCGGATCAAGGCGCTGAACGAGTTCCTCGACGACGTCTATCACGGCCGCGAGATCGTCCGTGAGGGGATCGTTCCTTGGGAGCTGGTGGTCGGCTCGCCCGAGTTCCGCCGCGGGGTCCACGGCATCCGCCCGCCCGGCGGTACGTACTGCCACGTCGCCGGATGCGATCTCGTCCGCGGTGGCGACGGGCGCTGGAAGGTGCTCGAGGACAACGTGCGGACGCCGTCGGGGATCTCCTACGTACTCGAGAACCGCCTCGCGATGACCCGGCTGGTACCGGAGATGTTCGCCGGGTACCGGGTGCGCCCGGTCGACCACTACCCGCAGCTGCTCCTGAGCGCCTTGCGAGAGATCGCCCCCGCGCCCGGCCGCGAGCCGACCGTGGTCGTCTGGACCCCGGGCCCGGCCAACAGCGCCTACTTCGAGCACTCGTTCCTCGCGCGGCAGATGGGGGTCGAGCTGGTCGAGGCGTCGGACCTGGTCGTCCGCGACGACATCTGTTACATGCGCACGACCGAGGGCCTGGCGCGGGTCGACGCGATCTACCGCCGGCTCGACGACGATTTCATCGACCCACTCGAGTTCCGCCCTGACTCGCTGCTCGGGGTCCCGGGGCTGATCCGCGCCTACCGCGCGGGCACCGTCGCGCTCGCGAACGCGGTCGGCACCGGCGTCGCCGACGACAAGGCCGTCTACGGCTACGTGCCGGAGATGATCCGCTACTACCTCGGCGAGGAGCCGATCCTCGACAACGTGCCGACGTACCTGCTCCGCGACCCCGAGCAGCTCGAGATCGCGCTCGCCCGTCTCGACGAGATCGTCGTGAAGCCGGTAAACGAGTCGGGTGGCAAGGGCGTCTTCATCGGCCCGCGTGCGACCGAGGAACAGATCGAAGCCCAGCGACGCCTCGTCCGCCGTGACCCGGCGGTCTGGATCGGACAGGAGCTCGTCCACCTCTCCACCACGCCGACCGTCGCCAACGATGGCGAGCTGGTCCCGCGCCACGTGGATCTTCGCCCGTTCGCGGTCTTCGGCTCCGAGCTGAAGATCGTCCCCGGCGGGCTCACCCGGGTCGCGCTCCGCGAGGGATCGATGATCGTCAACTCCTCCCGCGGGGGCGGCTCCAAAGACACCTGGGTGCTCGCCTCCGGCGAGGCCGAGTCGGGCCGCGCCCAAGTCGCCGAGCCGCGCCGGCTGCCGGAGATGCCGACGCTCGAGCAGGGCATCTGGACCGGGCAGGAGCAACAGCAACAGCAAGAACGAAGCGGCTGATGCTGGCGCGGATCGCGCACGAGCTCTACTGGATCGGGCGCTACGTCGCCCGCGCCGACGACACCGCTCGGATGCTCGACGGGCTCTTTCGCGCCAGCCTCCAGTCGCCCGGCGGCCCTGATGCCGCGCCGCTCCCGTGGGAGGCGGTGATGACGGCGCTTGGCGCCGGCCCCGACCCCGAGGCGGCGCCGGTGCGCGCGGCCGAGGCGATCCGCCGGCTGACGCTCGACCCGGAAAGTCCGGCGTCGGTGACCACGTGCGTCGAGCGCGCGCGCGAAGGGACCAAGCGCGTCCGCGACGTCGTCTCGCGGGAGATGTGGCAGGCCCTCAACACGCTCTACCTCGAGCTCGACACGAGCGACCTCGGCTCCGCGGTCGAGACCGGCCCGCACTCCATCTACTCCTACGTGCGCGAACGCTGCGCGCTCTGGTGGGGTCTCGCCGACGAGACGATGCTTCGCGACCAGGGGTACGCATACCTGGCCGCCGGCCGGCACGCCGAGGGCGCGAGCATGATGCTGCGAATGCTTCGCGTCTCGATCGTCCCCGACCTGCTCGCCGACGATGACGGCGGGATGGCGCGAAGCGGCGCCGCCCCGGCCCTGCTGCAGGCGATCGGCGGCGCCGAGGCGTTTCGGCGCTCCGTTCCCGGGCCGGCGGATGCCTACCCGGTCGCGACCTTTCTCCTCTTCGAGGAGTCCTATCCACACTCGGTCGCCGCGGCGCTCGAGCTGCTCCACGACCGCCTTCGCGACGCGGACCCGAGCTACCGGACCGCGCCTCCGCTTTTGCGCCTCGCGCGCCTGCGCGCGGAGCTCGAGTTCCATCACCGGAGCGCGGGCAACCGCGCGGAAACCCTCGCCGGCCTGCTCGAGCATGTGCAGGATGAGCTTGCCGAGGCCGACCGCGAGATCGAGCGGCGGTACTTCAGCGGGGCCGCGGCGACACCGCACGTGGTGACGATATGAGGTTCCTGATCGTCTACGCGACCGGCTACGAGTACTCGGAGCCGGTGCGCGACAACCTCAACGCTCTACGGGTGCGCCCGGCGACGACGCCGCATCAGACCGTCGACGATTTCAGCATGCGGATCGATCCCGAAGCGCGGCTCCACTCCTACCGCGACTACTTCGGCGCCGAGGTGATCGAGTTCGGCGTCACCGAGCCGCACGAGCAGCTGACCGTCGAGGCCCGGATGCACGTGACGACTCGGGAGCAGCCGGTCGACCCGGACGGGGGCTGGGAGCTGATCCCGGAAGAGGGTTATCGGGCCGCCGCCGGCGAGCAGTTGCTCCACCCCAGCGGGCCGCCGGATGACGAGCGGATCGACGAACTGGTCGAGACGGTGCGCGAGGCGACCCCGCTGGCGACGGCGCAGGCGATCTGTGAGGTGATCCCGGATCGGTTCGAGTACCGAGCCGGGGCGACCTACGTCGGCTCGACGGTCACCGACCTGCTCGACGGTGGTGCCGGCGTCTGCCAGGACTTCGTCCACCTCGGGGTAACGGTCCTGCGGGAGCTGTCGCTCGGCGCCCGCTACGTCTCGGGTTATCTCTTCGCGGCGCCGAGGAGCGGCGGGGACGACTCGGTCGAGGTGCAGACGCACGCATGGCTCGAGGTGCTGCTGCCCGACACGGACGGGAAGCTGCGCTGGATCGGCTTCGATCCCACCAACCGGGCGCGCGCCGGGGAAAGCTACGTGAAGATCGGCCACGGCCGCCACTACCAGGACGTGCCGCCGATCCGAGGCGTCTATCGGGGACCGGCAGCGAGCGAGCTCAGTGCCACGGTGCAGATGACGAGGATGAACGGTGACTCGCCCGAGTAGGACCTAGCCGCTAGCTCGGGCTCTTGACCCGGTCGAGCGCTTCCTCGAGCTCCGCGGCGCTGAACGCGCCCTCGATCCGAGTCGAGATGTTGCCGTCGGCGTCGATCACGAACAGCCACGGCTCCGTCGGCAGGTCGTAGGCCTTCACCTGAGAGCGGAGCTTGTTCGGGTCGGGGATGTTGTCCTCGTAGATCTCCATGTGGATGTAGGCGGCGTCGTCGGGACGGTCGCGCTTCACCTGCTCGGCGACGTCCACGACGGGGCCGCAGACGCGGCTCTGACATAGCGCCGGCGTGGCGAAGAGGAGGACGACCGGCTCCTTGCCGAGCGCGTCCGCGAGATCGACGTCGTGCATGGTGCCCGGGGGGACGCGGGTGTCGATCTCCGAGATGTCGGCGACCTCGTCGGCCGTCGGCGTGTGCACCTTGGGCGCCGGGTCGCCGGGGCCCGGAACGCCGTCCCGCCGGTTGACGATCAACGGCCCGGTAACGGTTGCGGTCTGGGGCTCGCCTCCGGGCGGGCGGACCAGGGCGGCGAGCCGCCACTCGCCCGGCTGGTCGAGCTCCAGGTCGGTGACGTAGACGACCTTGGCGGCGTCCGGGTCGGCCGCGGTGTTCTCGGCGGTGAAGGCGGGTTCGGTCTCGAGGCTCTCAACGCGCGCCGGGAACGGCCCGCGGACTCGGCCGCCGGTCGCCGGGGCGGCGTAGATCGCGACGTCGGCGTCGGTGACCTGTGTGTGGTCGACCTCGAACACGCCGAAGCCGAAGCGGTTGCGCCCGACGGTGAAGACCTGGCCGGCGGGTGAGACGACGAGCTCCTCTCCGGTGCCGCGGTTCGCGGCCACGAACTCATCGAGACTGCCGCCGTCGGGCGCGGGGAAGCTGGCGGTCTCGGGCGCCGCGCGGGCGACCTCCCCCTCGGACTCATCCTTCTCGCCGCAGCCGGCGAGCAGCAGCACCGCGCTCGCCGAGACAGCGAGCACGGGCATGGCGTTGGGACGAAGGCGAGGGGGCCGCACTGCGGGAATGCTAGGAAACGCGGCTAAGGAGTCGCTTAAGCGGCTTCGCGGGATAGGGTGGCCCCGTTCTTGTAGAGGGGTCGTCGAAGGAGGAGATGTGGCGGAACGTGCGGCACTGGTGACCGGCGGATCGAGCGGGATCGGGCTTGCGATCGCGCGGGCGCTGGGCGAGGACGGCTACGCGGTCACGGTCTCGGCGCGCCGACCGGACAAGCTCGAGGCGGCGGCCGCCTCCCTCCGCGAGGACGGGATCGAGGCGGCGGCGGTCCCGGCGCAGATGACGGACGAGGAGGAGATCCAGAAGCTCTTCGTCGCGCACAAGGAACGGTTTGGGCGCCTCGACGTGCTCGTCAACAACGCCGGCGTCGGGATCGGCGAGGCGATGGGCGAGATCACGACGAAGAAGCTCGACATCCAGATCGGCGCGAACCTGCGCGGGCTGATCCTCGCCACGCGCGAGGGGCTGCCGATGCTGCGTGAGGCGGGTGCGGACCATGGAAAGGCGCTGATCGTAAATACGGCCTCGATCGCCGGAAAGACTGGTCAGGCGTGGCTTTCCGTGTACTCGGCGACGAAGGCCGGGGTCGTCGGGTTCAGCCAGGCGACGCAGAAGGAGAACGCCGAGCACGGGATCCAGGTGACGGCGTTCTGCCCCGGCTTCGTCGACACGCCGATGACCGAGTTCGTCAAGGACAGAGTGCCGGCGGAGGACATGATCCGGCCGGAGGACATCGCCAAGGCGGTGCAGTTCCTGCTCGCGACGTCGCCGGCGTGCTGGGTGCCGGAGATCGTCTTCACCCGCAACGGCGAGCTGATCTAGCGGTCCGCGGCGGGCTCGGCGAGCAGCTCCGCCGACTCGCCGAGCAGCTCGGCCGCGCGTTGCTCGGAGAGCTGTTCCTCGGCGGCGGCGAGAAGGTCCTTGAACTCGTCGAGACGGCGGGTGGGACGCAGCCAGGACCAGTTCGGTCGCAGGCGCAGTTCGGAGCCGCGGTGACGCTCGCCGGTCGGCGCACGGTGGCGGACGCGAATCTCGGCGTCTGCCGGCTCGTCGGGTGAGATCGGGGCGGGACGCGTGGCCGCCTCACGCGCCTCGGCGCAGTGGAAGGCCTCGCGCTCGGCGCGGATCTGGGCGGCGAGCTCGGCGATCGAGGCGTGCTCGATCGAGGTGTCGAACTGAAGCGATTCGTTGATCAGCGTGCGCAGGATGCGAACCTCGCGGCGGGTGGCTCGGCGGGGGCGCTTCGCGCCGGTGTACTCATCCCAGGCGCGGGCGAAGCTGGCGAGGTCCGTGCGGCCGCCGTTTCGGTGCGCCGCGAGCATCGGGCAGACGCCGCCCGAGCGGGGGTCGACGTAGGCGCCGACGACGATCCGGTTGGTATCGATGCCTCGCAGCATCGCCTCCTTGGTACGGCGCGGGAGGCGGTCGACGGCCCTTCGCAGGCGTCGCGCCGGATCCGGTGTGCTGCCGTTCATAGGAAGAATGGTGCGCACGGTGAACGGGCGACGGAGCGATCAGGGTGGCGGCGGAACGGGATCTTGCATGCGCGTGCTCGTCGCCGCCTTCGGTGACGCGGGTCATGCGTTCCCGGCGATCGGGCTCGCGCGGGCGCTCGCCGGGCGCGGACACGAGGTCCTGGTCGAGACCTGGGAGGAGTGGCGCGACGTCGTAACGGCGGCGGGGCTCGGGTTCACCGCGGCCGAGGAGTACGTGACCTTCCCGCCTCCCGCGCCCGGTTCGGACGGCGTTCCGTCGGCGGCCGAGGCTGCGCTTGCGCTCGTGCCGATGATGGAGCGCGAGCAGTTCGACGTGGTCGTCAGCGACATCCTCACCCTGGCGCCGACGCTGGCGGCGGAGAGGGTCGGGCTGCGGCTGGCAACCCTGATCCCGCACGTCTATCCGGTGCACGAGCCGGGGATGCCGCCGTTTGCGATCGGCGGCTTGCCGCCGCGGACGGTCGTCGGGCGGGCCCTGTGGCGCGGGACGATGCCGCTGCTGCGCGAGGGCTTCCGTCGCGGACTCGACGATATGAACCGCTCCCGGGTCGCGACGGGGCTCGCGCCGACGGAGCGGCTCAACGCGGGGATCAGCGAAGCGCTCGCGATCGTGGGGACGTTTCCGCAGCTCGAGTATCCGCGGAGCTGGCCGACCGGTACTCATGTCGTCGGGCCGATCGGCTTCGAGATCCCGTATCCGGACGTGGAGCTGCCGGCGGGCGAAGGCCCCCTGGTGGTGATCGCCCCGTCGACGGCGCAGGATCCCGAGCAGCGGCTGGTGCGCCAGGGGCTCGAGGCGCTCGCCGACGAGCCGGTGCGCGTGCTGGCGACCACGAATCGGCGCTTCGGCGGTGACGGCTCGGTCGTCGCGCCCCCGAACGCCGTCGTCGTCGACTGGCTCAGCTACACGCAGGCGTTCGCGGCCGCGGATCTGGTGATCTGCCACGGAGGCCACGGGACGGTGGCCCGGGCGCTCGCCGCCGGCGTGCCGGCGATCTGCTGCCCGGCGGTCGGCGACATGGCGGAGAACGGCGCGCGCGTCGCGTGGGCAGGCGCGGGGCTGATGTTGCCGTGGCGGCTGACGGGCGCGGCGACGCTGCGCGTCGCGGTACGCCGAGCGCTCAGCGATCCGAGCTACGCCGAGCGGGCGCGCGAGATCGGGCGCTGGGCGGAGGCGAACGACGGCGCGATGCGGGCCGCGGAGCTGGTGGAGCGGCTAGCGTCCTGAGTGGCGACCTACGGCACCGTCGGCTAGCCTAAAAAAACGCGCCGAAAGGCGCGCGAAAGATCCCCCGTGATGTAACGGCAGCATACTTGACTGTTAATCAAGGCGTGGTGGTTCGAATCCACCCGGGGGAGCTCAAGTGAACCGCGACACGCGCTGGTCTATTTTCAGATCTCGCTGACGCCGCCTTCCACCTCCGCATGACAGTTCGCGCAGAGGAGAGCGCATTTTTTCGCCTCCTCGCGAAGCTCGTTGATCGACCGCGTCCGGCCTCGAAGCGAGAGCGAGAACCGCTTCTCCGAGGGATTCAGTGCCCTCACCATGATGTGGGCATTCCGCGCGAAGCGTTCGGTGCCCGGCGCGGACCGCCTCCTCAACCACGGTCCTCGGAACTGTCGGGCGCCGGCCGCGACGCCGGGACTGCCGCAGCCCGTACTTCCCAAGCCAATGACGCACCGTGGTGGAGCTTCGGTCCAGGGCATTCGCAATCTCGGCAACCGTGAGGCCGCGCTCCACCAGCGGCTCGAGCTGTTCCCGCACCAAGGCACCGCGCGCCCGGTGTTTCGCCGCACCGTTGGGCGTCAGCCCGTACTTCTTCACCCAGTACCCCACCGTCGACGGGTCGCGCTCAACGAGCGCGGCGATTTGTCCGAGCGAGAGCCCATCGTCAAGCCAAGCCTCGAGCTGATCGCGATCCATGCCTCGATTTTCTACCTCGGGCCGGACGGAAAACCGAACCTATGTTCGTGTGCCTTTAGACCCCGCCGAAGCGCTCGATGCGCTCGTTCAGCTGCGCCCGTTCCTTCTGCAGCTCGACCAGCGCCTGGCCCCCGTTGCCGGCTACAGCGGCGATGCGGCGGTCGATCAGGCCGCGTTCGAGCTCGAGCAGGCTGAGGTCGATCGACGCCCGGCTTGCCGGCTCGCGCTCGGCCACCATCACCACCTGGGTCATGTAGGCCAGGAGCTCCTCGTCCTCGCGGCCGAGACCTTCCATCGGTTCGTCGAGATGCTCATCGAGCCACCCCAGCGCGCGGGCGGCCACCGGGTTCGAGAAGTGCTCCGGCGTCAGCCTCTCGATGCTGCCGCGGCCCTCCGCCGGCAGCTTCACGCACATCGCGAGCAGCGCCAGCTCGCGCCGCTCCGCCGCGTTCAGCTGCCGCGGCGGCTCGGCGTCGGGGCCCGGATCCTGCGGCCCGAGATCTGGAGCTCCACCACCACCTCCTCGGGGCGGACGCCGCTCGCCCCGACCCGCCTCGCCGACCCGCCGCCCGACCAGGCCTGGGTCGGCATTGAGCCGATCGGCGACCTCGCGCATCAACTCCTCGCGGGTGATCGAGTCCGGCATTACCGTGATCACCTGGACGACCTCGTCGAGCGCACGATCCCGTCCGCCCGGGGAGCTCAGGTCCGCATCGTCGAGCAGCGTCCGCACGTGAAACGACGGCAGATCCTCCGCCGCCTCGATCGCGTCGCGAAACTTCGCCGCCGCCACCTGGTCCCCGCCGCCGAGCAGGTCGGCCGGATCCTCTCCCTCGGGCAGCCGCGCGACCCGCAACCGCAGCCGCTTGCCGCTCGCCACCCCCTGCGCGCGCAGCATCGCCTCGCGCCCGGCCCGATCCGCATCGAGCGCGAGCACGGCCTCCTCCGCGTACGCCGAGAGCATCTTCACCTGCTCGGGCGTGATCGCCGTTCCCATCACCGCGACCGCATCCTTGATCCCGGCCTGGTGGCAGGCGAGCACATCCGTGTACCCCTCGACCACGAGCGCCCGCGAGCCCTTCGCGATCGCCGGGCGCGCCCGGTCGATCCCGTACAGCGTCCTGCGCTTCGAGTAGAGCTCACCTTCGGGCGAGTTGACGTACTTCGGCTTCTGATCGGGCTTCAGCGCCCGGCCGCCGAACCCGGTCACCCGCCCCCGCGCGTCGCGGATGGGGAATGTGATCCGGGCGCGGAACTGGTCGTAGTGCCCACGCCCCTTCTGGCCCTGGCGCACCAAGCCCGCCGCCTCGATCTCGGCAACCGCGTAACCCGCCTTCTGGCCTCGCATCAACACCGTGTCCCACGTCGCGGGCGCGCAGCCGACGCCGAACTCGCGCAGTACCGCCTCGGACAATCCCCGCCCGGCGAGGTACTCGCGCGCCTTCGCGGCCTGGGGGGCGTCCCACAGGAACGTCGAGTAGAAGCCGGCCGTGCGCTCCAGCAACTCCCCCAGCCGCGCCCGCCGCTTGCGCTTCTCCTCCGCCCGCGGATCCTCGCTCTCGCGCTCGAGCTCGACCCCGTAGCGCTCCGCAAGCGCCTCCACGGCCTCGGGAAACCCGAGCCCCTCCTTCTCCTCGACGAACTTGATCACGTCGCCCCCCACCCCGCACCCGAAGCAGTGGTAGAGCTTTTCCGCCGGGTCGACGGAGAACGACGGCGAGCGCTCGTCGTGGAACGCGCACAGGCCCGTGAACCTGGTCCCCGAGCGCCGCAGGTCGGTGTACGCGGAGATCACCTCGACGATGTCACTCGCCTCCTTCACCCGCTCGACCGACTCGCGGGTGAAGCTCAAAGTTTCGACTCCTCGGGGAGCGCGAGCCTGCGGAACGACGCGATCGCGTAGCGATCGGTCATCCCGGCGACGTAGTCGGTCACCGCCTGCACGCCGCCCTCCCCCGCCCCGATCAGCTCCGGTTGCTCCAGGTAGTGCTCGAAGAGCCCTCGCAGGGTCCGCTGAACCCGCTGGTGCTCGCTCCGCGCCTCCGGTCCCAGGTACACCCGATCGAACATGAACTTCCGCAACCTGAGCATCGCCCGCCCGATCTCCTCCGACTGCGCGATGTCGCCTGCCGTGCGCGAGCTGGCCACGATGTCGTTCACCAGCCGGTCGATCCGCGCCGCCCCGGTCGCACCGAGCAGCTCGATCTCCTTTGCCGGCAGCTCGCCCTCGGCCAGGATCCCCGCGCGCACCGAGTCATCGATGTCGTGGTTGATGTAGGCCACGCGATCCACCAGCCGGACGATCCGGCCCTCGAGCGTCGCCGGGTGCGTCGGCCCGGTGTGGTTGAGGATCCCGTCGCGCACCTGTTCGGTCAGGTTGAGCCCGCGCCCGTCACGCTCGAGCTCGTCGACCACTCGCAGCGAATGACGGTTATGGCGAAAGCCGTCCTCGCCGAGCTCGCGCAGCGCCTCGTCGATCGCCTCCTCGCCGATGTGCCCGAACGGCGGGTGGCCGAGGTCGTGGCCGAGCCCGATCGCCTCGGTCAAATCCTCGTTCAATCCGAGCGCGCGAGCGACCGTGCGGGCGATGCAGCAGGTCTCGATCGTGTGCGTGAGCCGCGTCCGGTAGTGATCGCCCTCGGGCGCGATGAACACCTGCGTCTTGTGCTTCAGACGCCGGAACGCCTTCGTGTGCACGATCCGGTCACGGTCGCGCTGAAACGGCGTCCGCACCTCGCTGTCAGCCTCCGGCTCCGGCCTCTGAGCCGGATACGAGCGCGTCGCGTGCTCCCACAGGTACTCCTCCTCCCACGCGCGCACGCGCCGCTCGAGCGGCAGCGCCGACGGGTCCGCGCGCAGCGCCGAGTCGCTCAAACCGCCGGCTCCGGCCGCGTCGTCTCACTCCCGTCGCGCAGGATCAGATACGAGAGCCAGATCGCGATCAGGAATATCGGCAACCCCATCGCCGTCTTCGCGATGCCGAGCGCTAGCACCGCCCCGGCGAGATACAGCGGCAGCTGTACGGCCAGCCGCACGAGGAACACGCCGACCCAGATCCAGCTCGCCCGCGTGTAGAGCCGCAAGCGCTCGGGGTCACGGCGCCAGCTCATCCCCTCCCCCGTCACCGGGCCCAAAATCACGCCGAGGAGCGGCCAGCGGACCGCGATCGAGATCAGATACGCGGTCGCGTATGCCGCGTTCAGGAGCAGCCCGGGGAGGAAGAAATCTTCGGCCCGGCCCGTGCGGTCGGCGATGAACGCCGCAATGGCGACCCCCGCGAACCCGGCGAGCGCGAACTGGAGCGTCTCGCGCCGCACGATGCGCACCGCGGCCATCAACGCCCCGAGGCCGAGGGCGACCCACGCCGCGCCGCCGATGTCGTTGCCGTTCGCCGTATAGGTGATGACGAACCCGAGTGCGGGCAGGCTCGAGTCGGCGATCCCCTGCGGGCCGCCGAGCGCGCTCATCAGGTCGGCGTGCTGTTCGTCGCGAAACCGCCGCGACGCTTCCTCCCGCTCCTCGCTCGGCTCCTCTTCGCGCTGCTCGGGCGCGGTCGTACTCACGCCTTGATGTTGGCGGATCGACGCCCGCGGCGGGCTGAGAAGGTTCTACGCGGCAGCGCGCAGCTGCACCTGCGCGTGATGCTCGAGCGTCGCCGAGATCGCCCGCTCCGCCTGGCGCAGGGCGAGATCGCCCGCAGGGGGCGCCTGTGCCAGCGGCTTGCCGAGCGCCTCGACCAGGAAGGCGTGCCCGTCGGCACCGAGCGGAAACCCGTCCCGCTCGCAGGCCGAGCAGACGACGCCGCCGGCCGCCCCCGAGAAGCCCGAGAGCCCGTCGGCCTCGCCGCAGCGCGCGCATGAGGCGAGCTCGGGGGCGAAGCCGGTTGCCAGCGCCAACTTGAGTCTGAACGCGAGCGCCGTCGCCAACCCCGCTGCCCCGTCCACATCCGCCGTCTGATCATCCTCGCCCTCGCCCTCGAGCAGCGCCAAATAGCGACAGAGCAGGTTGTAAGCAGCCGGATTCGCCTCCTCCGAATCGCAGAGCCGCAACACCGCATCGCAAGCGCGCGCAGCAGCACCAAGCGCCGGTCCGCTCTCGCGCAACCGCGGATGCGCCGAGATCGTGTCGGCCGCGGTCACCGTCGCCAGATCCCCCCTGCCCTCGTGGAGCACCAAACGCAACCTGAAGAACGGCTCCAGCCGGCCGCCGAAACGACTGCGGGGCCGCCGCGAGCCTTTCGCGATTGCCCCGATCCGTCCCCGGTTCGAGCTGTAGAGGTGAAGCACCCGATCGGCCTCGCCGTACCGGATGCTGCGCAGGACGATGGCCTCCGTCTTGAACTTCCCCGGCACATCTCTCACGATGACGCGCCGGGCGGACGGAGCTAGTCGCCGGCCACGACGGCGTCGCGGACCGCGGCCGCCGTCACGTGGGCCGCGACGGTGCCGATCGCGATCGCGGCGAAGCGATCTGCCTCCGCGGCCGGATCCCCCGACGCGACGCAGAACGCGACGTCGCCGTCGACGTCGGAAAACACCGGGTCGACCGCCCGCGCCACACCCCCGCTCGCCATCCGCGCGACCCGCGTGCAGGCCGCCTTCGTCAGCGAGGCATCGGTCATCACGCAGACCAGCGTCGTGTTGCGCTCCTCGAGCCGCGTCCAGTCGGGCGGCCCCTCCATCGCCGCGATCGTCGCAGCGGTCGAGACCGGATCGCCGCCGGGATCACGGGCGCTCCCGATCAGCGCACCGTCCGCGCCGACCACGTCGCCGAAGGAGTTGGCCACCGCCAGCGCCGCGACGGTCGCGCCGAAGCCGGTCCGCCCAGCCGCATAACCCACCCCGGCCCAGGTCGCGTTCTCGCGGCCGAGGATCTTGCCCACCGCCGCCCCCGTCCCGGCGCCGACGCGCCCGCGCTCGGGCACCCCGGGCCGCGCGGCTTCGCACGCCGCGGCGCCGGAGGCAGCGTCCGGCCGCGCCGACGGATCGCCTGTGGCGAGGTCGTAGATCACGGCCGCCGGGACGATCGGGACCAGGCCGCCCGGGGTCGCGTAGCCGCGTCCCTTCGACTCGAGCCAGCGCATCGCCCCGTCGGCCGCCCCGAGGCCGTAGGCGCTTCCACCGCTGAGCATCACCGCGGTCACCTCCGCGGTCCCCGCGAGCGGACCGATCACGTCCGTCTCGCGGGTCCCCGGGCCGCCGCCGCGCACGTCGACGCCGGCTCGCGATCCCGGCGGCGCGATGACGACCGTGCAACCCGTCACGCCTTCTCGATCGGTCCAGTGACCGACCTCGAAGCCCTCGGGCGGCGCCGGCGGCTCGCTCATCCGCCCGCGGCGCGTCGCTTCGTCCGGCGGCGCCGCGCCCGCAGCCGGACCTGGCAGCCGGGGCAGAAGTAGGTCGAGCGTCCCGAGACGACCACGCGGCGGATCTCGCCACCGCAGCGAAAGCAATCCTCGCCCTCGCGCGTGTGGACGAGGAACTCGTCCTGCATCGACCCGCGCTCGCCGCGCGCGTCGCGGTAGTCGTCGATCGAGGCGCCGCCGTTTGCCAGACCGGCCTCGAGCGCCCCCACGATCCCCTCGCGCAGCGCCTCCGCGTGCTCGGCACGCATCGATCCCGCGGGCGAGAGCGGGTGGAGCTCCGCCCGCCAAAGGGCCTCGTCCGCGTAGATGTTCCCGATCCCGGCGACACCCGTCTGGTTGAGGAGAAACGACTTCAGCGGTGCGCGGCGATCCCGCGCGAGCTCCAGCAGGCGCGCGCCGGTGAGATCGCCCGAGAGCGGCTCGACCCCGAGCCGGGTAAGGAAGTACGGGTCGATCTCCTCCTCGGCCAACACCGCGGCGTGCCCGAAGCGCCGCGGATCGGTGAACCAGAGCTCGGAGCCGTCGCCGAGGACAAGCCGCGCGCGCAGGTGGCGGGCGTCCGGGTCGGTCTCATACAGGCGCGGGCCGCCGAAGCGCGGCTCGGCGAGTCTGCCCGCCGCCGCCGGCGCGTCGGGCGGGCGCCGGACCAGGTTGCCGGTCATCCGCAGGTGCATGATCAGAGCAGAGCGGTCGTCGAGGCGGACGAGCAGGTACTTGCCGCGCCGGTCCACGGACTCGATCCGCCTCCCGGC
This sequence comes from uncultured Solirubrobacterales bacterium, assembly GCA_963797995.1. Classification (GTDB taxonomy): domain Bacteria; phylum Actinomycetota; class Thermoleophilia; order Solirubrobacterales; family 70-9; genus WHSW01. Next base: position 98,215 of record CAWCRP010000003.1, read on the forward strand.
CACCGCGCGCTCGAGCGCCGCCGGCGGCTCTGGCCGCGTCCAGCGCTCGTCGAGAACCTCGGCGCCCTCGATCCGCAGCCCGCTCACCTCCGGATCGAGCTGCCTGCGAATCGTCTCGACCTCGGGGAGCTCCGGCACACTTGCATTGTGGCGAGCGCCCGCGAACAGCCCAGCATCGACGTCGTCGAGGCGAGCGCCGAGCATCTCGGCGAGATCGCAGAGATCTACCGCGCGGTGGTCGAGAGCTCCGCGGCAACGTTCGACCTCGATGCGCCCGACGCGCGTGATTGGCAGGCAGCGCTCGCCAAGTCCGACCCCGCCCGAGGCCACTTCCTCCTCGCCGCGCTCGACGGGCACGGCCGCGTCGCGGGCTATGCGAAGAGCGCGCTCTTCCGGGCCAAGGCCGCGTACTCGACCACGTGCGAGACGTCGGTCTACGTCGCCGAGGACGCCCGCGGCACCGGCGTCGGACGAGCACTCTACGCGGAGCTGATCCCGTTGCTCGAGCGCTCGCCACTGCGGCTCGCGGTCGCGGGGCTGGCGGAGCCGAACCCGGCCAGCACCGCGCTCCACGAAGCGTTCGGCTTTCGCCGCGTCGGCACGTTCGAGGGCGTTGGCTTCAAGTTCGGCCGGCCCTGGGACGTCACCTGGTGGCAGCGCTCCCTGGTGTGACGATCCTCACCCGTGAGCCCTTGACCCGCCGCCGCGACGCGCATATTGTCCGCAATGACGGAGCCCCTTCGGGGGGAAACCAGGGAGACGAAGGAGAGCACAATGTCCGGAACCGGACGCAGTCGTGCGCGGCAGATGCGGCGCACGGCGCTATCAATCGGGGCGTGCGGATTCGTCGCGGCGGCGATGGCCGGCCCGGCGAACGCTGCCGTTACCGGCACCGACAACGCCGACGACCTCGCGGCAGCGATCACCGGCGCACCGGTACCCGGCGCAGTCCTCAACGCGGCGCCCGCGCCGGACTTCCCACTCGCGGTGAGCGATACGCCGCTGGCGGGTTTTCCGACCAGCGGACCGACGTTCACCGTGATCAGCTCGGGCGACGCCGAGCTCGCCGATGACCCGAACGCGGCCGCGGGCGACGGTGCATCGCTCGGCTACACGGTCCCCGGTCGCGGCGAGGCAAGAGACCCGGCCACACTCGCGATCCCCGTGACGCCCCCGGCGGGCACCAACTGCCTCAACTTCGACTACAAGTTCCTCTCCGAGGAGTTCCCGGAGTTCGTCAACAAGGGCTTCAACGATGCGTTCGTCGCCGAGCTCGACGCGAGCACCTGGGCCGTTGCCGGCACCGTGATCTCGGCCCCGAACGACTTCGCCGCCGCTGCGGGCGACCGCGTGTCGGTCGATACCGTCGGGCCGACGACCGTCGCCGACGTGAACTCGGTCGGAACGACCTATGACGCGGCCACCGGAGTGCTGACGACGAAGGCGCTGGTGACACCGGGGCAGCACTTCCTCTACCTGTCGATCTTCGACAGCGGCGACTTCATCTTCGACTCCGCCGCGTTCGTCGACAACATCAGGTTCACCACCGAGACGCCTGCGACCTGCAAGCCGCCGGACATCTTCGCCGGCCAGGTCGGCGTGGGCTTCTCGACGACGAAGTGGATCCTCAGCGGCAAGTTCGCACAGCTCCCGGTCACCTGCCTGCTGCAGATTGGGATCACGGTCAACTGCGAGGGCTCGATCAACCTGATCGCCAAGCTGCCGAAACTGAACAAGGCAGCCGGACGCGCGAAGGCCAAGTCGATCGGCAAGGCGCTCTACTCGGTCCCGCCGGGCACGACGGCGACCGTCCCCGTGAAGCTGAGCAAGAAGGCGAAGAAGGCGTTCAAGGCGAACAAGAAGCTGAAGGGGACGGCCACCGTCACCAACAGCACGAACGCCGCCAGCGCGAGCTTCAAGTTCAAGGTGAAGAAGAAGTAGCGCGCCGGTAAGACTCGGATCGAGAGGGTGCGTGGGCCGCAGGGCCTGCGCACCCTCTTTCGTTTAGCGCTGCGCCCACTTCCAGATCGAGCGGCAGATTTCGCCCCTATACGGTGCGTTAGCTGCCGCTCGCTAGGAGCGCGTCACGAGAGACGCGCGAAACCGAACCCGAACACCCGCCCGCCCCCACCCAGCCATGTGCGACGGCCGGCACCCGCAGAAGCGCGGCGGAGCCGCTGCGCCCGAGTGTTACCGCTGCGCCCGAGGATGGGCCGCGAAGTAGACCTCTTTGATCCGTTCGCGGGACAGGTGTGTGTAGAGCTGCGTCGTCGCGACGTCGGCGTGGCCGAGCATCTCCTGCACCGAGCGCAGGTCGCAGCCGCCGGAGAGCAGGTGGGTGGCGAAGGTGTGGCGCAGCGTGTGCGGGCTCATCTTCTTCTCCAGGCCGACCTCGCGCGCATGGCGCTGGATGATCTTGTAGAGCCCCTGGCGCGAGAGCCCGCCTCCACGGAAGTTGACGAACAGCCGGCTCTCCGCACGGGCTCCGATCAGCTGCGGGCGCCCGAGCCGCAGGTAGCGGTCGATCGCGCGCGCCGCCTCGCTGCCGAGCGGGACGACGCGGTCCTTCGAGCCCTTGCCGTGCGGGCGGACGAACCCGTGGCGGACGTCGACGTCGCCGACCTCGAGCCCGATCGCCTCCGAGGCTCGTAGCCCGCACCCGTACATGATCTCCAGCAGCGCCCGGTCGCGAACGGCGATCGGGTCGGCGCCGCGAGCGCTCTCGAGCAGCTTCGTCACCTCCGCGTGGCTGAGCACCTGGGGCAGCTTGCGGCTCTTCGCCGGCGGGCTCAGGGTCGCGGTCGGATCCTCGTCGACGAGCTCCTCCCGGCGCAGGTGGCGGTAGAAGGAGCGCAGACAGGCGGTCTTGCGGCTGATCGTCGCGGGCGAGCAGGGCGCCCGGCCCTCTCCGTTGGCTCCGCCGCCCGGGTCGCCGGTGGCGAGGTCCGCAAGGAAGTCGGCGACGTCCGCGCGCTCCACCTCGGTCGCACCCCGATCGCGGCGGGCGAGGAAGGCGCCGAACTGGAACAGGTCGCTGCGGTAAGCGTCAAGTGTGTTGCGGGCGAGGCCGCGCTCGAACTCCAGGTAGGCGAGGAAATCCAGGACGAGCGCTTCGAAGCGCGCGTCGGTGCGGCGGCTCTCCGGCTTTTGAACGGCGACGGCCATGGCCCTGGGTTCTCGTGCCCGGCGCGCGCACCTTCCCGTGCAAGCGGGCTACCGCAGGAGCTGGCGGAGCAAGAGCAGGCCGACGAGGGACTTCGAGTCCGCGCACGCCTCGATCGCACCGTCGAGATCCGCGAGCGGCCAGGGGACGATCTCGATCCGCTCCTCCGGATCCGGCTCGTGCTCGGCGTCGGTGAGATCGGTGGCGAGGAAGAGCCACATCTCCTCCGACGTCAGGCCCGGGGAGATATAGAAGCGCTTCAGCTCACGCCACTCCCCCGCCGACTTGCCGATCTCCTCCACCAGCTCGCGCTGGGCGCACTCGCGTGGCGACTCACCCTCCACGTCGAGCTTCCCGGCGGGGAGCTCGAGCAACGCCTCTTCTTCGACCGGCTCGCGCGGCTGGCGTACGAGCCAGACGTGCTCGTGGTCGTGGGCGATGATCGTCACGGCACCGGGGTGGGCCACCACCTGCCGCTCGGAAGTGGAGCCGTCGGGGTAGCGGAACTCGTCGATGCGCACGTCGGCGACGGGACCCTCGTAGACGGTGCGCGATCCGATTCGCTCCACGCCGCCAGCCCTACCCGCCGAGCGCCCCGGCAAGCGCCCGTCCGCCCGCAAGGGGCGCGGCGAAGAAGAGCGGGTCCTGCTCCAGCGAGCGGCCCATCGTCCGCGTCGGCAGGCCGCTCGCCGCGTACCCCTCGAGGTCGACGGGCTCGACCGCGAGATCGTGCCGCTCGCCGGTGATCTCCGTGAGCTCGTCAGGCGGCCAGCCTTCGAGCTCGATCTCCGGGACGGGGACGCGCACCGGCGCCAGGAGCAGATCGAGGACCGTGGCCGAGTGGTGGCTGAGCCCGCGGTGCCGGGGACGCGGATCGGAGGTCGACAGCCGCGGGCAGACGAGCGTCGGCAGCTCGAGGGCGATCGCGGCGTGGGCGTTCTCGAGCGCCGCGATCCCGCCGTGACCGAAGCGGCTCGCGGAGCCGAGGATCCCGGGCCCGGGCCCGACGATCGCCGCATCCCACCCGAGCGCCCGGGCCGCCGCGTCGAGCGCGCCGATGACGCTGATCGACTCGTGCTCTCCGCCGTACGCCGCGGCCGCCGTGATCTGCCCACAGAGGAGGTCCCGCGCCCGGAGCTCTGCGACGTCGCGCGAAAACGCGCCGGGCAGCGCCCCACCCGGACCCTGGACGTAGCCGATCCGCAGACCGCGCCGCGCCTCGGCCGCGGCCCACGCCGCCGGCGCCAGGTGGCCGTGGAGCGGGATCACCAGCACCGGGATCGAGCGGACAGCGGCGTCGGCGTCCGCCTCGATCGGCTCGACCGAGTGCTGGAGGGAGCTGTAGTTGAGCTTGATCACGTGCGCCCCGTCGGGGCCGGCACCCTCCAGGCCCCGGGTGAGGTTGACGTGGACGATGTCGAAGCCGCCCGAGCCGAGGCCGAGGTCGAGGGCCTCCGTGTTCACGACGACGTCGTCGCCGACCTCGCAGGGGCCGACCAGGCCTTCGTCGGCCCAGGCGCGGCGCTCGGTTCCACCGACCTCGACGGTGAGCGGGTCGGCGGAAACGACCCGCCCGCGACGCAGCTTCAGCATCCGCTGCCGTCCGTCACGATTCGCCCGCGATCGCCACGATCGCCTCGCAGACGCCGAGCATCTTCACGATCGCATCGGCGCTGACGCTCTCCTGCGCGGTGTGGTTGGCAGCCGTGCCGTTTGCGAGCAGGAGGGCTTCGTAGCCCCGTGCGATCAGGGCGTTCGCGTCGCTTCCGCCGCCGGTCGCGGCTTCGACCGCCTCGATCCCGCGGCGCTCGAGTGCCGCGCGGGCAAGCCGCACGGTTGGCGAGCTCGACGCGAGCCGGTACCCGCGGAACTCCTCCCGGACGTCGATGTCGCAGTCACATCTCCTTGCGCTCGCCGCCCACGTGCAGGCGTCGACCATCGCGCCCATGGCAACAGCCACCTTCTCCTCGTCCAGCGAGCGGGCCTCGCCCTCCACCCGGCAGCTCGCGGCGACCACGTTCGCCGCCGACCCACCCTCGATCAGGCCGACGTTCGCGGTCGTCTCCGGGTCGATCCGGCCGAGGTCCATCGCCGCGATCGCCGCCGCTGCCGCCTCGATCGCCGAATGTCCGTCCTCGGGCCGCAGGCCGGCGTGGGCCTCGAGACCCTCGAACTCGGCCACCAGCCGCTGATGGGTCGGCGCCGCGGTGATCAGCTCCCCGATCGGGGTCGCGTGGTCGAGGACGAAGCCGAACGGCGAGCGCAGCTCGGCGACGTCGAGCTCCTTGGCCCCGCGCAGGCCGTCCTCCTCGGCAACGGTGAAGACGAGCTCGATCCCCGAAGCCGCCGGGAGCGCCGCCTGGCGCGCCGCGAGCTCGACCAGCACGGTCACCGCGGCCTTGTTGTCGGCGCCCAGGATCGTCTCGCCGCGGCTGCGGAAGAGACCGTCGGCGAACTCGACCTCGATCGGACCGTCGTGGGGCACGGTGTCGAGGTGGGCGCAGAACATCACCCACCCCTCCCCCGTCCCCGGAACCCGCGCGATCAGGTTGCCGGCGCCGGCGCGAGCAGGCCCCGCCGCCTCGTCCTCGGCCACGTCGAGGCCGAGCTCACGGAGCTCTCCGGCGACCGCGTCGGCAACCGCGCGCTCGGAGCCGGTCGGGCTGGCGATCTCACAGAGCCGCCTGAAGCGGTCGAGCATCCGCTGGTCGAGCGCCGACGACATGCGGCGAAGGCTAGTCAGCGGACGCGGATGGACTGCGCCCGCAGCAGTGGACGGCGGTCGGAGCGGACGAGGAGCTCGAGCCGGTAACGGCCGGGCCGGGCCTCGGCGAGGCCGTCGCCCCGTGCGACCCGCCCGTCCCAGCGAAACGCGTGGACGCCCCTCCTCGCGCACCGGTGAGCGACCTCGCGCACCACCTTCCCGCGGCGATCCCGGACCCGGACCAGCACCTCGGCGCGCTGCTCGAGACCAACGACCGCGCGCCCGCCGCGCACCCGCGCCCCCTTGACGATCGGGCCGTTCTCGCTCGCCACCTCGATCACACGGCCGCTCTCCTCGAAGCCGGAAGTCACCTTGAGCCGCGCCTTGCCGGGGCAGCGCGCCTTGAACGCGCCGTCGGCCGTCTGCGTCCGCTTCGCCCGGCGCGGGTCGTCGCTGTCCGATGCGACCGGCGCGAGCACCAGCGGCTCCGTTGACGTCCAGATTCGCGCCGGGTTCGGGAGGCTGTCCTTCGGTGTCGAGGTGGGCACGTCCTCGGCGGCCAGCGCCGCCGCTCCGAGCCCGCCGACGACGATGACGCCGGCGAGCGGTGCGATCGCGGCCGAGCGGCGGCGGATCGGCGGCATCGCGTTGAGGGCGAGGGCGAGGATCAGGGCGAGCGCCGGTACGAGCATCATCCCGCCCCGGTGCAGGAGGAAGTTCCCGAAGGAAGCGAGAGCGCCATCGCGCCCCGTCGGCGCGACCGGGTCCGGATCGCGGAGCTCGAGCTCGATGCTCTCGCCGATCGCCTTGGTGAGCGTCGCCGTCGCGTGGAGCTCGACTCGGTCGCCGGTCGCGACGTCCGGCGGCGCCGTGATCTCGATTCCGCCGGGGTCGAGGATCGGGACCACGTCCGTGCTCACGGAACCGCCGCGGACGCGGATCAGCCGGAAACCGTGCCAGTAGCCGTGGTCGACGCCGAGCGGGCCGTCGGTGTAGAGCTCGCCGCCGGCGCCGCCGTCGATGTAGTACGGAACGCCACCCTCCCCGCGGTAGGTCCACTGGCCCTTGATGTGGCCGAGGAAGACGCCGTCGACGCCTGCGGTCGCGGCGATGTGCTCGAACTCGGCGTTGTCCGCCCTCGCCGGAGTGATGCCCTTGCCCATCACGTGGTCGAAGCTGGTCGCGTCGATATAGGACTGGTCGCGCGGGTCGTCGGTCGGGATGTGCATGACCACGAAGACGAGCCTGCCCGCATCGCTCGCCTCCCGCGCCTTGTGCTCGAGGAACTCGAACTGCGAGGTCAGGCCTTCGGCGTCCGGAAAGCTCGGCCGCTGCACCGGGTCGCAGTCGCGGATGCCCCAGCACGAGTTGTCGAGGAAGATCCAGCGGACCTTGCCGAGATCGGCGTAGTAGTGCGAGGAGGCGCCCGGCGGGTCGCTCGCGGGACGCGCGGGCCCGATGCCGGGATATGGCGCGGCATCGCCGAACGGATAGGGGCGGTCCGCGAACTGCGCGCGGTAGTTCTCGAGGCTCGCCTGCACCCCCGGCGTGATCAGGCCGGCGGTGCCCGGCAGCAGCGGGAAGTCGCGGTCGTGGTTCCCGACCCCGGCGAGATAGGGAACGCCCGCCTGGTCGAACGCCGACATGATCTGCTCCCAGCGCTGGAGCTGGTCCGCGGTCCCGTTGTTGTCCTTGTCTCCCGACATCGTCACGAGGTCGGGCTCATACAGCGCCGCGGAGGCGACCACGGCCGGCAGCGTGATGTCGCTGTCGTCGTCGTTCCAGTGCTCCTCCCCGAAGTGGACGAAGAGCTGCCCCGCCCCGTCGGCCGGCGGCCAGGGCTGCTTCGCCGGCCGGGCGTCGGCCACCGATGCAAAGGCGAGCGTGAGGAGCAGGATCGCGGCGACGAGGAGTCGGCGCTGGCCGGGCGGCGCGAGCACGTGCGCGATCGTAACTACGCCTGGGAGCCCGAAGCGCCGATCGGTCCGAGGACGCGCCGCGTGTAATCGTTGGCGAACCGCCCCTCGGGATCGAGGCGGGCGCGCACCGACCGGAACCGGTCCCACTCGGGGTACCGCTCGCGGAGGGTCGCGGCGCGCTGGTAGTGGCGTTTGCCCCAGTGCGGGCGGCCGCCGTAGGAGTCCATGATCTCCTCGACCCCGCGGAAGAACGACTCGAACTCCATCCCACTGAACTGGTGGACCGCGATGTAACAGGTGTCGCGCTCGTACGCCGTCGAGAGGAGCGCGTCGTCGCCGGCGGCGAAGCGGACCTCGAGCGGGAAGAGGATCGGCAGCCGGCGGCGCTCGATCAGCGCCAGCACCCGCTCGACCGCCTCGCGCCCATGCTCGCGCGGGATCGCGTACTCCATCTCCGTGAAGCGGACATTGCGCGTCGTCGCGTAGACACGGTAGGCGTGATCCTGGACGTGCGACTCCGACATCGCCGCCGTCATCAGCCGGTTGAGCCGCGGCACCGACCGCGGGCGCAGACGGCCAGCTCGGCAGATCAGCGAGAGCACCCGGTTCTCGATCACGTCCTCCTGAATCCGGCGCCGCCACTCTGGCGTCGGGTCGGGAGGCTCCTCGCTTCGCCGGGTGGATCTGGTCAGCGCGGTCGCCGTGTACGGGAAGACGAAGAACTCGAAGTGGTCGTTTTCCTCGACGTGCGCGTCGAGCTGCGTCGAGCGTCTCGGTCAGCGGCCGCGGCTCGTCGTGGCGGTGAAGCGTGTAGATCGGGATCGCCTGGAGCGTCACCGCGGACGCAATCCCGAGGGCGCCAAGCGAGACACGCGCGGCCCGCAGGAGCTCGGGGTCGGAGCCGTCGATCTCCAGCACATCGCCCGCCGGCTCCGACGAGCCGCATCCCGCGCACGGGCGCGGCGAGGTTCGGGAACCTGGCGCCGGTTCCGTGCGTCGCGGTCGCGAGCGCGCCCGCGATCGCCTGGGCGTCGATGTCGCCCTGGTTCTCGAGCGCCAGCCCGTGCTCGGCCAGCATCGCCCCGAGCGCGTGCAGCTTCACGCCGGCCTCGACGGTGACCAGCCCGGAAGCCGAGTCGACGGCGAGCAGCCGCTGCATCCGCGAGAGATCGACGAGGACGCCCTCGGTGCAGGCGATGTCGGTGAACGAATGGCCGGAGCCGACCGCGCGCACCGACTGCCCGCGCGCCGCCGCGTCGGCGACGACCTCCTGGATCTCCTCCTCGCCGCCCGGGCTCGCGATCGCGCTCGGGCGCGCAGTGCTGATCGCCGGCCCAGTTCGACCAGGTCTCGCTCATCGCGCCTCCGGGCCCGGGCCCGCGGCCTCCTCCTCCGCTTCGGTCGGGCTCAGGATGCCGCCCCACCAGTAGATCCGGCCGCCGCGGAAGCGCACCACCCAACCCACCGGCGTCTCGAGGTCGACGCCGCTGCGGCGCCCGCGCGCCTCGATCACGCCGTCGATCAGCCACACGCCGGCTCGCTGTTCGCGGACCTCCTTCATCACCAGGGTCCAGTTCTCGAACTGCTCCGCGATCTCCGCGAGCCAGCCGCGCACGCCCTCATACCCGTGCCACTCCGAGCCCGTCAGGCTCGAATCGATGACGACCTCCGGGTCGATCCGGTCGCGGTACTCGTCGAGCTCGAAATCGCCGCGATTCCAACGTTCGAAGATCTCGCGCAGGAAGGCTTCCTCGTCCACCGCCATCGCGGCTTGAAGGATGCCCTACTCGGCGACTACGACGTGGACGAGGCCGCCGACTCCGGCGCCTGCCATTGCCTCGGCGACGCGCTCGGCGACCGTGATGCGCACGCTCTCCCGCTCCTCCGGTTCGAGGCGCTCGACGGCGTCCGCGATCGGCGCGGCGAGCTTCAGCGTCCGCGCCCAGTGCTCCTCGACATCGGTGTAGCCCCATTCAACGGGGACCTGCTCGATCCGCGGCTCTCCGAAACCGGCGCCGGTGACGAGCTCGCGGATCCGGTCCGGATCGCCGAGGGCGAAGATTCCCGGAGCGCCCGGCTCCGGCGGCGGCAGGTGCCCGAGCCCGGCGAGCGTCATCCCGGGGATCGCGGCCCAGAGATTGTGCTCGGGGGAGGCCCAGACCGCGAACGCCAGACGCCCGCCGTCGCGGAGCACCCTGCGGGTCTCGGCCATTGCCGCTGCGGGGTCGGCCATCAGCATGTAGCCGAAGCGGCAGAGGGCGCCGTCGAAGGAGTCGTCCGCGAGGTCCATCGACTCGGCATCGAGGACGCGGAACTCGAAGTTCCCGAGGCCGAGCTCCTCCGCGCGAGCGCGCGAGGCCTCCACCATCGCCGGGGCGAAGTCGGTCGAGACGATCCGGCAGTCACCGCCGAGCCGTTCGTTCAGGGCGAAGCCGCCTTCGCCCGTCCCGGCGGCAATCTCGAGCACCTCGGCTCCGGCCTCGGCATCGGAGCCCGGTGACCATCGCCTCGGCGACGGGCCGGGTGGCCTGGTTGAGGAAGGCCCGCTCCTCGGCCCAGTTGGGGGCGAAGCGATTCCAGTTGGAGAGCGAGTCGCGCCGGTACTCGTCGAGATCCACGTCGCCCTCAGCCGTCGCGCCGGATCTCGACCGCGTCCGCGCCTTCGGCCTCGAGCTCGGCCTCCTCGGCGCCCGCGGAGCCGCTGCGCTCCGCTGCCCGCTTCGCCGCCGCGCCGACGAACTCGCGGAAGAGCGGCTCGGGCCGGGTCGGGCGTGAGTTGAACTCGGGGTGGAACTGAGAGGCGACGTAGAACGGGTGGTCGCGAAGCTCGACCATCTCGACGAGCCGCTCGTCCGGGGAAGTGCCGCCCGCCACCAGCCCCTCGTCCTCGAGGCGGCGGCGAAGCTGGTTGTTGACCTCGTAGCGGTGACGGTGGCGCTTGTAGATGACCGCCTCGCCGCCGAATATCTCGCGGGCGCGGGTGCCCTCGTGGAGCTTCACCGGGTCGGCGCCGAGGCGCATCGTCCCGCCCATGTCGGAGACCTCCTTCTGCTCCGGCAGCAGGTCGACGACCGGGAAGGGTGTCTCCGGATCGAACTCGGTCGAGTTCGCGCCCTCCATGCCGGCCACGTGGCGGGCGAACTCGGCGACGGCGATCTGCATCCCCAGGCAGATGCCGAGGTACGGAATCTCGTTCTCGCGCGCGATCTGGGCCGCGCGGATCTTGCCTTCGATCCCGCGCTCGCCGAAGCCGCCCGGGATCAGGATCCCGTCGGCCCACCCGGCGATCTCCTCCGGATCGAAGTCCTCGGAGTCGACCAGCTCCACCTCGACCTTGGTGCCGTGGTGATAGCCGCCGTGGTAGAGCGCCTCGACGACGGACTTGTAGGCGTCCACCAACGCCACGTACTTGCCGACGAGCGCGATCTTCGTCGTGCCCTCGCGCGCGTCGGCGCGGCGGATCAGCTCCTCCCACTCGCCGAGCTCGGGCGCCGGCGCCTCGAGGCCGAAGTGGTCGAGGACCAGGTCATCGGCGCCCTCGGCCCTCATCACGAGCGGCACCTTGTAGATGTTGTCGACGTCGCGGGCGGAGAGGACGGCGTCTTCGGGAACGCTCGCGAACAGGGCGATCTTCTTGCGAATCTCGCGATCGAGCCCCGTCTCCGAGCGGCAGATGAGCGCATGCGGCTGGATCCCGATTCGGCGCAGCTCGTTGACCGAGTGCTGGGTCGGCTTGGTCTTCATCTCCCCCGCGTGGCCGATGTAGGGCACCAGCGTCAGATGAAGGAACATGCAGCGCTTCGAGCCGAGCTCGGCGTAGAGCTGCCGGATCGCCTCGAGGAAGGGGAGTGATTCGATGTCGCCGACGGTGCCGCCGATCTCCGTGATCACGAAGTCGACCGCCTGCGACTCGGCGACGATCAGGATGCGCTGCTTGATCTCATCGGTGATGTGCGGGATCACCTGCACGGTGGCGCCGAGGTAGTCCCCGCGGCGCTCGCGGCGGATGACCGAGTTGTAGACGGCGCCGGCGGTGACGTTCGAGGCGCGGGTGGTGTTCTCGTCCGTGAAGCGCTCGTAGTGGCCGAGGTCGAGGTCGGTCTCCGCGCCGTCCTCCGTCACGAACACCTCGCCGTGCTGGAACGGACTCATCGTCCCCGGATCGACGTTGATGTACGGGTCGAACTTCTGGAGCTGGACCCGGAATCCGCGGCTGACGAGGAGGCGGCCGATCGAGGCCGCGGCGATCCCCTTGCCCAGTGAGGAAACGACACCCCCGGTGACGAAGATGAAGCGTGTCTCGCCCGGCTTCACCGCTTCGCCTCAGCCCAATTCATCGTCTGCCGAGCGAGTCTAACCATGCCAGCAGCGGATTCGCCTCGATCGCCTTCGAGATCGACCGAAACTCCCCGTAGATGGTCAAAATACCGACGATTCCGAGCGCCACCCAGCGCTCGTCCTGGCCCAGCGCGAGCAACAGGGAGACCCCGGCGACGGCGCCGATCAGGTTCGAGCCGGTGTCGCCCAGCATCGCCCGCTCCCGCAGCGTGTAGTAGCCGCCGACCAGCACCGGGCCGATGAAGAGGCCGAGGATCTCGAGCGGCTCGAGACTCCAGGCGCCGATGCACAACCCGGCGATGACCGCCACGAATGCCTTCTCCGCCCGCCCCGGCCGCAGGTCGAGCAGGTTGAAGAGGTTGGTGGTCAGGAGCAGGAGGGCGAGGTCGCCGACGTACTCGAGCCCCTCGAGCCCGCGACCGGAAACGGCGTAGGCGGCCAGCGCCAGCGAGCCGACCGCCTTGATCGCGCCGGTCGAGAAGCCGCCGCCGAGAACCGCGGCCGCATGTCCGCGCCAGCCCCGCGGCGTGTCCGCGGCCGAGCCGCGCCCGAGCGCGTCGTCGAGCAGCCCGAGCATCGCGACGCCGAAGATGTAGATCGCCCAGCGGCGCATCTCGGGGTCGAGCAGGTCGAGGTCGGCGCGATCGTCGAGGATCGCCAGCGGGGCGAGCGCGCAGAGCGAGCAGGCGAGGAGCACGGCGCCCGCGGGAAACGCCACGTCCCGATTGCGGTAGTTCTGACGCGAGAGTCCGTTCTCGAGCATGTCCGCGAGCCAGCGACCGCAAAGCAGGAACGCGATCGCGGCCGAGAGCGCCAGCCCGGCGAGCTCGGCGTCCATCAGCCCCCGGAGCCCGACTCCGGGGCCCCACCGCTCGGCTCCTCACCGGCGGAGTTCGCGTCGCCGCTCGCCCGGCTCGAGCAGGGGAGCGACAGGAGGTCGGGAATCAGCGCGTCGGCCGTCTCCTTGATGCCGAAGTCGCCGCTCGCCCCGCAGAGGGCGTAGACCAGTGCGACCTTGCCCGAGATCCGGTCGACGGTGTCGACGGTCGACAGCCCCCGCTCCGTGAAGAACGGAATCGTGCTCGGGTCGGCATCGCCTCGCTCGACGCCGACGGCGGGAACGCCGAGCAGGCGGAATCCCTCGACGAGGCCGTCCTCGAGCGCATTCGCGGCAGCCTCCTCGTCCCCATCGAGCTCCTGCGGCTCGCGGACGACCACCGCAGCGTCGATGCCCTCGGCCTGGCCGCTGAAGCGGCTCAGAAGCGTCCCGCGCAGCGCGTCGAATCGCGGGCTCTCACGCAGCAGACGCCCGGCGGCAGTGACTCCGAACGCCTCCACGGCCTCCTCCGTTCCGCGGCCGACCTCGCGACCCTCCCGGCCATCGAGCGTCTCCGCGAGCGCGGCCAGGTCCGGGGGCAGGCGTACGACAGCGATCTCCCCGATCGAGCCGCCGCTGGGGTCGACGGCGTCCTCGACCGCGTCCGAGGTCGCCTCCGAGAGGCCTCCGAGCCCGATCACCGCGATCCGCTTCGCACGCAGGACGTCGTCGACGACGGCCGGATAGAGCTCCTCCTGGAACTGACGCTCCGCCTCCAAGGAGGCCTCGAGATCGTCGGCCTCCGCCCGCGCCTGATCCAGATCGGTGGCGAGGCTCTCCTCCAGGTCCTCGGCGGTCCCGGTGACGATGTCGGAGCCGAACCCGACGCCGATCAGGATGCCGACCGCGAGGGCGAGGAAGATCGCCGCGAGCGAGGCCGCGTGGTAGCGGGCGGAATAGCCCATCAGTAAGGCGCCTCCTCGGCGCGGCTCGGCTTCGCTTCGCTACGCCTCACAGATCGAGCCAGACCTTGATCTTCAGCCAGACGAGATCGAAGAACTCCGCGAGCGCCGGCGAGCTGAGGACCACGATCGCGATCAGGAGCACAGCGGCCGCCGCAAAGGCGGCGAGCTGCCAGCCTCGGACCCCGGGGTTGTAGAGGCGGCTGACGCCCTTCGCGTCGACGAGGTCCTCGCCGATCCGCAGGCGGGTGAGGAACGTCGACGACATCCCGGCCCGGTTCTTGTCGAGGAACTCCGTCAGGTTGAACTGGGCGCCGACGCTGACGATCAGCGACGCGCCCTTCTCGTGCGCGAGCAGCATCGCCACGTCCTGGCTCGTGCCGACCGCGGGCACAGCGGTCCAGTCGATCCCCAGGCGCTCGAGGCGGTGGCTGCCCGGTGCCCGCCCGTCCGCGTATGCGTGAAGGATCAGCTCCGCCCCGCAGGTGAGCGCGTCGTCGGTCGCCGAGTCCATGTCGCCGAGGATCATGTCCGGCTCGAAGCCCTCCTCGCGAATCGCGTCCGCGCCGCCGTCGACACCGACGAGCACGGGCCGGGTGTCCTGGATGTAGGCGCGCAGGGCCTGCAGGTCCTTGCGATAGGTGGTCCCGCGAACGACGATCAGGGCGTGCCGGCCGCGGAAGTCGGTCCGGACGTCCGGGAAGTCGATCTTCCCGGAGAGCAGTTCCACCTCCTCCGCAGCGTGCTCGATCGTGTTCTGCGCGAATGCGAGGAGCGCCTCGTCGATGCGCTCGCGCTGGCGCTCCATCTGTTCGCTCGCGACCGCGAGGTCGATGAGCTCGCCGGTTGCGATGATTTCGTCGTCGCGGAGGATCTGACCGCCACGCAGGCTGATCTCGTCGCCGTCTTTGAACGCGTCGAAGAGCGGGGCTCCGGGCGCGTCGATCAGCGGGACGCCCGCGCGCGCGAGGACGAGCGGTCCCGGGTTCGGGTAGCGCCCCGTAGACGAGCGGGCAACGTTGACCACCGCCCGCACGGCCGCCGCGACCAGGTCCTCCGCCGCGATCCGGTCGAGATCGGCGTGGTCGATGATCGCGACATCGCCCGGACGCAGCCGCTTGACCAGGTTCTTCGTGCGCCGGTCGATGCGAGCCGCGCCGGTGATCGGGGGCGCCGGGGGTGCCGGGCCTATCTCGGGTCCGCGCAGGATCGCGCGGGCCCGGTCGCGCAGGGCCATGCGCGCCGATTCTAGGTCCGGGACGGGGGCCTAGGCGGCTTTCAGCAGCTCTCGTGCGTGTTGGTGTGCAGCCTGGTCGCCGGTCTCGGCGCCGAGCATGCGCACGATCTCGGCGACGAGGGCATCACCCTTGACCAGCTCGACGCTCGCCGTCGTCTCTCCGTCGGCCACCGCTTTGGAGATCGTGAAGTTCGTGCCGGCGTGCGAGGCCACCTGTGGCAGGTGGGTGATGCAGAGCACCTGCCCGCCCTCGCCGAGGCGGCGCAGCCGCTCTCCGACAGCGCGCGCGGTTGCCCCTCCGACCCCAGCGTCGATCTCGTCGAAGACGAGAGTCCGCTCCGACGCGGCGGCCAGCCCGGTGAGGGCCAGCATGATTCGCGAGATCTCACCCCCGGACGCCGCCTCCTTGAGCGGCGAAACCGGCATTCCGGGGTTGGTCGCGACGAGCAGCTCAACCGTCTCGGCCCCCGCGGGGCCGAAACGCTCCGGATGGGGTTCGAGCGCGACCTCGATCCGCGCGCCGTCCATCGCCAGCTCCGCGAGCTCGTCGGCGACCCGGTGGGAGAGTTCCTTCGCCGCGGCACGGCGGGCGTCGGTCAGCTCGCCCGCGAGCGCCGCCCGCACCGTCTCGGCATCCTCGACCCGGCGGGCGAGCTCACCCGCGAGCTCGTCGGCGTTCTCGAGCCGCGTGATCTCGCCGCGGCAACGCTCGGCGTGCTCGAGCACAGATTCGATCGACCCACCGTGCTTTCGCCGCAGCCGGTCGAGCACCTCGAGCCGCTCTTCGACTTGTTCGAGCCGGCCGGGCTCCGCATCGATTCCGTCGAGATAGGAGCGCAGGCCGGAGGCGACGTCGGCGAGCTCGAGTGAGGCGCCGCGGATCCGCTCGGCGAGCTGGTCGAGCTCCTCATCGACGCCCGCAACGGCGCCGAGACCGGATTCGGCGCCGGCAAGGACCGCTGCCGCCCCTCCCCCGTCCTCATCCGAGCCGCTGAGCGCGACGAGCGCCCCGAGCGCGGCGTCACGTAATCCCTCGGCGTGGCGGAGCTTGTCTCGCTCCGCCTCCAGGCCGGCCTGCTCGCCGGGGCCGGGCTCCGCCGCGTCGATCTCGGCGAGCTCGAAGCGCAGCAGGTCGAGGTCGCGCTCGCGGGCGCCCTCGCGCTCGCGCAGCTCGGCGAGCTCCCGCGCAAGCGCGCCGAGCTCGGCGTGGTGCTCGCGGTAGCGCTCGCGGAGCTCGAGCTGCTGCGGCCCCGCGAAGCCGTCGAGGATCTCCAGTTGAGCCGAGGCCAGAGTGAGCCGCCGGTGCTCGTGCTGGCCGTAGAAGTTGATCAGGCGTGAGCCGAGGGTCCGCAGGTCGGCGGCCGACGCCGAGCGCCCGCCGACGAATGCGCTCGTCCGTCCGGAAGCGCCGATCCGGCGGCCGAGCACGAGCTCCTCGGCGTCATCGGGAAGCCGCGCGGCAAGGTCGGCGAGATCCGCATCGTCGAAGAGGCCCGGCGGGATCGTAAAGACGCCCTCGACCCACGCCTCCTCGGCACCCGGGCGGACGATCTGCGGCCGCGCCTTGCCGCCCATGAGCAGATCCAGGGAGTGCGCGAGGACGGTCTTCCCGGCTCCGGTCTCGCCGGTGATCGCGTTCAGGCCCGGACCGAGACGCAGCTCCGCGCGCTCGATCAGGAGCAGGTTCTCGATCCGCAGCTCGATCAGCATCGTCCCGTTGTAGCGAGAGGCCCCGACGGATCCGGGAATCCGCTGCTCAGTCGCCTAGGCGGCGGCCGGCTCGGGTTCCGGGGCGGCGGAGATGAAGTCGCGCCGGCGGACCAGCAGGAGTCCGAGGACGCCCGCCACGAAGGTGATCGCGGCGCCGATCAGGAGGATCTCGTTGAAGCCGGTGACGAAGGCGCCCTGCGCCGCCTCGAGCGCCTGCCCCTGGAACTCGGGCGGCGCCTGCGCGACCGCCTGCTCGATCGCGCCGGCCGATACCGCGTCGGCAAAGCCCGAGCGCGCCGCTTCCGGGATCGCGGTCAGGTTCGCCTCCACGTGATGATGGAAGACGACTCCGAGCCCGGCCACTCCGGTCGCGATCCCAACCTGGCGGAAGGTCGAGTTGATCCCGGAGGCCATCCCGGCGCGCGCGGGCGGCACGACCGCGAGCGCGGTCTCGGCGATCATCGGGTTGGCCATTCCGATCCCGACCCCGGAAACGATGAAGCCGGGCAGGAGCGCCGTCCACTCGTCGCCGACCTCCACCCCGTGCATGAGCATCAGGCCGACTCCCACCAGGATCAGCCCGCAACCCATCAGGACCCGAACCGGGATCCGGTTCGAGAGGTTCGCCGAGAGCGGGGCGACGAGGAACGAGAGCAGCGTCAGTGGCAGGAAGCGAACGCCGGCCTCGAGCGGGCTCAGGTTGAGGACGTCCTGCATGTAGAGCGTCAGGTAGAGGAACATCGCGAACATCCCGGCCGAGAGTGCCCACGCGACGATCGAGACGCCGCCAAAGGCCGGCACGCGGAACAACGCGAGGTCGAGCATCGAGTTCGCCCGGCGCGCCTGGATCACGACGAACGCCACCATCAGCGCTGCCGCGCCGCCCAGGGAGATCACGATCTGCGCCGAACCCCAGCCCTCGGCGTTGCCGCGGATGAGGCCGAAGATGAGCCCGAACAGGGCGAGCGAGAACGTGGTGACGCCGGCCCAGTCGATCGGCTGCACGTCGGTGGCGGCGACGTTCACGAGCCGCGTCTCCGTGAGCACGATCGCCGCGATCCCGATCGGGACGTTGACGAAGAAGATCCACTCCCACCCGAAGCCGTCGGTGAGCAGCCCGCCGACGAGTGGGCCGATGGCCACCGCCCCGCCGACCGTCGCTCCCCAGATCCCGATCGCCTTCGTCCGCTCGCGGCCCTCGAACTCCTGTGCGATCAGCGCCAGCGCCGTCGCGAACATGGCCGCCGCGCCGACGCCCTGCAGAGCGCGAAAGAGGTTGAGCACGGTCGCGTCGTCGGCGAGCCCGCACATGAGCGATGCCGCGGCGAAGATGCCGAAGCCGACGGCGAAGATGCGCCGGCGCCCGAGCCGGTCACCGAGCGAGCCGAACACGAGCAGGAACGCCGCGAGGGTCAAGACGTAGGCGTCGACGACCCATTGCAGGGAGGAGAAGCTCGCGTCGAGGTCGCGCTGGATCGACGGCAGGGCGACGTTGACGATCGTGATGTCGAGCAGGAGCATGAACGTCGCCACGCATACGGCGAGCAATGTCCACCACTTCCGCTCCATCAGTGGGCCAGGCGGCCGAACTTCTCGCGGATGCGCCGGTAGAAGTTCGCCCCGGGTAGCTGGGCGAGATTGCCGACGTTGTCGCGGAAGGCAATCTCCATTGCCGCGCCGCTGGCGAGCTCGCCGGCGGGCTCGCCGTCGACGACGACGTCCACCGTGTCGCGCCCGGCGGCGTTGGTCACGCTGAGGGTGTCGTTCGGGGCGACGACCAGCGGTCGCGCCGTGAGCGTGTGTGGGGCGATGAAGCTCACGACGTAGCCGGCGACGCCCCAGGCGAGGATCGGGCCCTGATTGGCGAGGTTGTAGCCGGTCGAGCCGACCGGGGTGGCGGCGACGAGCCCATCGCAGCGCACGTGGCCGACCTCCTTGCCGCCGAGGCGATAGGCGAGCTCGGCGATCCGCCCGTGGGGTCGGCGGATCAGGGAGATGTCGTTGAGCGCCAGGCGCCGCTCGGTGCCCGAACCGGTCTCGAGCGCCGGAAGCGGGATCACCTCGAAGCCGCCGGCAAACGCCGCCCGCAGACCCTCGTCGAGCCGGTCGCGATCGGCCGCGGCGAGGAAGCCGACGGTGCCGAAGTTGACCCCGAAGATCGGGACGTCGGTACCGGCGAACTCGCGCAGCGCCTTCAGGATTGTCCCGTCGCCGCCGAGGACGAGACAGATGTCGGCGTCCCCCCCGAGGCTCTCGATCTCCTCGACCCCCTCGACCCCGCCGTGCTTGTCGATCTCGTCTCGGGTAGCGACGAGCGTGCACCCCGCCTGCGCTGCGAGCGTCGCCGCGGTACGAAGCGCCGCCGTCGTCTGGCCGGGCTGGCGGTGCGTGAGCAGGGCCACCGTGCGCACGTCGCCCGGAAAGGGGAAGTGCGGCTCGCTCACGGCTCCACCCGCGCGATCTCCGCCTCGACGTCGTCGAGCGCGTCACCGCCGACACGCCCCCAGATGAAGGTCTCGCGGTTCCCCTTCGGCCCAGGGAGGCCCGAGGACGCGAAGCCGCGGACGGTGAGCCCGGCGCCGGTGGCCGCGGCTGCGGCGGCGCGAAGCGCATCGCGGCGAGCCTCGGCATCGCGGACCACACCCCCCTTCCCCACCCGCTCCGGGCCGAGCTCGAACTGCGGCTTCACCAGGGCGAGCACGTCCCCACCCGGCGGCACGCTGACGGCGAGGGCCGGCAGCACCTTCGCAAGCGAGATGAACGAAATGTCCACCGTCGCCAGGTCCGGCTCATAGGGCAGGCTCGCGGGGTTGAGCTCGCGCGCGTTCGAACGCTCGATCACGGTCACGCGGGGATCGTTGCGAAGGGTCCAGTCGAGCTGCCCGTGCGCGACGTCGAGCGCGATGACCCGTGCAGCGCCGCGCTTCAGCAGGCAGTCGGTGAAGCCCCCGGTGGAGGCACCGACGTCGAGGCACGAGCGGCCCCCGACCGCGATGCGGAGCGCCTCCAGCGCGTTCTCGAGCTTGATCCCGCCGCGGGAGACGAACCTCTGCGGCTCGGTCACGATCAGCTCCGCATCCTCGGCGACCATGTCGCTCGGCTTCGTCGCGAAGGGCCCGTCTGCCCCGACCCGCACGCGCCCGGCCCGCACAGACTCCGCGGCGCTCGTGCGCGAGCCGGCGAGGCCGCGCTCGGCGAGTAGCGTGTCGATCCGACGCTTGCCCATCGGCGAAGCATGACGGGACCGGGTGCGAGGCATAAGATCGAGTCAGACGTTGTTGACGAGTGAGGAGGTTGCCGTGCGACGGATGGTTCTCGGGATCGCGGTGATCGCCGTCCTGTCCTTGGCGGCAATCCCTGCCGCATCGGGGGAGTCCGCCGATTCCGCCAAGCGCGGCTGCGGGTCAATCAATCTCGGCGGCCCGAGGGTCTTCGCCAAGCACAACATGCGCTGCTCCCAGGCGAAGTCCTACGCGAGGGACGTCTACGCCAGCCGAGGCGAGGACGAGCCGCGCCGGTTCAACTGCTCGTCGGGCAGCGGCTTCACCGAGGGCGGTCAATGCGAGCACGTCTCGAAGGACAAGTACTTCGCCTGGCACCCGGGCGACTAGACCCGTGTCGGCGGGCGCGCACGTGGACGTGATCCGCACCGCGATCGAGGCCCTCAACCGGCGCGATTTCGAGACCGCTCTCGCCCCGCTCGCCGAGGACGCGACCTGGGCGCCGTTCCTCGCCGCTGCCGAGACGCCCCTGCTCCGCGGCCGCGACGCCGTCCGCGAGGCGTGGCGGAGCCAGTTCGAGGTCATGGACATCCGGTGACACCGTCACCGCGGTCGAGTCGCACGCGACGGCGGCCGAGGCGCTGGCGGCGGCGAACCTCCCTACTGGCTAGTCGGTCCACCAGTCGCGCCGTCCCTCGACGTCATCACGCGGAGTGTCGCCGAGATTGGGAGCGCCGATGACGAGGATCTCGAGGCCGTCGGGTCCGGCCTCGTAGCCTCGCCAAGTACCGGGCGGGATGCGCACCGCGTCCCACGCCTTGAGGTCGATGATCTCCTCGTCGAGCTTGATCCGCCCGCTCCCACTCAGGACGACGAACACCTCCTCCTGCGTCTGGTGCGTGTGGCCGTAGGGAAAGCGATAGCCGGGCGGGATGCGCTGGTAGCCCAGGCCGGATTCTTCGAGCTCGAGCGCCTTGGTCGCCAAGCGGAACTCCAGGTCCGGGGCGCCGTCGAAGTTGGACCCAACGTCGTCCAGGTCCGCCTTTAGGTTTTTGACCGTGAACGGCAGGGTCGCAATCCTAGGGTGCCCCGGCCAGGGTCGCCGCAGACGCCTTAGCCGAACGCCCCGACGACGAAGTCGCACGTCCCGGTGCCGACTCCGCCGGCTCCGGTCGTTGCCCGCACGGTGCCGTTACCGGCCAGCTGACTTCCGTCGGGATTGCCGGCCGCAAACCCGGTCTCGCTCTCATACCCGTTGCCGGTGCCTCCGGGTGCGTCGGAAATGCTGCCGATGTGCGCCGAGAACTCCCCGGCGTCGAAGTCATCGTCGTCGTCTGGCTGGGTGTTGACGAACCCGTTGTCTGCGGTCGACCGGATCACGAGCTGCGCTCGGGTCTGGCCGACGGGGTTGTCGCAAATCGCGACGATCTTCAGCGAGCCGACCGTGCAGACCGTCACCTCGGGGTCGTCATCGGCCATCACCAAGGTGCCGTCCGTGCGGCAGATGTCTGTGGCCGCGAGCGTAGATTCATCGATGTCGGCACCAGTCAGTGAGTCGTCGGCGACCTTCGAACCGCTGACCGAGTCCGCGCGCAGGTCGGCCGCGCCGACCGCAGACTTCTTGAGCTTCTGCGTTGTCACCGCATTCGGGGCGAGGTCGACCTCCTTGACCTCCCCGTCGACGATGTCGGCGCTGAAGACGGTGTTCGCCGCGTAGGCGGCGCCGGTTGCGATCGCGAAGAACATCGCGATATAGGCGACGACGTTGGAGCGCAGATGCGCGAGTGCCTTCCCCATCAGTTCCCTCCCCGAGTAGTTGCGTCACGCAGCCTAGGGCGTGCCCCGCACGATCGCAAACATAGTGCTTCAGAGTCCCGGCGGATGGCGGGCGACGTAGCCATCGGGGTAGGGCAGCTCGGCATGCCACTTGGGACCGGTGCCCCGCTGCTCACCGACAGTGTCCCAGCGAAGGCCCGCGATCACCGCGTAGGTGTGGCCCGGGTTTGAGTAGACGGTGATCCACTTCCCGTGGCCGGGCTCGCCCCAGTCCATGAGCGCGCTCGAATCGACGGGAGCGCCCAGCAGGCCGGCGCCCCCGAGCGCATAGCTGACGGCGCCGGAGCAGTCGTAGCCGCGGTCGTTCCACGACGCGTGGCCGCCACCCCAGATATACGGGCGGCCGACGATGGCGTTGGCGGCGCTGATCGCGCGCTCGACCTCGTCGGGGGCACCGGCGGGGGCGATCGCCGTGTGGCCGATCAAAAACGCGCTGCGTTCAGGCTGCAGACCGGCGGCGTCGCTCATCGTCACCGCGTCAAGCTCCCGGCCTGGGCCCGGTGCCTGGTCGAACGTCCCGTTGTCGCCGGCGCTGGCCGGCAGGATCCCCCCGGGACCGCGCTCGATGTGGGCCCGCTCCTCCTTGCGCTTCACCGCGGCGATCGCGGCGACCGCCTTGCGCGCAGCGGCCACCTCCTCACGCGAGGCGGAGACGTACCGGATCTCGTCGGTTGGGGAGCGCTCCGGGGTGCGCTCCGGGCTCTGCGGAGCGACCGGCGCCGCTACGGGGGAGGCTGCCTCGGAGTCCCCATTCCCGGTGGCGGCCGCGATCAGCGTGCCGCCCGCGACGCCGACGATCACCGCGCCGAGGGCGATTGCGATCTCCCCGCGAGTTGGCAAGCGCACGCGCTCCATTGTTTCTGATTCGGCATGCGGGCGCTAGCGGATTAGCGGGAGGCGGGCAGCTACCGGAGGTCTAAGACGCGGCGACCGCACACTCACTGCGCCGGCGATGACGGAGGAGAACGTGGAGATCGTCAATCGCGGTTACGCCGCGTTTCACGGAGACGCTCGAACTAATCAGCTTCCGAGAGTCCCGCGGCTTCGAGCGCTTCCTCATGGGATTGGAAACCCCACGCCGCAATCGCGCGGTCGTCTCTGAACTCCAACAAGATCGCTTGTGGTTGATCGACCGGAACGCCACTTTCCCTGCCGATTGCCCTGAACCGCCCGAGCTGGAGGACCCGATTGCCGGGAGCCAGGTGGTGGCTTTCGAACTCGATCGTGAGCTCGGCCCATACCTCGTCCAGCTCAGCGAGGTAGCGCCTCATGTCATCGAGCCCGCGGTACGTAGTCCCCTCGACCCCTCCGGCGGTCAGCGCGGGGTGCCACTCAAACTCCTCATCGACCATCGCGACTACCGCCTCGGCGTCGCGCCTCGACCACGCATCGAGGAGCTTTCGCGTTGCTTCGAAGTAGACCTCGGACAAGTCCAGCGCAGTATCACGCGGAATGCTGCGTTTTCGATGCGCGACCTCCGCCGCGGCCTCGAACCCGAACTCGTAAGAAGCGCTTCGCGTCCGAAATAGCACTTGCGAGTCCTGCTTTCACGCGATCGTGACGGCACAACCCAGCGATGAATCCACCGAGCTTTTGGAGTCTTCTGTCTTGTGGCCCGTGCACCGTCGACTGGGCCGACACGAAAACAAAGGAGATGCTTCATGAATTGGAGTCTGGAAGTGGTGGTGGTCCCGGTATCGGACGTCGATCGTGCCAAGGCCTTCTACGCCGAGCAACTCGGCTTCAAGGTCGACCACGACGTCGAGGTCATCGAAGGGAATCGCGTGATTCAGCTCACGCCTCCCGGGTCTGGCTGTTCAATCGTCGTTCGTGACGGCGCCGCCGCGCACATGCAGCCGGGCACGCTGCAGGGCTTACAGCTGGTGGTCTCGGATATCCGAGCGGCGCACGCTCAGCTCGCGGAGCGAGGAGTCGAGGTCGGCGACGTTGAGGTGTTGGGCGAGAATCCCAGTCCTGAGGCAGACCCGCTCGACAACGTCGGGTTCGTGTTCTTCAACGACCCTGACGGGAACGGCTGGGCCGTGCAGCAGATATCTGCCCGCGGGTAGTCGAATCCGTGGCGCGCGTTCGTGTACCAGCGTCGGCGTCCCCTTGCGCATGAGAGCACACGCGTTCCCCTCGCCGCCGCTCGCGAGAGCGCCATGCGTCGTCCGCAGTGCACCGTTTCGCGAGCGGCGAGGGAGTACTCAACGGTGGATTAGTCAACCAGGGGTTGACAAATTGACCGCTCGGCGTGGTGGGCGCCGCGCTGGGAGGGCTGCCGCTCATGCGGAGTAGGCGTTCTGGCGGCGCCCGTCGCTCGGGCGCCGGGAACCCAGCGCTAGCCGGCGTTTGGCGCGCACGCCGATCAACTTGGCGGGACAGGTGGACGCGCGGAAAGCGCTTGATCAAGCCCTAAACGAAACGCCCCGCACTAGGCGGGGCGTCTCGGGTACAGGGAGGAGAGATATGTGTTTTTTTTGTTCTGTGGGACGGAGGTCGTCTGTATTAGGTGCTGCGGGCCAAGGTGAACCGCGTTGAGGCGGTCAACAGGGCCTGGGCGACACCAAAGCCGACCAGAAAGATTGATGCGTACCACTCGCTCGTCGCGAGCCCGATCGCCAGCCCGCCGATGACGGCGACGATCACGAGCAGGTAGTCGAAGTCGGCGTGCGCCGAGATCGGAACGCTGCGTCCGGGCGAATCGATCTGGATCGCGAGCGTCAGGAGCGTGACGCCCAGGACGACGCTGATCACCATCGCGGCCGTGCCGAAGTCGAGCAGGAACGGCGCGACCATGAGCAGTGGCGCGGCGATCACCTCAATCGCGCTGTGGGCGGTGAGCGAAATTCCTCGTCTCATGATGAAACCGAGGATACGAACGTATGTGCGATCCGAGTGTGACACGGGTCACACTCGGATCGCCTACGCAGCTACTTGATCCGCCAGCGGTACTTCGCGGGTGACTCGTCGCGGTTACCGGCCTTGTCGGTCGCCCGGACCTTGAACCGGTGCTTGCCGGTAGCGAGGTTCTTGTACTTCTTGGGCGAGGCGCAGGGCTTCCAGCCACGCTTGTCGAGCTTGCACTCGAAGCTCGAGCCAGCTTCGTTGGAGGTGAAGCGGAAGCGAGCCCGCTGCGAGCTCGCCTTCTTCTTTGGCTTCTTTGTGATCTGCGTCTTCGGCGGCGTCGTGTCGTTCTCGCCGTAGCCTCCGCCACCGCCTCCCCCGCCGCCACCGCCACCGCCGGCGACGACGCCGAGGTAGCGCATCGCGTCGCCCATGAGGGCGGTTCGCTGCGTGGCCGTGCTCACGCCCTCGAAGCCGAAGCCCCAGGTGAGCGTGTCTGCGGTCGCAACGCCCGGCCCGGCCGCGTAGTCGCGCGCTGCCGAGCGCTCCCAGGCGTTCTGGGTTCCCGGCCCCGAACCAGGCGGGGGCGGGCCGGCTGTGAAGCCGCCGAGGTCGGTCTCGAAGTCGATCGTCTCCGTGACCGCTCCATCCTCCGACACCTGGACATCGTCGAGGAACACGCCGAGCCCTTCGGTGGAGAAGTCCTGGATGTAGGAGATCGAGATCTCGACCTGTTGGCCGGCGTAGTCGGAGAGATCGATCGTCCAGTCCTGGAACCCGGCCGAGTTACCGGTCCCACCGTGCCACTCCCCGGTGGTGCCAAAGGGCTCGCAGGTGCCCGGTGTCTGGTAGTGGTCGAGGAATGGATGGAGCGAACGCCAGTCGATCGGGCACGACTCCGCGGTGTCGTTGATCGTGTGCCCGTTCTCGTCCGGCAGCGTCGTCCAGTCGTTCGGATCGCCCACCGGGTGCGCCTCGACGACCACGAAGTCGTAGAGAGGCTCGAGGTCGTAGGAGATCTTGAACGACAGCTCGCCGCTCGTCGCTCCGGTCAGGTCGATCGTCTTTCGCAGGCGCTGCCACCCGTCGTCCTCTGAATCGGCGACGGCGTAGAAGTTCCCGCTCGGCGGATCGAACGGACTCGGCCCCGGCACCTTCACCGCCGCTTCCGACGCGAAGAGGGGGAACGCCGACTCGGGCAGGATGCTCGACGTCGTGAGCATCGAGTAGACGTGCTCCTGGTTGTCGGCGCTGTTCGCGCCGTTCAGCGTGAACGCGGTCGAGCCGAACGGCCCTCCGGCGCCCAGGAGCTGCAGGGCGGAGGCCGCCACCTTGTCGGGGGCGTCGAACGGGGTCCCGGCCACATGGCTGTATTGGTACGCGCCCAGCCAGTACTGGAGGAAGTCGTTCGAGAGCGGAATGCAGGCTCCCGGGCGGGCCGTGTTGCAGTACGGCGGCTCGCCTTCCACGTTGAATGCGTACCCGTCCAGCTGCTGCTGCGCGTGGTACTGCCCGTTGTAGAGCAGCTTGCCACCCTCGTTCAGGTAGGAGCGGACGTCGACGATCGTGTCGTTCACGACTCGTTGGACTCCGCTCCCGCCCGGCTGGTCGGCCGCCCTCGTGAGCAGGTCATTGCCGGTGTACCAGACAACGGCGTCGTAGTGGCTCAGGACACCCAGGGGATCCGGCGATTGCCGGCCCTCGGCATCGATGTCGTACACGTCTGCCTGGATCCCGTTGGCCGCCAGGGCCTGGGTGAAGTACTGATCGAAATGCGGACCCGGTCCCGCGGGATAGGCGGGACTGGTGCTCGCCGTCGAGGTCGAGCCCGTGTAGTCCTCCGCGGCCAGCACGAGGACCTTGTTGCCCGTGTCCGAGCGCACCTCGTACGTGAAGGCCTGCGAGCGCTCTCCGCCCGCGGCTTCGAACCAAACCTTCACATCGTCGCCGGGGTCCGTCCCGGTCACGGTGCCGCGGACGTAGTGGTAGTAGACGTTCTGGTTGTTGCCGTAGCGCTCGCCGCCGGTGAACTCGGACGTCGAGGTCGACTGCGTCGCGCCGCCGTTGACCTTCCAGTGAACGGTCAGGGCGCCGAGCTCGCGCTTGGCGTTGATCTCGACGGGCTGCGGATCGCCGTAGGAAACGTCGAACGGCCTGATCTGGAAATCAGGGGCCCTGCGTCCAAGGTGTGACTCGGGATCGTCCGGGTCGTCGGCGGAGTCCGCCACGTCGAGCGCGAACGGGATGTTCTTCTCGAACGCGTCCTGCAGGTCGGCGTCGGAGTCCTGGAAGGCGAAATCGCTCTCCTCGTCGATGTCGCCGTCGCGATCCGTGTCGATGCCACCGCCCCGCGCC
Organism: uncultured Solirubrobacterales bacterium; assembly: GCA_963797995.1. Classification (GTDB taxonomy): domain Bacteria; phylum Actinomycetota; class Thermoleophilia; order Solirubrobacterales; family 70-9; genus WHSW01. The sequence continues at coordinate 125,324 of CAWCRP010000003.1, forward strand.
GGATCGGCGACGTCCATCTCCGGAGTCCAGGCCAGGGTCTCGTACTTGGAGTGTGCGTGCTCCGTCGTCTCGCCGTTCGTGGTGTAGAGCTCAGACGAGAGATCCGGGTCGTACGGATTCGGCGCGCCCGGAGCCTTGCCGGCGATGGCCGAGTCAACGTCGGTGCCGGAGAGAGCCTGGTAGAGCGTGTCGTCCGGGCTCTCGGTCTGGACCTGGAAGCCATGGCCGTAAAGGAGGAGCTCGGCGGCCGAGTGGTAGTTGATCATGAACTCGAACCCGACATCGCGGAGGAGGCCGTCGAGCGCCTGGCTCTCGGGCTCGGACTGCGGCGATGGGCCACGGTACGTGTCGTCCGCGGGATCGTCCGCCGACCCTTCGTTGTCGTAGCCCCAGTAGGTCGAGAGGTTCCGGTTCAGGTCGACCCCGTCCCCGACGGTGATCTGACCGTCGCCGTTGATGTCGCGGAGGTTCTTCCTCCACAGCCGGTTCCCAGGAGTGAAGGTGAAGTCATAACCGTCGGGGTTGGCGACGAAGACGAACCACAGCTCGCGCTGGTTGACGAGCCGGGTGAGCTCCGCCGACGCGACTCCGGCCACGGGCGCCCCGTCGGTCCCGACCGCGGTGCCCGCCTCGCCGTAGTTGTCGATGTAGAGGTGGGCGAGGCGACGGACCATCTCGGGGGTGATCCACTCGCGCGCGTGCTGCGCCGCGTGGTAGAGGACCGCCGGCTTCGAGCCCGCCGGGTTGGATGCCTCGCGGGCATCGCGCGTGACGCGAAGTGCCAGCATCGGCGCGCCGTTCACCGTCGTCCCGTAGGGGACCTGCTGGACGATCTCCGGGTTGTCCTCGGCGAGCTGCTGCATCTCCTGGTAAAGCGTCGGGCGAGGATCTCCGCCCTCACGGCCGACGTAGCAATCGCCCGTACCGGGCGCGGCGCACTCGTCGTTGAAGTAGGGGCGGTAGACGTCGTAGGAGCCGTCGGGCTGCACGGCCTGAGTCCCGACGTCGCCGGCGGCCGCGCTCACCCCCTTGAGCTCCGCCTGGACACCTTGCTTTTCCAGTGCCGCGACCTGCGCCGGTGTGGCCGCGATCTCGAGCGTGTCACCGACTCGGCCCTCGACCGTGTCGAATCCCTCCTCGGCGAGCGTCTGCAACACGGAGCCGTCCGTGATCTCGACCTCGTATGGCGTTAGTCCCGTATCGGCAGCAAGCGTCGAGCCTGCTCCGGGGCCGAGCGCGATTACGAGCGCGCAGGTCAGTGCAACGCCCCCCAACTGACGCCTCGAGATCACAGTGTGAGCCTCCCTGTTCCCCCACTGGATTTTTGCTGCGCGGGAAACTAGGGGGCGATCAGCGGCCTGTCAAGTCCCGCCGGCAACCCGGTTACGCGCCGCGAGCGCCGCGGTCACCCGCTCGGCGACGCCGGCTCCGGTGAGCCCGACCTCCTCGCGCAGGAGCGCCGGCTTGCCGTGCGTCACGTACCGATCGGGAAGCCCGACGCGAAGCACACGCGCGCGCTCCTGGCCGGCCTCGCCGAAGGCGTCCTCCAGGTGTTCGAGAACCCCGGAGCCGAAGCCACCGGCGAGGACGTTCTCCTCGATCGTGACGACCAGATCGTGATCCGCCGCGAGGCGTTCGATCAGCCGCACGTCGAGCGGCTTGGCGAAGCGGGCGTCCGCGACGGTCACGTTCAGGTCGTGCTCCGCGAGCAGTGCGGCGGCGTCGAGCGCGACGCTGACGCCGTAGCCGTAACCGAGCAGCGCCACCCGCTCCCCCTCCTTCAACACCTCGCCGGTGCCGATCGGGATCTCCCGCGCGTGATCGGGAAGCGGCACGCCCTCGGCGTTGCCGCGCGGATAGCGGAAGGCGATCGGGCCGTCGTCGTGGGCGAGCGCCGTCCGCAGCATGTGGACGAGCGTCGCCTCGTCGCGCGGCGCCATCACGACGACATTCGGGAGCGAGCGGAAGTAGGAGATGTCGAAGGCACCGTGGTGGGTCGGGCCGTCGTCGCCGACGAGGCCCGCCCGGTCCATCGCGAAGACCACGTTGAGCTTCTGCAGGCAGACGTCGTGGACGATCTGGTCGTAGGCGCGTTGGAGGAAGGTCGAGTAGATCGCGCAGACGGGCTTTGCCCCCTGGATCGCGAGGCCCGCGGCGAAGAGGACCGCATCCTGCTCTGCGATGCCGACGTCGTAGTACTGCTCGGGCAGCTCGGATTGGAGGGCCGTGAGGCCGGTACCGCCGGCCATCGCGGCCGTGATCCCGATGACCCGCCGGTCGCGCTTGGCCTCGACGACGAGCGCGTCGCCGAAGACCGCGGTGTAGGCGGGGGGTGGCGCTGGAGGCTCCGGCTCGGCGGGCCGCTGTGCCTCCTCCATCTCCTCGCGACTCAGCGGCGTCTTCGGCGCGGCCTTCTTCGGCGCCGGCATGCGCTCGACGATCGAGCCGGGCTTCGCGGCGTGCCACTTCTCCATTCCCTCCAGGCCGCCCTCCTCGGCCGGCTCGAAGCCCTTGCCCTTGACGGTCTGGATGTGGACGACGACGGGGCGATCGGCGGCAAGCGCGGGCTCGAGCGCCTCGCGCAACGCCGTCACGTCGTGGCCGTCGACCGGACCGACGTAGGCGAGATCGAGCTCTTCGAAGAGTAGGCCCGGGGCGGCGTAGGCCTTGATCGCTGCCTTGATCTCGGGGCCGAGCTTCTCGATCTGCCGACCGAGGCCGAGCGGCAGCTTGGTGAGTGCGCCCTCGACGTCCTCGCGGGCGTGGTGGAGGCGCGGGTTGAGCCGGGTGCGCTGGAAGAGGCGGGAGAGGGCGCCGACGTTCGGCGAGATCGACATCCCGTTGTCGTTCAGGACGATCACGATCGGCGTCTGCAGGCCGCCGGCGTTGTGGAGCGCTTCGAAGGCGACCCCTCCGGTCAGGGCCCCGTCGCCGATCACCGCGACGACCTTCCCGTCCTCGCCGATCCCGTGGCGCATCGCCTCCTTGAGACCGACGGCGTAGCCGATCGAGGTCGAGGCGTGGCCCGCGCCCATGATGTCGTGCTCGGACTCGAACACGGAGCAGAAGGGAGCGAGCCCGTCGTACTGGCGGATCGTCTCGAGCCGGCCGGCGCGGCCGGTGAGGATCTTGTGCGGGTAGGCCTGATGGCCGACGTCCCAGAGGACCTTGTCCCGCGGCGAGTCGAGCAGGCTGTGGAGGACCGTGGTGACCTCGCACGTGCCGAGGTTGGCGCCGAAGTGGCCGCCGATCTCGCCGATCGTGTCGATGATCAGCTCGCGCACTTCCTGCGCGACCTGGGCGAGCCCTGCGTCGTCGAGACCGCTCAGGTCATGCGGGCCGGTGATCGAGTCGAGCAGGCGAGGACTCTGCTCGCCGCCGTCGCTGTTCGGAGCGTCGCTCATGGGGCCCTGATTGTGGCAGCACAAGCCCTCAGCGCCCTGCGAACGGGGGTCCGCCGATCACAGCTCCCGGGACTTCGATCTCCGGCTCCGACGGTGTGTAAGAGCAACGATCTTCGTCCGGACAGAGGGTGTCGATCACGACCCGGGACCCGCGACCACGGCCCGAGAACGGCTCGACCTCGATCAGATCGACTGCGCGCAGCTCGGGAGTGTCGGCCTCGAAGTGAAGCTCGGCGAAGCCGGCGTAGGCAACCCCGGCGTCGAAGATCCCGCCGGCCCCGAGCGACCCGCCGTCCACGACGGTGATCGACCCGAACCGGTCGATGTGCTGGCGGTGGTCGTGCCCGGTCGCGATCGTAAGCGGCCGCTCGTAGCCGTCCGCCCAAAGCGACTCGGCGAGGGCCGCCGCGAGCCCTGACTGATGGACGACGGCAATGTCGGGGGCCGGCGTCAACCGATCGAACCAGCGGCGAAGCGCGTCCGCGGCGCGGGCCGCGCGCTCCTCCCCGTCCTCGAAGTCCTCGAACGTGAGCGAACGATCCGGATCGGCGAGATCGTCGCCGGAGCCCTCGAGCGGGTCCGGAAAGCCGGCAACGCGCAACCCGTCGAGCTCGACCGTCTCGGGGCGCGCCGGCGAGCGGTCGATGACCTCGACCCCAGCGTCGGCGAGCTCGTCCATGAGCAGCCCGGAGTCGTGATTCCCCGAGACCGCGAGCACCGGATCGCCGAGGGCGGCGACGCCGCTCGCGAGCAACGATGCCTCCGCCGCGGTTCCACGCTGCCCGAGATCGCCGGCGAACAGCACGGGGGCACCGCCGAAGAACCGCGATACGGGATCGATCACGAGCGCGTTCGCGTGCAGATCCGAGCCGAGGAAGACGTCCCGGCCCTCCTGCCCGCGGATCGGCTCGTCGGCGAGCACGGTCGAGACGCTGCGAACGATGCTCTCGAGCTCGGACCCGTAACCGCTGCCGAGTCGCTCCGTCTCCGCGGCGGCAAGCAGCCGCTCGAGCTCGGCGCCACGGGCGTAGTACGTCGGGTTCTCGAGCGCGCCTTCGTCGAAGCTCGTCCACGCGAAGACGATCGAGCCGCCGGCGACGAGGAGGTAGCCGGCAACCAGCAGGGCTGCGAAGGCGGCGGGCGCGCCGCGTGCGCGCGGCCAGAGGGCGAATGCGATGGCGCCGAGCACCGCGACGGCGCCGAGCGCCCACAAGAGGGCCCGGATGACCGCATCCCGAGCGCCTTCACCGAGCTCGGCGCGCGCGCGGTCGAGCACCTCACGGTTGTCCGAGGCGGCCTCGAGAAGGGATGCCCGCTCGATCGTTCGCAGCTCGAGCCGCAACTCGAAGGGCCCCGAGAACGCGGCCGCCCGCAGGCCCCAGTCGGCGACCGGTACGTAGGCCTCGACGCCACCGGGGATCGAGGGCGCCAGCTCGTAGGAAACCCGGCCGAGCTCGGTGTCCTTGCTCACCGGGCCCGCGAGCCGCAGACCGAGGAGAGTCCCGGCGACGACGATCGCAAGCGCGAGCGAGGGGCACCGCTGCGCGCCTCGCCACCGTGCGGCTCCTTTCGCCTGTCATCGCTTGAGCGTAGGAGCCCGCACTTGACCGGAGGGCCGCGCCGTGAGAGGTTCGGCAACGAGTCGCAGCACCCGATGGCATCCCGCCACCGGGGGGAAGGAGTAGCGATGGCAACCGAGGCACAGGCCGTAGACGAGGCCAAGCTCGAGGAGTTCATGGGCCAGGCGGTGACCGATCTGGGGGCTGCGATGAACGGGGTCCTGGTGATCGTCGGAGGCCGGCTCGGCCTCTGGGACGCGATGCACGGAGCCGGCGCGCTGAGCGCGGCCGAGGTAGCGGAGCGGAGCGGCATCTCCGAGCGCTACTGCCGCGAGTGGCTCGCCGCTCAGGCCGCCAGCGGCTACGTCGCCTACGACAGCGACGCCGACACGTTCACGCTGCCCCCCGAGCAGGCGATGGCGTTCGCCGACAAGGACAGCCCGGTGTTCATGCTCGGCGGTTACCACGTCGTCAGCTCCGCGTTCAAGGACCGCGACCAGATCGAGGAGCGCTTCCGTTCCGGCGACGGCTTCGGCTGGCACGAGCACGACCCCGAGCTCTTCCTCGGCACCGAGCAGTTCTTTCGCCCCGGCTACAAGGCGCACCTGGTGCCCGAGTGGCTGCCGGCCCTCGAGGGCATGGACGAGAAGCTCCGCGCCGGCGCCAAGGTCGCCGACATCGGTTGCGGGCACGGAATCTCGACGTTCCTGATGGCGCAGGCCTATCCGGAGTCGACCTTCCACGGGTTCGATTATCACGACGCCTCGGTCGAGCGCGCGAGCGAGATCGCCGCGGCGGAGGGCGTCGCTGAGAACACCGAGTTCGCGGTTGCGAGCGCCAAGGACTACCCCGGCGAGGACTATGACCTGGTCTGCTTCTTCGACTGCCTCCACGACATGGGCGATCCGGTGGGCGCGATGAAGCACGTGCGCGAGACGATCGCCGACGACGGCACCGTGATGCTCGTGGAGCCGTTCGCCAACGACGCGCTCGGCGACAACCTGAATCCGGTCGGCCGGATCTTCTACGCGGCCTCGACCCTGATCTGCACGCCTTCCTCGCTCGACCAGGAGGTCGGGCTCGCTCTCGGGGCCCAGGCGGGCGAGGGCCGGCTTGGCAATGTGGCGCGGGAGGCCGGCTTCAGTCGCTTCCGGCGCGCGACCGAGACGCCGTTCAACCTCATCCTCGAGGCCAGGCCGTAGGGCCGGGCCCCGCCGCTACGTCTGGCGGGTGTGGATGAAGTCGGTGATTCGAGCGAGGTCGGCGGTCTCATCACCCGCGCGCTCGAGCTCTGTGCGTGCGTTCGCGTGCGACTCCTCGGCGAGCGCCCGGGCCCGCTCGAGGCCGAAGAGCGAGACGTAGGTGAGCTTGCCGTGGCGCTCGTCTGAGCCCTGCGGCTTGCCGAGCTCCTCGTCGGATCCGGTGACGTCGAGGATGTCGTCGACGATCTGGAAGAGGACTCCGAGCTCCTCGGCGAAGCGGCGGTAGCGCTCCATCTCCTCCTCGCCGACGCCGGCGAGGATCAGCGGCACCGCAACGCTCGCCGCAATCAGGCGTCCCGTCTTGAGCGAGTGGAGTTCGCGGAGCGCGCGTGCCTCGGCTGACCCGTCCGCCCCCGGAGGCGAAGCCGAGGAGGCGGGCGGAACGTTTGTGTTCTTGACGTCCACGTACTGGCCGCCCACCATCCCCGCGACCCCGGTTGCCTCACACAGCTCGGCTAGCGCGCCGAGGACGCGGGACGGATCGCCGTCCTGCTCGCGAGCGAAGTGGCGAATCGCCTCGGCGAAGAGCCCGTCGCCGGCCAGGATCGCAACGTCTTCGCCGTAGACGACGTGCGAGGTCGGGCGCCCGCGGCGCAGCTCGTCGTCGTCCATCGCCGGCAGGTCATCGTGGATCAGCGAGTAGGTGTGGATGAGCTCGATCGCGGCGGCCGCGGGCAGGACCGTCTGCGGCTCGAAGCCCGCGGAACGGGCGGCCGCGAGGCAGAGCACGGGCCGGATCCGCTTGCCGCCCGCGAGGAGCGAGTAACGCATCGCCTCATCGAGGCCTCCGGTGACGGGCGTCGAGGAGAAGGCGAGCTCGGCGAGGTAGTCCTCGACGAGGCCGCGCAGATCCTCGGGATAGTCGGCCGGTCTACTCCCCGGACTCGACATCGCGAAGCGCCCGGTCGACGTCGTTGCCCGCCTCGGAGACAACGGTTGCCGCCTCGCGGGCCAGATCCGCTGCCTCCTCGTCGCCCAGGTCGGGCGAGCGGAGCTGATCGCTCAGCTCTCGGAGCCTTGCTGCGGCAGCCCGGATCGACTCGAGCGCGTCGGTCACGTCGCCGCACCCTGCTCCAACTCACGGGCGGCGGATCCGAGAATGCCGTTGACGAAGCCAGGCGCCTCGGCGCCGCAGTACTCCTTCGCCATGTTCACGGCCTCGTCGATCGCGACCTCGGTCGGCGCCGCCTCCGGGTCGCGCATCTCGTGCAGGGCGACGCGCATGATCGAACGCTCGAGCTGCGCGATCCGGTCGAGCGCCCAGCCGCGTGAGAGCCGCGCGATCTCGGCGTCGAGCTCGGCGATCTCGGCGTCGGTTCCCTCGGCGAGCTCGCGCGTGAACGGCTTCGCGTCGGCGAGCAGGTGGTCGAGCGGCTTGCCGGTGACATCGCGCTGGTAGAGCGCGAAGACCGCATCGCGTCGTTGGTCGGAGCGGCGCATTGGCTGGAGCCTACGCGGTGGGCGGACCAGCAAGCCGGATGCGCTCGATGGACTGGGCTGGGTGGAGGAAGGCCTGCGAGGAGGTGATGCGCAGGAGCCTCTCGCCGACCTGCTCCAGAAGACGCTTGACGCTCCGCGTCGTCCCTCTCTCGCGAGCGGGTTGTCATGCCACGCGCGGCTATCGGCCTCGACGATCAGGCGTTGCTCGGGCCAGCGGAAGTCGGGAACGATGCGGCGGCCGTTGATCGTGAGCGGCTGGTTGACGTCGGGATGCTCGAAGCCGGCTTCCAGGATGAGGTCGAAGACGATGTCTTCGAGGACGGACTTCGTCGGCGGCGGAGCCGGTGGCGATGACGTCAGCGAGGCGCTTCGAGCCGCGGCACGGGCCGAGCCGCCGGATCACCTCGGCGATCTGGCGGACGCTGACCAGGCGCATGCCCTGCGCGCGGCGGACGGCGGAGCGGAGCGGACGGCCTTCGAGGGTGGCAGCGAGGTCGAGGAGGGTGCGCGCCGCCGACGTGACCGGGACCTGCTGCGTCACCGCCCGGTCTCGCAGCGAGAGGCGGCGAGTCCGGTGCGCTCGAATTCCCCGGTGTCGGCGCCGGCAATCGCCGACCACGAGCACGTCCGGCGCTCGCCCCTCCTCGTACTCGAGGAATCCCCACAGGGCGGCGGCCGAGAAGTGGCTTGCCACGGCATCAGGACCGCAGGCCTTCACGGCGGCAAGTAGGCGGCCCTGCCATGGCGGCGTCGGGTGATCCGACGGCGTACACCCCTCGATGAAGCAGGTGGAGGCGGCCGGCCTGGTGACGCCGAGCGATCTGGTTGCGCGTCAGTCCGCAGGCGCGCAGATCCACCGTTGAAGCAACACCCCACGCCTCGTCCACCACCGCCGCCACCGCCAAATCCGGCCGAGCGGGCAGTTTGTCCCGCATACCGGTACGAAGTGACCGCTCGGGTGCCACGGCCCGCACCCTGACGCCTCACCGCGAACATGTGGCGCGGGCTTAGTGCCGGAAACGTGTCGCGCTAGGCGCGGGAGATTTGTCGCGCTGCGCCTGGAAGGCCGTCCAGATCGCTCCGTAAAGCGCGTGCGCGTCGAGGTAGTGCGTGAGGCGGCCGGCCTCGCCGAATCCGTACGCCCGCAGCATCTCGTTGACGTAGGCGTCGTCGGCGCCGCGGTGGCGCACGCTGCCGACGAGGCTCGCGAGATCCCATTCCACCGGCCCGCGGCAGACGTCCTCGAAGTCGTTCCAGAGCAGGCCTCGGTCTGTTCGGAGCAGATTCGACAGCGAGGCATCGCCGTGCAGGGCCGGTGCTGTGGGCTCGGCCTCAAACGCCAGCGGCGTCAGCCGTTCGAGCTCAGCCTGCAGCTTCGCGAGGTCATTCCGGCTGACTCCTTCGCTCGGGCGCAGCCGACCGAGCGGCGCGCGAGGCTCTCGCCGAGCTCTGCGAGTGTCGGCAGGTCCCCGGAATAGTCGGCCAGCGCCTGGTGGAGGTCGCGCAGGCATCGACCGAGCGGCTTCGGCTCCTCGAGCCGGCGGCCGGCGTCGTGCTCGACGAACCCCCAGAACGTCATCCAGTACCCGTCATGCGTATGCGGCCCTGGGTCGATCCGCTCCGAGGGCGGAACGACGGCGGCACCACGCTCGACGAGGAAGTGCGCTACCGCGAGCTCCTGTGTGAGCCAAGCGCGAGTATCGGGGTGAAGCGCGATCGTCGCCGTCATCACCCGGGCGACGACCGGCGAGGGCCGCAGATGCACGAGCACATTGCTGGCGGTCCCGATCGACTCCGGGCTCGCTACCTCGAGGCCCAACGCTTCCGCGACGGAGCGGGCCGCCCGGATTGCCGGCGTTCGGTCTGGCTCGGCTGAGGACAGGGTGGTCTCAGGCGCGCGAGACGTACTCGCCCGAGCGAGTGTCGACGCGGACCTTGTCGCCCTCGTTGACGAAGAGCGGCACATTGACGACGACGCCGGTCTCGAGCGTGGCGGGCTTGGTGCCGCCCCCCGATGCGGTATCGCCCTTGAGGCCCGGATCGGTCTGGGTCACGGTGAGCTCGACAGCGCTCGGGACCTGGACGCCGGAGGGCTTCTCGTCGACGAGGAGCAGCTCGACCGTCTCATTCGGGAGCACCCACTGCATCTCCTCGCGGATGCCGTCGAGCTGGATCTCGGTCTGCTCGTAGGACTCGGTGTCCATGAACACGGCGGCGGGACCGGAGTCGTAGAGGTACTGCATCTGCTTCGTCTCGGTCCGCACCGGGCGGAACTTCTCCCCGGCGCGGAAGGTCTTGTCGACGACGTTGCCGTCCTCGGCACGCTTCAGCTTCGTGCGCACGAAGGCCCCGCCCTTGCCCGGCTTGACGTGCTGGAACTCCATGATCCGGTAGATCGTCCCGTCGACCTCGATATGGGTCCCGTTCTTGAACTGGTTCGTTGAGATCACGGCGCGTGAGGGTAGCGGGGCAGCCCCGCTCAGCTCAGCATTTGTCCTTCGGCTCGAAGTCCTCCTTGTGGACGCCCTCCGAGAGGATCTGGTTGCCGAAGACGACCAGCTGCGGGATGGTGGAAGGTGATCTCGCCCGGCGACCATTCGGAGGAGCCGCCCTCCCAGAAATCCGTGTAGGCGTTGACGATCGCGATCACCGTCGCCTCGTCGAAGTTGCCGGAGTGCTTGACCGCCACGTTCACGTCCTTGAACGGCTTCTCCTTGTTGAACACCGGCAGATCCAGCGTCACCTCCATCTCGAACTCGGTGTCGCCCCCGTAGCCGCCCGCCCGCGACTCGAACTTGTAATAGCCGAGCTTGCCGCCCTTGCACTTCTTGGCCACGGCGTAGGCGAAGCCGATGCCCCCGCCCTGGACGTCGAAGAAATCCTGGAAGACCCACTTCCACGCCGAGGCTCCGCTCGGGACCAAGAGCGCGCAGGCGCACGCCAGCGCGGTCACCGCCCCCAACACCGCCGCCTTTCGCGTACCGATCCGATCGCTCATTCGCATACCTCCCTCACTGCCGACGATATCGCCACTTCGACCGCTCGCCAAATCCGTCACGCGATCGCTCGTGGCTAGCCTCGCCCGGTGCGCGCGTTCACCTGCGACAACTGCGGCCAGCTCGTCTTCTTCGAAAACACCGCCTGCCTCAACTGCGGCGCCGAGCTTGGATTCAGACTGGGCCGAGCGCGAGATGTCGCTGGTCGGGGAGCGCTCCCGCTGCGCCAACCTCAAGCTCGCCGGGTGCAACTGGGAGATCGAGGAACCGGCCGAGCTCTGCTTTCGCCTGCAATCTCACCCGCACCCGCCCGGCAGACGGCGATCTCGAGGGCCTGCGCGAGTTCCGCGTCGCGGAGAAGGCGAAGCGCTGGCTCCTGTTCGAGCTCGGGGAGCTCGGGCTGCCGGTCGAGAGCCGGGAGGAGCGCGAGGGCGGCCTCGCCTTCGACATGCTCTCGTCGAGCGCGGAGCCGGTGACGACCGGCCACGCGAACGGCGTCATCACCCTCGACCTCGCCGAGTCGGACGACGCAAACCGCGTCGCCCGCCGTGAGCAGCTCGCCGAGCCGTACCGCACCGTCCTCGGTCATCTCCGGCACGAGATCGGGCACTACTACTGGCCGATTCTCGTCGACGAGCCCGCGCGGCTCACCCGCTCCCGCGAGCTCTTCGGCGACGAGAGCGCCGACTACCAGGCCGCGGTCGACGCGCCACTACGAGGCCGGACCCGCCGGCCGACTGGGCGGACCGCCACGTCAGCGCCTACGCGACCATGCACCCCTCGGAGGACTGGGCCGAGACCTTCGCCCACTACCTACACATCCGCGACGGCCTGCAGACCGCTGCCGCGTACCGCGTGCGCGTCCTCGGGCCACCGGACGCCCCTCCCCCGCGCCTCGTGAACGAGCTTGCCGCGCGCCCGCTCCCCGACGAGCACGACTTCGACCGTCTGCTCTCGGACTGGCTGCCGCTCACCTACGCGCTCAACGCGATCAACCGCAGCATTGGACGCAGCCGAGCTCTACCCGTTCGTGCTCTCGCCACCGGTGATCGAGAAACTCGCCTTCGTCCACGAGCTCGTCGAAGCCTAAACCTAAGGTCGAGTGTTCAGCCCGCGGAAGAGCCGGGTAGGCGCGATTCGAGAACCCACTGAAGGAGGTAACGATGTCGGACAGCATCATCGATAAGGCCACCGGACGCGCAAAGCAGGCGTTCGGCGATCTCACCGGCGACAAGTCGACCCGCGCCGAGGGAATCAAGGAAGAGCGCAAGGGCGAGGCCAAGGACGAGGCCGCCCAGGCCGAGGAGGCAGCGGCTGAGAAGCGCGCCGAAGCGGCAGATCTCGAGACCAAGACCTAAGCGCCGATCCGCACCTCCGATCGGTGTCCGAGCCGGTCCGCTCGCGCGGGCCGGCTCGCGGCGTTCTACGGGTCAGTCGGCAGGCTCCAACGGGTTCACGGCGGGACCGTTGATCACCTCGCCCAGCGGCTCGAAGCGCGAGCCGTGGCACGGGCAATCCCAGCTGCGATCGCCCGAGTTCCAGGCGACGATGCAACCGAGATGCGTGCAGCGGGCCGAGAGCTCGTGCAGGCCTCCCTCGGGGTCGCGGTAGACCGCGCGCTGCGCGCGCCCGTCGCCAACGACGGCTCCCTCCCCGGGCGCGATCGCCTCGCGCGTGGTCCGTCGGCGAAGGCGGTCGGCGACGAACCGGAACGCGAAGTCGGCTCCCTCGGAGGCGATCGACGGGAGCGCGGCGCGGGCGTTGAGGCGGACCGGGTCGAACGCCTCGGCGAAGCGGTGCTCGACGACCGCAGATCTCTCGGCGAGGATCTCGCCGGCGGTGATGCCCATCGCCAGGCCCCACTTCTTCATTCCCGGTCGCCGTCCAGAGGCGATCCGAAAGAGGCCAGAAACGGCCGACCATCGGCAGCCCGTCGGCGGGCATGTTGTCCTGCGCCGCCCATCGGTACTCGATCGACTCGACCTCGAAGCGGTCCCGCGCATAGCGCTCGAGCGCCCGGTAGCGCTCGGCCCCGTCGGCCTGTCCCGTCTTGTGCGATTCGCCACCGACAACGAGCAGTTCCTCGCCATCGAGCGGGTGCGAGCGGATCGAGTGCGCGGGGCTCTCGGTCGAGAGGTACATCCCCGTGGGGGCAGCGCCGGCGAGGCGCACGCCCAGGGCATAGGAGCGCTCCGGATGGTTGCGGGCGAAGTATCCGCCTCGGTCGAGGAACGGGATGTGGGTGGCGATGACGACGTGCGCCGCGCCCACCGATCCCGAGTCGGCCTTGACCACGCTCCCGCGCACGCTCTGAGCTCGCGTCCGCTCGTAGATCCGCACTCCGCGGCCCTCCAGGTGCGCCGCGAGGGCGGCGATGAAGCGATACGGGTGGAACTCCGCCTGGCCCTGGCAGCAGATCGCGGCGACCACGTCCCACGGCAGGTCGACGGTCTCCGTGTAGGCGACATCGAGCCCCGCCTCGGCGGCGGCGTCGACCTCCTCCTCGATCGCGTCGCGGTCCGAATCCGTCTCGGTGTAGGTGAAGTTCTCGCGGCGGCGGAAGTCGCAGTCGATCTCGTGCTCGGCAACCAGGCGTGCCGCGGACTCGATCCCCGCCTCGTTCGCCTGCGCGTAGGCCGCGGTGACCTCGGGCCCGAACTGCGATCGCAGGTCGGCATAGGTGAGGCCATGGAGCGAGCTCAGCTTCGCGGTCGTGTTGCCGGTGACGCCGTGCCCGATCCGTCGTGCCTCGACCACGACCACGTCAAGGCCCCGCACGGCGAGCTCGTAGGCGGCCGCGATCCCCACGATGCCGCCACCGACGACACAGACGTCCGCGCGCTCTTCGCCCTCGAGCGAGGGGCGCGCCGTCGGCTGCTCGCCGTCGAGCCACGGGGAGACGTTCCGGCCCGGGAGCTGCTCGCCCCCAGTCCCGGCGCCGGTACCCGCCTCAGCCATGGACATCCGCGATCACCCGAAGACCGGCGAGCGGACACGCGCGGCATCCGGCAGCTGTCGCGCGCAGACCCTTGATCCCGCCACGCACGGGGATCAACTCGGCCACGGTCGTCATCGACAACTGACCTACCCGTCACACATCGCTTCAAGCGGTGAGGACCGGGTAGCCGAAAAGCGAACGCAATCGAAGGAAGAATCGGAAGGGAAAGGAGAGACGATGAGCGAGAGCATCGACGGCAAGAAGGTCGCATTCCTGGTCGCCAACGAGGGGGTCGAGCAGGTCGAGCTGACTCAGCCCTGGCAAGCGGTCGAGGAGGCCGGCGGGGAGCCGGTGTTGATCGCGCCCGAAACGGGCGAGGTCCAAGGCATGAAGCACCTCGACAAGGCCGACACGTTCGACGCGACGGAGGCGGTCGGCGACGTGAACGCGGACGACTACGACGCGCTCGTGCTTCCCGGTGGCGTCGCCAATCCGGACATCCTGCGCACGGTTCCGGAGGCGGTCGAGTTCATCCGAGCCTTCTTCGATGCGGGCAAGCCGGTGTCCGCGATCTGCCACGGCCCGTGGACGCTGGTCGAAGCGGGAGTGGTCGAGGGCCGAACGCTGACCTCATGGCCGAGCCTGCAGACCGACATCCGCAACGCCGGCGGCAACTGGGTCGACGAGGAAGTACACGTCGACTCGGGTTTGACGACGAGCCGCAACCCCGACGACCTCGACGCTTTCTGCGCGAAGACGGTCGAGGAGATCGCCGAGGGCGTGCACTCCGAGCAGCGCGAGGCGACGGTTGGTTCGTAGCGACCGGCCTCGCGGCCTGGGGGCGGGCACGGCGCTTCCGCTGGGCCCGCTTCCCCTAGGCTGCCGCCCATGACTGACACCCCACCGCTCTTGGAGTCCCTGCTCAGCACTCCGGCGCCGTCCGGATACGAGGCGCCGGCGAGCGCGATTTGGCGCGAAGCGGCGTCGTTCGCGGAGCTTGATACCGACGGGCTCGGCTCGACGATCGCGATGATCGGCGACGAGGATGCTCGGCCGCTGGTCGCCGTCTTCGGCCACATCGACGAGATCGGCCTCAACGTCACTCACGTCGACGAGAAGGGCTTCGTCTACTTCGGCCCGGTCGGCGGCTGGGATCCCCAGATCCTCGTCGGCCAGCGCGTGACCATCGAAACGCGTGACGGATCCGTCCTCGGGGTCGTCGGCCGCAAGGCGATCCACGTGCTCGACCCCGACCAGCGCAAGAAGGCGGTCGAGCTCAAGGGCCTTCACATCGACATCGGCGCCGAGGACCGTGAGCGGGCGCTCGAGCTCGTGCGTATCGGCGACCCGGCCGTGATCGCCGCGGAGCCGGTACGTGCCGACGGCAGCCGCCTGGTCTCGCGCTCGATGGACAACCGCCTCGGCGCCTACGTCGCGCTCGAGTCGCTGCGGCGGGTCCACGAGCGCGGCAAGCTGATCGGCCGCATGGCCGGAGTAGCGACCGCGCAGGAGGAGGTCGGCCTGAACGGCGCCGGCACCAGCGCCTTCGCCGTCCGGCCCGACGTCGGGATCGCCGTCGACGTCACCCACGCGACAGATGCCCCGGGCATGGACGAGAAGGAGCTCGGCAGCCACGGCTTCGGCACCGGCCCGGTGATCGGCCGCGGCTCGACCCTCTCCCCGAAGGTCTTCGAGCTCCTGGTCGAGACGGCCGAGCGACTCGAGATCGACTACACGATCGCCGCCTCGGGCCGCCGCACGGCAACCGACGCCGACGCCGTGCAGATCTCGCGCTCGGGGATCCCGGCCGGGCTGGTCAGCATCCCGCTTCGCTACATGCACTCGCCGGTCGAGATGGTCGACCTCGACGATCTCGAGGCGACGGTCGAGCTCGTCGCCGGCTTCGCCGAATCGCTCCCGGCGGACGTCGACCTGAGCCGCTGACCTGAGTCCAGCGACCTCTAGAGCATGTCCGCGTTGAGGGTGTAGATCCCGACGACCTCACCCTGATCGAGGATGTGACCCTCCATCGCCTCGCGCACGTGATCGAGGCGGAAGTCGCCTTCGAGCTCGAGGCTGGGGACGTCGAGCGCGTGGACGACGAAGTGGTAGTGGTGCAGTCGCTCGTCGTTGAACGGCGGGAACGGGCCGTCGTACCCGCCGTAGGTGCCACCCATCTCAGGATCACCCTCGAACGCATCGGTGTAGCTGGACGCGCCCGTGACCCCGTGCTCGGTCTCCCCGGTGGGCTTCCCGCCCGGCGTGATCCCGTCGGACCCCGCCCCCTCCGGGAGCTCGGTGACGTCCGGGGCGATGTCGATGAGCAGCCAGTGGGTGAAGTCCTGGCGCGGCGCGTCCTCGGCGATCGTCTTGTCCTCCTGGTTCGCGTCGGAGAAGTCGGCGGGGACGTCGGGGTCGTAGCACGTGAGGGCGAACGACTGCGTGCCCTCCGGCGCGCCGGACCAGCGCAGGTGCGGGCTGCGGTTGCCGCCCTCGGGCTTCGCCTGGCCGTTGCCGTCCGGCAGGCCGAACGCGTGCTCGTCGGGAACCCGCTCGCCGTGATCGAAGCTGTCCGACTCGACCGTCAACGCCATCTCTTCCTCCTCGTCGCTGAAAACGCGGCGGAGTCTATGTACCCCTTATCGGGGGCGTGATTCAGCAGCCCTCGAGGGGATCCGACTGGTCCGGGTCGCCGGGGCTGCACTCGACGAAGCTGACCCGGTCGAAGAGCGAGGTCATCGTGCCGTTGCCCGGGTCGAGTGCGGCATCGAGTTCGACCTTCACCCGGCGCCGGACGTCGCCCGAAACACCCCAGGAGATGATGTCGCGGGCCATCAACGGGCTGTCTGTGCCGACGTCGACGTCGAGCTGCACGCGGTAGCTGTACCCCGCCGGCTCGCCTGTGCCGTCGGCGCCGACGGACCCGTCGACGAACTCGCCTTCGACATTCGGACACCAGCCTCCCCCACCACCCGGCGCGGTGCTGAGGACCTCACGACCGTCCTCCTCGCGGAGGGTGACGACGATGCAGTTGCGCGCCGCTTGTTCGAGCAGTTCGGCTCCGGTCCCGAGGAGGCCCGCGCGTCCGCTGGCGCCCAGCGTCTTGTTCAAGCGCCACTGCGCCACGTCCGCCCCGGCCTCGGCTGCCTGGAGGGCGCGCGTCCAGTCGCGATCGCGGTTCGAGCGGTCGACCGAATGAAGCGACCGTGTGACGATCACGCCGGTGAGCAGGAGCACGAGACCGAGGATCGAGATCACCGCCGGCAACACGAAGCCGTCCTCCGAGCTCAGCCGCCTCATCCGTTGGCGAATCCTGCTTCGGGGTCAGTGATCACGGTGGACACCCAAACCGGCTTGAAGGGCCCGGTCGCGTTGCGCTCGTGAAGGACGACGGCGATCGTCACCCGCTTGGTGTTCCGTGCCGTGTCGGGCTGGTTGAGGAGCGTCTCGATGTCGGCCGTGAGGTTGTCCACCAAGCCCGCGAGCTGCGCGGCGTCGGGCAGACCCTCGATTGACGTCTCGAGCAGGTCGAGTGGATCGCCTGGATTGCCAAGCAGGGTCGAGACGGCTGCGGTGACGTTGTCCACGAGGCCGTCGACCGTGGCGATGATCGGGTTCAGGACCCCGACGAGGAGCGCGCTGAGCCCGCTCGTGGGAACGTCCTCGAGCTCTTCGCGGATGTCCGTCACGTCGGCGATGAGGTTCGGCAGGCCCTCTTCCTCATCGAGCAGCTCACCGAGCGCGCTGCTGATTCCGGGGGTCGCCGCGTCGGCGTTGGCGAGCAGCGTGCTTACCGTGCCCAGCTGACTCAGACCCTCGAGCGACTCGAGATCGAGATCGCAAAGATCGATCAGCTCGCTCAACGGGGTGGTCAGGGGCCCGAGCACGTTGTCGAGCGCCGTGAGCGCCGGCGACAGCCCGTTCAAATTGTCGATGAGACTGCCGATGAGACCCGCGCTGTCAAGGACGGGGTCAAGCTGCGCGAGGGTGGCGCTCTGCAGCGTCCGGATCTGCGTGAACAAGGGTCCGAGGATCGGGCGGAGGAGAAACGTGATCTGGGCGTTGGTCGGGAAGACGAGGGATGCGATCAAGTTGTTCTCGCTGAGGAGGCTGTCGAACAGCCCGTCAACCAGACCGGCCTGGCTCAGGAGACTGTCGACGGCTCCACTCAGCGCCGAGATGTCCTCCGGGAGGGAATCGAGGCTGTCGAGGCCGACGATCGAGCACTCCTCGTCGCGCCAGCTGACGAATCGGTAGATGTCCATCTGCATCGGGTTTGGGCCCCCGCCGACCGACGCTGTATCCGTCGGCTGGACGGCCCCGCTGAGAATGAGCTCTTCCGCCTTCGTCGCGCTGACCTCGAACCCGGGGAGGCCCGCGCCGTCGGGGGTCGTCACCGTCGCGAGACGATCGGCGACCAGACCGGTCGGCGGGCTCGGGGCGGTGGCGAGGCCGACGTCGTCGAACGGCAGCGCACGGATCGCCTCGAGCTCCGCCTCCGCTTGCGCGATCGCGCTCTGGTGGCGCTCCGCCGTCGCCTCGCTGTTCCGGCTCTTGTCGAAGATGCCGATCGCCGAGAGCGCTCCGATGATGAGGACGAGCCCCGCGACCGCGGCCTCGACCACGGTGAATCCGTCTTCCCTTCTCACGCCGGTCCCTCGCAGACTCCGGAGCGCACGTCGTCCTCGGCGAGACAGTTTCGGACGGTGGCCGAACCGCTCAGGCTCAGTGGATGCTCGGCGTCCTCGACGTCACGGTGAAGCTCGATCTGGACCGTCTCGGGCTCGGCGACCGCGTCGGTGCGGAAGACATCGGGATCGCTGACCTCGGTCAGGTAGATGACCGGCTGGCCGCTATTTGCCAGCGGGTCGGTACGCGTGCAGGTGAAGCCCGCGGTCGTGCTGTTGGAGCAGTCGAGGCGGACCCAGCGCGACTCCGCTGTCGTCAGGCCGGCGAGGTAGACGTCGATCGCGGCCGAGGTCTGCTGGCCGGAGCCGGCCGGGACGGGGTTGACGGGCGAGAGCAACGCCCCCTGGCGGATCTCGCGGGTCATGACCGACAGCGCCGTCCTCGTCTCGTCAAGGCTTTGGACGCGCGCCTCCTGGCCACGGAGCTGGTTCGCTGAGACCATCATCAGGCTGAAGATCCCGACGAGAAGGATCAGGCCCGCGCTGGCGCCGACGAGCAATTCGACCAGCGTGAAACCGCCGCTTTCGCGGCATCGTCCGAGCAGCGCTCGGGCATGGCGGCGCACGGTGAGTCCCACACCCATCCATCGGCCCCCGATTTGGCTTACTTGAGCGCCGGGACGCCGATCTGGACGGCCCGAGCACGGCTATCCGACGATCGTGAGCTCCTTCGACAGCCCGCTCAGGTTGCGATAGCCCGTCTCGGTGACGATCACGAGGTCCTCGATCCGCACGCCGAAGCGCCCGCTGAGGTAGACGCCGGGCTCGACGGTGACGGCGTCCCCCGCCTCGAGCACGTCCTCGGAGCGTTGACCCAGCCGCGGCGCCTCGTGGACCTCGAGCCCGACGCCGTGGCCGAGTCCGTGGCCGAAGGCGTCGCCGTGTCCGCCGTCGCGGATCATCGAGCGCGCGATCTCATCCACGGCCGCACCAGGAACCCCCGCGCGGATGCCCTCGAGGGCCGCGGCCTGCGCGGCGCGAACGAGCTCGTAGACCTCGCGCGCGTCGGCGTCGATCTCGCCGACGGCGAAGGTGCGGGTGCAGTCGGAGCAGTAGCCATCGAGGAGCGCTCCCATGTCGTAGACGACCAGGTCGCCTGCCCGGACCTCGCGCTCGGAGGGCTCGGCGTGCGGGAGCGCGCCGTTCTCGCCGGCGGCGACGATCGACTTGAACGATGGCTCGGCGCCGAGCTCACGGATGCGGGCCTCGGTTGCGGCGGCGATGTCGCGTTCGGTCCGCCCGGCGAAACCGCGCTCGATGGCGAAGCGGTAGGCCTCGTCAGCGAGCTTCGCGGCTTCGGCGATCGCCGCCTGCTCGCGCTCGTCCTTGTGGCGCCGCAGGCGCTCGGCGAGCCCGCTCGCGGGGATGAGCTCGACCCCCTCGGGGACGCTCTCCTCGAGCTTTCGCAGGCTCGAGACGCTGGTGAGCGCGTCGTCGTAGCCGACCCGGCCGCTGAGCTGGGAAGCGAGCTCGGGAAGCAGGCGCTGAACCGCAATCGCCCTCTCGAAGCTCTCCTCCACCTCGCGCTCGGCGCGCTCGACGTAGCGGAAGTCGGTGATGAACGTTCGCGTCTCGGGGCCGACGACGGCGAGCCCGCTGGTCCCCGTGAAGCCGGTGAGCCAGCGCACGTTCGCGATCGCGTCCGGTCCCGAGTCACCGGGCCGGACGAGATCGCCGACGATCAGCTGGTCGAGGTCGTCGGCGACCGCGAGGTTGGCGAGGCGCTCGGCGCGTTCGGGCGTTGCCGAGCTCATACGCCGAGTTCCTTCGCAACGATCTCGAGCGCCTCGCGATAGCCCTCGGTTCCCTTGCCCGTGACGCGCCCGATGACGAGCCCTTTGAGCACCGACTCGCGGCGCCATTCGTCGCGCTCGTCGACGTTCGACAGGTGGACCTCCACCGCCGGCAGGTCGGCAATTTCAAGCGCATCGCGGATCGCCCAGCTGTAGTGGGTCCAGGCCCCCGGGTTGAGCACGACCGCGTCGGCGCGCTCGGGGAGGCGGTGGAGGTACTCGACGAAGGCGCCCTCGTAGTTGGTCTGGAAAAACGCCGCCTCGAGGTCCAGCTCGCGTGCGTAGCGGCGGATCTGGGTCTGCAGCTCGGCGAGCTTGAGCTTCCCGTAGTGCTTGGGGTCACGCCGGCCGAGCATGTCGAGGTTGACGCCGTGCAGCACCTCTACCCGGTTCTGCGCCGTGGCCATCATCCGACGAGCTCCTCGACCGCGGCACGCACCTGATCGTCCGCGACCAGCTGACCGGTCTGCGGCTCACCCGGGCGCTCGAGGAGGACGAAGCCAACGCCGGCCTCGGTCCGCTTCTTGTCCCGCGCGAGAGCCGCGAGCGCGTTCTCGACGGAAACCTCCGGGTCGAGCGTCGTCGGCAGGCCGTGACGATCGAGCAGCCCGAGGACCTCGGCGCGGAGCTCCCCGGCGCCCGAGAGCCGCAGCGCCGCGAGCAGGCCGAGGCCGACGGCCTCGCCGTGGCGATAGCGGGCGTAGCCGCTTGCCGCCTCGATCCCGTGCCCGACGGTGTGGCCGAGGTTGAGGACCGCCCGTCTTCCGCTGTCGCGCTCGTCCTCGGCGACGATCTCGAGCTTCGTCCGCGCGCAGGCGAAGATCACGTCGTCGAGCGCGCCCGGGTCGAGCTCCTCGGTCGCCCGCACGCGCTCCCAGAGCTCACCTCCCGCGATCAGGCCCGTCTTCAGCACCTCGACGAAGCCGGCGCGGAGCTCGGCCTCCGGCAGGGTCGCGAGCGTCGCCGTGTCGGCGATCACCGCCGCGGGCTGGTGGTACGCGCCCGCGTAGTTCTTCGCCTCCGGCAGATCGACCCCGGTCTTCCCGCCGTATGCGGAGTCGACCTGGGCGACCAGCGTCGTCGGCAGCTGGATCACCGGCACGCCGCGCTGGTAGATCGCCGCACAGAAGCCGGCGAGGTCGCCGACCACCCCGCCACCGAGGGCGAGCAGCTCGTGCTCGCGGGTCATCCCGAGGCGGGCGAGCTCGCGCAGCACGCGCTCCACCTCGGCCAGGGTCTTCGCCCGCTCGCCCGCCGCCACCGAGACCTCGCCGGCGAGCTCGCCGAGTCCCGCCCCGTAGAGCGGGCCGACGTTCTCGTCGGTGACGAGGAACGGCCGGCCGTCGAGCTTCCACGTTCCCTTCGTGATCAGGCCGGGTCCGACGAGCGCCGGGTACTCGCCCGAGGCGCTCCGCGCCCAGGCCATCCGCACGCCGGGCTTCAGCCCGCGCAACTTCTCCAAGGTCGGCAGCGCCCGCCTGAGCACGTCCTTGCGCGCCGGGACGACGGCATCGGCCAACTCCGCGTAGAGCGGGCGGCGCGCTTCGTGAAGCTCATGGAACGCGTCGCGGTCCCGGGCGAGCGGCCTGTCGGATTCCGCGACCCGCTCCCACGCATCGTCGGCGCCGACGTCGAGCCACACCGTCAGGTGATCGGCGAGGCGCTCGCGGACGGTCTCGGAGAGCACGCTGCCGCCGCCGAGCGCGATCGGGGCGCCGTTCGCGCGCGCGAGCAGCTCGGTGACGAACGCCTCCTCGCGGCGGCGAAACTCCCCCTCACCCTCGCGCTCGAAGAACTCGCCGATCGGCATCCCGAGCTCTGCCTCGAGCAGCGCGTCGGAGTCGACCGGGTCGACGCCCTCGGGCGCCGCCGCGCCCGCCGCCTTGGTCTTGCCCGCGCCCATGAAGCCGATGAAGACGATCGTCCGCATCAGCGCCTCCAGTCGATGCGCTGCTTGTAGGCCTCGTGCGCCGCGAGCACGTCGTCGATGTGGTCGCCGCCGAACTTCTCCCGATAGGCCGCCGCGAGGACCAGCGCGACCATGGCCTCGGCCACAACCCCCGCCGCCGGGACGACCGTCGAGTCGGTGCGCTCCCGCATCGCCTGCGCCGGCTCCTTGGTCTCGGTGTCCACCGAGCGCAGCGGCTTTGTCAGGGTGGAGATCGGCTTCAACGCGCCGCGGACGATCAGCGGCTCGCCGTTCGACATTCCGCCCTCGACCCCGCCGGCGCGGTTGGTCTCGCGGTGATAGCCGCGCTCCTCATTCCAGAAGATCTCGTCGTGGGACTCCGAACCGGGCAACGTGGCGACCTCCCATGCCTCGCCGACCGAGGCGCCCTTGACCGCCTGGATCGAGACGACGGCGTGCGCGAGGCGGCCGTCGAGTCGCTCGTCCCAGGCGACATGCGAGCCGAGGCCGGGGACGACCCCGAAGGC
Organism: uncultured Solirubrobacterales bacterium; assembly: GCA_963797995.1. GTDB lineage: Bacteria > Actinomycetota > Thermoleophilia > Solirubrobacterales > 70-9 > WHSW01. The sequence continues at coordinate 147,840 of CAWCRP010000003.1, forward strand.
ACGCACCTCGAAGATCCCGCCGAGGCTCTCGTTCGCCTTCCGCAGCCGGTTGATCTCCTCGACCATCAGCGTCTCCGCATCGGGATCGAGCGTGCGGACGGGCGAGTCATCGACGCCGTCGAAGTCCTCCGGTGTGAGCCCGGGCCGCTCGGCGGCGGCGACCGAGGCGATCCGCAGCACGTGGCTGTGGACGCTGACCCCGAGCGCGCGCAGGAACTCCTTCGCGATTGCGCCTGCGGCGACGCGCGCGGCGGTCTCCCGCGCCGAGGCGCGCTCGAGCACGTTGCGGACGTCGGAGTGGCCGAACTTCTGCGAACCGACCAGGTCGGCGTGGCCGGGGCGCGGCAGGTGCGATTCCGCGACCTCGGCCTCCACCGGCCACGGGTTCATCCGCTCCTCCCAGTTGGCGTAATCGCGGTTCGCGACCAGGAGGGCGATCGGGCTCCCGAGCGTACGCCCGTGACGGATCCCCGAGCGGACCTCGACCGAGTCGGTCTCGATCTTCATCCGCCCGCCACGGCCGTGACCGAGCTGGCGGCGCGCCATCTCGCGATCGACGCGCTCGCGGTCGAGCTCGAGGCCCGCGGGCAGCCCCTCGACGATCGCGACGAGCCCCGGCCCGTGCGACTCGCCCGCCGTGGTGAAGCGGAGCTGCGCCATTAGATGGTCGACCCTGAATTGAGGTGCACCCGGGGGCGCACGGGACCGAGCTGGGCGTGGCCGGCGGGCGAAGGCCATGCCGGTGGGCATGGTCGAGTCCCGACGGGCGCGATCCAGGGACGGTATCGGTGCGTCATCCGGGTGCGCCTGAATTCAGGATCGGCCATCTCAGACGCAGAGATTACGGGCGGATCAGCAGTTCGATGGCGCCGGCTTGCCCGCGAAGCGGTCCGCGATCCACGGGATGTACTCCGGCTTGGCCTGAAGCGGCACCGTCTGGTGGGTCGCCGTCGGGTACTGCGTGTACTGGACGGGCTGGTCGAACGTGCAGGCGCGGGCGATGTACTGGGTGGTCGAGTTCGGGTTGATCACCGTGTCCTGGAGACCCTGCATGACGAGGAGCGGCGCGACCGTCGACTCCTGGCCGGCGGTGTTCTCGTCGAAGCGCCGCTGCCAGTCCGGCGGGGTCGGCCCCTGGACGAACAGAGCCTTCAGGTCCTCGGGCGTCGCGTAGTTGTTCTCGATCACGTAGGCGAGGTGGTTGATGCACTGGACCTTCGTCGCGTTGTAGGCCTCGAGGCCCGCCGGCGTCAGGACGTCCGACGGGTTGAGCTCGGGGTACGCGGCGGCGTTACCGGCGTAGAGATTCATCTCGATCGCAGCGCCGTGGAATGGGGAACTCGGCGTCACGGGCCCGGGCGGCGTCAGCCCGGCGGCCTGCGGTCCCTGGTCCGCTGCCGGCGCGAGCGCGGCGGCGCCGAGCATCTTCACGGAGGGTGCATAGCCTGCGCCCTGGTTCGCCCAGATCGCCGCGCCGCCGCCCTGCGACCAGCCGAGGACGACGGTCTTCTTGCCGCCGCTCGCAGGGGCGAAGCGCTGCGTCGCGATCACCGAGTCGAGGACGTTCCGCAGCTCGGGCTGAGCGACCGTGTACTGCTGCGTCCCCGGCGTTCCGAGGCCGGCGTAGTCGGTCGCGACGATCGCGTAGCCGGCGTCGATGAACTGCTTGATCCCCGGCACGCCGGTGTCCTGCTGGAACGGGCTCTCGTAGGTGAAGAAGTCGACCAGGCCGCGGGCCGGGCTCGGGACCTTCGAGGGAGCGCAGTTGTCGGCGAGGCCCTCGGTGCCGTGCGCCCATGCGAGCACGGGCCGACCACCCTTCGGCGCCGGGCCCCTCGGGACGACCAGGAAGCCGGAGCTGACACCCGGCTTGCCGGCGCCGAGCTCGGTCCGGTAGAGGATCCGCCAGGCCCGGGCCCCCTTCGGCGCCTTCGATAGCTCGCGCACCCAGATCAGGTCGCCGTGCTTGCCCTTCGGCAGCGGATCGGGCGGCTGGTAGAAGGCGTTGCCCGCGGGACCGGACATCACCTGCGCCGGGGGCGGCAGCGGCGCTGCGAGCGCCTCGCTCGCCAGCCAGCACCCGGCCAGCGCCGACAAGACGGCTACGAGCGGTGCGCGAAGTCCTGAGCCCATGCCCTACCTCCCACGCGTCTGATACCTCAAACCGGCTACCTGGAGCAAGGTACTACGCGGTTCGCATAGGCGACGTGCTGCGCTCAGTCGGCTGGGCGGGTGCTCTCAACGTGATACGCGGCGATGAGCTTGAGGCGGTACGTCTTGCCGTTGGGCTCGTACTTGAGCATCCGCTCGTCGCCCACCCTCAGGGTCAGGTACTGGCAACCGGCCTCGTTACGCGGAGCGCAGGAGCCCTGGCCGCTGGTGTCCGCCACGTCCTTGGAGATCGAGAAGAGCGCAGCCTCTCCCCCGTCTCGCAAGCCGAGGAAGGACGCGACCGGCGTGCTCTTGTGCGGGAGGAAGTCGAGGCGGCGGACATTCTCGATCGTGTCCGTGTGTCGGATCGGACCGACCTTCACATCGACGCGGGGGCTCAGGACCAACTCCTCGGCCGGCGGCTCGTCATCGACGTCGACGTCGACCTCGACGCCGGTCTCGCCGCTCGCATCCGTCTCGCTCACGTCGACCGCCACGTCGGAGATGCTCGAGCTGCCAGACGCTCGACCCCGTAGAGCTCGAGGCATCCTCAACAGCCGCGAGCACGTCATCGGAGGCCGTCGCACCCGAGCCGCTCCCGGAACCGGCCTCGGCCTCGTCGCCGGCCGCCTCGCCACCTCCACCGCTTCCGGAGCCGCCCGGGGCCTCGAAGCTGGACTCGAACGGATCACGCTCCTTGAGTGCCTCGAGCCGCTTGCGGTAGTCGCGGAAGCCGGTCTGCTGCTCGGTGAGAACCGCGGCCTCGGTCGCCGCCGCCTCGGCCGAATCCGGCGGCGGAGGGCGCCGGCACCGGCGCCGGGGGGTCCGTCTTCAGCAGCACCGGGATCGCGAGCGCGGTCACGATCAGCGCCAGGGCCGGGATCAAGAGCCGGCGGTCTCGCATATCGCGGTAGAGGTCGGTGAGGAAGTCCGGCGCCTGGAGGTTCGGCTTCTTCATGGAGTCACCGCCGCGGTCGGGGTTGGGCTGCTGCTGCTCACCGGGGTGCTCGCGGGCACAGGCGCCGGGCCCGCGGGCGTCGCACCCGCGGTCAGGCCCTGCTCGGCCGGCGAGATGTACGAGGTGATCGAGAAGGTGGCCATGAGCGCGTCGCCCACCTTCGCCGTGGCGACGTTCGGATCGGGGGGCTCGAGCTTGAACCCGTCGATCGTCAGGAGGCGCCCGCGCACGTCAGGCGTTCCGTTGGCATAGCCGACGAGGTCGTCCATGCTCTTGACGAAGTCGGCGAGCTGGAAGAACGAACCCTGGACCTCCAGGGTGTAGGGCATGACCGGCAGGCCGGCAGGGCCCACCGTCGCGCCAAGCGGCAGGTCGGCGGCGGCCGCCTCGGTCGGGGCAGCGGGCGCGGCCGCGACGGGGATCGTGGGCGCGGCGTCCTCACCCGTGGGCTCCGCCTTCGGGTCGGCATCGGTCTCCGCCGGCGCCGGGGGCGGCGTCGGCGCCGCGGCGCCCGACCCATCCGAGAGCTCGATCGCGGCCAGCGACACGCCGGCGCTCGTGGCGAGCTCGTCGAGCTGGAGGAAAAGGCTCGAGGTGTCGGAGTCCGAAGGCACAGCCTTGCCGAGGACGACAAGCGAGCGGTAGTTCGAGTCGTACTCGTCCTCGGCGAGCCTCGCGTCGGCCACGATCTGCTCCTGCTGGGCGACAGCAGCCTGCAGGGTCGAGATCTCACCCTCGAGCGTGGATGCCTCCTCTCGCTTCGGCGAGAGGATGAGGAACCAGAAGCCCGCCATCATCACGAGGAGGGCGACGCCGAGCAGGATCGAGCGGTCGGTCGCCTTCATCGCTCGACCCCCGGGATCAGATTCGTCGCCTTGCGGGCCTTGCCGGACTGCTCATCGATCGAGTCGCGGACGGCCTGCTGCTCAGCCTGGGCGTCGGCGATCCCGCTGTTGGCGGAGGCCGGCGTAGCGGTCGCTCCGGTCGTCGGTGGCGGGGTCGCGAGCGGAACGGTGACTGAGTCGAAGGCGGCGGTGATCTCGAATTCGGCGAGCTGTGCCTCGGGCGGGCAAGCGGCCTCCGAGCCGCTCTCGCCGCCCTCACCGTCCTCGATGACGCGAGAGCTCGAGATCCCGACGCGGGTCACGCCGTCGATGTCGCGCAGGTCTTGAAGGAACCGAGCTACTGCCTGGTGGTCGGCGGCGCACCCGGCCATCGACAGCGTCGGACCCGTCGCGCCCTCGCTGAGCCGGCTGCCGCCGGAGCTGCCGCCCGCGACGGTGCCGTCGAGCTGGGTGAGCGCGACGTCCTCGGGGATGACCAGGGAGAGCTCGCGCAGGATGCGGTCCCAGTCGAAGCGGCTCTGCGCGAGGCTGGAGACGGTGCTGACACGGGCGCCCGAGATCGAGCTGAACTCGGCGAAGGAGGAGAGGCTCTCGGCCTCGGCTCGAGCCGAGGCCTCGCTGGCCTCGAGGGTTGCGATTTCCGCCTTGTGCTCGCCGATGGTGTTGTTGGTCATCACGACCATCACCGTGCCGACGAGGATCGCGGCGAGTCCGCCCACGATCGCGTAGGAGAGCGCGCCCTTGCGCAGCGGGGCCCGGTCGCCACGGCGTTCCTCCGGCGGAATCAGGTTGACCGGACGCACGGGTTAGTCCTCCAACGCGAGGCCGTAGGACAGGGTCAGCCTCGCCGAGGACTGATCGTCGAGATGGCCGAGCGCCTGCGGGCGCGCGACCTCGAACGGATGACCGAGCTCGCGCTGGAGGCGCTCGACCATCCCGGGGATGACGGATCCCGGACCGGAGGCGACCACGCCCTCGACCGCGATCGCGCCTTCCTGGGCGCCGTAGTACTCGAGTGAGACGCGGAGTTCGTCGACCAGTTTCGCGGCGCCCTCCGCGAGGGTCTCGCGGGCGGCGACGACATGGTTGCGATCGCCCTCGATCGCGTCGATCGGCTGCTCGAGGCCGACGTGGACCAGCCACTGGCGAGCGTGCTCGAGCGTGAGCCGGCGCCGCTCGGCGAGCTTCTGTGCGATCCCTTCGATGCCGAACGGGGAGATGCGCGTGAACAGGCACATCGGACCCTGGGCGACGGCGAGGTTGATGACGTCGCCGAGATTGCAGTACAGGCGCGCCGGGACCGACGGCTCGATCGTCGCGGCGTAGCTCTCAGCACCGCCGGCGTGGCCCGCAACGCGCTCCTCGTAGGCGAGTGGCCTCACCGGCGCGGAGACGAAACCCGCCGCGCCAACCTGCGAGCGGTCGCCGCCGACCAGCGCCCGGATCATCCCGAAGGCGCTCAGGTCGATGCCGATCGGCCGCAGGCCGGCGCTCCGCATGGCGCTCAACAGCGAAGACAGCATGTCGCGACGCGCGGCGACGACGACGACCTCGATCCGGCGCTCGCCGTTGGGACCGGTCGTGTGGCCGATCACCTCCCAGTCGATCATCGCCTGCTCCAGCGGCATCGGGATGTGGTCCTGAGCCTGGAAGCGAATTGCGGTCTCCAGCTCTTCCGCCTTCTCGATCGCCGGCAGATGGAGCGTGCGCACGGCGACCCGCTGGTTCGCGATGCCGAGGCGAACGTTCTTGGAGAGCTTCTCGGCGGTGAAGAGATCCTTCAGCACCGCGGCGAGCGCCTCCTGGTCGATGACCTCGCCCTCGTGGAAGACACCGGGAGCAAGCGGGGCGACGCCGTGTCCGACCACATCGACGGACCCGTTGACCCGGACCTCGGTCGCGGCGACGCTCCCCGCCTCGAGGTCCAGTCCAACGATGCTCTTGCTCTTGCTCGATGAAAACAACGTGAATCTCCCGCGGTCCGTGCGCTGGACCGTCAGGCAGAAGATCGACCGTTCGACCGCATCACTTGAGCGGCGGCCGCCCGCTGCCTGGACGCCCCTTCCGGCTACTCGGAGGGGAAGAACTCGTCCAGGTACCAATCGACGATGTCGTCGCCGAACCAGAGACCGATTACGCCGCCGAGAGCGAGGAACGGTCCGAACGGGATCGCCTGCTTGCGCGCTGCGGCCCCGTGGCGGGCGATCATGGCGACGCCGACCACAGCGCCAACGAAGAATCCGATCAGCACTGCGGGTGCGATCGCACGCCCGAGGTAGAGACCCATCATCGCGACGAGCTTTACGTCGCCCATCCCCATGCCACGGGGGTAGGCGAGCACGACGAGGAACAGTCCCCCGCCCGCGGCCGCGGCCGCGATTGCGCGCTCGCCGAGGTCGCCGGCGTCGGTCGCCGCAACGATGACGATCGCGATCACCGAGCCGACGAGCACGATCGCGTTCGGGATCACCCGCAGGTCGAGGTCCGTGAGCGTGATCGTGACGAGCAGCGCGCAGAAGACGAGGCCGAGGACCAGCTGAGCGACGTCGTCGTCGCCGAGGACCAGATACGTCACCGCCCAGAGCGCGCCGAGACCGAGCTCGGTGAGCGGATAGCGGGCGGAGATCCGCTCACCGCAGTTGCGGCAGCGCCCGCGCAGGATCACCCACGAGACGACCGGGATGTTGTCGCGCGCCCCGATCTCGGTCCCGCACCCTGGACAGCGCGAGCGGCCGGTGACGAAGTTCTCACCGCGCGGGACGCGGTGGGCGACGACGCTGAGGAAGCTGCCGATCAGGCAGCCGCCGAGGAACAGGACTATCGCAACCGATGCCATCGCTGGAACCTATCGGCGGCCGAGCCGCGGTTCTGAAGCGCGATCTACTCGGCCCAGGTGCCGTCCGAGGGACAGCCGTCCTCGCCTGCCTGGTCGCAGGTGAAGGTGGCCGTCCCGTCCACGCCGCGACTGATCTGGAAAAGCTGGCCGGAAACGACGGAGGCGATCTCGACCGTGTACGTGTCGTCCGTCGGGGGGACCGGCAGGGCCAGGCGGGCGCCGAGCGCGTTCAGGCTGGGCTCGATTCGCTGCAGGCTCCCGGGCGAACCGTCGACCGCGGCGCCCACGTAGGAGCCGTCGTGCTGGATCGCGTAAGCCTCGAGCGCCGTGCGCGCGGTTACGGCGGCGGCCTTCGCGGCCGCATCCCGGGCCTTCGCCTCCTGAGCGAAGAAGGTGGGGATTGCGATCGCTGCGAGCAGGCCGACGATGAGCACGCCGATCAGGAGCTCGACCAGGGTGAAGCCCGCCTGCTCGCGAGCACGTCGGCTGTCGATTGCCACCCCCATCTCACCCCTATTTCGACCGTTCACCCTGACGTCGTGAGCCCAGGGCGGAGGGCCTGGCCACCGCGTCCAGGCAAATGAAAGGGCGGGCCCGAAGGCCCGCCCTTTCGATACGCGTGTTGGGGCTGGGTTACTCGGCCCAGTTCCCGTCGGACGGGCAGCCGGCCTCGCCCAGGGTGGCGCAGTCGTACGAGACGATGCCGGTGTTGGCCTCGGCGATCTCGAACGAATTGCCGGTGGCCGAGTCGACCGTGACCGTGTACGAGTCGCCGTCAGGCAGCGGCACGACGATGTCGGCGTCGGTGAGGCGACCCTCGGTGACGGCCTCCTGCAGCGACGGCTCGATCTGCGCCATACGAGCGGCGGTCGGCGGCGTTGCCGGCGATGAGGAACGAGCCGCCCTCGTCCGTCGAGATCGTCTTCATGACGGTCTGAGCGGTCCGGACCTCGGTCTTCGCATCAGCGTCACGGGCCTTGTCACGCTGGTTGAAGAACGTCGGGATCGCGATCGCGGCCAGCAGGCCGAGAATGAGCATCACAACCAGGAGCTCGACGAGCGTGAAGCCCTTCTCTTCCTGGACCCTGACGCGGAGCTTGTTGAGCATGTAAGGAACCTCCTAGGTACCCACTGTTCAATTTGCGCCAGAGCCCCGTTGGACGAGCCACGGGAGGTCTTTTTTTGCTGTGACCCCGGTGGTAACCCGGCTGACTCCCTCACTTCGATGGAGCCCCGTGGTTTTGCGCCTCCGCCTCGCGACGAGTTTGCCTTTGTTCACCAGGGCACTGGCTCTTGCATACCCACTATCGGGTAGCTGGGGACCCACCTTTAGGGAATCTGAGGGGTACATCCGTCCATCCTGGGGGCCAGCCCCCATACCGGCCGTGGGCGGGGCGCCGGCCCTAAGCTTTGGCTTGGATGGCAGCGCGCAGGTTGATCTTCGTCATGATCGTGATGCTGATGCTCTCGAGCTTGGCCGCGGCGCTCGTGCCCGTGCGCGACGACGAGGAGGAGTCGTCGAGCACGACGACCACCGAGATGCCCGCGCAACCGCCCACAGGCCCGAGAGAGGCCGTCGAAGCGCGGATCGATGCCGGCGAGGGTGAGCCCCAGACGATCCGGATCGCCCTCGGCGACCAGCTCACGCTCCAAGTCGCCGATGACAGCCCGGGAGAGGTCTCGATTCCGGACCTCGACCTGCTCGAAGCCGTCGAGCCGGGAACGCCCGCGCACTTCGACCTCCTCCCCACCACCACCGGCACCTACGAGGTCCGGCTCCTCGACGGCGACGCCTGCTCGGCGAGATCATCGTCGGGTCGCCTTCACCGCAGTCAAAGCCGGGAAAGGGTTCCGGCAGCGGGGAGAACGGCCGGCGGTGGCGGCGGCGCGAACGCGCCGACCCCCGCCTGAGCCTCAGCCGGTGAAGAACTCCTCGCTTCCCTTCTCGCCGAAGAGGAAGTAGAGGACGACGAGCGCGAGCAGACCGTCGAACAGCGCCGTCCCGCGAGTCACTCCGTCCAGGGTCACGAACGAGTACACGGTCCCGGCCAGGTGCAGTAGCGCGAGGAAGCCGATCACCCAGCGGGCGAAGTTGCTCGCCCGGCCGAGCGCGGAGGCGAACATCGCGGTGATCACGCCAACGATCACGATCACGATCCCAAGCGCCATCACGTCGTCTGAGGACGCGTCGACATGCCGGAGGAGGTCAACGTCGTTGTTCTCGATCATGAGGAAGACGCCTGCCGCGATCCCGAGCAGCGCCTGAATCCAGAGGACGACGACGATGATCGTCACCCCGATCGGCCGTGCGTGCGTGTAGACACCGTTACTCATCGCTCTCCCCTCGTGGCTGAACCAACCGCAGCCTAATTCACGTCGCGGTCGGCTAGCGGATGTTGTCGTAGAGGCTGAAGATCGGCAGGTACATCGAGATCACGATGAACCCGACGATCGCGCCGATCACGACGATCATCACCGGCTCGATCAAGGAGGTGAGCGCCTTCACCTTCGCGTCGACCTCGGCGTCGTAGAAGTCGGCGATCTTCTCCAGCATCGTCTCGAGCTGGCCCGAGTCCTCGCCGACCGAGACCATGTGCGCGACCATCGCCGGGAAGACCGGGTGCTCGGCGAGGGGCTTCGAGATCGTCCCGCCCCGCTTGACCGAGTCGTAGACGTCGTCCATCGCCTCCTGGACGACCGCGTTGCCGGCGGTGGTGCCGGAGATGTTGATCGCCTGCAGGATCGGCACGCCGGAGGAGATCGTGCCGGCGAACGTTCGCGACCAGCGGGCGAGCGCGACCTTCTGCACCAGGTCGCCGATGTGCATCGGGATCTTCAGCTTGATCTTGTCCCATTGCATCCGGCCCTTCTCGGTCTTCTTCCAGCGGATGAAGGCGTAGGACGACAGCCCGATCATCGGCACGAGGATGAACCACTTGCCGGTGACGAAATCGGAGACGCCGACCGTGATCTGAGTCATCAACGGCAGCTGAGCATCCGAGCCCTGCTCGGCGTTGATCTCCTCGAAGATGCCGACGAAGACCGGCACGATGAAGGCGACGACGACGATCATCACGATCAGGGCGAGGATGAGCACGACCGCCGGGTACCAGAGCGCGGACTTCACCTGGCGGCGCAGGGCGTCGAGCTTCTCGAGCTGGAAGGCGACTCGATCGAGCGCCTCCTCGAGCCGTCCCGAGCCCTCGCCGGCGTTGACCATCGAGCGGTAGAGGGGATCGAAGACGCCCGGCTGCGACTCCATCGCCTGGGAGACCGAGCTGCCCGCCTCGACGTCCTGCCTGAGCGCGACGACCGCCTTCTTCAGCATCTCGTCCTCGGTCTGCTCCTCGAGCGTGTAGAGCGAGCGCAGCATCGGCATCCCGGAGGCGATCAGCGTCGCGTACTGGCGCGAGAAGACCGAGAGGTTGCGCAGGTTGACGCTCTTGAAGCGCTGGAAGACCGACTCGAGCTTCAGCGCCTCCCGCTTCTCGGAAACGTCGAGGACGATCAGGCCGCGCTGTCGCAGCTGCTCCGTGACCTGGGCCTTGGAACCCGCCTCGAGCTCGCCCCGGGAGGGAACGCCGGCGAGATCTACGGCCCTGAACGCGAACGTGCCCATCGCTCAGCCTTCAGCCGACCGCCACCGGCGATTGCACCTGCTGCATGCCGCCGCTCATCGCCGCCGTGCCGCCGAGGAGGCGCATGAGCTCCTCGGGGATCGAAGCCCGCTGCTGGGCGAGATCGCGGGTGATCTTTCCCTGGCGGACGAGCTGGGCGAGGTGGCCGTCCATCGTCTGCATGCCGGCGGCGCCCGAGGTCTGAAGCGCCGAGTAGATCTGGTGGGTCTTCCCCTCGCGGATCAGGTTGCGGATCGCCGGCGTCGGCACCAGCACCTCGCAGGCGCAAACCCGCGACGCCCCGTCCGCCGTCGGCAGGAGCTGCTGGGTGACGATCCCCTGAAGCGCGATCGAGAGCTGCATCCGCACCTGGTGCTGCTGCTCGGCGGGGAAGACGTCGATGATCCGGTCGACCGTCTGCGCGGTCGACTGGGTGTGCAGGGTGGCGAAGACGAGGTGCCCGGTCTCGGCCGCCGTCAGCGCGGTCGAGATCGTCTCGATGTCCCGCATCTCGCCGACGAGGATCACGTCCGGGTCCTCACGGAGCGCCGACTTCAAGGCGCTCGAGAAGTCGGTCGCGTCGGTGCCGACCTCGCGCTGGTTGACGATGCACTTCTTGTGCGAGTGCAGGAACTCGATCGGGTCCTCGATCGTGAGGATGTGCTCCTCGCGCTCCTCGTTGATCAGGTCGACCAGCGAGGCGAGGCTGGTCGACTTGCCCGAGCCGGTCGGACCGGTGAAGAGGACGAAGCCGCGCGGCTTGCGCGCGAACTCGGCGAGCACGTTCGGCAGGCCGAGCGACTCGAGGGTCTCGATCTTGCTCGGGATGTGACGGAAGGCGGCGCTGATCGCCCCGCGCTGGAAGAAGACGTTGACGCGGAAGCGGGCGACGTTGGGGATCGAGTAGGCGAGGTCGAGCTGCTGCTCGTTCTCGAACCGCTTGCGCTGCGAGTCGTTGAGCAGCGAGTAGACGATCTCCCTGGTGTCCTGGGGGGTCAGCGGCGGGTAGTCGTCGAGCGCGGTGATCCGGCCGCGCACGCGGACCGCGGGCGCGAACCCAGGCGATAGATGCACGTCGGATGCCCGTACCTCGACCATGCGGGTGAGGACGGCGGCAAAGTCAAGGCTCACGCGACTTAGATCGTCGCCTGGGCCGGTGAAGCTTTAGCCGCGCGGACGCCGCGCCCTAGGAGGCGACGCGCGCGACTTCGGCGATCGAGGTCACGCCGGCACGGACCTTGAGCAGGCCGTCCTCGCGCAGGGTGAGCATGCCCTCCTGGCGCGCGACCGCGGTGATGTCCGGCTCTGGCGCGCCGGCGATCGTCAGCTCCTTGATCGCGTCCGACATCTCCATCACGGAGAAGAGGCCGAGACGGCCCTTGTAGCCGGTGTGGTTGCAGCGCGCGCAGCCGACCGGCTCGTAGGCCTCGAGGTCGGCGCCGACCCGGAAGCCCGCCTCGGTGAGCGCGCTCTGGGGGATCACGATGCGGCGCTTGCAGTTCGTGCACAGCGTCCGCGCGAGGCGCTGGGCGACGACGCAGTCGATCGCGGAAGCGGTGAGGAAGCTCTCGATCCCCATCTTCGCCAGCCGCGTGATCGTCCCCGGCGCGTCGTTGGTGTGCAGGGTCGAGAGCACCAGGTGGCCGGTGAGCGCCGACTCGATCGCGATCCGCGCCGTGTCGGTGTCGCGGATCTCGCCGACCATGATGATGTCGGGGTCGGCGCGCAGCATCGAGCGCAGCCCGGCGGCGAAGGTGAGCCCCGCCTTCGGGTTGACGCCGATCTGGTTGATCCCGTCGATCCGGTACTCGACCGGGTCCTCGATCGTGATGATGTTCTTCTCGACCGAGTTGACCTCGGTGATCGCCGCGTAGAGGGATGTCGACTTCCCCGAGCCGGTCGGCCCGGTGACGAGCACCGCCCCGTGCGACTTCGTGATCGCGGTCTGGAAGCGCTCGCGCCCATCGCCGTCCATGCCGAGCTCGTCGAGCGAGCGCAGGGCCTGCTCCTTGTCGAGGATGCGGACGGTCGCCCCCTCCCCGCGCTGGGTCGGCAGGGTCGTGATTCGCAGGTCGACCTTGCGTCCCTCGACGTTGACCGAGACGCGGCCATCCTGGGGAAGCCGCTTCTCGGCGATGTCGAGCTCGCTCATGATCTTGATCCGCGAGACGACGCCCGAGATCATCCGCTTCGGCACGCGCGCGGCCTCGTAGAGGACCCCGTCGACGCGAAAGCGGACCCGCATGTCCTCCTCGCCCGCCTCGAAGTGGATGTCGGAGGCGCCCTCGGTCGCCGCCTGGCCGAGGATCGAGTAGACGAGCTTGATCACCGGCGCGTCGTCGGCCGACTCGCGCAGCTCCGAGACCTCACCGAGCTCGGTCTCGTCGTCCTCCTCCACGATCGCGTCGGTGACGGCCGACTCGAGCGAGTTCAGCCGGCGGACGAGCGCGTCGATGTCCTCGGCCGCCGCGACCGCGGTGCGGCAGCTGAGCCCGGTGATCATCTGGATGTCGTCGACCGCGAGCACGTTGGCGGGATCCGCGATCGCGACCAGAAGCGTCTTCGGGTCGACGTAGCCGACCGGGACCGCCTGGTAGCGGCGCGCAGCCGAGACCGAGAGCAGGTTCGCGGCCCCCATGTCGACGTGGAACGTGTTGAGGTCGACGTGGTCGAGCCCGTAGCGCTCGGCGACGGCGCGTGAGAGCTGGTCGGTGTTGACCAGCTTGCGCTCGATCAGGAGCTGCTCCGGGGAGCGCCCCGCCACCCGCGCCTCGTTGATCGCCTCGTCGACACGATCACGCGCCGCGTAGCCGAGCTCGACGACGACGTCCGTGAGGAACATCGAAGAGTTGCCGCGCCCGAGCGGTGGCGTCAGACCCGGGGTGCCCTGATCCTCGGGCTCGGTGGCCGGCGCGGTCGCCTCGCCACCCGGGGAGGGCACGGGACGGAGGTGTCCAGGGCGTTTGTCGGTCGGCATATGTCCCCTTAGCTCGGTGCTCGTGCGGCCCGCCGCATCACCTCCAATGAAGGCTCGGCTCCGGTCCACATCTGCAGTGCTGTTGCTCCCTGGTGAACGAGGACTTCGAGTCCATCGACGGTCACCGCGCCGCGCTCTTTGGCGAGCCGGATCAGTGGCGTCGGATGGGGCCCGTAGGCCAGGTCCACCACGACGTTGGTTGCCTTCAGGGCATCGGCATGGAGCGGAAGCGGCTTTAGGTCCGTGGACGCCTGTGGTGGTTGGCTTGCTTCTCTCATCCCGACCGTCGTGCAGTTGACGAGGAGGTCGAAGTCGCCGGGGGCGACCGGCGTTCACACCGAACTCCTCTGCCAGCGCCTCCCCCTTCGAGCGCGTCCGGTTCCAGATCGTCACATCGGCGCCCGCGTTGCGAAGCGCCCAGACGACGGCGCGGGCCGAGCCCCCGGCGCCGAGAACGAGCGCGCGCTTGCCGGCAGGCGGCTCCGGGAGTGCGCCGATCAGGCCATCGGTGTCGGTGTTGTCCGCAACGATCACGCCGTCGGCGAAAGTGAGCGTGTTCGCGGCGCCGATCTCGCGCGCCGCGTCGCTTGCGCGGTCGGCGACGGCGAGCGCCGCGAGCTTGTGCGGGACGGTGACGTTGACGCCGGCGAAGCCCTGACCAGGGAGCGAGCGGACGAGTTGGTCGAAGCTCTCCGGAGCGACCTCGATCGCCTCGTAGCTCCACTCGCCTTCAAGGCCGAGGTCGGCGAGAGCGGCGCTGTGCATCGCGGGCGAGCGCGAATGCGAGATCGGCTGCCCGAGGACGGCGAGCTTCGGCATGAGGCGATGCTAGTTCGCGGACGGTCGGGCGAACGGCGGCGAAAGCGCCGCGAACGGGTTTCGCCGGCCGGGGGTCGCCGTGCCCGCGATCAGCACCGCCATGGACGGCGTGAAGTGCGGCCCCACCAGCGGCATCGGTGGCAGGCCGGTGAACGTGACCGCGAGGCTGCCTCCCCAGAGCTCTCGGGCGTCCAAGGGGAATCCATTGCGGATGTCGACGCTTTCGCCCGCGCCATTGATCGCCCGGTACTTCCCGTCAACATTCCGTCGGCGAGCCGCCCTCCTCGGCGAGCGCTGCCTGGTACTCGGCCTCGGCCTGGGCGAACTCCTCCTCGGTCTCGACGAAGACGTGCTCGCCGCAGGTGCCGGGCTTGACGACGAAATAGAAGGCATCCGAATTCGCCGGGTTGGCGGCCGCCTCGATCGAGGCGAGGCCCGGATTGCCGATCGGGGTCGGCGGCAGGCCGTTGAGGACGCGCGTGTTGTACGGATTGCTCTCGTCCGCAAGCTCGCTCTCGGTCAGCTGCTCGTCGTAGTTTTGGAGGTAGTAGCGGAGGGTCGCGTCGATCCCGAGCGGCGTCCCCTCCTTGAGCCGGTTGTAGATCACCGCCGAGGCGAGCTCGCGCTCCTCAGGGACCTGGATCTCGCGCTCGATCATCGAGGCGATCTTGAGCACGTCGTAGACGTTCAGGTTCTTCGACTCGGCGTAGGAGAGGTTGACCTCGGCGAGGTTTGCCTTGAACGCGTCGAGCTGCTTGTCGACCAGGTCCTCGACCTTGGTGTCCTGCTCGACCTCGTAGGTCGCCGGGAAGAGGAAGCCCTCGAGGTTGGGCGCGTCGCCGGCGCCGTACTTGCCGAGGTCGAAGCCCTTCGGCGGCTTCTTCGCCGCATCCTCGTAGTCGCCCTTGAGGCCCGCCTCCTTCGCCACGTCGGCGATCTGTCGGCGGTCGAGACCCTCTGGGACGACGATGTCCTCGACCTTGATCGCCTTGGCGGGCTTCGCCGGCTCCTCTTCATCGCCCCCGATCGCACCGATCACCTTCACAGCGCCGTAGGCGACGATTCCGGCGAGAACGATCACGGCGATCAAGCCGATGAGGCGGCGAAAGACGAGCTGGCCGCGGGAGGTGTCGTGCCGGCGCGGGGGCAGCCGGCCGTACTCGCCCGTCCGCGGTGGCGGCGGAACAGCGTGCTCGTCCGTCGGCGGATGGACGACCGGCTCCGCGCCGGTGACGGGTGGTTGCGGCGCCGGCTGGATCTCGGTCGGGGGCTGCTCGGGCGGCGCCGGCTGGATCTCCGTCGCGGGCTCACCGGGCGGCGCCGTTTCGGCCGGCGGCGCGGCCCCCGTGGGTGGCGAGGGTTCCGCCGTCGGCCGGGGCGGCTCCTCGACCGGCGGGGTCGGTTCTGCTGCGGGCGCAGTCGGTTCTGATGTGGGCGGGGTCGGTGGTGGCGGGGGCGGCGCAGGCGCCTGGGACTCCGAGACCTTCTCGCCGAGCGACTCCTGCTGGGCGCGCCGGCGCGCCTCGCGCTCGGCCCTGCGCCGCTCGCGCTCTTGAGCCGCCTCGTCGTCCGCGAAGGGGTCGTGCCAGTCGGCGCCGTTGCTCATGCCGATGCCGCCCGGGCGTGGAGATAGGACTCGAGCAGGTGCGCCGCGGCGAGCGCATCGGCCGGCGCGCTGGCGCCGGCCCGGGCGCTCTCGCTGGCAAGCCGGGTCGTGAGGCGCTCGTCGTAGGTCTCGACCGGGATCTGCCCGGCATCGGCGAGCTCGCCGGCGAAGCGGCGCGCGGTCGCCGCCTGCTCACCCTCGCTGCCGTCAAGCGAGACGGGCAGGCCGACGACGATCAGCTCCGCCTCCTCATCGGCGGCGAGCCGGGCCGCCGCGATCGGGTCGGGAGGCTCGAGCACGCCGAGCGGCCGGGTGATCGTCTCGCTCGGGTCGCAGATCGCGCAGCCCGCGCGGGCGTTGCCGTGGTCGATGGCAAGGATTCGCACGAGCGGGGAGCCTACCCGGGGGGAACGTCGGGTTCAGCCGGCGAGAGCGGCGCGGATGGCGGCGCGAGCGGTCTCGAGCGCCTCGTCGAGGCGCGCCGGATCGCGGCCGCCTGCCTGGGCCGCATCGTCGCGCCCCCCTCCCCCGCCGCCCACGACGGCGGCGGCCTCGCGCACGATCGACGCCGCGGACGCGCCGCGCTCGATCGCGCCGGGCGTCGCCGCGGCGACGAGCGCGACCTTCTCGCCCTCGGCGCCGCCGAGAACGACGATCGCCTCGCCGAGCTTCGACCTCACCCGGTCAGCGAGGTCGAGCAGGGATCGCTGGTCCGCTTCGTGAGCGCGCGCGGCGACCACCCTGATCCCGTCCACGTCCTCGGCCGCGGCGACGAGCGTCTCGGCCTCCTCCCCCGCCTCCTTGCGCCCGACCTCGGCGAGCTGCGCCTCGAGCTGGGCGAGGCGCTCGGCGGTGCGGCGCGCGGCGCCGACCGGGTCCGTGGGCGCACCAAGCAGGGTTCCCGCCTCGGCAAGCTCGTCGCTTCGGCGGCGGAAGTGATCGATCGCCGCGGGGCCCGTGAGCGCCTCGATCCGCCGCACGTTGGCAGCGCTCGAGCCCTCGGAGAGGATGGCGACGATCCCGACCTCGGCCGTGTTGGCGACGTGCGTGCCGCCGCAGAGCTCGCGCGAGACGTCCGCGACCTCGACCATCCGCACCCACTCGCCGTATTTCTCGCCGAAGAGCGCCATCGCGCCGAGCGCCTCCGCCTCGGGGCGCTCCATCTCCATCGCGCGCACCGGGCGGCTCGCCTTCACCCACCCGTTGACGCGATCCTCGATCGCGCTCAGCTCATCGCGCCCCAGCGGCGCGCCATGGGTGAAGTCGAAGCGGAGCTTGTCCGGGCGCACCGCCGAGCCCGCCTGGCGGACGTGGGTGCCGAGCCGCTCGCGCAGCGCCGCATGAAGCAGATGCGTTGCCGTGTGGTTCCGCATGGTGGCGTGGCGGGCGAAGTGATCCACGCGCGCGCTGACGGCCTGGCTGTCTGCCAACCGCCAACTGCCAACTGCCAACCGGATCGCCTGGTCGTCCCCGACTCGATATACGTCCTCGACCGGAGCCTCGTTGCCATCCCACGCGACCACCCCGGAGTCCGCGACCTGGCCGCCGCCCTCGGCGTAGAAGGGGCTCTCCTCGAGCTTCACCAGCACCGCGCCGTCGTCGCCGAGGGGCTGCGCGGCGGCGATCGTCGTCTGGGCGTCGAGCTCCTCGTAGCCGACGAAACGGCTCGGCGGCGCCTGGGTGACGAAGCTGATGACCGCCTCGTGGCGATCGTCCTGCTCGCCGCCGCCCCCGCGGCGGGCGCGATCGCGCTGCTCCTCCATCAGGGACTCGAAGCCCTCGTCGTCGACCGAGAGGCCCTCATCGGCGAGCAGCTCGCGGGTGAGGTCGTACGGAAACCCGTAGGTGTCGTGGAGACGGAAGGCGTCCTCGGCGTCGATCCACGACGTCCCGGCGCTCTTCGCGTCGTCGATGATCGTCCGCAGGAGCTCGGTGCCGCGGTCGAGCGTGCGCCCGAAGCTCTCCTCCTCGTCGCCGACCCAGCGCTCGATGGTCGTCCGCTCGGCCTCGAGGTGCGGGTAGGCGTCGCGCATCAGCTCGATCACCTTCTCCGCGAAGCGACCGAGGAACGGGGGTTCGAGCCCGAGGACCCGTCCCTGCTGGATCGCCCGGCGCATGATCCGGCGCAGGACGTAGCCACGCTCCTCGTTCGACGGCACGACGCCGTCGGCGATCAGGTTGACCGCGCCCCGCGCGTGGTCGGAGATGATCCGCATCGCGCGGGTCACCTTCGGGTCGGCGCCGTAGCTGGTGCCGGAGAGTTCCTCGGCGAGGCCGATCAGAGGCACGAAGCCGTCGGTGTCGAAGACCGAGTCGACCCCCTGCAGGATCATCGCCATCCGCTCGAGACCCATGCCGGTGTCGATGTTGCGCTTCGGCAGCTCGCTCAGGGTGCCGTCCTCTGCGAGGTCATAGGTCATGAACACGTGGTTCCAGTACTCGAGGTAGCGGTCGGTGTCGTCGCCGGGGCGTACGTCGTCGTCGCCGAACTCGGGGCCACGGTCGATGTACATCTCCGAGCATGGCCCGCAGGGACCGGTCGCTCCCGCCTGCCAGAAGTTCTCGGAACGCGGCAGATGGACGATCCGCTTCTCCGGCACGCCGATCGAGAGCCAGATCTCGATCGCCTCCTCGTCCGGCCCGAGCCCGAGCTCCTCGTCGCCCGCGAACACCGTCGGCCAGATCCGCTCGGCCTCGAAGCCGAAGCCCTCGGTCGAGAGCTCCCAGCCCCACTTGATCGACTGCTCCTTGAAGTAGTCGCCGAAGCTCCAGTTGCCGAGCATCTCGAAGAAGGTCAGGTGGCGCCGCGTGTTGCCGACCTCCTCGATGTCGGGAGTGCGAAAGCAGCGCTGCGCGTCGCAGACCCGCGGCGCCGGGGGCTCCTCGAGGCCGCGGAAGATCGGCTTGAACGGCTGCATGCCGGCGACCGTGAGCAGGGTCGAGGTGTCCTCGGGTGGCGGCACGAGCGAGGCGGACGGCAGCCGCAGGTGGTCGCGCTCCTCGAAGAACGAGAGGTAGGTCTCGCGGATCTCGTCGGACTCATCGCGTCGAGATCTAGGTCGGCCAAGTCTCCAGGCTCGCGCCCAGGGCCGGGCGCGGGCCGTTCAGGCGATCGTCGCCCGGCCGACGACGAGGTCGCCCGCCATCAGGCACGCGGTCTGCCCCGGGGCGACGCCATACGCGGGCTCGCCGAGCTCGAGCTCGAGCTCCTCGTGCTCGCCCGCTGCGACGCCGGCGAGCGAGCACGGAAGCGCCGCCGAGTGGTAGCGCAGGCGGACGCGGTCGACCACGGAGCCCGGGCGGTGCAGGCGGGCCCCTCGGACTCGGACCGTTCGCCGGGCCAGGCGCTCACGCGGGCCGACGGTGACCGTGTTCTCCCGGGCGTCGGTGCCGAGCACGTAGAGCGGCTCGCTGCCGCCGACCCCGAGCCCCCGTCGCTGGCCGACGGTGAACAGGTGATGGCCGCCGATGCTCGCCGAGCTGTTCGCCCGACTCGTCGAGGAGCGCGCCCTCGCGCTCGCCGAGGCCGCCGTGGCGCTCGAGGAACGAGCGCTTGCCCTCGCCGGCGAGAAAGCACAGGTCCTGACTCTCGGCCTTCCCGGCGACCTCGAGCCCGGCCTCGCGCGGCAAGCGCGCGCACCTCCTGTCTTGCGCAATGCGGCGAGCGGGAAGCGCAGGCGAGCGAGCGACTCGGATCGCAGGCCGGACAGCATGTACGTCTGATCCTTGGCCGCGTCGTCGGCGGCGGCGAGGAGGGGGCCCTGGCCGTCGTCGACCACGCGCGCGTAGTGGCCGGTGGCGAGGGCCGAGCACCCGAGGCGCTCCGCGAGCGCGAGCATCGCGTCGATCCGCAGGTCGCCGTTGCAGAGCACGCACGGGTTCGGCGTCTCCCCCGCGCGGTAGCCGTCGATGAAGGCGCCGACGACACGCTCGCGGAATGCGGTCTCGAGGTCGAGGGTGAGGTGCGGGATCCCGAGCGAGTGCGCGACCCGGCGCGCGCCGAGGACGGCGAGCGGCGAGCAGCAGCTCTTCTCGGCGTCGGTGCGCTGATCGGACCAGAGCTTCAGGGTCACGGCGACCACGTTCGCCCCGCGCTCGCGCTCGAGCAGGGCCGCGACGGCGGAGTCGACGCCGCCGGAGAGCGCGACGAGCACGCGCTCGCCGGCGCCCGGGGGTGCCAGTCGGAGGCGCCGGCGATGCCGCCGCCCCGGCGAGCGCGCGGTGCAGAGCGTCCGCGGCGAGCTCGACCGCGTGGCGGCCCTGGCGCGCCGACGCCGCCGAGCGCATCCGCAACGCGATCGGGCCCGAGCATCGCGGCCTCGAGGACGGGCATGCCCTCGATCAGCTCGGTGAGCGCCGCGGCCGATGCGCGGGCACGTCGCGCAGCCCTCGGCGGCATAGGTCGCCGCCCTGACATGCCCGCCCTCGATCGCGACCGAGATCCGCACGAGGTCGCCGCAAGGGGCGCCACCGGCGGAGCCGCTGAATGCCGTCCGGGCGGCGGATCTGCGCAGCGCGTCAGATCTGACAGGTAGTGCTCGATCGCCTCGGTGTCCACGCCACCGAAGCCTACGAGCGTCGCCCTACTCCGGGTAGGAGCGGGATGTCGTCGCGGCCCTTGTAGTTCGCGTCGCGGACCGCCTGGGCGATGCTCTGCGGGCCACGGTAGCCATAGCTCACGGTCGCCTCCGGCAGCGGCCCGTCGCTGAGGCTCTTCGGGTGGATGACGACGAGGGCCGGGACGCGATCGACGTCGACGCCCTCGGTGATCCGGGAGTAGTCGGCAATCTCCTTCGCCTTCGAGACGAAGAGCGCGACGTTGCCGTTCCCCTCCTGGCTGCGTACGGCCTGCTCGACCTTGCGGTCGTCGATCCCGTCGCTGACGATCAAGACCACGACGGTGTCGCCCGCGTCGTAGGCATCGACGACGTCGTTCGGCAGCCCGGGCCCCGCGGCGAACTCGGCGCCGGGCGGTGCGACGGCCTCGACCGCAGGGGTGGTCGGGGCGCCGGCCGATGGGGACGGCCGGCACGCCGGCGGTCGGCGTCGGGGTGACGACACCACTCGCCGCAGGCTCGCCGGTCGTCGACTCCTCATCGGCCGGAGGCGTGCCCTGACCCGCGATCCGGGTCATGAAGAGGAACCCGACGATGACGACGAGCACGCCGATCATCACGACCTGGACGACGGGGTTCTCGTTCAGCGCCTGCCTCACCGCGGCGCTCCCCGGACAAAGAAAAGGGGCCCCAGCTTGCCGGTACCACTCTGCCTGCGAACCTGAGTGAACAGGTGGGTGTCTGCCGGCGCTACGACCAGCGCGCTACCGGACGATGACTCCCAAGGCAATTGTGTTGGTTCACAAAATGAGTGGCTGGCGAACAAGCTCGAGCCCTTCTCGAGATTAGCAACGGCTTCGGTGCCGGTGGCGGCACTGACCCCCTAATCGGAATCCGGCGGCAAACGCTTGAGCGGGGTGGACGAGATGGAATCGGCCGCCCAGCGTCTTGGCGACGCAAACCGCATGGGTGCTACGTTGTCGGAGGCCCTTTGCGGGCCTCTGTATGCGCGACCTTCACTGAGACAGCCGCAGCCCTCCGATCACCCAGGTGATCGCGCCGCGGCGTCCCTTCTCCGCTTGACCGTCGCCACCGCTCCCCAGGGAGGCCCGCATGTCGTCGACCGTGATCGACGCCCGTCAGATCTCGCGCCACCACGGCGCACGCACAGTGCTCGAATCGGTCGACTTCCGGGTGGGCTCCGAGAGCCGGATCGGCCTCGTCGGCCCGAACGGATCCGGCAAGTCGACGCTGCTGCGAGTCCTCGCCGGGTTCGAGTGTCCCGACGCGGGCAGCGTGCGGAGGTTCGGCACGGTCGGCTACCTGCCCCAGGTCGTTCCCGCCGCGGAAATGGCGACGGCACGCGAGGTGATTCTCGAGCGCGTGGGCGTCACTTCCGCCGCGCGCGCGGTCGACTTCCTTGCCGCGCGCCTCGAGGCCCGTGACCTCGAGGCCCTCGACGAGCACGCCGAGGCGATCGAGCGCTGGCTGGCACTCGGCGGCGCGGACGCCGACGCGCGGCTTGCGTCTGCTGCGAGCGAGGTCGGGCTGGCCGCGGACCTGCTCGATCGACCCCTTGGCGATCTCTCCGGCGGCCAAGCCGCCCGCGTCGGGCTCGCCGCGCTGCGAATGGCGCGCTTCGATGCCGTCCTCCTCGACGAGCCGACGAACGACCTCGACAGCGACGGCCTCGTCCGGCTCGCGGCGCTGATCGACGCGCACCGCGGCGGGATCGTCGTCGTCTCCCACGACCGCGACTTTCTCGCGACAACGGTCGTGGAGATCGTGGAGCTCGGTCTGCACGAGCCCGGCGCGACGAGCTACGCCGGTGGCTGGGAGGCCTACGAGCGCGAGCGCGAAGCCGCCGCGGCCCGGGCAAGGGACGCCTACGAGCGGCAGCAAACGCTTGAGCGGCGCGGACGAAACGCCGTGGGCATCCTTGCGCCGCTGGGCCGGCACCGCGGTCCCGCGAGGAGGGCGAGTGCTCCCAGCAGCTCCGCCTGGCTCGCGTCGGCGAGCAGCGGACGGAGGTTGGCGAGCATGTGTTCGTCCTACTGCGGGGGTTTCGGGCGGGCGGCGCGGACGCTGATGCCGAGGTCGCGCAGCTGCACCTCGTCGACCGGGGCCGGCGCGCCGGTGAGCGGGTCGCCGCCGGAGGCCGTCTTCGGGAACGCGATCACGTCGCGGATCGAGTCGGCGCCGACGAGGCGCTGGATGATCCGGTCGAGGCCGTAGGCGATCCCGCCGTGCGGCGGCGCCCCGTAGCGGAGCGCCTCGAGCAGGAAGCCGAAGCGGTCGTTCGCCTCCTCGGCGTCGATCCCGATCACCCCGAGCAGCTGCTCCTGGAGCTTCGCGTCGGAGACGCGGATCGAGCCGCCGCCGATCTCCTGGCCGTTCCAGACGACGTCGTAGGCGAGCGCCCGCGCCTCGCCGGGCTGCTCGGGGTCGAACTCGCCCTCCGGCGCGGTGAACGGGTGATGGAGCGGATCCCAGCGACCCTCGTCCTCGTTCCACTCGAACAGCGGCCAGTCGACGATCCAGCAGAAGCCCTGCGGCGCCCTCCTCGACGAGCTCGAAGCGCTCGGCGAGGTCGAGGCGCAGCTGGGCGAGCACGGCGTTGGCGACCGCCGGCTTGTCGGCGACGACCAGGAGCAGGTCGCCCTCCTCGGCGCCGAGGCGCTCGTTGAGCGCCGCGAGCTCTTCGGCGGTGAGGAACTTCGCGGTCGGCGAGCGCCAGCCCTCGCCCTCGCGGAACGCCCAGACGAGGCCCTTGGCGCCGAGCTCCTGCGCGCGGGAGATGAACCCGTCGAGGACCGAGCGCGGGACGTCGCGGGCGCCGGCGTTGAGGCCCTTGACGATGCCGCCGGACTCGATCACGCCACGGAAGACCTTGAACTCGGTCTCGGCGAGCAGCATCGGTGAGCTCGGTCAGCTCGAGCCCGAAGCGGAGGTCGGGGCGGTCCGTGCCGTAGCGGGCGATCGCGTGGTCGTAGGGGATCCGCGGCAGGGGCAGCTCGAGCTCGGGCCCGCCGACCTCCTCGGAAGACCGCGGCCAGCAGCCGCTCGTTCGCGTCGATCACGTCGTCGAGCTCGACGAACGACATCTCGATGTCGAGCTGGGTGAAGTCGGGCTGGCGGTCGGCGCGCTGGTCCTCGTCGCGGAAGCAGCGGACGATCTGGAAGTAGCGCTCGAAGCCGGAGATCATCAGGAGCTGCTTGAACAGCTGCGGCGACTGCGGCAGCGCGTAGAAGGAGCCGGGCTCGCGGCGCGAGGGGACGAGGAAGTCGCGCGCGCCCTCCGGGGTCGAGCGCGAGAGCATCGGCGTCTCGATCTCGAGGAAGCCCTCCGCGGTGAGGAAGGCGCGAATCGCCGCGGCGGTGCGGGCGCGAAGCTCGATCGCGCTCGCCATCCGCTCGCGACGCAGGTCGAGGTAGCGGTGGCGCAGTCGCGCCTCCTCGCTCACCTCTCCGGAGAAGCTCTCGATCTCGAACGGCGGCGTCTCGGCGTCGGCGAGCAGGCTCGCCTCAACGACGCGGACCTCGACGGCGCCGGTCGGCATCTCCTTGTTGACCGTCTCCGGGGAGCGCTCGACCACGTTGCCCGACACCGACAGCACGTCCTCGGAGCGAAGTCGATGAACGAGCTGGTGCGCGTCACCTGCCTCGTCGGGGTCGAAGACGAGCTGCACGAGGCCGGTGCGGTCGCGCAGATCGATGAAGGCGAGCCCGCCGTGGTCGCGGCGGCGGTGGACCCAGCCGGCGACCCGCACGGTCGATCCGACGCGGTCGCCGAGCACCTGGCCGCACCACGCGTCGCGGTAGCCGTTCGCCCGCAGGGCCGGAAAGTCGCTCACTCGTCCTCCTCGCTCTTCGTCGCCCTCTGGCAGGCGAAGGGCCGCGAGCGCCTCGACCACCGCGGCCGCATCCAGCTCCTGCTGCTCACCGCTCGCCATGTCGCGCAGCGAGACCTTCCCGTCCTGGAAGATCACCGCGCGCTCCGCGCCGATCCGGTCGGCGTGCTTCATCTGCCCCTTGACCGAGCGCCCGGCGAGGTCGAGCTGCGCGCAGGCACCGGCCTGGCGAAGCTCGTTGACGAGCGCGAACGCCGTATCCCGGTCCTCGCCCTCGGCGACGACGAACGCGTTCACGACGGGCGAGGGTGCCTCCTCGTCGAGCGCCAGCAGGATCCGCTCGAGCCCGGCCGCCCAGCCGATCGCGGGGGTCGCGGGACCGCCGAGCTCGGCCACGAGCCCGTCGTAGCGGCCGCCGCCGCCGAGCGCGGACTGGGCGCCGAGCGAGTCGGCGGTGAACTCGAACACGGTGCGCACGTAGTAGTCGAGGCCGCGGACGAGCGTGCCGTCGAGCTCGTAGGCGACGCCCGCCTGGTCGAGCAGGCCGCGGACCTCGGCGAAGTGCTCGGCGTCCTCGCCCTCGAGCCGGTCGAGCAGCCGCGGCGCCTCCGCCATCACCGCCTTCGTCCCCCCGTCGTCGGCGTCGAAGGCGCGCAGCGGGTTGAGGTCGATGCGGGCGCGGACCTCCGCCGAGAGCTCCGACTCGTGGGCGCGCAGGTAGTCGCGCAGCTCGTCGCGGTAGGCGGCGCGGGTATCCGGCGTCGCCAGGCTCCCGAGGCGCAGCCTCACGCCCGGCACGCCGAGCTCGCCGAAGATGCTGTCGAGGAGGATGATCGCCTCCGCGTCGACCAGGGGCGAGTCGGAACCGATCGCCTCGATGTTGAGCTGGTTGAACTGGCGGAAGCGGCCGGCCTGCGGGCGCTCGTGGCGAAAGAAGGGGCCCCAGCACCAGAGCTTCACCGGCTGCGGCAGGCGGTGCATCCCGTGCTCGATGTAGGCGCGGCAGATCGCCGCGGTCGCCTCGGGCCGCAGGGTCAGGCTGCGGTCGCCCTGATCGGCGAACGTGAACATCTCCTTGGTGACGATGTCCGTCGACTCGCCGACCCCACGGGCGAAGAGCTCCGTGTGCTCGAAGACCGGCGTCTCGATCCGGCCGTAACCGGCACGGTCGAGGACCGCCGAGGCTGCGACGAAGACGTCGGCCCGGCGCCGGTGCTCCTCGGGGAGGATGTCGAACGTCCCCCGGGGGGCTTGGATCTTCTCCGGCACCGGCGCGACCCTAGACGCTCTGGCTCTAACGGGCGAGCTCGGCCAGGAACGGGTTGGTGGCGCGCTCGGCCCCGAGCGTCGTCGTCCCCATGTGGCCGGGAAAGACGGTGGTCTCGGGCGGAAAGCCCTCGACCAGCGTCCCGATGCTCGCCAGGAGCGTCGGCCAGTCGCCGCCGGGAAGGTCGACGCGGCCGACCGAGCCCTGGAAGAGCACGTCGCCCGAGAACAGCGCCTGCTCGTCGCGGATCGCGTAGGTGACGTGGCCCGGGCTGTGCCCGGGCGTGAAGAGGACCTCGATCTCGAATCCGGCGAGCTCGAGCGTCTCGCCGCCGGCGACCGTCTCCTCCGCGTCCCAGCTCTCATACGGGCCGAAGCCGGGCCAGGGGACGAAGCTCATGATGTCGGCGAGCACCGGGACCTCGATCACCGGGCAGTAGACCGGCGCTCCCGTGGCCTTCGCCACCGGCGCGACGGCGCCGATGTGGTCGAAGTGCGTGTGGGTGAGCAGGATCGCGTCGATCCCGATCCCGAGCTCGTCGACGACGTGGAGGATCCGTTCCGGCTCCTCGCCGGGGTCGACGATCAGGCCGCGATCGGCGCCGTCGCGGCGGAGGATGAAGCAGTTCTCGGCGACCTGGCCGACGGTGAGCATGCGGACGTCCATCGCTTCGAGATTAGTCGCTCGGGACCGCGTCCCGAGGCTCAGCACTCCGGCGAGCTATTTCCCGCCCTTGCGTTCGGCCTTCGCCGCCTGGCGCGCCTTGATCTCCTGCGCGCGCCGGCGCCGGTAGAAGAAGTTGTCGATGTAGTAGCCGAGCGGGACGTAGAGCGCCAGCATCACCACGGCGAGCAGCGCGGCCTCGCCGACGCCGCGGCTGAAGAGCAGGACGACCACGAGGAAGAAGACGACCGCGCCGAGCAGGCCACGCATGAAGGCGCTGCGCCACGTCGGCGCGGTCTGCGCGCGCCGGTACTCGGAACGCCGGCGGGCCTGAGCCTTCGCCTCCTCGCGGGTCCGCGGACGACCGCCGCGGCCACGGCGGTCGATGCCGCCGCCCTGGGTGCCGCGATGCTTGCGCCGCCGCTTCTTCTTCGTCTGCGCCACGGCGCAGCAGGCTAGCTCGAAGGCCAGCCATCCGGCGCTCGATCAGATCGCGCTCGGGATCGAAGCCGGTGATCGGGACGTCGTCGGGAAGCCCGACGAGCGCGGCCTCGGGGACCAGGCCGACGAGCTCGGCCTCGAGCGGGCGCACGCCGTGCCGGGCGGCGAGCTCGCGCACCCGCTCGATCACCTCGGCGAGCGGAACGGCGATCGGGTCGTGGACGTTGGTCGAGACCTGGGCGCGGCCCGCGAGGTCGACGGCCATCGCCCGTACCCCGGGGAGGCCACCGCCGGACTCGCGGAGCTCGGCGGCGATCGCCACGGCGATCTCGAGCTCGGCGGTGTCGAGGAGGACGTTGAAGGCGGCGAGGGGCGGGCGGGCGGTGACGAGCGTCGCGCCCGCGGTCTCGTGTGGCGTGCGCGGGCCCGAGGTCGGGCGCGAGCTCGCCGTCGCGAAGCCGCCGGGCGAGCTCGCTCGGCCCGCCCCGGCGAAAGAAGGCCCGCTCACGCCGCTCGTCTGCGGTGGCGAGATCCCCGTAGAAGAAGACCGGCACGCCGAGCGCGGCGATCGACGTCGGCCACCGTGCGTGCGGCGAGTGCGCGCGGCCTCGCGGTCGGGCTCGGAGGCGAAGACGACCGGGCAGACGTCGAGCGCGCCGACCCGCGGGTGCGCGCCCTCCTGCGTGGCGACGTCGATCCGCTCGACGCAGGCGGCGGCACCGGCGGCGAGCGCGGGCGACGGGATCCGCCGCGGCGAGCGTGAGGACGGTGCGGTTGTGGATCGGATCGGAGTGGGTGTCGAGGACCTCCGCCCGCTCGCGAACGCGGCGACGACCGCGTCGATCGTCTCGGCGTCGGTCCCCTCCGAGAAGTTCGGGACCGCAAGCAGCGTCACCGCCCGGAGGCTACGGGTGCGCTCCCCAGTCCGCCTTGTTCGGGAACCGCCCGCCGCCCAGGATGACGTGCTTGCCCGATCCGTTCACCTTCATCACGACGAGGTCGCTGCCCCCCTCCCCGAACTGCGTGTACACGATCTTCCGGCCATTCGGCGAGAACGACGGGTTGTTCGCAACTGTGAACGGCTCGCCCTCTTCCAGCCGCGGATTGTCCGTGAGCACGTTCTTCCGGCCGCCTTCGACGGGCATCACGAAGATGTTCCCCTTGCTCCCCGGCCTCCCCTTGTCGCCCGAGTCGAATGCGATCCACCGCCCGTCGGGCGAGACGTCCGGGCGGGAGGCGTTGAGCCGGTAAGAGGTCAGCCGCTCGAGGCCGGTGCCGTCGACGTTGACCCGGAAGATCGCCGACCGCTTGGCCGACTTGAAGCGCGTGAAGACGATCGTCGTCCCGTCGGGCGTGAACTGCGGCTCGCTGTCGAAGAAGAAGCCCTTGGGGACGGTGGTCACACGCCGGGCGTCGTCGACGGTGACTCCGTCGGGATCGGAGGCGGGGATGATCCAGATGCCGTTCAGCGAGCGCTCGCCCCAGTCGGAGTCGATCGCCAGGCTCGAGCCGTCGGGCGACCAGCCCGGGTTGCCGTGGAATCCTGGACCGCGCGTGAGCTGCGTCTCGTCGGACCCGTCCGCCGCCATCAGGTAGATCTGGATCGGGGCGCCGCGGCCGTCGATGTCGGTCCGGTCGCTGTCGAAGGCGATCACCTCGCCGTTCGGAGACCAGTCGGAGACAACCGATGCGGCCCCTCGGGGCGTGCTGGCCGTCAGCTGTGTGACGTCGCTGCCGTCGGGGTTCGCGGAGTAGATCTCGACGTGGCTGCCGACGTTGCGGCTGAAGGAGATCCGACCGTTCTCACCCTGGAAGGTCGCCATGGACGGTGCGACGGCGAAGCCGATCGCCATCACGACCGCAGCAACGACGGCGCTTGAGAGACGGACCATGAGCAACCTCCTCGGACGGGACACGGACAAATCCCACCCTATACGCAGATGTGGCCGCCGCTGCGTGCGTTTGCGCACGCTCGTCGGGTCAGACGAGCAGCTCACCGCCGCTGACGAGGAGCTCGTCGTCGATCGTCACGTCGGGCTTGGTCACGACGACGTCGAGGTGCACCGGCACCTGGACCACGCCCCCGATCCCGGCGGAGGCGCCGAAGGCGACGTGGCAGGTGCCGAGGATCTTCTCGTCCTCGAGCAGCTCGCCGGTCAGCATCGCCTTCTCGTTCGTGCCGATGCCGAGCTCGGCGACGCCTGTGGCCTCGGGACCGTGCATGCTCAGGAGCTCGTAGAGCTTCTCCGCCCTCCGGCCCTGTCGCGGCGATGAGGCGGCCGTCCTCGATCGTCAGCTCGACGGGCTCGCTGACCCGGCCGATCGCGGCGATCGTTCCGTCAACGACGAGCTTGCCGCCGCCCTCGGTCTCCATCGGGGCGACGAATCCCTCGCCGCACGGCAGGTTGCCGAAGGCGCCCTTGGCGGTCAGGTCGCCGGTGTCCGGGATCCCCTCGCGGTCGCCGAGCACGAGCCGCAAATCGGACCCGTTCGGGCACGTGATCCGCGCCTGCGAGCCGGCCGTCAGCCGCTCGGCGACGGCGACGCCACGTCGGTAGAGCGCCTCCATGTCCGCGCTCATCACCCGCCCCAGCATCTCCTCGCTGACCTCGGGCAGCGTCGCGATCCGCGCCCCGGCCTCGCACGCCTCGCGTCGCGCCGCGGTGTGCGACATCGACTGGATCGTCGGCGCGAGGACGACGTCGGAGGCCTTCATCGCAGCGGCGATCGCCCGCGGCGGCTCGGCGCCATGGGACGGGCGTTCGGTCATCAGCGCGAGCAGCGCGTCGGCGCCGGCCTTGCCGGCCTCGCCACGCATCCGCTCCCCGAGCCCGATCGTCGCCGGATTTGCGATCACCAAGACCTCCTCGCCCTCGCGGACGGCGAGGCAGTCGTTGATCACGGTGGCCATGGCGCGGTCGAGGTCGCTCATGGGTTCAACCTACCGAGCCGGGTTCGCCGCCGTTTGCGCGACGCGAGCGAGGGGCAGGCACTCGGGTAACCGACCGAAGGAGGATTCGCCGTGGAGATCGACCGCACGCTCCCATCGGACGAGCCGCCGGAGCCGGAGGACGACGAGCCCGACGAGGGTGTCGTGCCGCCAGCCTCGGGTGCCGACCCCGTGCCGCCATCCGAACCGCCGGACGCCGGCGCCCCGGTTCCGGACGAGGAGGCGCCGAACGAGGAAGGCGACGGCTAGCTCAGTCGCCCTCTCCCTCCCCGTCGTCCTCGGCGGCACCCCCGCCGGCGTGGTGCTCCTCGCGCAGGTCGTAGTCGACGGGGACCGCGCCGTCGTCGGCGTCGGAGGGGTCGATCAGCGCCTGGTCTTTGAAGTCGGGATCGCGCGGTTCGCGCGTTTCTTCGAAGCGCTCGGCGGGCTTGTCCTTCTCATCCATCTCGGTCCTCTCGGTCGCGTACGGTTGAACCATGGCGCAGATCGCCCGCGCGCCGTTAGCCGGCGCACCAAAACGGAAAGGAATCTGACGATGGCAAACCCCTTCACACACAAGAAGCTGACCGACCTCGAGGACATGGCCGAGAAGCACGGTCTCGGTGAGATCCAGGAGGCGCGCTTTGCAAGCGGCGATCTCGAAACCGAGGACACCGGACTCAGCCACCTGCGGGTGAAGCCGGGCAAGCGCGGCGCGATCGCGCACAAGCACGAGGAGGCCGAGGAGGTCTACGTCGTCATCGCCGGCTCCGGCCGGCTCAAGCTCGACGACGAGATCATCGAGGTGACCGAGCTCGACGCGATCAGGATCTCGCCCGAGGTCGTCCGCGCCTTCGAGGCCGGGGACGACGGGCTCGAGGTGCTCGCTTTCGGGCCGCGCACTCCCGAGGACCGTGGCTCCCTGGTCGATGACTTCTGGGACGACTGAGCCCCGGGCTCAGCTGAATCCGTCGCGGAGTGTGCGCGCGTTGTCGGCTGCAAACGACCCGGCCGCGTTGTTGAAGTAGGCGACGACCTCCGTCTTCGAGCGCCAGGCGGCGATCCGCCGCCTCCACCTCGCCAGATCGGCGGCCGAATACGCGCCGCCGGCGTCCTCCCCGCCCCCGTGCAGTCGCACGTACGTCCAGGGGGCGGTGAGCTCGCGCTCCTGGAAGGGGAAGTCGTGGTCGTCGGAGATCGCGAGCGCGACTCCGCGGCCGCGCAGCAGCGAGTAGACGTCGCCGGTGAACCAGGTCGCGTTCCGAAGCTCGACCACGTGGCGGCCCGGGGCGCGGTCGAGGATCACGTCGAGCGCAGCGCCGAGCCGCTCGTCGTTTCGCTTGAAGCTCGGGGGCAGCTGCCAGAGCACCGCCTCCAACCTGTCGGCCTTGCGCACCGGCTCGATCGCGGCGAGGAAGCGCTCGACGTACTTCTCCGGGCTGTTCAGCCGCTTGACGTGGGTGATGTAGCGGCTCGCCTTGATCGAGAACCTGAACCCGGGCGGGGTCTGCTCGAGCCAGGTGCCCACGGTCTTCTCCGACGGGAGTCCGTAGAAGGTCGAGTTGATCTCGACCGTGTCGAACTCGCTCGCGTAGTGGGAGAGCCAGAGCCGCTGCGGCATCTTCTCCGGGTAAAAGGCGCCGCGCCAGTCCTTGTAGGCCCAGCCCGAGCAGCCGATCCGGACGGGCTTCACGTGCCGTGGCCGGCGTACTCGCGCCGGAACTCCGTGCGGCCCTCGCCGTAGCCGCGGGTCTCGTAGAGGATGAGCACGGCGAGGAGCACGAGGGCGATCGCCAGAGTCAGCAGGCCGGTGACCTCGAGAGCGAGCGGGATCAGCGCGAGGAGGATGAGCGCCATGAGGAGCCGCTGGCCGTTCAGGGTCCCGGCGCCGCGCAGGCGGATGAGCACGTGGCCGAGCAGGTAGACCGCTACCCCGCCCAGGAGCGCGAACGCGGGCACGACCTTGAGGTGCTCGTCCGGGTGTGCGAGCACGTCGTGGAGGCCGAGCGCCGCGAGGACGATGCCCGCGATGAGCGGGTAGTGGAGGTAGGAGTAGACGTCTCGGGCCATCTCGTTCTGCTCACGGCCCGGCTCTGCGCCTACCAGGCGGCGCACGTTCGCGATCGCGACGATGTCGAAGTAGACCCACCACAGGGCGAACACGAGGCCTACCCCGAGGACCGCGGAGGCGATCACCTCGGCACTCAGGCCCACCTCGGCGGCCACCCCGAGGGCGACGATCGACTCGCCGAGCGCGACGATCACGATCAGGCCGTGGCGCTCGGCGAAATGCTCGGGCATCAGCTTCCAGCCCGTCGAGCCGAAGAGGTAGGGCTCGGCGATGTCGAGGAGCAGGGCGATCACCCAGATCACGACCTGCGCCGTCCCTCCGATCGCAGCCCCGATGATCAACAACGCGATCGCGATCCCGGTCCCGACGGCGAAACCGGAGACTGAGCTGCGCAGCCCGGGCTCGTCGCGGCTGGCAATCAGAAAGAGGACGACATGTCCCGCGCGGACCAGCGCGTACGCGATCGCGAACTCCATCGCCTGATCGCCGAACACCTCGGGCACAGCCAGGGCGCAGATCAGCAGGGCCGCCATCGCCCCGACGAGTGCCAAGCGGACGAACCCCTCCTCTGGATCGACGACGCTGGTTAGCCACGCATAGCCGATCCACGACCACCAGAGCAGCGCGAGGACGAGGAGCCCCTGCGCCAACCCCTCCCAGGAGTGCTCGGCAACCATCAGCGCGGTGCACTGCGTGAGCGCGAGGACGAAGACGAGGTCGAAGAAGAGCTCGAGCGGCATCACCCGCTCGCCCTCGCGCATCACGGCGCTGATCCGGCGCGTGCTCGAAGTCCCGGGCTCGGTCGTCACCACGCGCATGATCGCCGAATGCGGGCTGCGCCGTCCGTTCCGCGCTTTGCGTTCACATGGAACGCAAGCCACGGAACAGACGGCTGAGCCGTCAGGCCGTCGCTGACCTGCGGGTTTGGCGGAGCGCGTAGGCGCAGCCGCCGGCGATCACGGCGCCGATCAGAGCAAGTCCGACTCCCATCCAGATCAACCAGTCGGCGGGACCGAGTCAGAATGCCCGGCCCCGCCCTTCCGCTGCCTAGGCGTGCACTGCCTCCTTGAGCCACGCCTCGTAGCTCGGGCCGGCGAGCTTCGCGCCGGGGTTCGGCAGAGCACTGCCGGTCGCGTACTGCTCGGCGTCGTGGTCGCCTTGCTGGGTGCTCTCCTCGACGCGGAGGTCGTCGCCGCGGCTCGCGAACAGCGCCTTGGCCAGTTCCGCGAGTCGCTCCTCGCGCGGCCCGGCGATCTCGGTGATGCGCCCGTTCTCGACCTCGCTCTCCTCGGCGGCGTCGGCGAGACCCTCGGCGGCCGCCCGGGCGGCGATCGGCTGCGTGCGGAACGCGGGCACGTGGCTGACGCCGTCCTGCGTCACCCACCCGACGAACTGCTCGACGAACTCGTGGAACTGCGAGGCGCGGAGGATGCGTACAGGCACCGGGCCATCGATGAGGGCGTTCTCCTGCGCGAGCTTCGCCGCGTTGTAGCCGCCCTCGAACTTGTCGATCCCGATGATCGAGATCAACACGATTCGCTCCACTCCCGCTTCGGCGCCGGCGCGCTGCAGGTTCGCGGCTGAGGTCGTGAAGAACTCGGTCGCCGCGTCCTGATCGGGCGTGTCCTGGGTGGCCGCGTCGATGATCACCTCGACGCCGTCGAGAGCCTTCGCCAGCCCATCGCCGGTGATCACATCGACGCCGTTGGAGCGCGAGATCGGCACCACGTCGTGCCCACGCGCCTCGAGGATCTCCACGAGCGGCGAACCGATGCGGCCCGTCGCGCCCGTGACCGCGATGCGCTTCTTACGTGTTCCTGCTTCCATGATCACGTCCTTTCGGTCGCTGTTATTTGCGTCGTCACTTCGTTGACGCGCGGCAGCCGAAAGATGTGACCGGTGCCAACGAACGAGCTCGACAACGACCAGCTGGCACGTCGCTTCGAGGAGAACCGCGGACACCTGCGCGCGGTCGCCTATCGAATGCTCGGCTCGGTGAGCGAAGCCGACGACGCGGTGCAGGAGGCGTGGCTCCGATTGAGCCGCGTGAAGAGCGAGGAGATCGAGAACCTCGGCGGCTGGCTCACGACCGTGGTCGGGCGCATCTGCCTCGACATGCTCCGTGCGCGAAAAGCCCGCGGCGAGGACCTCTTCGGCCCGCACGTGCCAGATCCGATCGTCTCGCGGGAGGACAGCATCGATCCCGAGCAGGAGGCGCTGCTGACCGACTCGGTCGGGCTCGCGCTGATGGTCGTGCTCGAGACGCTGAGCCCGGCGGAGCGACTCGCGTACGTGCTGCACGACATGTTCAGCGTGCCCTTCGAGGAGATCGCCTCCCTGGTCGACCGCGGGTCCGCGGCGACGCGGAAGCTCGCCAGCCGCGCCCGTGGTCGGGTCCGCGACTCAGCGCTCGAGCCCGACGTCGACCTCGAGCGCCAGCGCGAGGTCGTCGACGCCTTCTTCGCGGCCGCCCGAGAGGGCGACTTCGAGGCGCTCGTTTCGGTGCTCGACCCCGACGTCGTCCTTCACTCTGACGGCGGCCGCCTGCGCGCGGACGCGAATGCGGTGGCGAGGGGGGCAACGGAGGTCGCCTCCAGAGCCTCGAAAGTACGCCGCCCTCTCCCCGTGGGTCCGCCCGGCGCTGGTCAACGGCGTGGCAGGCGTCGTCGTGTCCCCTCAGGGCAAGCCGTTCTCGGTGATTGCCTTCACCGTCCGTGGCGGCAAGATCGTCGCGATCGACGCCCTCGCGGACCCCGAGCGCCTGGCCACGCTCGACCTCGCGGCGCTCGAGAGCTGAAGCTACGATTCACGGCCCCGCCGGAGTAGCTCAGCTGGTTAGAGCAGCGGAATCATAATCCGCGTGTCGGGGGTTCGAGTCCCTCCTCCGGCATCCTGGAAGCCCCGCAAAAGCGGGGTTTTCTTCTGGCGTAACGCTGACCGCTCATCGAAATCAGGCCGCGGGGCAACACCTGGGGCAACAGGTCGCAGGCGCGTGTCAGCAGAGACATGCGGGCCCTCCTCAAAGGCGATGCGAGAGCGCGGCCGTCGCCGAGACGGTCGGCGCGGGTCGCCGGTGGATGGTGCTGACGATCTCCTCCGTGTCGATCCCCTGGAGATAGACGCTCGTCACGCCGAGGTTGGCGTGGCCGAGCTGGCGCTGGATCACGTTCAGCGGCACGCCCTCTCGCGCCATCTCCACGGCGTGTGCATGCCGTAGCTGGTGCGGCGCGAACCTGCGGCGAACGCCGGCCTGGGCTGCGACTCGCCGCAGGTTCTGGCGGGCAGCACTGTGCGTCCACGGCCGGCCGGCCGCCGGCGCGCTGATCGCGCACAGGAGCGGTCCGACCGGAAGCGTCTGACGGAGTTCGAGCCAATCGACAAGCTGACCCCATCCCCAGTCGTCCATGCCGACCTCGCGACGTTTCCCGCCCTTGCCCACTGCGAACCAGCAACGAACCCCGAGCACTCTCGAGGTCAGTCTCGGCGAGGGCGAGGGCCTCCGAAATCCGGAGCCCGGCCCGCCACAAGATCACGATCAGCGCCCGAAGTCTCAGTGCGTACGGCGATTCGCCGGCCGTCTTCATGACGGCGACGATCTCTTCCACACGGGGCGGATCGGCGGGGAAGCGACGCCCGGCTGTCGACCGGCGCAGGGTGGCCAGTGTGCGGGTCTCCTCCATGAGGACCTCCTTCGATTGGAAGAAGGAGCCTGGACTGACTACTCGCGCGGGTCAACGGAGGGGGCTACTCCGCATGGGGAGTAGCACTCTCAAGGGTGGGAGTTGCGACATGCACGTCATGCCTCAACTCCCGTCCTTTGCTCGATCGTGCCTACGCTTGGCTGTGCAACTCCGGACGAAAGGCGTAAGACTGGTTCGCGGCGATCCGCCGCTTTCGGAGTTCCGCACCCAGTTCTCGATAGCAGGCGTCCGCCCGTCTCCTCGCCATGTGGACGACCGTACGGGCGACACCCTCGCCATTTCACCTGCCACGCGCCAAAGTCAGCCCAAGGGATTAGTGCACGCCACGGTGTGCACCCCTGGCAAAGTCAGGCGAGGCCGGCGATTTTCGGCACGAGGTCGGCGGGCCTCGGCAGCGTCGCGATCTCGTCGGCCACCTCGGAGGCGGCCCGGCCCAGCCCCGGGTCGGTGAGCAGGCGGTCGATCAGCTCCGCGTCCACCTGATCCGGCTCCGAACGCAGACCGAGCCCGCGCCGCGCCACGGCGTCCGCGTTCATGTACTGGTCGGCGCCGTGCGGCAGCACGAGCTGCGTGACTCCGGCGTCGATCGCGGTCAGCGTCGAGCCGGCCCCGCCGTGGTGCACCAGCGCCGCGCAGGTCGGCAGCAGCGCGGACAGCGGCACCCACCCGGCCGCCCGCACGTTGTCCGGCAGTTCTCCCAGTGGCGACGGGTCCGCGTCGCCGAGGGCGAGTACGAACTCGGCGTCCAGATGCCGTGCCACGTCGACGAGTTTGGTCAACGACGTGAGCGCGCCGACCTGGGTCAGCACCGTGCCGAGTGTCACCGCGACGCGCGGGCGCGCGGGCCGTTCGAGCACCCACTCGGGCAGCACGCCGCCTCCGTTGTACGGCACGTACCGCATCGGCCAGCCGCGCACCGGCCGGTCGACCATGCTCGGCGGCGCCACGTCGATCGACTCGCGCACCTCGGGAAACCCTTGCACGCCATGCCGTTCGCGTTCCTCGACCATCTTCTTGAAGATCGCCTCGGTCATCGACGCCTCGTCGGCGAACCCGAAGCCGTGCGACACGGCCGGCACGCCGAGCTTCGCGGCGACCAGCGGCCCGGTGCCCTCCATCGACGAGTACACGACCACGTCCGGCCGCCACGATTCGGCCGCCGACACGGTCAGGTCCACCGACACGCCGGACAACTTGGCGAAGATCGCGCCGACGAACTCCAACCCCTTCTCGGTGTCGACGTCAGTGCTGTAGTCGAACTCCTCGGGTTGCTCGCTGGCCGCCTGCTGGAACACCGCGCCGATGTCGACACCCGGCGCGGTGTCCACGACGTGCAGGCCGGCGTTCGCGGCCTCCTTGCCGCCCGCGGTCGCCACCAGCACCTCGTGGCCGGCGGCACGCAGCGCGTGTGCTAGGGAGATCGTCGGGAACACATGGCCAAGACCGGGGGAGGTCGCGAAGAGTGCGCGCACGATTCCCATTTAACACGCGATCCCCGCCGACCGCCCCGACTGGATTCCGCCTGACGCGGCGGAGTAGCGCTTTGGACGAAAGGCGGCACTCCACGTGGGAAGCAGCACTCTCAGCGGCGGCGCCCACCACGCCGAGTGGTCAATTTGTCAACCCCTGGTTGACTAATCCACCGTTCAGTGCTCCCTCGCCGCGCTCAAGCGGCTGACGCTCGCGAAAGGTGCGCTTCGAACCGAAACTAGTGTCTTTCGGCGCAGCCTCGGCACGCTCAGAGCGCCACTGTGATCGGCGCCGCTTCAAGCTCCCAGCTGCGGAGCGTGAAGCGACAAGGCGTCGCGTCCAGTTGCCAACTGAGACGACCGGTTAGCGCTCGGCTGGGTTCGAGTCCCCCGCGCTCCGCCGACTGTCGGCGGCGGTTGTGGCAAGGCCGCCGGCCGACGTACACTTATGGCCACGGTTGGCAACTGGGCCCGGGGTAGCTCCCCGGCCGCAAAGTCAAGGCCCGCTCACGTGGGCCTTTGCGGTTTCGAGGCCTCTACGCCCCGGGCACGAAAAGGGCTACTCGTCGTCCGAAGCGCTACTTCCCCAGACCCGCGGTTCTGAGCGCTCCTTCCTTGTCGAGGAAGCCACGGACGTGTTCGGTCTGACCGAGCAGGGCACTGGCGACCGCCACCAAGGACAGAGCCTTGTCGCCGCCGAGGTCAATGACCGCATGGCAGCCTCAGGCAGAACGGGAGCTGCGGTCCGCCGTCCGCGTCGAAGAGCTCTCCCACCCGGTTGACGATGCCCTGGGTGTAGAGGACGCCTGGCTTTGCGCGCGGCCCGTCGGTGGTGAAGACGACGATCGCGACATCCTTTGCGGGCAGGTAGGTGACGAGGCCCTTGTAGCCGAACAGATGCGGGTTGTTGTAGATCCAGTCGTTGGAGACGCCGCTGCCCATCGCGTAGTGAAAGGCCTCGGTCTGGCCGCCGAGGCCGACGTTCCCCGACTTGCACCTGCAGGGCATGGTGATGTGTCAGCTAGTAGCAGGGGCGGCCGGCGCCGAGGGCGCTGCCCCAGCTGCCACGAGACGCCGCCTAGGGTGCCGCCAGGCGGCGTTCGCGCACGCCGCCCACAATGCTCGGTGACCAGAAGGTCGAGTCTTCGGGCAGGAGCCGCGCTCCCTCGTGAACCCTGGGAGCACCGGCGGCCCGATGGTGGAGTTCAACCCCAATGCGCTCTGTCTCATCCCTAGTTCGTCCCGCAGCACCGCTCCTGCATGAGCTCGTTCGACCGGCTCGCCGCCGACGCGGCGCAGGACCTTGCCGAGGAGCAGGAAGTTCGTATCCGAGAACGCCCAGCTCGAGCCCGGGCGGCTCGAACTGCCCTGGCAGGCCGAACGCGAGGCTCAGGACCTCGGAAACCTTCCAGCGCCGTTTGGGTTGTTTGGTCCACCCGTTCGATGAAGTCCGGATGTGTGGCGTAGTGGGCGTAGCCCAAGGCGCTGCGGGCCAGCATGGCCACGGTTACCTCGTCCGCCCGCGGCAGCTCGGGGAACCACGTCGAGATCGGGTCGTCGAAGACTCACCCGGCCCTCATCGACGAGCTGCAGCAGCAGGGTCACCGTCATCGACTTGGTCAACGTCGCCTATCTTGAACTCGTCTTTGTTGCGTCGCTGCTCACTCCTGGCTTGGCGCGCCCACGCGTGCCCCCTTGGCCACCGGGCACCCATTGACCCAGACCCCGTAGATCGTGGACCGCACGGGGAACTTCTCGCATCGCCTCTCTACTGCCCGATGTCAGCTTCTTCCCACCCACGGCCACGTGGCCTCCAGTCTCGGCGAGGCCAAGGTCCCCATCAGGACCGCGGCCACAGACCGCCCACCGTCGTGGATTCTCAAAGCAACCCCCGTCACTGGGCTCCACCTGATCCCCAGACGGGGCCGGACGGCACGTCCTCGCGCTTCTAGGTGTGATGTTCTCGGCGTGGGTATTTCTTTTCGCGCCGAAGGTTTGGAGCCCAAGGGCAACGCCGATTGGGTTGTGGCCTCCCTGTGGTTCCAGTCGTGGGGCCATCAGGTAAGAAGAGTCAAGATCCTCTCGAAGTCCTTGCGCGTGGAGAAGTATCTCTTTCCATGCGGGGTAGCCCCCTCCCGGCCGGCGGGGCACTACCGCAGCCGCCGCTCGCAACGCGCTGGCGAACTTCGGGATTCCAGCGACTCCAGAGCGCGCTGATCAGCTCGTCAGCGCTCCACGGCGGGTTCGTGAGGTCCTCCGCCTGTCGGCGCACTTCGGCGATGACCCGCTCCGGCACGGAGCCGAGAACAGCGCGAGCAGGAACTCGTCGGGATGCGTGGCCTCGATGCCCGACGGGCTCGCACGCCTCCGGTGAAGAGCGTTCGAGGTTGAAGGCGATGATCGCCTCGGCGCCACCCGCGACGGCGGCGGCAAGAACGTGGCGGGCTGCCTGCGTCGTTCCCATTGATCGTCGACTTCAACCGGGCGATCGCCTCCTTGCTGACCGATGCTTCTTCAAAGGCGGAGCGCATCAGCCCGGCGAGGCGCTTGGCACGCTCCTCGACGACCCGACCGTCCTCGACCAGGTCGACGAAGCCGGCCACATCCGTCGAGGGATTCGCTCGCTCCAGAGCGGGATGAGTAGTCAGCGGCGCAATGGCTGGAGCAGGCTCGGGCTCAGCGAGTCGCAGCAGCGAGAATGGATAATAGGACGTTGGCATATTGAGCACCGCTCGAAACGGCATAGCGGGGCGAGTCTACCAACGCCTGCGGCGCTCACCCGGACCTATTCGTATCCGCCCTCGGGCCTAATGCTAGAGTCGCGTGAGCTCCCGCAGTTCCTCATGGCCGCGCTCCAGCGCCAACTTGGGCGGCAAAAAACGTGAGCACGTCGTCGAGTCGCACTTGCCTGTGGTAGAAATCGAGCGCCCGGTGGCACGAATTACTGACTTCCTCCAGGAGCTTCACGAGATGAGGGCGCGAGACGCGGTAAGGAGGTCAGCCGCCTCCTGGGTGGTGAGCTCCTTGCCTTATGGGATCAGGGAGAGCGCCAATCCGGCCGCCATCCCGGTCAGCTACCAGTTTTCAATGTGTGTAATGCTCATTGCGACATCGCTATCTTCCTGGCCGTCCAGTTCGAAGGGCCGCTATATCTTCTCATCGGATGCGATCGCCTCATTGAGCCGACGGGCGAACTCGCGCAGCTCCTCCAGGTCCTCGCGCTCGGCGCGAACCAGGTCGGGATGCGGCATTGAGACTGCCATTGGGTGCCCCTCTCGTCGACAACGGACGGAGCCAGCCTACCAGCTAGGCGAACACAATCGCAACACGTTTTGGATGTTGCGGTTGCCAGATCATAATCCGCGTGTCGGGGGTTCGAGTCCCTCCTCCGGCATCACAGAAAGCCCTGCAAATAGCATCAGCCGCATTCTCATATCTCAAGACGAGACCACCAGATCTATGTCGGGTTAACGTCTGGGTTCCACAATTTTGTAAATCTGGCGAAATGAACCAACCCACCGCATCCTGCGTCACGGTCCTCAGCAGCGCGCTTCACACGCACCACAAAGCGCTCCGATCCGCACCCGCTTTCACGCGGTTGCGATAGCGACGAGTTTCAAGCTGGGTTCTGGCGGGGAGCTTTGTGGCCGCCGAAGTCGTGCCGATCCACCGCGCTCTCGCGTCGAGCTACGTGGCGCTCCTGCTGATCGTCCGGGCAGGACTCTACGTCGGACGCCGGCATTCGTGACGGAGCGGCGTTAGCCCCGCGCCGTGGACCCGGGCGTTCAGCCAAACAGTTCGCGCTCTGCCGCGAGCGACACCGCCGCCGCGCGCGATGAGACGCCGAGCTTCGCGAAGACGTTCGCCAAGTGCCGGTGCACGGTGTGCTCGCTGACCACGAGCCGCGCCGCGACCTGCCGGTTCGAGAGCCCTTCGGCGACGAGCGAGAGCACCTCGACCTCACGCGCCGTAAGCCCAGCCAAGCGCGCCGTGCTGCCGCGCTCCGTCCGCCCAGCTGGCGCGCCGAGCTTGCCGGCCGTACGCGTTG
Organism: uncultured Solirubrobacterales bacterium; assembly: GCA_963797995.1. GTDB lineage: Bacteria > Actinomycetota > Thermoleophilia > Solirubrobacterales > 70-9 > WHSW01. Next base: position 188,645 of record CAWCRP010000003.1, read on the forward strand.
CTCGAGCTGCGCCGAGGCGAACGCTCGACGAGAGCGCGGTCCTGCGCAGCGCCTGCTCGAGCGCCGCCTCTGGAATGCCCTGGGTTGCAAGGGTCCGCGCGACACGAGCTGCGCGGCGGCCGCGTCGAAAGGAGCGGGCGAGGCGCTGCAGAGCTCCACCGCGACCCTGAAGGTCGCCGTGGGGCGGCCCGCGCGGTCCCGGTCGGCGAGGGCGTCAGCGCCCGCCGCCGAGCGCCGCAACGCGCAGGGCATAGTGGTCGTGCCGATGGCGTCCGCGATCCGCGCCAACTCGGCGTGGCTCTTCCCTCGCCCGCGCATGGCTGGTCGCCAGGCCAGGTCCGGGCCGCATGCAGCCACTTCCAGCCTCAGCCTCCGCCGCCTCGACCCGGCTCGGAGGATGATTCTGTTCGTAGGGTACTGCTGGGTTGAGCGCAGCGCCGCGGCGGGTCGCCGCCGTTGTCCTCGAGGGGGAGCTCGGGCTGGAGGAGTTGAACGACCACATGCCCTACGGCCTAACAAAAGCCTCCGTGCGTCGGCGAACTCTGCCCTGGCGGCGGCGAAGCTGTGCGACACGCGCCCTCACATAGCCGGCGAGCGGTGGCCGCAGGGTCGAAGCTCCCCGAGCAGCCGCATTCAAGCTCCGCCTCGGCCTCGTCCCACTCGCCGCGGACGGTGAGCACGTAGGGGTGCCAGGGCGGGCGTGGCAGAGCGCAAGCAGTGGGCGGTGCCCGGTGCGTTCGCAAAAGGTGGCTAACCGTTCGCACCACTGCCCGGCGCGATCGAAATCGCGCGTCCGCTCGCAGGCGATGATCAGCGTCCGCAGCAGCAAGAGCCGATCGCGATCGGGTCATAGAGCTCGTCCGCTGTCGCCGCGGCCGTTCCCTCGTCCACAGGGGGCGTTCCCTCCGCAACCCCGTCCGAAGGCTGACGAGGGCGAGCCTCGTTAGGTTCCTCGCCGTCATCTCGATGTCGAGGGCGCCGTGCGCCTTCGCCTGCCGGGCGGCCTCCGTATGCAGACGATGTACCTCCGACGGGTCGGTATCAAGATGCCACGATGCCTCGATCAGCGGCAGCCAGGCTGGCTCCGCCGATGGCTCTTCACCCTCGATCAGCGAACGCGCACGCTGGAGCCAGCCGTTCGGCAACCGCGCCGACGCCACGCATTGCGCCGAAGTCCCAGGCAAGAAGGCCGGCCACGCGGGCTGCCTCGAGCGTCTCACCGCGCTCCCGCCTAAGGACTCAGGCGCGCTCCGCGCGCCCTGATTGCAGCGTCGACGTCGTCCAGCCACCAGCTCGCAGCCGCAAATCCCTCGAGCGCTGCGGCGGTCTCCCCGTGCTCGAGCGCCTGCTCGTAGAGCTCGAGCGCGTCTTCCCAGGCACGCTCCATCACCGCCGTCCCGGCCGCGGCGAGGAGCGCGTCTCTATCTCTCTTTGGGGATTCGGGCATGTGACCGGCCTGTCGGGTCGGCTCAGCGGGCGATCCGCGGGAATCGTCGCACCGATCTGACTCAGGTGAAATATGGCCCGATCGGGCGATGACGCAGCGACCCGGTCGATCTACCTTCGGTCCGTCGAGTACGAACGGCGACAGAAGGAGGACACGATGCCGAGCATCCAGCGCAAGTCACTCGATCAGTCCGACGAAACGCGGCCGGTCGACAAGGGGACGGTCGAGGTCGTCGAGGTCGACGGTACGACGATGATGCGGACCACGTTCCAGCCCGGATGGCGATGGTCAGAATGCGTGAAGCCGATCGTCGGCGGCGAGAGCTGCCAGGTCAACCACGTCGGCTACTGCATCTCGGGCGGGCTTCATGTCCGCATGGACGACGGCGAGGAACTCGAGATCGGCGCAGGTGATGCGAGCCATATCCCGCCCGGCCACGACGCATGGGTCGTCGGCGACAGGCCGTACGTCGGGCTCGATTTCGTCGGCGCCGAGGGATATGCGAAGCCGAACGGGATGGAGGCTTGAGATGGCAACCACGGACGCACGGCAACAGACCGAGCACAAAGGATTCGAGCAGCCCGACGAGACCCGCGAGTTCCCGAACGGGCGCGCCGAGATCCTCAAGATCGGCGATGGCGAGGTCGGGCGGTTTATCTTCGAGCCGGGCTGGCGATGGTCTAACGACGTCAAGCCGCTCGCCGGGACGGAGAGCTGCGAGGCGCCGCACTTCCAGTACCACGTGAGCGGGCAGCTCGCGATCGGAATGGACGACGGCACCGAGCTCGTCGCCGGCCCCGGCGACATCACCTCGCTGCCGAGCGGCCACGACGCCTGGGTCGTCGGCGACGAGCCGGCCGTTGTCATCGACTGGTACGGGGCTAGCAACTACGCGAAGGGTGAGACCCCTTAGCCAGGAATGCGAGTCCGTCCGCGGGCATGCCTGTGACTCGCAATGACAAACGCACAACAGACGACGACGCACGAGGAGATCTGATGCTGGTTCTGCGGTTCAAGGTGAAGGTCAAGCCCGCGAAGATCGACGAGGCGCTTGAGCTATTCGGGGCGGTTCCGCCTCCCAGCCGTGAGCTTGATGGGGTGATCCACTTCGATGCGGGCCGAGACCTTCACCGACCCCAACGCGATCATCTTCACCGAGGTGTTCGAGGATCGCGCCGCGCTCGATCGTCAGAAGTCGCTGCCCGAAGTGCACCGCGTGATGGGCATGTTCGAGGAGCTGCTCGCCGGCGAGCCGGAGGTGACGATCTTCCACGTCGCCTCGTCCGAACCCTGGGGGTAGCCACACTCATTGGAGACACTCGACGCCGTGGGTCCACCGGCGAGTGAGATGTAGGTGTGGCCGCAGCCCGAAGGCAGGAGCCGGAGTTCATCGCGCCGCTGACCCGCGGAGCCCCTTACGCCAGGACTGCGGGGGCCTCTGGGGAAGCACCAAGCGCCACAACAGACTCGAGTCGGACGAGCAGCACAAGCGCCACGCGGCTTGACCCAGTGCGGGCCATTAGCCGTTCCTTCAGACCCCGGCCATCACTGCTCGGCAGGCACCCCTCAGCTTGCTCACCCCGGTCCCCCAGATGGACGGTCGTTGCTACGCCGTCGGCGGGGGGACGTGAACGCCCACGTCCACCCGACGATCCGGTGCGATAGAGGTGCGAGTCCGAATCAGTTTGCGAGGAACCTGAGCGAAAACGCGCTCGTCGCCGGGTCCAGCGACGAAACCGCGATCTTCGTGACCGCGCTCTCGACCCGCCTGAGCCTCGTCACGGACGACAAGTCGGCGAGGAGGGTGCCATCGATCGCCGGTTTGCGCATCCGGATCAGATCGAAGTCCGCAACCGGGTTCGGCGTGCCGTTGAGGGGGAGCGGAAAAGCCCCGAAGAGCGAGTGTGTCGTCGACCCGGGGCGCCCCGGTGACCTGAATTCGACCCCTCCGGCGGTCAGCGCGGGGTGCTGCTCGAAACTCCTCATCGACCATCGCGACTACCGCCTCGGCGTCGCGCCTCGACCACGCATCGAGGAGCCTTCGCGTCGCGTCGAAGTAGGCATCGGACACTTCCAGCGCCATCTGCCGCGGAATTCGTGCTTTTCCATTGCCACCTGAACCGGTCGATGCACCACCCCTCTCGTCCTGGGGAAGTACTGCGAAGGAGCCTGTTCATGTAGACGGATGCTCCAGCGGGTGGCATCCGATCCTCGGCTGGACAACCGGCTCGAGTACGCCGCGAGTTCTTCGCGACCTTCGACGGCGACTCAGCCGGCTTTCGGCAAGTCCTGCACCCCCAGGTCGAGTGGTTTCCGGTCGAGGAGAACCGCCGGCTGACCCGGGGGATCGATGCCGCGATGCGCTACCGCGAGCAATGGCTCGAAACCTGGGACGACCACCGGTTCACCGTCGAGGAAGTCATCGAGGGCGATCGAAACGCGATCGCCCGAGTGGACATCAGCGGCACGGGCAAGGCGAGCGGCGCAGCGGTCGACCTTCGCTTCTACGCGCGGTTCAGGATCGAAGACGACAAGATCATTCGTATCTACGACCACGACGACCGCGAATCAGCACTCGCGGCGGCTGGATTCAACGAGTAGTGCCTTGGACGGAAGCGCCGATCCGCTGAGCATGGAGGCAGGCTCCCGCGTGACGTTTGCGCTCGCGCCCGCCATGTGTGCGCAGACGCAGAGAAACATGGCCGGTTCCGGGCGCGAGCGTCGCCGCCTGCCAGGCGCCGGTCAGTGGAACTTCACGAGTCCGATCTCGACGTTCGTGAACACGATGTGGGACTCGGTCTCGTTACAGCGCAGATCGATCGTCACGTTCGGGGCGCCGAGTTGGCCCGCTTCAATCAAAGCGGCGGAGTTCGGGTGGGTCGAATCCGTCGTGTTGTTGAGCTCACCGACGCGTCGCGTCGTAAGCGGCAGCAACGCACCCCGCACTCGAAGCTCGCAGGTCCCCGCACCCCCGCCGGCGTTCGTGTACCAGCTCATGGCCGTGGCCAGCAGGAGGTTCGCCTCGGAGGGCACGAGCGAGCCCACGTTGATGCTGCCGCAGGTGATGAACGCTTGCGAGACGGGATCGCAGAGCGCGTGGGGAGCGCTGCCGAACCCGGGCTCGTCGAATGTGGACTCGTCGACGTCGTCGCTGGTCAACGAGTCATCCTCGATCTCGACCCCGGTAAGCGAGCCGTTCTGGACGTCGGCCGCGGCGAGCCCACCGCCGGCCAGATCGTCGTTCCTGACGTCGGTGCTGCGAATCTCGTTGTTGCGCACGTCGACCGAGCGAAGAGAGTTGTCTATGACCTCCTCGCTGCCAACCGTCGCCGCGGCGAACGCGGTGCCCGGGAGGGCGACGAACAGCGCCAGGTAGGCGAGCGCGTTGCGTCGGATGTGGGTTGAGATGGTCGTCATTTCGTCTCCTTCAGATGTCGGGTCGTAGTTGCTCGTCCCTCGTCGCTCGGCGGTCACGGGATCTCGATCTCGCCAACCGGGACGATCCGGGAGCTTGCTCATGGTCCGAGCGTCGCCGAGGTGCGCGCCGCTTCGCACCGTGGACCTTGTCCCCTGACATTTCGGGCCGCCTACCGTGAGGCGAAGTCCGGGGATCGGAATCAGGCGCACTGTCAGCGCTCCGCATGAGCACCTTGCGATGCGGGAACGGCCACGCAGTGGGCCGAAGAAGCGGCGCGGCCGCCGCCGCTGTTAGGAGAGCGAAGCCTCGAGCTCGGTTCGGCTCGAGATCTCAAGCTTCTGGTAGGCGTGCGTGAGGTTGACGTCGATCGTCCGCATGGTGACGAAGAGGTAAATGTCGCGGTTGGTCATCCCCCGCGCCGCCATCCGCGCCACGCGCAGTTCACTCGGGGTGAGCGCGTCGACGCCGGTCCGCATGATCCGTCGCGGCCGTCAGCCGGCCGCCCGAAGCTCCTCGCGCGCGCGCTCGACCAAAGCCGCGGCGCCGCAGCCGTGCGCGGAGTTTGCCCATCCCGCTCGCCAGTGGCTCCCGGGCCTCGGCTCGGCGCCCTCCACGCGCCGGGTGGCGGCACCGAGCTCCACGAGCGAGCGTGCATACTCGAGCCGAGCCCGCGTCGGCGCTGGCACCTCGACGCTCTCGCCGAGCAGCGCGAGCGCTTGCTCACCCTCCTCGACGAGGCCTAAGTTCGCAGCGAGATCCCGATCGCCCGCGGCGCCCCCCAGCGTCGTGCTCGGTCGAGCTCGTCGGCGGCGAGCCATTGCGCCCGTGACATCTCGCCCTGCGCGCGACAGGCCATGGCGAGTCCGGAGCGGTACGGGAAGATCGCCGGGTTCCAGGGGCGCCACGCCGTTTCGCGCCGGGCGAGCTCCTCGAAGTCCTCGGCAGCCCGCTCATGATCGCCTCGGGCGAGACGCAACCATCCACGGCTGTGAAGGACGAAGTTGAGCATGAACGCCTCCGGGATCGGTCCGTCCAGCCCCGATTCAGATAGCGACTCATCGGCGTGGTCGAGCTCACCCAGCTCGACCAGCGCATCGATCAGAGGAGCGCGGGCCATCAGCGCGACGACGTAGCCGGCCTCGGCCCCGGCCACGATCGCATCGCGGGCGTTGGTCTCCGCGCCGCGTACGTCGCCGGTCCGCAGCCGCAAGAGCGACCGCATGCAGGAGTGGCGCGCGAAGCCGATCACCGATCTGCGAGCCCGCACGTCACTGAGCGCGATATCCGAGACCCGCTCGGAGAGCTCGAAGTGGTCCGCCGTGAATGGACAGAACATCGCGTTGATGACGAGTCCCGACTCGCCACCCTGGTCGGCAAGGAGCCCCTGGTCCCAGGCCAAGCGACCAGCTCGACGGTGCGGGCGGCGTCCTCGCCGCGGAGCATCAGCTCGAACGCCACGCCCGCCATCAAGGCGCGCTGGCCCCTGGTCCGCCCATCCATCTCCGGCTCGATCGCGGCCATCCTTCGCGCCACGAGCGGATATGTCGACGACTGCATGCTCGCGGCTGTGAGCAACTCGCCCTCGAGACCGAGCGCGAGATCACGGTCGGCTCCAGCCGCCTCCTCGACCGCACGCTCGAGCATTTCGGTCGCCTCCTCATACCGCCCCGGAGCGACCAGTCCAACCGCGAGGTCGTGGTTTACGGCGGCGCGCTCCCGAGGTGAGTCGAGCAACGGCAGTGCCTGGCTCAGGTGCTCGATCGCCGACTCCGGCTGCGCGGCACGCACCTCCGCGGCTCCAAGCTCGCGCAGGAGGACGCCGGGGCCAGGGGCGGGCGCACCTTCTTCCAATGCCCGGCGCAGGTACTCGGCGGCCGTTCCGGGGCTCCGCCGCCGCCGGCCTCGCGTGCAGCCGAACGGAGAATCTCGACGACCCACGGATCCTCCGCCGGTTCCGAAGCGAGCAGGTGCACCCCGACCCGCACGGCGCCGCGCCCATCGGCGTCCAGGAGCCGAGCCGCGCGCGCATGTGCCATCCCACGCTCAGCCGGGGCGATCTCGTCGCGCACGGCCGAGCGCACCAGCGGGTGAACGAACTCCAACGGCCGGCCCACGCGGAGCACCTCCTGAGCCGCGAGCGCATCGGCCGCCGCACCGGCCTCCTCCGCGCTCAGGCCGGCGAGGCTGGCTGCGTGGCGGAGATCCGCATCGGTTCCCAGGATCGAGACCGCGCGGGCGAGCGCGGTTGCCTCTTCGGAGAGTCGCCCCAGGCGCCGCACGACGATCCGCGAGACCGCCCGGCTCGCGAGCGCCGCAACGGACCCGGGCTCGATCGTCTGTCCGGACGACCGCTCATCGGCGAGCGCGGCGGCGACCGTGGCGGTCAGGAAGGGATTTCCTCCGCTTGCCTCATGGCACGCTCGACAAAGCTCCGGACTCGCGGCCTCACCAAGCGAGGCACGCACGATCTCGCCACCGAGTCCTCACCGAGTGGTGAGGGCTGAAGCCGGATGGCCCGTTCGTCCGCGCTCAACGAAGCGATCAGCTCCGCCCGATGGGCTCGCTCACCGGTCGCGCCGCGCTGAGGACGATCACACCCATTCCCTCGGTTCGCCGGCCGAGGTAGGCGAGGAACCGTAGCGACGCCGAGTCGGACCAGTGGAGGTCGTCGACCAACAGCGCCACCGGTGCGCTCTCCGCGAGCCCGCTGCAGACCCAGTAGAGGCCGTGCAAGACCGCCAGCCCCGATTCATCACCCGGAGAATCCGCGGTTGCGTCGTGGGCGAGGAGTGGCCGTGCAAGCGCCCCCGCCCCGTCGAACAGGGCCGCGCGTCGCTTTGGCTCGAGCGCCGCGACTCGGGCCTCGAACAGCTGCCTGACGATGCCGAAGGCAAAGCCCCGTTCGAGCTCCCCGCCACGTGCCGTGTAGACCTCGAACCCCCGCTCGAGAGCCAGTCTTGTCCCGGCCGCGAGCAGGCTCGTCTTCCCGATCCCGGCCGGCCCCTCGAGCGTCGCCACCACTCCCCGTCCCTCGCGGGCCTCGTCCAGCAGGCGCCCCAGCTCCGCGAGCTCCCCCTCGCGCTCGAACAGCACTTCGACGCTCTCGGTTTGCATGGCACCCAGTTCCCCGACCGTTCCGTTGCCGGACGAACGGAGTTTATGACGCGCGCTTCGGGGGGTCGCGAAGAAAGACTTCGGTGGTCCTCACGATGCGAACTGGCGTCCACGAGGAGACGATCGCGGCCGACTCATGAACCCGATATGCGCGGAGGACCGACGATGAACCAGGCCCCGATACGCGACCGCACGCACCACACCCCAACACCGTTCACCGAGCTCGTCGGCTGCCGCCTGCCGATTCAGAGCGCCCCGATGGCGGGCGTGGTACGGGACGCAGAGCTTCCCGCCGCCGTTGCCGCCGCGGGCGGGCACGGGATGCTCCCGGCGGCGTTCCTCTCCGCCGGCTACCTCGAGTCGGTGCTCGACGATCTCGGCTCGCGCACGTCGGCGTACGGCGTCAACTTCGTCGGCATCCTGCTCGACCGCGGTTGCCTCGAGCTCGCGTCGGAGCGAGCGCCCCTGATTGACTTCTTCATCGCCGACCCCGACCCGGAGCTCGTCGAGACGATTCATGCCGGCGGCGCACTGTGCTCCTGGCAGGTCGCCTCGAGCGAGCAGGCGCGCGCGGCGTCCGCGGCCGGCTGCGACATGCTCGTCGTTCAGGGCGCCGAAGCAGGTGGCCATCCGCACGGCGAGCTCGGCCTGCTGCCGCTGCTGGACCAGGTCCTCGACGCGGTCGATGTTCCGGTCGTCGCCGCCGGCGGAATTGGCAGCGCCCGCGGCGTCGCGGCCGCATTCGCTGCTGGCGCGTCTGCTGTCCGTGCCGGGACCCGCTTCATCGCCGCGACCGAGAGCGCCGCACACACCCGCTACAAGAACGCGCTCGTCGCCGCCGAGCCCGCCGACGCGATGCTCACCCGCGCGTTCTCGGTCGGCGATCCGGTCGAGACCACTCAGCGGGTCCTTCGCTCTGCACTGCTCGCGGCCGAGGCGTTCGACGGTGAGATCGCCGGCGAGGTCGTGATCAACGGTCAGCGCCTGCCGGTCCCCCGCTTCGGCTCGCTGCCGCCCACGGAGGGGTCGACGGGAGCTACGGAGGCGATGGCGCTGTACGCGGGCCAGTCGGTCGGCGGAGTCAAGGGCGTTCAACCTGCCGGGGAGATCGTCGCCGAGCTCGGGGCCGGGGTGCCGATCACGATGGGTGCCGAGAGCCGGGCCGCGTGAACGAAACGCCGCTGAAGGGGTCGGGCGGTGCCCTGAGGACCAGTGGGCGATTTGCATTCCCGAAGTCGCTGTGGTATTTAATGGATTCATTAATTAACCGACTTGTGAGATGCCGCCCGACCAGCTCAACCTCATCTTCGCCGCGCTCGCCGATCCGACGCGCCGCTCGATCCTGACTCGCCTCGCCGAGGGAGAGGCCACCGTTAACGAACTCGCGCAGCCGTTCACGGTGAGCGCGCCTGCGATTACCCGCCACCTCAAGGTGCTCGAGCGCGCAGGCTTGATCGCCCGCAGCAGGAGGGCGCAGTGGCGACCCAGCCGACTGCAGGCCGAACCACTCGACGAGGCGGTCGAGTGGATGCAATCGCGCAAGCGGACTTGGGAGGGCCGGATGGACCGACTCGACGAGCACTTGCGCCTAAAAGGAGGAAAAGATGACTGACCCGACCCCCGTGGACACTGATCAGCAGGTCCTGATCACTCGCATCTTCGATGCGCCGCGCAGTCAGGTGTTCAAGGCGTGGACAGAGCCTGACGAGGTTGCGGCGTGGTACGGCCCCGCGCACATGGAGGCGCCGCGCGAGCGGATCCACATCGACCTCCGCGTGGGCGGTCGCTGGGAGCTGACGATGGTCCAGCGAGACGGCGAGGGTGAGTTCTCGATCGGCTACGAAATTCTCGAGCTGGTTGAGCCGGAGCTGATTGTCCTGCGCTCGGACCCGATGCCACAGATGGGGATGCATGAGCCCACGCTCACCCGCGTTGAGCTCCATGACCACGGCGCGAAGACGCGGATGACGCTCGCCGACGGCCCCTACCCGTCGGGCGCCGGTCACGCCGAGGCCGGCTGGAGCGCTGCGTTCGACAAGCTCGCGGCGTTCGTGACCCATAGGTCACCGGTCACCGACGACGAGCGGCGTGACAGGATCCAGCTGTGTCGTTCGACGAGGCACTCGCCGAGGAGATCCGGGGCCTGCTCTCCGATCGGGACGACGTCGCCGAGCGCCGAATGTTCGGAGGCCTCACCTTCATGGTGAACGGCCACATGTGCTGCGGCGTCAGATCCGAGGACTTGATGCTTCGCCTTGGTTCGGAGGGCGCGGCCGATGCGCTCGGCGAGCCGGACGCGCGTCCATGGACTTCACCGGGAGGCCGATGAAGTCGTTCGTTGCGGTGACCACGGACGGATTGACCGAGAGCCGACTCGAGTGGTGGGTGAGCCGCGCGGTTGCCTTCGCCTCGGCGTTGCCGGCGAAGTAGGCGCCTCCGAGACTGGGTTTGGCGCGCCGAATTCGAGGCGCGACCGCCGACCAGCGTCAGACCCGGCCTCCGACGATGGCGGTCTCGGCTCTGGCGACGAGGCCGCGTCTGTCGTATCAGGGCGCGAACTGCGTGATCACGCCGAAGTAGAGGGGCAGCGGTAGGCTCGCCGGGATGTTCGATCACGTCGGGATCGCCGTCGCGGACCTCGCTGCGTCGGAGCGCTTTTACCGCACCGTCCTCTCCGTGATCGGCGCCGAGCCGACTCATGCGGACGCCGCGCTCGTCGAGTGGGAGGACTGGGACATCGGTCAGACGGACGGCGAGCATCCCGTCACCCGCGGCCTGCACGTCGGCTTCCGCGCGCCGTCTCGCGAGGCCGTGGACGCGTTCTGGCAGGCGGGAATCGACGCGGACTACCGCGACGACGGCGCGCCGGGCCCGCGTACGGTCTACGCGCCGGACTACTACGGCGGCTTCCTGCTCGACCCCGATGGCAACAGCGTGGAAGCGGTGCACAGGGAGCGCGAGTCCCCGAGTCCGGCGGCTACGTCGACCACCTCTGGATCCGCGTACGCGACCCCGCCGCGTCGAAGCGGTTCTAGACGACGATCGCGCCGCACGCCGGCCTGCGGATCAGCCTGGACGAGCCGGACCACGTCCATTTACTCGGCGAGGACTTCGGCTTCTCGCTGATCGCCGACGAGCGGCCACTCACGGAGCACGTCCACCTCGCGTTCGGGGCGCAGGACAATTCGACCGTGCGGGCGTTCCACGCTGCCGCGCTCGCCGCGCGCTACGAGGACCACGGCGGCCCCGGCGAGCGCACCGTCTACCACCCGGGCTACTACGGCGCGTTCGTGCTGGACCCCGACGGGCACAACGTCGAGGTCGTCAACCACAACCGCTAGCCCCCCAACAAGATCTACTCCGACAGCCCGGCGGCTTCGAGTGCCCTCCGGCGCTCGGTGAATTGCTCAGTCCGTGTCGCCAACCCACGCCGAAGGGTGATCACCTGAAACAGCGGTTGGTCAACGGGAACTCCGCTCGTGTGACCGCGGCCCGTCTGGCGACCGCACAGAAGCAGCCGGTCGCCGTAGTCGACGATCTCGCCGTAGTCGACCCGGAGATCGATCGCCTCGATCGCCGCCTCCCAGACCCGGAGATAATCCTGGTGGCCACGGTGGAGGCCACCGAGATCGGGGGGAACGAAGCCTTCGGCCGAGCTGACGTCGGAGCTCATCTCGACCTCCGGGTCGAAAGCAAGCAGGTGAACCTCGAAATCCCTCCGGTTTACCGCTGCGGCGGCTTGGCCCACCCACCAGGCGATCGCGGCACGGCGGAGTCGAGACGACGGCGGCAAGCGCGACCAGGCCAGAGCAACGCGCGCCTGAGGGCCGGAAACCGGACGGCGACTCGGGCGGTCAAGGTCCGCCCGTTGGTTTCGCTCGGAACGGTCAGCGGCGTCCGGACGCCGCGCACGCTCTCCACCTTCTCTCCCGACACCGTCCGCGCAGTATCCCCGGAAGGGGGCTTGGATGAAACGTTGCGACGCCGGCCTGCTGCGCGTCGAGCGCCCGGGGATCGGAAGACCTACCTCCCAAACCAGGCGGTCAACGCGTCGGTGAGCCCCTGCCGCGTTCCGTCTCCTACCCAGGCGACGTAGCCGTCGGGGCGGACCAGCACCGCGGCGGGAGCAGGGACCGCGCCGATGGCCGGGAGCTCCCATGCGCCGGCGTAGTTCGCGTCGACGGCTGGACCCGATCCGCCCAGGCGCGACGTCGAAGCCGCCGGGCTCGCCGAGGTTGAGCAGCACCGGCCGGGCGTCGTGCAGCAGGGTGAAGACCCGCAGCGGGCCGTCGGCGGTGACCAGGTCGAGATCGGGCATGCGGCGTCCGAGCAGCGGGTGGCCCGTCGCCGAGGTCGTAGTGGATGTCGAGGCCGGACATCATCGCGGCGAAGCCGCTTGCGCGGCTCGTCCAGCTCGAGCAGCTCGGCCGATCGTCTCGCGCAGAGCCTCGGTGCGGTCGTCCGGCGGCGGAGCGCGACATGCGCCATCGTGCTGCGCAGCACGCGGGCGCGCGACCGGGTGGCGCTCGGCGTGGTAGGTGTCGAGGAGGCTCTCCGGCGAGGTCCCGTCGACCACCTGGGCCAGCTTCCATCCCAGGTTCACCGCATCCTGGACGCCGATGCTTGAGTCCCTGCCCGCCGACCGGGGAATGCACGTGCGCGGCGTCGCCGGCGAGCAGGACCCGCCCGTCGCGGTAGGCCGCGGCCTGCCGGGTCGTGTCGGTGAAGCGGGAGAGCCAGGTGGGACTGTGGACCCCGTAGTCGGTCCCGTAGACGGCGATCAGCGCCTCGCTGAGGTCGTCCAGGGTCGGCTCGCTCGCGGGTCCGACGTGCCGCTCGGTGACCATGACCCGGACCGGCCCGCTGTCCGCGTAGACGATCTCGCCGTCGCGGATCTCGTAGTCCACCCGGCCGATGCCGTGCGTGCCGAGCGCGTCGCGGCGGATCCCCACTCCGGCTCCTCGGCCATCTCGGCCTCGGCGATCAGGGAGCTCGTCGTCGGATCCCACCCGGGAACTCGATCCCGGCGGCCTTGCGGACCAGGCTGCGCCCGCCGTCGCAGCCGACGAGATAGCGCGCCCGCAGCGACGGGCCGTCGGAGAGCTCGACGTCGACGCCGTGTCGTCCTGCGCGAAGCCCGTCACCTCGAGTCCGCGGTAGATCGGCACCCCGAGCTCGTCGACCCAGCCGGCGAGGATCCGCTCGATGTGGTTCTGCCAGAGCCCGAGCGAGTAGGGATGCCGGGTGGGAAAGTCGCTGATGTCCAGGGAGGCCCCGGCGAACTGCCACCGAGCTGGTGCTGTTCACCTGCCCCTCCGCGAGGAATCGATCGGCGATCCCGCGCTGGTCGAGGATCTCGATCGTGCGTGAGTGCAGGCCGCCGGCGCGCGAGCCGGCGAGATCCTGGCTGGCGCGCCGCTCGACGATCGGCGACGTCGACGCCGGCCAGCGCCAGCTCGCCCGCCAGCATCAGCCCCGTCGGACCGCCGCCGGCGATCACCACCGCGTGCTCGTTCTTCTCAGGCATCTCGCGCCTCCAGTCTCGGTTGCCGTCGCGTTCGGCGGCGGTTATACGGCACGGCCCGGGGCCTCATGAAGGCCTCGAAAGCGCTATAAATTCAGAAGGGGCGGGGGAGCGGAGACCTTCTTTTCCGTGTGAGCGGCGGGCGATCCGGCGGTCAGCGCGGCTGGCTAGCCGAGCAGATGCTCCGGCCCGTTTCCTCGTCGACTACTGCCCGGGCGATGAGGGAGAATCCGCCTGTGAGTGACCTCATCGCCCTGCTCGAGGAGTCCCGCGGGATGCGCGAGGCGCTCGAGACGTCCGTCCTCCCCCTGGCCACCTCCGTCGACGGTCGCCGGTTCGAGTACCAGGCCTCGCTGCGCCGGCTCGAGCTCGAGGCCGGAGGGTACGTGGCGCTCGAGAGCGAGGGCAGGGTCCAGCTCGGGCAGGTGCTCTCGCTCCAGATGGATCAGCATGAGGCGAGCGCTCTCGACCGGCCGGGCAAGGTTCTGATCCGGCTGGCACGCGGTCATGGCGTCGTGCTCGAGGGAGAAGGCGCGCCCTTCCACGACGCGGCTGTCCGCGCGGCCACGGGCGAGGAGGTTGCCGCCTGGCTCGAGCGGACACGGTCCGAGCGCTCCCGGCTCGAGGTCGGCGAGCTGGCGCTGGTGCCAGGTGTGCCATTCGCGCTCGACGCCCGCGGCTTCGGTCGCCACACCTTTCTCTGTGGCCAGTCCGGGTCGGGGAAGACCTACTCCCTCGGCGTGCTGCTCGAGCAGCTCCTGATCGAGACGAATCTGCGCGTCGTCGTGCTCGATCCCAACTCGGACTACGTGCGGCTCGGCGAGGTGCGCCCCTCCGCGGACGCCGCGGCCGCAGAGCGCTACGGCGCGGCGGCCGAGGCGGTGGCGGTGCGCAGCGAGACCAGCGGCACGAGCCGAATCCACGTGCGCCTCCGCGACCTCAGTCCCGCATTCCAGGCGGCCCTCCTGCGCCTCGACCCGGTGGCCGACCGCGGCGAGTACGCGGAGTTGCTCGAGCTCGTGGAGGACGAGAGCATTCGCAACCTGGAGGACCTGGCCCGCTCCCCGGCCGAGGCGCTCAAGCTTCGCGCCCACAATCTCGGCGTCGACCGATGGGGGATCTGGCCTGGGCGCCGACGGACCATCGCTGCCCGAGGAGCTCGTGAGCGCCGACGCATCACGGTGCACCGTCGTCGACATCGGATCGCTGCCGACCCGCGAGGAGCAGGTGATCGCGGCGGGAGCAGTTCTCGAACGGCTTTGGCGCGAGCGATCACGGCGGGAGCCCGTTGCGATCGTGATCGACGAGGCCCACAACATCTGCCCCGCCGAGCCAGGGGACCAACTGACCGCGCTCGCCACCGCGGACGCAATCCGAATCGCCGCAGAGGGCCGCAAGTTCGGGCTCTATCTGATCGTCGTCACGCAACGGCCGCAGAAGGTTCACGAGAACGTGCTCTCCCAGTGCGACAACCTCGTCCTCATGCGGATGAACTCGGCTGCCGACCTCGGTCACGTCGCGGACGTCTTCTCGTTCGTCCCCGCCGGGCTGATCGACCGCGCCACGACATTCGCCCAGGGGGAGGCACTCGTCGCCGGCAAGGTCTCCTCGCATCCCGCCCTGGTCCGCTTCGGCTCGCGCATCAGCCAAGAGGGCGGCGCAGACGTGGCCGGCTGGGCCTAGCTGCCACCGGCCAGGAACTGCTCGAGGAAGTTCGTCGACACGTCGCCGGCGCGGAACCGCTCGTCGGCGAGGACCCGGCGGTGGAACGGGATCGTCGTCTTCACGCCCCGGCCCTCGATCTGGAACTCGCTCAGCGCCCGGTCCATGCGCTCGATCGCGGCGTCGCGGTCCGGCGCCCAGACGATCAGCTTGGCGATCAACGAGTCGTAGAACGGCGCGACGGTCCAGCCGGGATAGCAGTGCGAATCGACCCGCGTCCACGGCCCGCCGGGAGCGACGTAGGTGTCGAGCCGGCCGGCGGCGGGGGCGAAGTCGCGGTCCGGGATCCTCGGCGTTGATGCGGCACTCGATCGCGTGGCCGCTGGACGGCGAGGTCGTCCTGGGTCATCGAGAGCGGCTCGCCCGCCGCGACCTTGATCTGCTCCTGGATCAGGTCGACGCCGGTGATCATCTCGGTCACCGGGTGCTCGACCTGGATCCGCGCGTTCATCTCCATGAACGAGAGGTTGCCGTCGTCGTCGAGCAGGAACTCCATCGTGCCGGCGCCCGTGTAGCCGACCGCGAGCGCGCCCTGCACGGCGCGCTCGCCGATCTCGCGGCGCGCCTCGTCCGTGAGGTGGATCGAGGGCGCCTCCTCGATCAGCTTCTGGTGGCGCCGCTGGACCGAGCAGTCGCGCTCGAAGAAGTAGACGCCGTGCCCGTGCTCGTCGCAGACGAGCTGGACCTCGGTGTGGCGCGGCGCCTCGAGGTAGCGCTCGATGTAGACGCTCGAGTCCTTGAACACGGCCTGCGCCGTTGCCCTCGTCGTCTGGTAGAGCCGCGCCAGGTCCTCGCCGCGGCGCGACGACGTTCATCCCCCGGCCGCCGCCACCCGCGACCGCCTTGATGATCACCGGATAGCCGATCGAGTCGGCGATCTCGCGCGCCTCCTCGGCCGAGGCCACGGGCTCGATCGTGCCCGGCAGCAGCGGCAGGCCGGCCTTCTCCATCAGGTCGCGGGCGATCGCCTTGTCGCCCACCTTCTCCATCACCTCCGGCTTCGGGCCGATGAACGTGATCCCCTTGTTCGCGCAGATCTCCGCGAAGTACGGATCCTCGGAGAGGAAGCCGTAGCCGGGGTGGATCGCGTCGGCTCCGGTCTTCAGCGCCGCGCCGATCACGTTCGGGATGTGGAGGTAGCTCTTGCCGGGGTGGGGTGGCCCGACGTGCACCGCCTCGTCGGCCATGCGCACGACCGCCGACTCGGCATCGGCCGTCGAGTAGACGGCCACCGACGGGATGCCGAGCTCGCGGCAGGCGCGGGCGACGCGCAGCGCGATCTCGCCGCGGTTGGCGATCAGGACCTTTTCGAACATCAGTCTCTAGATCCTCGAGGGGCTCGAGGTACATCAGGACCTGCTCGAACTCCACCCACTCGCCGTTCTCGACGACGATCTCGGCCACCCGGCCCGCTTCGCCCGAGGCGACCTCGTTCATCAGCTTCATCGCCTCGACGATGCAGACCGTCTGACCGGCATCGACCGTGTCCCCGACCTGGACGAAGGGCTTCGCGCCCGGCTGGGCGGCGGCGTAGAACGTGCCCACGAGCGGCGCGAGCACCGGCATCCGCTTGTCGGCTGCGAGGGGTCGATCGCGGCGAAGACGCCGGACGCCGTCGCGCGCGCCGGGTCGACCCCCGGGCCCGGGCCGGCGCCGGTGGCGACCGGGCCGCCGGGGGTCGCTCGGGCACCGCACGCTCGATCTCGATCGTGTAGTCGCCGGCGTCGACGGTGAACCGTTGCAGCGTCGGGCCCTCGAGGTCGGCGATCAGATCTCGGAGCTTCCAGACGGCCTCGACCAGCTCTCGGTCGGGGTCGGATGGGGTCCGCCCGGCGCTCATCGCGGCCGTAGCGCCGCTGACAATCGGTGCGTCGAACGCGCGGAAGCGCTCGAACGCTCGCTCGAGCAGCTGCTCGGAGCCGAGCGGCAGCAGGTCGCGCAGGCTCGTCGACGATCGCCGTCTTCAGGTTGGCGCTCGCACGTCGCCGGATCCTCGTGGGCTCCCCCCGCCGGCCTCGGGCACCACGCGCGTCGATCACCCCGAGCGCGAGCAGGTCGGGGCCGGTCATGCGCAGCGCCTCGGCCGCTCTCGGGGCTGCGGTCGCATCCTTGAAGAGGATCGTCGCACACCCCTCCGGGCTGATCACGGAGTAGTAGGCGTTCTCCATCATCAGCACCCGGTCCGCCGCCGCCAGCGCCAGCGCCCCGCCGCTTCCGCCCTCGCCGGTGACCACGCTCACGATCGGGACCGGCAGCCGCGACATCAGCATGATCGACTCGGCGATCGCGTTCGATTGGCCGCGCTCCTCCGCGCCGATCCCGGGGTAGGCGCCGGGCGTGTCGACAAGCGTCACGATCGGCATCCCGAAGCGCGCCGCGTAGCGCATCAGCCGCATGCGCCTTGCGGTAGCCCTCGGGCGCCGGCATGCCGAAGTTCCGCTCCATCATCTCGCTCGTCGTGTGTCCCTTCTGGTGTCCGATGACGACCACCGCGAGCTCGCCGAGCGACGCGAGCCCGCCGACGATCGCCGCGTCGTCGCTGAACGAGCGATCGCCGTGCAGCTCCTCGAAGGAGTCGAACACGAACCCGATGTAGTCGAGGGTGCGCGGGCGCTCGATCTCGCGGGCGAGCTGCACCGACATCCCACGGGATCGCGGGCGGGCACCTGGTCGGCCTCCGCCGCCGGCGCCTGCCCGTCCGTGCGCGGCAACCGCTCGGCGCTGCCGGCCCCGTCCTCGCCGCGGGCGGCCTCGGCGCGGGCGTGGTGCTCGAGGATCGCTGCGCAGCAGCCGGCGCAGGCTCTCGCGCGGCTCGACGACGTCGAGCATCCCGTGGTCGAGCAGGAAGCCGGCGGTCTGGAACCCGTCCGGCAGCTGCTGGCGGATCGTCTGCTCGATCACCGCCGGCCCGGCGAACCCGATGTGGGCGCCCGGCTCGGAGATCAGGATGTCGCCGAGCGTGGCGTAGGAGGCGCTGACGCCGCCGTAGGTGGGGTCGGTGAGCAGCGAGACGTAGAGGACGCCCTCCTCGCCGAGCCGGGCGACGGCCTGGCTCGTCTTCACCATCTGCATCAGCGACACGCAGCCCTCCTGCATCCGCGCGCCGCCCGACGCCGAGATCGCGAGCAACGGCGTCCTCGTCTCCAACGCCAGCTCCGCGGCGCGGGTGATCGCCTCGCCGACGGCGCCGCCCATGCTGCCGCCGATGAACGAGAAGTCGACTGCCGCGACGACGACCGGCGTGGCCGTCGATCGTTCCGCTGGCCGTAGAGGGCTCCGGCCTCGGTCTCGCTCCGGCCCGGGCCTGCGCGATGCGCTCCGGATACGGCTTCGTGTCGGTGAACGAGAGCACGTCGACCGGCTCGAGATCGCCGCTCAGCTCCTCGAAGCTCCCCTCGTCGAGCAGCTGACCGAGCCGCTCGCGGACTCCGAGCCGGAAGTGGTGGTTGCACTCCGGGCACACGCCGAGGTTGCGGCGCAGGCGCTTGTGGTAGACGAACCCGTCGCAGGAGGGGCAGCGGAACCACTCGGCCGAGGCCGCGCGCGACGGCGTCGCCAGGTCGGTCAACTCACCCGCCTCGCTCCCGAGCGACGCTCGAGCGCCGCCTCGACGGCCTCGCGGCGGAGCTCGGCCTCGACGTCGAGAGTCGGGCAGGTCGTCGACTTCCCTGATGCGAGCGAGCGCCTGCGCCGCCTCATCGAGCCTGCCCGACCTCGAGGGCGAGCTCCGCCACGTCGAGCGCGGCGACGACGTCGTCCGGAGCCGCGTCGGCGACCTGGCGCGCGGCGGCCAGGGCCTCCTCGGGCCGACCGAGCGACCGGTACATGTCGACCAGGCTGATCACGGCGCTCGAGGTCCGGCCGCCCTCCTCGGCGGCGCGCGAGAGCAGCGACGCGCCCTCCTCCGTGTCGCCCCTCTGCGTAGGCCAGGTGGCCCAGACCCGGTGAGCGCGGACTCGTCGTCGGGGCTCGAGCTCGAGCACCTTGCGAAACGCCTCGCCGGCGGCCTCGGCGTCGCCCTCGGTCATCAGACGCGTCGCCGAGATCGCGCCACGCGTCGGCGTCCGGGCGGAGCTCCGCGACCCGCCGGAGCTGCGCGACCGCGTCGCCGGTTCCGAGCTCCACGCCCGAGCGGCCCGCGAGCCGCAGCCACTCGACGTCGTCCGGCGTCGACCGCGAGGTTCTCGCGTCGCGAGCTCGTGGCACGCTCGAAAGGCTCCGTCGTCGTAGAGCGAGCGGGCCTGCTCCAGCGCCTGCTCACTCATGCGAGTCGCGCACGCGGCCGGCCGCCGCGACACTCTGCGGACGTACTCCGTGGCGCTCTGCGGGCGGTCGGCCGCGCTCCTTGCGCAGCGCCGAATGCACCTCCTCCGCGAACGTCGGAGCGACGTCGTCGCGCGCCCTGAGGTTCGGGGGGTCGTCCTGCAGGTGCGCCCACAGCACCTGGACCCCTTTGCGATGGGCGAACGGCGGCCGACCCTCGCAGGCACTCGAAGGTCACGCATCCGAGCGCGTACACGTCGGTCGCGGCGCTGACCCCGTCGCCGCGGATCTGCTCCGGGGCCATGTAGTCCATCGAGCCCAGCGCCTGGCCCGCGGCCGTCAGGATCGTGGCCTTGTCGTCCTTGGCGAAGCCGAAGTCCGTGATGTAGGCGTTGCCCTCGCGGTCGAGGAGGATGTTGGCCGGCTTGACGTCGCGGTGCACCATCCCCCCGGCGGCCCACAGCGCCTCGAGCCCGTCGGCCACCTGCGCGCAGATCCGGACCGTCGTCGCGACGTCGAGCAGCTCCTCGCGCGAGAGCAGCTCCTCGAGCGAGCCACCTTCGATGAACTGCTGCGCGAGATACGGGATGCCGTTGTGCTCGCCGACCTGGAGCACCGGGACGACGTTGGGGTGGCGAACGGTCTGCCCGATGCGCGCCTCGCGCTCGAAGCGGCGCCTGAACGTCTCGTCGGCCGCGATCTCCGGCTTCACCACCTTGAGCGCGACGCGGGTGCCGTCCGGGCCAACGGCCGAGTAGACGACGCCCACCCCGCCGCTGCCGACGATCGAGCCGAGCACGTAGTCACCGACCGTGCGTTCCGACTCGCTCCTCGGGGGTGATCCCCATCTCCTCGTCGCTCATGCGCCCGATCGCAAGGATAGGTCGAGAAGGGCCGTGCCGTCTCGCTCTTCGATCGCGGTCGCCGCGCCCCCCAGCGTGGCCAGGCAGCCGACGTGGCCGCGTCCGGGATCGAGGTCGCGCAGGCCGATGACGCCGCTCGGCGGCGGGTCGTCCGCGTCCCAGCTCAGGAGCTCCGCCGGCTCGCTCGGCGCGGACACGGTGATCGCCCGGAGGGGCGCGCCGAGTCCGTGGCCCGTCGCCTTGACCGCGGCCTCCTTGCGAACCCAGTAGCGGTAGAAGGCCTCCTGACGCGCGGGCCCGGCGAGACCGGCGAGCTGCGACCTCTCCCCCGGGCTCAGCGCACGCTCGATCAGGGCGCCGAGGTCGCGCTCGGCGCCGACCCATTCCACGTCGACGCCGACCGCAAACTCCAACCGCGACCGCGACCGCGACGCGTTGCCCGGAATGGGACAGCGAGAACTCGACCTCGGGCTCCGGGGCGGCCAGGCGCGGCTTGCCCTCGCCGTCGCTGAGCGCCACCGCGGACGGCTCGACGCCGAGGCGCCGGCCGAGCTGGATCCGCAGCAGCGAGTGGGCGACGAGGAACCGGTCCCGGTCGGCCGGCTGTCGAAGCCGGGCGTGGCGCCGGCGCTCTGCTTCCGGACAGGAGGCCGAGCAGGTGCGGTCCGGCCGCTGTCGGACCGGCCCACCACACCTCGCATCGTCCGTCGGGCGTGGTCAAGGCCGGCTCCCCGTCGAGCGGAACTCCAGCGTCGAAGAGCCGAGATGCAGGACGTCGCCGGAGCGCAACGGCGTCGGCACCCTCGGCGTCATCGCCTCGCCATTGAGCTCCGTGCCGTACCGGCTGAGGTCGACGGCCCACGCCCGGCCCTCCTCGGCGTCGACGCGCAGCTCGAGGTGATCACGCGACACCTTCGGGTCGGTGACGAGCAGGCGGTGCGACTCGTCGATCCCGGCGCAGGAGCGCCCGACCATGAGCCAGCTGTATGAGATCGGGACCACCGCCTCGCGCTCGGTCCCTGGATCGAACCGCGACGAGCGCCGGGGCTTCCGCCGGCCGGCGCGGGCGGCAACGACCACTGGCCCGGACTCCCGCCTCGGCGGCGGCTCCTCCCGCAGCTCATACGCGCCGCTCACCTTCGCCGCGGAACGGTCGATCGCATCGAGCATCCGCAGCATCGGCTTGGGCGCCCACCAGTTGAGGTCTCCCGCGACCTTCATGAACGCGGGCACGAGCACGCCGCGGACGAGGGTGGCATCGAGCAGGATCGCGAGGGCGGTGCCGATCCCGAACATCTTCATGAACGAAAGCCCGATCGAGAACGAGAACAGGGTCACCGTGAGCAGCGCTGCGGCCGCGGTGACGATGCGGCCGACGCGGCCGAGGCCCTCGACGGTCGCGTCCACGGTATTCGCGCCCGCCTCGCGAGCCTCCTTGATCCGGCTCAGCAGGAAGATCTCGTAGTCGACCGAGAGGCCGAAGACGATCGTGCACAGCAGGATCACCATCGGCAGGTTGAGCGGCGTCGGGGTGACGCCGATCGCCTCCACCAGGTGACCGTCCTGGAAGAGCCACACCATCGCGCCGAGCACCGCCCCGAGCGTGAGGACGTTGAGCAGCATCGCCTTGACCGGCACGACGATGCTCTTGGTGAACGCGAACAGGAGCACGAACATCGCGCCGACCACCAGCGCCAGCGCCAAGCCCAGCCGATCGGTGACCGCGGCACGAGAGTCGATCAGCGCGGCTGACGGCCCGCCGACGAGCAGGCCCGGATCGGCCACCTCGGGCGCAGCCCGCATCGTCCGGACGAGGCTCTGCGCTGCGTCGGACTCTGCCGGAACCGACGGGAGGACAAGGAGATAGCCGGCATCCCCGGAGATGAACTGGGCGCTCTCCGGCCCCGGTCCGGAGATGCGATTGCCTTCGGAAAAGCGGCCGAACGGTCCATCGACGGCGACCACGTCCGGAAGCGTGGAGAGGTCGGCCGCGAGCGACTCCAGGCCCTCGCCCGCCGTGGGTGCGACCACGGAGATCGCCCGCGTGCGGTCCGTGGGGTAGTTCTCCCCCAGGTCCGTGCTGACCTGGCGAACGGACGAGTCGTCCGGCAGAGCGCGCTCGTCCGCCGGGGCAAACTGGGCGTGGAGCACCGGCACGGCCAGGAGGAGCAGCAGCGCCACCACCGGGAGCGCCGTGAGCGCCGGCCGTCGCATTACAGCCGCGGCGATACCGCGCCAGAACGGTGAGTCGGCCGAGACCTTCCCACGCCTGCGGAAGATGACCAGCGAGTCGACCCGGTCGCCGGCCAGAGCCAGCATTGCCGGCAGAACGACGACGGCTCCGATCGCGGCCACGGTGACCACCGCGATCGCCGCGAGCCCGACCGACCGCAGGAAGTAGATCGGGAAGACCAGCATGCTGGCCATCGCGAGGGCGATGGTCGACGCGCTGAAGAGGATCGTCTCGCCGGCGGTCGCGACCGCCTCGACCACGGCCTGCCGCGGCTCGTGGCCGCCGTCGCGCTCCTCCCGGAAGCGGGAGACCATGAACAGCCCGAAGTCGATCGCAAGGCCGAGGCCGAAGGCCGTGGCGACGATGAGCGCGTAGACCGAGACGTCCGTCACCTCGGAGAGCGCGAGGAGGATCAGCCAGGTGGCGAGGATCGAGGTCACGCCCAGGGCCAACGGCAACAGCGCGGCGATGACGCCGCCGAAGACCACGATCAGCAGGACGAGCGTCGTCGGCAGCGCGACCGTCTCGGAGCGGATCAGATCGTCATCCACCCGTGTGTTGATCTCGTTGGTCAGCCCGAGCGATCCACCCACGCCAACATCGATCGCCTGATCGTCGACCGGCAGCGCCGCGACGATCTCCTCGGTGCGTTCAGCCCGCTCCTCGGTGGTCCCGCCGACGTAGAGCTGGAGCAACCCCGAGCGCCCGTCCTCGCTGCGGAGCTCGGCCGACCCCGTCGACCAGTAGGAGCCGAGCAGCGTCAACCCGGGCGCTGCGGTGAGCTCCCCCTCGAGGGCCTCGGCGGCCGCCCGCACCGGCGCATCGTCCACCGTCCCGCTCCTCGCAGTGAGCTGCAGGACCAGGTTGGGGGTGCCCTCGAACTCGTCGTCGAGGAGTTTTTGAGCTTGCGAGGATTCGGATCCGGGATCGTCGAACCCGCCCACCTTCAGCCGGTCGGCCACGCCGGCGCCGAGGACACCGGCGACGACGAGAAACGCGAGGGTGGCTGCGAGCACCGCGCGGGGACGGTCGACGACCGCCTCGGCAAGGCGTCTCAGCCGTCCGCTGCCGCCCTGCATTCCGTCGCGTCTCTCACCAAATGCCCGATTCCCAGCGAGCCGCCCTACGTTCCGCGTAGCGGCGAAGGAGCGGGCGCAGCTCGGCGAACAGCGGCTCCGGCGTGTCCCTCAGGTAGAAGTGATCTCCGCGGAGGATGTGGACCTCGACCGGCGCCGTCGTGTGCCGATCCCAGGCGCGCAGGTCATCGGAGTCCACCAGCGGGTCGGACTCGCCCCCGAAGAGATGGATCGGGCACTCGAGCGGCGGCTCGTCGTCGTCGGTTTGGCTCTCGCACAGGCGCAGGTCGTCGCGAGCGACCCCGAGCAGCTCTTCCTTCCACCCCGGCGGCAGGTCGGCCGCCAGCCCGCCGATGCCCTCGATCACCTGAGCCAGCTGGTCGTCCGGGAGGTGGTCCACGGGAGGGAAGGGCGACGGCAGGTGCGGCGCCGGATAGGCCGAGAGCAGCAATGCGCGTGGCACGCTCGCACCACGGTCCCGGCGGTGGCGGGCCAACCGATAGGCGATCAGCGCGCCCATGCTGTGACCGAAGAAGATGTGCGGCGCGCT
Organism: uncultured Solirubrobacterales bacterium; assembly: GCA_963797995.1. GTDB lineage: Bacteria > Actinomycetota > Thermoleophilia > Solirubrobacterales > 70-9 > WHSW01. The sequence continues at coordinate 212,855 of CAWCRP010000003.1, forward strand.
CAGGTAGACGCCGAGCTCGCGATCGAGGTCGGCGACGAGCTCGTCGAGCGAGACGAAACGCTCCTCACGCATCCGGCGTTCGCGGCCGGGCAAAAGGACCGGCCAGACCGACACCCGCGGGTTCAGCGAGCGCTGCCAGTTCTGGTAGAGCGAGGAACCGCCACCCGCATGGTGGAAGCAGAAGAGCGGAGGCGCCGAGCTCTCGCTGGGCTCGAGATAAGCGGTCACGCTGCGCCTCCGTTCGACTCGAGCAGGGCGAGCTCCTCGGCGAGGATCTTCACCGACGACCGGATCTGCTCCTCCGTGTGGGAGGAGGTGATGAAGAAGCGCAGCCGAGCCAGCTCCTCGGGCACCGCCGGGTAGAGGATCGGGTTGACGTTGATGCCCCGCCGAAGCAGCGCGCTGGACAACCTCAGAGCCTTCAACGAGTCGCCGACGATGCAGGGGATGATCGGCGTGCCCTCGCTGTCGGCGGTGTTGACGCCTGCCTCCTTTGCGAGCTGCAAGAAGAGCTCGGAGTTGCGGCGCAGCGCGTCGAGCGTCTCCGGCTCGGCCTTCATCTGGCGCATCGCGGCCAGCGCGGCCGCGGCGTTCGCGGGCGTCATCCCGGCGCTGAAGATGAAGCCGGGCGTGGTGTATTTCAGGTACTGGATCAGCGGCCCGCTCCCCGCGACGTAGCCGCCGCAGCTGGCCAGCGATTTCGACATCGTGCCCGACCACAGCTCGACGTCCGTGCGGTCGACGTCGAAGTGCTCGCCGATGCCGCCGCCGGTCCCGCCCAGGACCCCGAGGCTGTGCGCCTCGTCGACCATGAGCAGAGCGTGCTGTCGCTTCTTCACGTCGATGTGCGCCGGCAGGTCGGCGATGTCGCCGTCCTGGCTGTAGGCCCCCTCGATCACGATCAGCACGCGACCGTACTGGTGACGGGTCGCCTCGAGGATCTCCTCGAGCGCCCCCGCGTCGTTGTGGGGAAACGGCCGCCGCGTGGCGCCGGAGAGCTCGCCGCCCTGGACGATGCTGTTGTGGGCAAGGGCGTCGTGGATCACGAGGTCGCCCGGCCCCACCATGTGGGCGATCACCGTGACGTTGGTCGCGTGCCCGCTGACCAGCGCGATCGCGTCCTCGGTGCCGAGCAGCGCCGCCAACTCGGTTTCGAGCTCCTGGTGCACCGGCTTCTCCCCGGACAGCATGCGGCTCGAGGAGCACGAGCTGCCGAAGCGGGCGACCGCGTCCTGGGCGGCCTCGGTGACCGCCGGATGCCCGGACATGCCGAGGTAGTTGTAGCTCGAGAAGTTGACGACCTCGGCGCCGCCGATGATCGACGTGTCCTGGGTGACCCCGTCGTTGACGAGGAAGTACGGATTCTCGAGGCCCTGCTCCCCGGCGATCCGGATGCGGTCGAGGATCTCCACGACCTCGGGGAACTGCTCGATCACGTACTGCTCGGGCCGCGGTTCCGCAACCGGTCGCGCCGGCGCCTCCCGCTCCGGGCTCGCCTGCGCGATCGCCGCCCCCGGCTCCGGCGCGGGCTCCCCTCCGAGATGGGCCGCCAGGTCCCCGATCGTGATGTCCGTCTCGAAGAGGCTCGGTGCGATCGTGAGCTCGGGCAGCTCCCGGGTCAGCCGGGCGACGAGGTCGTTGACCATGATCGAGTCGAACCCGAGGTCCGCGGCCAGCTTCTGGTCGGCTGCGAGCGCGTCCTCGGGGAAGCCGCTGACCCGGGCGATCTCGGCCCGCAGCGAAGCCTCCACGGCCCCCGTGTCGATCGCCGTCACCTCGACGGCGCGCTCTGGCGCCGGCCCCGCGCCAGTCAGGTTGGCGCCGGTGTGCGCAGCGAGCAGCGCCGCCTGCTCGCGGAAGAGGGAGATCAGCTGATCCGTGGTGACGTTTCCCGTCGGGAGCGCCGGCATCTCGGGCGGCGTCCAGGGCGCGTCGACGGCTGCCGGAGCCGGATGGGACGTCGATGTCGACTGGACCCAGGAGCGGTGCTGGGTTGAGAACTCGTAGCCGCCGAGCCGGCGGCGAACCCGCTGCGCGGGCTCATAGAGAACATCCCATTCGGGATCGAACCCCTCCAGATAGAGGGCGGCGACGACCTCGTCGAGCTCTGCCCCCGTGGCATCCGGGCCGGGGCACGGCACCAGCACCGGCGGCGTTTCCTCCGCGCCGATCCGCCGGATGAGCGGCGCGAGGACCCTCCGCGGTCCGACCTCGATGAGATGCGTCGGCTGGGACTCGAAGGCGTCGGCGATTGCATCGGCGAAGCGGACGGTGGCGACGATCTGCTCGGCCCAGTACTCGCCGTCCATCGGCTCGCCGACGTCCAGCAGGCGACCGTGCACGGTCGAGTAGATCGGGATCGTGGGCTCGTGGTGCGTGACCTCAGCCGCCACGGCGCGGAAGTCGTCGAGGACCGGCTCCATCAGCGGCGAGTGGAGGGCGTGGGCCACGGCCAAGGGGCGCGTCGCCGTATTGCTCGCCGTCAGCCGCTCCCGGATCCGATCGAGGTCCGCGGCCGGGCCGGAGAGCACCACGTCACCCGGCCCGTTGACCGCCGCCAGCGCGACCGCCGCCTCGCCGTTGATGATGTCGGTGGCCTCGGCGGCGGTGGTCCTGACCGCGAGCATCGCGCCGCCCGTCGGCAAGGCCTCCATCAGCCGACCGCGGGCGACGATCAGCCGGCACGCATCGTCGAGGTTCCAGACCCCGGCGTGCGCCGCGGCGGCGTACTCGCCGAGGCTGTGCCCCACCAGCCAGCTCGGCTGGATGCCGGCCTCGGCCAACACCCGAGCGATCGCGTACTCGACCGAGAAGATCGCCGGCTGGGCGAGCCCCGTGCCGTCGACCGCGTCCCCCTCCTCGAAGAGCAGCTCACGGACCGACCGGCCGAGGTGCGGCGCCATCGCCTCGTCCACGTGGGCGAGTGCGTTGCGATACGCGGCGGAGTGATCGGCGAGCGCCCGCGACATCCCGGGGTACTGGGTGCCCTGCCCGTTGAAGAGCCAGCCGGTCGCCACGCCGCGCGCCACGCCGGAGACCTCGAGCAGCGCGGACTCGTCGGCGGACGCGCGCCGCAGAGCGTCGACGGCCTGCTCTGAGTCGGGGACGCTGATGGCAAGGCGGTGCCGGCCGGACGCCTTGATCACGTTGCTCGACCAGCAGATCTGCGGCAGGCGGCCGGCGGGCTGCGCCGCGATCTCGCCGGCGAGTGCCGCCGCGGCACGCTGGAGGCCGTCGCGGTCGGGGGCCGACAGCGTCACCACTCCGCCCCCCGCCTGGTCCGGCGCTTCCTCGGCCTCGGGCGCCGGCGGCGCGCTGCGCAGGACGACATGGGCGTTGGTCCCGCCGAGCCCGAAGCTGCTCACCCCGGCGTGCACGGTCTCGGCCGGCAACTCGAAGGGCTCGGCCAGCAACCGCAGTCCGTGATCGGCGAGCCGCAGCCGCGGGTTCTCCTGATCGGCGTAGCGGCTCGGCGGCACGACGCCGTGATGGAGGCTGAGCGCGACCTTGATCAGCGCCGCGATCCCAGCCGCCCCCTCGGTATGGCCGAGGTTGCCCTTGATCGAGCCGATCCCGCACGGCGCCGCCCGCTCCACCCCGTGCAGCTCCCCGAGCGCCTTGACCTCGATCATGTCGCCGAGCACGGTCCCGGTTCCGTGCGCCTCGATGAAGCTGATCTGTTCCGGCCGCACCCCCGCCTCCTCGTAGGCCTCGGCGACCACCTGCTGCTGGGACCAGCGGTTGGGCGCGGTGAGCCCGTTGCTGCGCCCGTCGGAGTTGACGGCCCCGCCTTCGATCACGGCGTAGATCGGCAATCCCGCAGACTGCGCGTCGGCGAGACGGCGAAGCACCAACACCGCGACCCCTTCCCCCCGCGCGATGCCGTCGGCCACTGCGCTGAACGGCTTGCAGCACCCGTCGGGCGCCGAGAGCCCGGCCTGCGTATAGAAGATGTTCAGCGCCGGGGTCAGGATCAGATTGACGCCGCACGCCAGGGACTGCTCGCACTCCCCTTCGCGAAGCGCCGCGCACGCCATTTGGACCGCGACCAGAGAAGATGAGCAGGCTGTGTCGACCGCAAGGCTCGGCCCCTTGAGATCCAGGTGGTAGGAGAGCCGGTTCGCGGTCATGAAGTAGCCGTTGCCCGACCCGTGCTGCGCCGTGATCCCGGCGTAGTCGCTCAGATGCAGGTTCGCCCACTCGTTCGCCATCACGCCGACGAACACGCCCGTGTCCGAGCCGGCGACGGACCGCGGGTCGAGCGTGGCGTCCTCGAGCGCGCGCCAGGCGGCGTGGAGCAACAGCCGCTGCTGTGGGTCCATCAGCGCCGCCTCGCGCGGCGCGATGCCGAAGAACTCGTGGTCGAAGACGTCGGCGTCGGATAGGAACCCGCCTCTCGCGGTGTTCGTCTTGCCGGCTCCGCCCTCCGGGTCACAGTAATCGTCTGCCCGCCAGCGGTCCGCGGGGACCTCGGTGACGCCGTCCTCCCCGTCGAGCAAGAGCTGCCAAAGCGTGTCGGCGTCCGGCGCCTGGGGGAACCGGCAGTCGATGCCGACGATCGCGATGTCGTCCACGCCTAGTGCCGTCCTTCGGTCTCTCTCCAGATGAAGACGGCGATGTCGTCCACCGTGGGATAGTCGAAGACCATGGTCGGGTCGGCGTTGATCTCGAAGCGGTCCTCGACGTCTCCGCACAGGCTCACGGCCGAGACGGAGCTGAACCCCGCCTCCGCGAGCGGCACCGAGGGATCGACGTCATCGACCGGGCGCTCGAGGTAGTAGGCGACCCGCTCCGTCAGCCAGCGCTTGATCTGCGCGGTCTCCTGGGGATTTGGCGTCGGGGCGCTCATCGGCTTCGGATCCCACCGACCGCCGGGTCGATGTCCTCGTGGAGCACCCCTTCGATGGTTCCGTCGAGGAACGACGCGTGCATCGATCGGCGCTGAACCTTCCCGCTGGTCGTTCGGTGCACCCCCCGGCGTTCGACGAGCAGCACGCTCGGTGCCGCAACCTCGAAGGTCCTCGCGACCGTGCGCTTGATCTCGGAGCTCAGCTCGGCCGGCGTTGTCGTCGCTTCAAGGCTTCCTCGCGGACGCCCTGGATCACGACCACGTACTCCTGCCCTGCGTCCACCACGAGCACCACACCGGGCGAGTCGGACAGCGCAGGGTGGACGAAGCGGACGGCCTCCTCGATGTCCTGCGGATAGATGTTGCGGCCGTTGACGATCAGCAGGTCCTTGAGCCGACCCGTGACGAACAGGTCGCCGTCGCGGAGCAGACCGAGGTCACCGGTGCGCAGGAACGGGCCCTCGCCCGTGTGCGGTGCGGGCGCCGAATGTCTCGACGTTCTCCTCGTCGCGATGCCAGTAGCCGCGCGCGACGCTGCCGCCCCGCAGCCAGATCTCGCCGACGGCGCTCTCCGGCAGCACCCGACGTGTCTCGGGGTCCACGATCCAGACGTCCAGGTCGGCCGGCGCCCCGCACGAGACGAGGCGGGTGGCGTCGTCAGCCGCGGTGGGCACCGCCTCCCCGCGCTCCAAGGCCGCGCGCTCGACATCGATGTAGCGAGGAGGCTGGCCGACCGCGCTCGCCGTGGCGAGCAGGGTCACCTCCGCCATGCCGTAACCGGCGACGAATGTGTCGGGCCGAAAGCCGGCCTCGCCCAGGCGCTCGATGACCGCATCGAGGGTGCGAGGGCGGATCGGCTCCGCGCCGTTGAGCGCGACGCGCAGCGACGAGAGATCGAGGCGGGCCAGGTCGTCGTCGGAGACCCGCCTGGCGACCAGCTCGTAGGCGAAGTTCGGCGCCACCGTGCACTGCGCCTCGTAGCGGTCGATCATGTCCAGCCAGCGGACCGGCCGCTTGAGGAACGTCATCGGCGACATGAAGACGAAGTCGTTGGCCCCGTAGAGCGCCTGCAACAGGGTGCCGATCAGGCCCATGTCGTGAAAATGCGGCAACCAGCCGGCCCCGTTGGTCGTCGAATCGATGCCGAGGGCGTTGGCGATCGCGGCCTCGTTGTGCAGCAGGTTCGCGTGCGTGACGACGACGCCCTTGGGCTCGCTGCTCGAACCGGAGGTGTACTGCAGGAACGCCACCGTGTCGCCGCGGAGATCGGGCATGCGCCACGTGTCGGCGTCCGCGAGCGGAGCCTCGTCCGTCGCCACGCAGTCCATCCGGTCAGCGAGGCCGGATTCCCGGAGCCACGCGCTGAGCGGCTCGAACACGGCCGCCTGGGTGAGCACGAGCCCGATGCCGGCATCGTCGAACATCGCCGTCGCCCGCTTCAGGCTGCGCTCGTCGGTCGGCAACGGGGCCGGGACGGCGATCACGCCGGCGTACAGGCAGCCGAGGTAGGCCCGGAGGAAGTCGATACCGTCGAGGTAGAGCAATAGGACCGGCCGGTCCGCCTCCGGGCGCTGCGCCAGCCACGCGGCGATCGCCCGTGCGTCGCAGTCCAGCGCCGGGTACGTCACGCGTTCTTCGACCAGCTCGCGGTCGACCTCGCGCAGATAGGTCAAGGCGCGGGTATCGCCGACCCGATCGACCTGGCCCCGCACATGTGAGACAAAATCCGCGTCAGGCTCCGACAACAGGAGCCCCCCTCTCATTCGTGTCGTGGGGGGAGTCTATGTCGACCTACCGCCAGGCCTCAAGCTGCGGTGCCGCGGTCTCGAGCGCCTCGCGCGCCGCGCGGCGGCCGATTTCGACCGCCTGCGGCATCTGACCCCAGGCGAGCAACCCAACTCCCTCGACGCGCGGTGAGATCACCAGATCGGCATGCTGCAACGCGGCGTTGACGGTGTCGCTCGAGCCCAACGCGATCGACCCGGAGATCGTCTCCGGCAGGGTCGGCAGCCGCTCCTCGTAGCCGGTCAGCGCGCGCCGCATCCGCCGTCCCATCCACTCGAGGCCCGGGCGCCTCGCCGGTGGCGGCATTCCGAGCCGCTGCGACACGTCGACGGCGATGATCGGGCCTTCGGCGCGGCGCGCCATCGTCTCGACCGGGAGGTTGTCAATCACGCCGCCATCGACCAGCAGGCGCCCGTCCTCGGTTGGGATCGGCGGGAAAACGCCCGGGAGCGCGAGACTCGCGTAGATCGCGTCCGCCATGGCACCTGTCCGGTGGACGATCAGCTCGCGAGCTACGAGGTCGGCGCTGACGCAAAACCACCGCCGCGACAGGTCCTCGATCCGGCGCTCACCGAAGAACTCCTCAAGCCTCCGCCTGGTCTTGCTGCCTCGGATCAGCGAGTACGCCGGGATCGTGTAGTCACTCGACGGGTTGCTGTCGACAAAGAACCTCCGGGCCCACTCGATCATCTCGCCGCTGTCGGCCCCGCCCGCGGCAACGCCCGAGATCAGAGCACCCAAGCTGACGCCGGCGTAGCGGTCGATCGTGATGCCGGCCTTCTCGAGTTCGTCCAGGACGCCGATGTGGGCGAACGCGCGAGCTCCACCGCCGGAGAGCACGAGTCCGACCGCTCGTCCCGAGAGTCGGCGGGCGGTAGCGTCGATCGCCTCCCGCAGGGCGCTCTCTCCGTGCACCACCTGGACCTCATGGGGAGCGATGGCGAGCAGCGCGTGCGCCAGCGGAGCGTCGAGGACGAGCAGCTCGCATCCCTCGAGGATCCTGCGTTGCTGAAGCCAGTCCGCATTGGGCGATCCGGTCGTGACGGCGATCACCACGTCCGCCTCCCTGAGGCAGAACTTCGTCCACGGGTCGCTGACGGCGTCACCGCCGGCCGTGAGGACGACGTGCTGCCTTCGCGCCTCGGTGCGTTTCAGCAGATCGCGGAACTCCGACTCGTCGCGATCAGGCTCCGGCCTCAGCTCCTCCACACTCGCATGCGAGGCGATGCGGGCTGTGAGCTCCGCTCCAATCCGCGCGACGGGCGCACCGGGGTCGAGCGCGATGACCGCGATCGTCCCGGGCGTCGTGGCCTCGCCGGAGGCCGCCCTCACCGACGAGATCTGAGTCGCCATCGCGCGGAGCAGCCCGAGCGCGAAGCCCGGCGATTCGGAGAGGAGCTTCTCGAACTGGGCGCGGCTCAGCCGGGTGAGCTCGCTGTCCCGGCTCGCACGTGCGGAGGCCGCGCGCAAACCGCCCATCAGGAGCGCGTGCTCGCCGAGCATCTCGCTCCGCTTGACCTGCCGGAGGATGACCTCGGCCGGATGCTCAGCGACGATCTCGACGCGGCCGGAGTGCACGAGGTACGCGTACTCCGCGCGATCGCCCTCGCGGAACAGCCATTCCCCGGCAGCGAGGCTGACCCGCTCGGTCTGGTCGGTCAGCTGGGAGCCGATCACGGTGGAGAACCCGCCGAAGAGGGATCCGACCAAGCTCTCCGATTCGCCCCGCTCCATCCTCGGGCGACTCTAACGACCCCCGGCGGCCCCGACGGACTACTTGGAGATGCTGCCCGCGTCTTGTGCGTACGGCGGCGCCCGCCACGCGGCGACGTCGATCACGTTGCCCTGCTCGAGCGCCCAGAACGACCACGGTCCCGTGTAGTTGTTGTGGTCGAAGCGATTGCGGGAGATGACGACGTCGGAGACCCCACCGGACTCGTAGGCGCTGAACCATTTCAGCACTCGCTCAAGCGACCATAGAAGCGGTGCTCGTCGGAGCCCCGCCTCAACCGTCGACCTCGTAGTAGCAATGGGCGCGCCCGGGTAGGGACATGCTCATGACCTACGTTGCCGACTCCGATCGCTACGAAGGCGGGATGCTCTACCGGCGCACCGGCCGGTCGGGCCTCGACCTGCCGGTCCTCTCACTCGGCTACTGGCACAACTTCGGCGACGATCGGCCGTTCGAGACGCAGCGGGCAATCGCCCGGCGGGCCTTCGACCTCGGGATGACCCATCACGACCTCGCCAACAACTACGGGCCGCCGTACGGGGCCGCCGAGATCAACTTCGGCCGCCTGATGAGGAAGGATCTGAGGCCCTACCGCGACGAGATCGTCGTCTCGACCAAGGCCGGCTGGGACATGTGGCCGGGCCCCTACGGCCAAGGCGGCGGCTCGCGCAAGTACTTGCTTGCCTCCCTCGACCAGTCGCTCGGGCGCATGGGACTCGAGTACGTCGACATCTTCTACAGCCACCGCCTCGACGGCTCGACCCCACTCGAGGAGACCATGGGCGCACTCGACGCCGCCGTGCGCGCGGGCAAGGCGCTCTACGTCGGCATCTCCTCCTACGACGCCGAGCGCACCCGTCAGGCGGCGGCGATCCTCGAAGGTCTCGGGACCCCGCTGCTGATCCACCAGCCCTCCTACTCGATGGTCAACCGCTGGATCGAGACCGAGGGGCTGCTCGATACGACCGCCGAGCTCGGGGTCGGCGTGATCGGCTTCACAGCGCTCGCCCAGGGCCTGCTCACCGGCCGCTACCTCGACGGCATCCCCGAGGACTCCCGCGCCGCTCGCGGCGATACGTTCGACAAGGAGTGGCTCCACGCCGAGATGATCGAGCGCCTGCGCGGGCTGAACGCAATCGCCGAGCGCCGCGGCCAGGCGCTCGCCCAGCTCGCCCTGGTGTGGGCCCTGCGCGATGAGCGCGTCACATCGCTGGTCATCGGCGCTTCCTCGGTCGAGCAGCTCGAGCAGAACGTCGCCGCCCTCGAGAACGGCAAGCTCACCGACGAGGAGCTGGCGGAGATCGACGAGTTGCTTGCCGACGAGGCCGGCGTCGACCTCTGGGAGCGGGCCCGCGCCGGCGAGTGGTAGGGCGGCGCGGCGAGAAGCGCCTCCTCGAGGCATCTCGCCGCGCGCCCCGGCTTGCCCGCCCCCCTACGGGCCGAGCGATCCCTGGATGATCCCGTTGCGCTCCCAGACCACCACGGTGCCCGACGTCTCGGAGGAAACCGCGACCTGCGGGGTTTCCGCGTCGGCGCCGGCCGCGGAGAGCGTCGATGTGCCGCTCGCGTTTCCGTTCGGCAGGATCCGGCGAACCTGGACGACGTCGTTCGTGCCGCTGAAGCGCAGCCAGGCGACCGACGTGGCCCCCGCGTCGGAAGTGTCGATCTGCGGCCTGAACGCCTCTCCCCCCGACGCTGACATGTTCGTCACCGACCCGAGGGTGCCGGCCGAGCTCAGGCTCCGTGCCTGGATGAGATCGTCGATGCCGTCGAAGACCTCCCACGCGAACACGGAGTCCCCGTCGACGTCCGTCGCCACCTGCGGAGCCTGCGCGCTGCGCCCTGTCCCGGAAAGGGTCTGCGTCGCGCCGAGCGTCCCGGCCGCGGTGAACCTCCGGGTCTGCACGCGGTCCCTCACCCCGTCGGTGCGCAACCACGTAAACGTCGTGTCGCCATCGGCGTCGGTCGCCAACTGCGGCGCCGTCGCGCGGCCGCTGGCGGCCGAGAGCGGAAGGATCGGCTGCAGCGTGCCGTTGACGGACATGGTCCGCGCCTGGACCTGGTCGTTGTCACCATCCCCGGCGTCCTCTAGAACCCATGTGATCACCGCGTCGCCGCCGGCGTCGATCGCCACCTGGGGCGCTCGCGCCCCGCCGGCCGAGAGGTTTCGCACCGGCCCGAGCTCGCCTCGCGCGCCGACATTGACGGCTTGCACTCGATTTTCTCGCACAAACGTCACGACGCTGTCCCCGTTCGCGTCGCTGGCGATGTCGATCGCGGATGGCTGGTTGATGTTGTTGCTGAACAGCTGGAACGGGCCGCCGAGCGTGCCGTTTCTCAGCATCGAGGCCCGGACGGTCGACGAGGAGCCCGAGGCCTGGTGCACCCACGCGAACAGCGCGTCGCCCTGGGAGTCCATCGCGACGCGCGGGAAGTGGTCACTCGTCCCGGCGGATGCAGTGGTCAGGTCGGTTACCGACCCGAGGGTGCCCGTTGCCGAGATCGTGCGGAACTGCGGACCGTTGCTGAAGCTCAATCGATCCCAGACGACGACGGAGTCGAAGTCGGCGTCGGTGGCGACCTGGGGATCAGCGGCGAGCCCTCCCGAGAGGTCGGCGGTGGGCGTGAATACCGCCGAGGCGGCGGGCGCCCCGGCCAACATGGCCAGCGTGGCCGCGGCCGTTGCTTGCAACGCGAGTCTCGGCGATGGCATGCGCCTCGCCCCCCGAACAGTCTTCATCGTTCCTCCTGCGTCGTGGCGATCGAGCACCGCTGCGAACCAGCGATGCGCCACGGTCCCAGGCTTGGCGCTCCTTCGCATCGTGGGCCGACCACGACATTCCCCGCAAAGCTCCAAATAGGATCGGGATGCGGGACCGGATCATGGATGAGCTGCTCGAACGCCACGGCGAGGTAGCGCGGGCGCAAGCGCTCGTCGACGCCACCCTGGCCGGGCGCGGATCGCTGGTCGCTTTCGTCGGCCCACCCCGGAATCGGCAAGACACGCCTGCTCGAGTCGCTTGCTGCGTCTGCCCGGGAGGGGGGCGCCGCCGGTTCTCGAGGCGCGCGAGCGGATTCGAGCGGGGATTCGCGTTTGCGATCGCCCGGCAGCTCCTCGCGCCGGCCGTCGCCGGACTGACCGCCAACGAACGGCGAGCGGTGCTCGACGGCAGCGCCGCGCTCGGCGCCGCGGCGATCGACCTCGACGGCGCGGGTGGCGCGGATGGCGCGGATGGCGCGGCCGCCGACTCGCTCTTCTCCGGCGTGCACGGCCTCTACTGGCTCGCGGCCAACCTGTCCGAGCGCCGGCCGCTCGTGGTCGCCCTCGACGACGCGCAGTGGGCGGACGCCGAGTCCTGCGGTGGGTCGGGTACCTGGCGCGGCGACTCGAGGGCGTGCCGATCCTGATCGCGATCGCAGCTCGCGAATCCGAGCCCGGCGCCGATTGGCCGGCCCTCGAGGCGATCCTCGGCGATGCCGACGCCCAGGTCATCCGGCCGGCGCCGTTGAGCGAAGCGGCCACCGAGGCGTTCGTCACGGAGCGCCTCGGCGCCGCGCCGCATCCCGCGTTCGCCCGCGCGTGCCGCGCCGCCACGGGCGGCAACCCGTTCCTGCTCGGGGAGCTCTCCGTGTCGCTGGTCGACGACGGAGTCGCACCGGGAGAGTTGGAGGCGGCGCGCGTCGGCAACCTCGGCCCGAGCACTGTTGCCCGTGCGGCGCTCGAGCGGGTGGCGCGCCTGGATCCTCCGTGCGCCCCCTGGCGAAGGCACTCGCGATCCTCGGTGACGATGCGGAGCTCAGGCTGGCCGCGTCGATGGTCGGCCTCGAAGCGAAGGAGACCGAGGCGGCGGCCGACGCTCTCGTCGCCGCGGGCGTCACCGAGCGCCGACAGCCAACCCGCTTCGTCCACCCGCTCGTCCGCGCCGCGATTCACGACGACGTGTTGCCGGCGGAGCGTGGCTCCTTCACGCGCGGGCCGCTCGCCTGCTGGCGGACTCTGGCGTCAGCGAGAGCCGGGTGGCGGGGCACCTGCTCGACGTTCCGCCGCTGGCAGATCCGTGGGTCGCCGAAGTGCTCGCCGGGGCGGCGCGCTCGGCGCTCGCGCACGGGGCCTCCGAGCCCGCGTCGCGGTATCTGCGCCGGGCGCTGGAGGAGCCGCCCGCGGCCGACCGCCTGGCCGCCGTCCTCGAGCTGCTCGGTGAGGTCGAGCTTCGCTGCGGGCGGGCAGGCGAAGCGATCGAGCACCTCGAGCAGGCGATCCGGCGATCGGATGCGCCGGGTGCGCGCACCGCACTGCAGCGCCGCCTGGCGCTCGCCCTCCTCACCCTCGGCCGCCCCGACGACGGCATCTCGCTGCTCCTCGAGGCCCTCGACCATCAGCCAGGGCTCGACGACGAGACAGTACTGCTGCTCGAGGCCGATCTCGCATCGCTCCGGGAGATGAGCGTCAACCCCGAGCGGCGGGCCCCCAGGCGCCGCCTCGAGGACGTCGCCGCGCGCCTCGACGGCAGCCGGCCCGCGGAGCGCGTTTTGAGCGCCAGCCTCGCCTATGCGCGGATGCGGGAGTGCGAGCCGGCGAGCGAGGTCGCGGCGCTGGCCGAGCGGGCACTCCGGGCCGCCGCCGCGGACGAGGCCGAGGGCGCGGCCGTGATCGGCCTCGCCCAGGCGATGGTCGCGCTCCTCTGCGCCGAGGCGCTCGATGCGGCCGAGGCGATCGCCGAGGATGGGCTCGCGGCGGCGCGCGAGCGGGGCTCGGTGTACGGGATCGCCCTCAACACGTTGTTCTTGAGCGTCGCCTCCTCCTTTCGCGGCGAGGTCGCGGACGCTCAGGCGAGCGCCCGGTTCGCCCTCGACGTCGCCCGCGAGCACGGCCTGCTGGCGGAGATCGCGACCGCGACCAGGATGCTCGTCGACTCCCTGATCGAGCTCGGCGACAAGACGCCGCCTGGGCCGAGCTCGAGACCCTCGGGCTCACGGGCGACCTTCCGGAGCTGAACACGTTCAGCTTCCTGCTCGAGGGCCGCGGCCGGGTGAGGGTCGGCGCGGGGAGCACGAGGAAGCGCTCGCCGATCTGCACGAAGCGGGCCGCAGGTACGCGCGTTGGGGGGTCGACAACCCCGCGCAGGCGAGCTGGCGCACGCCCGCGGCCATCGCCCATCTCGCCCGCGGCGAGCAGGTCGAAGCGCTCGCGCTCGCGGACGAACAACTGCGCCTGGCGACGATGTTCGGGGCGCCTCGGGGGCTCGGGGTCGCGCGCCGTGTGCGCGGGCTCGCCGTAGGCGGCAAGAAGGGAATCGAAGTCCTGAGCGAGGCGGTTGCGGTCCTCGGGAACTGGGTCGGCCGGCTCGAGCATGCCCGCGCACTCACGGATCTGGGTGCAGCGCTGCGGCGCGCAAACCGGCGCTCCGACGCTCAGGAGCCGCTGCGTGAGGGCCTGTCGCTCGCCCGCCGGTGCGGTGCCTTCGCGCTCGCCCAGCGCGCCCACGACGAGCTCGAGGCGACGGGGGCCCGGCCCCGCAAGATCCTGCGAACGGGAGTGGACGCCCTGACGCCCTCCGAACGGCGGATCGCGCGCATGGCCGCCGACGGGATGGCGAACAAGGAGATCGCGCAGGCGCTGTTCGTCACCGTGCGGACGGTCGAGACCCACCTCAGCCACACCTACGTGAAGCTCGAGATCGACTCACGCGGCCAGCTCGCGGGCGCCCTGGGAGACCGCTAGCCGCGACGGATGTACGTGGTCGCCCCCGATGCGAACGCCTGCGCCCCGACCTAGTCTGCGTTCGTCGTGACGAGAACGATGGTCGATCCGAACGATACCCGGCTGATTCTCGAGCTCGACCGCGGCGAGGGTCCCATCGCGGCCGGATCGCGGTCGAACTCGGCGGTGAGGCGCTCCAGTTCAGCGGCTTCCTCGGCTGATCGCCGCGATCGAGAAGCTCAGGGGCGCGGCTCCCCGCGAGGGACGCGCGAGCGACGACGGCGGGCGCTGAGCGCAGGACCTCGTCCCCGACGAGTTCGTCCATAATCGCTTGACGGCCCGCGACGCGGGTATGGCGTCAAGTGACGTGCACCGTCTTGCGCAAGAACCTGCCGAAGCCGAGAGCATGTCGATCGCCCTGATACGCTCGAGTTGGAAATCTCCGGCGCCGCCACGGCGCCGGCGATCGCACGCGCGGCTTTGGGCTCGTTCGCCGCAGTCCTCGCCACGGACACCTACCTGGACCTGCGGCTGATCATCAGCGAGCTGGTCACGAACAGCGTCAAGTACGGCCCCGGCGAGCCGATCCGCGTCCCGCGTCGCGGCGCCCGTGGACGGCCTGGTGAAGGGCTCGGTGAGTGACGGCGGCACGGGCGGCGTGGCGATGTGCGAAGACCCCTCGGTCGAGCAGGGTCACGGACTGATCATCGTCGACTCACTGACCGCCGCTTGGGGCGTGGAGCCGGGATCGTCCACCGTGTGGTTCGAGCTGAACGGTCAGTACCCGCCGCCGCCGGGCATGTAAGCGACTGGAGGAGCAATGGCCGACAAGGCAATCGACGTGTATCTCAACGACCACCTCGGGGGTGCGATGCTCGGCAGCGATCTCGCGGAGCAGATCAGCGAACGAAGTGAGGGCACTCCGCTCGGCGAGGTGATGTCGAAGCTCGCTGCCGAGATCGAGGAGGACCGCGAGACGCTCCTGCGGCTGATGGATCAGATGGAGACGTCGCGTAACCCGATCAAACAGGTCGGCGGCTGGATGGCTGAGAAAGCGAGCCGGGTGAAATTCAGCGGGGTCGGCTCCGGTGAGCCCGACCATGGCTTGTTCATGGCGCTCGAGACCCTGCGGCTGGGCGTCGCCGGCAAGAGGTGCCTCTGGCTGGCGCTCGATCGGGTGCGCGAGCAGTACGAGCCGCTCTCAACCCTCGATCTGGCTCGCCTCATCGAGCGGGCCGAGAGTCAGGAGGAGACGCTCGAGCGCGAGCGACTCGCGGCCGGGACGCACGCTCTGGTCCCCGACTGATCTGCCGTTTGTAATACCCCCCTGGGGTATCTGCTACTCTGTCGCAAGGCATGAGTTCCACCACCCGCATCGTTGGTTTTCTGGTCACCCTCCTCCTCGTCTTCGCGGGCGCGACGCTGGTGGGCGCGAAGGTCGATCCGAGCGTCGACGAACCCGCGGAATCGCACGAGGAGGACGGCATGGCGGACGAGGGCCATGGCGCGAGTGAGCTCCCGCCCGACTCACCGTGGCCGCCTCGGGTTACCGCCTCGTGCCCGAGCGGACGGAGTACCGCCCGGACGAGCGTGCCGAGTTCCGCTTCCGCATCGTCGACGGCGAGGGTACGACCGTCCGCGATTACGAGATCGAGCACGAACGCGAGATGCACCTGATCGTCGTCCGCCGCGACTTCTCGCACTTCCAGCACCTGCACCCCGGCAACTCGCCGACGGCACTGGATGGTCGACGCGGATCTCGGCGAGGGAGGCGTCCACCGCGCGTTCGCCGACTTCACCACCCAGACGCGTCCCTGACGCTCGCGGCCGAGTCTTCGTCGCCGGCGCGTTCGAGCCCGGATGCTCCGCCGCCCTCGACCCTCGCGACGCGGGCGACGGGGACCAAGTCGAGCTGGACGCGGCGAGCCGAGGGGGCCTGACGCCGGTCGAGTTCACGGTCAGCCGAGACGGCGCGAGGTCGGCGCGATCGAGCCGTACCTCGGCGCCGACGGGCACCTGGTCGCCCTGCGCGAGCACGACCAGGCCTACCTGCACACCCACCCGGAGGGCGGCCGGGCGGCCCCGGGCCGATCGAGTTCGCGGTCGAGTACCCGACCCCGGGCCGCTACCGGCTCTTCCTCCAGTTCAAGCACCGGGGCGAGGTCCGGACGGCCGCCTTCACCCAGGACGTCGAGGCGAGCGTCGGAGGTGCCGATGAGCCACGCGCGCGAGAGGCTCGAGCTGCCGATCGAGGGAATGACGTGCGCCTCGTGCGCCGGCCGGATCGAGCGAACCTGAACAAGCTCGACGGCGTCGAGGCGACGGTCAACTACGCCACCGAGACCGCGGCGGTCGCCTTCGACCCGGTCGGCGTCGCGCCCGAGGAGCTCGTCGGCGCCGTCGAGGCGGCCGGCTACCGGCGCGAGCCTGCCGGCGACGCCGAGCTCGACAGACGCTCGCCGAGAGCGAGGCGACGACCCGAGCTGCGCTCGCTGCGCCGCGCCTGATCGTCTCCGCGGTCCTCACGCTCCCGGTCCTCGCTGCTCGCGATGATCCCGCGCGCTCCAGTTCGACTACTGGCAGTGGCTCAGCCTCGCAGCTCGCGACGCCGGTCGTCCTCTGGGGCGGCTGGCCGTTCCACCGCGCCGCCTGGCAGAACCTCGCGCCACGGCGCGGCGACGATGGACACCCTGATCTCGCGTCGGCACGCTCGCCGCCTGGGGCTGGTCGGTCGTCGCGCTGTTCTTCCTCGACGCCGGCGACCCGGACATGCGGATGAGCTTCGACTGATCCCCGACGCAGGGCGCGCGGCCGAGGAGATCTACTTCGAGGTCGCCGCGGTCGTGACCACCTTCATCCTCGCCGGCCGCTACTTCGAGGCGCGCGCGAAGCGGCGCGCGGGCGCCGCGCTGCGGGCGCTGCTCGAGCTCGGCGCGAAGGAGGTCGCCGTGCTCGAGCCGCGACGGCCGAGCGCGGATCCCGGTCGAGCGAGCTCGCGGTCGGCGACCGCTTCGTCGTCCGCCCCGGCGAGAAGATCGCCACCGACGGCGTCGTCGTCGAGGGCCGTCGGCCGTCGACCAGTCGCTGCTGACCGGCGAGAGCGTGCCGGTCGAGGTCGGCCCGGGCGACGAGGTCACCGGCGCGACCGTCAACGCCGGCGGCCGGCTCGTCGTCCGCGCCACCCGGGTCGGCGCCGAGACCGCGCTCGCGCAGATCGCGCCGGCTCGTGACCGAGGCGCAGACCGGCAAGGCGCCCGTCCAGCGGCTCGCCGACCGGGTCTCGGCGGTCTTCGTCCCGGTCGTGATCGCGCTCGCCGTCGCGACGCTCGGCTTCTGGCTCGGCGCCGGACGCGCGACCGCCTACGCCTTCACCGCCGCGGTCGCCGTGCTGATCATCGCCTGCCCGTGCGCGCTCGGCCTCGCGACGCCGACGGCGCTCCTCGTCGGCACCGGCCGCGGCGCCCAGCTCGGGATCCTGATCAAGGGGCCCGAGGTGCTCGAGTCGACGCGGCGGGTCGACACGATCGTGCTCGACAAGACCGGCACCGTGACCACCGGGCAGATGGCCTCGTCGACGTCGTCCCGGCGACGGCGTCGACGCGACGAGGCGCTGCGGCTCGTCGGCGCGCTCGAGGACGCCTCCGAGCACCCGATCGCCGGCGCGATCGCCGACCGCGGCCGCGAGCGGGTCGGCGACCGCTCGGCGCCGTCGAGGGTTCGGCAACGCGAGGGCCTCGGCGTCGAGGGCGTCGTCGACGGCCACGCGGTCGTCGCCGGCCGGCCGGCGCTCCTCGCGCGACTGGCGGCATCGACCTCCCGCCGAGCTCGGCCGCGGCGCTGGCCGCGGCCGAGGCACGCGGCCAGACCGCGTCGTCGCCGGCTGGGACGGCGGGGCGCGCGCGATCTTCGTCGTCGCCGACACGGTCAAGCCGACGCTCGGCCGAGGCGATCGCGCGGCTGCGCGGGCTCGGGCTGCGCCCGGTGCTGCTCACCGGCGACAACGAGCGACGGCCCGCGCCGTCGCCGCCGAGGTCGGGCATCGACGAGGTGATCGCCGAGGTGCTGCCCGCCGACAAGGCGGCGGTCGTCGCGGCGCTCCAGGCCGAGGGCCGGGTCGTCGCGATGGTCGGCGACGGCGTCAACGACGCCCCCGCGCTCGCCCAGGCCGACCTCGGCCTCGCGATCGGCACCGGCACCGACGTCGCGATCGAGGCGTGCGACCTGACGCTCGTCGCGCGGCGACCTGCGCGCGGCCGCCGACGCGATCCGCCTCTCGCGGCGGACGCTGCGCGACGATCAAGGGCAACCTGTTCTGGGCGTTCGCCTACAACGTGGCCGCGCTCCCGCTCGCCGCCATCGGCTTGCTGAACCCGTGATCGCCGGCGCGGCGATGGCGTTCTCGAGCGTCTTCGTCGTCGGCAACTCGCTGCGGCTGCGCCGCTTCGAGCCCGGCGCCGGGCGCCGCTCAGGCGACGCAGAGCCGCAGGTCGCGGCTGCGCTCGACGCGCCGTCGCTCCCCGCCGCCGACCACTGCCACGCGCACGCCCACGGTGACGTCGGCGCCCCGCGCCCGCGCAGCGAGACGGAGACCCGGCGGCGTCCGACCACGCGTGAGCGCGCGCGGCTCCCGTTGACGCTGGCGCGGACGCCAACCACCCGCGCTCCGCGGCCGATCGTGAAGCTGAAGTCCTTGCGGCGCCGCTCCCGGCACGGTGCCGCCGGGGCCGCGGCCAGCGCCGCGTGGATCGCGCTCGCCGCGGGCTTCGGCTCAAGCGTCGCGTCGAAGGGGAGCGCCTGCTCGAGCGCCCCGCCGGTAAGCCCCGTCCACCAGGTGTAGCGGTCGCTCAGACCCCAGACGATGTAGGTCGCGCAGGCCGGGTCGGCGATGCAGGTCGCGCGCGCGGTCGTGAACACCTCGGCCTGGTGGGCGAGGCTCAGCGGCGCCGCTGGTCGGCGGGACCGGCACGTCGGCCTCTGTGATCGCCCACTGGAGCCCGAGGGGGCCGACCCAGGGGGTCAGGTGCCCGTAGTCGGAGGGGATCGCATCCGCCATGTGGGCTTGGAAGCCGACGCCGTCGAGCGGGACTCCCTGGCGACCAGCCCTCGACCAGAGCTCGCGAAACGCGGCGCACTTGATCACCGCCGTCGAGCATGGAGCAGAGCTGCGCGCCCCGAAGCGCGGCATCGGCACCGGATCGCCGTCGTCGAAGCCCGGCGATCGCCTCCGCGCCGGCCATCAGGCCCGTGTCGAAGTACTCGTTGATGTAGAGGTCGAACGTCCGGGCCGGCGACCTGCCGCGCCCAGCGAAAGGCATGGTCGATGTAGTCGGGGCCGATCCAGCGCTGCCAGAGGTCCTCGCGCCGAGTGCCGTCGTTGTCGATCGGGCTCGTTGACCACGTCCCACTCGGTGATGAGGCCGGGAACTTGCGCTCGGAAGTGGCCCACGACGGTGTAGATGTGGTCGCGCAGGAGAGCGATCGCCTCGTCCCGGGTCGGCTCTAGCGCGCTCAGCCAGCGCCGGGATCTCCGCGTGCCAGATGCGAGCACGTGACCGCGCATCCTCATCGCCCTGCTTCGCACGCCCAGCGGGCGAGCCTCGTCGGCGCCGGTGAAGTCGTAGCGGTCGGGCTTCGGGATGGATCACGGCGCCCATTTCGCCTCGTTCTCGAAGGTGATCGTGTTCGCCTGGCGCGCGAGCGAGGTCCGCGAATGGCGCGTCGTCGAGGTGCTGGGCGGTCTACGCGGAGCCGAAGACGATCCGGCGCGATCGGCCTCCTTGCGGAGGTCGACGCTGCGCCCTGCGCGGCACCGGTAGCGGCGAACCCGCACGCAGCGAAAACGGCCAGGAGGCTGCCGGTTATCCGCGTCTTCGCGGTTGGTAGCGTGCGCGATGTGCGAGTAGAGTGCGCGTCGAGATGACTCAGGTCGCTGAATGGATTCGCGACTCGGAGCTGCTCAGACATGCCTACGGCCTCGCCGCGCGGGCGCACGCGGAGCAGCTGCGCGCGACCGACCGGACGCCCTTCCTCGACCATGTCGCCGAGGTGGCCACGATCCTTCACGAATCCGGCGCGGACGCGTCGCTCGTCGCCGTCGGACTCCTCCACGACTCCGTCGAGCGCGGGACGCTCAGGGAACTGGAGCTTCGCGAGCAGGTTGATGGCGAGACCGCCGCGCTGGTCTTCGCCCTCAGCGAGGACGAGACGATCACGGATTTCGACCAGCGCAAGGCGGCGCTGCGCGAGCAGGTTCGCGGGGCAGGCCCGAAGGCGGCGACCGTGTTCGCGGCCGACAAGCTCTCCGACATCCGCGGGCTGCGGCGCGGCATGAGGCGGTTCGAGGAATCGATCGAGCAGTCGATGGGCACGTCGGTCGAAAGCATGGCGTCTCACTACGCCGAGAGCGTCACCGTGGTCGAGGAGAGCGAGCCGGGCTGCTCCCTGCTCCCCGCCCTGCGGCGCGAGCTCGACGAGCTCGCCCGCCTCGGCGCCCAGTGGCGCGTCGCCGAAGCCGCCGGCTAGCGAGGGCGACCTCGCTCGAGCTCCACGAGCTCGAACTCGACGTTCCCCCCGGCGGCGCGCATCAGGCCCATCGAGCGAGTCGGCGCGCGACGGCGTTCGGTCGGGCTCCCCGGGTTGAAGATCTGAAAGCCGTCGCGCCGCTCGTGAAGCGGCATGTGGCTGTGGCCGAAGATCGCAGCGTCCGCGTCGGGGAACCGCGCCGCAAGGCGCTGCAGGCGGCCGTCGCGGGGTCCGGCATCGTGGATGACGGCGATCGTTGCGCCGCTCCGCTCGAGCAGGAGTTCCGCGGGGAGCCCGGCCCGCAGCGCCGCACTGTCGACGTTCCCGTGCACAGCGTGGACCGGCGGGCCGATGGCCTCCAGCCTCCGCAGCTCGTCCTCGGTCGAGACGTCGCCGGCATGGATGACCGCGTCGGCGGAGCTGATGAGCTCGACGCACCGCTCCGGGAGCCGGCGACTCCCGCGCGGCAGGTGGGTGTCGGAGATGACCGCGATCAGCACCGACGCATGATCGCGCCCGCTCGGTGGCGGCGCAATCGCCGTTACTGACGCGACCCGCGGGGTAGAACGTCCTCATGCTTCGCCTGCCGCACCCCGCGGGCCCGATCACGGCGTCGCTGTTCGATTTCCTCCGTGGCTCGACGACCGAGATCTCCGAGCCGCGCGACGGCGTCGACCCGCTCGATGATCGTGACCTCCAGCTCGCCCTCTACGTTGCCAACGAGCTCCATTACGGCGGCGTCGAGGGGGTCGCGGACGAGCTCGAGTGGCATCCGTCGGTGGAGGCGCTGCGAACGCGGCTCGAGCGACCGATGCTCGACTACCTCCTCGCAACCGCGCAGCCGCGTGCGGCGGCAGCGCCGGCCGAGGTCCCCGAGACGATCTTCGAGCTCGTGGCGGCCGACGACTCTCCCCCGCTCTCCCGGTACCTCGAGACGCGTGCGGATCTCGAGCAGTTCCGGGAGTTCGTCATCCACCGCTCCGCGTATCAGCTCAAGGAGGCCGACCCCCACACGTTCGCGATTCCTCGGATCAGCGGACCGGCGAAGGCCGCGATGGTCGAGATCCAGGCCGACGAGTACGGCGGGGGCGACGCTCCGAGAATGCATTCCGAGTTGTTCGCGAAGACGATGCGCGAGCTCGGCCTCGACGACACCCCGGGCGCATACGTCGCCCGTCTTCCCGCGAGCACCCTGGCAACGGTCAACCTGATCACGCTGTTCGGGCTCAAGCGGCGCTGGCGCGGAGCTCTCGTCGGTCACCTCGCCGGCTTCGAGATCACCTCTCCCGGGCCGAACCGCCGCTACGCCAACGGGCTCAGAAGGCTCGGCCTCGACCCCGCGGCGACCGAGTTCTACGACGAGCACGTCGAGGCGGACTCCGTGCACGAGAACATCGCCGCCTACGACCTCGCCGGCGGCCTCGCCCGCCAGGAGCCCGCGCTCGCCGGTCAGATCGTCTTCGGCCTCGAGGCGCTCCTGCACTGCGAGGGGCGCTTCGCCGGGCACATCCTCGACTCCTTCGAGACGGGCCGGAGCTCGCTCGTCGGCGCCTCGGCGGTTGCGGCGGCATGAGCGGGGCAGGCCCGCAGCGGCGTCAGCGCAGCGGTTGATCGGGACTCAGGCCCGGCGCCTTGAACCCGATCGCCTTATGGGTGCCGTCGCAAAACGGCTTCGTCTGCGATCCGCCGCAGCGGCAAAGCGCGATCGTCTTGCGCCTGGCGCCGATCACCTCGCCGTCGGCGTCGGTGACGGCGAACGATCCGCGGACGAGGTACGGGCCATCCGGATAGGGCGTGATCCTGGCATCCATGGCGGCTCACTACCCCGTTTCGGATGCGGGAAGCCGGATTGCGGCGCGTGAGCTCCGCCGCCGAGGTCCGGGCGAGCTTCGATCGGGCCACGGCGGGCTCCGTCGGCGCCGAGGAAGAGCTGATGCTGCTGCACCCCGGGGACCTCCAGCCGATGCCCGCGAGCCCGCGCGCACTCGAGCTCCTCGACGGGGATCCGCGCTTCAAGCCCGAGCTCCCGGCGACCCAGATCGAGTCGATGACGGCGCCGTGCGGGACGATCGGCGAGCTCGCCGCCTCGCTTGCGGCCGGGCGCCGCGAGCTCGCCTCGCGCCTCGCGGGCGAACTCGAGCTCGCCGCCTCCGGCGTCCACCCGACGGCCGCAGGCGAAAGCGACGTCAGCGCCGGCGAGGACTACGAGGCAGCAGTTCGCCGCTACGGCGAGCGGGTCTTGCGCCGTCAGGTCGTCTTCGCGCTGCAGATTCACGTTGCCCCCGGGTCTGCGGATGCGGCGCTCGCGGTCTACAACGCGCTTCGCTCCTACCTGCCCGACGTTGCGGCCCTCGCGGCGAACGCCCCATACTTCGGCGGGGAGGACACCGGACTCGCGTCGGTGCGGCCGCAGATCTCCCAGCTGCTCCCCCGCCAGGGCGTGCCGCCGGCGCTCGCGAGCTGGGAGGAGTACGCCGCGGCGATCGACTGGGCCCTCGCGGGGCCGGTGATCGCGACTCGCGGCAACTGGTGGTGGGAGCTCCGGCCCCACCCGGACTTCGGAACGCTCGAGCTGCGGGCGCCCGACGCCCAGACAACGGTCGCGGAAGCGGCGGCGATCGCAGCGCTGACGCAGTGCCTGGTGCTGTCGCTCCTCGAGCGCCACGAGGGCGGCGAGTCGCTGCCCGTCCACCCGTCCTGGCGAATCGCCGAGAACCGCTGGCTCGCGGCCCGCGACGGCGTCGCCGCGGAGCTCGCGGATCTCGACACCGGCGCCCTGCGGCCCCTGGGAGACCGGATCGGAGCACTCGTCGCGCAGCTCTTACCGGTTGCCGAGCGCCTCGGCTGCGTCTCCGAGTTGGAGGACGCCCGCCGCCTCGCGGCGCGAAACGGCGCCGCGAGACAGCGTGAGGTCGTCGAGGAAGCGGGTCTCGCGGCCCTCCCGGGCTGGCTTCGGAGTCGCTTCCTCGAGGGGACCGAGCCTCAGCCCGGGTCCGGGGCTTCCGAGCCCTGATCGCCGGAGTCCGAGCCCTCGTCCGGGGTTGCCGGCACGTCCTCGGCGACGTCACCCTCGCTG
This sequence comes from uncultured Solirubrobacterales bacterium, assembly GCA_963797995.1. Classification (GTDB taxonomy): domain Bacteria; phylum Actinomycetota; class Thermoleophilia; order Solirubrobacterales; family 70-9; genus WHSW01. The sequence continues at coordinate 236,520 of CAWCRP010000003.1, forward strand.
GGCGCGCCCTCGTCGGGCGGACTCGACGGGGCGGGATCGCCGCTCGGCGGTGCCTCGTCCTCACCGGTTCCAGTGGTCTCTACCTGTTCCTCCATTGGTGCCTCTCCACGCGTTGGTGCAATGTGGTCATCGCCTACCCGCCTCGGGCCGCGCAAACGCCCGTCTCGATCACGTTCGGGCTCGTCAACGTCCCGATCAAGCTCTACTCCGGGCGCTAGGCGGGATCGAGCGATCCGACCCGGCGAGCGCCGACGGTCGCGAGCGCGCTCTCGACACAGCCCCGGACCACGACTTCGGCCTCGAGCCCGAACAACTGGGGCGCCTCTCCCTCGTCGCGTCGCATTCCGACACGGATTCGCGCCAGGTGCATGGCCCCGAGCGTTTGAGTCCAGAGCAGGTTGGCGGTGAAGTCCGGGTCGGCGACCTCGAACTCACCCGTCTCGCTCCCGCGCCGGAGGACGTCGGCGAGAATCCCGATGGGCTCCGCCATACCGCCGCCGAGCCGCAGCCACACGGACTCGGAGACGATCGCGTTGAGCTCCATCGCCGGCCGCCGCATGATCGCCAGCGAGCTGTCGAGGAATGCCGGGTAGCGCGCGCAGAAGCGCGCGAACTCCTCGCCGATCCGCACCAGGCGCAGCGCGGAATCGTCGCGCTCGTCGATCTGACCGCGAAGCGTGCGCGTCAGCTCGTCCAGGTAATCGGTCACGGTGAGCACGAAGAGCTCCTCCTTCGAGGAGAACTGCCGGTAGATCAGCCCCCGGGCGATACCGACCGCCTTCGCGATCTCCTCGACCGGCGCATCGGCGAAGCCGCGCTCGTCGAAGAGCCTGCGGGTCGCGGCGACGAGCTCGCGCTCGCGGCTCTCGCGCAACGGGATCGCGGGCTCCGCCATGAAGTCCCCGTTACCCCCGATCGACGGCGTTCACGCGTTCTGAGACCGGTAGGTTGACAGGCGTTCTCATTGGGTAGATGCGCGGCGATGGAGGAGGGACCGAAAACTCGGACTGCGGATGGCTGAGCGTGGCGCAAAACCGAACGTGCACCCGATTCGCGCGCGAGCGCTGAAGGCGATCTCCGCCTTCACCTCCCCCCTGCTCCCAGACGACTACCTCGAGCTGATCAACCCGCTGTGGTCCACCCGTGAGCTTCGTGGCCGGGTTGAGGAGCTCGTGCGCGAGAAGGGCGACGCGACGACGGTCCTGATCCGCCCCGGACACGCGTGGCCGGGGCACGAGCCGGGCCAGTACCTGCGAATCGGCTTCGACGTCAGCGGGGTCCGTCACTGGCGCGCCTACTCGATCACCTCCGATCCGGGCCGGCCGGACGGCTTCATCTCGATCACGCCGAAGCTGGTCGAGGAGGGCAAGGTCTCCCCGTACGTCAACCGCAAGCTCCAGCCGGGGGCGATCATCTCGCTCTCCGATGTCGAGGGTCAGTTCGTGCTCCCCGACCCGCGGCCCGAACGGATCCTGTTCATCTCCGCAGGCAGCGGGATCACCCCGATCATGGCGATGCTCCGCTGCCTCGAACGCGAGGACGAGATCGACGACGTCGTCCACCTGCACTCGGCGCCAACCCCCGACGACGTCATCTTCGGCGAGCGCATGCGGCAGATGGCCGAGCGCAACGGCGGCCTGCGGCTGCACGAGCAGCACACCCAGGCCGGCGACGGGCGGATCGAGCCAGGGGACCTCGATCAACTCTGCTCCGACTGGGCCGAGCGCGAGACCTTCCTGTGCGGGCCCGCCGAGCTGATCGAGGACTTCAAGCCGCGCTGGGAGGAACGCGGGCTCGAGGACCGGCTTCACCTCGAGCGCTTCCAGCCCGTGATCGGCGGCGACGGCTCCGCGTCGGGCGAGGGCGGGACGGTCAAGTTCCTCTCCTCGGACGCCGAGGGCGAGTCCGACGGCAGCCAGCCGATCCTCGTCGCCGGCGAGGAGGCCGGCCTCGAGTTGCCCTTCGGCTGCCGGATGGGAATCTGCCACACCTGCGTGGGGAAGCTCTGCTCAGGGCGCCTCCGCGACCTGCGCAGCGGTGAGGTGCACGGCGATGAGGGGACGATGGTCCGCACCTGCGTGAACGCTCCCGAAGGCCCCGTCGAAATCGATCTCTAGACAAACGAGAAAGGAATTACGTGACTACGGATACCGCTACGGATACCGCGACCGAGAACCCGCTTCATCGCCTCAGCGAGGACGAGATCGAGGCGCTCGGCAAGGAGTTCGACGCGATCCACGACGAGGTCTTCGACTCCCTCAACGAGTGGGACGCGAAATACATCAAGTCGATGATCGAGATGCACCGGCGGCTCGTGCTGCTCGCCCGCGTGGCCCTCGTTCCGTCGCGCTTTAAGCCCGCCTGGATCGTCGGTACCGGCGCTCTGGGCTCGGCGAAGATCCTCGAGAACATGGAGATCGGCCACAACGTCATGCACGGCCAGTGGGACTGGATGAACAACCCCGAGATCCACTCCTCGACGTGGGACTGGGACACCGCCTCGACGAAGGAGGCCTGGAAGCACTCCCACAACTACATCCACCACACGTACACGAACATCCGCGGCAAGGACAAGGACCTCGGCTACGAGATCATGCGGATCGACCCGCACCAGCCGTGGCACCCCGTCTACCTGCTGCAGCCCATCTACAACGTGATCCTGATGGCGTTGTTCGAGTGGGGCGTCGCCGTGCACGACATGGACATCGAGGCGATCCGCGCCGGCGAGAAGCCGATGGAGGAGGTGCGCGAGGACCTCAAGGGGATCGCCGGCAAGGCCCGCGATCAGATCGTCAAGGACTACATCGCCTTTCCGGCGCTCTCCGGCCTGATCATGGGCGGGATCGCCGCGGCCGGCGCAGTCGTCTCCGAACGGCGCAGCTCGAGGCCGCGGCTGAGGAAGCTGCAAACGCTCGCGCGACGGCGCCGCTCCCCGCGCGACGAGGTCCTGGCGGCGTTCGGCACCGAGTTCAAGCGCAGCTTCCGCTCGACCTTCTGGGCCGACATCGCCGCGAACATCATGCGGAACTTCTGGTCCAACGCGATCATCTTCTGCGGCCACTTCCCCGACCAGACGTACACGTTCTCCGAGGAGGAGGTCGAGGACGAGACGAAGGGCGGCTGGTACGTCCGCCAGCTACTCGGCGCGGCGAACATCGAGGGCTCGGCGTTCTTTCACGTCTACTCCGGCAACCTCGGCTACCAGGTCGAGCACCACCTCTATCCCGACATGCCCTCGACTCGCTACGGCGAGATCGCGCCGAAGGTGCGCGACGTCTGCAAGCGCTACGGCCTGCCCTACAACACCGGGCCGTTCTCGAAGCAGTGGGGCTCGGTGCAGCGCACGATCTTGCGACTCGCCTTCCCCGGCGGCAAGGAGCGTCCGAAGCCCGGCCCGTACCAGGGCACCGACACCGAGACGGCCCCGGCGGTCGAGCGGGCGAAGACGAACGGCGATTCGCAGGCGGCGGGCGAGCACGGCGACGAACGGCCGGCGGCGACGGAGAATGCGCCGGCCGAAGGACCGCGCCAGGTGCGCGCAGCGACGAACGGGAACTAAAAACAACCTTCCCGCGCACCGGCGGGGGCGCGGGAAGGCTTCTCTAACGTTTGCGCGAAGGGAATTGGGTGGGCGTAGGCGTAGCGCCCGAGTAGAGCCAGTTCTACAGGTATGCCTGAGCCGATTACACGCGGCCGGCGTTACATGCCGGGCCTCGACGGACTGCGAGCCATCGCGGTCCTCGGCGTGATCGCATACCACCTCGGGATCGGCTGGGCGCCCGGCGGACTGCTCGGGGTGGGTGTCTTCTTCACCCTGAGCGGCTACCTGATCACGGACATCCTGCTCTCCCAGCTCGCCGGGCGCGGCCACGTGCAGCTCGGCACGTTCTGGCTCGGGCGCGCCCGCCGCCTCCTCCCCGCCCTCTTCGTGATGCTGATCGTCGTCACCGCGTGGGTGACGCTCTTCGGCCCCTCCCAGTCGTCGCAGTTCCGAGAGGCGGTGGCCTCGGCGGCGCTGTATGTCAACAACTGGCAGCAGATCTTCCAGGACGTTTCCTACTTCGCCCTGTTCGAGACTCCGCCCCCCCTCAACCACCTCTGGTCGCTTGCGGTCGAGGAGCAGTTCTACATCGTCTGGCCGCTGGTCCTGGTGGTCGCGGTCGCGGTCGTCAAGGAGGCGCGGACGCCGAACGGCGTGCGGCCGAAGCTCGCCGCGATCACGCTCGGGCTCGCCGCTGCCTCGGCGCTCGCGATGGCGCTGATCTACAAGCCGAGCCTCGATCCCTCCCGGGTCTACTACGGGACCGACACGCGGGCGGGGGAGCTCCTGCTCGGCGCGGCGCTGGCGATGATTTGGCCCAGCCGTGAGCTCCGCCCGGACGTATCCCTCGGAGCGCGGCACGTGCTCGACGGGGTGGGAGCGGCCGGGCTCGCCGTGATCGCGCTGATGTTCTGGCGCACCACTGAGTTCTCGTCCTTCCTCTATGAGGGCGGCTTCTTCCTGCTCGCGGTCGCGACGGCGCTCGTCGTGGCCGCACTCGCCCACCCGGCGTCGAGGCTCGGCGGCATCGTCGGATTCGCGCCGCTGCGCTGGATCGGCGTGCGCTCCTACGGGATCTACCTGTGGACCTTCCCGATCATCGTCCTGACGACCCCCGCGGGCGAGCACGGCAGCCCCGACCTGGCGCGCAACCTGCTCCAGGTCGCGGCGATCTTCATCGTCGCCGCGCTCTCCTGGCGCTACGTCGAGCAGCCGATCCGCCACGGCGCGATCGGGCACACGTGGGCGCGGATCAAGCGCAACCGGCAGCGTGGCCGCTCGCTGTTGTCGCGTCCCGCGTGGGTCGTGTTCACCGCCGGAGCGCTGACCCTCGCCGTCGCCGGCGCCGGGCTCGCGGGCGTGAACACGTCCGACGAAGCGGAGACGCCGACGCTCCTCGTCGAGGACAACCTCACCGTGCCGGCGCCCACTCGCGGCTCGATTCTCGCCGGGAGCGATGCGACCCCGGAGGAGGGCGAGTCGTGCAACTCGGTCATCCACATCGGCGACTCGACCTCGGAGGGACTCGTCTCCCCCAACTACCTTCCCGACAAGAAGCAGCGGATCGATGCCCAGTACGCCCGGGTCGGCGCGGAGAACCAGCGCTTCGCGATCTTCGGGGCGATGTCGACCGTCGAGCACTTCGAGGGGCAACGGAACGCCTACGAGGTCGCGCAGGGCTTCGTCGATCAGGGCTACGACGGCTGCTGGGTGCTCGCGCTCGGGACCAACGACACGGCGAACGTGGTCGTCGGGCCGAACACCGACAGGCCCGAACGGATCGACCGGATGATGTCCGTGATCGGCGACCAGCCGGTCCTCTGGGTGAACGTCAAATCACTGCGCAAGAGCGGCCCCTACGCGAACGAGTACATGGAGCTCTGGAACGAGGCGCTGCTCGCCGCGTGCGCGGAGTACCCCAACATGCGCATCTTCGACTGGGCCGGGCACGTCGAGGACGACTGGTTCATCGAGGACGGCATCCACTTCACCTCGCCGGGCTACGCGGCACGCGCCCGGCTGATCGCTAACGGGCTCGAGACGGCGTTCCCGGAGTCCGGCACCTCGCCGGCCGAGTGCCTCGTCGCGTGAGGCCCGCGCTCGCGGTCGCCGCACTCGCCTTGACGATCGGTTTCACCGCCTGCGGGAGTGCCCAGGAGGAGCCGACCAGCACCGCGAGCGCGGCGCCGAGCGAATTCGAGGTCGCCGTCGACCCGCGCATCGAGCTGCTCTCCATCCTCTTTCGGCTCGCGGGCGCGCAGCCCTACGGCGAGGCCGAGACCCCGTATGCAATCGCCGTCGACGAGCACTTCTCGTCGTTCGCCGACCATCCGGCGGTGGGCGACGCCGTCGAGCTCGCCCGCCGCAGCGGGATCTCCTACGACGCCGTCGTCGAGCTCGCCGCCTACCTCGACGAGTCGTTCGAGCCGGCGACGCGCCTCGACCCGCTGCCGCCGGGCCTCGACCCGCGCTGGGAGGGCGCGGACATCGAGGCCTTCCTCGCCGCGGTCCGCCGGTTCGCGGACGACGCGGACTTTGCCGGGTTCCACGAGTCCCAGGCCGCCTACCACTCCGACGTCGAGGCGGCGTTCGCGAGCTTCCTCGCCGGCAAGCCGGTGATCGACTTCTTCGACGCCGCCTTCGGCCCGATCGACGACGCCTCCTACAGCGTCGTCCCGGGGCTCCTCACCGGCGGCTTCGGCTTCGGGACCATGGCCATCCTCCCCGGCGGCACCGAGGTCGCCGACATCGCCTTCCTCGAGGCGCCCGACTCCGACGGCATCCCGCATCCGACGACGCGCTCCCTCGAGTTCCTCGTCCACGAGTTCGCGCACAGCTACGTCAACCCGGTCTTCGACGCGCGGACCGGCGAGATGCGGACCTCGGCGGAGCCGCTCTTCCACGAGGTCGAGCAGCAGATGCGCGACCAGGCCTACACGACCTATCCGATCATGGTCAACGAGTCCGTCGTCCGCGCGCTCACGGTGATCTACCTGCGGGAGCGGGTCGGCGAGGCCGCCGCGGCGTCCTCGCTCGCCGAACAGGAGCGTCTGGGCTTCTTCTGGACAGCGGAGCTGGTCGCGGCGATCGAGACCGAGCTCGAGCGTGCCGGCCGGCTCGAGCCGAACGCCCTCGTTCGCCTGACGCAGGACGTCTTCAGCGCGGCGGCCCAGCGTTGATCGACCTCCCAGCTAACTTGACTTCGACCGCAGTCGAACCTTCAACATCCTCCATCCCGATGAGCACGAACCATTCCCGGCCCCCCAAGGCCCTCGACATCGAGGGTCTCGTGAAGCGATACCCGACCGGAGTCGAGGCACTGCGCTGCGTCTCGCTGCAGATCGAGGACGGCGACTTCTTCGGCCTCCTCGGCCCGAACGGCGCCGGGAAATCGACCCTGATCCACTGCGCCACCGGCCTGGCGTCCCCGACATCGGGAGAGATCCACGTCTTCGGCCACGACGCGATCGACGACTATGCCGAGGCGCGCCAGGCCGTCGGCCTCGCCCCGCAGGAGCTCAACCTGGACTGGTTCTTGACGATCGAGGAGACGCTCGACTACCACGCCGGCTACTTCGGGATGCCGAAGTCAGAACGGCGCGAGCGCGCGGCCGAGCTCCTCGACACCTTCTCGCTCACGGACAAGCGAAAGGAGCGCACGCGGACGCTGTCCGGTGGGATGAAGCGGCGACTGATCCTCGCTCGCGCGCTGATGCACCGCCCGCGGCTCCTGATCCTCGACGAGCCGACCGCCGGGGTCGACATCGAGCTGCGGCTCGAGCTCTGGCACTACGTCCAGCGGATCAACGAGGAGGGGACGACGATCCTGCTGACGACGCACTACCTCGAGGAAGCCGACCAGCTCTGCGACAAGATCGCCTTCATCAACGAGGGTCAGATCGTCGCCCAGGGCTCGAGCGACGAGCTCGCCTCCCGCTACGGGGTCGCCAACCTCGAGGACGCCTACCTCGAGCTGGTCGGTCGCAACGAGCTCTCCCGCTCGCACGTCGAGGTCGCGGACCTCGCCTGAGGCGAGCGCCCGCGACCTCGTCCGCTGCTCAGGTGATCGCGTCCTTGACCTTGTCGACCACACCGTCGCCATTGCTCCCGGGATTGGCGACCACGCCGCTCGGGGCCTCCGAGAGGCCGGCGGCCTTCCGCAGACCGGCGGCGATCTCCGAGATCTCCTCCGGCGCGTAGTCGGGCGCGAACACGTCCGGCTGCGAGGGCAGATCCATCGGCGGCACGCCCTCGGGCGCCTCCGACACGACCTCGAGCTCCTCGCCCGTCTCCGGGTGCGGGCCGTTGAACACGGCGGCCAGCTCGAGGTAGTCGCTCAGCGAGAACCGGTAGAGCTTCCGATGCTCTCCCCTCTCGATGTGCGGCTGGCACTCGGGGATCTTGTCCGTGGGGATCCTCGGACTCGGAAACAGCTTCATCATCTGCGCTCCCGTGAGGTGCTCGAGGGCCCTCGCGTAGGCAACCTGGTGGACGCCACCGCGGCAGAGCAGGTAGCCCGTCAGCGCGCGGGCGGCCGGATGATCGACCATCTCGTAGACCTTGAGCTTGTTGTTCCGCGCGCCCGTCTCGAGGAAGAAGTTGTGGGTCAGGTCCTCGACCAGATCCCCGGAGGCGTGCACGTAGTCCCCGTTCCAGGGGTTGCCGTTGGAGTCCTGCGGCAACGCAGCGCGGCCTCCGGCGATGAAGTGCTGGGGGTTGTCGAACTTGTCACCGTTGACCCCGGTTGGCGCCTGGTCCTCAACCTTGCCCGGGTCGGTGAGCATGGTGTTGATCGCCGCCGAGACCAGCTCGATGTGTCCGAACTCCTCAGCGGCGATATTGGCAACGAGGTCGTAGAAGGGCCGTGCGCCCTGGCGGTTGCGGAAGTTGAACGACTGGAACGTGTAGTTCATCAGCGTCGACATCTCGCCGTACTTGCCGCCGAGGAGCTCCTGGACGCAGGCTGCGCCCTCGGGGTCGGGGTCAGACGGCGGCGGCAACTCGGTCGCGTGGCGGTCGATGCGCAGGATCATGGGCTCACCTCATGTGAGTTGTGGATGGAGGCAACCCGAAGCGCGCCCCTGTGGGAGGGCCTCTCCTCTTGCCGGGAGATACGGGAGGCCGCGTCCCGCGTAAGAGTGCGGCCCTGCGCTCCGGCTACCCGCGTCCGGCCATCCGAATCGGGCGAACGGAAGCCCTGGCTACCCTGAGCCGCAGATGACCGCTGCGCAGATCCGCTTCTTCACACTCTGGCGACGCGAGGTCAACCGCTTCCTCAAGATCAAGAAGCAGACGATCGGCGCGCCGCTGCTCGAGACCTTCCTCTACATCTCGGTCTTCGGCGCCGCGCTCGGATCGCGGATCGACGAGCTCCACGGGATCGACTATGTCGTCTTCGTCATCCCCGGCCTGATCATGATGGCGTGGGCGATGAACGCGTTCTCCAACAACGCCTCATCGATCCTGCAGCAGAAGTTCCAGGGGGCGATTCAGGATCAGCTCTCCTCCCCCGCCTCGCCCCTCGAGCTGCTCCTCGCCTTCTCCTTCGGGGGCTTCATGCGCGGACTCGCGGTCGCCGTCCTGACATTCACCGCCGCCTCGTTCCTGGTCGACCTGCCCGTCGACCACATCCTGGTCCTCATCCCGGGGCTGTTCCTCGTCGGCTTCTTCTTCGCGCAGCTCGGCGTCCTGATCGGCGTCAGGGCGGAGCAGTTCGACGACGTCGCTCTCGCCCAGACCTTCGTCCTCCAGCCGCTGATCTTCCTCGGCGGGGTGTTCTACTCGGCCTCCCTGCTCCCCGAGCCGTTCCAGACCCTGACCCACTTCAACCCCGTCTACTACATGATCAACCTGGTCCGCTACGGCTTCCTCGACTACACCGAGGCCAACATCGCGCTCTCGCTGCTGGCGCTCACCGCGGCGACCGCGACGCTGTTCGCGGTCAATCTGCGCCTCTTCAAGCGCGGGTACAAACTGCGGGCGTAGGCGCCGCGACCTGGTCAGCAGCAGGAGATTCGAATGTCGCCGATGCGCGAGATCACCCTCGACCTCCCCCCGCCGGAGCCGGCCGAGCTCCCGAGCGAGTTTCAGAGCGCGAGCCTTCGCAAGCGGGGACTCCAGGCGCTCGCCGCGATCGGGGTGCTGTTCGCGATCTTCCTCCTCACCCCCGGCCTCGGCGAGGTTCGGGAAACGCTGTCCCAGGCCCAGATCGACTGGCTCTTGCTCGCCGCGGTGTTCGAAGCCCTCTCGTTCGCTTCCTACGTGGTGATGTTCGGGCCGATCTTCTGCACCGGCCTGCCCTGGCGGCGGAGCTGGCAGATCGGTGGCTCCGAGCTGGCGATGGGGTCGCTCGTCCCGGCGAGTGGCGCCGGGGGGCTCGCCCTTGGCGCCTGGATCCTCCACCGAGGGGGGATGGCCGCCACCCGGATCGCGCGTCGCTCGGTCGCGTTCTTCCTGATCAAGAGCGGCGTCAACTTCATCGCGGTCGCCGTGGTCGGGATCGCGATGGCGCTGGGGGTCGGCCCTGACCAGTCCCTGTGGCTGACGGCGGTCCCAGCGGCGATGGCGGTGGCGGTGATCATCGCCGTCGGGCTGATCGCGCGGCTCGGACCGGGCGACCCCGCGGATCCCGGCGACCCTGCGGCCCGCCGCGCGTTCGCGGCCGCCCGCGCGGCGATCACGACGGGCGCCGGCGAGGCGTTCCTGATCGTCCGCTCGGGCAATCCCCGGGTGCTGGGGGGATCGGTTGGCTACTGGGCATTCGACAACGCGGTGCTCTGGGCGACCTTTCACGCCTTCGGTCTCGACATCCCGCTGACGGTGATCCTGATGGGCTACCTGATCGGGCAGCTGGGCGGATTGCTGCCCATCCCCGGCGGGGTGGGCGGCATCGACGGAGGTCTGATCGGCACGCTGATCGTCTACGGCGCTCCCGCAGCGGGGGCCGCCGCGGCGGTGCTCGCCTACCGCGTGATCCTCTTCTGGCTGCCGCTGATCGCCGGCGGGATCGCCTTCGCCATGCTCCGCCGTGACATGCCGGGACCCGACGAGCTCACCGATTGCGCCCCGGCGATCGCGAGCCAGACCGCCTGACGCCTTGTTAGAGTCGGGCGCCGCTGCGGAGGGGCCGCGGCACGACTGGAGAATCGGGGGGTAATGCCCAGTTTTCGCAGCATCTTCTGGCTGGTGATCGGCGGCCTCGTGCTCGCCGGCTTGATCTATTCCGGCGTCTGGCACCTGTTCACCCAGTTCATCTGGCAGCACCCGATGTTCTTCTGGGTCCCCTTGCTGGTCCTCGGCGTCGTGGGGGCGCTCGTCGGCCTCCTGCGGGCGATGACACGCGCCGGTGAGGAGAACGCCGGTTTCAAGTTCGGGTGGGGCTGGGGCATCCTCGCCGGCTTCGTCGTCGTCCTGATCGGCCTGTGGTTCACGCTGATCTCGAAGCCGGCGAGCGGCCTCGACGACGTCGACTACGAGGTCGTCGCCGAGCTCCCGCAGCAGACCCAGCCGCGCCTTCTGCCCCGGGCAGGCATCCGCGACGACCCCGGTTTCCGCGAGTCCGACGAGATCCACCTCGTCCGTGACCCGGCGACCGGCAACCTGCTCTGGACCGGCGAGTGGCACGGGAGCTGGTTCGGGGGGACCTCCGACGGCGTCGCCATCCGCAGCCTGGACGAGCTCGTCGCGCCGGCCGAGATTCGCCGGCCCGGCTTCGACGAGTCGGTCTCCGGGATCCGCCCGGGGACGCTGCGCGGGAAGGCGTACCGAAAGCACCCGTTCAGCGGCATCCAGTACCCGGTGATCGTGCCGACGGCCGGCGAGGAGGGGGCGATCGCCGTGGCCCCCTACGTCGGGTACAAGGGATTCCCGTTCAAATACCCCTATCCCAAGGGCGTCCTCGTCTACCACCAGGACGGCGAGCTCGAGGATCTGACCCCGGAGGAGGCCGCCGCGCGCCCCGAGCTGGCCGACACCGGCCGGCTCTTCCCGGAGACTGTCGCGCGCTCCCAAGCCGAGGCGCTCTCGCGCTCCGACGAGTTCAAGGGCGAGATCCACGACGGGGAGAACAACGACCAGCCTTACCTCACGGCGATCAGCCCCGAGCGCACCGCCTGGGTGACGATCATCGACGCCGAGTCACAGTCGGAGGGCGTGAAGGCCGTCGTCCTCGCGGACTCGACCACCGGCGAGACGCAGGTCTGGACCCCGCCCGAAGGCGAGAGCCTGATCTCGAGCGAGCAGGCCCTCGGGACCGCCCGGGTCCTGCCGCTGCGCTGGGAGGAGGAGCGCTGCTGTGACTCCGAGGGCGACAGCTACACCGTCACCCTGCGCGAGGTCGTGGAGGCGCGGCTGGCCTTCAAGGACGGCAAGCCGTACTACCTGGTCAGTGTGGTGCCTACCGACGACCTCGCCCTGGCGCGGGAGATCGAGTACACGCTGATCATCGACGCCGAGACCGGCAAGACGCTCAAGCAGATCGACCACGTCGGCGGCGGCGTCCAGGCCGACACCGCCCTGCAGAGGTTCTTCCGCTCGAGCGGCTAGCCCTCGAGCGCCTCAGCCGGCAGGTGGGCGAGTTCCATGTCCACGCGCCGGCCGCGAAACGGCACCCCCTCCGCCTCGAGCAGGCGCCGCTGGCGCTCGCCCTTCGCGAGCGACCCGTCGCCGCGGACTATCCGCTGCCACGGGACGGTCTCATCCTCACACCAATGAAGGGCGCGGCCCGCGGCTCGCGGTGCGCCCGGAGCGAGGTCGCCGTAAGTGGTGACGAAGCCCTCCGGCACCAACCGCGCGCGGGCAAGGATCGCCAAGGTGAGCTCCGAGTCGGCCACGGGACCCGAGTATCGCGCGATCGCAGGCGCCCAAAACCGAACGCCCAATGTCGGGATAACCGTATAGCCGCCACACACCGCTGGTGGGAATCTCGTGCCATGTACCACGATCAGATCAGCGAACTGGGCCTGAGCGCGGTCGAAGCGCGTGAGAACGTCTCCAAGCTCGAGGCCGAGCGCGCCATCGCCGATCTGACCGGGGTCGCCGAGATCGCGTCCTACATGCGCGACCTCGAAGAGGAGCTCGAGCTCTGGCGCGACCTCTACACGACGCTCGCCGTAACCGAGATCGCGGTACTGCGCGGTCAGCTCTTCGGCCCGCAAGAGGGCTGAGCCGAAGCCGGGCGCCCCGGCCCTCGAATAGGCTGCCCACGGTGGCCGGGCGCACCCAACTCGATCTCGTTATCGCCTCGCTGGTGCTGATCCGCAAGGCGTCGAGCGCGATCGACACCACTCTCGGCCTTCCCGCCTCTGACCGGGCGGAGCTCGAGGACAACCTCGACGCCGTGCGCGGCGACCTGAACCAGCTCGTCAAGCAGCTCGGCGGTTCGATCCCAGGCGCCGCGAACTTCGGCCGCCGCCCCGAGGTGAAGGCGGCGGCGGGGATCGTCGACTTCCTCGCCCGGCAGGGAGCGGTGCAGCTCGGGGCCGTCGCCGGACTCGCCGACACCATCCGCCAGGGCGGCGACTCGCGCTCGATGGCCCAGAAGATCGAGCGCCATCTCGCCGAGGAGGGGGTTGCCTCCCGCGACGACCTCGGGGTGGCGCTCGGCGTCGACCCGGAATCTCCGCGCTTCCGGGAGGCGCTCGAGCGCGCGCTCGGAAGCGGGTGGGCCGAGTGGTACGCGCCGGGCCTCTACGGCGTGCCGCGCGGACAGCTCGAGGAGCTCGCCAGCGACGAGCCCGTCGAGGTCGACCCCGGAGAGGCCGACCCGGAGGCGCCGGAGGGCGGTCTGAAGACCGCGGTCAGCTCGCTCGAGAGCTCACTCGCGTCGCTCGGGAGCGCGCTGTCCGACAGCGCCGCGGACGAACCCGCCGGCCCGGAGCAGATCCGCGAGCTGCGCCGGCTTGCCGACGACGGCGTGATCTCCGAGACGGAGTTCGAGTCGAAGAAGCGGGAGATCCTCGGGCGGATGTGACCCGCTCGCCTAGCGGCTTCGCAGAAGACGGCCGACCGCGCCCATCATCTCCTCGGTGCGAGCTTCGCGGTCGCCGGGGTCGGCGCCGATGACGCAATGGCGGGCATGATCGTCGAGGACGCCGATCGCGACCTTGTCGAGCGCCGCCTGCGCCGCGCTGATCTGGGTGAGGATGTCGATGCAGTAGCGCTCCTCATCGACCATTCGCTCTAGCCCGCCGATCTGCCCCGAGATCCGTCGCAACCTCTTGAGCAGGTCTTCCTTGTCGTCGATGTAGCCGGGCATGGTCGTCGGGGTCGCGGTCGCCATCGTGTCCTCCTCGAAGCGTGGTCTGCTCGAGTATACCCTACCGGGGTATGTAAGAACCTAGGACGCCTCTTCCCACTCGACCGCGAGCAAGTCGTACGTGCCTGGCAGGCCCTTGAGCTCCGCCTCGCCGTGGGGCGTGAACCGAAGCTCCTCGTCCTCGGCGGCGTCACCGACTTCGGAGGTGACGAGGATCTGCCCGCCGTGCGCCTGGTCGGCCACGCGCGCCGCGAGCGCGACGTTGCGCCCGAAGAGATCGCCGTCCTTCTCCACCGCGCGGCCCGAGTGGACCCCGATCCGAACCTGGATCGGCGTGCTGCGCAGGCGGCGATGAGAAGAGGAAGTAAGCCCCCGCTGGATCCCGATCGCCGAGCGGACCGCGTCGTCGGGGCTGGCGAACGCGATCATGAACCCGTCCCCCTGCGACTTGACGACGTGCCCCCCGTGAGTTGCGACGCACCCGCGGACCACCTTGTCGTGCGCGGCGAGGACCTTGACCCAGGTGCGGTCGCCGAGCTCCTCGTTGAGCGCGGTCGAGTCCTCGATGTCGGAGAAGAAGATCGTCACGGTGCCGTCGCGGCCCGCGATCTGGCGCAGCTCGGGCTCGGCCTCCTCGGCGAGCCCGGCGAGGTCCTCCATCGAACTCCGCAGGACCTCACCCAGGCCCTCCTCGCGAACGCGGGCCGCCGTCTCGAGCATCGCCTTCAGCGGCGGCAGCCCGCCCTGCGGCTTGCGGCGGGTCGACCGCGCCTGAACGAGCTCGGCCTGGAGGCGATCGGCGCGGGCGCGCTCGTTGCGCCAGGCGATCGCGACGCCGACGAGGGCGAGGCTCGCGGCGATGAAGAGGACGGCGAAGAGGGCGGACACGATGCGGGCGCGAGTCTAAGTCACCGCCTACCCTGCTGCCGGACCTCACGAAGCCGTCCGCAGGCGCGTTACATGATCAAGCGATGACGAAAACGACGACAAGCCCGGGTGAAGCCCGCCTCGCGCTCTTCGAGACGGCGATCGGATCCTGCGGAATCGCGTTCGACGAGGCGGCCGTGATCGGCGTCACCTTCGGAGAGGCGACACCCGAGCGGACCGTGGCGCGCCTTCGCCGAGACGCGCCGGGAGCGAGGGTGTGCGAGCCGCCGGCTCAGTTCGAGCGCGCCATCGACGCGATCACGCGCCTGCTCGCGGGCGAAGCGGCCGACCTCCGTTGGGTCGAGGTCGACCTCGACCGGGTCGACCCCTACGACCGGCGCGTCCTGCGGGCCGCGCGCGAGATCCCACCCGGAGAGACGATCACGTACGGCGAGCTCGCCCGGCGGATCGGGGAGCCGGATGGCGCCCGCGACGTCGGCGGCGCGCTCGGGCGGAACCCATTCCCGATCATCGTGCCCTGTCACCGCGTCGTCGCCGCGAACGGCAAGCTCGGCGGCTTCTCCGCCCGCGGCGGCACCGAGACGAAGCGGCGGCTGCTCTCGATCGAGGCAGCTCACGGCGGCCCCAAAGGCTCCGGTCAGTTGTCCTTCGGCTGACCCGGCCGCCCCTCGGCTGACCCGGCCGCCCCTCGGCTGACCCGGCCGCCCCTCCGGCTGACCCGGCCGCCCCTCCAGCTGACCCGCCCGCCCCCGGAGGCGAAGCCGAGGAGGGGGCGGAACGTTTGTGTTCGAGGAGGCGGGCGGAACGTTTGTATTCGAGGAGGCGGGCGGAACGTTTGTATTCCTAGACCCACATCGCGTAGCCGGTTCGCTTGATCCGGTGGGCGTTCGTCGCCCGGAGCTCGAGCATCGTCCGGCGGCCCTCCGGCGTACGCGTATAGAGCAGCTCTCCCCCGCCGACGTACTCGCGCCAGTGCTCGGCGAAGCGCTCCGCGCGCTCCTTGTTTCGGGCCAGCTCGGTCGGCACCGGATGCCAGCCGCGGCGGGTGCGGCCGAGCGGGCGCACGACCTTCGTCACGAGACGGAACGCGGGACCGTAGAAGCCGAGGTTCATATCGGCCTCGTCGCGTGAGATCAGATAGCGCTGGTCCGTGACGGGCGCGAGCAGATCGTCGAGCGCCCGGGCATACGCGTCCGCGTCCTCCGGCGAGGCGTAGTCGATCCAGACGTCGTAGAAGCCGACCACGTCCTGGGTGACGCGCACGTTCTCGACCGACAGGTCGCCGGCGACGAGCTCCGCGTCGCGCATCGCCGCCAACAGCGCCGCGCCGATGTCGCCCAGAAACGAGTCGAGCGGCAGCTCGATGAAGGCCATGCGCCAGAAGGCGCGGACCTGGTGGCTCGTGAGCAGGAAGAGAGCGACCATGACGACGACCGCGACGATGATCAGCCACGGATGCGCCTGCCCGAGGACGCCGGCCCAGAGCCCGGTCGTGATCGCGACGGCGCCGACGGATGCGAGCAGCGCGCGCAGCATCGCCTTGACCGTGTCGCGCATCGTGTGCGCGGTCCGGAACTTGAGGTCGCGGACGTCGAGCTTCGTCGCCCTGATCTCGATGTTCTGGTACGGATCGCCGACCTTCCAGCGCTCGTACGCCTTCGCGCGCTCCTGCGCCCGCTTGAGCATCCGGGTGTTGAACTTCGAGGTCTCGAGCGCCAGCAGCGGCTTCGCGGCGTGCGTCATCACCACCCGCGCGAGGTCCGGGTCGAGGCCGATTGCGCCGCGGGCAACCACGCCCTTGTCGCTGACGCCGTAGAAGCGGGCGTGCTTGGAGAGCAGGCGATCGAGGTCACGGCCGCCGCCGGCGAACTCGGGCTCGACGCAGATCACGTCCCAGTTGTCGGCGACCTTGTTCGGGTGCTCCGGGTCGAGCCGGATCGAGCGACCCCGGACCTGGTTCACGGTGACGCTCGTGGTCACGCTGGTGAGGTCGACGAGCGTGTTGAGCGCGAGGCTGTCCCAGCCTTCCCCGAGCAGCCCGCGGGTGCCGACCAGGCAGCGGGTGACCCCGGCGCCGAAGAGCTCGGTCAGCATCCGCACGTAGGTTCCCGTGGTCCAATCCGGCCCCGAGCCGACGAGTTGCAGGACGCGCTCGTGCGGCGTCTCCTCCTCGGCGACCTCGAAGCGCAACCCCTCGCCCTGGCGCCAGTCCTCGATCCCGAAGCGAATCCGCTCGGCCGCGTCGGCGTCGATCAGCACCGTCGACCCGGTGAGGAGCACGGGATCGAGCGCATTGGTCTCAGCGACCGGCGACGATCGCCCGAAACGCCCGCACGGCGCCGCCGGCGTCCGGGTCGAGGCACGCCGACGAGCGCCTTCGCCGCCGCCGACTCCTTCTCGAAGTCGGTGAGGACGCACGCGCGGAGCTCCTCGCCGAGCGCCCCCATCTCCGCCTTCAGGATCTCGACCGTCGCCGCGTTCTTCGCATCCGAGTAGGCGAGGATCCGGTCCGAGGGGGCGCGCCGGCGGCGCAGCCCCGCCTCCGTGAGCGAGTAGCCGAACTCGGTGAAGAGCTCCTTCAGCTCGGCGTAGGTGCGGTGATCCTCGTCGCGGTCGGAGAGCTTCAGATGACGGAGGCCGAAGCCCGCAATCAGGTACGCCCAGTCCTCGGGGTCGAGCGGGTCCTCCATCTCGGGGAGCAGGACGACGCCATCCGGGAGGCCGCCCTCGAGGTGGTTCCAGGCGAAGCGCCCCGCGGCGATGCACAGGGACGGGTCGCGCTCGAAGGCGCGCTCCCAGGAGAGCGGGTCGCCGCGGGCATCGGTCGGCGAGCTGAGGCTGGATCCGACCCAGGCGCGAAAGTCGGCGCGCGCGCCGATCTCGCCGACGGCCTGGTTGAAGCGCTCGTCGACAGTGGCGATGTAGCGCCGCTCGCGCTCGGTCGGCCGGCAGATGTAGACGAGGTCCTGATAAGGCGCGAGGTTGCCCTCCTTGACCACCGCGGGCGTCGGCACCTCGAAGTCGATCTCGCCCGCGATCGCGAGGTAGTTGGCCATCGCCTCGCGCTCCGCCTCGACCGGCGGGGTCGCCGTGAGCGCGATCACCTGTACGTCCTCGAGCCGCACGAGGAGGGTGCGGAGGACGAGCGCCCAGTAGTCGAGCAGGTGATGGGACTCGTCGAGGACGACGGTGCCGATCCCGTAGTCGACCAGGGAGTCGATGAGCGCTCGCGCGTTCGGATGGATGAGCCGGGTGGCGTCGAAGTCGGGATCGGCGAGGAAGCGGCGCTTGAGCGTCGCCGTATGCCGGCGGATCTCGGCCGCGTGAGAGTCCGGATTCGCGCGCAGCAGTCGCTCGATCCGCGTCTGGGCGGCCTCCAGGTCGACCTCGCGGCCAGAGTCGACGAGCTCCGCTGCCCACTCCGTGGCGGCGCTACCCGGCGAGCAGCGCGCCGACGTCGCCCGGAGTCGCGATGAGCTGATAGGTGAACGAGTTGATCGGGCGCAGCGCGCGCGGGTCCGAGCCGGTGATCCGATCCGTGCTCGCCCCCTCCGGGAGGAACAGCTCGACCTTCTCACACCACTGGCCCGCGATCGTCGACGTCGGCGAGAAGACGACGGCGGGACGGCCGCGGCGGCGGATCAGCTCGAGTCCGAGGATCGTCTTCCCCGAGCCGGGCGGGGCGACGACGTGGTGGCGGCCGTCCTCGTCGCCACCCAGCGCGCTGAGCGCGAGGCTCTGGGACTTGCGGAACGGGAAGCGGAAGGCGAGCTCGCCGAGCTCGTCCACGCTCAGACGTGGCGGCCGATGAACTCGACCACGTCGTCGAGGACCTCGTCCTGATTCGTCTCGTTGAAGATCTCGTGGCGGGCGCCCGGATAGGACTTCTCCTCGAGGCGCTCGCCGCGGATGCCGCCCGATCGTCTCGCGCACCGGCTCGATCGGGATCAGCTGGTCCTCCTCACCGTGGAGCCAGAGGGTCGGCAGCTCGAGTCGAGGTCCCTCGGCGACCTCGGCGATCCCGCCGAAGAGCGATTCGAGCGTCGCTCGCTTGAACGGACCGCTGTAGACGAGCGGATCGGCGGTATACGGCATCGCCGACGGCGGGGTCGCGGGAGAGAACCGCGACGTCGATCGGCACGTCGGGCAACGGGTCGAGCTGGAGCAGCATCTCGAAGGCCGGGTTGGCCCCGATCGCGGGGCCGGAGAGCACGAGCGCGGCGAGCCCGTCGTCGCCGTAGCGCTGCACGTAGCGGGTCGCGATCAGCCCGCCCATCGAGTGTCCGATCAGGACGACGGGCAGGCCGGGGTATTGCTCACGCGCGACCTCGGCGACCAGGTGGAGATCGGCAGTCAGGTTCTCGCCCTTCTCGATCAGCGCCCGTTCCCCGCCCGACTCACCGTGGCCGGCGTGGTCGGGGCCGTACACGACCGCGCCATCGGCGAGCAGGCGCTGGGCGACGTGCTCGTAACGACCGACGTGCTCGGCGTATCCGTGCGAGAGCAGGGCGACGTAGCGGGCGTCGGGATTCGGCCAGGCCGCGACCGAGAGATCGCCGGCGCTCCCCGGGAGCAGCAGGCGGGCCGGCGCCGCGGCGGTCATCAGATCTGTGGCGGCGCCGGGTCGGGCGGCTCGGCGGGCGGACCGGGGTCCGGACCCGGGGGAGGCGGTGCCGGCGGCTCCGGGAGGGGTGTCGGGGGGCCGGGGGCGGGCGGGCCCGGGGTCTCGGCGGCGATCCTCATTCGTAGGTCAGGTTGCATTCCTTGGCCTCCTCGGCACGCGCGTCGGCAAGGGCCTTCTTCGCCTTGCGCAGTTTTGTCTTCGCCCTCTGCTTCTTCTCCCGAGTCTCCGCGCTCTTGACCTTGCGCTTCGCCTTCTGCACCGCCCGCTGAGCGGCGGGGACGGCCGTCCTCGCCGCCTCGCACGCGGGGCTCGTGAGCAGGTCCTCGGCCGTGTCGGTCGCCCCGTTCGCGGTCACGCCGAACACCTGTGTCGCGGTGACGCCGAAGTTCGCGCCGACGGCGAAGCCCATCCCGGCGGTGGCGTAGACGATCCGGCCGCCGCTCACGGACAGCGGATCGAGCATGTTCGCGTTGTGTGCCGGACTCGCCTTGAAGATCTCGATGATGTCCGTCGGCGTCGTCCGGGCAGCGGTCGCGTAGGCGATGTTCTCGCCGACCCCGTAGGGGTAGCCGGCGGCGTTCGCGCGCGACTGCGCGGTCCCGTTGCCGATGCCCTCATGGGCGAACGCGGCGTGCGCCTCCATGAACTCGCTGTGCCCGCCGGCCGCCGCCGCCAGGCCCGAGTCGTGGGTGAGGACGCCGCGCCCGTTGGCGGCCCGGTACACGTTCAGCAGGCAGAGGAAGCTGCGCTCTGCGTCGGCCGGACCGGCCTTCTTCACGGGCGTGACCGCGCCGACGCAGTCGGTCCCGATGACCGCGCCCGCGGGCGCGGGCAGGAGCAGGGCGACTGCCGCCACCGCCAGCATCGATGTCCGCCGGCCAGTCACCCGGCGGAGGTTAAACGACGCCCGCCCGGGCGTCGAGGGCCTTACAAGCCCGAGTAGTAGCGCTTCTTGAACGGTCCGTTGACGAGGCCGGCCTTGACGTCCTTGGACCAGCCGGGCCCGGGCTCACCGTCGGCGGGGACCGACGTGTCGAAGCGCAGCCCGGCGATGGTGACGAAGGCGTGGCCGCGGTTGTAGTAGACGGTGATCCAGCCGCCCTTGCCCGCCTCGCCCCACTGGCCGAAGTCGTAGGAGGGCAGCGGCGAGTCGAGGATGTCGGCGCCATTCGGGCCGAGCGCGTAGCTCACGGCGCCGGAGCAGTCGTAGCAGCGCGAGTTGGGCTTCCCGTGTCCGCCGCCGGTGCAGTAGCCGGCGTCGTCGATGGAGTTCGCGGCCTCGATCGCCCGCTGGACCTCGAGCGGGGCCCCTGCCGGAGGCGCCGCGAGGCCGCTCGGCAGCAGCTTCGCCTTCACACCCGGGACGGGCGCCGGCGGCGCGACGCTCGGGTCGACCCCGCCGGATCCGGCGGAGGCGGTTCCCGGCAAGAGTACGAGCGTCAGCCCCAGGATTGAGGCGAATGCGCAGCAACGAACCGACCTTGGCACTGGTTCTCCGTCTCCTTTTTCGGCCTACGGGGTTAGCTGACGGGCTGGCGCTAGAGGAGCAGCGCCCCCACCTATTGGTGGGTTGGCCCCAACATCTGGGTCCCCCGCTCCCGATCCGCGTACGGATCAGGATTAGGCAAGCGGGTTACGATCGCGGGCAATATACACCGTGCAACGGAAGTTGCAGCGCCCGTTACCCAATCGCGCGAGTTCCAACCCCCGTCCGCGTGCGTCAGCCGGAGGCCCGAGCGGACTCCCGCCGGAGGAAGAGCTCGTTGACGACCCAGAGCCCGAGCCCGATCGCGATCAGGATCCCGGCGCGGACGAACGTCTCCACCTCGACCTGGGTGAGCAACGCGATCGAGACCGCGACGCCCAGCACCGGGAAGACGCTCGGAACTCGGAAGTGGTCCCCCTCGACGCGATCGCGGCGAAGCACGAGCACGGAGGTGTTGACGACGATGAAGACGCAGACGAGCAGCGCGACCGTGGTGTCGGCGAGCTTCGAGAGGTCGCCCGTCACGATCAGGATCGCGGATAGCAGCGTGGCGAACGCGATCGCGACCCACGGCGTCCTCCGCTCCGGCAGGATGCGCGAGAACGGGCTTGGGAGAACGCCCTCACGCGACATGCCGTAGAGCAGGCGTGAAGCCATGATCATGTTGATCAGGGCGCCGTTCGCCAGTGCCAGGAGGCCGATCGCCGAGAAGACCTTCTCCGGGATCCCGAGCGGGCCCTGCTTGACGACCTCGAGCAGCGGGCCGCTCGAGCTCGCGAGGTCGTTGGTGGGGACGACGATCGAGGCGCCGAAGGTGACCAGGAAGTAGAGGACGCCGGCGATCGCGAGGCCGCCGAAGAGCGCGCGTGGGTAGATCCGTCTCGGTTCGGTGGTCTCCTCGGCGACGTTCACCGAGTCTTCGAAGCCGATCAGGGCGTAGAAGGCGAGTGCGGCGCCCGCGAGCATCGCGGCGAAGACGCTCGACCCGTCCTTGAACTCGAATGCGCGGCCGGTGTCGGCGTCGCCCTGGAACAGGGCCACTGCGGCGATCAGCACGATCAGCAGCAGACCGCCGATCTCGACGATGGTGAAACCGACGTTCAGCTTCACCGACTCGGCGATGCCGCGCAGGTTGACGATCGTGATCGCGGCGAGCAGGAGGAGGGCGCCCAGCACGACCTTGAGGTCGACGAACTCGCTCAGGTAGTCGCCGCCGAAGCCGCGCGCCAGCGCGCTCGCGGAGGTGATCCCCGAGCAGATCACCGCGAAGGCGACGATGAAGGAGAGGAACCGGCTCTTGAACGCGCGGTGCGTGTAGAGAGCGGCCCCGCCCGCCTTCGGGTACTTCGAAACGAGCTCGGCGTAGGAGCCGGCGGTGAACGCGGCCATGATCAGGGCGAGCAGGAAGGCGCTCCAGATCGCGCCACCGGTCTCCGCGCCGACCTCGCCGACGAGGGCGTAGATGCCGCCGCCGAGGATGTCGCCGACGATGAAGAGAAGCAGCAGGCCCGGGGTGATCGCGCGGGCGAGGCCCGAGCCGGAGTCGTCGTCGGGAATCGCGGGATCGGCCGGCACCGGGATGCTCCGCTTCGGGCGCGCCATGCGCTCCGCCTACCCACTCCCCCGGCCCGCACTCGCCGAGCGTTACCGTCAGCCGCCTGTCACGGAGCGGCCACACCACCTCGATCTCGCTCGTCCTCGCGTCGATCGTCTCGGTTCAGACGGGGGCGGGGGTCGCGACGACGCTCTTCGACGACGTCGGCCCCACCGGGACCGTGATGCTGCGCCTCGCGTTCGCGGCCCTCGTGCTGGGGGCGGTCTGGCGCCCGGGCCTGCGCAGCCTGCGCGGAGCTCGCGCCCGCGACGTCCTCCTCTTCGCGATCGCGCTCGCCGGGATGAACACGTGCTTCTATCTCGCGCTCGACCGGATCCCGCTCGGGATCGGCGTGACGCTCGAGTTCGTCGGGCCGCTCGGCGTCGCCTTCGCCGCGTCGCGGCG
Source organism: uncultured Solirubrobacterales bacterium (assembly GCA_963797995.1). Taxonomy (GTDB): domain Bacteria; phylum Actinomycetota; class Thermoleophilia; order Solirubrobacterales; family 70-9; genus WHSW01. The sequence goes on from CAWCRP010000003.1 coordinate 259,313, forward strand.
GCGCTCGGACCTGCTCTGGGCGAGCCTCGCCGCAGCCGGGATCCTCCTCCTCGCGCCGATGCCCGGCGGGGATCTGGACACTCTCGGCGTCGTCCTCGCGCTGCTCGCGGGCGCCTTCTGGGCCGCCTACATCGTGCTCTCCGCGCGCATCGGTCGCAGCTTCGACGGCGGCGAAGGGCTGGCGCTGGCGATGATCATCGCCGCCCTGTTGCTGCTCCCTGCGGGCATCGCCGACGGTGGCGCCGAGCTCCTCGACGCGGGGATTCTCGGCGCGGCCTTCGCCGTGGCGATGCTCAGCTCGGCGATTCCCTACTCGCTCGAGCTCGAGGCGCTCCGCCGCCTTCCCCAGGGTGTCTTCGGCGTGCTGATGAGCCTCGAGCCCGCGGTCGCCGCCACCGTCGGCTTCCTCCTCCTCGACCAGGGGCTGGCGGCGCGTGAGGTGATCGCGATCGCGCTCGTCGTCGCCGCCAGCGCCGGCGCGTTGCGGAGCGCCCCGGCGAGCCCCGAGGCGTAGGTACGCTCCCATCCCGATGAAGTCGCTGACGCTCCTCGCCGCGCTCGCCGCCGCGCTCGCGATCGCCGCCTGCGGCGGCTCCGACGACGGCGACCAGGAGTCATCGACCACGGCATCCGAGACGACGGCGTCGAGCGGGTCCTGCGCTGAGATCGAGGATCTCGACGTGCCGCCGTACGAGCACGACAACCGGGAGTTCACGGTCGACGATTACCTCACGATCCCGCCCGCGGGCGGCGATCACACCGACGCCGCACTCCCCGCCGGCGGCGCCTACGCGGCGGGTGAGGCACCGCTCGGCGCCGCGGTCCACCTGCTCGAGCACGGTGCCGTGATCGCGTGGACGAACGAGCTCGACCCGGAGGACAAGAGCGCGATCGAAGCGGAGATCGAGGCTGCAAGCGAAGAGGGCTACTACCAGCTCGCGATCGTCGAGTTGCCCGAGCTCGAGGGTCCCTTCGCGCTCAGCGCGTGGGGCGCTGTGCAGAACTGCACGGAGGCGGACCCGTCCGCGATCAGGCCCTTCATCGAAGAGTGGTACGCGTCGGCGAAGAGCGTCGAGTCCGCGCTTGCCTGTCAGGGCGAAGCGAGGCGGCTACCGCCTTGCTGAATACATGACGTTCCGTCCGTCCGCAAGCGGACGGACGGGTCAGCCGCTCGCAGCCGTCCCGCCACCTGACCCGGCCGCCCCCGGAGGCGAAGCCGAGGAGGCGGGCGGAACGTCCCGGTCTTCCGGAGTTACCCCCTCGGTTGCCGCGTCGGCCGGTGAGTGCCGGGAGCGCGAGCGGGCGAGGAACGGGAGCGCGAGCGCAGAGATCCCGCCGGAGATCAGGTACGAGGCCGGGTAGCCCCAGACGTCCGCCGCGCGGCCGAGCAGTGGCTGCGAGACGACCCCGCCGGCCGAGCTCATCAGCGAGTCGAAGGAGATGATCGTCGCCCGTTGCTGAGAGGGGATCATCCCGTTCAGGTAGGCCTGCCGGATCGGCATCGTCGCCGCGAACAGGAGGCCCCAGACGACGATCAGCGCGATCACGGGCCAAAACGACTCGATCAGCCCGATCAGGAGCAGGGAGACGGTGCTCGCCCCGGCGGCCGCGATCAGGGCCGAGGTGCGGAGGCGGAAGAGCGCGCGGATCCGGGGCGCCGCGATCCCGCCGGCGATCTGCGAGCCGGCGATGATCGCGGCGACAAGCCCGGCGACTCCGTACGCCTCCGGGTCGCCGTAGAGATCGAGCAGGTGCGGCTGGAGGGCATAGAAGACGTAGATGCCCACGCCCCCTGTGAACGGCGCCGCGAGCATCAGGTACTTGACCGCGGGCACGCGCCAGCCGAACTCGATCGAGTTGTGGGCGATCTTGCGGATCTCGGCCATGGGTCTCCCGTCCCTGTTCGGTTTGAACCCGATGTCATGCATGAGCACGAAGGCGGCGATGAACATCAGACCGAGCACGGCGGCGCGGACGACGAAAGGCGCCCCGAGGCTGAACGCCTGGGCGATGAACCCGCCGCCGATCGAGCCGGTCAGCATGGCCACTCCGCTGACGATCTGGCCGCGCGCGAAGACCGACTCGAGCTGCCCGTCGAAGCCGGTGGCGTCGAGCGCGTCGACGAGCCAGGCCTCGGTCGCGCCGGAGAAGAAGGTGAAGCCGAGGCCGAGCAGGAGCGAGACAACGGCCCATTCCCAGAACGGTGCCTCGATCTCCCAGAGGACGACGTAGAGGAAGGTCGTCACGGCGAGCGTCACCGTGCCGAGCAGGAACGACGTCCGCCGGCCCCACATGTCGGCGACGATCCCCGTGGGGACCTCGAAGAGCACCATCCCGGCGGTGAAGAACGCGTTCGCCGCGAACGCCTCGAGGTTGTTGAGGCCCGCGTCGAGGAGAAAGATCGTGTTGATGCCCCAGATCAGCGACGCCGCGAGGGTGTTGCCGAGCATCAGCGCGTAGTACGTGCGCTTAACCTGGGTCGGCGTGTACTCGACGGGCGGGTCCATGTCCATATATGAACAGACCCGCGGCGCGGGCTGGACTCATCGCATATCCCGCTAGGGCAGGTCCAGGTATTCCACGGCGCCCGAGAACGCGAGGCCCGGCTGCGGGCCGCCTTCGAGCGCGTAGATGCGCGAGCCCCGCGCGGCGGCGCCGAGCCCGTGGCGCGGCGTGACCATGTCAGGGAGCGAGATCCAGCTGTCGGAGCCGGGGTCGTACGCCTCGACCTGCTCGATCGTCGTGCCCCCGTCCAGCTCTTCGCCGCCGAGGACGACGAGGAGGCCGTCGGCGACCGCGGCGGCGTGGCCGCTGCGGGCGGTCGGCATCTTGGGCAGCTCGCGCCAGCGATTCTGCGGCGGGTAGTAGGACTCGACCGCCGCCAGCCCACCGTGGACCGGGCCCGGGCGGCCGCCGGTGACCACCAGGTGCCCGCCCAGCACCGCGGCGGCAACGTGGTTTCGGCCCGTCGGCATCGACTTCGCGTGCTTCCACAGGTCATGACGGAGGTCGTAGACCTCGAGCGTGCGCAGCGTCTCGTCGGCGGCGTTGTACCCGCCGGCCGCGTAGAGGCGGTCCCCGATCGCGCCGAGTGCGAGCGCGCCGCGGGCGGTTGGCGCGTCGGTCAGTCGCGACCAGCGGTCGCGCTTCGGGGCGTACTCGTAGAGACGGCGCGAGTAGCGATCCACGCCGCCGGGCGTCGGCAGGTTGCCGCCGAGCAGGTAGAGCTTGCCCCTGTGGGCGGTGAGCGCCGCGTGATTGACCGAGATCGGCAGCGGCGCGACCTCGGCCCAGCGGTTCTCGGAGATGTCGTAGGCGGCCATGCGGCCGGTCGTCCCGCCGGACGAGAGGAAGCCGCCGACCACATAGATCCGGTCGCCCACCCGGGCGGCACCAACCTCTGTTCGCTCGAGCGGGCTCGGCGCCAGCGAGCCCCAGCCGCCCCCGGCGCGCGAGGCGGGCGCGCCGTCGTTGCCCTCCTCTTCACCGGCCGCGATCACGATCGCCGCGGCGCCGGCGAGGGCGAGGAGAGCGGCGACCGTGGCCCTGGCCGTGATCGAGGCGGCGCGAGCCGGAGGGCTCACCCGCCGCTCCCCCGCTGGTCGCTGCGCTCCCAGCCGGGGCACTCGGTGACCGGGAGTCGCGGGTAGCGCGGGTAGGCGGGCTCGGTCCGCGAACGCTCGCAGAGCGAGAACTCGGACCCACGCGTGTTGCGGATGATCCGCTGCTGGCGACACGTGTCGCAGAGGCCTGCCGGCGGGCGCGCCATCGCATCAGTATCGCGGAGCCGCGACACCCAAACGTCCATAAGGCCCCGCTCCGGGAGGGTGTTTTGGACGTTTGCCGGTCGGGTGTCACTTCACTTTGTATAGTCGGGTGGATGCCGACCTTCCGGCGTTTGCTGGGCTTTCTGCGTCCCTACAAGCGCGACGTCACGATCTCGCTGGTCCTCGCGTGGCTCGCCATGGCGACCACGGTCGCAATCCCGCTGCTGATCGGCGCGGCGGTCAACGCCATCGAAGGCGAGCGCCGTGACGACATCCTGCCGCTGGTGCTCGCGATCATCGGCGCCGGCCTGCTGCGGCTCGGACTCACGTTCGCCCGCCGCCTGGTGGCCGGCAAGGTCTCGGTGGCGGTCGAGTTCGACCTGCGCCAGCGGATCTACGGGCATCTGCAGCAGCTCGAGCTCGGGTTCTTCGACAGCCAGCAGACGGGTCAGCTGATGTCGCGGGCGACGGTCGACCTGCAGTCGATCCGCTTCTTCTTGGGCTACGGACTGATCTTCCTGACCCAGAACGCGCTCACGATCCTCCTCGCCGGCGGGGTGATGATCGCGCTCAACCCGTGGCTCGCGGTGCTGGCACTGCTGCCGGTGCCGTTCGTGGTCTTCACCGCGATGCGGTTCAACCGGCGCTCGCGCCCCGCGCTTCAGGAGGTCCAGCAGCGGATCGCCGAGCTGACCGCCGAGGCGGAGGAGAGCGTCTCCGGCATCCGCATCGTCAAGGCGTTCGCGCGCGAGGAGCACATGCTGACTCGCTTCCGCAACTCGGTCACGCGCGTGTTCGACCAAAACGTCTACTCCACCCGCTTGCGCGCCTTCTACTCGCCGATGCTGGGTTTCCTCCCCAGTCTCGGACTCGCGGTGGTGCTGCTGATCGGCGGCCGCGAGGTGATCAACAACCCGGACAGCTTCTCGCTCGGTGAGTTCACCGCCTTCTACACGTACCTGGTGATGCTGGTCGGGCCCGATGCGCATGCTCGGCATGGCGCTGGGCATGGCGCAGCGAGCGATCGCCTCCGGGAACCGGATGTTCGAGATCCTCGACCGCGAGCCGCGCGTCACCAGCCCGCCGGACGCGCCGCCGCTGCCCGATGGGCCGGGCCGCGTCGAGTTCACGGGAGTCGGGCTGGCCTACAACGGCGGCCAGCCCTCGCTGGCCGACGTCGACCTCGTCGTGCCGGCTGGGCAGACGGTGGCGCTCGTCGGGCCGACCGGCTCCGGGAAGACGAGCCTCGTGGCGCTGATCGCACGCCTCTATGACCCGAGCGCGGGCGCGGTGACGATCGACGGCGCCGATCTGCGCTCGGTGGACATCCACTCCTTGCGGCAGTCGGTCGCCTTCGTCGCCGACGACAGCTTTCTCTTCTCGGCCACCGTCGCGGACAACATCTCCTACGCGCGGCCCGACGCGACGCAGGAGGACGTCGAGCTCGCCGCGCGCCGCGCGAAGGCCCACGACTTCATCATGCGCCTGCCGGAGGGATACGAGACCGTCGTCGGCGAACGCGGCCTGACGCTGTCGGGCGGGCAGCGCCAACGCGTAGCGATCGCGCGGGCGCTGGTCGCGGACCCGCGGGTCTTGATCCTCGACGACGCGACGTCCTCCGTGGACGCACGCACCGAGGAGGAGATCAAGCGCGGGCTCCGCGAGGCGATGGCGGGCAGGACGACGTTCGTCGTCGCCCACCGCCTCTCGACAATCTCGCTCGCGGACGAGATCGTCGTCATGGAGGAGGGGCGGATCGCCGACCGCGGCACACACGAGGAGCTGCTCGAGCGCTCGCCCGCTCTACGCCGAGATCGCCGAGTTCGGCTGCGAGGACGTCGTGTTCCTGCAGAAGGACCTCGAGGAGCGCGAGGAGGTGGCGCGGCTATGAATCCGCGGTCAGCGGTCCGCGGTCCGCAGGACAAGGGTCGGAGGCGGGAGGCCGATCCGGTAACCGAGCGCGATCCCGAGACCCAGAATTCCGACGTCGCCGTCGAGACCGAGGATCAGGCGAACCAGCCGGGCCGCTTCGCCGGGACGATGCTGATGTTCCGCGACCTCTGGCGCCTGATCCGAGGTGAGGACGACCGGGCGCGGAAGGTCCGCTGGCTGCTCGGCCTGCTGCGCCCTTACCGCACGCAGGTGATCCTGATGGTGATCGCGCTCGTGATCGCGACCGCCGCAGCGCTCGCGCCGCCCTTCCTGGCCGGGAAGGCGATCGACGGTGGGATCGTGCCGAGCGACCCCGGCTTCCTGACGATGATCGTGATCGTCTACATCGCCTCTGTCGCGATCCTCTGGGGCACGACCTACGCGCAGACGTACCTGGTCGGCTGGGTCGGGCAACGGGCGCTGCAGGACCTCCGCGAGCGGATCTACACGCACCTGCAGAAGATGTCGATCGGGTTCTTCACGCGGCGCCGCCCCGGAGTGCTGATCTCGCGGATGACGAACGACGTGCAGGCGCTCGACACGCTCGTCACCGACGGGATCATCACGCTCTTCTCGAGCACGCTGACGCTGGTCGGGGTCGTGGTGATCCTCCTGTTCCTCGACGTGCCACTCGCGCTGATCACGTTCATCACCTTCCCGCTGCTCGCTGTCGCCTCCGTGATCTTCCGCGTCATCTCCTCCGATGCCTACCGGCTGACGAGGGAGAAGATCGCGAACATCACCGCCTACCTCCAGGAGACGCTGTCGGGCGTGCGGGTGGTGCGGACGTTCGGGCGCGAAGACCGCCACCTGACCGAGATGACACGCCTCAACGAGGAGAACCGCGAAGCGAACATGCGGACGGTCTACCTGAACGCGAGCTACTTCCCGGCCGTCGAGCTGCTCTCGGCGATCGGCACGGCGGCGATCCTGCTCTACGGCGGCTATCAGGTGATCGACGGCGACGTCGAAATCGGGATCCTGATCGCGTTCGTCGGCTACCTGGCGGCCTTCTTCGACCCGATCCAGCAGATCTCGCAGCTCTACACGACCTACCAGCAGGGGATGGCGGCGCTCGACAAGATCTTCGACCTGCTCGACACCGACCCGGACATGGTCGACAGCCCGCACGCGATCGACCCCGGGCAGCTGCGCGGCGAGATCGAGCTCGAGGACGTCTGGTTCTCCTACGCGCGCGGCGGGGATGCCACCGCCGACGAGCTCGCGGAGATGACGAGCCTGAGCTGGAGCGACCTGGAGGACGCGAAGGACGGCGCCGAGGGACCGGACTGGGCGCTCGAGGGGATCAATCTGCACGTGCCGCCGGGGCAGACGGTGGCGCTGGTCGGCGAGACCGGCGCGGGGAAGTCGACGATGGCCAAGCTGGTGGCGCGCTTCTACGACCCGCAGCGGGGGCGGGTGCTGGTCGACGGCCACGATCTGCGGGATCTGCGCACGCGCTCGCTTCGCAGCCAGCTGGGGATCGTGCCGCAGGAGAGCTTCCTCTTCTCGGGGACGATCCGCGAGAACATCGCCTTCGGCCGGCCCGACGCGAGCGACGAGGACATCGTCGCGGCCGCGGAGGCGGTCGGCGCGACTGTGTTCCTGGACCGCCTGCCGGACGGGTACGAGACGGAGGTAGGCGAGCGGGGCGCGCACCTCTCGGCGGGGCAGCGCCAGTTGATCGCGTTCGCGCGCGCGCTGTTGGCCGAGCCGCGGATCCTGATCCTCGATGAGGCCACGTCGAACGTGGACGTGCAGACGGAGCGGGTCATCGAAGAGGGCCTCGAGCGCCTCCTGTCCGGGCGCACCGCGGTCGTGATCGCGCACAGGCTGTCGACGATCCGCCGCGCCGGCAGGATCGTCGTGCTCGAGCACGGGCGCATCGCCGAGTCCGGGACGCACGAGGAGTTGATCGCGGCCGGCGGCCGCTACGCGGAGCTCTACGGAAGCTGGGCGGAGGCCGGAGCGGCGGCCTGAATACGAAGTCCTCATGTGTTTGGGGCTAGCTACGGGCTGACGCCACCCGAGCCCGAGTCCGTGCCTCCGGTGTCGGCGGGCGGGGTGACCGGGGGCGTCGTGCCGACGCCGCCGTCGTCCGTGCCGATGTCGGTGGGCGGCGTGACGGGCGTGGTCGCCGGGGGTGTGACGGGCGTGGTCGCGGGCGGAACGGTCCCCTCGGTGCCGTCGGCGGTCGTTTCCTCGCCGGACGTCTCCTCGCCTTCGGCGGACGAGGTCGTCTCGCCGACCGCTTCAGGGTCGCCGCAGTCCTCGAAGCCGAACTTGCGCGCGGTCTTGGCGACCTTCGACTCCTGGTCGGCGACTCGCAGATCGAGCTCCGCCTGCGCGCTCTCGTCCTCGTTCTCGACCGCGGTGACGCGATCCTGGAGCAGTTCGTAGTGCTTCTGCAGCTCCGAGAGGAATGCGTCGAGTTCCTCTTGGCCCTCATCGGGCGGCGTGTCGGCGGCGAGCGCCTGCATGCCCTGAAGCTCGCCCTCGGCAGCCGAGGCCGCCTCGGCGGCGGCGGTGAGCGCGTCGGATTCGTCGATTTGGGCGATCGCGGTGTTCGCCTGGACGCAGATCGCATCGCCCTGAGCGACGAAGTCCTCCTGCGTGAGCGAGGTCGGGCCCTCGAGACCGGTGGCCCCGGCCAGCGGGGTAGTCGCCACCGGCTCCTCGTCATCGCCGCCGCAGCTGCGAATCATGAGCACGATGACGATGAAGACGACCGCGATCGCGCTGAGCGCGACTAGGCGCCTGCGCTGATAGACGTCCATGACGTGCCCAACGTAACAAAGGGGTTCATAAGTACCTGCAAGGCACTACCCCTTTGGGAGGGGGCTGTCACGCCTCCACAGAAGTCACTGGGGATCAAGGACTTGAACCTTGACTACTGGTACCAGAAACCAGCGTGCTGCCAATTACACCAATCCCCATCGAATACGCACCAAAAGCGTACCGACGGCTCACGGGTCCGGCCTACCGCCCGATCGTCTCCAACTCGGCGTCGACGTCGGCCAGGGCGTCCTTCGACGCAGAGATGTCCGCGCCCGTCTCGATCAGGGTGCGGGCGTGGATCAGGTCCTCGGAGCGCTCGAGCGAGAGGGCCGCGGCGACCTTGCCGCCGTGCAGGTACCAGGCGCTGAACTCGCCCGTGTCGCGCTCCCCGCGGAAGACGACCTCGTCCCACTCGGACGCCGGACCGACGTACTCGAGCGACGCCCAGTCGGCGAGGTCGCTGAAGAAGTACGGCACCTCGCGGTAGGGCTCGGTCTCGCCGAGCATCCCGCGGGCCGCGTGGCGGCCCTGCTGCAGCGCGACGTCCCAGTGCTCGACCCGCAGCCGCCTGCCGTGAACGACGCTCGCATACGAACAGGCATCGCCGGCGGCGAAGATCCCAGGCACCGACGTCTCGAGCTTCTCGTCGCAGACGATCCCGTCGTCGACCTCGAGACCGGCTCGCTGCGCGAGCATCGCGTCCGGCCGCACCCCCGCGCCGACGACGACCATGTCTCCCTCGATCGTGCGGCCGCTCTTCGTCACCACCGCCTGCACGCGCCCGTCGCCCTCGAACGCCTCCAGCTCCTCGCCGCCGAAGATCTCGATCCCCTTCGACGTCAGGAGCTCCTGGAAGTACTCCCCCACCTCGTCTCCGAACGTGCGCGAGAGCACCGTGTCCTCGAGCATCACGATCGAGCACTGCGTCCCGCTCGCGGTCAGCGATGCGGCGACTTCGGTGCCGATGTAGCTGCCGCCGATCAGCACGACCCGCTTGGCCCGCTCCGCCTCCTCCCTGATCGCATCGGAGTTGCCGAACGCGCGCAGGTAGTGGATCCCCTCGAGCTCCGCTCCCTCGACGCGGAGGATGTTGACGATCGCGCCGGTCCCCAGCAGCGCCTTCTCGAACTCGACCTCCTCGCCGCCCTGCAGCTTCGCCATCCGCGCCTGGGTGTCGATGGACATCACGTTCGTCTTCGTCCGCAGCTCGACGCCGTTCTCCTCGTACCACTCGGGCGCATGCACGTACGCGTCCGCGCGCTCCGCCTCCCCGCGCATGTACTCCTTCGAGAGCGGCGGTCGCTCGTACGGCGGCTCGGGCTCACGGCCGACGAGCAGGATCGGCCCCTCCGCCTGCTTGCGGACGAGCTCCGCGGCGCAATGGGCGCCGGCCATCCCGCCGCCGACGATCAAGAACGAATACCGCTCGGCGCTCACGCGCCGACCGGGTCCGCGTCGACCTCTGGGGTCGCCGTCATCCGCCGCCGTCCGGCCCGAAGTACGCCGTGAGGTCCTCCTCGACCGTGGGGTCCAGGACCGCGAGGATCTCGTCGCCCGCCTCGAGCACCGTCTCGGCGTTGGGGACGAAGCCCATGTCGTCACGCAGGACCGAGATCAGCAGGCTGCCCTCGGGCATGCTCAGATCGCCGACCCGCTTCCCGGACGCCTTCGAGTTCGCCGGCAGCAGCATCTCGATGATCTCGAGCCGCTGCTCGGGCAGGTCGAGGAGGTGGACGAGGCCGTACTCGGGCACCTCGTGCTCGATCAGGCGGAGGATCAGGTCGGTCGCGGAGACCACCGGCCGCACTCCGAGCAGGTCGAAATGCTCCTTGTTTCGGGGGTTGTTCACCCGGGCGATGATCCGGTCGACCAGGTACTTCTCCTTCGCCACCTGGCAGATCAGCATGTTGTCCTCGTCATCGCCCGTCACCGCGATGACCATGTCGGCGCGCGGGATCCCCGCCCGCTCGAGCACCCACAGCTCCGATGCATCGCCGTACTGCACATTGTGCTCGAGCTCCTGCTCGACCGTCTGGTACCGCTCCTGGTCGGCCTCGAGCAGCGTCACCTCGTTGCCCTTCTCGAGCAACTCGCGGGTCAGGTTCCAGCCGACCTTCCCGGCTCCGACGATGATGATGTACATGCGCTCAGCCAACCCGCGTCCCAGCCCTTAGAGGTCCATGTCCTCGGCGTCGACGCCGCCGGCCGCCGGGATCACGCCCTCGGCCCGTTTCGCCGCCAGCCGCACTTCGCTCTCCAGCATCTCGATCGCGACCCGGGTCGGGCAGATCGTGTGCAGGCCCTGGCGCTCGTACCACTGCGCCCGATAGGGATCCAGCACACGCGCGATCACCGTCGGCACGTTGAAGCGCCGCTTCGCGATCTGCGCGATGACGATGTTCGTGTTATCCCCGTCCGTGGAGGCAACGAACACGTCCGCCTTCTCGATCCCAGCCGCCAGCAGGGCCTCGATCTCGAGTCCCGCGCCGACGGTGAAGTGACCGCCCATGTCCTCCCACCCCTTCTCGAGCCCGATCTCGAGCCGCGCGTGCGACTCGGGGTCCTCGTCGAGGCACGAGATCTCATGCCCATCGGAGAGCATGCTCCGGGCGAGCGTCGAGCCGACGCGCCCCGCACCGACGATCAGGACGAACATGGGCCGGATACTAGATCTACGTCACGACCGGCACGTCTGCGGGTGGCGCGGTGATCAAGACTCGGCATTCGGCGTGGCGGAGGACGTACTCGGTCACCGGGCCGAGCTCCGCGGGGCGCTCGCCGCCGATGCCACCCAGCATCGGGCCGCCCTTGATCCGCGTCGGCGGCTCCCCGCCCATCACGATCACCTCGGCGCCGAGGGTCCGGGCCTTGTCGACGATCCCGGAGGCGACCGACCGCGCGCGGGCGACAAAGGCATTCACCTCGACGGTCTCATACTCGCCCGCCACCTGCCGGGAGCGTTCGAGCGCCGCGTCGGCGTTCTCCGCCTCACGCTTTGCCGGCGGAGCATCGAGCGGCACCGTCAGCGGCATCTCGATCACGTAGACGAGCGTCAGCTGCGCGGGTTCCTTGCCCGGGCGATCGACCGCCTCCGCGAGCCGCCCGGCGGTGCCGACGATGTCGTCGTCGAGCTTGGTCCCGAAGACCGGCACGAGGATGTGTGCGTACTCGATCACCGGCACGTCCTTGACCAGCGCCTCCTCGGGGACCTCGATCCTGCGGTTCAGCGCCGTCCCCTCGAACCCCTTGCGATAGATCGCATACGCGATCAGGCCGAACGCCATCCAGGCGAGACCCGCCCACCGGGCGGCGTCGTGGAGAGCGAGAACGCTGATCCAGGCGAACGCGGTCAGGCCCGTGGCGAGGATCGTCGGCAGCGGAACGGCCGCGCCCCGAATCGTCACGTTGAGCGGGATCCGGAACGGTCGCTCGCGGTCCGGCTCCTTCAGTCGCAGGCGGATGATCGAGATGTGGGCGATGGTGAACGCGATCGTCGCTCCAAAAGCGAACAAACCACCGAGCAATTCGACGTCCGTCGGCGCGAGCAGCGCGAACGCCCCACAAGCGGCGATCAGGATCCCGACGTGCGGCGTCCGGAAGCGCCGGTTGAGCTTGCCGAGCCAGCTCGGGATCTGCCGGTGGGTGGCGAGCACGTAGATGTGCCGCGAGAGCCCCAGCATCGCCGTCGACGCCGCAAACACGAGCGCCGCGGGGACGATCGCCACGACCGCCACCTCCATCACCGTGCTCACCCACGCGGGCTCGAAGTTCTGCACGATCCCGAGCACGGGATCCTCCAGGTAGGCACCGCCGAGAGCGGTCTCGGGTCCCTCGGGCGTCGGGACGACAGGGACCGCCATCAGTCCGATCACGGAGACGCCGACGTACACGAGGGGCACGAGCGTCGCGGCGGCGAACACCAGCTTGCGCAGGTCGCCCGCCCGCGGGCTCAGGTCGGGCGCCAGGTTCGCTGCCGCCTCGATACCGGCGAAGGCGACCGTGGCGATCACGCCCGCGTAGATCACGTCCTTGAGGCTCGGCGTCGCGAACGAATCGAACGGATCGAGCTCGTTCGAGAAGACGCCCGGATCCCAGCTCGTGATCGCACCGACGACGATCACCGCCACCAGCAGGACCATGCCAGCCAGCGCCACGTAGGTGACCAGCCGCTGGCGGCGGATGCCGGTGAAGCCGCCGATCGCTAGCGCCGTGACCAAACCGATCACGACCCCGCCGGTTATCAACTCGCCACCCGTGTCCGTGAACGCGGACGAGATCGGTGTCAGGTAGTGAGGCACCGAGATCGCCGCGAGGGCGATGATGATCACGTAGTCGATCAGGATCGCCCAGCCCGCGACGAAGCTCACGATCTCGTTGCGGAATGCCGCACGAGCGAAAGTGGCCGAGCCCCCGCGCTCGGGGATCATCGCCTCGCCCTCTACGTAGGTGAGGGTGTTGAGCCAGAAGACGATCCCGACACCCAGGAAGATCAGCGGCGTCAGCCCGAGGCCACGGTCGGCGACCAGCCCGAGCGAGAAGTAGAGGGAGAAGCCGACGGCCGCGTAGGCGACGGCAAACAGGAGCGGCGCCCCCAGCCCCCGCTCCACCGGCCCTGATCGCGACGCGCCAGGCGTGCTCAACCGGCGACCCTGCTCGCCAGGTAGAGGCGACCCATGCCGAGCACGGTAAAGACGACACCGATCAGGAAGCCGAACGACGTCAGCCCACCGCCTCCGATCAGCGTCACGACCACGATTGCGACGCCGACACCGGCGATGACGAGCGCGAAGAGCCGGGTTACTCCCCGGTAGAGCTGGTCGGGAGCGGGCGCGGCCATTGCTTCGATTCTATGGCCGGCGCGATCGTGGTCCGCGACTGCGCGGCGACGATCACGCGGCAGGGGCGCTCGGCCAGCACCGTGCGCAGCGCGCGGCTCAGCTGCGGCTCCCCGTTTCGGTATCCCAGAGGCATCACCACCACCGCCGCATCGATCTCCTTCGCCTTCTCCACGATGACGGCCCCCGACTGGCCCGGTCGCACCCGCTTGACCTCGCCGGTCACGCGCTGCCCCCCGATCAGCTTCGACCGCTCGACGATGCTCTCGGCTTCGCCCTCGCCATCGGTCGCGTCGGCATCGATCGGCAGGTACGCGGGGATGTGGACGATCGCAAGCACATGGATGGCGCGTCGGCGACGGGACGCGAGCGCGTTCGCCGTCGCCACCACCTCCTCCGAGAACTCGCCAGGGCGAAAAGCGATCAGGACGCTCTTGTACTCGACGTCGTCTACGCCGAGCGGGGCCAGTGAGGCGACCTTGACGGTCTCCTTCAGCGGCAGCCCCTGAGTGCGCCGGTAGAGGACGTAGAGGGCGAGTCCGAAGACCATCCACCCTCCGCCAGTCGCGAGGATCACCGGATCGAGCGCCATCGCGACCACGAACGCCCCGAAGGTCCCGATCCCGCCGAGAATTGCCGTAATCGGAACCTCCGTCCCGCGGATCCGGATCCCGCCCGGCGGCGTCCAGATTGCCGCACCCTCCTCGCGGCGTTCGTTCATCGGGTACTTCTTCCGCAATCGAATGACGGATATGTGTGCGACCGTGAATGAGGCCGTGGCTCCGAAGGCGTAGATCGCCCCCAGGAACTCCGTTTCGCCCGGCGACATGACCAGCACCGCCACTGCCGAGAACACGAGGATGGCGACGTAGGGAGTCTTGAAGCGCGGATGGATCTGCCGGAGGATCTCGGGCAGCTGGCGGTGCTGTCCCATCGAAAACGTCAGCCGTGAGAGCCCGATCAGGGCCGCGTTGGTGGCGATCAGCAGAATCACCGCGGCGAGGATCCCGACGTAGACGCGGAGGACCTCGGTCATCACCCCACTGAGCCCGAGGTTCTCGACAATGCCGAGCACCGGATCGTCGGCGTAGGTCGTCGCGAGCGCGGTGGTGAACTCGCCATTGGCGCCCTGCTCAACGGGCATGGCGGAGAGCGCTATGGCCGGCAACAACGCGTACAGGCCGAGGACCGCGATCACCGTGAGCCCGGTCCCGCGCGGGATCGTACGGGTGGCATCGCGCGCCTCTTCGGCCATGTTCGAGATCGTCTCGATGCCGGTATACGCGACCATCCCGACGGCGATACCAAGGGCGAAGTCGCCCCACGTGGGGACACTCCCGAGCTCGACCTGGGAGGTCAGTAGATCGGGGTCGAGGACGAGGAAGATGCCGATCCCGACGAGGACGATCTGCGTCAGTAGGTCGGCGATCGCGAGGACGAGATTGAGCCTCGTCGACTCCTCGCTGCCCTTGATGTTGAGCATTGCCAGCATCGCAATCAGGCCAATGCCGAAGATCACGTCCGCCGGACCCTCGCCGAGCGGCTCCCAGAACACCGCGAGGTAGTGCGGGACGAAGAAGGCCGAGATCGCGACGGTGACGATGTACGTGAGCATCTGCGACCACGCAGCAAGGAAACTCGCGAGCTCGTTGAACGCGTGACGCGCGAAGCTCGACGAGCCCCCAGCTTCCGGGTACAGGACGGTCGCTTCGACATAGGTCGCAGCCGTGAACGCAAAGATCAGGCCCGCGATCACGAACGTCACCGGCGTCAGCCCGAGGGCATAGACAGCGACCAGTCCGAGCGCGTAGTAGATCGACGAGCCAACGTTGCCGTAGGCGGCGGAGAACAGTGCTCCGCTTCCGTGCACCCGACGAAGCGCGGCCTCCCGTGGATGCCTCTCGGCCATTACGGGCCGAGTCTAGGCGCGGAAGCGACGTGCTCCGGGCCTACGGACGCCGGGGCCGGGCAGCCGAGCAGCGTCAGCGCCAGCTCCGTCTCCGCTCGCAGCATCTCGAGCACGGTGCGGGCACCGTCCTCCCCCCCGACGGCGAGCCCCCAGAGCGGGGCGCGCCCGACCAAGACCGCCTTTGCGCCGAGCGCGAGCGCGGTGACGACATCCGTGCCGCGGCGGATCCCGCCGTCCATCAACACCTCGCAGCCGCCGGCGACCGCGTCGACCACCTCGGGCAGCATCTCCAGCGTCGGCGCCACCCCATCGAGCTGGCGGCCGCCGTGGTTCGAGACGACGATCCCGGTCGCGCCATGCTCCACGGCGAGGGCTGCATCCTCGGCCGTCTGGATCCCCTTCAACAGCACCGGCAGGTCCGTCTCGGAGACGAGCGTCTCGAGGTCGTCCCAGGTGAGCGACGGATCGATCAGCGAGAAGACCTCCTGCACGCTCAGCGGCCGCTCCGAGCCCGTCGCCGCAGCGACCGCCGGAGCGTGGATCCCCTCGGGGACGACGAACGTGTGGCGGAAGTCGCGCTCGCGCCGGCCCGCCCGCGGCGCATCGACCGTCAGCGCGATCGCCTCGAACCCGCACTCGACGGCCTCGTCGATCAGCGCCCTGGTCACGCCGCGGTCGCGAAAGCAGTAGAGCTGGAACCAGCGCGGCGCGGCCGGGCACTCGGCGGCAATCTCGCTCGGCCGCGAGGTCGCGATCGTCGACAGGGTCATGATCGTCCCGGCCGCCGCCGCTGCGCGCGCCATCGCCACCTCGCCATCCGGATCGACGAGGCGCTGGAATGCGACCGGCGCGACGATCAGCGGCATCGAGATGTCGGTCCCGAGCACCGTCGTCCCCGTGCTCACCTCGGAAACGTCGACCAGGACCCGCGGGCGCAGGCGGTAACGGGCGAAGGCGGCGACGTTGGCCTGCAGGGTGCGCTCGTCGCCCGCCCCGCCGGCGAAGTAGCCGTGCGGGCCGGGCTCGAGCTTCTCGGCCGCGAGCGCCTCGTAGTCGGCGACGTTGATCGGGGTGCCCACGTCGCGAACCCTAGGTCGTCCAGCCGCGGAGGGGGACTCCGCAGCGCTCAGTCCGGCGCGCGGGCGCTCACGATCCACACCGACGCGTTGGCGCTCAGGCCGTCCGGCCCGGCGAGATCGGCGTATGACTTCCGAAGCGCCTCGCGCACCTGCGGCCGCACCCGCTCGGCCTCGTCACCGGCGAGCCGGATCAGCTCCCCCGCCGGGCCGAGCGCCATCACCAGGTCGAGCGCCTGTTCCAGGTCATCGCCCATCCGATACGCGAGGTCCCAGCGGTTGAGCGTGATGTCCTCGAATCCCGAGTGCATGAGGATGTCGCTGGTCGTGTCCGCGTTCGCCATCGAGAACGGTCCCGGCCCGCAGGTCGGCTCGTCGGTCTCCTCGGGCTTCTCGAGAAACTGGTTGACGACCAGCTCGCCACGATGGAGCCAGTCGTTGTCGAGCTTTCGCCGCCAGACGATCATGCACAGCCGGCCACCCGGCACGAGCGCCTCGCGCACGTTGCGCAGCGCCGCCACGGGGCTCGCGAAGAACATCGTCCCGAATCGGGAGAACGCATACTCGTAGGGCCCGCCGAGGTCAGCGACCTGAACGTCACCGAGGATGTAGGAGACGTTCGCTGACCCGGCCGCGGCAGCTTCGGCCCGCGCCGTCTCGACGAAGCGCTCGCCCGCGTCGACCCCGACCGCCTCGCCCTCCGGCCCGAGGAGCTCGCCAAGACGCAGCGTGGTATCGCCGAGCCCGCAGCCGATGTCGAGCACCCGCGACCCGCGTTCGGGCGGGTGGAGGCGGAGCGCCTCTTCGGAGAACGGCGCGATTGCGGTCGTGACGACGGGGCGGAACGCGACCCAGCGGTCGTAGAGAACTCCACCCCAGGCCTCGACAGCCTCCTCGTTCGTCGGCGCGATGGACGCCATCTGCGGATCCTACCCCGGACTCATTAGTGTGCAAGGAAGTGAGCGAGCTCATCCACACCTGCTACCGGATCACCGACATCGACCGCTCGGTCGACTTCTACGAGAAGCTCGGCTTCGAGGAGATGCGGCGGATGCCGATCGGCGACGAGGCGACCAACGTCTTCATGGGCCTCCCGGGCGACGGGGCCCGGCTCGAGCTCACCTTCAACCACGGCGTAACCGAGCCCTACGACATCGGGACGGGCTACGGCCACATCGCGATCACGACCGGCGACCTCGACGGCACCCTCGAGCGCCTCGCCGAGCTCGAGATCGAGCCCGAGAAGCCGCCCTACACCGTCCGCGAGGGCGGCTCGCGGATCTGCTTCGTCCGCGACCCGGACGGATACCGAATTGAGATACTTGAGGCGCGCTAGCTCGGCTGTGGCAGCGACCCCGACCGCCGCCGTATCGGCTGCTCGAGAGTAGCGTCGGATCTCGAGAGAAAAACAAAAGCGGAGGGACTCATGAGAGCGATACGACAGGCCGAGGCACCCGTGGCAATGCAGGACGAGGGCCTTGACATCAGGGTCGAGGAGATCGGCGGCGGTATGACGACGATGTTCGTGACCGTGCCGCGAGGCTTCGATCTACGTCCCGCGCTCGTCGGTCAGCCTGGCGACCTCTGCCCTTGTCCCCACTGGGGCTACATGCTGAAGGGGCGAGTCAAGATGCACACTGCCGATGGCGAAGAGATCTATGAGGCCGGCCAGGCCTTCTACTGGGGGCCAGGTCATGCGCCGGAGGCGCTGGAGGATTCCGAGTACATCGACTTCTCCCCGACGGGCGAGCTCACTCCGGTTCTCGAGCACATCAGTCAGTAGGAGGACCGCGTGAGGGGTCGTCCGCGATCCCGACGACTACCGGATCGAGCTGATCGAGCGGGAATAACGAACGTTCCGCCCGCCTCCTCCGCTTCGCGTCCGGGGGCGGCCGGGTCAGGCGGCCACTGACAAGCTCGAGGTGGGCGTGAGTGTTGTGCGTGCCCGCGACGGAACGCCACGACCTCGCCGGCCACGCACCTCCCGCCCCCCCGCAATCTGCCGACGCGACGCGCCCATACCTACGCCCGGGCGCTCGGCGCTACCTAAGCCGCGAGCTCGAGCTCGAGCTGGTTGCCCCGCTTTCGCTGCGCCTCGATCGCCTCCGCGTAGGCGCCGTGAAGGGTGCCGCGCGGGCGGACGGCGCGCACTCCGTAGGCCTCGCGCATCGCCCGTGCCAGAGTCGCCTTGAACTCGCGCCCGTGCCACGCGTGCGCTCCCGTCCCACGACCGACGTGCAGATGAACGAGCTCGTGGAGAAGCGTCTCGAGGATGTCGCCCGGTCTCTGGCCGGGGTGGGCCGTCACCGACAGCCGGAACTGGGACGGGACGGCGAAGCCGAGCCGGTTGGGCCGCTTGGACGCGCGCCGCACCTTGAGCTCCGGCTCAGCAGCTGCAAGCGGGCCGCCGGCGAACACGGGCAGCGTCCGCAGCCGCGTCATCTCCGCCCGCAGGTCGATGCCGGCGACGAGGAAATAGTTCGGGGCCCGCCTCACGCGCTCAGCGTAGGACGGGCCCCGGACCGCTCAATCTTGCTAACGACTGAGAAGCCGACGATGGGAATGATCAGGAGGGCGACGATGTTCGCCACCTTGATCATCGGGTTGATGGCGGGGCCGGCGGTGTCCTTGTAGGGGTCGCCGACGGTGTCGCCGGTCACCGAGGCGGCGTGGGCCTCGGAGCCCTTGCCGCCGAAGGCGCCGTCCTCGATCAGCTTCTTCGCGTTGTCCCAGGCGCCGCCGCCCGCGGTCATCGCCAGGGCCATGAACAGGCCGACGACGATCACGCCGATCAGCAGTCCGCCGAGTGCCTTCACGCTGATCACACCGACGAGCACGGGGATCAGGATCGGGATCAACGACGGCAGGATCATCTCCCGCTGTGCCGCCGCCGTCACAATCGCAACCGTGTCGGCGTAGTCGGGCTTCGATGTGCCCTCCATGATTCCCGGGTTCTCCCGGAACTGCTTTCGCACCTGCTCGACGACCTCCCCGCCGGCACGGCCGACGGCTTCGATCGCGAACGCAGCGAACAGGTAAACCATCAGGCCGCCGATCAAGAGGCCGATCAGCACAGCCGGATCGGAGATGCTGAAGAAGACCGCCTCCCCGTTCTCGGCGGCGAGTTCGATCTCGAACGCCTTGAACAACACCAGCGCCGCGAGTGCCGCGGAGCCGATCGCATAGCCCTTCGTGACCGCCTTTGTCGTGTTGCCGACCGCATCGAGCGGATCGGTGACGTTGCGGACTTCCTCGGGCAACTCCGCCATCTCGGCGATGCCGCCGGCGTTGTCGGTGATCGGGCCGAACGCATCGAGCGCGACGATCAGGCCGCAGAGTGAGAGCTGCGCCATCACCGCGACACCGATGCCGTAGATGCCGGCGAGCTCGTTCGCTCCGAGGATCGCCAGCGCCAGCAGGAGCGCCGGAGCGGCCGTGGCCTGGAAGCCCTGAGCGAGCCCCTGGATGATGTTCGTGGCGTGGCCGGTCTGCGAGGCCTGGGCGATCGTCTTCACCGGCCGGAAGCGGGTCGACGTGTAGTAGTCGGTGATCACGAACAGGCCACCGGTGACCGCGAGTCCGATCAGCGCGCAGAGCCAGAGGTCGGTCACGCTGATCAGGTCGGCGCCGGCCTCGAGGAAGCCGGTCGAAAGCGGGGCGTCCATGAGCCAGTCGGTGATCGGGTAGAACGCGGCCGCAGAGATCACGGCGGAGACGAGCAGGCCGCGGTACAGGGCCCCCTCGACCTTGTCGGTCGTCGTCCGCACGGCGAGCGCCCCGACGATCGAGGCGATGATCGCGATGGCGCCCATGACGAGCGGGTAGAGAGCGACCTCGCGGGCGAAGTCCTCGGCGAAGGTGAGCACCCCGAGCAGCATCACCGCGACGGAGGTGACCGCGTAGGTCTCGAACAGGTCGGCCGCCATCCCGGCGCAGTCGCCGACGTTGTCTCCGACATTGTCCGCGATCACCGCGGGGTTGCGCGGGTCATCCTCGGGGATCCCGGCCTCGACCTTGCCGACCAGGTCGGCGCCGACGTCGGCCGCCTTGGTGAAGATTCCGCCACCGAGCCGGGCGAAGACCGAGATCAGCGAGCCACCGAAGCCGAGCCCGATCAGGGCGTCGACCGCGACCTCGTCGGTCTCGTCGAAGACGCCGACGAGGAGGCCGTAGTAGCCGGCGACGCCGAACAGCGCGAGGCCGACGACGAGGAGGCCGGTGACCGAGCCGCCCTTGAAGGCAACGTCGAGCGCCGGCGGGACGCCGCCGCGAGCCGCCTCGGCGACCCGTGCGTTGGCGCGGACCGACAGGTTCATGCCGATGAAGCCGGCCGCACCGGAGAGCACGCCTCCGATGACGAAGCCGACCCCGGTGGCGAAGTCCTGAACCAGCACGAGGATGATCGCGAGCGGGACAGCGACGATCCCGATGATCAGGTACTGGCGGTTGAGGTAGGCCTTCGCCCCCTCCTGGACCGCGCCGGAGATCTCCTGCATGCGGTCGTTGCCGGGCGAGAGCGCCAGCAGCCGCTTGGTGACGAGCGCGCCGTAGAGCACTGCGGCGCCGGCGCAGACGAGCGCGATCAGGACGCCGTAATCGGTCAGGAAATCGGTCAAGGTCTCAAGTCCTCCAGGAGGTCAGTCACGGTCGGGACACAAAAAGCGCTTCGGGTCCGGAACCCCTCCCGGCCGCAAAGCGGCGCGCAGTGTAGCGGGGTGACTGGCGTTATGAGGACCCGGGCGGGGTCCATAGACCCGACGACGCGCCACCCCGCGGGTCCTGCGGCTGCTCGGCGGCGGGTGAGTCGGGCTGCTGCCCAGCCGGGGCCGGGGCCTCGCCCTCACCGCCCTGCGCCTCACGGGCGTAGAGCATCTGCACCTGCGAGAGCGCCTCACGAACCTGGTCGCGGGCCGCGGGTTCGAGCAGATCGACGATCGCGCGTACGGCCTCGATCCCGACCTTCGCCTGCTCGAGGTCCCGCTCGTCCTCCTTCGCGATCCGACGCGCGGAGAGGTTGATGATGCTCGCGGCGCTCTCGAGCAGGAGGTCCTGGACGCGGACCTTGCGCAGCTGCTCCTCGAGCATGCGCTGGACCTCCTCCGGATCCTGCGGCGGCTCGCCCTGGACACCCTCCGTGCTCACAGCAGGCGAATCTACCGTCTCACCGGTTCGCGCACGTACGTCGCGCGCGTCTGCGCGACCCCGTCGCGGTAGACGTCCGCGATCGTGCTCCCGGCCTCGTACGCAGCGCGCGCCCTGATCGCGCCGTTGTCGGCCGGCACCTCGACGTCGATCCCGAGGCGCTCCCTGGCGGGCTCGGTCCAGGCGACGACTCGATCGAGCGCTTCACGTGCCGGAATCACCTTCTGGGCACCGAAGTCGATCTGCTCGCCGTCGAGGCCGTAGCGGATCGCGCGCCAGAGGTTCTCCTCGATCTCGCGGTGCCCCATCGGCTCCTCGAGTCGTCCCTCGTCATAGTCGATCGCCGACTGGGCGATGCAGGCGGTGATCAGGCCGGCGACCGCGAATGATTCGTCGCCGCGGGTCTGCGCGTCGCAGATCCGCAGCTCGACCGTGCCGAAGCGGTGGTGCGGGCCGCACGCTCCACCACAGCTGGGTCGCTTCGACGATCGAGTCCGTCCGCCGCAAGAGGTCGATGAAGGCCGCGTAGGTGTCCCAGTCGCCGAAGGGCTCGTGCACCCCGCAGCGCGGGAAGGTGCGGGTGAAGATCTCGCTACGCACGGACGCGAGGCCCGAATCGTGCCCATCGAGGAACGGGGAGTTGGCCGAGAGCGCGAGCAGCGGTGGCAGGAGGCCGCGGAGGTGATCGCAGACCGCGATCGCTCGATCGGCGCCACGCACCCCGACATGGACGTGAAGGCTCCAGGTGTTGTTGCGCTGGGCGACCCAGCGCAGCTCCTCGCGCAGCCGGTTGTAGTGCACGGTGTCGATGATCTGCTGGTCGAGGTAGTTCGCCCACGGATGCGTTCCCATCGCCGCCAGCGCGAGCCCCTGCGACTCGGCGAGGGCGAACAGTCGCCTGCGGCTCTCGCCCTGGAGCTCGCGCGCCTCGGCGAAGGTCTGCGCCTTTCCTGAGCGGATCTCGATCTCGGTGTCGATCAGCTCCCCGGCGGCGGATTCGGCGAGTACCTCGTCGGCCTGGCAGGCGGCGAACAGGCCCTCGAAGGCGTGGGCGAGCTCGAGCGTCTCCGGGTCGAGGATCGCGAACTCCTCTTCGAGCCCGATCGTGAAGTCCTCAGACTCCTCGAAGATCGCGCGGATGCGTTCGAGGTCGAGCGTTGCGCCGGGCTCGGTTCCGCCCTCCATTGGCTTCGTTATGCGAGGTAGAAGTAGAGCGCGTAGAGGAGGTCGACGGCGGGGCTCGATGTGTGGACAGTGACCTCGGGGGGCACCCGCAAGAGCTGCTCGGAGTAGTTGAAGAGGATCTTGACGCCGACCTCGACGAGCTGGTCGGCGACCTGCTGCGCCGCCTGCGGCGGGACCGCGAGAACCCCGACCACGACCTCCTCGTCGGCGACCACCTGCTCGAGGTCGGAGAGGGCCCGCACCGGCACGCCACCGAGGTCGTTGCCGATCAGCTCCGGGTCGGAGTCGAAGATCGCGACGATCCGGAAGCCGTGGTCGGCGAAGATGTCCGAGCTGGCAATCGCTTGCCCGAGGTTGCCGGCGCCGAAGAGGGCGATGTTGTGCTGGCCCGAGGTATGGAGGATCTTGCGGATCTCGTTGACCAGCGACTCGACCCGGTAGCCGACCCCGCGCTTGCCGAACTTGCCGAAGCCCGAGAGGTCGCGGCGGATCTGGGTCGAGTTGATGTGCGTGTACTCGGCGAGCTCCTGCGAGGAGATCGTCTCCTTGCCCATCTTCCGCGCCTGGATCAGGACCTGGAGGTAGCGCGAGAGCCGTGCCGCGACGCCGAGCGAGAGGCGCTCGCCGTCCCCCAGGAGACCGTCGGAGGTGGCCACGTCGGCGGCTGTGCGTTCCCCACTCGTCTGCTCGTTCACGTCTCGAAAGTACCAAGCGCCCGCAGGATCGCGTCCCGATCGGGGACGAGCTCGCTCACGATGGCGCCGTTGATCGTGATCACGGGGATGCGCTCGAGATAGGTTTTGAGCAGGCGATCGTCACTCTCGATGTCGACCTCGTCGAGCTCCAGGCCTCCTCGTCCGGCGGCGATCTCGGCGAGCATCTCGCTCGCCTCGTCGCAGAGATGGCAGCCCTCGCGCCGGTAGACGCGGACCGCCTGAGCCTCAGGCATTCGCGTCCCAGCCCAGGTACTCGGGGTAGGGCGTCGGCACCAGGTGCTCGGCCGCGGCCCCGATCATTGCTGCGTTGTCGGTGCAGAGCGCCCTCGGCACCAGCTTCAGCGGTAGGCCACGCTCGGCGCACACGTCGCTGACGCGCTCTCGCAGGAGGCCGTTGGCCGCGACCCCGCCGCCGAGTGCGACCGCCGTCCACGTGCCCCGCTTGAGCGCCCGCAGGAGCTTCGACACGAGCTGGTCGACGACCGCGGCCTGGAAGCTCGCGGCGAGGTCCGCGCTGCGGAGGCTCGCCTCGTCGCCGAGATCGCGCACGGCGTAGACGAAGGCCGTCTTCAGACCGCTGAAGCTGAAGTCGAGGCGCGGATCGTTGGTCATCGCTATCGGCAGTTCGAATGCGGTGGGATCGCCCTCAGCGGCCTCGCGCTCGATCGCGGGCCCGCCGGGATAGCCAAGGCCGAGCAGCCGCGCCGCCTTGTCGAGCGCCTCTCCGGCGGCGTCGTCGAGCGTCTGACCGAGGACGTCGAAGCGGTCGTGCTCCGTAACGCCGGCGAGCAACGTGTGGCCGCCACTCGCGATCAGACACAGAAACGGCGGCTCGAGCGGCTCCGGCTCGAGGAAGTTTGCGGCGACATGGCCGTGCAGGTGGTCGACGCCGATCAGGGGCTTGCCCTCGGCGGCTGCCAGGCCCTTGGCGGTCGCGAGGCCGACCAGCAACGCCCCGATGAGCCCGGGCCCGCGAGTGACCGCCACCGCGTCGACATCGTCGATCACCACCCCGGCATCGTCGAGCGCCGCCTCGACCACCGGGTTGATCAGCTCGAGGTGGTGGCGCGAGGCGACCTCCGGTACAACGCCGCCGAAGCGCTCGTGAAGCGCCGCCTGCGAGGAGATCACGTTGGAGCGGATCTTCCCCCGATCGACGACCGCCGCGCAGGTGTCGTCACAGGAAGTTTCGAGAGCAAGAATCAAGCGCTCTTCCCGTCGACCACCGCGACACCCCGGACGCGAAGCGGAGGAGGTGACGCGTTTTGTTCTCAGCTGCCAACGGCAGCTGAGGGCTCGAGCCACATGACGAGGGCGTCCTCGCCGTTGTCGTGGTAGTAGCGGCGCCGGTGGCCGGCCGCGCGGAAGCCGAAGCGCTCGTACATCTGGATCGCGCCCCGGTTCGACGCCCGCACCTCGAGCGTGAAGCGGGCGTCCGGGCCCGCCTGCTCGAACATCCGCTCCATCAGCTCGGTCGCGATCCCGTCGCGCCGTCGCTCAGGGACCACCGCGATGTTCATCAGGTGCCAGACGTCCGCGTAACGCGAGCAGACGAGGTAGCCGGCGAGGCCGTCGTCCGCCGGCATGCAGATGCAGATCCCGGAGGGCTTCGAGAGCTCGAGCACGAACATCGCCAGCGACCACGGCGTTTGAAACGAGCGACGCTCGATCGCGAGCACCGCGGGCAGGTCGCCGTAGACGAGGCCGCGGACATCCCGCGCCCGCTCACCGGCTGGGGCTGTGCCCGCCACGCTGCTGCTCGCGCCAAAGCTCTGCATCTGGTCTTCGAAGGTAGATCGGCCTCACCTGCTCGGGACCGACCCGCTCTGCCCCGGCGGTGAGAGCGCAGACGTTCCGCGCCGCCATCCGGTGCACCGGGTCCGCGTCGGGAGGCACCTCCGCGCCCGCGGCCTCGAGCTCCTCACGGAATCGTAGCGAGCCGTCACCGCCTGCCAGCGGGCGTGAATCGAACTCCGCGATACGCGCGGCCAGGTCGTCGGGCGGCGCGACGAAGGCCGGCCAGACGACCTCGTCGCCGTCACCGAGGAGAAGCCCGAACACCTCGCCGCGACGGGCGTCGAGCAGTGCCAGGCGCGGACGTCCGCGCGTTGCGGGGATCCCGCGCGCCAGCGCCTCCAACGAGCCGACGGGGACGAGCGGCAGTCCACGAGCCTGGGCGAGAGCGCGCGCTGTGGCGACGCCGACGCGAAGGCCGGTGAACGTCCCAGGCCCCACACCGACCGCGATCGCGCTCACGGCCTCCCAGCCGCCGGCGGCGCGCACGCCCTCTGCGACGAGGCCGAGCAGCGCCGAGGAGTGCCGCGGCCGACCTTCCTGACCGGGGTCGGCCCGGCCCTCGAAGAGAATGTCGTCCGCCCGCGTGAGGGCAACGGCGGCGTCGCTCGTCGCCGTGTCGAGCCCGAGGAGGGCGCCGGTACGTGTTGACGCCGCCACGACGTGGAGACTAAGGTTCCTGCTCGCCGCCGTCGGGGCGGCTGGCAACGAACTACGAATTGGAGGGGACGATGAGCAACTTGAAGCGACGCCGTGCCATGTCGGCACTCGGTGTTCTCGCGATCGCCGCCACCGGGGCCGCTTGGTCCGGATGCGGCGACGACGAGGAGGAGGCCGTCGAGGAGGCGCAGGAGCAGGCCGAAGAGACCGCCGACGAGATCCAGGGCGAGGTCGATGAGGCGATCGACGAGGCGCAGGATGCAGTTGATTCCGGCGACGTCGACGAGGCGATCGACTCGGCTCAGGAGTCGGCCCAGGAGGCCGCGGACGAGATCCAGGATGAGGCCAACGAGGCCGTCGAAGCCGCCCAGAACGGCGACACCGAGGCGGCCCAGGACGCGGCCGAAGAGGCCGTCGATCAGGCTACGGACGCGGCCAACGAGGCTGTCGACGAGGCCCAGCAGGCCGTCGACCAGGCCCAGCCGTAAGGAATCATTCGGGCGGTACCGGCGCGAGGAACTCCACCTCGCGCCGGTCGCCTCCCGCGTGCAGCAGCTTCACCTCCCAAACGGCCCCCGCACGCTCGAGTGCCAGCTCGCCGGCGCCGACCTCGGGCCACTCGATGAACGCGATCGCGTCCTCGGTCAGATAGTCGTCGAGCAGCCCCGGCTCCTCGGCGTCCAGTCCGCCGAGGCGGTAGAGGTCGAGGTGCGAGACCGCCACGCGACCGCGGTACCGGCGCCCGATCGTGAACGTCGGTGAGACGACCGGCTCCTCGACCCCGAGGGCCCGGCTCGCCCCGCGGATCAGGGTCGTCTTGCCGGCGCCCAGCTCGCCGGAGACGAGGACGACGTCCCCCGGGCTCAGCTTCGCGGCGAGCTCCGCTCCGAGCGCCTCGGTCTCCGCGCTCCCGCCGCTCGTTTGCGTGCTCATCCTCCGAACAGGTCGAGCTGGCTGGCGGGATCCACAGCCTCGTCCATCGCCTCGATGTCACCGTCAGCGCGACCGGAGTCCGGCAGCGACTCGGCGAGCAGCGCCGCAAGCCGAGCCGAAGTCCTCGCGACAGGTCTCGACCAGAGACGGCGTCCGCAGCGCCGCCGCCGGGTGGAGCAACGGAAAGACGAAGACGGTGCGACCGGCGAGCTCGTGCACCTGTGGCGTCCCGCGGACCCGGGTGATACCGACCTGGCTGCCGGTGATCTTCTTCGTCGCGAAGTTCCCGAGGGTCGCGATCACGCGCGGCTGGATCAGCTGGATCTGGCGCTCCAGATAAGGCCAGCACGCCTCGATCTCCTCGGGCTGCGGATCACGGTTGCCCGGCGGGCGGCACTTGAGCACGTTGCAGATGAAGACGTCGTCGCGCTCGAGGCCGATGCCGCCGAGCAGCTGGTTCAGAAGGCCGCCCGCGCGGCCGACGAAGGGAAGGCCCTGCCGGTCCTCCTCCGCGCCCGGCGCCTCGCCGATGAACATCAGGTCCGCGTCGGCATCGCCGGCGCCGAAGACCGCCTTGGTCCTGGTCTCATAAAGCGGACAGCGGGTGCACTCGCCGACCTCCCGGTAGAGCTCGACCAGCTCCTCGCGGCGCCCGGCGACATCGCTCACTTGGGCTTGCCCCGCTGCTTCGCCCTCGCCCGCTGAGCGTCCCGGGTGGCCTTGTAGCGAGCCTTTGTCGTCCGGTGGAGCTCGGCGTTCTTCCCCTCCTGCTTGCGCGCCTCGCCGCGGGTCTTCACCAGGTGCATGGAGGGAGCCGGCGCCGAGAGGACCCGCTCCGTCGCTGGCGCGCCGCACAGCCGGCACTCGACGGATTCCGTGCCGCGGTCGACGAGCGCGTCGAACCGCTCGCCGCAGCGCTCGCAGGCGAACTCGATATCGGCATGCACGAAGCCTAATCCGCCGGGCGGGCCTCGACATCCGCGTGCCGGTTCCCGCGTGCAGCGGTCGGAGTGGCGCCCAATCGCTGCCACGGCGAGGATCGGCATGGCGCGAAGAGCCTAATTGGGCACGCGTTACCTCCGCACGGGTGCCGGGTAACATTCCTCTCACGCCGCGACCCGCGAGGGCGTGGACGAGCCGGACAGCCCGGCGACGACACCGCAGAACGACCCAACGCCGTCTGGTATCTCCGATGAGGGAACTGGAACGGGATTTCCCGACACCAAGCGCAGTGCGCGATGCTTCAGTGCCGTCGCTGACGATCGTCGGCGCCGGGCGCGTCGGCGGGAGCATCGCCGCCAGCCGCTCGACGCGTGGGGCTCGACGTCACGACGGGCGGACGCGCCGACGGCTGCGAGGCTGCGCAGCGCCAGCGAGGTCGCTCTGCTGTGCGTCCCCGACGACGAGATCGCGGCCGCTGCGGCGACGATCTGCCGCCGCCGTGCCGCCGGTCCGAAGCGTGGGTCACGTGAGTGGCGCGACCCGGCTGGACGCGCTCGCCTCCTGCGCCGAACGGGGCGCCTCGACCTTCTCGCTGCACCCGCTGCAGACGATCCCCGACCGGCATACCGACTTGACGGGCGCGCCGTGCGCGATCGCGGGCTCCGACGAAGGGGCGCTGGGGCTTGCCCGACTGACTCGCCGAGCGCCTCGGGATGCGGCCGTTCGAGGTCGCCGAGGAGTCCCGCGCCGCGTATCACGCGGCGGCCGCGATCGCCTCGAACTTCCTCGTCGCCCTCGAGGAGTCGGCGGGCGAGCTGCTCGCCCGCGCCGGGGTCGCCGAGCCGCGCGAGATCCTCGCTCCCCTGGTCCTGCGCAGCGCCGCGAACTGGGCCGAGCGCGGCGAGGCCGCACTGACCGGCCCGATCGCCCGCGGCGACGAGGAGACGATCGAGCGCCACCGCGACGCGATCGAGACGCTGGCGCCCGAGCTGCTCGCGCTCTACGACGTGCTCGCCGAGCGCACCGCCGCGATCGCGGGGGGGTCGAGGCGATGACCCGGGTGATCCCCACGCGCGCCGAGCTCGACCGAGCGCTCGCCGATGCTCGCGCCGACGGCCGGTCGGTCGGCTTCGTCCCGACGATGGGCTTCCTCCACGACGGCCATCTCTCGCTCCTGCGCGCCGCGCGCGAGCGCTGCGACGCCGTGGTCATGAGCCTCTTCGTCAACCCGGCGCAGTTCGGCCCCGGCGAGGATCTCGATGCCTATCCACGCGATTTCGACCGCGACGTCGACCTCGCTGCCGAAGCGGGGGTCGACTTCGTCTATGCGCCCTCCGAGGACGAGATCTACCCGCCCGGGTTCGCGACCACGGTCGAGGTCGGCGGCCTCACCGACGTCCTCGACGGTGACCCCGGCCGCCGCGGCGCCGCGCACTTCCGCGGCGTGACCACAGTCGTCGCAAAGCTCTTCAACGCGGTCCGCCCGCAGGTCGCGTTCTTCGGCCAGAAGGACGCCCAGCAGGCGCTCGTGATCCGGCGGATGACGCGCGACCTCGACTTCGGCATCGAGATCGTCGTCGTCCCCACCGTGCGCGAGGACGATGGGCTCGCGATGAGCTCGCGGAACGCCTATCTGGAAGGTGAGGATCGCACCCGGGCCACTGCGATCTACCGCTCGCTACGAGCCGTCGAGGATGCCGTTTGGCGTGGCGAGCGCGATGCCGCGTCCGCCGTCCGTGCCGGCCTTGCCGAGCTCGATGCGGCCGGGATCCAGCCGGAATACCTGGAGGCGCGCGATGCCGAGACGCTCGCGCCGATCGAGAGCTTCAACGGCCGCCCGGTTCTGGTGGCCGTCGCCGCGCGCGTCGGCAGGGCGCGGCTGATCGACAACGTGCTGATCGAGGGCGCCCAACGCGCCTGACAGGAGGAACCGATGCAGAGACAGATGCTGAAATCGAAGATCCACCGGGCCACGGTGACCGGGTGCGACCCCGACTACGTGGGATCGATCACGATCGACCCGGAGCTGATGCGCCAGGCGGACCTGCTCGTCAACGAGCAGGTGCACGTCTGGGACATCGACAACGGCTCGCGCTTCGTCACGTACGCGATCGAAGGCGAGCCCGGAGGCCGCCAGATCAAGGTCAACGGCGCCGCCGCCCTGCTCGTCAACGAGGGCGACAAGGTGATCGTCGGCTCGTTCGGCGCCTATGACGAGAAGGACCTCGAGACCTACTCGCCCGTTGTCGTCCACGTCGACGAGGGCAACGAGATCGCCCGCGTCGACTCCCACCCGGAGGTCCTCCTGGACTCTCCCCTCGCTTCCCAATCATCAATCAGTCAACCCGAAAATGGCGGACGCGAAGCGGAGCACATTTTCGGAACGTTGGAGGTTTCGTGAGCGTCCATAAGCAGCAATCCATGGATCCCGCCGCTCCGCAGCGCCGCAAGGTGACGCTGCCCCAGCTCAGCGAGATGAAGATGAACGCGGAGCCGATCGTGATGGTGACCGCCTACGACCATCCCTCGGCGCAGGTCGTCGAGGCGGCCGGGGTCGACGTCGTCCTCGTCGGCGACTCGGCCGCGATGACCGTGCTCGGCTACGACTCGACCGTCCCGGTCGGCCTCGACGAGATGCTGATGCTCGCCGCCGCCGTGCGCCGCGGCCTGAAGACGCCCTTCCTGGTCGGCGACCTGCCGTTCGGCTCTTATGAGGCCTCGGACGAGCAGGCCGTCGAGACCGCGATGCGGTTCGTCAAGGAGGCGGGGTGCGACGCGGTCAAGCTCGAGCGCGGTGGCAGCTCCGTCGACCGGGCGAGAGCCATCATCCGCGCCGGGATCCCGGTCATGGGCCACGTCGGCCTGACGCCGCAGACGGCGACAGCGCTCGGCGGCTTCAAGGCGCAGGGAAAGACGGCCGGCAGCGCGTCGCTGATCGCCAAGGAGGCGCTCGCGCTCCAGGCCGCCGGCTGCTTCGCGATCGTGTTCGAGGCGATTCCGGCCGAGATCACCGCCGCGCTGATGCCTGCGATGACGATCCCTGTGATCGGGATCGGCGCCGGCGGGACGACCGACGGCCAGGTGCTCGTCTACCACGACCTGCTCGGGATCTTCGGCGGGCACGCCGCCAAGTTCGTCAAGCGATACGCCGAGGTGCGCGAAGAGATGATCCGGGGCGTCGCCGCCTACGCGGCCGAAGTGCGGGACTCGAGCTTCCCCGGCCCGGAGCACGACTACGCCGTGGACCCCGCCGAACTCACCGCATTCCGGCGCTATCTCGAGCAGGAGGGGCCCGCGAGCGCCTTCACGGGAGACTGGTCCGCGACCGAGATCTGACGCGCGGGGGGTCTGTGGCCCCTAATCTTTCGCCGATGCCTACGGTCCCGGGGGGTCTTTACGACCCCAAATACGAGCATGACGCGTGCGGGGTCGCCGCGGTCGCGCGCCTTGATGGCGTCCCGATCCACGACGTGGTCGAACGGGCTCTGCGGGCGCTCGACGACCTCGAGCACCGTGGCGCCGCCGGGGCCGACCCCTCGAGCGGCGACGGCGCCGGGATCCTGCTCGCGCTCCCCCACGACTTCCTCCGCTCCCGCGCGAGCGAGTTCGGCGCCGGCGAGATTCCGGATGCGGGACGTATGGCGCTTGCGATGTGCTTCCTGCCCCGGGACGCCGCCCGGTCGGCGGAGATCGCGGCGCTGCTCGAGCGCACCGTCGCCGAGCACGGTGGCGAGCCGCTCGGCTGGCGCGACGTGCCCACCAATGCCGAACACGCCGGGCGCACCGCCCTCGCCGTCGCCCCTGACTGCCGCCAGCTCCTGATCGGCGCCGGCCCCGAGGTCGGCGATCAGGACGACTTCGAGCGCCGCCTCTTCGTCATCCGCCGTCTGGTCGAGCTCGAGGCGGGCGCCGATGTCCACTTCGCCAGCTTCTCGTCGCGGACGATCGTGTTCAAGGGGATGCTGACGGCGCCGCAGCTCGCCGGCTACTTCCCCGACCTGCGTGACCCGGAGATGGCCTCGGCGCTCGCGGTCGTCCACTCACGCTTCTCCACCAACACGTTCCCGAGCTGGGAGCTCGCCCACCCGCACCGCTTCTCCGCCCACAACGGCGAAATCAACACCCTGCTGGGCAACTTCGCCTGGATGCGCGCCCGCGAGGCGGCGCTGCGCTCGGAGGAGATCGGCGAGGTGCTCTCACGCTGCCTGCCGCTGATGGAGGACGGGATCTCCGACTCGGCGGCGTTCGACCGGGCGCTCGAGCTGCTCCTCATCTCCGGGCGTTCACTCGCGCACGCGCTGATGATGCTGATTCCGATGGCGCACGAGGGCAATCCGGAGCTGCCCGAAGAGCTCCACGGCTTCTACCGCTATCACGCCTCCCTCTCGGAGCCCTGGGACGGCCCCGCCGCCCTCGTCACCTCCGACGGCCGGCGGGTGGCGGCGACGCTCGATCGGAACGGTCTGCGCCCAGGCCGCTGGCTGGTCACCGACGATGGATGGGTCGTGCTCGGCTCCGAGGCCGGCGTGCTCCCCTTCGAGGCCGAGCGCGTGGTCAAGCGCGGGCGCCTGCGCCCGGGGCACCTGTTCATCGTCGACACCGAGACCGGCCGGGTCTCCGACGACCTCGACGCGGAGCTCGAGGTGGCGCGCCAACAGCCGTACGGCCAATGGCACGAAGAGCACTCCCTGCGACTCGAGGACCTGCCGGAACACGAGATCTCCCGCGAGCACGAGCCGCTCCGGATCCGCCAGCTCGCCTTCGGCTACTCGCAGGAGGACCTGCGGGTGCTGATCGGGCCCGCGGCGAACGACGGCGCCGAGCCGGTCGGCTCGATGGGGAACGACGCCGCCCTCGCGGCGCTCTCCGAGCGCGATCCGTCGCTCTTCTCCTACTTCAAGCAGCGCTACGCGCAGGTGACCAACCCGCCGATCGACTCGGTTCGCGAGCAGATCGTGATGAGCCTCGAGGTGCGCGTCGGCGACTCGCTCAACCTCCTGGGCGAGACGCCCGACCACGCGAACAAGCTCGTCCTCGACCATCCGGTCCTCCGCGAGGAGGAGCTGTCGCGAATCGCCCACTCGACCCATCCCGCGATCCGCGCTCACACGATCGACACCACCTGGCCCCTGGCCGAGGGCGCGGACGGGATCGCCGAGGCGCTTCGTCGGATCTGCCGCGAGGCCGACGAGGCGCACGCGGACGGTGCCACCGTGCTCATCCTCAGCGACCGGGCCGTCTCCGCCCAGCGCGTCCCGATCCCGTCGCTGCTCGCCCTCGGGACCGTCCACCATCACCTCGTCCGCGCCGGCATCCGACTCGACGCGAGCATCATCGTCGAGTCGGGGGAGCCGCGTGAGGTCCACCACCTCGCC
Organism: uncultured Solirubrobacterales bacterium; assembly: GCA_963797995.1. Lineage (GTDB taxonomy): Bacteria > Actinomycetota > Thermoleophilia > Solirubrobacterales > 70-9 > WHSW01. The sequence goes on from CAWCRP010000003.1 coordinate 292,357, forward strand.
TGCCTGATCGGCTACGGCGCCAGCGCCGTCAACCCGTATCTGATGATCGACTCCGTCTCGGACCTCTCGGGCCGGGCAGAGCTCGACCCGGGGATCACCGACGCGCTCGCCCGCGATCAGCTGATCGCGGCGATGCGCAAGGGCCTGCTCAAGGTCATCTCCAAGATCGGGATCGCGACGATCTCCTCCTACTGCGGCGCCCAGGTATTCGAGGCCGTAGGACTCGACCGCGACCTCGTCGAGCGCCACTTCACCGGGACCCCGTCGAGCGTCGGCGGCGTCGGCCTCCCCGTCCTCGCCGAGGAGGCCCTCGAGCGTCACGCGCGCGCCTACCCGGGCGCCCACGGGCGGGTCCTCCCCGAGCACGTCGAGGATTCCCTGTTGCCCGCCGCGCACGCGGCGCTGCTCCCGCAGGGCGGCCTGTATGCCTGGCGGCGCGACGGCGAGCGCCATGCCTGGGATCCGTCGACGATCGCCACGCTCCAGCGCTCGGTGCGCTCGAACGGTGGCGGCCGCGATTCATACGAGGAGTTCTCGCGCCGCGTCAACGAGGAGAACGGCGCGCTGGGCGTCCTGCGCGGCTTGCTGCGAATCCGCGAGTCCGCACAGCCGCTGCCGATCGAGTCGGTCGAGCCGGCGGCGCAAATCGTGCGCCGTTTCGTCACCGGCGGGATGAGCCTCGGAGCCCTCTCGCCGGAGGCGCACGAGACGCTCGCCGTGGCGATGAACCGAATCGGCGGGATGTCGAACTCCGGCGAGGGCGGCGAGGACGAGCGGCGCTACGTGCGCGATCCCAACGGCGACCTGCGCATGTCGCGGATCAAGCAGGTCGCCTCCGGCCGCTTCGGCGTCACTGCGCACTACCTCTCGCAGGCGAACCAGATCCAGATCAAGATCTCGCAGGGCTCGAAGCCCGGCGAGGGCGGCCAGCTGCCCGGCCACAAGGTCGACGACTACATCGCCCGCCTCCGCTTCTCGACCCCCGGCGTCGGGCTGATCTCACCGCCGCCGCACCACGACATCTACTCGATCGAGGACCTGAAGCAGCTGATCTACGACCTCCGCGCCGCGAACCCGCGCGCCTCCGTGTCGGTCAAGCTCGCCTCCGAGGCCGGGGTCGGCACGGTCGCGGCCGGCGTCGCGAAGGCAGGGGCGGACCACGTGGTCATCGCCGGCCACGACGGTGGCACCGGCGCCTCCCCCCTCTCCTCGATCCAGGCCGCGGGAGTGCCGTGGGAGATCGGCCTGGCGGAAACCCAGCAGACGCTGCTTCGGAACGACCTGCGCTCGCGGATCACGGTGCAGGTCGACGGCGGAATGCGCACCGGGCGGGATGTCGTAATCGGGGCGCTGCTCGGGGCCGAGGAATTCGGCTTCGCCACCGCCCCGTTGATCGCGGTCGGCTGCATCATGATGCGCGTGTGCCACCTGAACACGTGCCCGGTCGGTATCGCAACCCAGGATCCGGAGCTGAGGCGGCGATTTGCCGGAACGCCGGAACAGGTCGTGGACTACCTGGTCATGGTCGCGGAGGAGGTGCGGGCGCTCCTGGCCTCGCTCGGCGCCGAGAAGCTGGAGGACATCGTCGGCCGGGTCGAGCTGCTCGACCCCGAGCTCGAGGCCCAGACCCCGAAGGCGGCCTCGATCGACCTCCGAGACCTGCTCACGGTCCCGGAGAACGTCGGCGAGGAGGATTCCCGCCACCAGATCCGCAAGCCAGAGCCGTTCGCGCCCACCTTCGACGAGCGCGAGTTGCTCGCCGCCGCACGACCGGCACTCGACCGCTCGCAGAAGGTGACGATCGAGCGTGAGCTGACCAACGTCGACCGCGCCGTCGGCGGCCGCCTCTCCTACGAGGTCGTCCGCCGCCATGGCCACGCGGGCCTTCCAGCCGATGCGATCTCGGTCTCGCTGCGGGGCTCAGCCGGGCAGAGCTTCGGCGCCTGGCTCGCCCCCGGGATCACGCTCGCGCTCGAGGGGGAGGCGAACGACTACGTGGGCAAGGGCCTCTCGGGAGGAATCCTGTCGATCCGCCCGCCCGACGGCACGACCTACGACGCCGCCGAGAACGTGATCGTCGGCAACGTCGTCCTCTACGGGGCGACCGACGGGCGTGCCTTCTTCTCCGGCCTTGCAGGCGAGCGCTTCGCGGTCCGCAACTCGGGCGCGCAGGCGGTCGTCGAGGGCGTCGGCGAGCACTGCTGCGAGTACATGACCGGGGGTCGCGTCGTCGTCCTCGGGCCGACCGGGCGAAACTTCGCCGCCGGGATGAGCGGTGGGGTCGCCTACGTCTTCGATCCGAACGGGCGCCTGCCGGAGCGGATCAACGCCGAGCTCGTCGACATCCAGTCGCTGACCGGGCGCGAGGCTGTGCATGTACACGGGCTCGTCTCCGAGCACGAGGTGAGGACCGGCTCGAAGCTCGCCGCCGGACTGCTCGCCGACTGGGAGCGCACCCTCGCCGCCTTCGTGCGCGTGATCCCGCGCGAGTACGCGCGCATCCTCGCCGAGCGCGAGGACAAGCTCCGCCGGGTGCCGGTGTAGTGGGCATTCACTCATGAGCCGTGACCCGCGCGCATTCATGGAGTGGACCCGTGTCCCGGATCCCGAACGGGACCCGGCGACCAGAGTGCGCGACTACCGCGAGATCTTCGGCACGCTGCCGAACGACGAGCTTCGCCACCAGGGCGCGCGGTGCATGGACTGCGGCGTGCCGTTCTGCAACAACGCCTGCCCGCTCGGCAACCTGATTCCGGACTGGAACGACCTCGTCCGCCGCGACGACTGGGCCTCGGCGATCGGCCAGCTGCACGCCACGAACAACTTCCCGGAGTTCACCGGACTGATCTGCCCCGCCCCATGCGAGTCGGCCTGCGTGCTCGACATCGCCGACGACCCGGTGATGATCAAGCAGATCGAGTACGCGATCGTCCACCGCGCGTTCGAGGAGGGCTGGATCACGCCCCAGCCGCCGATCTCACGGACCGGCAGGACAGTCGGCGTGATCGGCTCGGGGCCGGCGGGGATGGCCGTCGCGGCCGAGCTGAACCAGGTCGGACACCAGGTAGCGGTTTACGAGCGCGACGAGTCGGTTGGCGGGCTGATGCGGTTCGGCGTCCCCGACGCGAAGCTCGAGAAGTGGATGATCGACCGCCGCGCCGAGCTGCTCGAAGCGGAGGGCGTCAGCTGGGAGTGCGGCGTCGATGTCGGCAACGACGTTTCGACCGCGGAGCTCCGTGACCGCCACGACGCGCTCGTGGTGGCGATCGGCTCGCGGGTCGAGCGTGACTTCGAGGCACCGGGACGGAAGCTCAGCGGCGTCCACTTCGCGATGGACTACCTCTACCAGCGAAATCGCTGGGTCGCGCGCAGCGAGGGGCGCCCCGCCCCCGAGCCGGAACCGGACGCAGAGATCAGCGCCGCCGGCAAGCACGTGGTCGTGATCGGCGGCGGCGACACCGGCATGGACTGCATCTCGAACGCCAACCGCGAGGGCGCCCTGAGCGCAACCCTGCTCGACGTCTACCCGGAGGTTCCGACCGACGGCCGCTACGACGACACGCCGTGGCCCCTGTCGCCGAAGCGCTCGGTGACGACCTACGCCCTCGACGAGGGTGGCGAACGGCGCTTCGGCCATCAGGTCCTCGAGCTGCTTGGCGAGGGGTCGGTGGAGGCGGTCCGCGCCCGCCGCGTGACCGGGAACTCCTCGCGCACGCTCGAGCCCGTCGCGGGCAGCGAGCTCGAGCTGGAGGCGGAGCTCGTCCTGATCGCAATCGGGTTCCTGCACCCTGAGCGCGAGGGCCCGATCGACGAGCTCGGCCTCGAGCTCGACCGGCGCGGCAACGTCGTCGCGCGCACGTACGAGACCTCGACCGAGGGCGTCTACGCCGCGGGCGACGCCCGCGTCGGCCAGTCGCTCATCGTCACCGCGATCGCCGAGGGCCGCCGCTGCGCACGCATCGTGGACCGGGCCCTTCGCGCCCACAGCTAAGACGCCAAACGTCCCTTACGCCCTCCTATGGGGGGGTGTTTGGGACGTTTAGGTTGCCTTCGAGGGCTTGAACTCGATTTTGCGAATGACCTTTGCCGGTGAGCCCGCGGCGATCGTGCCCGCCGGGACGCTCTTGGTGACGACGGAGTTCGAGCCGATCACGGACCGGTCCCCGATCTCGACCCCGCCCATGACGACGCAGTTGACCCCAAACCAGACGTTCGACCCGATCTTTACCGGCCCGCGCGGCTTAAATCCCTGCCAGGTGATCGGCACGTCCGGGTCGTCGTAGCGATGGTCCGCGTCGCCGACGAAGCATCCATTCGCGAACATCACGTGGTCGCCGATCTCGATCCGCTCCGCGGCGGCGAGCATCACGTTGCGGTTGAGGAAGCACCCGGAGCCGATCGAGATCTCCGCTTCGGGCCCGAGGGTGAGCCAGCATCCGGGCTCGAACAGAGTCCCCTCCCCCACCCGCAGGCGCCCGGACTCGAGCGCTTCCAGCACCTCCCCCTCGATCGGATGGCGGGCGTAGGCCCCGGCGTGCGCCATCGCGCGGTTGATCCGCCAGCGTCGGCGGAGCCGATGGTTGCGGTCGTACCAGCGCCGCTTCGCCCACCAGGTTCGCCACTCACCGAGGTCGGCCATGCGCGCCGGACCTTCTCAGATCTGGGTAACCCGCGCGCGCAAGGGCTGTCCCGTCGGCAGGACCGCTGGGGAATCGACCGAATTGCAGGGATATCGTGGGGGGTTGCTAATGGCTGGATCCGACCGAACGACGCGCCGGAACGGAACCGACCCGGCCGAGGAGCTGGAGTGGGCGGCCGACCGGCTGCGGACCGAGGTCGTCGGCAGCCTCGTGGACGAGGGCGAGCGGCTCTGGCGCCGGCTCGCGGAGGCCCACGAGGGCGCCGAGAACCGCGTCGAGAAACACCTCACCGAAGTCGAGCAGAACGTGACGGCACGACTGGACGCACGCTTCGAAGGCGAGGCGGCGAAGCTCGCCGAGTACGCCCGCGAGCTCGAGGAGCTCTCCCAGCGCCGGCTCGAGGCCCACGCGGCCGCTCTGACCGAGTCGGTGGCCGAGCGCGCCGGCGAGGTCCTGGCCGGCGAGGTCGCCCGCATCCGCTCCGAGACGTCACAGCAGCTCGCCGCACACGCCCGCGAGGTGGTCGAGCTCGCCCGGGTCGCGCGCGCCGCCGAGGCCGAGCGCGAGGAGCGGCTCGCCCGTGGGCTCGCGATGATCGACGAACGCGGCACGGCCGCCCTCGCCGAGCGATTCGCGACGCTGGAGGAGTTTGCCCGCGAGCTGGCCGAGGAGATCGAGGGGCGCCTGCGACCGCGGCCGCTCGACATCCCGCGCCCCGGCTCGAACGGACACACGCGCCTCGAACGGCCCTGACCGGCCCGGAGCGTTAGGAGCCCACCGGCCGGGCGAAGACGACGAACCGCTGCTCGTCGGAGAAGAGCGGGTGACAGGTGGTCAGCACGAGGCGCTCGGAGCGCGTCGGCCCGGCGACCCAGTACTCGTCGGGCTCCACCACCATCGACTCCGTCACCTCGTAGTCGAAGCGCCCGTACGGCATCGAGGCGACGATCCGATCCCCGGCGTCGAGTTCGTCGAGGCGACGGAACGGGGCCAGATACGTGGTCCGATGCCCGGCGATCGCGACCGTCGTGCCTTCGCCGGGGAGGGCCGTGTCCGCGAAATGACCGGGTCCCTTGCGCAGGGAGACGTCGCCGGCCCCCTCCACGATCACCTGCGCCGTCTCGATCGCGGGGATCTCGATCCGGCCGAGCGGATCGCCGAGTGCCGTCCGGCGGCGGAGCTCCGCGGCCGCGAGGGCGGTCGCCTCCGCTCCGCTCGGGCGCGGGGGCGGATCGGGATCGGGGGCGAGCGCCGGCCAGCGGCGCTCGAGCGCGTCGAGATCCTCTCGGAGCTCCGACTGGGAGTGGCTCGCCGCGATCGCGGAGAGTGGCTCCTGCCAGAGCGCCGTCACCCCGAGATCGATCGCGACGACGGCGGCCGCGGTGGCGACGGCGGTCGCGGACACGTCAAGGCTCCGCGCCAGGGCATGCCCGCCGACCGGCTGCGGGGCGAGGACCGGGAAGTCGAAGAAGCGGACCGAGGCGGGCGCGTTGGCCGTTGCCCAGCGTTCACGCGCAGCGTCGAGCAGGTCTCCGGGGGCTGCGGTGCCGCTTCGCAGCAACTGATGCTCGAGCGACTCGTCACCGGCGCGCCAGCGCGCGAGGAGCATCCGCCGTCGCGAGACCAGACCCAGGCGCGCCGCGGAGGCCGCGAGCGAGCGCTCCGCGAGAGCGTCAGGCGCCATCCTCGCGCAGCCTCCGGGCCGCGAAGCGCAGCCCGAGGCTGAGCGCGATCATCGCGACCAGGATGCCGGCGAGCACGACGAGCGGCGATCCGGTGCTCGGCAGGTCGCTGTCCGGCGCCGGAGGGGGCGCGGTGTTCGAGTTCGTTGGGCCGTCGTCGGGAAGCGGTACCGGGTCGGAGGGCTCGGCCTCGCTGCCCGAACCGCCACCACCCTGGGCGGCCACGGTCGGTGCGATGGCGGCCGTGAGTATGAGGGCAACGAGCAGCACGCCCGTGGCCCGCAGATAGCGCTCGCCTCTCCCTCTCATCGCATCTCCCCGAGGCAATGACTACCTCAAAACATGTAACCCATTGCCGGTGGCGGTCGCGTTTGCAAGCGAGCTTGCGCGCCGTCGAAGCTACGCGGCGACGGGCTGGCGTTTGCGTGTGCGGCGCGGCTTCGGCGCCGGTTCCTCCGCCTCGACCAGCTCGCGGAGGAAGTGCCCCGTGTAGGACGTCGGGGAGCCCGCGACCTGCTCCGGAGTCCCGGCCGCGATCAGCTCTCCCCCGGCGTCTCCACCCTCGGGCCCGAGGTCGATGATCCAGTCGGCGCCCTTGATCACGTCGAGGTTGTGCTCGATCACGAGCACCGTGTTGCCCTGGTCGACGAGCCTGCCGAGGACGCCGAGCAGCCGCTCGACGTCGGCGAAGTGGAGGCCGGTCGTCGGCTCGTCGAGGATGTAGAGCGTCTGTCCCGTCGCCACCTTGGAGAGCTCGGTGGCGAGCTTCACCCGCTGCGCCTCGCCGCCGGAGAGCTGGGTCGCGGGCTGGCCAAGGCGAATGTAGTCGAGGCCGACGTCGTGCAGGGTCTGCAGGCGGCGGTGGATCTTCGGCACCTGGGAGAAGAACTCCACCGCCTCGGCCACCGGCATCTCGAGCACGTCGGCGATCGACTTGCCCTTGTAGCGGACCTCGAGCGTCTCGCGGTTGTAGCGGCGCCCGTGGCACTGCTCACACGGCACGTAGACATCGGGGAGGAAGTGCATCTCGATCTTTATCTGCCCGTCGCCCTTGCAGACCTCACAGCGCCCGCCCTTGACGTTGAAGGAGAAGCGCCCCGGCTTGTAGCCGCGGGCCCGCGACTCCCGGGTGCCCGCGAAGAGCGCCCGGATGTGGTCGAAGAGCCCCGTGTAGGTGGCGGGGTTCGAGCGCGGCGTGCGCCCGATCGGCGACTGGTCGATGTTGATGATCTTGTCGATCTGCTCGATGCCGTCGATCCGCGCGTGGGAGCCTGGACGCAGCCGCGCGCGGTGGAGGCGGTTGGCGAGCGCCCGGTAGAGGATCTCGTTGACGAGGGTCGATTTGCCCGAACCCGAGACTCCCGTGACCGCCGTGAAGACCCCGAGCGGGAAAACGACATCGAGCCCCTTGAGGTTGTGCTGGCGGGCGTCGCGAACGACGATCTCGCCGTCCGGACGGCGTCGCTCCTCGGGGACCGCGATCCCCCGCTCCCCTGAGAGGAATTGGCCCGTAAGCGATTCGGGCGTGCGCTCGACCTCCGCCGGCGTGCCCTCGGCGATCAGCTCGCCACCGTACTCGCCGGCCCCGGGTCCGAGGTCGACCACGTGGTCCGCGGCGCGGATCGTGCCCTCGTCGTGCTCGACGACGATCACCGTGTTGCCGATCTCGCGCAGGCGCTCGAGCGTCTCGATCAGGCGCTCGTTGTCGCGTTGGTGGAGGCCGATCGAGGGCTCGTCGAGGATGTAGAGGACGCCCACGAGGCTCGAGCCGATCTGGGTCGCGAGGCGGATCCGCTGCGCCTCGCCACCCGAGAGCGTCGTTGCCGACCGCTCGAGCGAGAGATAGCCGATCCCGACCGATTCGAGGAACCGCAGGCGCTCGCCGATCTCGCGGACGACGAGACGCGCGATCGCGCGCTCGGTCTCGGTCAGCTCGAGCTTCTCGATCCACTCGAGCGCAGCGCGTGCGGAGAGCTGCGTGTACTCGTAGATGTTGAGACCGCCGACGGTGACCGCGAGGACCTCGGGGCGCAGACGGGCGCCGTGGCACTCCGGGCACGGCTGCAGAGCCATCAGCGCCTCGACCTTCTCCCGCGTGTTCTCGGATTCCGTGTTCTCGTAGCGGCGGTGGAGGCTGTGCAGCATGCCGTCGAAGCGCACGGTGTAGGTGCGACGGCGCCCAAAGCGGTTCTTGTAGGTGATGGTGTGACGGTCCGAACCGGTGCCCTCGAGCAGCAGCTCGCGGGCGGAGTCGGGCAGATCCCGCCACGGGACCGACGTGTCGATGTCGTTTGCCTCCGCGACCGCCTCGAGCAACCGCTTGTGGTAGACGGAAGCCGCCTTGGTCCACGGGTCGAGCGCCCCCTCGGCGATCGAGAGAGTCGGGTCCGGGACGATCAGCTCCGGGTCGATGACGCGCTGGAAGCCGAGGCCATGACAGCGCGGGCAGCACCCGTGCGGTGAGTTGAAGGAGAAGATCCGCGGCTCGAGTTCCGGCATCGAGGCGCCGCAGTTGAGGCAGGCGAACTTCTCGCTGAAGAGCAGGACCTCTCCTCTCTTGCCCTGGCTCGGACCCTTGAGGCGTTTCCCCGTCGATTGCCACGACCGACGAATCGAGGAGCTCTACTTCAACCAGCCCTTCGGCCAGACCGCTTGCGGCCTCGATCGACTCGGACAGGCGCTTGCGCACCCCCTCCTTCATCACCAGGCGGTCGACGACGACGGAGATGTCGTGCTTGTACTTCTTGTCGAGGACGATCCCGCCCTCCTCGTCGAGCCGGCGGAGCTCGCCATCGACGACCGCGCGGGCGTAGCCCTGCCCGCGCATCTCCTCGAACAGCTTCCCGTACTCGCCCTTGCGTCCGCGCACGAGCGGCGCCAGGACCATGAACCGCGTGCCCTCCTCCAGCATCATGACGCGGTCGGTGATCTGCTCGAGCGACTGCCCCTCGATCGGCTCGCCGCAGTTGTAACAGTGGGGGTGGCCGATCCGAGCCCAGAGCAGGCGGAGGTAATCGTAGATCTCCGTCACGGTCCCCACCGTCGAGCGAGGGTTGCGCGATGTGGTCTTCTGGTCGATCGAGATCGCCGGCGAGAGGCCCTCGATCGAGTCGACGTCGGGCTTCTCCATCTGGCCGAGGAACTGGCGCGCGTAGGAGGAGAGCGACTCGACGTAGCGGCGCTGACCCTCGGCGTAGATCGTGTCGAAGGCGAGGCTGGACTTGCCCGATCCCGAGAGCCCGGTGACGACGACCAGCGCGTCGCGCGGGATCGACAAATCGATCCCCTTCAGGTTGTGCGCGCGCGCTCCGGAGATGACGATTTCGCTCGAGCCAGCCACGAGCGATTCAGTGTACGGATACGAACGGCTGTTCCCCTAGCTCTGGCGGCTGACCCGGCCGCCCCCGGACGCGAAGCGGAGGAGGCGGGCGGAACGTATTAGCTCTTCGCCAAGGCGAGTACGTCGTCGACCAGCGACCCGGCGTCGGCAACCTCGAAATCCTCCGCCAGCTTGGTCTCGATCGCCTCGCGGGGCGCACCGTCCAGAGCGAGGTTCATCGCCACCAGGCGGGCCCCGGCCTCATCAGAGGACTTCGCTCCCCCGTTGGTGCTGACGGGCGGCGTCCCCTCGTCGGGCGGCGGGCTCGGCTCGGGAACGACGGCCGGCTCCGGGTGGGGCTCTGGCGCGGGCGCGGGCTCGGGCACCGGCGGCGGAGCCGGCTCCGGGACGGGCGGTGGCTGGGGCTCGGGCACGACGACCGGGCCGGGCTCGACTTCTGCCTTGGCACCGAGCTTGCCCTGGAGATCGTCGAACGCGGCGCGCACGGCGTCCAGCCGCTCGCGGCTCTCCGTCTCGGCGGAGTCGCGTATCCGCTTCGCCTCCTCCTCGGCGTCCCTGATGATCTTCCCGGCGCGCTCCTCGGCCTCATTGACGATGGCCCGCACGCGCTCGGCAACGTCGCTGACGATGTCCTCTGCCTTCATGGGTCGCAGACTACCCGGCGCCGGGATCGCGCGCGATGGTTGCAACCGCGCGCGCGTGGCGGCGGACTTCCCGGACGCTCGGCGGGCGCTCGGAGAACTCCACGACGAAGGCCGCCGTGCCGAACGCGTGGCGGAGCCAGCTGACCGCGCTCCCGGGATAGGAGGCGTCGCAGTCGCGTCGCGACTCCTGGTGGGCGAGGCGCGCGTAGCGACGGGCGACGGCCCCGCTGCGGTCACAGGGCACCAGCGTGACGCCCCACGGCTGGTGGTACCAGACCGAGAGATCGAACCCGACCCGCCGCGCGAGATCGCGGACCGCCCGCGACTCCGGCTCGGAGAACGCGTGCGGACCCGACTCGTAGCCCCCGTCGAGCGTCGGGTCGTACTCGAAGCCGAAGTTGCGATTGAGGTCGACGCCATGCGCGTTGCCACGGGTGCCGGCGGCGAGGCCGTCGGGGTTCACGGTGCGCACCAGCCATAGATCGACGCTTCCGAGGCGATCCGCGTAGCGGTCCCGCAGCCGCTCGATCACCGCGTGGCCGGCGGGCTCGTCGCCGTGGATCGAGCCGACCACAAGCACCTTGCGCTCCGCCGCGGCCTCGCCGATGCGCTCGACCTCGATCGCGCGATCCTCGACCGAGCGTCCGATGACCTCCACCCCGGCGGTTGCGGGGACGGCGAGAATCGCGGCGGCGAGCGCTGCCGCCGCGGCGCTGCGCCTGCAACGGGCCGTCAGCCTCGTAGCGTCTCCAGATCGCGGCGCAGCTCCTTGAGCTCGTCGCGAATCCTGGCCGCCTCCTCGAAGCGGAGGTCCTCGGAGGCGGCGAGCATCTCCTCCTCGAGCTCGACGACGACCTTCTCGAGCTCCTCGGCGCTCATTGCCTCGCCGTCGGCGCCGCTGCGAACGCGGCGCCGGCGCGAGGGCGCCGTCCGCGACTCCATGGCGAGGAACTCGCTGATCTCGGAGATTCCCTTCTGCACGGTTTCCGGGGTGATCCCGTGCTCGAGGTTGTAGGCGACCTGGATCTCGCGCCGGCGGTCGGTCTCCGAGAGCGCCTTGCGCATCGCCTCGGTCTCGCGATCGGCGTACATCAGCACCCGCCCGCGGACGTTGCGGGCGGCGCGCCCGATCGTCTGGATCAGGCTCGTTTCGCCGCGGAGGAAGCCCTCCTTGTCGGCGTCGAGGATCGCGACCAGCGAGACCTCCGGCAGGTCGAGGCCCTCCCGCAGGAGGTTGACGCCGACGAGCACGTCGTACTCGCCAAGGCGAAGGTCCCGGATGATCTGGATTCGCTCGAGTGTGTCGACCTCGGAGTGCAGGTAACGGACCTTGAGCCCGTGCTCGAGCAGGTACTCGGTCAGATCCTCGGCCATCTTCTTCGTCAGCGTCGTGACCAGCGTCCGCTCGGAGACCGCGACCCGCCGCTGGATCTCGTTCATCAGATCGTCGATCTGGTTCTTCGTCTCGCGCACGTCGACCTCGGGGTCGACGATGCCGGTCGGGCGCACGATCTGCTCGACGATCCGCGTCGAGACCCCGCGCTCGAACTGGCCCGGCGTGGCGGAGACCATCACGAGCTGGCCGACGCGGTCGAGGAACTCGTCGAACGTGAGCGGCCGGTTGTCCATCGCCGATGGCAGGCGGAAGCCGTGCTCGACGAGGGTCGTCTTGCGGGATCGGTCGCCCTCGTACATGCCGCCGATCTGCGGCATCGTCTGGTGCGACTCGTCGACGAAGACGACGAAGTCGTCGGGGAAGTAGTCGATCAGCGTGTGCGGCGGCGATCCAGGCTCACGGCCGTCGAAGATGCGCGAGTAGTTCTCGATCCCCGAGGTGAAGCCGAGCTCCTTCAGCATCTCGATGTCGTACTGGGTGCGCTGCTGGAGCCGATGCGCCTCGAGCTCCTTGCCCTGCTCGTGGAAGAAGGTGAGCCGTTCGTCCAGCTCCTGCTTGATCTCCAGCACCCCGCGCGCGAGCGTCTCCTCCTCGGTGACGTAGTGGCTCGCGGGCCAGACGGCGACGTGGTCGATGACGTCGTAGATCTCGCCGGTGAGCGGATCGAAGTGGTGGATCGACTCGATCTCGTCGCCGAAGAGGTTGATCCGGTAGGCGGACTCGGCGAAGGCCGGGAAGACCTCGATCAGCTCGCCCTTGACCCGGAAGGTGCCTCGCGTGAGGGCCGTCTCGTTGCGCGTGTACTGCATCGTGACGAGCTTGCGCATCAGATCGTCGCGGTCGATGAGCTCGCCGACCTTGAACAGCTGCATCTGCTTCCTGTAGAGCGCCGGCGAGCCGATCCCGTAGATGCACGAGACCGACGCGACGATGATCACGTCGCGGCGGGCGAGCAAAGCCGCGGTTGCCGCGTGGCGGAGGCGGTCGATCTCGTCGTTGATCGACGAGTCCTTCTCGATGTAGAGGTCCTGCGCCGGGACATAGGCCTCGGGCTGGTAGTAGTCGTAGTAGCTGACGAAGTACTCCACCCGGTTGTCGGGGAAGAACTCGCGAAACTCGTTACAGAGCTGCGCCGCGAGCGTCTTGTTGTGCGCGATCACGAGGGAAGGGCGCTGGATCTCCTGGATCGTCGCCGCGATCGTGAACGTCTTCCCGGTCCCGGTCGCGCCGAGCAGGGTCTGGAAGCGCTCCTCCGCCCCGAGCCCCTCGACCAGGCCGGCGATCGCCTTCGGCTGATCAGCGGTGGGTTTGTAGGCGGAGTTGAGCGCGAAATCAGGCACTCGACGAAGATAGTGGAGGCGGCCGTCGGCCCGGCAAGCACACGTCTGCGGGGTGCCGGAGACCCGCTAGCGGCGTGGGCGCTTGACCTTCCAGTCGTAGGTCGCCGGGGTGGGATCCCGATTGCCGCTGGGGTCGGTGGCCGCGACCTCGAGGTGGTGCTTTCCGGGGGCGACCTTCTTCTTGAAGCGGCTCGAGCAGGGCGTTTCGATCCCGTCGAGCTCGCATCGGAACGTCGATCCCGGCTCCGTGGAGACAAGGTCGAATTTGGCCTTGCGCTTCGTGCTCTTCTTCTTCGGCCCATCGCCGATCGTCGTTTCCGGCGGCGTGATGTCGGGACACGCCGCCTGCGCGCTCGCACTTCCGGGGCACCCGTCCTGGGTCTCGTCGCCGAAGCCGTCGCCGTCCACGTCGGGCTCGACGTCGGCGCCGATCGCGAGCACCCTGTCGCCGTTGGCCACAATCGGATCACCCGTACTGCCGGCGGGAGGCGCCGAGTTCACATTCCCGGTCGACCCGCCAGGCACGCCTCGGACGGCGACGAAGACATTGCCGCCCGCCAGATTCTGGAACTGGGCCGCAATCCCCTGCCCCTGAGAGATCGGGATGCGCACCTGCTGTGAAATCGTGGCCGGGAGGCCTGCAGGATCCGGCACGTCGAGCGGAGGCCCGCTCACCCCCCATGCCAGCGGGCTCGCCGCGGGGCCGATCACCCTCAGGTTCGTCGTCGCGGGAAGCGCACCGATCAGATGCGACACCCGGATCTGCCAGCGGACGATCACCCCGTTGGCGGGTGCGATCGAGTGCCTCCCGAGCGGGTAGCTGACCTGCAGCAGCGCGCACGGGTCCACCGGACAGGCGATGCCGGGCCCGGCCGCAGCGAAGTCGGCGTCCGTGGCGCCGAGCCGGACCGAGGCTTGCGCGGTCGCCGATGTCGCGAACGACGCCGCCAGCACGAACCCGATGATGGTCAGCCACCGTTGCACGCCGAGATCCCGGTCAGCCTATCCCGGGTTCGCACCTCGATCAACTCGAAACGACGGCGGCCGGGCTCGAGCCCGGCCGCCGGTGCGAGAACTTCGAAGCGGACGCTAGCTGCGGTTGATCAGCTTGAGCGTCTTGTACTTCGTCTTCTTGTCGGTGCGCTTGCGGTCCTTGGAGAGCACCGACTTGAGCGTGATCTTGTTCGCCCTCTCGAGCTCCTTGCGGAACTGGAAGCGGACCCGGGCACGGATGACCTTGCCCTTCTTCGCCTTCACGACGCGCTGAATCGGGAAGGTGTAGCGGGTCCCGCCCTTGGTCTTGAAGGCCGTCGCGCGTGTGACGCACTTGCCCTTCTTGTTCTGGACGCCGAAGCACTTCAGCTTGATGAACAGGTTGCGGCCATCGAAGACGGCTTGGTTGTTGCCGGCGCCACCACCGCCGCCGCCGCCGCCGCCACCGCCGCCACCGCCGCCGCCGCCGCCGCCGCCGCCGCCGTCGTCACCGCCGGCCTCCTCGCGGACGGCGAAGAGGATCACGTCGTCGTAGCCGATCGCGCCGCCCGGGATCACCTGGGCGCCGTAGACGAAGCGGGTGATGATGCGGACGCGATAGGTCTGGCCGAGCGTGAGCGTGTTCGCGTTCAGGGTCGCGATCGCGCTGTCCGTCCAGCTCTCGGTCGGGACCAGCGGCGCCGTGTCGATGACGCGCTTCGCGCTACCGCCGGTGGCGAGCAGCTCGACCGAGTAGTCGACGTTGTTGCCGGCGACCGAGAGCAGCGCGCTGATGTTCGACTGGTGGCTGACGGAGAAGAACAGACCCGTTGCGCGCTCACCGTTGACGCCGTTGTAGACGAAGTTCGGGCTGCGAAGGATGCCTCGCGACTCCGAGCCGACGCCGGTGAGGGCGCCGATCGTCGTGTTGAGGTACCCGTCAGCGGGGCCGAGCGTGCCACCGGAGGCGACGAAGCCGCCGCCGATCGTCGGGCAGGTGAGCGGGGGCAGGCAGAGCCCGGTCGAGCTCGATCCGCGCTCCCAGCCACCGTCGCCGGTGATGAAGCTCCGTGAGTTGACGTCCGGCGGGTAGATCGCCGCGCCTTCCGCCGCGAGTGCAGTGGACGGAATCGCAAGCGCCGCAAGCGTCGCGCTCGTGATCAGCCCCACTCTGATTTTCCTCGGCATCCCTTAGCCCTCCCAGATTCAGTTTTTTTCGATCCGCCGGACGTATGCCCGGCGAGCTCAATGGCTTGGCGACAGGTTACGCACTCGCCCGGCCGCTTGCGCCACATCGGCTACTCCATAACGGTGATGCAACACAACTGTCAGAGCCAGCCGGATGGGTTAGCGCACCGGCCATCTAGCCTTCCCCGGCGTGAACGTGAGTGCGTGAGCTGCCCGCAGGCCGCCAATCGGCGGCGGCGCTCGCGATCCTCGCCCTCACCGGCGGAACGCTGGCCCTGAGCGCGACGCGGGATGCCCGCGTCCACGCCGCGCCGGGGGAGCCGGCCGGCGTGCTCGACCCGGCCGAGCTCGCTCGTCTCGGCGTCGAAGCGACGCCCGTCGTCTCGAGGCGCGTCGCACGCATCCGCGGGCTCCGCTTCGACTCGGTGCCGGAACCCGAGGTCATCACCGGCGAGAGCCTGGGCGAGATCGAACGACGCGAGATCGAGCGCACCGGCGGCGCCACGGGCCTCGGAGCGGATGAGGCGACGGTCCGCATCCTCGGACTGCTCGAGTCCGAGGAGCAACTGGAGAACGCCGTTGCGTCGAGCGGCCAACTGGCGGCCGCCGCGTACGACCCGCGCACCGATCGCCTCTACATCGTCTCGGACGCCGTCGCGGCGAACGAGGGGTTGGTCGAGTTCCTGCTCTCCCACGAGCTCAACCATGCGCTCGAGGACCAGCGCTACGGTCTCACCGACCCGAGCAAGGCGCCCGACGACGACGTCGCCCTCGCGGGGCTCGCCCTCAGCGAGGGGACGGCGACCGCGGTCATGGTCGACTACGCCCGCGGATACATGGACGCCCTCGAGCTCGCCGCCGCGACCGCGGGCGTCGACGGCAGCACCGGCGCCGTACCGGCGTTCGTCGTCGAGCAGCTCGAGTGGGCCTACCTCGGGGGGATGGAGTTCATCACGGAGCTCCGCGAGATCGCCGACGGCTGGAAGCTCGTCGACTACGCCCTCTCGGACCGTCCCCCCGCCTCCACCGAGCAGGTGCTGCACCCGGAGAAGTACATCCGCGACGAGCGGCCGCTCCCGGTGGAGATCGACGGCTCCGAGCTCGCGGCCGCCGGGTGGCGACGCGCCGACCAGGGGGTCGCCGGCGAGTACTCGACCCGCCAGCTGCTCGAGCTGGGCGCCGACGAGGCCGAGGCCGCGGAGGCTGCCGCGGGCTGGGGCGGTGACCGCTTCGAGCTGTGGCGGCGAGACGGGGACCCTGGCGGCTGTACAGGGACCTGCCGCGAGGAGCTCGCCCTGATCGTCCGCTGGCGGCTCGACTCGACGCGCGACGCGCGCGAGCTCTCGAACGCCCTCGCCGCCTATGTCGAGTCCGGCCTCGGCGGCTCCTCCGCCGGCTCGGGGCTCTGGGACGTCGACGGCGGGAGCGTCGCAGCCGCCCGTACGGGCGACGACCTCACGCTCGTCTTCGCCCCCGACGCGAGCCTGGCAGAATCGGTCGCGAACCCGACGTCCGGCCCGCCCGGCGCCCTCGACTGAGAGGATGCTGCGATGAGTCTGCGAAAGCGCCTCGCGCTTGCCTGGATCTTCACCGGCACGATGCATTTCGTCAACCCGCGGACCTATCAGGCGATCATGCCGCCGTACGTCCCCAAGCATGAGGAGATGGTCGCGGCCAGCGGGGTGGCGGAGATCGTGGGCGGCCTCTCGCTCCTCACACCTGCGTCGCGGTTCGCGCGCTGGTGGAACCTCGCCTGGCTCGTCGCCGTGTTCCCCGCGAACGTCTATATGGCCGCCAACCCCGAGGAGGTCGCGAAGCACGGCGTCCCCGCCGACAGGCTGCCCCGGTGGGTCCTGTGGGCGCGCCTGCCGTTCCAGCCCCTGTTCATGCTCTGGGTCTGGCGCGCAACGCGCCCGGACTGAGCGACGCGCCTCAGCGATCGCCCTCGATCGAGAAGGTGTTTCCGTCCGGATCCTTGAACCAGGCGACCTTGCCGCCGCCGGCCCGGTCCGAAATCCCTTTCTCGTCGGTCCCGTAGTCGAAGCCGCTCTCGAGCTCACCCTCGTACTGCTCGAACGTCACGCCGTTCGAGGTCAGCTCATCGACTACCGGCTCGACTTCGTCGACATACCAGGTCACCAGGGTCGCGGTCGATCCGCCGGCGTGGTCAGGAGACGGGTAGACGACCAGCGACTCGACGCCGCCTGACTCATAGACCTTGCTTCCGTCAGCGTCGGTCCGTACTGCCGAGAGACCGAGCTTCCCTTCGTAGAACTCCTCCGCCCGGCTCATGTCCGTGACGGCGATGAACGCGTTCATTCTGTAGCTGCTCAAGCCCATTGATCCTCCTCGATGTGATGCGTTGCGTTAGCTGCCGCTCGTCACCCTAGAGATCCGGGATCAGGTCGCCGAGGTCGTCGAGCACGCCCCCGATCACGTCTTCGGCGTTCTCGAACAGCTCGCGCCCGTCGATGATCAGCGCAATCGTCTCGTCGACCGGCAGGCGCTCGGCGACCTCCCGCATGCCTGAGGCGAGCAGCGGGTTGAGGGCGCCCGCATCGACGGCGTCGTCGATCCCGCGCAGCACGCCGGCGCGCACCGCCGCCTCCAGTGTCGCGTCGTCGATCCCGCGCTCGGCGGCGAACTCCTCCCTCGTCTCCTCGATCGGGAGCGCCACCGCGAGCTCCTCGCGGGTGACGCCGAGCTCGCAGGCGGCACCGTCGAGCGCGGACAGTGCGAACTGCTGCGCCGACTCCTCGATGCCATCGGGGTCGCGCCACTCGCGTGGCGCGCATGGGTCGGCGGTCGTGGTCGGCTCGTACGAGCTGCCACCGGCCGCCAGGTAGAGGCCGACGAGCACGACCGCGGCGAGCGCCGAACCGCCGATCAGCCACCTGCCCGAGGCACTCACAGCTTGATCCCCCTGCGGGCGAGCCCGATCGGCAGCAGCGCGGCGAGGGCGAAGGCGGCGGAGATCAGGAACGAGCCGCTGAACGCGTGCGTCGCCGCCGCGTCGACCTCGTCCTCGATCTTCGTGCGCAGAGCGATCGTCTCGGCGCGCTCCTCCGGGTCCTCCGGGAGCGGCTCGAAGGCCGGACCGACCGCCGGCACCTTGTCGCCCTCGGCCTCGATCTGATCGGCGACCCTACGGCTGAGCGCGAACAGGGCCTCCGGTGGAAGGCGCGAGTCGAGCAGCGCCGCGACCCCCGCCTGTTCGGCGTTCTCGCGCTCGGTCTCGAGGCTGGCGGTGAACACCGGGGTGAGCACGAGCAGCCCGGCGACGACGCCGGCATGGCGGGCGGCGATCGTCCAGCCACCGTGGATGGCCTGTGGGGAGCGCCCGGCAAGGGCGGCCTCGGTGAGCGCCGAGAGCGTCAGCGCGAGGCCGAAGCCGACCAGCGCCTGCGGCGGGATCGTCAGCAGGACCGAGGCGTCAGGGAGGAAGCCGAGGCCGGCGAGCCCGCCGCCGATCAGGATCACCCCGGCGGCGGCCCGGGCGACGACGTCGTCGACTCGACTCGCGAGCGGCGCCGCGAGCAAAGCGCATATCGGCATCGCCGTGACCGCCGCCGCCGCGGCGATCGGAGTCAGGCGCCAACCCTCGATCAAGAGCAGAACCAGGAGAAAGAGCGCCGCCGCGAGCGCGGCGGAGACGAGGCCCAGCGCAACGTTCGCAGCCAGGTGCGGGCGGCCCGCGGGAACCCGCTCGACAGCCGGCCTCTCGGTGCGGGCGAGCGGCACGAGCGGGAGGGCCGCAAGGAGGGCTACCGGGACCTGGATGAGGAAGATCGACTGCCAGGAGATCAGCTCGGTCAGCAGGCCCCCCACGCCGGGCCCGAGCGCCGCCCCGGCGGCACCTGCCGCCGCCCAGGTCGTGGCCGCGCGGCGCTCGGAGCCGCAGACCGCGGGTAGGAGCTCGAGCGCCCCGCAGACGGCGGCAGCGCCGCCGATGGCCTGCGCGCAACGGGCGGCGATCAGGAGGTTGATCCCGTCCGCCAGCCCACAGGCGAGGCTCGCGAGGCCGAACAACGCCAGCCCCGCAAGCGTCACCCGCGCGGCGCCGAAGCTCCGGGTCGCAAACGCGGCCGGGACCGCGACGGCGGCGAGGACGAGGTTGAAGGCGATCAGCACCCAGGTGACGGCGGCGACCGAGACGTCGAGCTCGCGGTAGATCTCGGGCAGCGCGAGGACGACGACGGAGGAATCGGCGAGGACGACACCCACCGCGAGCGTGAGCGCGGCCAGCTGCGCGCGCCGGACGCTCATCGCCGTGCCTCGATCCAGTCCCACGGCCGGCCGCAGAGCGAGGCGGCGTCGCCGGCGGGGACCCGCACCAGCCGAGTCTCGGCGGCCCCCTGCGGTTCGAGAACGAGCGGTCCGACCGGACCCGCGTCCCCGCCGCTCCCCGGGACGAGGCCCGGGCCGGAGAACTCGAACTCGACCTCGTGCGCGCCCGGAGCGAGCGACACCTCACCGAAGGAGACGAAACCGCCGAGGTTGTTGAGCCGGTGGCGGCGCTCGCCGACCGCCTCGCCGTCAACTCGCGCCTCGACGGAGGGCACGATCGAGCCCTCGAGCCAGATCTCGTAGCCGCCGGCGCGCTCGACGTCTACGCGAGCGGCGATCGTTCCGCTCGGGCTCTCCCCGCCGTCGAGCGCCGCGCTGACGGGTGCATCGCGCTCGGCAGCGAGCAGGTGCCCGCCGCTTCCGGCGAGCTCGCCGAGGTCGAGCACCTCCTCGCAACGCGGGACGCCCGTCGGACTCTCACCCTTCCCGAGCGCCAGCCGTCCGAGTGCCCGCTCGGCCTCCGCCGGGCGCGTCCAGAGCTCGTACGCCGCTCCCGCCCAGGCGAGCTCGAACTCCCCGGGCGGGCGGCTGTGCGGACCGCGGCGGGTGACCAGCCAGGGGTAGTCGCTCAGCGCGGCCGGATCGATCTCGTCCGTGTCGGCCGACCCCCCCTTCGGCACGTTGGAGCCGTCGAGCAGCGGGATCGGATGGCGGCGAAGCTCGGAGATCGACTCGGGATCGGCGTCGCGGAGAAAGTGCCGGGCGCCGTAGGGCGAGTAATCGGTCATCAGGACCGGGCCCTGGCCGGCCACGATCTCACCCATTTGCTCGAGGTCCTCGAGCTGCGCGCGCGGCGCCAGGCGCACGTCCCGGTACGCGAGCGCCGCCGACCACAGCACACCGCCGACGACGATTGCGCCGAGGATCAGCGCCGCGAGCCGGTGGCCGCCGAGGGCGAGGCCGCCGGCCCCGAGCATCGCCGCAAACGGGATCGCCGCGGACGCGGTCGCAAGGCCCTTCGCCTCGGCCCATGGCGATCCGACGATGGCGAGCGCTCCGGCCCCGACCAGCACACCGAGAACGTAGAGGGCGGGGCCGATCTGTCCGCGGCGCACCGACCAGTGGAGCCCGAGCGCCGCGCCCGCGCAGGCGACCGCGATCAGCGCGAAGGCAAGCAGCTCGGCGTCCGGGTCGAAGCGGAAATCGCCCGCGGGCCAGATGCCCGCGACCTGCGCAGGGTCGAGCGGCCCCGCGAGGTTTCCACGGGCCTCGGCGTCCGTGAGCGGCGAGGAGGTCGGCGGCAGCAGCCCTCCCGGGAGGATCACGGGCAGGGTAAGCAGCGCCACACCGCAGGCGAAGGCTGCCGCCCGGCGTAGCGCCGCAGCGGCGCCGAGGTCGCGCCAGAGCCAGACCACGGCCGGGAGCAGGAGCGGGACGAGCCAGACGCCCCCGCCGCCGGAGAGGACGCCGAGCAGCGCCGCGGCAACGAGGGCCGGGGAGAGAAGGGTGGCCGATGGGCGGTGCTGCTCACGCAGGCCGGCCACGAGCGCCGCGAGGGCGGCGACCAGTGCCGCCGCCGCGAGCTCCTTGACCCCGCCCCAGAGGTAGTAGCCGAAGAGCAACGCCGGTACCGCGCCGATCACGGTGGCACCGGCACGCAGCGCGGGCCTCGCCGCCAGTGGCTGCGCGAGCGTCCACAGTCCGAGCGCGAGGATCGCCGCGAGCGCCGCCATGTACGGCTGGATCGTCCAGGCGATGTCGATCCCGCTCAGCGCCGAGGCAATTCCGAACGGGAGGAAAACGCCGACCGGGTAGCCGTCGGCGAGGTTGACGTCGAGCGTCGCCTCGTACGTCGAGGGCGCCAGCCCGTCGAGGTCGCGGCCATGCTCGAGCACGCGATCGGTGAGCGCGAGCCACGTCGCCGTGTCGTCGAGCTTGATGAAGCCGGCGATCGTCGCCTCACCCGAGAGGACCACCGGGGCGGCATAGATCGCGAACACGCACGCGACGGCCGCCGTCCCCCATCCGGCCCGCGGCAGAGGACGGTGTCGCAGACCGACGAGAAGCCCGAGCGCTGCGAGCGCGACGACCAGTGGGGTCGCGAGCTCCGCGGTCGCGTCGAGCAGCGTGAGGAACTGGGCGACGACGATCACCGCGGCAAGACCGACGGCCGGCAGCAGTGCGGTCGGAAGCGCGTCTGCTCCGGCTCGATCGCAGGCGCGGTCGATGAGCAGGCCGCAACCGAGGCAGACCACGATCAGGACCGCCGGGAAGACGATCCAGCTTCCGACCAGCTCCATCACTCGGCCTCGCTAAAGGCCCAGGTCTTCCGCGTAGTTCTCGCGGTACTGCTCCCGCTTTTCGAGCACCTGCTGGACGTAGGCGCGGGTCTCGTCGAAGCGGATGTCATCGAGCTGGAGCAGCGCGCCGCCCCACTGATCGACGTTGCCGCTGCCCGCGTTGTAGCCCGCGAGCGCGGCGACGAGGTTGCCGTCGTACTGGTCGAGCAGGTCGCGCAGGTGGCGACTGCCGTAAGCGATGTTGATCTGCGGGTTGAGGAGGTCCTCGACGACGAACTCGGTGCCGCCCGTCTGCTCGGCGATCGCCGTCGCCGTCGCGGGCGTCACCTGCATCAGGCCGCGGGCGTCCGCCTCCGATCGAGCCCGCGCATCGAACGTCGACTCGGCGTAGATCACCGCCGCGATCAGCGCCGGATCGAGGTCCTTCTCCTCCGCCTGCTGGCGAATGACGTCGTCGTGGCGGAGGGGGAGCGTGACCTCGCGGAACGCCTCCTCGACGTCGATCCTGCTGATGATCAGTGCCGCGGCGGCGCCGAGCACGATGACAACGAGCAGCAGCCGCAGCCGCCCCGCCCGGCTCAAGCCGGCTGCTCCGCCCCGGCCTCGATCCGCTCGACCACGCCGGCGAGCTCGGCCTCGAGCTGTTCGAGAGTTCCGTGGTTGGCGACCACGTAGGTGGCCCGCGCCGCCTTCTCCTCCTGACTCAGCTGGCGTTGACTCCGGGCCTCGAGCTCCTCCGTCCCGCGCGCCCCCGCACGTTCGACTCGGGCCGCCTCGTCGGCGACGACGCAGATCGTGGCGTCAAACAGCGTCTCCATGCCGGTCTCGAACAGAAGCGGGACCTCGAGGACCGCGAGCCGGGCATCCGCCGGCAGCGCCTCTCGCCACGCCGCGGTGCGCTCGCCGACCAGGGGGTGAAGGATGCTCTCGAGCCAGGCGAGCTCGTCGGGGTCGGCGAAGACGATCGCCCCGACGGCCGCGCGATCGACGGTGCCTCCCGGCGCCACGCGCTCACCCCAGCGGCCGACCAGGAGGTCGCGGACGCGCTCTGAGCCGAGCAGCTCGTGAACGACCGCGTCGCTCGAGAGCGTTTCGGCTCCGAGCCGGCCGAGCGCCTCGAGCGCGGCGGACTTGCCGGCGGCAATTGCGCCGGTGAGTCCGATCAACGGGATCCGGCGCGCGGCGGCCACCGCGCCAGCCTACGCGGTGTCGTCGGACTGCTGGTCGTCTGCGGCGGGCGCCTCATCGGCGCCCTCGGCGGGAGCGGGTTCCGCGTCCGGCTCGGCGACCGGCTCCGCGTCGGGAGCAGGCTCGGCGGGTGCGGGAACTGTCTCTGCCGCGGGGACCTCAGCCGCGGGCGCCTCGGCGGCGGGCTCCACGGCCGCGGGGGCCTCGGCGGCGGGAGGCTCCGCGGCGAAGACTTCCTCGGAGAGGTCGAGGTCGGGTACTCCGGCCTCGGCCGCGGGCTCCGGCTCCGCCGGGGGCGGCGGGGGCGGCTGGTTGTCCGGCTGCAGCTCCGGCGGGATCAGATCGCGGAGTGGAAGGTTGTCGTTTGCCTGCGCGCGCTTGACCGAAAGTGAGATCCGGCGGCGTTCCTCGTCGATCTCGAGAATCCGGACCCAGGTCTCCTGGCCCGGCTGGACGACCTCGCCCGGCGTCTCGACGTGGTGCTCGGCGAGCTCGGAGATGTGGACGAGACCCTCGACGCCGGGGACGATCTCGACGAAGGCGCCGAAGGCGACGACCTTCGTGACCTTGCCCTCGAGGATGTCGTTCGGCTTGTACTCGTTCAGGACCGTCTGCCACGGGTCCTCCTGCGTCTGCTTGAGGCCGAGCGAGATCCGCTGGCGGTCCCGGTCGATGTCGAGCACCTTGACCCGCACGGTCTCGCCGATCGACAGCACCTCGGAAGGATGGTTGACGTGGCTCCAGGAGAGCTCCGAGATGTGGATCAGGCCGTCGATGCCCTCGAGATCGACGAAGGCGCCGAAGTCGACGATGTTGGAGATCTTGCCCTCGACGACCTGGCCGGGCTGGAGGCGGCCGAGGATCTGCTCGCGGACCTCCTTGCGCTCCTCCTCGAGCACCGCGCGACGCGAGAGGACGACGTTGTTGCGCGAGCGGTTGAGCTCGATCACCTTGCACTCGAGCGTCTCGCCCTTGAACTCGTCGAGGTTGTGGACACGGCGGATGTCGACCAGCGACGCGGGCAGGAAGCCGCGCACGCCGAGGTCGAGGATGAGGCCGCCCTTGACGACCTCGATCACGACGCCGTCGACCGGCTCGCCGGACTCCGCGGCAGCCTCGATCTTGCGCCAAGCCTTCTCAAAGCGGGCCCGCTTCTTCGACAGCACGAGCCGGCCCTCCTGGTCCTCCTTGGTGAGGACGAGGGCGTCGACCTGCTCGCCGAGCGACACCTCCTCGGAGGGGTCCACCGAGCGACGGATCGAGAGCTCGTTCGCCGGGATGACGCCTTCCGACTTGTAGCCGATGTCGACGAGGACCTCGTCCTTGTCGATGCGGACGACGGAGCCGGTGACGACGTCCCCTTCGTCGAAGGGCTTGATCGTCGCGTCGTAGTTCGGGACCAGCTTGCCGTCGACCTCGATCAGGAGATCGGCCGAGCCGCCGTTGGTGGCGGCGGGCACGCTGGGCGCCTCTGGAGCAGGCGTGATCGTTGTGTCGGTCGCGGACACTGGCGGTCAATGATGGCAAAAAGCAATCGAGACGTTGGGACGCGTCAGACTGAGCTCCGCCCGCAGCGCGAGCGGTACCCTCGCCGGGCGATGCCACGGCGCGATACCAAACGGGGTGCGGAGCGGACGCCGATCGACCAGGAGGTCGACGTCCTCATCTGCGGAGCGAGCTTTGCCGGGCTCTCAGTTGCCCGGGAGTTGGTCGGGTCCGGGGCCCGCGTGCTGATCGTCGATCGCTATGAGATCGGTGAGCGGCAGACGTCGGCGTGCGGGATCCCCACGGGCTGGCTGGAGGCGATGGGGCTCGAAGGTGCCGCCCAGCAGGAGTTCGACGAGCTCGTGGTCCACACGCCGCACGGAACCTCTCGCTATCCCCTCCCGTTCACGTTCTCGACGTTCGACTACCGGACGCTCTGTGAGCTGCTCTACGAGCAGAGCAAGACCCCGTTCGAAACCGCAAAAATAAACGGCCGCGCCACGTCCTCGAACAACAGCCGCGCCACGTCCTCGGCTTCGCCTGCGGGCGTGCGCGGGTCAGCCGAGGGCACGATCGCCGTTGAAACGGACCGTGGGGTCATCTCCGCGCGATTTGTTGTCGACGCGCTCGGCTGGCGGCGGGTGCTGGCGAAGGACGGCTACCAGCCTCCCGACGCGCCGCTCTCGCGGGGGCTCGAGGTGCACCCGCATGGGCAGAGCGACGACCTCGAGATCTGGATCGACCGCCGCTACGTCCCCGCCGGATACGGCTGGAGCTTTCCCGCCGGCGGCGAGCAGCGAATCGGCGTCGGTTCCTTCGACCCCCGATTCCACGTTCGCGAGACCACCGAGCTCCTGGCCGACGACCTCGACCGCGACCGGGTCCGCTGGCAGGGCAACTGGATCCCGCACAAGATCCGGCCCGCCACCGAGGACGGGATCTTCTTCGTCGGCGACTCCGCGGGTCACTGCCTGCCGCTGACCGCCGAGGGCATCCGCACGGCCATGTACTTCGGGATCGCCTGCGGCCGCGAGCTGCGCGAGGTGATCGAGGGACACAAGACCCGCGAGCGTGCGCTCGTGGACTACGCCGCCTTCAGCGACTCCCACGAGTGGAAGTTCCGCTGGATGCTGCGGGTGCAGAAGCTGGTCCCGAAGCTGCCCGCCCGTCTGCAGCGTCTCGTTATCCGAGCGTGCGGGCACGAGCGCTTCGTGCGCTGGTCCTTTGCGCACTACCTCAACATCGCCCCGCCCGACTTCGTCGGCGGGGCTACAGACAGCGGCCGCGCCACGTCCTCGGCTTCGCCTGCGGGCGTGCGCGGGTCTGCTGAGGGACCGGCTACGACCCCGACGGGACGGGCTAAGACGCCCGCCTAACGCACGATCAGGTAGGTGCCCGCAAGCAGCAGGGCGATGCCGATCACGCGCTCGAGGGTGATCGTTTGCTCCTCGAGGCCGAGGAAGCCGATCCGGTCGAGGAAGACCGAGAACGTGAGCTGGCCCGTGATCGTCGCGGCCGCCACGCCGCCGGCGCCGATCGAGGTCACGGTCACGAGCGCGGCGAACACGTACGCGGCACCGAGGACGCCGCCGATGAGGTAGTACCACGGGACTCCGACCGCCTCGCCGACCCCAGATGCCTGGCCGCTCAGGGCGACGATCGCGGCCAGGACGAGCGTGCCGACGCCGAATGAGACGAGTGCCGCCGCGAGATTGCCGGTCTCCCGCCCCAGCCCGGCGTTGACCGCGGGCTGCATCGCGATCAGCCCGCCGACGGCCGCCATGAGGAGGACTGCGATCCCTCGGTCCACGCCAGCGGACTCTAGGCTCACGAAGCCGGACGTGATTTCTCGCGTGAGCCCTTTCGACGCGGACGTGTTACGGGTAGTCAGGACTCGAACGACCAGGCGGAGATTGCGGGAACCATGAGGGAGAAATCGACCACGAGGCCGCTGGGAAGGGCGCTTCTCGAAGCGCAGCCCGACGCGCGCCTCGTCGAGCTCGCGCAGCGCGACGAGGAGTCCGCCTTCGCGGAGATCGACCGCCGCTACCGGTTGCCGCTGATCGCCTTCGCCGCCGCCTACGCGCCTCGCGACAGGGCCGAGGACGTCGTCCAGGAGAGCTTCGAGCGGTCCTGGATCGCGATCCGCGAGGGTGGCCGCGAGATCAAGTTGAAGCCGTGGCTCTACGCGGTCGTTCGCAACGCTGCCCTGAACGCCCGGCGCCAGGTCCGCTACGACAAGGAACTGGACGAGACGATCGACGGTGTCCGCCGGCCGGAGGAGATCGTGCTCGAGCGGTCCGAACTCGAACGCGTCGTCGCCGCGGTCGCGGCGCTGCCCGAGCGCCAGCGCCAAGCCCTGGTCGGCAACGCGCTCGACGGACGCACCCACGAGCAGATCGCCGAGGCGCTGGGGACGACGCCCGGGTCGATCCGGGGCCTGATCCACCGCGCGCGGACCGCCGTTCGCACCGCGGCCGCCGGCGTCGTCCCCCTTCCGCTCCTACGCGCGCTCCTCGACTCGGGGTCGGCGGAAGCCGGCGCAGCGCTCGCCACCGGGGCCGGGGTCGCAGGCGGCGGCGGGCTCCTGCTGAAGGGCGCGGGCGTGGCGGCGATCGGTGCGCTCGCGATCGGCTCCGGCGTCGCGATCGACCGCGCCGCCGACGGCCGCGATTCCGACCCGCCGGCCGAGCGCCGCGAGCGAGCGGCTGACGGACGGGATGCCGCACGCATCTCGCCGGCGCCGGCGCCGGTGTCGGCTTCGAACCTCGGCGCGCCGCCGACTGCAGGCAGCTCGCAGGGATCGGGCGGCGGTAACAGCTCCGGCGATGACGGTCCGCAGAGCGAGAACGAGGGGCCGGAAGTCGAGGTCGAGAACGAGGGGCCGGAGATCGAGGCGGGCGACGACTCGAGCGGGCCTTCGCCGAGCTCAGGCCCGAGCGCGAGCTCGGGCTCCGACTCGGATGACTCCGACTCCGACGACGATTCGTCTGGCTCGGGTTCGTCCGGCTCCGGTTCGTCGGGCTCGGGTTCGTCCGGCTCGGGTTCGTCGGCTCGGGTTCGTCGGCTCCGGAAGCTCGAGCTCCGGCTCGGGCGGCGGCGATTTGGAGGAGGTCGAGGTCGAGGAGCCCGAGGAGGTCGAGGTCGAGGAGCCCGACGTGGACAACTCCGGCTCCGGCTCCTCGTCGTCCGGCTCCGGATCCTCCGGGTCCGGCTAGCGCCAGCGCGGCTTCAGCGGCGCGAGCTTCGGCTTCGGCTGCGCTCCCAGCACCGGCTCGAGTCGCTCGCAGAGATCGGCGGCCGTCGGCCGCGCTTCGGGATCGAACCGCAGGCAGGCCATGATGGGCTCCACGACCGCGGCCGGCAGTCGCTCGAGCGGCGCCGGATCGAGCTCGAGCTGAGGCCAACGGGTCGGGCCCGAGGCGTCCTCGTCGCCCTTGGGGAACGGACGCTCGCCCGTCGCCGCGCGGTACAGCGTGACCCCCAGGCCCCAGATGTCCGCCGCTGGCCCGGGAGGGCCGAGACGGGCGGGGTCGCACTGCTCGGGGGCCATGTAGCCATCGGTGCCGACCGTCTCGACCGCGAGGTTCGCGGCGCCGCGCTCGTGCGCGACGCTGAGGTCGATCAGGCGCGGCGGACCGGACATGATCACGTTCGCCGGCTTCACGTCGAGGTGCACGACCCCTTCCGCGGCCAGGTAGTGGAGGGCCGAGCAGAGCTGAGTCGCCAGCGGGACCAGCTGCTCTGGGGGCAGCGCACCGTGACGACGTACCAAGCTCGAGAGGCGGCCGCCCTCGACGTGCTCGAGGACCACGTGCGGACGTGGGCCTTCGAGCACCGCGCCGAAGCTGCGCACGATCGAGGGGTGAGCGAGGCGGCGCAGCATCGCCACCTCGGCCGCGAGACCGGCGAGCGTGTGCTCGTCCTCCGCGAGGTGTGGCCGCACGACCTTGACGACGACGATCGCGTGCAGGCGCTCATCGAACGCAAGGTAGGCCTCGTAGCGATGCCCGCCGCCGAGGCGGTCGAGCGCGCCGAGCCCGGGGACGATCTCGTCCCCGGGCTCGAGCTGCCACCTGCGGTCAACCGTCAGGGTGCTCATCCGTTCGGTTCCCCGGCTCAGACGGAGCCTGTCCGCGTCTGGGTCTGGGTCTGCGTGCCGCCGCCGGTGCCGGTGTTCGTCCCGGTGGAGGTGTCGCCGTCGTCACCGCGAGTGCGGGTGTGCGTCCCGGTCGCCGTGTCGTTGGTGTTCGTGTTGCTGTCACCGGTGCCACGGGTCGTCTGGCTGTTCGTTCCCGTGTTCGTGTTCGTCCCGGTGTCCGAATCGTCGTCGTCACCGTTGCCGGGGCCGGAGTTGTCGTCTTCGTCATCGTCGCCGTCGTGGCCGGGGCCCGAGTCACGGTGCGCGACGACCTTGTCGTCGGCGTCGGCAACCGACGTGACGACGCTCATCGCGCTGACCGCAAAGGCCGCGATCAAGAGCAACATGACGACGTAGCTGGCGCGGCTGAGCAGCGTCGCTCGATCGGCATTCATCTCGATCCTCCTTCTGATTCGCGTTTGCTGGGCCCCTGAAACACAGAGGCGCGCAAACCCTCACGGAACAAACGGCTGACCCGACCGCCCCCGGAGGGCGAAGCTCGAGGAGGCGGGCGGAACGTCAGTGTTCCTGGGGCGGCCGGGTCAGCTGGGGCTACTTGGCTGCGAGCCAGTCGGGGCCGATGCCCACGTCGACGGCGAGCGGCGGGTCGAGCTCGAAGGCGTCGACCATCTCGCGCTCGGCGATCTTCGCCGCCTCGTCCACCTCTGCGGCCGGCCCCTCGAAGAGCAGCTCATCGTGGATCTGCAGGACGAGCCGCGTCTCGAGACCGGCGTCGGCGAGGGCCCGGGTCGCCCGCACCATCGCGAGCTTGATGATGTCCGCGGCGGTCCCTTGGATGATCGTGTTGACCGCGAGGCGCTCTCCCAGGCCGCGCCGCTGCGGGTTGCCCGATCGCAGCTCCGGGACGTTCCGCCGCCGGCCGAGCAGCGTGCGGACGTGGCCGTCCTTCTCCGCCTTCACGATCGTGTCGTCGATGAAGCGCTTCACCGCCGGGAAGCGCTGAAAGTAGCGCTCGATGTAGGAGGCGGCCTCGCTGCGCTCGATCTGCAGGCGATCGGCGAGGCCGTACGCGGAGAGGCCGTAGGCGATGCCGTAGTTGACCATCTTGGCCTGAGAGCGCTGGTGCGGGCTGATCGCGTCGGGGTCGGCCCCGATGATCCCGGCGGCCGTCGCGGCGTGCACATCCTCACCGGAGGCGAAGATCTCGCGCAGGACGTCCTCACCGGCGACGTGCGCGAGGACCCGCAGCTCGACCTGGTTGTAGTCGGCGGAGATCAGCATGCGGCCGCTCTCGGCGATGAAGCAGGAGCGGACCGGGCGGCCGACCTCGGAGCGGATCGGGATGTTCTGGAGGTTCGGGTTGGTGCTCGAGAGCCGCCCCGTGGCCGCGGTCACCTGGTTGAAGGTGGTGTGGATCCGTCCGCTGACCGGGTCGACGAGCGGCGGCAGCGAGTCGAGATAGGTGTTCTTCAGCTTCGTCAGCTCGCGCCATTTCTCGACCTTCTCGACGATCGGGTGCTCGTCGCGGATGGTGGCGAGGACGCGGGCGTCGGTGGAGAAGCCGGTCTTGCCGCGGCGCTTCTTCGTCAGCCCGAGCTCGTCGAAGAAGACCTGGCCGAGCTGCTGCGGCGAGCCGATCGTGAACTCGTGCCCGGCGAGCTCGAAGATCTCGGCCTGGAGCGTGGCGATCTGCTCCTCCATGCCCGCGCCGATGGCGGCAAGCCGCTCGACGTCGAGCTTGAGACCGATCTGCTCCATCGCCGCGAGCACCTCGATCAGCGGCATCTCGACCTCGTTCATGATCCGCTCGACGCCGAACTCGGTCAGGCGCGGGCGCTGGCGCTCTGCCAGCTCCCAGGCGAGGCGGGCGTCGACGGCCGGATCGCCTGCCGCGTCCCCCTCCTCCCCCTCGAGTGAGAGCTGACCGTCCTCGGCTCCGGCCGGGGCGGCGGCGAGGCCGGCGTCGGCGGCGAGCTCGTTGAGAACGTAGGTGCGACGGGCGGGGTCGATCAGGTAGGCGGCGACCATCGTGTCGTGGGCGAGATCGAGGGCTCCCTGGCCCGCGACGGCGAGCAGGCCGGTCCTCCCCCCTTCCCCGAGGCCCTTGATGTCGTGGGCGATCAGGGGCCGCCCGGCGAGCTCGCCGGCGAGCTTGGCGCGATCCGGCGCGTCCGCGGCGATCGCCTTCTCCCCGTCGGTGGCGGAGAAGCGCTCGCCGTTGAGCCCGACCGCGATCTCCCCCGGCTTCAGGTCGGCAACCGAGCCGGCGGTCGCCTCGACCTCGATCGTCTCCTCGACGGCGCGACCGGGGACGACCTCCTCCCACTCGTCGTCGAGGCGCTGAATCACGGCCCGGAGCTCGAACTCGTTGGCGACGTCGCGAAGCTTCGAGCGATCGGGGCTGGTGCGGAGCTCGCCGGTGACGTCGATCGGGACCTCGATGTCCTCGACCATCGTCGCGAGCTGCTTCGAGACGCGGGCGTCCTCGGCGTGCTCGGTGAGGTTCTGCTTGCGCTTCGCCCCGCTGATCTCGTCGACCGACTCGAGCACCTTCTCGAGCGAGCCGAACCGCTGCAGGAGCTCGGCCGCGGTCTTGTCCCCGATGCCAGGGACCCCCGGGATGTTGTCCGACGTGTCGCCCTTGAGACCGATGAAGTCCGTGACGAGCTCCGGCGGCACGCCGTAGCGCTCGATCACCCCGTCGTGGTCGTAGATCTTCGTGTCGGTGACCCCGCGAGAGGTCGTCATCACCCGCACCCCGTCGCGGACGAGCTGGTAGACGTCGCGATCGCCGGAGACGATCATCACCGGCATCTCGGCGTTGGTCGCCGTGCGGGTCAGCGTGGCGATCACGTCGTCGGCCTCATAGCCCTCGACGGAGACGTTCTTGAACCCGAACGCCTCCGCCATCGGCGCCAGATGCGGCCACTGCTCCTTGAGCAGGTCCGGCCGCGACTTGCGCTGCGACTTGTACTCGGCGTAGACCTTCTCGCGCCCGGACCAGCCCTTGTCCCACGCGACGATCACGGCGCGGGGGCTGTGGTCGATCAGCAGCTTGGCCATCATCGAGGCGAAGCCGTAGATCGCATTCGTCGGCCGCCCGTCCGCGGTCGCGATCGACTCCGGCAGGGCGAAGAACGCGCGGTAGGCGAGCGAGTTCCCGTCGATCAGGAAGAGCTCTTTCTCCTTCTTCGCAGGCGCCTTCGGCATCCGGGTGATCTTAAGGAGCGACCGCGTGGGCCCGCGGAGGCGCCCCGCTCAGCCCGGGATGGTGCGGTCCTGGTCCTCCTCGGCGTCGTGGACGCGCTCGGGGTCCGGTTCGGGATTTCCCGGCGGACTCGTCCGCTCGCTCGGATTGTCGACGTCCTGGGGCGCCGTCGGGCCGCCCTCAGACGGCGGATCCTGTTCCGGGCCGGCCTCTGATCGTTCGGGTTCTTCCATATCCAGCTTCTTGCCCGCCCGGCGCCGCTCAAACCCGGCTCGAAGCGCTGCGGCCGTCGACACAGGGGCCCGCATAGAATCCCCGCCCCCATGGCCTCCGTCTCCGCCCAGTTCTCAGTCACCGTGCGGGTCGAGCTCGACGCGCGCTCCGAGCCGCTCGGAAAGCTGACCGCGTCGATCGCGGAGGCGGGTGGCGCGCTTCAGGGCGTCGACCTCGTCCCCGGCGCGGGCAGCGAGGGCAAACGCGTGCGCGAGTTCACGATCGACGCCCGCGACCAGGCGCACTGGGAGGAGATCCTGCGGGCGATCGGCTCGACCCGCGGCGCCCGTGTCATCGACTACGTCGACCGCACGCTGGCGATGCACCGCGGCGGCAAGATCGAGCAGCACAACAAGTATCCGCTGAAGACCCGTGACGACCTCTCGATGGCCTACACGCCGGGCGTCGCCCGCGTCTGCATGGAGATCGCCGGGCGATCGCAAGAAGGCCTTCGACTTCACGATCAAGAAGAACACGGTCGCGGTCGTCTCCGACGGCTCTGCGGTCCTCGGCCTCGGCGACATCGGCCCGGAGGCGGCGATGCCGGTGATGGAGGGCAAGGCGATGCTGTTCAAGGAGTTCGCCGGGATCGACGCCTTC
This sequence comes from uncultured Solirubrobacterales bacterium, assembly GCA_963797995.1. GTDB lineage: Bacteria > Actinomycetota > Thermoleophilia > Solirubrobacterales > 70-9 > WHSW01. The sequence goes on from CAWCRP010000003.1 coordinate 325,002, forward strand.
CCGATCTGCCTCGACACCAACGACCCGGAGAAGATCATCGAGTGCGGTGAAGCTGATGGCGCCGACTTTCGGCGGCATCAACCTCGAGGACATCTCGGCGCCGCGCTGCTTCGAGATCGAGGAACGGCTCAAGGCGGAGCTCGACATCCCGGTCTTCCACGACGACCAGCACGGCACCGCCGTCGTGACGATGGCGGCGCTGTTCAACGCGCTGAAGATCGTCGGCAAGCCGATCGAGGACCTGACCGTGCTGATGACCGGGCTCGGTGCCGCCGGGGTGGCGGTGACGAAGATGATGCTGGCCTCAGGGGTGACGAGGATCATCGGCTGCGACCGCAAGGGCGCGCTCTCCACCACGCGCGAGGACTACGAGGAGATGACCCCGATCAAGCGCTGGTACTCGGAGAACTCGAATCCCGAGCACCGCCTCGGCTCGCCGGCCGAGGTCATCGACGGCATCGACCTCTTCGTCGGCCTCTCCGGCCCGGGCGTGCTCGAGGCGTCCCACCTCGAGCGCATGAACGACGACGCGATCGTCTTCGCGATGGCGAACCCCACGCCCGAGGTGATGCCCGAGGACGCGGAGCCCTACGTCCGGATCATGGCCACCGGGCGCTCCGACTACCCGAACCAGATCAACAACGTGCTCGCCTTCCCCGGGATCTTCCGCGGCGCACTTGACGCGGGCGCACCGCAGATCACCGAGGAGATGAAGCTCGCCGCCGCCCAGGGGATCGCCGACGTGGTCGCCGCGGAGGATCTCTCCGAGGACTACATCATCCCGTCGGTCTTCGACCGCGACGTCGCTCCCGCGGTGGCGAAGGCGGTGGTCGAGGAGGCCCGCCGGGACGGCATCGCCCGCGTCTCCGAGGAGACCGGGCACGTTCTCGACGATCGAGTAGCGGCGAGCGATCCAGCCGAAAACGGGGTAGAGGGGTAACTCGACGATGCGCGTACTGCTCACAGGGGCGACCGGAATGATCGGAGCCGAGGTCTGCGACCGGTTGCTCGTGCGCGGAGATGAGGTCGTCGGACTCACCCGCGACCCGGTGCGGGCCCGCGCGAGCAGCCCAACCGTCGCCTGGCACGCGTGGCAGCCGACGAAGGAGCGCCCGCCCGAGGCCGCGTTCGAGGGCATCGACGCGGTCATCAACCTGATCGGCGAGAACATCAACCAGCGGCTGACGCCGGAGGCGAAGCGACGGATCACCGACAGCCGCGTGCGGGCGACGAAGAACCTCGTCGACGGCATGCACGCCGCATCGCCGACGCCGCCCGGTCCTCGTCAGCCAGAGCGCGGTGGGCTACTACGGCGAGCGCGGCGAGGCGATCGTCGACGAGTCGACGCCGCACGCCGATGACTGGACCGGCGCGCATGGTCGCCGAGTGGGAGGCGGCCGCGCTCGACGCGCGCTCGGACTCGCTGCGGGTCGCCGTCTTCCGCAGCGCGCCGGTGCTCGACCCCGCCGGCGGCCTGCTGGAGCAGCTGATGCTGCCGTTCAAGCTCGGGGTCGGCGGTCCGCTGGCCGGCGGCCGCCAGTACATGCCGCTGATCCATCGCGACGACGAGGCCGGCCTGCTGCTCTGGGCACTCGGCGACGAGCGCGTCGAAGGACCCCTGAACGCGAGCCTGCCGAACCCGGTCACCAACCGCGAGTTCTCGAAGGCGCTCGGCAGGGCGCTCCGTCGCCCCGCCATCGCCCCCGTGCCCCGAGCCGCCCTCGTCGCGATGCGCGGCGAGGAGCTAACCGATCAGATCCTCGCCAGCATCCGGGTCGTTCCCCGGCGAGCGCTCGACCTCGGCTACGACTTCCGCTTCCCCGACGCTCGACGGCGCCCTCCGCGACCTGCTGCGGCGCTGAGCCGCCGCCGCGCTACTCCGGCGGGAGCGGGATCTCGCCGTCGCAGACGTAGTCGCTGAAGTCGGTCGGCCCGCTGCGCAGATCCAGGTTGGACGGGCAGTAGACGTGCCCGGAATGGTGCTCGGCGAAGATCAGCTCGTCCGGGTCGAACTCGAACACCCGGTGCGAGGCGCCGAAGCCGGTTCCGAAGCCGAGCGAGACGGCGTCGACCTTCCCACCAAAGCCGATCGGGAACGCCTCGTCGAGCTCCTCCGGCAGGCACTTGGGCTCGCCGCCGACGCAGAAATGGCCGTCCTTGGCGATCGTGCCGCTCACGGTCGATGCCTCGGGCGGTGGGCGGTGGCCGTGGAGGATTCCAAGCTGGTTGCAGCCGCTGGGGAGTCCGAGCGGCTCGCAGATGTCGTTACCGCCGATCGTCTCGACGTCACGCCAGCCGGTGTCGAAGGCGACATAGCCCTGGTTGTTGCCGTCGGCGAAGATGTTGGCGATGTTGTGCCCGACCCAGCCGCTTGACTCGAGGTGGTTCTGGACGATCACGTCGCCGAGGCTGATGTCGATGTCCTTGCGGGCGAAGCCGGGCTTCACGTCCTCGTAAGCGCAACCGGGGCGGATGACGGGGGGCGCCGTGCCGGGCACGAGGTAGATCGTCGGCCGCTCGCAGTCATCGCCGGCGTCCTCGACCTCCTGGCGGTCGCGCATGTACGTGATCGGCACCGGCGACCCGCCCTCGAAGTCGTGCAGCACCAGGCGGGTACGCGGGCTCGAGGTGAAGCGCACGGAGCCGCCGTTGGCCTCCGTCGCCGGGTTGAAGTCCTCGAACATGTCGCGCTCCCAGGTGCCGTCCGAGCACCCGGCGCCCTTGGCCACCTGACAGACGCTGGAAGCTCGCGGGCATCGGGATCAGCGACGCGTTGGTGATCCGGGTGAAGTTGGCGGGCTGGTAGCTCGTCGTCAGGTTGGCAGCCGTATAGGGCTGCTTGTAGATCACAGGCACCGGATCGCCCGTGTACCGGGTCTCCTGGAGGAAGTCGAACCGTCCCGCGGGCGCGGCCGCGCTGTAGTCGACGAACGTGCTCCGGTGCCCCCGTCCAGCTCGAGGTTGACGTCGGCCGGGTAGTCGCGCAGGAAGACGTTGAGCTCCTCCGTCCCCGGCCGGACGACGGACTCGTCCTCGTCGTCGACGGTGTTGGTCCAGACCGCCCTCTCGATCGCGCTCTGGACGTCGACGCGGGCGTCGGTGCCGGTGGGTGGCGCGGCGTCGACGTCGATGCTCTTGGCGACCGAGCCATGGTCGACGTAGCGGGCGAAGCGCAGGCCGCGCACGCGCCCGTAGAGCGTGTAAGAGTCCGGGAAGTCGCGCATCAGCACGCCGTCCTCGGTTGACGGCAGCGCTTCCTCGTCGCCCGGGCTGTTCGCGATCAGCTCGACCTCGCCCAGCTGGCCGCCGTGGGCGTTGAACTCGAGGAAATCGTCGACGAACTTGCCGCTCGCGAGCAACGGCAGATCCTCGATGCCGAGGTCGATCTCGTTGGCGCGCGAGAAGAACGGGATCTCGTCGCTGCCGACGAGGCCGATCTCGGGAATCGAGTCGGAGGCGATGTACTCGAATGTGCGCTCGTCGTTGTCGAGCTTGAACTCGAGTGAGCGCGCGAGACCGGTTCCGGGCTCCACGCCGTCGACGTTGAACGCAACCGTCCGCCGGTGGAGCACGGGGCTGGTCGCCGGCGGGACGGGTGCGGCCTCGAGCAGCTGGTCAGCGGTGATCGACGCGTGCGGGACGATGGAGCTCGCGCCGTACTCGAGCCGGGTGACATCCGGCGAGGACTCCGTCGCGGGGGTCTGGAGCTGGATGCCGACCTCGGCCGGAAGATCGTCGACCTCGACCGCAAACTCATCCTCGTCCGTGTTCGCCTCGAGCAGGACCCGGTCGACGATCTCGTCGGCGACGTAGGTGAGGTTGGTCTCGCCGGGGATCGAGTCGGCGCTCAACTCCTCGATCGTGAACGGCAGGTTCTCGATCGTTGCGCCGAAGTGCGAGGTGCCATCGTCGCTCTCGATCGTTGCGCTCGTCGCCCGCTCTTCCGCGTGGTACGTGACCTCAGTGCGGTTCTCACCGGGGCTCGCGAGCGTGAAGCCGGCCACCATGGGAGCGCCGACGATGTGCGCGTCGGTGACGGTCCGCCCCTGCGTCGTGCTGCCGTCGGGCTCCTCGCGGGTGAACGGCGAGTCGATGTGGATGTCGGCATTCGCACGCGCACTCGCCTCGTACTCGATCTGCTGATCCTTCTCGCCGTCGCCGCTGACGTCGACGTCGTTGAGCACGACATCCGCCGTCGCCGGCAGCTCGTCGACCCGCCCGCTCGCGTCGGTGCCCGTGCCCGGCTCGTCGAGGGCGAACTCGAGCGTCGTCCGCAGGTTGTGGGTTAGGTGGACGTGCGTGCTGTCGTCGGAAGTGGTCAGCTCGAGGCCTGCCGTGGTCGGGACGACGGTCCGCGTGCCGGGTCCCCGACGAGCGTCATCCGGCGGATGTGGCGGTCGGTGCGGGCGAGCGCGGACCCGCCGAACTCCTCGGTTACCAGCGTCATCCGGCGCCCCGCGCCGCCGACGGTCAGGTTCACGAGCGCCTGGCTCGTGTTGACGTTCGCGTCACGGTCGCCGAGGTCGACCTCCGCGACCCACGACTGCGGCGCCGTGGAGTCGAGCGTGTCGTAACCGAGGCTGGTCTTCGTCGCCTCGCCGATCACGATCTCGGTGCGAAGCGGAAGGTTCACCGGCGCGGTCGCGAGCTTCTCGATCCTGATCGTCGGGTTGGTCGCCGAGAGGCCGACGACCTGCACCTTGAGTTCATAGCCGGGAAGTGGCAGGCCACCGGCGAGATCGCCGAGGTTGCCGTTGACGTCGAGCGAGTACGGCAGGTTGGCGATCAGGTTCGGGTGGAATCGCCGAATCGCCGGCGCCCCGCCGGCCCCGTCGCGGTCGTACTCGGTGTAGAAGTTGACGCAGACCGCGCACGTCGACGAGGCCGCCTCGGAATCGTCGCCCGGGCCTGAGCAGTTCGGATCCTTGAGCAGCGGCCCGAAGGGGCCGCCGTCGTGGTCCGTGAGCAGGTCGAAGTCGTTGTCGACGTTGTCGTTGCACTGGTTCTGACCGCCGACCCCGTGCGTCGCGAGTGCGGGCGGCGCCGCCGCGAGTGTGACGGCGAGCAGCGCGAGTGCCGCGAGTGCAATCACCCCCGGCGCAACGACAAACCTCACCCCAGAACCCCTCATGGTCAGCCGACCCTCTCACAGCCGGAGGCCCTTGGCAATCGTGGAGCCACCACGAAGTTACGATGCGCTACGGGGAAATGGGTGAGGTGGTGAGTCGCGCGGCGTGCCTGCTCGAGCGAGAGGTGGAGCTCGACCGCCTCAACGCCCTGCTGGACGGCGCCGCAAGCGGCGACGGCGGCCTGCTCTCGATCGAGGCTCCGCCGGCCTCGGGAAGACAGCGCTGCTGGAGGCAGCCGCTGAGGCGCGCGCGAGCGCGAGATCACGGTGCTGCGCGCGACCTGCGGCGAGCTCGAGCGTGAGTTCCCGTTCGGGGCCTGCCTACAGCTGTTCGCCGATCCACTCGCGACCGGTCCCGATCGCGATGCGCCCGAGCTGCGCGGAGGCGCCAGCCTCGCGACACCGCTGTTGAGCGTGGCGAGGCCGCGGGACCAATGCCCGACGAGGACCGGATGTTCGCCCTACTTCACGGTCTCTGGTGGCTGACGGCCGAGCTCGCCGAGGAGCGCCCGCTGCTGCTGATGGTTGACGACGCGCAGTGGGCCGACGGCCCGTCGCTCCGGTTCTTCGACTTCCTCGGCCGCCGCCTCGATGGACTGCCGGTCGCAATCTGCATCGCTGTGCGGCCCGGGGAACGAACGGACGAATCTCTGCTCGAGGGGCTGGGCGCCGGACCCGCGGCGCGGACCTGGGCCTGAAGCCATTGAGCCGAGACGCCATCGGCGGCCTGGTCGCATCCGAGCTCGGTGAGGTAAGCGAGCGCGAGCAGGAGGCGTGCGCATCGGCCACAGGCGGCGACCGTACCACCTGCGTCGACTCCTCGACGCTGCGGGAACGCGACGCCCAGGCGGACGGCGCGCTTGCGGCTTCGGTCACGGCCGCAACGCGGAGTCGGTACGCCGCGCGGTCCGCGCACGAATCGGTCGGCTCGGCGACGACGCGGAGGCCCTGGCCGAGGCTCTGGCGGTGCTGGGAGACGGGGCCCCGCTCCGCCGCGCCGCGGCACTCGCGGGCCTCGCCCCGGGGGCGGATGGGAACGCGGCCGAGCGACTCGCGCTCGGCGACGTCATCCGCGACGGCGACCCGCTCGCGTTCGCCCGTCCGATGGTGCGCGAGGCCGTTACTCGGAGCTGCCGGCCGCGCGGCGGCGACTCGCGCACGGGCGTGCCGCAGGGATTCTAGGCGACGAGGACGCCGAGCCCGAGCTGATGGCAGGCCAGCTGGAGCGGGGGGACGGGATCGGACGTACGTGGGCGGTGGAGACCCTTCGCGCCGCGGCGCGGCGCGCTGCCGCCGGAGGCGCTGACGACGCAGCCGTCGGCGACCTGCGCCGGGCGCCAAGGAGCCGCCTCCCGCCCGTGCGCGCCGAGGTGTGCAGAGCTGGGAACCGCCGAGCTCCTCAGCGGCGACCCGGCTGCGTGGAGCGATTGCGCGAGGCTTTGGCCGCCGCCTCGGACGCCTCGCTGCGCGCCAGGGCCGGCGTTGCGCTGGCCCGGGCGCTCGTGTTAGCCGACCGGGTCTCCGACGCCAGTGACACCTCCGTGGCTCAGCGATGAGCTGAGCGACAATGATGCGGCGCTGCCTCCGGCCTGCGTGCGAGCTGCTCGGCATGGCCCTAGCCGATCTCACTAGTGCGCGAGCTGGCGCGAGCTGGAGGCGCGCACGAAAGCGCAGAGCGGCTCGACCGGTACGGAAACGGAGCTGCTCGGGGTTCTCGCCTCGAGACCACCTGGGGCCATGGCCGCGAGCAGGCGTACGGCTCGCGGAGCGCGCCTCGACGAGGGCCGCCTACGGACCAGGTCCGCCGGATCATGTGGCCGCGATCGGCGCGATCGCAACGCTCCAGATCACCGACCGGGCCGAGGCGGCTGAACGCTGGCTCGAGGAAGCGGCGGCGGCGGCCTCGAAGAGTGGATCGGTGCGGGCGCTGGCGTCGTCGCCTGTCTGCGCTCGCGCGGTGCTTCCGCTGGGGAGCTTCGCGAGGCCGAGGAGGAGGGGCGAACGGCGCTCCGGCTCGCGACCGAGCACGGCTGGCCGCTCGGCGTTCCGACGGCGATTGCCTGCGTCGCCGACCACTGATCGAGCGCGGCGAACTCGACGAGGCGCGCGATCTGACCGCGATCCTCGACCAGGTCGGGGAGCTGGTCGAGACGCCGCTCTCCAGCAGGCCGCGAGTGCGTGCCGGCTGGAGCTCGCGAGCGACCGTCCGAGGAAGCCTTCGCCTCGCCTCGCATGCGGTGCATGGAAGCGGAACTGGGCGCGACGAATTGCGGCTTCACCCACCACCCGTGGCGCAGCACCGCAGCCTTGGCGCACCTCGCCTCGGCGAACGGGAGGCCGCAGCTGCCTGGCGGCCGAGCAGGTCGGCGTCGCGCGCGCGTTCGGGACTCCTCGGCACGTGGCATCGCGCGCACATCGACGCGCTCGCGGCGACCCGACGCCGTTCAGCCACGCCGAGGAAGCGGTCGCGTGCCGTGAGTCACCGGCGGTCCTCTCGCCGGGACCGACTGGTCAGCCGATCTGCAGTGTTTCAACCGGCTGGAGCCCACCCGGTCCGCGCCGGTATCCGCTCATGCGCTCGAAAAAAAAAAAAAAGCGTCGTCTCCCCGGTCTCCGTGATCGAGTACGGACCGAGGATCGAGTCGCGGCCCGACGTGTCGAAGAACGCTTCGACCACGGCCTGGCGATCGGCGGGGTCCGTCGCCCGCTCGAGCGTGTCGAGGATCAGCGCCATCGCCTCGTAACCGTAGGCGGCGTACGGCCCCGGAGCTCGTCCGTAGCGCTCCTCGAACGTGGTCCGGAAGTCGGCACCGGCCGGCGGCAGCTGTCCGGGCGCGAGTGCAGCGGTCGTCGCGTAGCGCCCCGAGGCATGGACGAGCTCCCCGTAGACGACATCGTCGTCGTAGGCCCATCGATCGGGTATGCCCAGCTCGCCCGCCCACCCGGTCGTCGTCTCTTTCTGCGCGTCGTCGGAGGGGATCACGCGCCCGAACGTCCGCTCGCCGGTGTGCTGGACCTCCGGTACGTCTTCGCTCCCGGCGAATCCCGACACGAGGTCCGCCGCCCCACTCGCCGGCGACACCTGAAGCAGGCGACCGCCGTTCGTGACCGGGAGCGAGGCGCGGGTGGCCCCGCTTTCGAAATCGCCGAGGTACGCGATCGCCGTGGAGTCGCGGAGCGCCGTGCGCGCATTCGCGGCCGCCTGCTCCGGCGTCCAGCCTCGATCGCCCGCCGCCGCATCGAGAACCTCGGCGTCGATGGCGTACCCGCCGACCTCCGCGCCCACGGTCTCGAGCGCCAGCTCGGCCCCGTCGGCGACGTCCTGCCCCTCGTTCGCGGCCGGCCCGCTCAGCGGCGCGCTCACGTAGACGGCGAGTGTCGCCCCCTCGCCCGGCTCGGGGTCGCCGCCGCCGCAGCCGACGAGCCCGGCGAGCGCGAGCGCTAGAAGGGCGGCCGAGAGGCCGCTAGGCCCCACTGGTCGTCACCCGAAGAAGACCTCGGCCTCGCTGTAGAGCGATTCGGGGACGAGCTTCAACTCGGCGGTCGCCTCGGCGAGCTCGACGAGGACGATGTCGGTTCCCCGCAGGGCGGCCATCTTGCCCCAATCGCCGGCGTGCGCCGCGTCGATCGCGTGCAGGCCGAAGCGGGTCGCGAGGACCCGGTCGAACGCCGATGGCGTGCCGCCGCGCTGCACGTGCCCGAGGACGGTCGCGCGCGCCTCGTGCCCGGTGCGCTCTTCGATCTCGCGCTCGAGCCAGTGCCCGATGCCGCCCAGGCGTGCGTGGCCGAACGCGTCCGTCGGAGCATCGTGGGCCATCGGCATGCCGCCCTCCGGCTCCGCGCCCTCGGAAACGACCACGATCGGCGCGTACTGGTCCTCGAAGCGCCGCTCGATGTAATCGCAGACGCGATCGAGGCTGAACGGGTGCTCGGGGATCAGGATCACGTTGGCGCCCCCGGCGAGGCCAGAGTGGAGCGCGATCCATCCCGCGTGGCGGCCCATGACCTCGACGATCAGCGTCCGCTTGTGGCTCTCCGCCGTCGTGTGCAGGCGGTCGATCGAGCCCATCGCGATGTTGACCGCGGTGTCGAAGCCGAAGGTGTAGTCGGTTGCTCCGAGGTCGTTGTCGATCGTCTTCGGTACCCCGACGACGTGAATCCCCTCGTCGTTCAGCCGCTTGGCCGCGCCGAGCGTGTCCTCGCCGCCGATCGCGATCAGCCCGTCGACGCCGGACTCCTCGAGGTTCTGCCTGATCGTCTGGGGGCCTCCCTCGACCTTGAACGGGTTCGTCCGCGACGAGCCGAGGATGGTCCCGCCGCGGGGCAGGATCCCGCGGACCTCGGGGACGCCGAGCGGGCGGAAGTCGTTCTCGAGCGGACCGCGCCAGCCGTCGCGAAAGCCGACGAACTCATGTCCGTACTCGCCGACACCCTTCCGCACGACGGCGCGGATGACCGCGTTGAGGCCGGGGCAGTCTCCGCCTCCGGTGAGGACGCCGAATCGCACCGGCGCAAGATAGCGGCGCGGTTCAGGAGAGCGTCTCGAAGCGGGCGCGGAAGAATCCGACAATTGCCGCAGCGGGGTCCGCGGCACCGACGATGTCCGCGTAACCCAGCTCTGCACCGTTGAAGCCGGTCGCGTTCCAGAGCTCGCCCTCGACCTCGGCGGTCCACGGTCCTACGTAGGCATAGGGCTCGGGATGCTCCCCGTCACCGGGGGAAACGCCGTAGTTGGCGCGCCGGCCGGCCGCCTCGGCGCCGGCCTCGAAGGCGATGTCGAAGTGCTCGGGCCAGAGGTTGATCCCGCTCGCCTCCGCCGCCTCGGGCAGCTCATCCCGGAATTCCAGGAGCGCCTCACCGGCGATCGCGTAAAGATCACCGAGCCGGCGTGCCGCCTCCGGATCCACCGCGAGCGGCTGCGTGTCCTCGGGCGCGCCACGGGGGAAGAGCTCGGCACCGATCATCGCCGCGCCGGCGGCCAGCGAGGTGATCGGCTCCCGCCGCTCGCTTCCATTGCTCTCGAGGACGAGCTCGGGTCCGTCGACCATCACCCGCACGCGCCTGCCGTCATGCTCGAACGGCGGGGTCCCGAATCCGCCCGGGGTCACGGTGAGCGCGATCTCGTTGTCCGGCTTTCGCGCCGGCGCGACGAGCTCCTCGGCGACGCGATGAAGAGCCTCGCGGGTCCTCGAGAAGGTCGTGGGAAGCGGCTCGAGCCCCATCAGGCGCTCAGGCGCCGGACTTCAGGCGCGCAGGGCGTCGAGCATCGGCTTGGCCCACCGATCGAGCACCGCGTTGAAGATGATGAAGAGGAAGATGATCGACGCCACCGTCCCGCCGAGCGAAAACGCGTAGGCGACGACCATGGCGATCAGACCGACGACGGTGAAGACCAGGAGCCTCATCGGGTCGGATCCTACCCGTCACGCCGACGCCATCGCGGCGCGGGCAGCACCGATGAAACCGGCAACCGCCTCGGCGGCGGCCGCAGGCCCGGCGGCCTCCCCCACCTCGCGCACGAGACGCGAGCCGACGATCACCCCGTCAGCGATCCGCCCGACCTCGGCGGCGAGATCCGGCGTCCCGATCCCGAAGCCGACGGCGACCGGGACCGGCGAGTCCCCGCGCGTCGCGGAGACCAGCTCGCCGAGGGCGGCCGGGAGGGCGTCGCGCTCACCGGTCGTCCGCGTGTCGGAGACCAGGTAGATGAAGCCCTCGGCCTCGGCGGTGATCCGGGCGCGCCGCTCGGGCGGCGTCGTCGGGGCCACGAGCGGGATCTGCGCGAGACCTGCGCCACGGAGTGCCTCACCGACCTGCGAGCCCTCTTCCAGCGGCAGATCCGGAACGATGACACCGCTCGCGCCCGCGTCGGCGAGAGCGGCTGCGAAGCGCTCCGGGCCCCGGGCGAGCGCCATGTTCGCGTAGGCCATCGGGACCACCGGTACTCGGGCGGCCAGCCGCTCGCAGATTCGCAGGACCGAGTCCAAGGTTGCGCCGGCGTTGAGCGCGGCGGTCGCCGCATTGTGGATCACCGGCCCGTCCGCGAGGGGGTCCGAGTAGGGGACCCCGAGCTCGACCAGGTCGGCCCCCGCGTCGGCGTAGGCGTCGGCGACCGCGAGCGCCGTCTCCTGGTCCGGGAACCCACCCATCATGTACGGCATCAACGCCGCCCGCCCGTCGCCCTTCGCCGCCGCGAAGGCAGCGGCAATCGGATCAGCCATCACCAAGTCGTGCGACAACCTCGGCCAAGTCCTTGTCCCCGCGGCCCGAGAGGGTCATGAGGTCGTAAGCAGCCGGTCCCTCGGCTGACCCGCGCACGCCCGCAGGCGAAGCCGAGGACGTGGCGCGGCTTGGGTTCGCGTTGGCGGGGTTGCGCAGCAACCACGCCATCGCGTGGGACGGCTCCAGCGCCGGGATGATGCCTTCCAGTTTCGCGAGCTCGCGGAACGCCCGCAGGGCCTCGTCGTCCGTCACCGCCTCATAGCGGACGCGGCCGATGTCGCGCAGGTGAGCGTGCTCGGGGCCGACCCCGGGATAGTCGAGGCCGGCGGACACCGAGTGCGCCTCGAGGATCTGCCCGTCCTCGTCGGCGAGGACCGCCGAGAAGGCGCCGTGCAGGACCCCCTTGCCGCCCGCGACGAGCGACGCGCCGTGGCGCCCGCTGTCGATCCCGTCTCCCGCCGCCTCGATCCCGATCAGCTCGACGTCGGGGTCGTCGAGGAAGGCGGTGAACGTGCCGATCGCGTTCGAACCGCCACCGACACAGGCGATCACCCGCGCCGGAAGCGAGCCCTCGGCAGCGAGGGCCTGCTCGCGCGCCTCGTCGCCGATCACCCGCTGCAGGTCGCGAACGAGCGCCGGGTACGGCGCCGGGCCGACGGCCGAGCCGATGATGTAGTGGGTGTCGGCGACGTTCGTGACCCAGTCGCGGATCGCCGCGCTGACCGCCTCCTTCAGCGTCCGGGCGCCGGCCTCGACCGGCGCGACCTCGGCGCCGAGCAGCCGCATCCGCTCGACGTTCGGGGCCTGCCGGCGCATGTCCTCGGTGCCCATGTAGACGACGCACTCGAGCCCGAGCAGCGCGCAGGCGGTCGCGGTCGCGACGCCGTGCTGGCCGGCGCCGGTCTCGGCGATGATCCGGCGCTTGCCCATCCGCTTCGCGAGCAGCGCCTGGCCGACGGCGTTGTTGATCTTGTGCGCGCCGGTGTGGGCGAGGTCCTCGCGCTTCAGGTAGACGGGCGCCCGAGCCGCTCGGAGAGCCGATCGGCGCGGTGGAGCGGCGTCGGACGGCCGACGAAGTCGCGCAGCAGGCGGTCGAGCCGGTGGCGAAAGTCCGCGTCGTCACGCGCCTGTGCCCAGGCGAGCGTCAGCTCGTCGAGGGCGGCGACGAGGACCTCGGGGACGAACCTGCCCCCGTACTCGCCGAACCGCTCCTCGACGCCGACCGCAGCGCCAGCCCTCCGGCGGCGCCCGCGCCCGGCCGCGCTCATCCCGCCACGACCTCCGGCACGCCGGCGGCCGCCGCGAAGGCCGCCATCAGCTCGTGATCCTTGATCCCGGGGCCGACTCGATGCCGCTCGCGACGTCGACCGCGAACGGCTGCGCGACCGCGACCGCCTCGGCGACGTTGTCGGGCCGCAGGCCGCCGGCGAGGATCAGCGGGACCTCGGAGTCGCGGCCGGCGAGCAGCTCCCAGTCGAAGCTGTCGCCGGTGCCGCCCGGCACCCCGGGCGTGTGGGCGTCGAGCAGGTGGAAGTCGGTCCGGTAGGCCTCGGCCGACTGGACCTCGGCGCCGCTGCGGACGCGCAGCGCCTTGATCACCTTGCAGCCGGTGCGGCGTGCCGACCTCGCGGCAGAAGTCCGGTCCCTCGTCGCCGTGGAGCTGGACCATCGCCAGCGAGAAGTCCTCGGCGGCGTCTCGCGACCTCGTCGAGGGTCGCGTTGACGAAGACGCCGGCGACGAGCGCGCGGCGCACGGCGGCGCTGATCTCGACCGCCGTCCCGGGATCGCAGTAGCGCGGGCTCTCGCGCCAGAAGTTGAGCCCGATCGCCCACGCGCCGAGCGGACCGCCTCCTCGGCGTCCTCGGGTCGCGTGATCCCACAGAACTTGACGTGCATCGGAGAGCTTAGATGGCCGAACCCAGAGAGCGGACCGGCTCGCTCGAGCCGGCCCTCTTCCCTGGTGTGGTGTCGGAGTCTCCCCTGGGAGGGAGTTTCGGCGGCTAGCGCTGGCCGAGTCGGGCGGGTCGTCAGCTCGACGGTCACGTCGCGCTGCTCGCCGTCGCGCAACAGCGTGAGCTCGAGCGAGTCGCCGGGCTGCTTCGAGTCGACGGCGGCGATGACGTCGGTCATCGAGTGACCGGCTCGCCGTCGACGGCCACGATCACGTCGCCGCCGGCGCGGATCTGCTGGCCGTCGACCGTCACCTGCGCGTCGCCGGCCTCGATCCCGGCCTCGTCGGCGGGGCTGTCCTCGACCACCGACTGGACGATCGCGCCGTCGTCGACGTCGAGGTTGAGGACGTCGGCGATCTCCGGCGTCAGGTCGCCGCCGCTGATGCCGACGAAGGCGTGCTCGACCTCGCCGTCGGCGATCAGCTGATGGGAGACGTCGCGCGTCGTGTTGATCGGCACCGCGAAGCCGATCCCGACGTTGCCCTGGCCACCGGCGGACTCGATCTGCGAGTTGACGCCGATCACGCGCCGGCGGAGTCGAGCAGCGGGCCGCCCGAGTTGCCGGGGTTGATCGGGGCGTCGGTCTGGATCGCGTCGGTGATCGTGAAGCCGTTCGGCGAGTCGATCTCGCGCTGGACGCCGGAGACGATGCCCGCCGTCGCGGTGTGGTCGAGCCCGAACGGGTTGCCGATCGCGATCACCGCGTCGCCGACCGTGACCTGGGAGCTGTCGCCGAGCGGGATCGGATGGAGCTCGTCGGACGGGGCGTCGACCTGGATCACGGCGATGTCGGTCGACGGATCCTCGCCGAGCAGCTTCGCGTCGTAGGCCTCGCCGTCCTCGGTGAGCTTGACCCGGATCGCGTCCGAGCCGTCGACGACGTGAGCGTTGGTGACGATCCGGCCGTCGCCGTCGATCACGAAGCCGGAGCCGGTCGCCGTGCCGCCGCCGCCGGGCGCCGCGCCGAACGGGCTGAAAGTCTGCTGGCCGCCGGCGGTCGGCTTCGATGTAGGCGACCCCGGCGAGGCCGCCTTGTAGATCTCGTTGACGGTCCGCGCCTCGGCGCCGCCGCCTCGGCCGCGGGCGCGGCCAGCGGCGCCGCGGCCGGCGCCCGCCGGCGTCGTCTCCCTCGGATTCGATCCAGCCGGCCTCGATCGCCACCGCTCCGAGGACGGCGACGATCAGGCCCCCGGCGAGCGCCGAGGCAAAGGGAGTGCGCAGAAAGCTCTTCATTGCGGGCGAGGTTGCCCCTTCCCTAAAGAGCCCTAACGGGGACCGAAAGGGTTCCTAAGACTTCGGTTCGGCGCGCGGTCGGCGAGATGCTCGCGGGTCGCCTCGTCGTCGAGCGTCAGGTCGCGGACCGCGACCTCGGGGTCGGGGGCCCGCATCAGGCTCTCGCCGACGAGCACGGCGTCGACTCCGATCCGCTCGAGCTCGAGCAGCTGCTCGTGGCGGTCGTAGCCGGACTCGGCGACCACCGTCTTGCCCGCCGGGACGTCGGTGAGCAGCTCGTTCGTCGTCTCGAGATCGACGCTGAGGTCCTTGAGGTTGCGGTTGTTGATCCCGATCACGTCGGCGTCGAGCTCGAGCGCCCGCTCGAGGTCCTCCTCGTCGTGGACCTCGATCAGCGAGTCGAGGTCGAGGAAGCGCGTCTCCTCGTGAGGCGCCCGAGATCCTCGTCGGAGAGCGCGGCGACGATCAGCAGCACCGCGTCGGCGCCGTTCACCGCCGCCTCGTAGAGCTGGTAGACGTCGACGATGAAGTCCTTGCGGAGGATCGGCAGCGTCGACGCGGCGCGCGCCTGGCGGAGGTCGTCGAGCGAGCCGCCGAAGCGGGTCTCCTCGGTGAGCACCGAGAGCGCCGCGGCGCCGCCGCGCTCGTACGCCGCGCAGACCTCGGCGACCGTCGCGCCGGGGCGGATCTCGCCGGCGCTCGGCGAGCTGCGCTTGAACTCGGCGACGAGCGAGACGCCGGGGCGCACGAGCGCCTCGCGGAACGGGCGCGAGCCGCTCAGCGTGCCGACCCGGTCGCGCAGGTCCTCGAGGGGGAGCTGCGCCCGGCGGCGCTCGACGCCTTCGCGGGCGGCTGCAATGAGCTCGTCGAGCTTGCTCATCCGCGCCAGAGGGTAGCCGTCACGACGGCGAGATCGGCGGTCAGCGAGACGAGATCGTCGAGGACGTACGCGCAGCGCCGGAGTCGATCGCCTCCGCGGCGCCGGTCGACAGCCGCGGCGAGATCGTCCGCGCCGCCGCCGACGAGGATCGCCGCGCCGGCGTTGAGGACGACGACGTCGCGGGCGGCCCCGGCTCGCCGTCGAGCACGGCGAGACGACGGCGGCGTTGTCGGCCGGCTCGCCGCCGGCGATCGCCTCCGAGCGGGGCGCGTTCGAGCCCGAGTCCGCCGGGTCGACGAACCACTCCTCGGTCCCGCCGCCGGCGACCTCGATCACCCGCGTCCGGGCGGCGATGCTGATCTCGTCGAGCCCGTCGTCGGCGCTGACGACGAGCGCCCGCTCGCAGCCGAGGCCCGACGAGCGCCTCGGCGATCGTCTCCTGGTAGCGGCGGTCGGAGACGCCGAGCAGCTGGCGGTCGGCGCCGGCCGGGTTCGTCAGCGGGCCGAGGAAGTTGAAGATCGTCCGCACCGCGAGCTCCTTGCGCACCGGGACGACGTGCTTCATCGCGGCGTGGTGGCGCGGCGCGAACATGAACCCGAAGCCGAGCTCGTCGATGCAGCGCGCGACCCCGTCCGGGGCGATCTCGATGTCGACCCCGAGCGCCTCGAGCAGGTCGGCCGACCCGGAGCGGCTCGTGCTCGAGCGGTTCCCGTGCTTGGCGACCTTGCAGCCGGCGCCGGCGGCGACGAGCGCCGCGGCGGTCGAGATGTTGAACGTCGACGGCCCGCCGCCGGTCCCGGCGGTGTCGACGAGATCGGGCGCGCCGGGCCTCGACCGTCGCCGACAGTCGCCGCATCGTCTGCGCGAGGCCGACGAGCTCCGGGACCGTCTCGCCCTTCGTCCGCAGCGCGACCAGGAACGCCGCCGTCTGCACCTCGCCGGCCCGGCCCTCCATCACCTCGGCGAGGACGGCCGCGGCGTGGTCGGTGGTCAGGTGGGCTGCCGGAGGCGACCTCGTCGATGGCTCTGGTGAGGATGTCGTTCGGCATCAGCGCCGTGTGCCGAGGAAGTTCTCCAGCAGCTGCTTGCCGTCGGGCGTCAGCACCGACTCGGGGTGGAACTGGACGCCCTCGGCGGGAAGCTCGCGATGGCGAACCCCCATCACGACGTCGGCGTAGCGACGCCGTGCGCTCGAGCTCCGCCGGGAGGCTCGGGGTCGGCGACGAGCGAGTGGTAGCGGCCGCCGCGCAGCGGGTTCGGCAGCCCGGCGAAGACGCCGGCGCCGTCGTGCTCGATCTCGGCGTCCTTGCCGTGGATCGGCTCGCCGCGGATCGTCCGGCCGCCGAACGCGTCGACCATCGCCTGGTGGCCGAGGCAGACGCCGAGAGTCGGCACCCCCGCCTCCGGGAACGCCCGCGCGGCCTCGATCGAGATCCCCGCCTCGGCCGGCGTGCACGGGCCCGGCGAGATCACGAGCCGGTCGGGCGCCGCTCGAGCAGCTCGGCGACGGTCGCCTTGTCGTTGCGGATCACCTCGACCTCGGCCCCGAGCTCGCCCAGGTACTGGACGAGGTTGTAGGTGAACGAGTCGTAGTTGTCGATCACGAGCACGCGCATCGCTAGCCCCAGTCCGCCTGGCGCTCGGCGAGCGCGACCGCCGCGAAGACGGCCTTCGCCTTGTTGACCGACTCGCGGTACTCGTAGTCCGGCTTCGCGTCGGCGACCGTGCCGCCGCCCGCCTGCACGTGGACGTGCCCGTCCTTGACGACGACGGTGCGGATGTGGATCGCCGTGTCGAGGTCGCCGGTGAAGCCGACGTAGCCGATCGCGCCGCCGTAGGAGCAGCGCTTGTGGGGCTCGAGCTCGTCGATGATCTGCATCGCCCGCACCTTCGGCGCGCCCGAGAGCGTGCCCGCGGGCAGCGTCGCGCGGAGCGCGTCGATCGCGCCGATGCCGTCGCGCAGCGTCCCCGAGACCTGGCTGACGATGTGGAGGACGTGGGAGTAGGTCTCGACGACCATCAGCTCGTCGACGGTGACGCTGCCGTACTCGCAGACGCGCCCGAGGTCGTTGCGGCCGAGGTCGACGAGCATCACGTGCTCGGCGCGCTCCTTCGGTCCTCGAGCAGCGCCTCGGCGTTGCGGCGGTCCTCCTCCTCGTCGGCGCCGCGCGGGTAGGTGCCGGCGATCGGGCGCGTCTCGACCCGCCGGCCCGCTGACCTTGACGAGCGGCTCCGGCGAGGCGCCGGCGATCTGGAAGTCGCCGAACTCGAGGAAGTACATGTACGGCGACGGGTTGACCGTGCGCAGGCCGCGGTAGACCGAGAACGCCTCGACCGTCGCCGGGGCGCTGAAGCGCTGCGAGGGCACGACCTGGAAGGCGTCGCCGGCGTGGACGTACTCGACGATCCGCGAGACGTTCGCCTCGAAGTGCTCGCGGCTGAGGTTCGAGACCCAAGGGGCCGTCGACGCCCGTCAGGGCGGACGGCAGCCGGGACGGCGCCGGGCGGCGTCGGCGCTAACGCCGGCCGCTCGCGGGGCGGCGGCACCGGCCCGCGCAGCGCCTCGCGCGCCTCGGCGATCGCGTCGACGGCGCGGTCGAACGCCGCGTCGGCGCCGCCGTCGGTGAACGCGTAGCCGATCACCGCGACCTCGTGCTTGAGGTGGTCGAAGGCGAGCATCAGCTCGCAGACCATCAGCGCCATGTCGGGGAGCCCGAGCGGGTCGGGGTTCGGCTCGCCGAGCGGCTCGACCGTGCGGACGAGGTCGTAGCCGAAGAAGCCGACCGCGCCGCCGGCGAACGGCGGCAGGCGCTCGGGCGCGGCGATCGTGAACCGGCCGAGGATCTCGGCGACGGCCCCGTAGGGATCGGCGACCGGCGCTCGGAGACGTCCCCGTCGACCGTCTCGGTCAGGGTCCCGTCGCTCCAGCGGAGCTCGATCCGCGGGCGGAAGCCGAGGAACGAGTAGCGGCCGAGGCGGCCCTGCTCGGCCGACTCGAGCAGGAACGAGGGGCCCGGGAACCGCTCGCGCAGCTTCAGGAACGCCGAGACCGGCGTCTCGCAGTCGTCGACGAACCGGTAGCGTGACCGGGACGACGTTCGCGTCGCCGGCGAGCCGCGCGCGTCGTCGAGGTCGAGCTCGAGCTCGTCGCGGAGCTCAGCCGCGCCGGGCATTGAGCCGCTCCATCGCCGCGGCGAGCGGGACGTCGCGCGAGAGCATCAGCACCTCGAGGTGGTAGAGGACGTCGGCGGCCTCCTCGGCGAGCCGCTCGTCGCACTCCCCGCGCGCCGCGCGCGCGACCTCGTCGGCCTCCTCGCGGACCTTGTCGCCGATCCGCTCGGGTCGTCGAGGAGCTCGACCGTGTAGGAGCCCTCGGGCCGGTCGCGCTTGCGCTCGGCCAGCGTCCGCTCGAGCGCGGCCAGCGCCTCGTAGGGCAGGCGCGGGCTCGCCGGCACGCGGGCCGTCGACCGCGCCGGCGGCGCCGTCGAGGTCGCGGTAGAAGCAGGAGCGCTCGCCGGTGTGGCAGGCGGGACCCGCCGGCTCGACGAGGGCGACGATCGCGTCGCCGTCGCAGTCGTAGCGCAGCTGGCGCAGCCGCTGCACGTTGCCCGAGGTCTCGCCCTTGTGCCAGAGCTCGCTCCCGCGAGCGGCTCCAGAAGTGGACCTCGCCGCGTCTCGCGGGTGCGCCGAGCGCCTCCGCGTTCATGTAGGCGAGCGTCAGCACCTCGCCCGTGCGCCAATCCTGGAGGACGCAGGGGACGAGCCCGTCGCTCGTCGAAGCGGATCTCGGCCGGAAACCATCCGCCATGCGCGCCGTCGTGTGGGTAACAATCCCCCGGATGCTGGTCTCGCTGATCGACCGGCTCCGCTTGCTCGGCACGGTCGGCGCGGTCGACCAGCCGTACCTGCTCGAAGCGCGCCAGATGCAGGCGCTCTCGCTCGGCGTCCACATCCCGCTCGTCTGCTTCGGGATCGCCTTCCCGGCGATCGTCCTCTTCGCCGAGGGACTGTACCTGCGGACCGGCAACCCGGTCTACCGCCAGATCGCGAAGCGGTGGTCGAAGGTGATGCTGATCCTGTTCGCCGTCGGCGTCGTCACCGGCACGGTGCTCTCGTTCGAGCTCGGCCTGCTGTGGCCGCGAGTTCATGTCGACCTTCGGCGACGTCTTCGGCATCGGGTTCGCGTTCGAGGGGATCTCGTTCTTCGTCGAGGCGATCTTCATCGCGATCTACGTCTACGGCTGGGACCGGATCTCGCCGCGACGCACTTCCTCACCGGGATCCCGATCGTGATCAGCCGGCTTCACCGGGGCGCTGTTCGTGATCGCGGTCAACGGCTGGATGAACAACCCGACCGGGTTCTCGATCAAGGGCGGCGAGGTGACCGACGTCGAGCCGTTCAAGGCGCTCTTCAACGACTTCTTCTGGCACGAGCTCTTCCACATGTACCTCGCCGGGTTCATCGTCTGCGGCTTCCTCGTCGCCGGCGTCTACGCGGCGTCGCGGCTGCGCGGCACGCGCGACCACTACCACCGCGCGGCGCTGATCATCCCGCTCACGGTCGCCTGCCTCGCGGCGCCGGTCCAGCTGCTGGTGGGCGACTGGGCGGGGCGCACGGTCGCCGAGGACCAGCCGGTGAAGCTCGCCGCCTTCGAGGGCCTCGATAAGACCGAGAAGGGGGCGCCGTTCAACATCGGCGGGATCTACTACGACGGCGAGAACCACGGCGGGATCACGATCCCGGACCTGCTCTCGCTCCTCGCCGACCACGATCCCAGCGCGACCGTCGAGGGCCTCGACTCGGTCCCGCAGATCCGATCGGCCGCCGGTGGCGGTCGTCCGCAACGCGTTCTCGGTGATGGTCTTCATCGGCTCCGGCCTCGCGCTGCTCGCCGCCCTCTACCTGCTCACCTGGTTGCGGCGAGGGGCGGCTGCCGCTCGCGGTGGTTCTTCCGCGCCGTCGTCGTCGCCGGCCCGCTCGCGTTCGTCGCCCTGATCGCCGGCTGGATCGTGACCGAGGTCGGCCGCCAGCCCTGGATCGTCTACGGGGTGATGCGGACCGAGGAGGCGGTCACCGGCGCCGAGGGCATCCCGATCGGCTACGCGACCCTCGCGCTCGTCTACCTCGGCCTTGCGACGATCGTCTTCTTCCTCCTGCGCCGGCTCGCCCGCAAGCCGCTCGAGCACGAGCTCCCGCCGGGGCCGCGAGGCGCACCATGAGCAAGGTCGACATCGTCGCCGCCGTGCTGGTCATCGGGGTAGCCGCGTACGCGGTGCTCGGCGGCGCCGACTTCGGCGGCGGCTTCTGGGACCTGACCGCCGGCGGCGCCGAGCGCGGCGCGCGGGTCCGCGGGCCTGATCAAGCGCTCGATGAGCCCGGTCTGGGAGGCGAACCACGTCTGGCTGATCTTCGTCCTCGTCGTCTTCTGGACCGGCTTCCCGAACGCGTTCGGCCCGGTGATGTCGACGCTCTACGTGCCGCTGTTCATCGCCATCGTCGGGATCATCTTCCGCGGCGCCGCGTTCGCGCTGCGCGGCGAGGCGGCGACGATCGTCGAGGCGCGCGGCCTCGGGGCGACGTTCGCGCTCTCCTCGGTGATCGTCCCGTTCTGCTTCGGCGCCATCGTCGGCGCGATCGCCGAGCGGCGCCGTCAGCGTGCCGGCCGACGCTCGGACCCGTTCGGCGGCTGGACCGACCGACTGCGCTCTACATCGGCGTCCTCGCGGTCGCCTGCGGCGCCTACCTGTCGGCGGTCTTCCTCGCCGCCGACGCCGTCCGCGCCGAGCTTCCGGACCTGTCGACGCGTTCCGCCGCCGCGCGCTCGGGGCCGCGGCGGTCACCGGCGCGCTGGCCGTCGGCGGGATGTTCGTCGTCCACGAGGACGCGCCGGGCCTCTACGACGGGCTGACCTCGGGCGGCGGCCTCGCGGTCGTGATCGGCTCCGCGATCGCCGGGGCGGTCACGCTCGGCCTCGTCTGGACCGTCGCGCTTCGGCCCGGCGCGGTTCACCTCGGCGCTCGCGGTCGGCGCGGTGATCGTCGGCCTCGCGGTCGCCATGCGTCCCGATTTCCTGCCCGGCGAGCTGACCCTCGCCGACGCCGCGGCCACGGACGCGACGCTCACCGCGCTCCTGGTCGCCTTCGCCGTCGCCGCGCTGGTCCTGGTCCCGGCGCTCTGCCACGCTCTACCGGCTGACGCTGCGCGGCACGCTTCGACCCGAGTTCCACCCGATCGGCGCCGCCGACCCCGAACCGGACGGGCGAGCGATGAAGCGCGGCGGCCCGACCTTCGCCCGCCGGCCTCGCCGCGCTCGGCGATCGGTGGCGCTGACCTCTTCCTCTCCGAGGTCATCTGGCTCCAGCTCCCGGCGGCGATGGTGCTGCTCGTCGGCGTCGCGCTCGCCGTCGCCGCAATCGCGACGCCGGAGTTTCTCGAGGCCTCGAGGAGGAGCAGTCAGTGGTCGTCGAGTCAAAGCCCGACTGCAGCACTGCGGCGCGACGCTCGAGCACTCGCTGGAGCCGCTGCGCACGCTGCGGCAAGCGCTGCTGGGCGTGGCTCTTCCGGGGCCTCGGGCCGCGTACCTGAGGCTCTTTCAGTCGATCCCGAGCCGGTCGAGCAGGTCCTCGTCGCGGCGCCAGTGCTCGCGCACCCGCACCTGGAGGTCGAGGAAGACCTTGGTGCCGAGCTCGCGCTCGAGCTCCTTGCGGGCGGCGGTGCCGATGTCGCGCACCATGCGCCCGCCCTTGCCGATCAGGATCCCCTTCTGCGACTCGGTCTCGGCCCAGACCTGGGCTCGGACCTCGATCATGCCGTCCTCGCGCGCCTCGATCTCCTCGACCGCGACCTCGACCGCGTGCGGGACCTCCTCGCGGGTGCGCTTCAGGACCTGCTCGCGGACCAGCTCGGCGAGATGAACGTCGCTGGGCTGATCGGAGCGGTCCTCCGGCGGATACATGAACGGCCCCTCCGGCAGGAGCTCCGAGAGGCGGGCGACGAGAGGTCGAAGACCGGTGCCCCGCTTGGCGGAGATCGGAAACACCTCGTCGACCACCTCCATCTTCCCGACCGCCGCGAGCACCTCGGTCAGCGCCGGCTTGCGCAGCCGGTCGATCTTGTTGACGGCGCAGATCACGGGCGCGCCGGACCGTGCGCTCAGCAGGTGGGATGCGATGAAGCGGTCGCCGGGGCCGACCCCCTGCTCCGCGTTGACGAGGAAGAGGACCGCGTCCGACTCCACCAGCTCGAGCTCGACCCGGCGTTGCATCCGCTCGGTGAGCACGTCGCGCGGGCGCTGCACCCCCGGTAGGTCGACGAGCACCATCTGCCAGCCGGCCGCGACGTCGGTCGCGACGCCCCGGCTCGCCCGTCGCGTGGTCTGCGGGCGGTCGGAGATGATCGCGACCTTCTGCCCGACGATCGCGTTGACCAGCGTCGACTTGCCGACGTTCGGGCGCCCCGCCAGGCCGACGAATCCGGCTCGGGTCCCCTCGGACTGCATCGTCACCAGCCTGCCATACTGGCGGCGCAGGCAGCCGAGGAGGGGACGATGCGAGCCGCAGCAGCGATCATCGGGGCGACGATTCTGGCCTCGGCCGCAGCGGCGCCGGCCGCAGCGAACCAGGTGCCGGTGACCCAGGTGGACTTCTACCGGCTGTCGAGCCAGGAGCCTTCGCTGGTCGTTGGGGCACCGGGAATCCTCGCCAACGACTCCGACCCGGACGGCGATCCGATCACGGCGGAGCTGCTGGGCCCGCCAAACATCGGCACCGTCGAGCTGCGGAGGAACGGACGCTTCATCTACACGCCGCCGCCCGGGTTCAGCGGCCTCATCTCCTTCGACTACCTCGCCCGGGACAGTCCGTTCACGGTAAGCCAGTGCTGCGGCCACGTGTACATCTCGGTGACCAGCCCACCGGAGCCAGAGGACGACTCCTTCGCCGCTCTCGCGGGGATCAGGCGGCACGTCGGCGCGCCGGGCGTGCTCGCGAACGACACTGCCGACCGCGCGCGCCTCGTCGACGGGCCCGATCACGGCACGGTCAGACTCGGAGCCGACGGACGCTTCGCCTACCGGTGGAATCCGGGCTTCGCCGGGCTCGACACGTTCACGTACTACGCCGTGATCGCCGGAGAGGAGCCAGAGCCCGCGACCGTGACGATGCGGGTGAAGGCATGGAACGATGAACCGCAGGCGGCGACCGACACCTACGTGACCGAGGAGGACACGCCAATCCTCATCGATGCGCCCGGCGTGCTCGGCAACGACTTCGATGCGGACGGAGATCCGCTGAGGGCCGAATTGGTTAGCAGTCCATTCGGCGGCGACTTCGACTTCCGGTCCGACGGCTCGTTCGAGTACTACCCGCCGCCGGACTACGACAGCCCCGTCTCCTTCACCTACCGCGCGGACGACGGCCTCGTGGTGACCGATCCCGTACCGGTGCAGATCGAGATCCGAGCCGTCGACGACCCACCCGTCGCTGAGGACGACGAGTACCACCTCGGTGGCGCCACGACGCTAACCGTCTCTTCGCCCGGGGTGCTCGCCAACGACTACGACACGGTCGAGGGCGATGCGCTGAGAGCTCGGCTGCGCGGCATTGGAACGCGTAGGGGAACGCTGTCGCTCAGCCCGAACGGTTCGTTCACATACGTCCGCGACCCCGGCGCGCACGGAATCGACCACTTCCGCTACCAGGTGCGCGACAGCGGCGGCGCGATCGGCAACACCGCTTACGTGTCGATCTACCGTTAGGCGACCTCAGCGAAGGCCGTGCAACACAGTGGCCTGGAGGGCGAGCATCTCGCCGTCGTCGGCCTCGTGGTCGTAGCCGCAGAGGTGGAGGATCCCGTGGACGGTCGCCTCGGTCAGGTCGGCGGTGTGGCCGGGGCAGATGACGACGTCGCCGAGCTCGCGCGGGCCGTCCGTCGGACCCACCCCGTCGATCGGGAAGGCGAGGACGTCGGTGGGCTCGTCGAGTCCGCGGTGCTCGCGGTTGAGCTCGCGGATCCGATCCTCGCCGACGAGCTCGACCGAGAGGTGGCCGTCCTCAGCCCCCGCGGCAGCCAGCGCGGCGTCCGCGGCGCTCCGCAACTCGGCGGGGACGTCGCTGAGGTCGAGCGTCAATCGCCGCGGTTTTGCTGCGAGTAGGTGTCGTAGGCGGCGACGATCCGCTGGACGAGCTGGTGGCGAACCACGTCGGCGGCCCCGAAGCGGACGAACTCGATGTCGTCGACGGCCGAGAGGATCTCGCCGATGATCACGAGCCCCGAGTTCTGATCGCGCGGGAGGTCGATCTGGGTGACGTCGCCGGTGACGACCATCCTCGAGCCGAAGCCGAGCCGGGTGAGGAACATCTTCATCTGCTCGGGACTCGTGTTCTGCGCCTCGTCGAGGATCACGAAGGAGTCGTTCAGCGAGCGGCCCCGCATGAATGCCAGCGGCGCGACCTCGATCATCCCGTTGTCGAAGTAGGCCGTCACCCGCTCCGGGTCGAGCATGTCGTTGAGGGCGTCGAAGAGCGGGCGCAGGTACGGATCGACCTTCGCCTGCAGGTCGCCGGGGAGGAAGCCGAGCCGCTCGCCGGCCTCGACCGCGGGCCGGGTGAGGATGATCCGGCTCACCTGGCGCGAGTCGAGGGCCGCGACGGCCATCGCGACCGCGAGGAAGGTCTTCCCGGTGCCCGCCGGGCCGATCCCGAAGGTGACGGTGTGGTGGCGGATCGCGTCGACGTAGCGCTTCTGGTTCACCGTCTTCGGCGCGACCTTGGTCGCCCGGTGGCGCCAGATGACGTCCTCGAGGATCTCGGCCGGGTTCTCGTACTCCTCGATCGCGCCGGCGACCTGGCCGATGGTCGAGGGGACGAGCTCGTGGCCGCGCTCGATCAGGCCGACGAGCTCGTCGACCATCGAGGCCGCCTCCTGGACGTCGCCCTCGGACCCGTCGAGGGTGAGCACGTTCCCGCGCAGGTGGACCTCGCAGCCGATCCGCTCCTCGATCCGGCGCAGGACCTCGTCCTCGGACCCGGCGAGTTCGGCGGCGACCGCGTTATCGAGGGTGAGCTGGCGGCGGGCCAAGGTAGCGCCGGGTCCCGTGATCCGGGCCCGGAGCGCGAGGCGCAGCGCCATGAAGGCGCAGGGAGCCGGAACGCGCGCTATACCGGCGACGAGACGCGCCCGAGGGAATCTGCGCCGCCGCTTCGTGGAGTCGCGGGACACGCGCTCGGATCAGCCGTCCGCGAGGCGCTCGCGAACCAGCGCGCTGACGCGCTTCCCGTCGGCGCGGCCGGCAACCTTCGCCATCGCCGGCCCCATCGCCTTCCCCATCTCGGCTGGGGCCGACGCGCCGCTCGACGCAATCGCCTCGTCGACGATGGTGGCCAGCTCGTCATCGGAGAGCTCGGCGGGCAGGTAGCGCTCGATCTCGCGCGCCTCCGCCTCCTCGGCCTCGGCACGATCGCCGCTCCCGCCGTCGCGATACGCCTCGGCGGCCTCGAGCCTGCGCTTGCGCTCGCGACGCAGCACCGCGACCTCGTCATCGCCGCCCTGCTTGAGGTCCTTCTGCAGCGCGTCGACGATCAGGCGCAGCGCCGCGACCCGGTCGCGTTCGCCGGCCTTCATCGCCTCGCGGGTGTCGGTTTGGACCTGCTCGAGAATCGCCATCAGGGGACCTCGAGACAGCGTACCCTGCGGCCCGTGGAGGCACCGGGGGACGATCGCGCACGTTGCCGGCGAGGGCGACGGCGATCCGGGCTGGAGCGTGATCGAGCTCCCGGCTTCGGAGACCGTCGGGCTTCGCGCCCAGCCTGCGCTGCTTCCCGCGAGCGTGGAAGGGATCGCCGCCGGCTTGGTCGATCGAGTCCGAGATGCGGCCCGTGCGGGTCGAGAGCCTCGCGTTCACCAAGCGCTTCGACGCCCGCGCCGTCGTGGACGCAGGAGCGGAACTGGCTTCTGCAGCTGCTCAGCCCCGACTTCATGACCTGGCTCGCCGCCGACCCCCAGGAGCTCTTCGGCTTCGAGCTTCACGAGGGCGCGCTGCGCTGCTTCACCCCCGGCGCGGCTCGACGGCGCGGCGGCGACACGGTTCCGGGCCGAGGCCGAGGTGGTCGCGGAGCGGATCCGCGCCGAGGCGGCCGAGTCGGAGGGGCTCGGGGTCCGCGAGCTCGGCTCCGGGATCTCCGAGCGGATCGAGCGCGTCGTCGCCAAGGTCACGCTTCGACTCGCCGCCGCCGGACGCGCGGACCGCATCGCTGCCGTACCGTCGCTTCGCCGCTCGCGAGCCCGGCCCGTACGTCGCCGCGCTCGGCGGGATCGTCGGCCCTCTACAGCGTCATCTTCGGGCTCACGTTCGAGCTCGGCGCCGATCTGATCGGAGTGGTGATCGAGATCTTCTCCTGGATCGGAGCCAAGGGCACCGGGATCACCCTCGCGATCATCACCGTGCTCGGCTGGGTCGCGGCGATCCCGGAGGCGATCGCGATCGCCGCCCGCCGCTACGGCCGCGTCGCCTTCGCGCGCGAGTACGCGAAGGCGCGTGGGTTGGAGCTCGAGAGCCCGCAGTCGTTTCATCGCCGGCTGATGCGGCTCGAGCTGCCCGCGCCGGCGGAGTTCGTGATGCGCGGCAACCTCCCCGGCGACCGCGAGGGGCGGCTGTGCCTGCTGCGCTCCGGGCGCGCGCTTCCTCTCGAGCTACCACGACGCCGTCGTCATCGAGGCGCCCGGGCTCGAGGTCGAGGGGACCGGACTACACGAACGCGCCAGGGGCAATTCGTCTTCACCCGGGCGGCGACCGCGGACCGCGACGCCGCGAGCCTCGACGCCTTCGCGAAGGAGGCGATCGAGCGGCTGGAGAAGATCCGCGCGCGGCCCGAGGGCCGAGCTAGCGCCGCACTCCCGCCGAGCGGCATGAAACGTCCCGTATCTGGACGTTATGTGCCGCTCGATTTGGAGGCGGCTTTCCGCGGGCGTCGCCTCAGAGCTCGACCAGCTCGACCTCGCCGAGCGGCAGCTGAAGGAAGCGCGTGCCGAGCTCGCCGGAAGGCAGCCGGGTCGCCGGTGCAGATGAAGCTGTAGGTCGCCCTCGCCGCGATGCGCGGTCTCGAGGCCGCGCGATTCGAGCAGCCGCTGGGCGCTCGCCGCGAGCGCGTGGCCGGCGGTGACGAGCCGCACGTCGCGTCCGAGGATCCGCTGCAGGAGCGGGCGGACGAGCGGGTAGTGGGTGCAGCCGAGGATCACCGTGTCGCAGCCGGCTGACTGGAGCGGGGCACAGTACGAGCGCACCCTGTTCACCACCGTCTCGGAGACCGCGTAGCCGCGCTGGATGATCGCCGCGAGGTCGGGGGCGGCGACCTCGGTCACGGTCAGGTCGCGGCGCTGGCGCGAGAGTGCCCGCAGGTACGCGCCGCCCTGCGACCGTCGCGGGCGTCGCGAGCACGCCGACGCGGCCGTTGTCGGTGATCGCCGCGGCGATCTCGGCCTCGGGCTCGATCACCGCGACGACGTCCACCCCGCTCTCGGCGGCCACCTCGCGGGCCACCTCGAGCCCGGCGCCGGCGGCCGAGTTGCAGGCGATCACGATCAGCTTCGCGCCGCGCTCGAGCAGGAAGCGGACGTTTCGCTCGACGCACTCGGCGAGCTCGTCGACGCTCTTCGCGCCGTAGGGGAAGCGGGCGTCATCGCCGAGGTAGACGTAGTCCTCCTCGGGTAGCGAGACGAGGCACTCGTGCAGCACGGTCAGCCCACCGACTCCGGAGTCGAAGACGGCGATCGGCAGCTCGCGAGGCGCTCCCATGGCATCGAATGGTTGCGGGTTCCCAGATCTCGGCGCGGGTAGTCACCGGGTGATGAGCGACTCCGACCGCGACCAAGGCGAGCGCAACGGTGCCTCGCGACCGCCCGCGGCCCGCCTGCTCGCGGTCGGCGCGCGCGGCGCCGAGCGGCTCGCCGAGGCGACGGGCGTCGACCGCGCGGTCGAGGACGCAATGGAGGAGGCGATCGTGCGGGCGCTCCGAAGCCCCGCCGTCGAGCGCGCCCTCGTGCGCCTCGTCGAGCGGAACGCAGTCCAGACCGCGGTCCAGCGAGCGCTGACGAGCGACGAGGTCGCCGGGGCCGTGGTCGACGCGCTCGACACGGAGCTCGCCGACCGAGTCTGGACCGAGGTGCTCGCCTCCGAGAAGGCGCAGATGCTCGTCGAGCGGGTTGCCGAGGCCCCGGAGGTACGCGCCGCAATCACCGAGCAGGGAGCCGGCCTCGTCACCGACGTCGGCCACCGCCTGACCGCGATCACGGAGTCGCTCGACGACTCGGCCGAGCGCCTGGCCCAACGCATCCTGCGCCGGCCCGTCGGCGAGGAGGAACACGAGGAGGTCGGCCTGCTCACCCGCGGCCTCGCCGCCGCGGTCGATTTCGGCCTGATCGCGGCGCTCTTGACGCTCGGAGAGCGGATGCTCATCTGGGTCCTGCCCGGGACGGAGGACCTGCCGCCCTGGGTCAGCCTCCCGCTCGCCGCACTCGCGGCTGCCGCGTACCTGGTCGGCTTCTGGTCGCTGATCGGCCAGACGCCGGGAATGCGGTTCCTCAGCATTCACCTCGACGCGGGAGGTTCACGTGAGCTCGGTCTCCGGCGCTCGATCGGCCGCCTCATCGGCGCGGTGCTCGCCCTGCTGCCGCTCGGCCTGGGGCTCCTCGCGATCCTTACCTCGCCGAGACGCCAGGGGTGGCACGACCGCCTCGCCGGTACGACCGTCGTCTACGACGCTCGCTCGAGGGCGGCGCCGTGGTCGACTCAGGGAGCCGGGCCGATGGCATCCGCGACCGGGAGGAACTCCTCGTAGGTCGCGGTCAGCCGCGGCGAGGCCCACGTCTTCTGCGCGAGCACCCGCAGGCGCGGCGCGATCCCGGCGGCGATCTGCTCCTGCGTCTGCGCCTCGGGCTCGTCGTTCCAGACGTGGAGCTTCGAGCCGAGCACCCGCGGGTCGTCGGCCGAGACCCGCTCCGGCGGGACACTGAGATCGCCGACATAGAGCACGCCGTAGAACTCGTTCACCTCCCACTGCTCGTACGCGCGCCGCATATCCGGTCGCGGCGGCACCGAGGCGGTGAGCCCGGAGACGTAGTACGTCGGAAACCAGCCGGCGTTCATCACCCGGTGGCCCCGGTCGAGGAACGACTGCGGCGTCAGCGACAGCGGCTGGCCGATCGGCGAGAAGTTCGTCCACCACTCGACCACGATGTCCGGGTTGACGACGACGACGTTGCCGCCGCCGAGCTCGTCGTGCCAGACGCGGAGCGTCTTGCCGTGCGTTCCGACCAGCTCGTCGACCCAGTTGACGAACCCGTGCACGGCGTCGAGGGCGTTCGCCTGCGGTCCGTAGCTGGCGCGCGCGTGCTCGGCGAGAGCGGGGAACTCCGGGTACTGCGCCAGGGGCATGTACTCGTCCGCGCCCGTATGCCAGTAGGGACCGGGGAAGAGCGGGATGTACTCCTCGATCAGGTCGCGTGCGAACGCGAGCGCCGCCGGGTCGGTGATGTCGAGCTGGCTCGCAGCCGGCGTGCCGGTCGCGCTCTCGAGGCGCAGCTCGGGGTGCGCTGCGAGCGCCGCCTCCATGTGCCCGGGCATGTCGATCTCGGGCACGATCGTCACCCGGTAGCGGCGAGCGAGGGCGACGAGGCGGCGGACCTGCCGCTTCGTCAGGTGGCCGGCGGAGACGATCTCCGGGTGCGTCTTGCTCTCGATCCGGAAGCCCTGGTTGTCGGAGAGGTGCAGATGGAGGTAGTTCATCTTCAGGTAGGCGAGCTCGCGGATCCGGTCGCGAAACCAGCCCGGCGTGAAGTACTTGCGCCCGGCGTCGACCATCAGGCCGCGCTCGGGATAGCGCGGCCAGTCGCGCGCGCGCCCGGCGGGGAATCGCCTCCCCTTGACGGAGGAGCTGGAGGACGGTCCGCGTGCCGTAGAACGCACCGGCCGGACGGCGGCCGCGGATCGTGATCACGTCGCCGACCCGCATCGCGTAGCCCTCTCGGCCGAGGCGCGGATCGCGGGCGCCGAGCGTGAGCACGATGTCGCCTTCCCGGGCGGAGCCAGGGGACGCGACGACGATCGCCGGCACGCTCGCCCGTCAGCCGGCGCAGGTCAGAGGCGAAGACATCCGCGATCGGGCGCAGCCGCCGGCGATGTGCCGGGGCAACGACCACCCGAGCTTCCCCGTCCAGCTTGAACTCGCCCGCGGCGGCCGTCCACTGCTGGAGCGCCGGGATCGTCTGCGGACGCTGACCGGCTTGCGCTCGCGCTTGGGGCGCAAGCACCAAGGCCAGCGCCAGGATCGTCAACGTCACGCGGCCGCTCAAGTGCCGAAGCGTCCCACCTGAGATTGTGGTCTGCGCCGGTGGGCCGCGCCCGGTTGCGCTACAGGAACGGCTTCGCCGTCATCACGTAGACGCTGAGAACGATGATCAGGCCGGCGAGCATCCCGGCCCGCGCCAGCTTGCCGTTGACTTGGTTGAACTCGGGGCTGAACTCGACGTCGTCACCAGTGGCCGCCTCGACGTCGCGCTTGGCCGCGGCCGAGGCCTTCGCCTCATTCGGGGTGAAGACCAGGCCTCCCATCGCGCCGAGGATGATCACCGCGAGGATTCCCCAGCCGACGAAGAAGTCGCTGAACTCCCACCGGTCGATGGTCATGTAAACGCCCGTCAGGATGATCAGGCCGACTCCAGGCCCAATCAGCATGCGGTCGGTCGCCTGGATCCCCGCGATCACGCCCGGCATCGAGCGTGGCTCGCTCTTCGCCGCAGCGGCAATGAAGATCCCGTACGCGAACGTGGCGCCCAGCCCGACGACGACGGCCGTGATGTGGAGCCACTTGACGACGTCATAGAACATGACTTCGGCGATGGGCATCGGGCTACCTCCTGCGCTCGGGGAACTGGCCGACTCTCACTCCGCGGTGAACAGTATCCCGGTCCAGTCCCCGGAAAACCTGGCCTCGCGCGGTTGCAAGCCGAGCGACGCGAAGGCCGCCTCGACCGCGACCTTCTCGGTTGCCAAGAGGCCCGAGCAGACGAGGGTCGCGGGCCGGCCTTCGCCGGCCTCCAATCCGCGGGCGACGTCGGCGAGGAGCGGCGCGGTGAGGTTGGCGAGGGTTGTCGTGGCGACCGGCACCGGCTCGGTGCGCAAGTTGACCCGCTCGAAGGAAACCTCGACGCCGTTGGCCGCCGCGTTGGCGCTCGCCGCCTCCACCGCGGCCGCCTCGCTGTCGCAACCCGAGACGGGCTCCCAGCCGAGCTTCGCCGCCGCGATCGCGAGCACGCCCGAGCCGGTGCCGAGATCGACAAGCGGCCCGCGAGCCTCGCCCGAGTCCGCCAGTTCGATCAGCAGCTGGAGGCAGAGGTGCGTCGTCGCATGCGCCCCTGTGCCGAACGCCTGACCCGGGTCGATGACCACGTCGACGGCCCCGTCCGGCGCCGACCCCGTCTCCCACGAGGGGCGAACGCAGAGGCGCTCACCGACCATCACCGGCTCGTGGAAGTCGCGCCAGCGGTCCGCCCAGTCGTCCGGGATCTCGGTGGTCGACACCTCGATCGGGATTCCGCCGACGGCGGCGTCGAGCTCCGGAAGCTCAGGGACCTCGCCCGGTGGGCCATAGATGGCCAGCTCGACCCAGCCGTCCCCCTGCTCCTCCTCCACCCCACCCGGGGCGAGCTCGAGCAGCTCCGCGAGGACGCGCTCGGCGTCCTCGGCCCGGCAGCGGATCGCGAGCCGGATCAACCTTCGAGGGACTCGTCGAGGCGCTGCGCGAGCTTCTTCTGCTCGCGGCTGAGCTTCCTCGGCACCTCGACGTCGACGACGACGTGGTGCTTCCCGCGGCGCGAGCCATGCAGGGAGGGCAGCCCGAGGCCGTTGAGCGAGACCGTGTGCCCCGGCTGGGTGCCGGCCGGCAGCTTCACCTCGCGGTCGCCGTCCAGGGTCGTCGTGAGCACCGTCCCGCCGAGCATCGCCCGCGTCGCCGGAACCCTCACCACCGAGACCAGGTCCTGACCGCGGCGTTCGAAGCGCGCGTCCTCGGCGACGGTGACGAGGACGTATAGATCCCCGGGGGGTCCGCCGGGCTCGCCCGCGTGCCCCGCGCCGGCGATGCGGATGCGCTGCCCGGACTCGATCCCGGACGGGATCTCGACGTCCCAGGTCCGGTCGCGGACCTCGCGGCCCGCGCCGCCACAGCGCTCGCACGGATGTTCCGGCGTCTTCCCCGCCCCCTCGCAGGTCGGGCAGATGCCGGCCTGGACCATCTGGCCGAACGCCGTTCGGCGGACCTGCCGCACCTGGCCGGCGCCGCCGCAGGTGTCGCAGGTGTGGATCGGCGTCCCCGGCTCGGCGCCGTTCCCACGGCAGTGCTCGCACGGAGACACGGCTTCGAAATGGACCTCGCGCTCGGCGCCCGTGACGACCTCCGCGAGCGTCAGCTCGACCTCGACCGCGATGTCGCCTCCGCCCGCCGGCCCCCGTGCGCCGCCGCCGAAGCCGAAGAGGTCGCCGAAGGCGCCGCCGCTCGAGCCGAAGAGCGAGGAGAGGATGTCCTCGACGTTGCCGAAGCCTCCCGCGCGCGGATCGAACCCGCCGTTGCGAAGACCGTCGTGGCCGAAGCGGTCATACGTCTGGCGCCGTTCGGGGTCGGAGAGGATCTCGTACGCCTCGCCGGCCGCCTTGAACTTCTCCTCCGCCTCGGGGTCGTGGCGGTTGACGTCCGGGTGCAGCTCGCGCGCGAGGCGCCGGAAGGCCTTCTTGATCTCGGGCTCCGAGGCGGTTCGCTCCACCCCGAGCAGCTGGTACGGATCTGCCTTCATCGCTCGGCTAGCGCTCGTAGACGGTCTCGAAGAAACGGGAGAGCTCGCCCGCGGCGTCGCGCACGGACTCGATCGCGGTCGCATAGTTCATCCGCGTCGGGCCGATGACCCCGACGGTGCCGAGGTTGCGGTACCCCAGCCCGTAGTTGGCGCCCACGACGCTCACGTTGCGGAGCTCCGGCGCCGGGTTCTCGCCGCCGATCCAGAGCCAGATCGAGCGCTCGTCGAGCGCCGAGCGCAGCATCCGGAGCAGGTTCGCGCGCCGGTCGAGGGCGCGCATCAACGCGTCGGCGTGCGGCAGGTCGGCCGCGTGCTCGACCGAGAGCAGCCGTGAGGCGCCCTCGACGTAGAGGTCCTCGGCCGCCTGGTCGGTGAGCGAGCGGAAGGCGTCGGACACCGCCTCCAGGAAGCTCCGCTCCGCGGGGCCGAGCTCCGGGTCGTCGAGGCGGTCGCCCGTCATCCGGGCGCCGAGCGCGAGTCCCGAAAGCCGCTCGTTGAGGAAGCTCGATGCCCATTCGACGAGTCCGAGGTCGACCGGCCGCTCGAAGTTGAACACGCGCTTGGTGACGGCGCCGTTGGAGGCGATGACGACGATCATCACCGCGCGCGGCTGTAGGAGCAGCGCCTCGACCCGCCGCACGTGAGCGCTCGAGGGCGGCGGCGCGGTCGCCACGGCGAGCAGGTCGGTCATCCGTGAGAGCGCCGAGGTCGTCTCGCGCAGGGCATCCTCGATCTCGCGCCGCATCCGCGTCAGGTCGATGAGGCTCTCGCCCTCGCTGCGCTTCGACGCCGCGCCCGCGGCGAGCAGCGCGTCCGCGTACAGGCGGTAGCCGGAGTCCGTCGGCAGGCGGCCCGCGGAGGTGTGGGGGTGAGTGAGCAGGCCCTCCCGTTCGAGCGCCGCGAGCTCGGCGCGCACCGTGGACGGACCCCAGACGACGTCGTCGCGGTCGGCGATCGCGGCGGAGCCGACCGGCTTGCCGGACTCGAGGTGCGCCTCGACCACGAGTCGCATGATCTTCTGCTGGCGCTCACTGAGCATGGTTCGATTCTAGGATCGACGTCGGCAGTGATCGACCCCTACTCCCTTCCAGCCGACCTTCCACGCCCGGATGACGACGGCGCAGCCGCCCACCTGCGCGGCCTCGAGCTGCCCGAATTGAGCCTGGCGGCGACCGACGGGCGAGACGTGCAGCTCGCCGAGCTCGCCGGCCGCACCGTCATCTACGCGTACCCATGGACGGGGCGCCCGGGCGAGCCATTGCTGGCCGAGGACTGGGATCTGATCCCGGGGGCACGCGGCTGTACGCCGGAAGCCTGCGCTTTTCGCGACCACCACGCCGAGCTCGCGGCCGCGGACGCCGCGGTGCTCGGCCTCTCCACTCAGGACACGGAGTACCAGCGCGAGTTTGCGGAGCGCCTCCACCTGCCCTTTCCGATTCTCTCCGACTGGCGCCTCGAGCTCACCACCGCGCTCGGATTGCCGACGTTCGAGGTCGGCGGCAAGACGCTGATCAAGCGACTCACTCTCGTCGTCGACGGTGGCCGAATCGGCCACGTCTTCTATCCGGTCTTCCCGCCCGACGAGCACGCGGGCGAGGTGCTCGCCTGGCTGCGGGCGAACCCGGCCGCAGGCGCAGGCGGCTAAAGCTCGAGCTCGGCCTCGGCGTTGCGGATGATCCGCGTTCCCGCCTGTTCGGCCTCGACCTGCACGGTCACCCGGTCGCCGTCGACCGCCGTGACCTCACCGGTGACGGTGATCTCCTGCTCGGGAACCCCCATGCCGCGAAACTGGACGCTGAGCCGCTTGAGCGCCCGCGGATCGCCGTCGGCGAGCGCCGCGCAGCCGCGAGCGACCTGGGCCATCGAGTAGAGGCCGTGGAGGATGTTCTGCGGGAGCCCGACCGCCTTCGCGTACTCGGGATCGATGTGGATCGGGTTGAAGTCACCGGAGGCGCCCGCATAGCGGTGGGGCAGGTACTTGTCCGGCGTCACCTTCAGCTCCGGGATCGCCGTGCCGGGCTCGGGGTCGGCCATCTCAGACCCCCCTGACGATGTTGGTCCAGGTGCCGCGAACAACCTCGTTCCCATCCTGGTTGGTCGACACGGTCTCGAAGACGTAGAAGCCGTTGCCGGCCTTCTCCGAGATGTCGGCGACCCGGGTCTCCGTCGTGATCACGTCGCCGTCGCAGACCGGCTCGCCCCACACGAACTCCTGGCTCCCGTGGACCATCGTGGCGTAGTTGATGCCGACATCCGGGTCGAACACGGCCGGGCCCACGCCGCGCCCGGCGTAGATGACGCAGAACATCGGGGGCGCGACGAGGTCGCGGTAACCGGCGGCCTTTGCGGCGTCGCGATCGTGATGCACCGGGTTCTCCGCGCCGACCGCCGTCGCGAACTCGCGAATCTTCTCCGCGCCGGCCTCGTAGGTGACCGGGTCGTACTGCTTGCCTACCGCCTGCGTGTCGACCGCCATCGGCGGCCGAGTCTAATCGGCGTCCGCTTCGCCGCGCTGCTTGACGCAGCTGCTCGACGTCACCGCGATGAAGGCGTCGATGCCCCTCGCGACGACGGCGACGCGCTCGGCCGCCTCAGGAGTCATCGACCTGGAGCACCGCGAGGAACGCCTCCTGCGGCACCTCGACCGAGCCGACCTGCTTCATCCGCTTCTTGCCCTTCTTCTGCTTCTCGAGCAGCTTCTTCTTCCGCGTCACGTCGCCGCCGTAGAGCTTTGCCGTGACGTCCTTGCGCAGCGCCTTGACCGTTTCCCGCGAGAGGACGCGCGAGCCGACCGCCGCCTGCACGGGCACATCGAAGAGCTGGCGCGGGATCGTCTTGCGGAGCTTCGAGACCAGTGACTTACCCGACTCGTAGGCGGAGTCGCGGTGGGCGATCACCGACAGCGCGTCGACCCGGTCACCGGCGAGGAGGACGTCGACGCGCACCAGGTCGGACTCCCGCATCCCGATCGGCTCGTAGTCGAGTGACGCGTAGCCGGCCGTCTTCGACTTCAGCGTGTCGAAGAAGTCGAGCACGATCTCCGCCAGCGGCAGGTCATAGCGGAGCTGGACCCGCTCCGGGGAGAGGTAGTGCATGTCGATGTGGGTGCCGCGCTTCTTCTGGCAGAGCTCCATCACCGCGCCGACGTCGCTCGAGCGGGAGATGATCGAGGCGCGGATGTAGGGCTCGGAGATCGACTCGATCACCCCGGGGTCGGGCATGTCTGCCGGCGAGTGCACCTCGAGCGTCTCGCCGTCCATCAACTGCACCTCGTAGGAAACGTTCGGCATCGTCGAGAGCAGCTCGAGGTCGTACTCCCGCTCGAGCCGCTCGCGGACGATGTCCATGTGCAGCAGGCCGAGGAAGCCGCAGCGAAAGCCGAATCCGAGCGCCTGCGAGGTCTCGGGCTCATAGGAGAGCGCTGCGTCGTTCAGCGAGAGCCGCTCGAGCGCGTCGCGGAGGTCCTCGTACTGATCGGTGTCGATCGGGAAGAGGCCGGAGAAGACCATCGGCTTCACCTCGCGGTAGCCGGGGAGCGGCTCGGTGGCCGCGCGGTCCTTGGCCGTGAGCGTGTCGCCGACGCGGAGCTTCGAGACGTCCTTGAGGCCGGTGATCGCGTAGCCCACCTCGCCGGCCGCCATCTCCGCAGCGGGCTCCATGGCGGGGGCGAAGAAGCCGATCTCGTCGATCTCGGCCTCCGTCCCGGTCTGCATCGCCTGGAGCGCGTCGTCGGTCTCAAAGACGCCGTCGACCATGCGCAGATAGGCGACGACGCCCCTGTACTGGTCGAACTCCGAGTCGAAGATGAGGGCCCGCGGCGCCGCGGCGGGGTCGCCTTCGGGCGCCGGGATCCGCGCGACGATCGCCTCGAGCACCTCGCGCACCCCCTCCCCGGTCTTCGCCGAGATCCGCAGCACGTCGGCCGGCTCGCAGCCGATCAGGTCGACGATCTCCCCGATGACCCGGTCGGGCTCGGCCCCAGGGAGGTCGACCTTGTTCAGCACGGGAACGAGCTCGAGACCCGCCTCGATCGCGGCGTACGTGTTGGCGACGGTCTGCGCCTCGACCCCCTGTGCCGCGTCGACGACGAGAAGGGCGCCCTCGCACGCCGCGAGGCTGCGCGAGACCTCGTAGGAGAAGTCGACGTGCCCAGGCGTGTCGATCAGATGCAGGTGGTAGATCTCACCGCTCTCGGCGGCGTAGTCGACCCGGACGGCCTGGGCCTTGATCGTGATCCCGCGCTCGCGCTCGAGGTCCATCGAGTCGAGCAGCTGAGGCATGTGCTTGCGCGCATCCACGGCCCCGGTGACCTCGAGGATGCGGTCGGCCAACGTCGACTTGCCGTGGTCGATGTGGGCGATGATCGAGAAGTTCCGGATGCGTTCCATGGGCGCTGATGAGTATGGCGTGAGCGCGTGCAGTCACCGTTCGTGCGCCTTTTGCGCGCCCCGCCACCCCAAACGTCCCGAACACCGTGCTATGCGGGGGTGTTTGGGACGTTCCGTGTCGGGGCCTCGGATGGGCTCGGACCCCGCCTGGCCGACTAGCCGCTCTTGTGGTGCCACTCCCGCAGCATCGGCATCGGGTCCATGGCCTCCGCGGTGAAGCCGCGGCCATCGCGAACCTCGAAGTGGAGGTGGTCACCCCAGCACGAGCCCGTGCAGCCGACGCCCCCCACACGCTCACCCGCTTTGACCTCGTCGCCCTGCTTCGCCGATGCGGGCTCGATCATGTGCATGTAGACGTAGGTGCGCTTGCGCTTCGGGTCGTAGAGATGGACGTAGTTGCCCTGCCCGCCGTCGGCGCCGGCGTCGATGACGACCGCGTCGGTCGCGGCGATCAGCGGCGTCCCGGACGGGGCGAACATGTCCTGGCCGGCGTGGGTATGCCCCGAGCGCGCCGCCCCGAAGGCGTTCTCCGCGGTGCCGAAGTCGACCTTGCCCTCGATCGGCAGGAACGGGCCAGGGGTCGGCTTGGGCACCTTCACCTCGGCCGCCCAAGCCGCGATCTTGGCGAGCGGCTTGCGTGGCTCGATCTCGGTCGCCTCGGCGGCGAATGCGGGCACGGCGAGCGTCGCGGCGAGAGCAGTCGCGGCGACGAGCGGCAGCACTGGGTTGTTCGGGCGCATGCGCGGCATGCGAGATCACCCCTTCTCGGGTCGTCGGTGCGCGCCGGCGGCGCGCCTTGCGGCCGCCCGCGAGGCGGCCCCTGTGCGGCCCGCGCGGTCCCGTCGTTCGGGATCCCTGGCGCGGGCGTCCTGAGGTCCTACACCGTCGACGAGCTCAGTTAGGGGCTATGTGAGCGGTGTCACACATCGCGCGTTTGCAATCGCGCGCCCACTGCCACTCATCCCGCCTGCCCACGCCGGAGCAGATTGCGGAGCTGCGCTGCCTCGGGGATCCGCAGGAGGATGATCGCGACGCCGTAGACGACGGCGCCGGCGGCCAGCGCCGCGCCGAGGGAGACGATCTGGCCGCCGAGTCCACGGCCGAGCGCGTCGTCGAGCAGCGTCCAAGCTCCGTAGGCGGCCGCGGCGAGCGCGGCGGAGGCCGCGAGCACGCGGACCGTGGTCCAGATGAGCTGCGCGAGCTCGAGGCGACCGAGCGCCCGCCGGAGCACGAGCGCCTGGGCCAGGACGCTCGCCGCGGTCGCGATCGCCGTCGCGGCGACGATCCCGCCGACGCCGAAGGGGTCGTAGAAGAGGAGCGAGAAGAGCGCCGTGATCGCCAGGTTGACACCCGCGATCACCGTCGGGATCCAGGGGCGCTGCAGGCTGAAGAAGGTGCGGGTGAGGAGCAGGAAGAGCCCGTTGAACGGAAGCGAGAAGGCGAACCAGTAGAGCGCCGTGGCGACCAGGTCCGTCTGCGAGGCGGTGAACTCGCCGCGCTCGTAGACGAGTCTGATCATCGGCTCCGAGAGGACCAGGATCGCCGCCGCCGCCGGGGTCAGCAGGAGGACGATCTGGCGCATGCCGTTCGCCATCGTGGCGCGCAGGTCGGCGAGTGCGCCTCGCGCTGCGTAGCGGGCGAGGGTCGGGAACAGGACGGTGGACACCGCGACCGAGAAGATCCCCTGCGGGAGCATGTAGATGCGGAACGCCTTGTCGATTCCCGCCGGCGCCTGGTCGGAGACGAGACTGCCGAAGAGGCTGTTGACGACCAGGTTGAGGTTGATCAGCCCGAGGCTGATCGTCACCGGCAGCATCAGGATCAGGACCCGGCGGACGTCGGCGTTGCCGAACGCCTCGCGGAAGCTCGCTCGGAGCGGCGCGAGCAGGGCCCGGCGGATCCCGAAGGGGGTGTTGCGCAGGTCGTAGGTCAGCATCGCCAGCTGGACCACGGTGCCGACGAGAACGCCGATGGCGTACGCATAGATCTGGTCGTCCTCGGGGAAGGCCGGCGCGAGGCCAACGAGGACGGCGATGATCGCCACGTTCCAGAAGAAGGGCGCGATCGCGAAGACGCCGAACCGGTCGTAGCTGTTGAGGACGCCGACGACCATGCCGGAGATCCCGAGCAGGACGAGGATCGGAAACAGGAGGCGAGAGAGGGCGACGGTGAGATCGAGCGTCGCGCCCTCGAACCCCGGCGCGAAGATCGGCATCAGGACCGGCGCCAGAATGATGAACAGCGCCGTGATCAGGCCGAGGATCACCGCGACGAGGAAGATGAGGAGCGACGCGAGGCGGAACGCCTCTCGGCGACGCCCGCGCTCGAGCTCCTCGGTGAAGACGGGGACGAACGCAGCCTGGATCGCCGCGTCGGCGAAGAGGCTGCGGACCGTGTTCGGCACGAGGAAGGCGATCGTGAACGCGGACATCTGCGCGCTGATGCCGAAGTAGCTCGCGGCGAAGATCTCGCGTACGAGGCCGGCGACGCGCGAGAAGGCCGTCGCGATCGCGAAGAAGGCAGTCGAGCGGGCGAGCCTGCCCGAACGCGGGGCCGGCGCCCGCGGTTCCTCCCCGGGCAAGACCTCGGCCGCCGCCACGTCGTCGAGCTCCCGGTCGCTCGGTCGCGCCTCGCGGTCGCTCATGGAAGAAGCGGCCTCCTCGGCCGGGCTCGGCTACGCCTCACGCTCACCGCTACACTTCCGCCTCGCGAAATGGCCAACATCGCCTCACAGAAGAAGCGGAACGCGCGCTCGGTGCGTGAGCACGACGAGAACCGTCGGTTTACGAGCGCCGTCAAGACCCACTTCCGCCGCCTCGAGAAGGCGGCCTCGGAGGGCGATGAAGCTACCGCCCAGGCCGAGCACAAGCTGCTGGTCTCGCGCATCGACAAGGCCGTCCAGAAGGGCGCCCTGCACGCGAACACCGGCGCCCGCAAGAAGTCGCGCGCCGCGCGCGTTCTCGCCGGCTGAGCGAGCTCTCGATCAGTCACGACCGCCGGCGGCGCGGCGGACCGCAAGCGTGAGCGCAAGGGACTCGGGGTAGTCCGAGCCTCCCCTGGTCCACCACTCGAGGTCGGCCACGGCGCAGGTGGACGCGCGCAGCTCCGCGGGCGTGCGGCCGCGGACCCTGCCGACGAGGAGCTTGGCCGCGTAGGGGTGCATCGGCAGTGCCGACTCGACCTCCTTCGGCGCCTTGCCGCTCTCGAGCTGCTCGAGAGCGGCATTCGCCTCACGGAGGCGCTTGGCGATCCCGTAGACGAGGCCGGTCACCTGCTCCCCCTGGCCGGTCAGTCGCTCGGCGGTCGCGAGGGCCGTCGCGGGATCGCGCTCAACGATCGCGTCGGAGAGCGTCCACGATGCGTCCTCGGAGGTGTCGGCGATCATCGCCTCGAGGTCCTCGCGGGCGACCGTGCCGCCCGGCTCGACCCAGGTGGCGAGCCGGTCGAGTTCGGTCGCCAACCGCACGGTCCCGTCGCCCATCCGGTCAGCGAGCAGGCTGGCGGCATCGGTGTCGAGGTCGAATCCCCGCCGCGAGGCCTGTTCACGCAGCCAGCCGGGCAGGGCGCGGGCCTTCGGAGCCTCGTAGGCCCGGACCTCGCCGCCGGCGCCCTCGACCGCCTTCGCGAGCTTCTTCGAGGCGCGCACCCGCGGCGGCTGTTCGCGCGCAACGAGCACCACGGTCGTGTCCGGTGGCAGGTCGGCGAGCGCCTCGGCGACCCCCTCGACCTCCTTCGCGGACCAGCGCTCGACGCCCTCGGCGAGCAGGTAGCGGCGCTGGCTGATCAACGACATCGCGGGGATCGCGGCAAGCAACGCCTCCGCATCGGGGCCGCTGTTGGGACCGCCGGCGGGCGCGAAGACCTCCAGCGCGGCCGGTCCGCCCTCCGCTTCGGCGCGGGCGCGCAGCCGGGTGACGGCGGCGTCGATCTTGGCCTCGTCGGTGCCGACGATCAGGTACGCGGGCCCGATACCCGGCTTCTTGGGCGCCTCAGCCACAGTCGGGCGAGTGTATTCGCCGCCCCGGCCGATGCCGGGGCGGCGAAGGCGCGCTTACAGGCTGCCGACGAGGATGCTGAGGCCGCCGAGAACGATCGCCGCGCCGGTGAGCTGCATCAGCAGGCGTCCGTTGCGCCCGGTCGCGGCGAAGAAGAGCGCTGCCAGAGCGGCGATCCCGGCGAGCACGCCGCTGGGGAAGCCGAGGACGAGGCTGATCGTCTTCTGTCCGCCGGAACCGTCGAAGCACTCGTTGTCCGACGGCAGAGCAGCGGCGCCGCTGAGGATGTCGTCGCAGGTCGGCGTGTCGCTGATCTCGACCATCGCGACGATCATCACCGCGCAGGCGAAGGCGAGCGCGAGGGCGAGCAGCACGCCGAGGGCACGCCATCCCCCGCTGGCCTTCTCCTCGCCCGCGGGCGTCGTCGGCGGCGGTCGGGGGTGGTGGCGGGGTGGCTGCCGGGGTTCCTCCGGGGGGAGGCGTCTCGCCGGGCGTTGGCGTGCCGCTTGCTTCCATCTCTCAATCCTCCTGGCGTTGTGATTCGCCGGAGCTTCCTCGTCCCCGGATCGCGGGCACCCTACCTCACGTCAAAGGCGGATTGCCCGACATCCAGCGTGATTTCTCCGTCCACATCGGTGCGCATGGTGGTCGCCCCGGCCTCGGCGAGCGCCTCGATCGTGGCTTGGGTTGGATGGCCGTAGCGATTGTCGGCGCCGACCGAGATCAGGGCCAGGCGAGGGTCGGCGCGCTCGAGCAGCGCCGGAAGGCCGGCGTCCTCGCTGCCGTGATGAGCGACCTTGAGCACGTCGATCGATCCGGGGTCGACCGGGGCGAGCTCAGCCTCGGCGTCCGCCGTGAGCAGGAGCTCGAAGTCGCCCCAGCGGGCGAGGACGACGAGCGCGAGGCCGTTCGGATCACCGGCACCCGCCGCCCCGAGCGCACGCGCATGCCGCAGGGCTGCTCGCCGGCGGCCAGAGGACCTCGAGCCGTAGGCGGCCGATCCGCAGCCGGTCGCCGGCGGCGATCCTCGTGAGACGAGCCCCGGAGGCGCGGGCCACGGAGAGCGTGCGCGGGTCGACACGGGCGAAGACGAAGCGTCCCGAGTCGACCCGGTCGAGCACCTCCCCCACCCCGCCAAGATGGTCGAGCGATGGATGCGTGGCGACCATCGCCGAGAGCCGCTCGACGCCGATCTCGTCGAGCCGCTCGGCGACCGCACCGCCCGGTGGCCCCGCGTCGAACAGAACGGGGTCCTCGCCATGCGGCTGCAAGAGGATCGCGTCGCCCTGGCCGACGTCGAGCATTCGCACGGTGAGCTCGCCGGGCCGCGGGCCCGCATCTCCCCCGCCGGGCGAGCCGTGAGCGAGCACGGTCCCGCACGCCACGCGCGGCCGCCAAGGCCGCCGGGCGGCGGCGGCCGAGGCCGCGCCACCGAGCTCGCGAGCGAATCGTCAGGGCTGTGATCACGGCGAGGGCCGCGTAGACGGCGATGAGCGCCGGAACCCCCGGCAGCTCGAGCTCGGCGAGAGCCCAGCTCGGGGCGGAGAACCACGCCGCCACCTGAGCGATCGCGCCGGCGAAGAGGCCCGCCAGCCAGGTAATCGGCTCAACCGGGATCCAGGCGAGCTGACCGAGCGCCGCGGAGAGCATCCCGAGCCACATCACGGGGGCGACGGCGGGAAGCGCGATCAGGTTCGCCGGCAGCGAGAGGACGGCGGCGGTGCCGAAGTGGTGAGCGAGGAGCGGAGCGGTCGCGAGGGTCGCCGCCACCGTGAGCGCCGCGCCCTCGGCCAGTGCAGCGCGCAGCCCGGTCGCGCACTCGCCCAGCGTCCGGCGGATGGGTGCGGCGCAGGCGAGGATCCCGAGGACTGCGGCAAAGCTCAGCTGCCAGCCGACATCGCCCAGGGCGCGCGGATTGAGCGCCAGGGTCACGGCGGCGGCGAGCAAGAGCGCGTACCAGCGCGAGCGCGGCCGGTCGCTGAGCGCGGCGACGACGCCGGCCGCACCCATGATCCCGGCGCGCTGGATCGACGGACCACCGCCGGCGATCGGGACGTAGACGGCGATCGCGAGCAGGATCCAGGCGAGGCGTGCCCGGCGCGGGACCCCGAGCACAGCGAGAACCGCGCCGGCGAGGATCGCGAGCAGGACGATGTTCTGACCACTGACCGCGAGCAGATGCGCGAGTCCGGAGGCCTTGAACTCATCGACCGTCGCCGGGTCGATACGGTCGTCCTGGCCGAGGACGAAGCCGCGCAGGAGCGCGGCGGAGGCTGCCTCGGTCCCGCGACCGAGCGCCTCCTCGGCGCGGGAGCGAACGCCGTCGAGCAGGCCGGGGAGGCCACCGCGCGATCTCTCCGTGCGCTCGATGCCGCTCGTCGCGAGGACGTCCGTGATCCCGAGGCGGCGCAGGTAGTCGCGCTCCCAGTCGGCCGGATCGCGAATCGTTCCGATGGCGCGAAAGCCGCTGCCGGTGGGGAGGTCGCCGACGGGCTCCGGTGCGAACAGGAGGATGCGGCCGTCGGGGGTGTCAGCGCGCACGCGGACTTCGCCGGCCGAGCGGCGGGGCACTGCGGCGATCGTCCCCTCCGCCCGCACCGCTGCGCCGCGGGGCAGGTCGAGGGCTCCAGCGTCGATCGC
Source organism: uncultured Solirubrobacterales bacterium (assembly GCA_963797995.1). Taxonomy (GTDB): domain Bacteria; phylum Actinomycetota; class Thermoleophilia; order Solirubrobacterales; family 70-9; genus WHSW01. Next base: position 369,284 of record CAWCRP010000003.1, read on the forward strand.
ATCCAGCCGCGCCGCACCGATCGCGAGTCCGATGCCCGATACGGCGAGGGCGAGCAGCGCCAACCAGCTGATCGAGCCGGCACGCCCCGGCCTGGCGGAGGGCCGCCAGAGGGCGAGGAGCGCCAGGCCGAGCGCAGGAGCCCACCACGGAGGCGCCGGACCGCCGAGCGGAGAGGCGGCCAGGCCGAGAGCCAATCCCGCGAGCGCGGAGAAACGCCAGGCGAGACCGAGCGCGGGGGGCACGCCTAGTCGGCATCTAGGGCTGGAGCTCCTCCCGCAGCGCCTCCATCGTCGCGGGGCCGATCCCGCTGATCGCGTCGAGCTCGTCGACCGAGGCGATCCCGCCGTGCTCGTCGCGGTACTCGACGATGTCCGAGGCCGTCACCGGCCCGATTCCCTCGATCGTGTCGAGGTCCTCGACGGTCGCGATCCCGAGGCTGATGGGGCCCCCGCCGGCGGCGACCGCCGGTCGCGCCCGCGGGCCCCGGCGTCCGTGACGGCAGGATCACCTGCTGGCCGTCGGCGAGCGGGGCTGCGAGGTTGAGTCCGTCTGGAAGCGCATCGCCGCCCGGGCCGCCGGCACGCTCGATCGCGTCGGCGACCCGTGATCCGTCGGGCAGCCGGTAGACGCCGGGCTCGCGGACCGCTCCGGCGACGTGGATCACGAGGTCGCCGCCGGCGCGCTCTACCTGAACCTCGTCCTCGTCGCCCGCAGGGACGACCGCGACCCCGCCGCCGGACCCCGGTGCCTCGTCCGCGCTGCGGATCCAACGGGCCCCGAGGAGCATCAGGGCGACGCAAACGGCGCCGTAGACGAGGACCTGCGAGCGGCTCAGCTCTGGCATCGCCCGATCGTCGGCCGGGCGCTCGCGCCTATGTCACCCCGAGCGTGCCAATCCGCGCCTCGAGCGGCGCCGAGAGTCAGCCGGTGCGGAAGCCCTCGAGTCCCTCGGGCGTTTCGTCGAACTGCTCGATCTTCACCACCTCGGCGCGAGACGGGCCCTTCGCGCAGAACTCGGCCAGGGCCTCGACGTCGCTGCGCTCTCCCTCGAAGACGGCCTCGACCGAGCCGTCGTCGCAGTTTCGGGCCCAGCCGTGGACGGCCCGGGCCTCGGCCATGCCTCCGGACCGAGTCGCGGAAGAAGACGCCCTGAACCCGCCCGTGGACGATCACGCGCCGGCGGATCACCGCGGATCGGCCGCGCTACTCGTAATCGGCGTCGTCGTAGCCGGCGGCCTGAGTCGCGAGCCGGCGGCTATAGAGCTCGTCGGCCGAGACGGCCGGCGACTGGACCGAGACGAGCGCGAGCGGAAGGTCGCCGTCATTGGCGACGGCGTGGTCGGTGGCGGGTGGAATCAGGACCAGGTCGCCGACCTCGACGCGCTGGGTGTCGCCGGTCGCCGACATCGTCCCGCCGCCGCTGACGACGACGTAGACCTGCTCGGCCTCCTCGTGGGACCGCATCTCCTCCGAGACGCCGGCCGGGACCTCGAGCCAATTGACCGAGAGGTTTCGCGAGCCGAGCTCCCCCGCATCCATGAGGATGTGCGGCCGGAGGCCGTGCACCTCCTTGACCGCCGCATCCGACAAGCGCCTGACGAGCACGCTCGCTTTCTAGCAGACGGGTCCTCCTCAGCGCCGCTTTGCGCTCCAGCGGACCTCACCGCTCTCGCAGTCGCCGCCGTCGTAGGAGAGCTCGTAGGAGAGCGTTCCGGAGGCCTTCTTCTCCGTGACCTTGCCGTGTATGACGGAGGTCGTCCAGTCGACGTCGGAGGTGTCCTCGCCCTCGACCTCGAGCACGTCCTTGAAGCGCCCTTCGCCGTTGAGGCGCCCCTTCTGCACCGCTCCGCCCTGTCTCACCTGACTGCCGTCGGTGCAGTTGACCAAGACGTCGGAGTAACTGAAGCTGACGTTGCGCTCGTCGACGACGACCTTCACCGGCATCCCCGGGTCGTCGACGCCGCCGCCACGGTAGGTGAGGGCGACCCGCGGCCTCGGCGAACGAGACGGATGCGGCCACGGTGACGACGAGGGCTGCGAGGAAGCGTCTCATCGGACCACGAGGTTGACGAGCTTGTTCGGCACCACGATCTCCTTCACCACTTGCTTGCCGTCGAGGTGGCGGCGAACGTTCTCGCTCGCGCGCGCGAGGTCGAGCAGCTCGGCCTCGGCGGCCCCGCTCGGAGCCTCGATCTGGTCGCGGAGCTTCCCGTTGACCTGGATCACGAGCGTGAAGGTGTCGTGCTCGAGCAGCGCGGGGTCGGCGACCGGCCAGGGCTGCTCCCAGACGCGCTCGCCCTCCAGCGACTCGTAGATCTCGGCAGGCGAGGTGCGGCGCGAAGGGGAAGATCAGCGAGGCGGCCGTGGCCGTGGCGAAGCGGAGCGCCCGCTCGCCCGCCGGGTCGCCGTAGAGCTGGTCCTTGGTCCGGTAGGCCTCGTTGACGAGCTCCATCACCGCGGAGATCGCCGTGTGGAGCTGGAAGGCGCCCATGTCGCGGGTGGCCTTGTCGATCGCCCAGTGCGTCTTGGCGAGCGAGCCGCCGGATGCCGGCTCCAGGTCGGAGTCGGCGGTCCGCTCACGAACTTCGCTCGCGAGGCGTTGAAGGCGCGACAGGAAGCGGTGGACGCCCTCGATCCCCTTGTCGACCCAGTCGCCGCCGCGCTCCGGCGGACCCATGAAGCAGATGTAAGTGCGTGCCGCGTCGGCCCCGTAGCGCTCGACGTACTCGCGCGGGCTGACGGTGTTGCCCTTCGACTTGGACATCTTCGCGCCGTCACGGGTGATCATCCCCTGGGTGAAGAGATTCTTGAACGGCTCCTGGACGTCCAGCTCGCCGAGGTCGGAGAGCGCCTTGCAGAAGAAGCGCGCGTAGAGCAGGTGAAGGATCGCGTGCTCGACCCCGCCTATGTACTGGTCGACCGGCATCCAGTAGTCGACCGCGTCGCGCGACCAGGGCCGCTCGGTGTTGTGCGGGTCGAGGTAGCGCAGGAAATACCAGGAGGAGTCGACGAAGGTGTCCATCGTGTCGGTCTCCCGGCGCGCCGGGCCGCCACATTCCGGGCAGGTCGTGGTGACCCAGTCCTCCGCAGCGGCGAGCGGGCTCTTGCCCTTCGGCGCGAAATCCGCGACGTCGGGCAGCTCGACCGGGAGCTGATCGTCGGGAACGGCGACGAGGCCGTCGGTCTCGCAGTGGACGATCGGAATCGGGCAGCCCCAGTAGCGCTGCCGTGAGAGCAGCCAGTCGCGGAGGCGGTAGTTGACCGCGCGTTCGCCACGGCCCTCCTCGATCAGCGAGTCAACGATCGCCTCATAGGCCTCGCGGTTCCCGACGCCGTCGAAGCGACCGCTCGAGATCATCGGGCCGTCCGCCGACCACGGCCTCTTCCTCGGTGTCGCCCTCCCCATCGATGACGCGCCGGATCGGCAGTCCGAAGGCCTTGGCGAATGCGTGATCGCGGTCGTCGTGCGCCGGGACCGCCATCACGGCGCCGGTGCCGTACTCCATCAGCACGTAGTCGGAGACGAACATCGGGATCTCTTCGCCGTTCACGGGGTTGGTCACGGTGCGGCCGAGGGGGACGCCGGTCTTCTCGCGCCCCTCGTCGCTCCGCTCCGCCGTCGTCTCGCGGGCCGCCGCGTTGACGTACTCGCGCACCTCCCTCTCGTGCGGTGTGCCTGACGCGAGCCGCTCGAGCTCGGGGTGCTCGGGTGCGACGACGAAGAACGTCGCCCCGAAGAGGGTGTCTGGTCTGGTCGTGAACACTGGGAAGTCGATTCCGAGCTCTGAGTTCTTGAACACGACCTGCGCGCCCTCGGAGCGGCCGATCCAGTTGCGTTGCATCGTCGTCACGGAATCCGGCCACGACTCGAGCATCTCGAAATCGGCGAGCAGGCGGTCCGCGTAGGCGGTGATCTTGAAGAACCACTGCTCGAGGTTGCGCGCCTCGACCAGCGACCCGCACCGCTCGCAATGGCCGTCGACGACCTGCTCGTTGGCGAGCACGGTCTGGTCGACCGGACACCACTGCACCGGCGCCTCGGCGCGGTACGCGAGCCCGGCCTCATAGAGGCGGAGGAAGATCCACTGGGTCCAGCGGTAGTAGGAGGGGTCGCTGCTCGCGACCTCGCGCGTCCAGTCGATCGAGACGCCCCAGGAGCGGAGCTGCGTGCGGAACTCCTCGATCGACTCATACGTGGCCTCGCGTGGGTGGCGCCCGGACTTGATCGCTGCGTTCTCGGCCGGCAGGCCGAAGGCGTCGTAGCCCATCGGGTGGATGACCTGGAAGCCGTGCCGGCGACGGAAATGCGCGATCGCGTCGCCGAGCGCGTAGTTCTTCAGGTGGCCGACGTGAGGCTCGCCCGACGGGTACGGCAGCATCTCCAGCACGTAGCTCTTCGGCTTGTCGGCGTCGAAGCCGGGCTCGCCGGGATTGGCGACCTCCCAAGTCCCCTCCTGCGCCCAGAGCTCTTGCCAGCGGCGCTCGATCTCGGTCGGGTCGTAGCTGCTCATCGCGAGGATTATGGCGTTGGAATAATCAACGTTCCGCCCGCCTCCTCGGGCTTCGCCCTCCGGGGGCGGCCGGGTCAGCCGAGATTCGACGGAGGAGATTGATGGGACGCTTGATCAGACTCGACCGGACCGGGCACACGACGCTCGCGGAGTGGACTCGGAGCGCCGGTGGCGAGGAAGAGGCGGTCGCCGCCTTCCGGGCCGAGCTCGACCGCGGGATGGTCGCCTCGGTCAGCTACGAGGACGGGACCGCCGAGGTCGTCCGCGAGCTGCCGCTGGACGCCGACCTCGTCGTCTTGCGCCGTCCGATCGCCGGCGGCTAGGAATGCCGAACGTTCCGCCCGCCTCCTCGGCTTCGCCTCCGGGGGCGGCCGGGTCAGCCGAGGCCACGGGCCTCGCGGGTGCGGGGCTCGCGGAGGCCGCGCGTCTAGTCTGGCGTGAGGACGCGAGTGAGCGCACGCTTCGCCGTGATGGGCGCCGATGGACGGCGTGGACCGCCTGGATCACGGTCGTCTTCTGCGTGCCCGGCGCGCTCCTGATCGCGCTCGAGCCCCTGACGTTCCCCGCGGCGGCGATCTGCTTCGCACACGCCTGGGCGATTCCGCGGATCCAGGCGCGTCGCGGCGCGCGGCAAGTGGTGCCCTTGAATACCGAACGTTCCGCCCGCCTCCTCGAATACAAACGTTCCGCCCGCCTCCTCGGCTTCGCCTCCGGGGGCGGCCGGGTCAGGCGAGGGCTCGGTGACCCAGAGCGAGTAGCGCTCGGCCTGCTGGGCGACCTCGTCGGCCATGACGAGCGGGATCTCCTGGCCGAGACCGGTCTGGCGCTGCAGCGCGGGAGCTCGGGGTGTGGCTCGTCGGCGAGCAGGGTGCGTTCTGCCTGCGGCCCGGCGGGCGGCGGATCGACTGCTGGTGCGTGCGGGTGTCCGAGCTGGCCGAGCTTCCGGCGGGCGACCGGGTTGCGCATCTGGTCCTCGCCCTGCGCGAGGACGAGCTCGGGTTCGCCAAGGTTGCGAACCTCGGGTTCTCTGGCGCACCCTGGCGCGTGCGCCCCCACATGGGGGCGCGCTCGCGACCGGCGCTCGGCGAGGCCCGGCGCCTCGCCCGCTCTTAGCGAGATCGAGAGGTCCGTTTGTCAACCCATGGTTGACAAACCGCCCGCTCGATACGAATCAGGCCTTCGCGCAGAACTCGACGAACTTGCGCGTGTCGCGGAGCGGGGCGCCGTGGCCGAAGAGGACGAGCTTCGGCTCCAGCGTGCCCAGGCGCCGGATCGACTCGCGGTTTCGCTCCGGGTCCGGGGTGAGGAAGTTCTTCGGCACCTTGAGACCGGGAATGCCGGTCACGACGTCCATGTTGTTGAGGACGTCGCCGAGGACGAGGATGCCGTCGGACTCGCGCCAGAAGGCAACGTGCCCGGCCGAGTGACCGGGCACCTCGAGGACCTGGAAGCCGGCGACGTCGTCACCCTCGTGGAGCTTCCGGTCCACCGGATGGCCGGGCCCGGTAAAGGCGCGGACGAAGAACTGGGAGAGGAAGTGGTCGGGCTGGCGCTGGCCGATCAGGGCGGGGTTCTCCGCCGCGTCGGCGTCGCGCTCGCCGACCCAGAAGGCGATCCCGAGCGCCTCGCACACCTCGTGGCTGGCCCCCTGATGGTCCGGATGGGCGTGGGTGAGCGCGTGCGCGGTGACCGTGCGGCCCTCGAGGTCGCGGAGGATGCCCTTGCCCGAGCGCTTGGTCCCGGCGTCGACGAGGACGTCGCCGATCAGGAACGCGTTGATCGAGTTCGGGAGGAGGAAGGTGTTGAGATGCCAGACGTCGTCGGCGAGTTGCTTCATGCGACGGAGCCTACGCCAGCCGGGACGGAGGCGGTGAAGTGCGCGAGAGCACCGCTGATGGAGAGGGCGATCCGCTCGAATCCCGCGGCTTCGAGCATGGCTCGGAGGTCCGCTTCGCGCGTCGTCTGCCCGAAGATCGAGAGGCGCCGGAAGAGGCGGATGATGGCGTCCTGGCGGATGCCCTTGTCGTCGACGACGGCGGTGCCGCGGAGCGTGCCGCCCGGCTTCAGGACGCGAGCCATCTCGGCGATCGCGGGTGCCTGGTCCGGGAGGCAGTGGAGGCCGTTGAAGGTGACGCACAGGTCGAATGTCGCGTCCTCGAAGGGCATGGCGAGCGCGTCGGCCTCGGTGAACTCGATCCCGTCGACTCCGTCGCGCTCCGCTCGGGAGCGGGCGCGCAGGAGCATGTAGGGCGAGAGGTCGGCGGCGACGTAGCGGAGGCCGTGGCCCGGCTCGAGTGCGCGGAAGGCGAGCCCGCCCCCACAGGGGATGTCGAGCACGGCGCTGCCGGGAGGTAGCTCGCGGATGGCGGCGATCGCGTCGAACAGCCGGCGGGTGTCCGTGCCCCACATGACCTTCCCGAATGCGCGCGCGACGCCCTCGCGCTCGACGGCGCTGTCGTAGATGCGGGCGAAGCCGCGCTCGGACTGCCAGCTGTCGTGGACGCCGGAGGCCACCGGATCAGGCGGGCGCGAGGGTGACGCCGCCGAGCTCGATCCGCTCGGCGGGGCCCGCGACGGTGAGGCGGATCTCGGTGAGCCCCGGATCGGCGGGGTCGGCGGTGAAGTCGACTCCGGCGTCGGCCGGTGCGGCGCCGAGGACGGTCGCCCAGCGCGCGGACGTGCCCGCGGGATCAGCGACGGAGAGAGTGGCGCCGACCACGGCGCCGGGGACGGAGCGCTCGGCCCAGCCGGCCCCTCCCCACCGCCACGATTCAGGAGGCTCGGGGCGGCTGATCGAGACGATGGCGCCGCCGATCTCGGCCGGATGCAGGTGCGCCTCAGTGATGTCCTCGACGTCGACCTCGAAGACCTCGCGGACGTTCTGCTCGGCCGCGCGGGCGCGTGCCGCGGCGAGATCGTCGAGCTGGAACATCAGCATGTAGCCGCCGTCGCCGCCGCGGCGCTCGAGGTAGCGGCCGGCGGACGTATCGGCCTGGATCGGCGAGACGACCTCGAGGAAGGTGTCGCCGATCGCGAAGACCGCGTTCGCGAGGCCGAAGTAGGAGACGGCGGGGTCGTTGTAGGGCTCGCCGAGGCCGAGCGCGGTGCGCAGGCGCTCGACCGTTCCGTCGAGGTCGGAGGCCGCGATCACGGCCTGGCGGAGACGGAGCACGCGGCGACGCTATCAGCGGCGCGCGCTCAGGCGGGGTGGGTGAGTGGGAGTGTGGCCGAGGGCGGGACGAGGCGTGCGAACGGCTTACCGTGGCGAGTGATCAGGAAGGACTCGCCGGCGGCCGCGCGTTCCATGTACCAGCCCAGGCGGTCGCGGTACTCACCGCAGGGAACGGTGGACGGGTCCGTCGAGATGGAGCTGAGGGGGATCGAACCCCTGACCTCCCGGCTGCCAGCCGGACGCTCTCCCAGCTGAGCTACAGCCCCGAGCGGGTAATCCGCCGCGAAGTTTAACGCGGCTCGCTGGCCGTTTCGTGACGGCGCTAAGCGCATACGAAACGCCGTCATCCCGTCGATGCGATCGATCGGCAGGTAGTAGCACTGGTCGAGCTCAGGGCAGTACGCGGCAACCCCGTCGATCTCGTCCCGGCCGTAGGTCGTTCGGATGTCCCAAGCCGCGCCGCCTCGGCCGCGATCTTCAGCTCGGCGACGTTGCCCTTGTGGTTTGAATCGCCGGTCAACACGAACACATGTTCGCAGGCGACCCGGGCGGAAAGGGCTCTATGAAGCCGGATTCGCCAACTGCTGCTGGCAGTACGCGGTGCGCTCGGAGTGCAGGCCCGGCACCTCGACTACCGCCATCGTGTTCGCCCACTGCGCGGCGTAGGTCTGGATGTTGGTGGCGACGCGGGCGCGCGCGGCCTCGTTCGGCGCGTTCACCAGCCGCTCGGCGTTTCGCCACACCTCCTCGCGCCACTGGCGCACGAGCTCGAGCCCGACGACGTCCTCGAGGAAGAGGCCGGCCGGGTTCGTCAGCGACATCGCGGCGTCGTAGCGTGAGCCGACGGCGGCGACCACCGGCTCGTAGCCAAGACTGAGATTCGCGTTCGCCTTGTCGTGGTCGGGCTTGCGCGACTCCCCCGCCCGGTTTCGCAGGCCGAGCTGCGCGAGCACGAACGGCATGTCGTTCTGCACGTGCGCGTTGATCCCGAGCAGCATGTCCTGCGCGCCGAGCACCTCGCCCGACTCCGCGGTCTCGAAGGCGATCCGCCACGCCGGCGGCACCTTGTCGTAGCGGCCCTGCTCCCACGCTCGGACCGTGCGGAAGTAGACGTTCGCGAACAACGCGTCCTCGCGGAAGAAGTAGTTCGGGAAGCGGAAGAAGGCCGGGTCGGCGGCGACCGCGTCGCGGAGCACCCTCGTCAGCTCGAAGTACGTCGTCGCGAAGACCGCCTTGAAGTCGCAGCCGAGCCGGTCGCGGAGCGCCTCCATCCGCGCCAGCTGGAAATCGACGCACTTGATCGAAGGCCGCTTGCAGTGCGCAACCCGGTTGGGATGCGTCTGCGACGGGCTCGGCAGGGCCGGCAACAGCTCGGTCCACGGGATCCCCGGCACCGGGATGCCCGACTGCGCCGGCGCCGACGGCGCGAACGCGACCGCGCCGCCGAGCAACGCCAGCAACGCCAAAGTGACAACGCCCCGTGCCCGAATTCGCATCGCCCGGATCGTAGCCCCGCTGCCGTGCAGGCGCGCCGGCGTCCGCCTACTCGTCCTCCACGTCGAGCACCAGCCGATCCGCCCTCAGATCGCGAACCCGGAACTCGAACGGCGCGCGCTCCTCGAGCTCCCGCAACAGCTCGACGGGCTCACCCAGCCGCATCTCGAGCGTCGCCCGCCCCCCGGCGAAGCGCTTCACCGAGATCTCCCGCGTCGCTCCGATCCCGCCCGCCGCATCCTCGAAGCCGACGAGCTGCGCGAAGTCGGAGAACGGACCGACCTCGAGCTCCACGTCGCCGACGAACACGTCCTCGGCGACCCGCGTCACCAGGACCTCGCCCGCCTCCGGGTCCGCTTTCGCCGGCGGCTCAGCCGCTGCCGGCCCGGTGCGGGCATGGGCGAGGAGCACGAGCAGCGCCCGTGCCTCACGGAGCTCCTTGTCACGCGCGACGACCAGGTCCGACAGCCGCTCCGAGACCAGGTCCAGCTCGCCGACCCGTAACCGGGCAGCCTCCAGCTCCCGAACGGTGGCGGCAAGCCCGGCGTCGCGGTCGGCCAACGCCGCTTCGAGCGCCGTGACCGCCGCCTCCACCTCGTCCGGCCGGTAGCCGAACAGCCTCCTCGAGAACCTGCGCGCGATGCCGCAAACGTACGCCGCGGACCGGACGGCAACAAGCGCCCGAACCGTGTCCGCCTAGGCTGCCTCGCCCTCGAGCCCGAGCTTGATCTGCGGCGCCTCGCCCCAGAGCTTCTCGAGCCGGTAGCGCGACCTCGTCTCCGGGACGAACACGTGGACGACGCAGTCGAGGTAGTCGGCGAGGAGCCAGCGCGCCTCCGCCTCGCCCTCGACCCGCTGCGGGAGCAGGCCGCGCTCGCGCTTCAGCCGCAGATGCACCTCGTCGTGGATCGCCTTTGCCTGGCGCTCGTTCCGCGCCGTCGCGATGACGAGAAAGTCCGTGTAGGAGACCAGGTCGCGCACGTCCAGGCAGACGATCTCCTCCCCCTTCTTGTCGTCGACGATCTCCGCGACCCGGCGCGCGAGTTCCTCGGAGCCCTCCGGCTCCTCGTCGCGTCGCTGGGCGACGGCCGCCTCGCGCTCCGCGTTCACGCGTGAATCACCTCGCGATAGAGCCCGTGCTCGGCGATCAGCGCCTCGACCGACTCCGGAACGAGATAGCGAATCGGCCGGCCCTCGGCGACGCGGCTCCGGATTCGCGTCGAGGAGACGCCGAGCTCGGGCATGCGGATGAAGTCCGCCCGCTCGTTCGCGCCGAGCCGGTCGAGCGCCGCCTCGGCCTCGTCGTGCATCGTGCCCGGCCGCCCGGCGATCCCGAGCCGCGCGAGCTCGAGCACCCGCCGGGGCTCATGCCAAGCCTCGAGCCCCGCAGCGACATCGGCCCCCATCAAGAAGCGGAAGTCGTCGTCGGGGCGGTCGTCATGCAGTCGCTCAAGGGTACGCGCGGTATAGGACGGCCCGTCGCCCCGGACCTCGAGATCGCTGACCTCGAACAGCCCGTCACCGGCGACCGCCGCCCGGGTCAGCTCCAGGCGCAGCTCTCGCCCTGGCTCGGGCACGATCTGCTTGTGCGCCGCCTCACCGGTCGGCACCAGCACGACCGAGTCGAGCTCCAGCTGCGACGCCGCGTCGTGGCCGAGCACCAGGTGGCCGATGTGGGGCGGGTTGAACGCGCCTCCGAGTACGCCGATCGAGGCGACGATCTACTCCCGCACCTGGCCGGTACCGCGGACCACGTACTTCGTCGTCGTCAGCTCGCGAAGCGCGATCGGCCCGCGGGCGTGCAGCTTCTGGGTCGAGTTGCCGATCTCCGCTCCCATCCCGAACACGTAACCGTCCGTGAACCTCGTCGAAGCGTTGACGAAGACGACCGCGGCGTCGACGCCATCGGTGAACGCCTGCGCCGCCTCGTTCGAAGCGGTGACGATCGCCTCGGAGTGGCCCGTGCCGTGCCGATTGACATGCTCGATCGCGCCCTCGACCGAGTCGACCACCCCGACGCTCAGCTTCAGCCCGTGGTACTCCGTGTCCCAATCGGCGGCGGTCGCCTCGCCAACCTCGGCGCCGGCCACGGCCCGGGCGCGCTCGTCGCCGACCAGCTCGACCCCGGCGCCCCGCAGATCCGCGATCACCCCGGGAAGAAACTCCTCCGCCACCGCGGCGCTCACCAGCAGCGTCTCCGCCGCGTTGCAGACGCCGGGCCGCTGCACCTTCGCGTTGACGGCGATGCGTCGCGCCATCTCGAGGTCGGCCGCCCCGTCGACGTAGACGTGGCAGTTGCCCGCAGCCGCGTAGAGGACCGGCACCGTCGCAACCGCCTTCAAAGCCTCCTTGAGGCCCTCTCCACCACGCGGGATCACGAGCTCGACCAGGCCCTCGGCAGTCGCCAGCTCGGCGAGCTCCTCGCGCGCGCCGCCGAGCAGCTCGACCGCGCCTTCGGGCAGGCCCGCATCGGTCACCGCCTCGCGCACCAGGGCAGCGAGCACCGCGTTCGAGCGCTCCGCGTAGCTCGAGCCGCGCAGGACGATCGAGTTGCCGCTCTTGAGACAGAGCGCAGCGCAGTCGACGGTCACGTTCGGCCGCGCCTCGTAGATCACCGCGATCACCCCGAGCGGCACCCGCACCTTGCGCATGTCGAGACCGTTTTCGAGCGTCCGCGCCTCGAGTTCCTCGCCGACAGGGTCGGGGAGCGCGACGATCGCCCGCACCCCGTCGGCCATCGCCTCGATCCGCCCCTGGTCGAGCGCCAGCCGGTCGCGCAGCGCGTCCGTGAGGCCGACGGCCCGCTCGTCGGCGAGATCGGCGGCGTTCGCCTCGAGGATGCCGTCGACGTTTTCGAGCAGCAACTCCGCGAGCCGCTCGAGCGCCCGATCCTTGGTCTCGGTGTCGGCGTTCGCGAGCGCCTGCGCAGCGCTCTTGGCGCTCTCGCAGGCGTCGAGGACCGTCTTTTGCGCAATCGCCATCGGGAGCCCCAAGGGTACCGAGGGCAGCGCCCGCGTCAGGCGATCTAGGCAAGGACGAAGCGATCCCGGTGCACGGCCTCCTCGGAGGCGTGCGGGTAGATGTCGAGCACCTCGCCCGACTTCATCCCCTTGATCCGCGCCAGCTCGGCAGCCGGGTAGTTGACGATGCCCTTGCCGATCAGGCGGCCGTCGGCGATCACGTCGACGGCGTCCCCGGCCTCGAACTCCCCCTCGACCGCGGTGATCCCGACCGGGAGCAGGCTGGAGCCGCTCTCGACGAGCACCCTCGCCGCGCCCGCGTCGACGGTCACCCGCCCCCGGCTCGGCTTTGCCCAGCGCAGCCAGAGCTTGAACGACGGCGTGCGCTCGGCCTGCGGTGCGAAGCGCGTCCCGATCGCCTCGCCCCCGGCCGCCGCGCGCAACGAGCCATCGGCTGTGCCGTCGCAGATCACCGCCGGGATCCCCGCGGCGCTCGCCATCCCCGCCGCCGCGACCTTGCTCCGCATGCCGCCTGAGCCGTAGGGCGAGGTTCGGTCGCCGATCTCGTACCGGTCGAGCTCGGCGAAGTCGTCGACGCTGTCGATCAGCTGCGCGTCGGCGTCGTGGCGAGGATCGGCCGTGTGCAGGCCCGCCGTGTCGGTGAGCAGGACCAGCGTCCGCGCGCCGAGCAGGAGCGCCACCTGCGCGGCGAGGAAGTCGTTGTCGCCGAAGGTGATCTCGTCCGTCGTCGTCGTGTCGTTCTCGTTCACGACCGGCACGCACCGCCATACGAGGAGCCTGCGCAGCGCCCGGCGCGCGTTCAGGTAGTGCATGCGGACCGAGAGGTCGAAAGAGGTCAGCAGGACCTGCGCCGCGTGCACCTCGCGCGCCGTGAGCCGTTCCTCATAGGCGCGAAACAGCGTTCCCTGCCCGACCGCGGACGCCGCCTGCAGCTCGTCGACCGTGCGCGGGCGGACCTCCATCTCCAGCAGCCGCATACCGAGGGCGATCGCGCCCGAGGTCACCATCGCGACGTCCTCGCCGCCGTGGTGGAGCTCGGAGACCTGCGCGCAGACGCTGTCGAGGACGTCCGCGCGGACGACGCCCTCCGCGTCGGCGACGATCGACGAACCAAGCTTCACGACAACGGTCATGGCGAGAAACGTACCGCGGGACCGGGTGGCCTTCGGCCACCCTCAAATTCCGCGCCACGTCCTCCGCTCCCGCCTTGAATCAATTGTCCGCGGCTACGCCGCGGACTTCTGTTGCTGCTCCCGCGTCCGGGCGTGCGCGGGCGCGGCGAGGGAGGGCCTCACTCCAGTTCGAACTCTTCTTCGCCGATGCGCACCTCGTCGCCGGGCTCGAAGCCCGCGCGCTCGAGCGCCGCGATCACGCCGATCTCACGCAGGCGCTGCTCGAGGTAGGCGAGCGCCTCGATGTTGGAGAGGTCGTGGCGCGCGACGAGCATCTCCACCCCGCGCCCGGTGACGCGGAAGGCGTCCCCCTCGGCCACGACCTCGAAGCCGCCGCCGGTGGGCGTGTAGACGGCGTACTCGGCGTCGAACTCGGGAGCACCCTCGGCGCGCTCGTCGCCGGCGATCCGCCCCTCGCCTCCGGGCACGGCCTCGAACACCGCGCCGCGGAGCTGGTCGAGGCCGGCGCCCGTCGCCGAGGAGATCGCGAGAACCCGCTCGCTCCCCGCCCGCTCTTGCAGCTCGGCGGCGAGCCTCCGCGCCTCCCCCTCCTCGACGAGGTCGACCTTCGACAGGACAACGATCTCCGGCAGGCCGGCGAGACCGGCGCCGTACGCGGCGAGCTCGGTTTTCACCGTCTCGTACGCGTCGAGCGGGTCCTCGGCGAGCGGATCGACGGCGACGAGGTGGACGAGTACGCGGCAGCGCTCGACGTGGGCGAGGAACTCGTGGCCGAGGCCGGCGCCGCCGGCGGCGCCCTCGATCAGCCCGGGAATGTCGGCGAGCACCAGCTGACGCTCACCGTCGTCGATTGTGCCGAGGACCGGCTCGAGCGTCGTGAACGGGTAGTTGGCCACCTTCGGCGCGGCGCGGGTGAGCCGAGTCAGCAGCGAGGACTTGCCCGCGTTCGGGAGGCCGATCAACCCCGCATCGGCCAGCAGCTTCAGTCGCAGCTCGATCCAACCCGACTCACCCGCGATCCCGCGCTCGGCGAAGCGCGGCGCCTGACGGGTCGAGGTGGCGAAGCGCTTGTTGCCATGACCGCCGAGGCCGCCGCGCGCGACGATCGCCCGCTGCCCGGGCTCGACCAGGTCGTACGCGGCGCCATCGAGGCCGCTTACCTGGGTCCCGGGCGGGACGGCGACCACATCGTCCGCACCGCGAGCCCCATGACGCTGCTTGCCCTCGCCGTGGCGGCCCCGACCGGCTCGGTGGTGGGGCGAGAAGCGCAACGCGGCGAGGTCACGCCTCGACGGATCGGCGACCAGGACGACGTCGCCGCCGTGCCCTCCGTCACCGCCGTCCGGTCCGCCACGCGGCACGTGCGCCTCGCGGCGAAAGGAGACGCAGCCGTTGCCGCCGGCGCCGCCCTCGACGTGGATCTTCACGTGGTCGTGGAACATTTCTCACGCTATATTCGCGGGCCGAGCGGACCGGGCCACTCCGGCCGCGCAGGGCAGAGAGGAAAGGAATCCCATGAGAGGCTCCACGGCGCGCCGGATCGCGCTCATATTGGTAGCGGCGATCGCCGCTACATCGTTTGCCACTGCCGCTGAGGCGAAGCCCAAGAAGAAGAAGGGCGTCGACGTCACGGTGATGACCCGCAACCTCTTCCTCGGCGCCGACCTGGCCCCGGCACTCGGTGCGAGCGGCTTCGGCGCGTTCATCGACGCGAACGGGGCCATCCTGCGCGAGGTCACGCAGACCAACTTCCCGCTCCGCGCCCAGGGTCTCGCCCAAGAGATCAAGAAGGAGAAGCCGCAGCTCATCGGCCTCCAGGAGGTCGCGTTGTGGCGCACGGCAACGCCGGCCAGCCTCGCGCCGGTCTTCGAGGGGCCGAGCGCGACCACGGTCCGCTTCGACTTCCTCCAGTTGCTCCTCGACGAGCTCGCCGCGCGCGGCCAGAAGTACGTGCCCGCGGTGGTTCAAAACGAGTTCGACTTCGAAGCGCCGGCAAACGAGAACGGCATCCCCGGAGACGGCCCACAAGTCGCCGCGAACGCGGAGCTCAACGGCCGCCTCACGATGCGCGACGTCATCCTCGTCCGTCAGGGCGGCCCGGTGAAGGTCAAGGTCGCCGATCCTGACGGCGGCAACTTCACGAACATCTACAAGCCGACCGTGTCCGGCGTCGAGGTCCTGGTCCAGCGCGGCTGGACCAAGGTCGCGGCAACGGCGAAGAAGGGGAAGGGCAAGAAGCGCCAGAAGGTTTCCTTCGACTTCGTCAACACGCACTTCGAGGCGTTCGACGATGAGACGCAGCGCCCGAGCATCCGCGCCCTGCAGGCCCAGGAGCTCACGTCCGGCTCGACGAACCCGTACGGCGCGGGTCCGGCGGTCGGCAAGAAGGTGATCGTCGTCGGCGACCTCAACTCCGACGTCCCGGGCGTCAAGCCGGGCGACGAGCAGGCGTTCCAGACGATGCTGGACGCCGGTTTCCGCGACCTCGGGACCACCCAGCCGCTGAGCTGCTGCGTCTCGAATCTGTTCGGCTCGCCGGACACCGAGTTCGACCACCGGGTCGACCACATCCTCACGAACGCCAAGAAGAAGAAGGTCAAGCGCGTCAAGGCCAAGGTCACCGGCCGCACGCCGGTCAACGGCGTCTACGACTCCGACCACGCCGGAATCGTGGCGACGCTCAAAATTCGCTGAGTACCGACCGTTCCGTCCGCCTCCTCGGCTTCGCCTCCGGGGGCGGACGGGTCAGGCGTTAGACGATTAGACGGAGCGGCCCTCGTGCGCGGCGCGGAATGCCGCGAGGGCCGCTTCGCGCGTTTTGGGTAGCTCGCCGTCCTCGGCCAGCCAGCCGAGGGCGGTGACCGTCTGCCGCATCTGCGCCAGGTAGGCGCTGCAGCCGCCGCACTCGTGGATATGCGCGTCGAGCTCGGCGCGGCGCTCCTCGCTGAACGCACCCTCGAGGTACTCGGTGACGATCTCGACGAATTCTCTGCAGGTCATCTGGATTCCGCTCCCGCCTTCGTTTCCCGCTCCGCCTCGAAGTGCCGTTCGAGCGCGGCCCTCACCTTCGAGCGCGCACGGTGCAGAAGGACTCGCTGATTGGTCTCGCTGACCCCGAGCGCGTTACGAGCCTCCTCCGCCGAGTAGCCCTGGATGTCCCGCAGCGTGAGGACCTCGCGCTGGCGCGGCGGCAGCTCGGCGATCGCCGAGAGCATCACGTCGCGCGCCTCACGTGACGCCAGCTTCTCTTCGGGTGCTTCCCACTCGATCGGCGGCCGCGCCCAGCCGCCCGGCGCCTCACCCCGGCGCCCCTGAAAGCGCTCCGGGTCGACCGCGGGCTCACTGCCACCCTCCTCGGCGCGGCGGCGGAAATATGCGAACGGAAGCGTCCGCTTCTCGCGCACCCCGCGCGTGCGGGCCGTGTTGAGCAGGATCTGGAAGATCCACGTGCGCAGCGCCGAGCGGCCCTCGAAGCGATCGATCCCGTTGATCACGCCGACCCAGGTGTCCTGGACGACCTCCTCCGCGACCGCCCGGCTCGGCACGTGCGCCATCGCCAGCCGGAGCAGCGGGCCGTTGAGCTCATCGACGAGCGAGGCGAACGCCGCCTCGTCCCCGTTTCGCAGCGCCTCGATCAGCGCCGCGTCGTCCAACCCCTCGCTCACGGGGGCGAGCCTATCCCGAGAAGCAGTGAACGTCCCGCACTACGCGCTATCCGGGGGTGTCCGGGACGTTCGGTTGTCGGGGAGTGGCTACTCCGCGTCGTTGACGGTCACGGTGCGGCCCTTGCGGCCGCTGTCGAACTCGACCTTGCCGGCGCGCGTTGCGAAGATCGTGTGGTCGCGGCCGATGCCGGTGCCGTCGCCGGGGCGGAAACGGGTGCCGCGCTGGCGGACGATGATCTCGCCGCCGCCGACCTGCTGGCCGGCGAAGACTTTGACGCCGAGCATCTTCGGGTTGGAATCGCGGCCGTTGCGGCTCGATCCGAGTCCCTTCTTATGAGCCATTCTCGGCCTCCTCTTCCTTCTTCTCCGCCTCGGGCTTCGGCTCGGCGGCCTTCTTCGCCGCGGGCTTCCGGGTCAGCATCTTGACCTCGGTGACCTCGAGCCTGGTCAGTTCGGAGCGGTGCCCGGCGCGCTTGCGGTAGCCCTTCTTCGCCTTGTACTTGAAGACGCGAATCTTCTCGCCCCGCATGTGCTCGGAGACCTTCGCCTCAACCTTGACCTTCTCCAGGTCGCCGCCCGCGGTGACGACGTCGTCGCCGTCGCCGCGGAACATGACGGCGCGCAGGTTCACCTTCGCTCCCTCGTCCTCGCTCAAGCGATCGACGACGAGCACCGTGCCCTTCTCGGCGCGGTACTGCTTGCCGCCACTCTCGACTATCGCGTAGGTCTCAGCCATCGGTCGTTACTCGGTCTTTGCGCGACTACGGCGCCTGCCGCCTCGGCGGCCGCGGCGCCGTACTCCGGACTCTCCGGAAGGCGGTGATTCTACCTTCTCCCCGTTCTCATCCAGCAGGGCGGCCGTCGCGGCGGAGCGGGCCACCGTCTCGATCCGCACCAGGCGGCGCTCACCGACGTGGCTGCCGCCCCCCGTGACGCTGACGATGTAGGAGTCGACCCGTGCGACGGCGTCGTCGGCGTTGTACATGTGCGGCTCCTCGATCGTGACCAGCACCTCCTCGCCGACGCTGAACGGCAGCGCCCTCGCCTCGATCTCGTCGCGGGTCCCGCGGTCGACCACCTCGTAGGTCTCGATGGCGAGCGCCTCACCGCCTTCGAAGTGGAAGTGCTTGCCGGTCTCCTCCTCGAGCTCGGCGAGCCCGGAGTCCTCGGCGACCAGCTCGGCGGCGACGTGCGGGTTGACGCGGATCAGGAACGCCTCCGGCTGCGCCTCCGCGGCCGCGAGCTCGCGCAGGCTGCGCAGCACCTCGATCGACATCGTCTCGGCGGAGCGGACGACGCCCTCGCCGTCACAGGTGGGACAGCGCTCCGTGAGGATCTCCCGAACGCCGTCGGTGACGTTCTGACGCGTCATCTCGACGAGACCCAACGGTGAGACTTCCATCACGTAGCTCTTCGTCTTGTCGGCGTCGAGTGCCTTCTTCAGCGTCTTCAGGACCTGGTCGCGGTTCTTCGCCCGCGCCATGTCGATGAAGTCGATGACGATGATCCCGCCGATGTCGCGCAGCCGCATCTGGCGCACGACCTCCTCGGCGGCCTCGACATTGACCCTCGTGATGGTGTCCTCCAGCCGGCCCTTGCCGCGCCCGGTGAAGCTGCCCGTGTTGACGTCGATCACGGTCAGCGCCTCGGCGTAGTCGATCATCAGGTAGCCGCCGGAGGCCAGGTCGGCACGCCGCGAGAGCACCTCGCTGAACGCGTCCTCGACGCCCTCGCGGCGGAGCAGGGGCTGCGCGTCGGTGTAGAGCTCGACGTGCTGGACCAGCTCCGGAGCGGTGCGCTCGAAGAAGCTCGTCACCCGCTGGTGCTGCTTGGAGTCGTCGATCACCGCGCCGTCGAATTCCTTCGTCAGCACGTCGCGAAGGACGCGGATCGAGAGGTCGGCCTCCTGAAACGCCATCGCGGGCGCCTTCACCTCGTCGGCACGGCGCTGCATCACCTCGTAGAGCTTCTGCAGATATGCGAGATCGCGTTCGAAGTCCTCCTTCGTCGCGCCCTCGGCTGCCGTGCGGACGATCAGGCCGCCCTCGCCCTTGTGCACCTTCTGCAGCATCTTGCGCTGCTTGTCGCGCTCGCCGTCGGGCAGGCGGCGGGAAGCCCCGACGCCGGCGCCGAGCGGCATGTAGACGAGGTAGCGGCCGGCGATCGAGATCTGCATCGAAAGGCGCGCGCCCTTCGTCTTCAGCGGGTCCTTGACGACCTGGACGAGGACCTCCTGCTTCGGCTTGATCAGCTCGTCGATCCGCCGGCCCTTGCCGTGCCCGCGCCGTGGCGCGCGCTGGCCGTCCGGGAGGACGATCTCGTCGACGTGGAGGAAGCCGTTTCGCTCCAGCCCGATGTCGACGAACGCGGCCTCCATCCCGGGGAGCACGTTGTCGACGACTCCCTTGTAGATGTTGCCGACGATCGAGCGCGAGCCCTTTCGTTCGACGTAAAGCTCCGCTACGCGAAGCTTTCCGTCGGAATCACGGCGCGTCGGCTGCTCGGCTTCGCCTCCGCTGCCGCCGCGGTTTGTTTTGGCACGGCCGTTCGTTTGACGGGCGGTGCCCTTGCCTTCTAAGACCGCGACCCGGGTCTCCCCGGCGTCGACGGATACGAGAATTCGTTTCTTCAGGTCAAATCACCTCAAAGCGGTATCTGGCCCCGCTTCGAGGAGAGTTGCGCTTGCACATAGATGCTCTGCAGGAGTCCGAGCGCCAGGAAGGTGGCAATCACGGACGACCCGCCGTAGCTCATCAGCGGCAATGGAATACCGGTGATCGGCATGATTCCGATGTTCATCCCCACGTTTACGAGCAGATGGAACATCAGCATCGCGGCGACTCCGCCGGCGATCAGGCTGCCGTAAAAGTTCTTCGAGAGAGTCATGATGCGAAGCGCCCTCCATATCAGCAGGGCGTAGAGCGAGAGTAGAAACGCGGCCCCAGCGAAACCGAAGCGCTCGCCCACGACCGCGAATACGAAGTCGGTGTGGCGCTCCGGCAAGAAGCCTTTGGATGTCTGCGTAGATTCATCGCCGCGTCCGGTTTTCCCCCCAGCGCCCACCGAGATCAACGACTGGTTGATCTGGTAGCTGGAATCCGCAGGATCGTCACTGGGGTGCAGGAAGGCGGTAAGGCGGTCCTGCTGGTACCCCTTGAGGATAGGGGCTCCGAGGGCGGGAGCGATCACAAGCACCGCAACGACCACGCTGACGGCCGCTCCACCCATGATCGCGAAGTGGCTCCACTTGACCCCGGCGATGAACATGATCGCGAAGGTGACGGCGCCGTAGACCAGGGCCGTACCGAGGTCCGGCTGCAGCAAGACGAGGGCTGCCGGGACGAACCCGAGTAACAGGAGCCGCAGTGTTCGGCGCCATTCCGAGCTCCGCCGCGCGGTGTCGAGCGCGAACGCCGCCAAGGCGACGATCAGGAGGACCTTGCCGATCTCCGAAGGCTGGAAGCGGAAGAACGGCAGCTCGATCCAGGCACGAGTTCCGCGGGTCGCCTCGGCGAAGACGAACACGAGGCAGATCGCCGCGATCATGGCTGTGTAGATGCCGACCCGGAGCTCGCGGAAGCGCGAGTAGTCGACCCTCGCGGTGGCGAACAGGAGCGCCGTCCCGATCACCGCGTAGATCGCCTGGCGGACCGCGTAGTGGTACGGGTCGCCGGGAAAGTCGTCCTGTGTCGCGACGCCGAGCGTGTAGATCGAGAAGGCGATGATCCCGAGGCCGCCGATCAGGATCCAGGGGTCGAGACGTGCGAAGCCCGAGCGTTCGATCAGGCCGGCGCGCGGCTGCTCGAAGCGCGGGCGGGAGTGCGGAAAGGCTTCCATTACTCGAACACCGCCACCTCGGAGGCGACGTCGTCGATCTTCGCCTCGTTGACGCGCAAGAGTTCGTTCAGGATCTGGAGGGTCGCGGGCGCGGCCGAGTCGGCACCGAAGCCGCCCTGCTCGATCGTCACCGCCACGACGTACTTCGGATCCGGATAGGGGGCGAGCGCGACGTACCACGCCTGGTCGCCATTCGGCGGGCGCTCGGCGGTCCCCGTCTTGCCCGCGATGTCCACCGGATAACCGCCGAACACGGGGTAGGAGGTTCCGCCGGGCGCCATCGCCGCGTCGTGTAGTCCCTCCATGATCGTCTGCTGCCACCGGGGATCGATGTCGACCTCACTCCGCGGCGCTGGGTCGATCTCCTGGATCGTCCGCCCGGCGGGGTCCTCCACCCGGAGGCCGACGTGCGGGCGCACAATCGTGCCGCCGTTGCCGATCGCGGCATAGGCGACAGCCATCTGCAGCGGGTTCGCCTGCAGGTCGCCCTGGCCGATCGAGAGGTTGATGTTGTCGCCTACGGACCACTCGCGGTCGGTGCCCCCGTACTCGTAGACGTCTTCGGGGACGACGTCCTCGCCGTCGGGCGACTCGGGCTCCTGCGAGCGGGCGTAGAGCTCGGCACGCCAGTCGGGGTCGGGAACCAGGCTCGCGCCCTCGTTGCCGACATCGATGCCCGTCGGCTCGTCGAGCCCGAGCAGCCGCGCCCATTCCTGGAGCGGCCCGCCGTCGCCGCTGTTCACGTTCGTGCGCGCGCCGAGGATGTAGAAGAAGACGTCCGAGGAGACGCGGAGGGCGTCCTGGAGGTCGATCGGTCCGTTGACCGCGTCGCCGGCGTTCTTGAGGATGTTGCCGTCCCCCGGGTCATAGCTGCCGCTGTCGTTGATGATCTCGTCCGTGGTCAGCTCGCCCGAGTCGAGCGCTGCCAGCGCCGTGATCGGCTTGAAGATCGAGCCGGTGGGATAGGCGCTCTGCGTCGCGCGATTGACCGCGGGGGCGCCGGTGAGACTCTCCGTGTCTTTGGGGTCGCCGAAGATCGAGTAGGCCAGCTGCTTCGGCAGCACGGGCTTCGCCAGCACCGAGGGGTCGTAGCTCGGCGCGGAGCCGAGCGCGAGCAGCTCGCCGTTGTTGATGTTCATCGCGACGAAGCCGCCGTAGCCGTAGTTTCCGATCGCGGACTGCGCGGCGGCCTGCACGTCGGCGTCGAGCGAGAGCACGAGGTCGTTGCCCTGTCGCGGATCGCGCTCCGTCAGCCGGCCGCCCGTGGGCGCCCCGCTCGCGTCGACCTGGACCCGGGTGGCGCCGTTGACGCCGCGAAGGAGCGCGTCGTAGGCGGCCTCCACGCCGTCCTGGCCGACGTAGTCGCCGGGCTCGAGGGTCTCGAAGCGCGGCTCCTCCAGCTGCTCGGGCGAGACCTCGCGCACGTAACCGAGAAGGTGCGCGGCGAGATCGCCCTGCGGGTACTGACGCACGTACACCCGCTCGATCGAGACGGCGGGGAATCGCTCCTGGTTCTCGCGCACGTAGTAGACGGTCGAGTACGGGACGTCGCGCTGGACCGTTGCCGGGCTCGAGGGCAGCTCCTTCGTCTGCTGGCGAATCGTCTTGCGGATCTCGGCCGGCGACTTGCGCGTCAGCTCGGAGAGCCGGTCGAAGAGACGGCGGCGGTCCTCGATCGACTCAGGGAGCTCGTCCGCCTTCACCTGCAGCTCGAGCGCGGTGCGGTTGGTGACGAGGTCCTCCCCGTCGCGGTCCTTGACGACCCCGCGCGGTGCCTGCACCCTGACCTCGCGCACCTGGTTGTTCTGCGCCTCGGCCAGGTAGTCATCGCCGGAGAGCACCTGCAGGTACCAGAGGCGAAGGAAGACGATCAGGAACATCGCCAGCGCAATGCCGGCGAGCACGGCTACGCGCAGCTGTAGCTGCGCGGGCATCTCCGGCCGGCGCCAGTCGCCGTCGCCGCGCATCACGCGACCCCTCCGCGGATCGTGCGTCGCCGTCGCCGCGCGGGCGGGCGGCGGACGCGGTCGGGGCCGTGGTCGGCGGCGATCTTGGAGGTGGGCGTCCGCCGGCGCCGGCGGCGGCGTGGGAGGCGGACACCGGCGAGCCAGGCGCGGCGCGGCGCGGCGGGCTTCGGCGAGTAATCGATCAGCGCCGGCGCCAGGACGCGGCGGAGCAGCGGGTAGATCGCAAAGGCGAGCGGTATCGCGAGCAGCGACTGCACGAGGATCTCGCGCAGGACGAGAAGGCTGACCGCGCTCTCGACCCCGAGCATCAGCTGGAGCGCGGCGAAGCCGACGCTCGCGAGGAGGGTCAACCCGCCGGCCAGGAGCGGTGCTGTGGTCGCGTCCTTGATCTCGAAGCTCTCGCGATACCGGCCGGCGAGGTAGCCGACCGAGAGCAGGACCAGCGAGGAGACGCCGAGCGTCTGCAGCAGGAGCGAGTCGGAGACGAAGCCGATCGCGAAGCCGCACACCGCGCCGACGACCCCGCCGCCGAGCAGGCCGAGGCTGACGACGACGACGGGCAGGACGTTCGGCGGCGCGCCGAACAGGCTCATCTGTGAGAAGAGCGCGGCCTGCACGATCACGGCGACGAGCACGACCGCCGCGATGCGCAGGGCGATTGGGCGGGTGACGATCACTGGTGATGCCTCCCGAGGGGCCGCGGGGGCGTGAGGGGATTCGCGGGGGTCATCACTGAGGAACCCCTGGGCGCTCCGGGCCGCCGGTCAGGACCTGCACGTACTCGAGCTGTCGCAGATCGGCGAACGGCTGCACGTGGACACGCTGGCCGGCCTCGACGTCGGTCACCTCGGTCTCCGAGACCTCGCCGATCGGGATCCCGGCCGGGTAGGCGGAGGAAACCTCGCCGTCCGACCAGCCGGCCGTCGAGAGGAGCTCGCCTTCCTGAATCGGCTCATCGCTCTCGACGAAGTCGAGCAACAGGTCGTCCGGATCCCCCACCTCGGGCTCGACAACGCCCTGAGGGCCGTCCGGGAGCACCTCTGCCGACACGGCGCTGCGGTGGTCGGTGATGAGCTCGACGAGCGCGCCGCCGCCCGTCACCTCGCGGATCCGCCCGACGAGCCCGTCGCCGGTGATCACAGGGTCGTTGACCTCGACCCCGGCGCTGGAACCCTTGTCGATCCCGACGGTCGAATACCAGACCGTCGGCGACCGGGCGATCACGCGCGCGGTCACCGGGGCGAACTCGCCGACCGCGGGCGCTTCGTCGACGAGCTCGAGCATCTTTCGCAGCTGCTCGTTGTCGCCCACGGCGCCCTCAGCCTCCGCGAGCTCGGCGCGCGCCTCGGCGAGGTCGGCGCGCAGTTCCTCGTTCTCGCCGCGAGCAGCGAAGGTCTCGTCGAACCAGTTGACCAGGTCGCGGACGGGCTTCAGGGCCCGATCCGCCCCCTCCTCGAGTGGTGAGAGCACGGCCGAGACGCCGCGCTGGAGCGTGTGCAGCGGGCCGCTCTGCGACTCGCTGAAGCTCGTCGAGATCAGGATCAGCGAGACGATGATCAGCACGACGAGGACGGCGCGGCGGCGGCGAACCTGCTTGCGATACATCAGCGGTCCCCGCTCATGCGAACGCACCCTGGCGGCGGCGGTGGCTGTTCTGGTTCATGCGGTGGATGACCTCGAACTCCTCCAGCGAGCGACCGGAGCCGACCGCAACGCAGGTGAGCGGTGACTCCGTCAGCTGACACGGCATCTGACACTCCTCCCGCAGCCGGACGTCCATCCCGCGAAGCAGGGCCCCGCCGCCGGCGAGCGTGATCCCGCGATCCATGATGTCGCCGGCGAGCTCCGGCGGGGTGCGGTCGAGTGTGTCCTTGACCGCGGCGACTATCTGGCTCACCGGCTCCTCGAGCGCGGCGCGGATCTCGGCCGAGCCGAGGCCGACGGTCTTCGGCAGCCCGGTGATCAGGTCGCGCCCGCGGATCTCGGTGCTGGAGTCCTCCGGGAGGTCGACCGCGGAGCCGATCTCGAGCTTGACCTCCTCCGCTGTCTGCTGGCCGATGAGCAGCTTGTGCGTGTGCTTCAGGTGGTGGACGATCGCGTCGTCCATCTCGTCCCCGCCGACGCGGATCGACTCCGAGACGACGATCCCACCCATCGAGATCACCGCGACCTCGCTCGTCCCGCCGCCGACGTCGAGAATCATCGAGCCGGTCGGTTCGGCGACGGGGAGGCCGGCGCCGATCGCCGCGGCCATCGGCTCCTCGATCAGGTAGGCCTGGCGGGCGCCGGCGGAGAGGCAGGCCTCCTCGACCGCGCGCTTCTCGACCCCGGTGACGCCGGACGGAACGCAGACGACCACGCGAGGGTGGGCGAAGCGGCTCTGATGCACGCGCTGGATGAAGTGGCGGAGCATCTGCTCGGTGACCTCGAAGTCGGCGATCACGCCGTCCTTGAGCGGCCGGATCGCCTGGATCGTCGCCGGCGTGCGGCCGAGCATCCGCTTCGCGTCGACGCCGACCGCGTGCACCTCGCCGGTGAGCGCGTCGACGGCGACCACCGAGGGCTCGGAGAGGACGATGCCGCGGCCGCGCACGTAGACGAGAGTGTTGGCCGTGCCGAGGTCGACCGCCATGTCGCGACCGCCGAACCCGATGAGGTTTCTGAAGATGCCCATGGTGAAGTCGGCCAGCCGCTCGGGGCGGTCTCTGGCCTGCGGCCGAGTGTAACGGCAACCGGGCAAGCCTCAAGCCGAAATCGACCCCTTCCGAAAAGCCTAAGGGTAAATGTTCGCCTTAGGGTTTTTCGGCCATTTCAGGCCCTATCCAGCGATTAGAGGTTGGTTGAGGCTTTGCCTATGCGAGAAGGCCGGGCTCGAGATTTAGGAGCGCTCGAAGCGGAAGGCCGACAACATTGGAGAAATCGCCGTGCAAGCTCGCGACCAGAGTCGAGCCCAGACCCTGAATCGCATAGCCGCCGGCGCGGTCCCGCCACTCTCCCGAGCCGACATAGCGATCGATCTCGACGGCCCCGAGCGGGTGGAACGTCACGGTCGAGCGTGCCAGCGCGGTGCGCTCCTCGGCGCCGAGAAGCGCGACTCCGCTGAGCACGTCATGAGTCCGCCCGGAGAGCAACTCGAGGCGCTCGCGGGCCCCACCCTCGTCCTCGGGCTTGCCGAGGAGGCGGCCGTCGAGCGCAACGTCGGTGTCCACCCCGAGGATCGTCGGACCCTCCCCCACCATCTCGCGTCCCGCCCTCGCCTTCCGCAGGGCGTTCTCCACGACCACCTCCGCCGGGTCGCCCTCACGGAGCTCGTCGACATCCGGCACGACCGCTTCGAATGAGATCCCTAACTCGGTGAGGATCTGGCGCCGGCGCGGCGACGCCGAGGCGAGGACTAACCGAACCAAATACCGATCTCGCGCTCCGCGGATTCGTCGGAGTCGGACCCGTGGACCATGTTGAAGGTGACCTCGAGCGCGTAGTCGCCGCGGATCGAGCCGGTGGCCGCCTCGACCGGATTGGTCGAGCCGATCAACTGGCGTGCCGCGATCACGGCCTCGTGGCCCTCGAGCACCGCAGCGACCAGCGGCCCCCCGGTGATGAAGGAGACCAGTTCGCCGAAGAACGGCTTCTCCTTGTGCTCGGCGTAGTGGACGTTGGCGATCTCCTCGTCGGCCTCGAGCAGCCGCATCTGGGTGATTCTCAGTCCCTTGCGCTCGAATCGGGCGAGGATCTCGCCGGTGAGCCCGCGCTCGAAGGCGTCGGGCTTGATCAGGATCAGGGTTCGTTTCGTCTCAGCCATGGGCGCGGCAGCTTAGCCACTCGCGCCGGCCGCTGGACGGCAGCTCAGGAAGCGTCGCTCGGGCGCGGCTTGCGCGAGGGTGCGGTGGGCTGCTCTGCCGTCCGCGGCGATGAGCTGGTCGAGTTGGTCGACCGCGACGTGGCCGGCTTGCGGCTCGACTTGCGACCGCTCGAGCGCGTCGGCGGCTTCTCCTCCTCGGACGGGCGCTCGGCCCCGTCGCGCGTCGTCGACCTTGATCGCGAACGGCGCTTCGGCGCGTCACGTCGCTCCGGCGGGGCGGCACGGCGAATTGCGGTCTCGCAGTACGGGCAGACCGACCAGCGCGGGTCGATCGGCTTCCCGCACGACTCGCACGGGTCCTTGATCCGCGCCCGGCAGTTGGGACAGCGGAGGAAGTTGCGCTCGACCGGGTGTTCGCAGTTCGGGCACGACTGCTCCTCCAGCTGACGCAGACGGAGCTCCGATGCGCGGATCTCGAGTTCGCGCTCGCGCTGGTCGGCGAGGAACTCCGGCGGCCGCAGGATCGAGTACACGATCGTGCCGACGAAGGGGAAGACGAGCGACGCCGCGGCCGCGCAGACGACGAGGAAGCTGTCTTCGATCCGGCGCCGCGCGTCGAAGTACGTGTAGGCGACCAGCGAGAGCCAGAGGACGACCAGGAAGAGCAGGAGCAGGTTGACGACAAGGTTGAGCGTGTCGTTGGTGATCCCGAAGAGGGCGGCAGGCATGGCGGCTGAGTCTAGATGCGGGGTAGGCGGTGTCGAGTCAGGTGTTCACGGGTCACAGGAAGATGCGGCCGAACAGATAGCCGAGGCCGAAGAAGACCAGGATTACGACCGCGACTACCGCGGCCACCAACCCCATCATGTGGAGAAGCTCTGAACGTGCCTCCCTGTTCAATAGCCAAACCGTAGAGATTAAGCGGGTTCGGTGCGGCTCCCGCCTGGCGATGCGGGCGCCGGCGCCCATGCGGACAGCAGGTAGTGGGACCCGGTGAGAAGGGCCACGCCGCCGGCCTCACGGGCCAGATCCCGCGCACGCGCGATCGCGTCGGCGGCTTCGCGCACCACCTCCACCCGCCCCACGGTCGCCGCGCGCGCGGCCTCGGCCAGGTCGCCCGCCGCGGCGCTTCGCGCTCCGGGCCGTCCGCCTCGCGCGAGCCGCTCGGCGTCCACCTCGGTCACCACGACGCCGGCGAGCACCGGTGCAAGGGCGGCGAAGTAGGAGTCGGCATCCTTGTCGGCGAGGAGCGCGACCGCCGCGAATACCGGCCGCCCGGCGGCGGCCGCCGGCAGAGCCTCCGCCAGCGCCTTCGCGCCATCGGGATTGTGGGCGGCGTCGAGGATCAGCGGCGGATCGCCCTCGAGGAGCTCCATCCGGCCGTGGAGCTCCAGTCCCGCGGCAATCTCAACCACGCGGTCCGGATCGAGCCCGCCGAGCGCGGCCTCGGCGGCTGTGCGGGCGAGGGCGAAGTTGTGGCGGACATACGGCGCCGCCGCGTCCAACGCCGCCGGCGCCTCGGGTGCGCCCAGCTCGACGAGCGCAGCGGATCGTTCCCGCGCCGTGTGGCGGGCGAGCTCACGCACGGCGTCGGAGACCGACCCGAGCACCAGGGTCGTTCCCGCGCGCAGTACCGCGAGCTTCTCGGCGGCGATCTCGAGCTCGGTCGAGCCCAGCCACTCGGTGTGCTCGAGACCGATCGAGGTGAGCACCGTGACCCGCGAGTCGAGCAGGTTGGTCGCGTCGAGCCGTCCGCCGAGTCCCGCTTCGATCACCGCGGTCTCGACGCGGGCGTCCGCCAAGGCGACGAAGGCGGCGGCGGTCGCTGCCTCGAACTGCGTGATCGCGTCGCCCTCTTCGAGCTCCCCGTTCACCCGCTCGATCGCGCCGGCGACCGTCTCGACCGCGGTGGCGAACGCGGCCTCGCCGAGCTCACGCGCCGGAAACTCGGATCCGCTCGCGCCAGCGCTCCAGGTGCGGTGAGAGGTACGCGCCCGAGGAGCGACCGTGCGCCTGGAGCAGGGCGGCGGTGATCTCGGTCACCGACGACTTCCCGTTGGTGCCGACGACGTGGATCGTCTCGTAGCGGAGCTGGGGGTCACCGAGCGCCGCCGTCAGGGCCCGCATGCGCTCGAGCCCGAACCGCATCCCGAGCGGCTCCAGCGACTCGAGATACGCCTCGGCGTCGAACACGGGCCCGGCTCAGCCGAGCTCGTCGAGCTCGGCGCGGTAGCGCTCGAGCTTCTCCCGCTCGGCGGCGACTACGTCATCGGGCGCCCCGGCGACGAACTTCTCGTTCGCGAGCTTGCCCTCCGCGCGCTTGACCTCGCCACGCAGCCGGTCGCGCTCAGATCGATGTCGGCGATTTGCCTCATCACGATCAACCTCGTCCGACGGCAGGATCTGAGTCGGACCGAAAGTCGCGAGTGGCACCGCTGAGGTTCGTTTCGAGTCAAGCCGTCCCAGTCGCTCGACGAATTCAGGCACCTCGCCGTCGATTCGCGCGTCGAGCACGGCACCAGCAGGGACTCCCACCAGGTCGCGCCAGCGGCGAACTCGCGCGGAGCGGCCGATCGCAACTTCGAACTGCGAGCGCTCGCTTCGTGTCGAGACGCGCCTCGTCCGGCACGGGAAACTCGGACACCAAGAGCAGGGCGGTCCCCAGGCAAGTAACTCCAGATCTCCTCGGTGACGAAAGGCATCACCGGATGGGCAAGCCGAGTACCCGTTCGAGCAGGTATAGAGAGCGTTCGCTGCGGCGTCTCGTCGTCGGCGTAGAGCCTCGGCTTGACGATCTCGAGGTACCAATCGCAGAGGTCGGAGTAGAAAAAGTCATAGAGATCGAGCGCCGCGTGCGAGAAGTCGTAGGAGTCGATGTTCGAGGTGACCGATGAGATCGTGTGCTGGAGCCGCGATGAGGATCCAGCGATCCTCGACCGGGGCGTCGCGCCCGTGGCTCCGGTGTCGACATCCGGCATTGAGCAGGATGAGCCGGGAGGCGTTCCACATCTTGTTCGCCAGATCACGACCCTGCTGGACCTTGGCCGGGGAGAAGCGGACGTCCTGGCTCGACGACATCGCCAGGAGGCCGAAGCGCAGGGCGTCGGCACCGTGGACGTCGATCTCGTCGAGCGGATCGATCCCCGTGCCGAGCGACTTCGACATCCGGCGGCCGTCGGGCGCCTGGATGACGGAGTGCACGTAGACCTCGTCGAAGGGGATGTCGCCGGCGAACTCGATCCCCATCATCACCATCCTCGCGACCCACAGGAAGAGGATGTCCCGCGCGGTCGAAAGGACGTCCGTCGGATAAAAGGCCCGCAAATGGGTCGAATCGGGGTCGGGCCACCCGAGCGTCGCGAAGGGCCAGAGCGCCGAGGAGAACCAGGTGTCCAGGACGTCGCTCCTCCTGGGTCAGGGAATCGGGATCGAGTCCGCGCTCGCTCGCGGCGGCGCGCGCGAGCTCCGCCGACTCGGCGACGATCTCCTCGCCCTCGGGCCCGTACCAGACCGGCAGCCGGTGACCCCACCAGAGCTGGCGCGAGACGCACCAGGGGCGGATGTTGCGCATCCAGTCGAGATAGACGCGCTTGTGCTGGTCGGGGGTGATCCGCACCCGGTCGCTCTCGACCACCTCGATCGCCGGCGCTGCCAAACCCTCCATCGCGCAGAACCACTGCAGCGAGATCAGCGGCTCGATCCGCGCGGCCGGATCGATGCGAGAACGGCACCGAGTGCGTGTACTCCTCTTCTGCCCGCAGGAGGCCCTGCTCGCGCAGCTCCTCGACGATCGCGCGCTGCGCGTCGTTCGTGCTCATGCCGGCGAACCGCTCGCCGGCGGCATCGCTCATGAGCCCGTCCTCGCCGATGACGACGATCTCCTCGAGCTCGTGGCGGCGACCGATCTCGAAGTCATTCGGGTCGTGGCCCGGAGTGATCTTGAGGGCGCCGGTGCCGAACTCGGGGTCGACGTGCTCGTCGGCGATGATCGGCAGTGAGCGACCGACGATCGGCAGGGTCGCCCGCTTGCCGACAAGTGCGGCATAGCGCTCGTCATCCGGGTGCACGGCGACGGCCGTGTCGGCGAGCATCGTCTCCGGCCGCACGGTCGCGACGGTCAGGACCTCGTCCGAATCCTCGACCGGGTAGTCGATCGAGTAGAGGCGATCGGTGACCTCGCGATTCTCGACCTCGAGCTCGGAGATCGCCGAGCGCAGCCCCGGGTCCCAGTTGACGATGTAGTTGTCGCGGTAGATCAGGCCCTTGGCGTGCAGAGCCGACGAAGACCTTGTAGACCGCCTGGACGTATCCCTCGTCGAGGGTGAAGCGCTCGCGCTCGTAATCGCAGGAGGCGCCGAGGCGCTTGTACTGCTCGAGGATCTTGCCGCCGTACTCCTCGCGCCACTCCCACACGCGCTCCTCGAACGCCTCGCGACCCAAATCGTGGCGGGAGACCCCTTCGGTCGCGAGGTGCTTCTCGACCACCGCCTGGGTCCCGATGCCGGCGTGATCCGTGCCGAGGATCCACATCGTGTTGCGACCGCGCATCCGATTCGTGCGGATCAACGCATCCTGGATCGAGCCGTTGAGCGCGTGCCCCATGTGAAGGGAGCCGGTCACGTTCGGCGGCGGGATCGCGATCGAGTAGTTCTCCTTCGCGGTCCCCTCGGCCGGCGGGTCGAAGGCCCCGGACGCGTACCAGGCGTCGAAGATCCGCCCCTCGGCCTCGGCCGGGTCCCAGCGTGTCGTCGCCTCGAGTTTCTTGCGCCGCTCCTCGTCCATCGGAGCGGCGATGTTAGTGCGCAGCTACGCCGATTCCTGCGCGTCCTCGAGCTCCTCTTCGCCCGGCTCGTCGGGCACCGCCTGGGTGACCAGGGTCGGCGGCTGGGAGCGCTCGATCGTGTCGCGCGTGACGACGCACTTGGAGACATCGCGGCGCGAGGGGAGCTCGAACTGGACGTCCATCAGCGTCTCCTCGAGGATCGAGCGCAGGCCGCGCGCTCCGGTCTCGCGTTCGAGCGCCTTGTCGGCGATGGCCGCGAGCGAGTCCTCCTGGAAGGAGAGCTCGATGTCGTCGAACTCGAAGAAGCGCTGGAACTGCTTCGTCAGCGCGTTGCGCGGCTCGGTCAGGATCGTGATCAGATCGTCGCGGCTGAGCTGATGGATCGCCGCCATCACCGGCAGGCGGCCGATGAACTCGGGGATCAGGCCGTACTCGATCAGGTCCTCCGGCAGGACCTGCTCGAACAGGCCGCCGGTGTCCTTCTCGGCCTTCGAGGCCACCTCGGCGCCGAAGCCGACCCCGTGGGCGCCGATGCGGCGCTCGATCACGTGGTCGAGCTGGGCGAACGAGCCGCCGCAGACGAACAGGATGTTCGTGGTGTCGATCGTCAGGAACTCCTGGTGGGGGTGCTTGCGCCCGCCCTGCGGGGGCACCGAAGCGGTCGTCCCCTCGAGGATCTTCAAGAGCGCCTGCTGCACGCCCTCGCCGGAGACGTCGCGGGTGATCGACGGGTTGTCCGCCTTGCGGGCGATCTTGTCGATCTCGTCGATGTAGATGATCCCCGTCTCGGCCTTCTTCACGTCGAAGTCGGCCGCCTGGATCAGCTTCAGAAGAATGTTCTCGACGTCCTCGCCGACGTAGCCGGCCTCGGTGAGCGCGGTCGCGTCGGCGATCGCGAACGGGACGTTGAGGATTCGCGCCAGGGTCTGCGCGAGCAGCGTCTTCCCGCAGCCGGTCGGGCCGAGGAGCATGATGTTCGACTTCTGCAGCTCGATCTCGCCCTCGGCCGCGGTCTGCATCATCTGCACGCGCTTGTAGTGGTTGTAGACGGCAACCGAGAGCGTCCGCTTCGCGGTCTCCTGCCCGACAACGTACTCCTGGAGGACGTCGTAGATCTCGACCGGCTTGGGCAGGCTCTCGAGCTCGAACGAGGGCGGAGCGGTGAGCTCCTCGTCGATGATCTCGTTACAGAGATCGATGCACTCGTCGCAGATGTAGACGCCGGGTCCGGCGATCAGCTTCTTCACCTGCCGCTGCGATTTGCCGCAGAAGCTGCACAGAAGCTGCTCGTTTGAGTCTGTCGGGCGTGCCACGACCGGTCTCCCTTCGGCGTCTCGGACTGGGTGCCGCGCCTTCGCGATCAGGTTACGATCACGACGGCCCTCGGCTCGACTCGTCCTTGTTACGCGACCGCGTGCCCGGCTCCTGCCTGCGACACGAGTCAACCGCTCGCGCAGGTCGAGCCGACGCCGCTCGGGAGCCTCGTCGGACCTGGACTCGCAGTCCGCCCCGACCACGTCCGCGGCATCCGCAGCGTGCGTATCCGTCCCGGCTCCGCATGCGAGGTCGTCGGTGAACTGCGGGGGGTCGAGGGCATCGATGTGATCGTCGCCATCCCCTCCGCGCAGGCGGTCGTTGCCTCGCTCGCCGGTGATCGTGTCGTTGCCGGCGCGGCCGTCGAGGTGGTTGCCGCGGTTATCCCCGGTGATCGTGTCGTCGCCGGAGCCACCGCGAACGCGCTCGACGTCGCCGCCGATGTCGTCGCCTTCGGAGGCGGTGCCGTCGTTGGCGAAGCCGTCGATCGACAGGATGAGGTCGGCGGTGCGCGTCGCGTAGCTCGCGAGGTCGCGCCCGTCGCCGCCCTCGATCGCATCGGCCCCGGCACCGCCGTCGAGGATGTCGTTGGCGCCCTCGCCGCGCAGACTGTCGTCGCCGCCCGATCCCGCGAGACGGTTGACGTTGGCGTTACCGATCAGCAGGTCGTCGCCGGCGCCGCCACGCAGGTTCTCGACACTGGCTGTGATCTCGTCGCCCTCGCCCACCGAGCCGTCGTCGGCTCCGGTGGCGATCGAGGCGTCGACCTCGTCCTGGTGGTCCGTGTACTTCGCGGTGTCGGTGTCGGCGCCGCCGTTGAACTGGTCGGCGCCGGTGCCCCCGAGGAGCGAATCGTCCTCGCCCTCGCCCTCGAGCGTGTCGTTGCCCGCGTTGCCGGTAAGCGCGTCTTCTCCGACGCCGCCGCGAAGGACATCATCGCCCCCGCCGCCGCGGATCACGTCGTCCCCGCCGAGGCCGCAGATCGTCTCGGCGTCGTCGCTGCCCTGGAGCACGTCGTCGCCGGACGTGCCGGCGAGGTCGCAGTCGGGCGGCACCGTCGGGTCGGGGCTGAGCTCGAAAGCGCCGATGTCGGCGCCGTCGGAGACATTCGGGATGTGCGGCTGGTGGGCCGGACGCGGCTGGCCGCGCTGGTCGGCGAGGAGGCCATCCGCGAATCCCGCGTCGACTGCGGGGCTTGTGATGCGCAGCGCGTGGGTCTTCGTCGGACCCCCGTAGTCGCCGAGCAGGCGGAGCTGCGGGTCGGCGTTGACGATGTCGGTCGGCTGGTCGAGCTCGGGGTCCGATCGGTCGGAGAGGTTGTTGCCGGCGGAGACGATCGTTCCGGCGGGGATGAACGGTGGAAAGCCGGGGAACGCGACGAAGTTCTGGGAGCCGCCGATGTTGTCGGCGGCCAGCGTGTTTCGAACCGTCAGGGTCGCGCCGTTCCCGGCGAGGATCGGCACGCCGCCGCTGGCCTCGTTGCCCGCGACGGTCACCGAGCGCATGGTCGTCGAGCCCAATGCCGACCGCGATCACGAAGTTGGCCTCGTTCCCGCTGATCGTCGAGTTCGTGATCGAACCCGAGATCATGCCGACCACGTCCCCCTCGGTCGCGTTCGCGCTGATCGTGCTCGCGGAGATGGTCGCGGCGCCGGCGCCGAGGATCCCGATCTCGCCCGAGTTGCCGGTGATCGTGCTCCGCTCCATGGTCAACCCGCCGGACGGGGCGTTGATCGCGCCGCGGCCGCCGTCGCCGATCGAGGTGTTGTCGGCGATACGGACGCCGTCCAAGGTCAGCGGGCCGGTGCTGAAGATGCCGGCCGCTGCGGAGGCGCCCGCGGCGGTCGCCACGTTGCCCGTGACCGTCGAGTCCTCGAGAGTCAGCTCGCCGAGGTTCGTGATTCCCGCTCCCTCGAGGGTGCTGGTCCTCCCGTTGGTCACCTCGACTCGCGCGATCTGTGCAGAGCCGCCGCTGGCGATCGTGAGGATGGGGAATTCCGGTGCGCCGCCGAAGCGTGAGATTTCCGTATCGGCGGGGTGCCCGTCGATGGTCACCTCGTCCGTGATATCGGGAAGCCGGCTGTCGAGGCTGACCACGGACGTGAGCATCGTGATCGTGTCGGAGCCGGCCGCCGCGTTCGAGTCCAGGATCGCCTGGCGCAGCGTCCCCGGGCCGGAGTCGGCGGCGGTGTCGACCGTGAACGGCGCCGCGCTCGCGGTACCCGCCGACGCGACGGCGCAGACCACCGCGAGCGCGCTGACGAAAGCGACCCGGCGTCGGCAGCGCTCGGAGCCCCCTTCCGGGTACGTCGTCCCGGAACCCCTCATATCCCGCACGATCCCAGCTTGAGCCGGCGCTGTCAAGCGCCGTCTGCAGGCCGAACCCCTCGCGAAGCCGTGCAAGAACAGGTTCTTTGGCCCCCCAATTTGAGGTAATTCTTCTCGGTATGGACCCAAACGCTCAAGGTCCGACCCCTCCGGCTCCGACATACGTCCAGAAAAGGTCCAGTGGCACGACGCGTGACCACGCGAACCAGATCCATCTAGCAAAGGAGCCCTCGTGCACCTCACACGCAAGTCCCGCCTGATCGGCGGCGCAATCACCCTGCTCGTCCTCGGCGTTGTCGGTTTCGTCTACGCGGCCTGGACCGCGTCCGGCACCGGCAGCGGTACGGCGAAGGCAATCGACGGCCAAGCCGTGACCACCAGCGCGGTCGCGATCACCAACGGCGACCTCTACCCGGGCGCCAGCGGAGGCGTCCACTTCCAGATCAACAACCCGAACCCGTATCCCGTCCGCGTCACCGCGATCGCCGGCACCGGCACCATCACCTCGGACGCGGGCGCCGCCTGTGACGCCAGCACCGGAGTCTCGTTCACGAACCAGACCGGCCTGACGATCGACATCCCGGCAAGCGGGAGCACGACGGTGGTGCGCCCGAATGCCGCGCAGATGAGCAACGCCTCTGACACGACCTGCCAGGGCGCGACGTTCACGATCCCGGTCAGCCTCACGGCCGCGAGCAACGCCTAGCACCAAGCGGACCCAGTCAAAACCAGTTCGTACATCCGGAGCCGATGGCTCTGAGCGTGGTCATCCGTGGCCCGGCGCCCCCATGCACGGTGGCGCCGGGTCGCGCGTGCGCTCACGCCCGCGCCCCGGCTCGCCCCGCCCTGGCTGACGACCGATGAGACGACTCGCTCACACACTGGCCTTCGCCGCCCTTCTTTCGGGGGCGACGTTCGCCTACGCGAATCTCTCGGGGGCGCTCGAGCACGCTCCGCCGAGCTTCGAGAACGCCGCCAGCGCTGGCAAGGCCAAGGGCAAGGTCCGCGGCAACGTCGACGG
Organism: uncultured Solirubrobacterales bacterium; assembly: GCA_963797995.1. Taxonomy (GTDB): domain Bacteria; phylum Actinomycetota; class Thermoleophilia; order Solirubrobacterales; family 70-9; genus WHSW01. The sequence goes on from CAWCRP010000003.1 coordinate 405,293, forward strand.
TCTTTACCCGGGTGCGGTCAGAGTGCTGCGCGTGCGGGTTCGCAACCGCTTCGCCTTCCCCGTCCGGGTGGTGCAGCTGCGAACGAAGGTCAAGCACGCCTCGCCCGACTGCACCCGCCAGTACCTGAAGGTCAGGCGGGTGAAGCGGCCGAAGAAGCTGCTCGAGCCCGAAGCCAAGCGGCGGATCCGGGTCAAAGCGCAGATGCTGCCGACGGCTCCCGATGCCTGCCAGGGCGCACGATGGCCCCTCAGGTTCCGGGCGAGGTTCGCGAGGCAGTAATGCGCGGTCGCCTGCTGATAATCGCGGTCCTTGCCGGGCTCGTCCTGCCGGGCGGGGCGCTTGCCGCCTGGAATGCCTCCGGCACGAGCGTGCGCGGCTACGCGAAGGCGGCGAACCTGAACGCCGGCAACCAGCCGACGGTGGCCGTCACCGGCCGCAACGCGACCGTCAGTTGGACCGCGACCGGGGGCAGCGTGCCCGTCGGCGGCTACGTCGTCAAGCGCTACAACACCTCGGGAGTCGCGCAAACGATCGGCGCCGCATGCAACGGCACGGTCGGGGCAACGTCGTGCACCGAGGCGGGCGTACCGTCCGGGACCTGGCGCTACAGCGTCACCCCGGCGCGGCAGGGCTGGCGCGGCGCCGAGAGCCCACAGAGCGCGAATGCCGTCGTCGGGAGCCCGGCGCTCACCCTTGCCCCGACGAGCCTCGGCTCGCTCCCGGCAACCCTGACCGGGCAGATCACCAACTACGTCAGCGGCCAGACCGTCACCTTCAGGCTCGACGATCAGGCCAGCGGCACGCTGCTCGACGGGTCGATAACGCCGTCGTCGGTGCCGAGCAACGGGACGGCCAACGTCAGCGTGACGCTGCCGGCCGGGACGAGCTCGGGCTCGCACACGATCTTCGCGGTTGGGAATCAGGGCGATGTCGCCGGCGCCAGCGTCACGGTCACCACCCCGCAGACCCTGACCACGAGCGCCTGGGATCTCGGCGACGCATCCGCCGGCGGCGCCGAGGTCGACCGCTCGGATCCTTCGGCATTCGCGGACGGGATCACGGTGAGCACAAGCGCGCCCCAGACGTCCTTCAACGCCGCCCGCTATCTCTCGCTCGACTACGTCTCGCCGCTGCCGACGAACGCCACGCCGACGACGACGACGTTCGACATCCGCTTCGCCGCGAGCAACCCGGCGCGGACGGTGTGCTTCTACTTCGAGGTTCGCCGCGCCTCGACCAACGCCGTGGTCGCCACCCATGGCAGCGCGGCGAGCCCGGTCGGGTGCGTGACCGGTACGGCGCAAACGGCCTTCTCCACCCCGCTCCCGGAGGTGACGAGCCGCGCGATTGCGAACGACCTCCGCGTCCGGGCCTACATGCGCTCGACGAACAGCGCCGGAGCGGTCGTGCTCGACCGCGCGACGGTGACCACTTCCACCTCCCAGGGGAGCTTCGTCCTTCACGAAGACGCCTTCTCCGACGTTCTGAGCGGCGCCGCAGTCGACCGCACTTGGGGGTTGGTGGCCTCCGGCGGGAACACCTACAGCCCGCTCTCGGCGTGGCAGACGGCGTTTTCCGCAGCGCGCTTCCTGGCGCCGACCTTCCCCGCCTATGTGCCGAGCGGATCGACCGTGACCGGCGCAAGCTTCAGCCACCGCTACCACTCGACCAACGCGCTCGGCGAGACCTGCGTCTACTACCAGTTCCTCGAGGGGTCCACCCCGATCGCCAACATCGGCAGCGCCGCGAGCCCGTACTCGTGCAGCCCTGCCCTGTCGACCGCGTACGTCACCGACAGCTTCCCCGTCCCGCAGATCGACACCGTCGCGGAGGCGAACAACCTCGTCGTCAGAATCTACGTCCGCAACAGCGGCCTGACGGCGGGCCTGCGGGCGACCCAGCACGACCTCGCCGAGCTCACCGTCAACTACTCGAACTAGCTGAAACGCCGCCGGACGGCTAGTGGTGCTCGATGACGCGATCGACGATCTTGTACGCCTTGGCCTCTTCGGCCGACATGAAGTAGTCGCGATCGGTGTCGTTCGTGACCTTCTCGAACGGCTGCTCCGTGTGCTTGGCGATGATCTCGTCGAGGCGGCGGCGGACGTCGATGATCTCCTTCGCGTGGATCTCGATGTCGGTCGCCTGGCCCTGGAACCCGGCGGAGACTTGGTGGATGAGGATCTTCGAGTTCGGCGTGGCCATCCGCTTGCCCCCCGTGCCCGCGGCGAGGAGCAGCGCGCCCATCGACATCGCGACCCCGACGCAGATCGTCTGCACGTCGGGCTTGATGTACTGCATCGTGTCGTAGATCGCGAGGCCCGCGTACACCGACCCGCCGGGCGAGTTGATGTAGATCGAGATGTCCTTGTCGGGATCCTCGGACTCGAGGTGAATCAGCTGGGCGACGATCAGGTTGGCGATGTCCTCGGTCACCGGGGTGCCGAGGAAGATGATGCGCTCGTTCAGCAGGCGCGAGTAGATGTCCATCGCGCGTTCGCCGCGCGAGCTCTGCTCGACCACCATCGGTACCAGGGGACTCATCGGTGCGGCAGTGTATAGAAGGCGGTCGGCGGCCTTTCTGGAATAGAAGCTGCCAGGGGAGCCCGTGGATCCATTCGCAGCCGACGACCTGATCCTCGCCTACGCCCTCGCGCAGGCCGTGATCGCCCTGCTCGCCGTCCGCTTCCTCGATGTCTACGAGCGCGAACCGCTGTCGATCGTGTTCGCGATGTTCGTCTGGGGCGCGATCGGGGCGGCCGTGCTCGCCTCGATCGGCAACGAGGCCCTCCAGCACGAGCTGCCCGACAACATCGAGACCGTCTACGGCGCGGCGATCTCGGCACCGGTCGTCGAGGAGCTGGCGAAGGGGCTGGCGCTGCTCGGGGCGTTCGGGCTCTCGCACTGGGCCCACAGGCGGTGGGGGGTGATCGAGTTCGACGGCGTCACCGACGGGATCGTCTACGGCGCCGCGATCGGCATCGGCTTCGCGTTCACCGAGGACCTCTACTACTTCTTCCGGGAGGCGCGGGCGACCGGCGTCGCCGACGCGCTCGACGTCTTCGTCGACCGCCGCGACTTCTTCGGCCCGGCGATGCTCCGCCACGCCATCTGGACCGCCACCTTCGGCGCAGGGCTCGGGCTGGCCACCCAGAGTCGCCACCTGATCGGCAAGGTCGGTTGGCCGCTCCTCGGCCTGGTCCTGGCGATGCTCATGCACGCGGTCAACAACGGGCTCGTCCCGATCCTGCTCGCGATCAAGTACGGCTTCGAGACCACCTACGAGTACCTCGCGATCGGGGTCCCGGCGGAGCTCGCCGGCGAGATGGCGGCGACCGTGGAGAGCTCCGAGAACACGCTGGAGGTGATCTCGTGGGTCTACGTCGTTCTCTTCTTCGCCGCGATCGGGCTCTGGATCGCGCACCAGCGGCGCGTGATCAAGGCTGAGCTCGCCGACGAGGTGGAGCGCGGCGACGTCTCCGAGGAAGAGGCGTTGCTGGCGCTGAGCCCGCCGCGCCGCGCACGCCGCCAGCTATCAGAGCTTCGCGCCGGCGACCTCGAGGCGGCGCGAGCTACCGGGGCCCGCTGCCGCGAGCTCGCCGAGCTCGCCTTCGCGAAACGGCGGGAGTCTCAGCGGATGTCGCGCTTGCGCGGCACCGGGCAGGCGCCCGGGTCGCCGGCCGAGTAGCCCTGGTTGAAGTGGTTGACCCTCAGCTCCGAGCTGCCGTGGGCCCCGGGCGTGTCGATCGGCGTCCCTTCGATGTCGCCGCTGATCTCGGTGAGGCCGAGGACCTCGCCGATGTCGCCTTCCTCGAGCAGCCCACGCTCGAGCACGGTGTTCGCCCAGACCCCGGCGAGGCAGTCGGCCTGGAGCTCGGTCTGAGCGGTGAGCAGGCCGGAGTTGAAGAGGCCGAGGCGCTGCTGCACGTGATGCCCGTTCTCGTGCGCGATCACCAGCGCGACGGCAGCGTCGCCGAAGCGCCGATTCGCCATCTCGAAGAACTTCACCGGTAGGTAGATGACCTCGTCCGTCGAGCAGTAGAAGGGCCCGAAGGAGGCGCGGCCGCGGCCGCAGGCCGTCCGTACGGTGCGATCGAACAGGACCTCGCCGGGGAGCTTGTAGCGGTACCCGGAGCCGTTGAACTGCTGCTGCCAGTAGGTGGTGATGTCGCCGTTCACGGAGTGCATCCACTCTGGGATGCTGAGCCCGGCGGAGCCGCGAATCGCCGGCACGCCCTGGTTCTCGTCGGCGCGGACGAGCTGCGAGAGCTCATCGAGAACCTCGGGGCCGGCGGGCTCCTCGGTCGCCGCCGCGTCCGCCTCGCCGGCGTCGACGGCGGCCTCCTCGTTGAGGACGACCTCGGCATCGCCGCCCCCGTTGTCCGGATCGTCCTCGTCGTCACCGCAACCGGTGAAGAGGGCCAGACAGGCAATCGCGGCGGCGAGCGCGAGACGGCGAAGGATGGACGGGTTCAGGTTCGTTTCGAGGTTCATGGTCCCCCCGGACGGATGATTCAGCTGCCGGGCGTCCAGAGCTTGCCCGGCTGTTCCTCCGCTCCCGGCTCCTCGCCGGTTGCGCTCTCCCCCTCCTTGTCGGGGGTCCAGATCTGCTCCCGCGCCTCAGCCTGGGCGACCGGGATCGGCGTCGCCGAGTCGGCGATCGCGTCGGCGGCACGGCGCATTCGCACCTCATCGCGCAACAGCGTGTCGCGGCCGCTCTCGCGCAGGCGGGCAAGCAGCTTCTCCGGGTTGTTCTTGCCCTCTCCGGGGCCGAGCGCCTCGACGAGCTCCTCGTCGGTCGGCTCGATGTCCTCCGCGTCGGCGACCGCGCTCAGGACCGCCTCGCGCCGGAGTGCCTTCTCCGCGTCGGGCTCGGCCTCGTCGATCAGGGCATGTCGGTCCTTGCCCTGCATCTGCGCGTACATCTGCGGATCGATCCCGCGGGCGGCGAGCTGGCGCTCGATCCGCTCCCACATCTCGTGCGCTCGGGCGTGGACGAGCTCCTTCGGGATCTCGAGCTTCGCGTTGTCGGCCGCGGCATCCACGGCGGACTCGCGGAACTCCGCCTCGGCTCGCTGCTCGAAGGCCTCGGAGATACGGCCGCGCACATGATCGCGGAGCTCGTCGAGCGTGTCGAACTCGGAGGCCTCGGACGCGAAGTCGTCGTCGAGCTCGGGGAGGTTCTTCTCCCGCACCTCCTTCACCGTGACCGCGAAAACCGCGGTCTTGCCGGCGAGCTCGCCCGGCTCGTACTCGTCGGGGAAGGTGACCTCCACCTCACGCTCCTCGCCGGGCGCGACACCGGCGAGCGCGGCGTCGAACTCCGGCAGGAGGCCCTCGGCTCCGAGCTCGAGGAGGAAGTCCTTCGCCGCCGAACCCTCGAACGGCTCGCCGTCGACCGTTCCCTCGAAATCGACCAGGAGCGCATCGCCGGCCTCCGCCGGGCGCTCGACCGGGGCGAGGCTCGCAAGGCCCTCGCGGAGCCGGTCGAGCTCGGACTGGACGGCCTCGTCCGGAACGTCGAGCTCCGCGCGGCCGACCTCGAGCCCCTTCCAGTCGCCGAGCTCGGCCTGTGGGCGGACGAACACCTCGATCGAGAAAGCGAGCTCCTGGCCCTCCTCCGGCAGGTCGCCGACATCGAGCTTCGGGTCGCCGATCGCCGCGACACCGGAGGTGAGCAGCGCCTCCTCGTACCACTCGGGGAGCGAGTCGCGAAGGGCCTGCTCCACGACCGCCTCGCGGCCGAACTGCTGCAGCACGAGCTGCGGAGGCACCTTGCCCTTCCGAAAGCCGGGCATCTTCATCTCGCCGGCGAGCGTCTTTGCGGCGCGGTCGACCCGCTTCGCGAGCAGGTCGGGCTCGACGGCGACGTCGATCTTGACCTTCGATTCCGGCAGCTCTGTGACCGTGGTCTTCAAGGGAGGGTGAGCTTAGAGAGTGCCTGGCGGCCGCTACCGTTCGGACCCGATGGAGCCTGGACGGACGGCGATCGGCACCTGGAGCGGCGGCCGCTTCATGCACTTCGGCGAACCCGTCGACGACGGTCTCTTGACGACGCTGCTGCGGCCGGGGGACGGGCTCGAGACCGTGATCACCGCCGACACCTACGGCGCCGGAGCCGCCGACTCGCTTCTCGGCCGGGCCCTCGATGGGGTCGATCGCGACAGCTACTCGCTCGTCGGTGCAATCGGCCACGACTTCTACGAGGGCGAGCGCGACGGTCCGCGCGGCTTCCCCCGCTTCACCGACCCGCGCCTGCGCGGGCCCGACGAGTACGCCGGCTACCTGCGGATGGCGACCGAGCGGAGCCTCGAGCGGCTCGGGGTCGACGCGCTCGACCTGCTGCTCCTCCACAACCCCGATCGCGCCGGATTCACTTCGGAGGCGGTCTGGGACGGCCTGGCTTCGCTGCGCGACGAGGGTCTCACGCGTGCGATCGGCGTCGCCCCCGGGCCCGCGAACGGCTTCACGTTGGACCTGATCGACTGCTTCGAACGCTTCGGAGAGCGGATCGACTGGGCGATGATCATCCTCAACCCGCTCGAGCCCTGGCCGGGCGAGCTCTGCCTCGACGCCGCGGCCGAGCACGATGTGCGGCTGATCACCCGCGTCGTCGACTACGGCGGACTCTTCTGGGACGACGTCCTCCCCGGCCACGCGTTCGCCGAACACGACCACCGCCGGTTTCGCCCCGACGGCTGGGTCGAGGCGGGTCGCGAGCGGCTCGAGCGGATGCGCCCGATCTGCGAGCGCGCCGGGCTCACCCCGATCCAGCTCGCCTGCCAATGGAACCTCTCCCACCCCGCGGTCGCGTGCGCGGCCCCGACGCTGATCCAGGAGGCGGGTGGAACGGCGCGCCCGATCTCCGACAAGCGCGCGGAGCTCGCCGCGCTGCCGGAGGCTCAGGCTCTGAGCGACGACGACGTTGCCGAGATCCGCTCGATCGGCGACAACGTCGGCTCGATGACGCTCAAGGGTGCGAGCCCCGAGCACGAGGGCGATGAGCGCCCCGACCGCTGGGCGCTCACCCCCGAGCTCGCCGCTCTCGGCCGCCGCCACGGGATCAATGCCGAGCGCGACCTGCGCAAGGCGGCGCAGCCGGCGCAAGCGTGACCCAGCCCGCTCACGCGCCGAACGTCCCGCAGACCCGGTCTCAGAGCGGGTGTCCGGGACGTTCGGCGAGTGGGTTCAGGTTGTCGGCGCGTGACCGCGTTGCTTCCTGGGTCGTTACCGGGCCCGTCGGCCGGGTGCTCGCATTCTTCGCCGACCTCGCGGTCTACGCGTGGCGCAGTTTCCGGGGACGCACCCCGGGACGGGGCGAGCGCTGAGACGCCTCAGCGCCTGCGCAAAACGATCGTCCGCTCGGCTTCGGTGCCCGTGAGGGCATCGTCGTTCCGGGTCCGCGCGACGGCGCGCAGGCGGCGCTTGCGCTCGAGCTTGCGAAGGGCGGCGGGACGCACTCGCAGCCTCATGGCCTTCGCGGTCCCGGCCGCGATCGCGTAGCGGCGAGCGCGAGTGAGACGGCCGATGCGCGCCCGCCCCGCGCAGCGAGGCTCGAGCGCCATTCGCCACGCCTCCGGGCAGCGGAGTCTGAGGCGAACGCGGCCCCCCGGACCAACCCGTGACGCGTCGGTCTCAATCAAGCTCGCTCGCGCCCGCGGCGGCCCGGCGGGCGGAAGCGGCGGCGGCAGCTCTCCGGCGAGGATCTCGTCGGGACGGGCCAGCGAGGTCAAGAAGCCGCGGTCGACGTCGGCGTCGCTGACGTTCGTGGCGTCGGGCGCCGGCGGCGGAAACTCGAGCTCGTCGTCTCGGATCGAGTTCAGGATCGTCGCGTACATGTTCTCCTGCCAGGCGGTGTCGCCATCGAACGTCGCGGAGTCGATGCCGGTCCTGACGACGATGACGTCCTGGCTCGGAAACACGGTCACCCACTGCCCGAACAGCCCCGAGAACCGAAACGTGTTCGCGGGCAGGGAGGGAAAGTCGCGCGTGTCGCTGATCGGGCGGTTGAGAATCCGCGGGCCGATACAGGGCTTCGACGCGTTGAGCCAGATGAGCCAGCCGTAGCAGCCGTTCTCGGCCACCGGCGTCAGCGACTCGGACACGAACCTCCTCGAGAGCAGGCGCTCTCCCCCATACACACCCTCGCCGAGCATGAGCTGGCCGAGGCGGGCGAGGTCGTCGGCACGCATGTTGAGCCCGAAGAAGCCTTGCGTGTGGCCGCTGCCGTCGCGGCGCCAGTACCAGGATCCCGGCCGGATGCCGAGCGGTCCGAAGAGCTCGCGCTGAGCGAACGCTTGGAACTCCTCGCCCACGGCTCGCGACACCGCCTCCGCGATGAGAGCCGGGCCGCTCTGCGAGTACTCCCAGTAGGTACCGGGCTGCTTCGCGACGGGCACTGTGAGCGCCTCCTGGAGGCGGTTGCCCATGAAAATGTTGTAGTCGCGCAGGCCGTTCCAGGAGAGGCCGCTCGTCATCGTCAGGAGCTGGCGCATCGTGATCCCACCGTGCGCCTGATCGGCCTCCGGGACCAGCGAGCCAAGCGGGTCGTCGGGCCCGATGAGCCCGAGTGTCATCGCCCTGCCGAAGACGAGCGCGGTGACCGATTTGGCCAGCGACCAGCTCTCATACAGCGTGTCGCGGTTCGTCGCCGCGCGTACGTCCTCGCCGACGCGGCAGCCGCCCCGGTAGACGCGGATGGCGAACGACCCGTTCTGCGTTCCAAGAGCGACGCCGGCGTTGACGCCGTCGGCGTCCATGCCGGCCTCGCCCGGGGTGACCTGGCGCCAATCCTCGCCTTCCCCCGGCACCGGGCACCGGACCCCGGCGCTCGCGGCCTCCGCACCGCCGAAGGCGATCGTCACCGCGGCGATTGCCGCTATTCGCGTGAGCCCACGGCGCGTCATCGTTCGCGCAGCCTAGGAGAGCCCGACGCGAGGGGCGCCGCTACTCCTCCTCGGCGTACCCCAGAAGCGAACGGTCGATCAGCCACTCGACCGGAGCCTTGTCGTCGGTGTAGACCTCTCCCCCGGGCAGGGGCGGCTCGAGCCGCGATGCCTCGACCAGGGCGACGCTCTCGAGGTCGATCGGAAAGGACGAGGCGATCCGCTCGAGGGCCCGCGGCGAGACGGCCGCGTCGGTGCCGAGAAGGAGCGTGTTCGTCGACTCGATGGGGTCGCGAAGAACGGTCGGGAACGCCTCCGCCATCGTCGCCGCGAGGACCTTCTCGAGGTCGAAGTTGCCCTCCGGGTGGCCGGCGTTGACGATCACGACACCGCCCGGAGCCAGCCGGTCGTGGACGAGCTCGAAGAACTCCTTCGTCGCCAGGTAGAAAGGGATGTAGGGCTGGCGATAGGCATCGACGAGGATCACGTCGTAGCCCCCCTCCGACCGGCGCAGCCACGGGCGGGCATCGTCGGTGTAGACGGTGAGGTTCTCGTTCGAACCCATGTCGAAGTACTTCAGCCCGACCTCCTCGAGCTCCGGGTCGATCTCCACCCCGTCCACCTTCGTCTCGGGGAAGAAGTGGCCGTAGGAGCGGGCCATCGTGCCCGCGGCATTGCCGAGGACCGCCACCCGCTCGGGGGGATCGGGATGGGCGGCGAACGGGAGCATCAGCATGCCGTCCTGGTATCCGTCGCTGAGGTAGGACCACGGCCGGAAGAGCGAGTGCGTCGCCTGTCCCTCGTTGAGCTCGAGCTCGCGCGTCCCGTCCGGGCGCTCGATCACGCGGATGTACTGGTGGGCCGAGTCGGTCTCGAAGATCACCTCGCCGTTGTCTTCCGCCTTCACGGTGCCCACCGGGATCGCCAGCGCCGCGGCGATCGCCACCGGGGCCGCGATTGCGCGCCAGCCGACGCCGACGGCGGCGACGCACGCGAGCAGCAGCGCGAAGGCGATGAAGGTCCGCTGGGTGCCCAGGAACGGGATCAGGACGAGGGCCGAGAGCATCGTCCCGAGCAGCGAGCCCGCCGTCGAGATCGCGTAGAGGCGTCCGGCGATCCGGCCTGCGTGCTCGACGTCGGGGACCGCCAGCCGGATCGCCCACGGCGCGCAGGTGCCGGCGAGGCCGACGGGGACCGCGACGAGGAAGAGGACGGCGAACAGCGAGCCGACGAAGGCGCCCGCCTCGATCTCGTCGAGCGCGCCGACGGCGACGTTGAAGAACGGCCGGGCGATCAGGGGCACGATCGCCAGCAGGCCCGCGGCGCAGAGCATCGCGAAGCAGAGGTTGCGCAGGTTCGGGTAGCGGTCCCCGAGCCGCCCGCCGAGCCAGTAGCCGACCGAGAGCGCGACGAGCACCACGCCGATCGTGTTCGCCCAGACGATCGTCGAGGCGCCGAAGAACGGGGCCATCAGTCGCGCGGCCGCGATCTCCGCCCCGAGGGTTGTGATCCCGACACAGAAGACGAGCGCGTAGAGGTAGCGGTTGCGGGTCGCAGGCATTACGTGTGACCCCCGATGATCCGCTCGCGCAGGCGATCTCCCTGGCCGGCGGCCACCGCGCGCGCAGCGCGGCTCGGGTCGAGGTCGATCCCGTGCGCTTCGGCCAGTTCGATCAGCTCCTGCTTCTCCGTGCTGCGATTGGCGGCCCGGATGAAGAGCCAGGTGAACAGCCCGAGGGTCACGGCCCCGGTCCAGATCATCATCAGGTTGCCGGCGGCGCCCTGGTCGGCGAGCGGCGAGATCTCCCATTCGGCCTGGCCGGGCGCGTAGTCGGGATAGAGGACCTGGCCGGACCAGATGAGCACGTTCGCCAGCACCGCCTCGAGCAGGCGGACGACCACGACGTAGCCGAGCATCGCCCAGTCACCGAACCAGGCGGGCTTTGGCAGCGGGCCGACGAGCGGCATCCACATCGCGAGGCCGAAGGTGAAGAAGCCGGCGTGCTGGGCGAGGTGGAGCAGCGAGCTGTCGAGCACTCCCTCATACAGCGCGCCGAGGTGCCAGAGGTAGAGATTCAGGGCCCAGAGCGGCAGGGCGACCAGCGGGTTGCCGAGGACCCGCAGCCACCCGAGCGCCCGCGTCGCCAGGAGCGGCTGCAGGATCGGCCCGGTGACCCCGAGGGCGACCAGGAGGCCGGCGAGGTCGCCGATCAACAGGTGCTGGGCCATGTGGGCGACGACGACGTCCTCGGCCACAGGCGCCAGCGGCGGCAGATCCGCGAGCAGCAGGATGAGAGCGCCGGAGCCGAACGCCGCCTGGCGCCAGGCGCTCACCGGCCGCCCCTGCTTGGACAGGGTGCCGACGCGGTGCGCATAGGCCACCGCGACCGCAATCAGGATCACCGGCGCGGCAACGTCGATCATCGTTCGGTAAGGCTAGAGCCAGTCGATTCGCTTGAAGAAGCGGTGCAGGGCGACGATCACGACCAGCATCAGCAGGAGGGCCACCGGATAGGACCAGCGCTCGTCCAGCTCGGGCATGTGCTCGAAGTTCATCCCCCAGACCGACGCCATGAACGTCGGCACGGCGATGATCGCCACCCACGCCGAGATCGTCCGCACGACCTCGCTCTGCTTCACCGCCAGCAACGCAAGGTTCGCCTCGAGGATCGACGTCAGCAGCTCGCGGTGGGCGGTCACCTCGTCGTCGATGCGACGGGCATGATCGGCGACGTCGCGAAAGTACCGGCGCAGCTGCTCGCTCATCTGCGGGAAGGCGCCGCGCTCGAGCGCCTCGAGTGGCGTGAGCAGCGGGCCGACCGCGTGATGGAACTCGATCACCTCACGCTTGAGGAAGTAGATCCGCTGAGTCGCGTCGCCGGCCTGCTGGAAGATCTCCTGCTCGACCTCGGTGATGTCGTTGTCGATCCCCTCGGTCACCGGGCGGTAGTCGTCGACGACCTTGTCGAGGATCGCCCACACGACCACGGCCGGTCCGTCCTCGAGCAGCTCGGTGTGTTGCTCGACTCGCCGGCGCGCCTCCTTCAGGCCGCTCGCCTCGCCGTGGCGGACCGTGATGACGTAGGTGGGCGAGAGGAACAGGTGGATCTCGCCGAACTCGACCTCCTCCTTTAAGTCGAGGTAGCGCGCCGGGCGCAGGACCATGAAGTAGGAGTCCTCGTAGTCCTCGAGCTTCGGTCGCTGATGGCCGACGTAGGCGTCCTCGAGCGCCAGCTCGTGCAGGTTGAAGCGGCGGCCGACCTCCTCGAGCTCCTCCTTCGAGGGCTCGAACAGGCCGAGCCAGACGAAGTCCCCGTCGCCGACGACGCACTTCTCGGCGACGTCGAGTGGTAGCTGGCCGTCGTGCTGGCGCTTGCCGTCCCGGTAGTGCGCGCAGTCGACGATCACGCGGGGAATCTATCCCCGCGTGATTGCGGAAGGGCTGGTTCGCCTCGCTATTGAGCGGGCGACGCCGGCGGCGCGGGAGGAGGCGGCGGCGCGGCGGGCGGTTCCGCCGTAGGCGCGGCGGGCGCCTGCTGTGCCGCCGGCGGCTGGCTGAAGCTGATCTCGACCGGCTCGCGCTCGGCGGCGTCGGTGATCTCGAAGAACTCGCGCGCCGTGAACCCGCCTGAGGAGGCGACGATCGAGTTCGGGAAGATCTGGATCTTCGTGTTGTAGGCCTGGACGTTGGAGTTGTAGATCCGGCGCGAGGCCTGGATCTCGTCCTCGAGCTCGGAGAGGTTGCGCGAGAGCTGCTGGAAGTTCTCGGTCGCGCGCAGCTCGGGGTACTGCTCGGCGACGACCCGCAGGCCGCCGAGCGCCTGGCTCAGCATGCCCTCGGCGGCGCTCGCCTCGGCCGGCCCGGTGGCCTGCATCGCGGCGGCACGCGCTTGGGTGACCTTCTCGAAGGTCTCTCGCTCATGCGTCGCGTAGCCCTTGACGGTCTCGACCAGGTTCGGGACGAGGTCGTGGCGGCGCTTGAGCTGGACGTCGATGCCCGACCAGGACTCGTCGACCCGGTTTCGCGAGCCGATGATCGAGTTGCGGATCAGGACATAGAAGAGCCCGATCAGCAACAGGAGCCCGACGACGATGATGGCTACGACCATGTGGGTGAGACCTCTCCTTCGAAGTGGGTAAGCGCCGTGATTATGGACTACTTCTCCGCGCTGTCCAGTCCGGGCAGGACGCCGAGCCGGCGAAGGGCGGAGCCGATCAGGTCGCTCGGCAACCCCGCTGCACCGAGCGCATCGAGCCTGCCGAGCTCATAGCCGAGCGCGACTGCGTCGCCGCGGGCGATGGCTTCTTCGATCGCCGCGGCGTACGCGGGGTCGTCGGAGGCGGCGCCGGCCTCGGCCAGCTCGCGAAGCTTCGTCAGCGCGCTTTCCCGAGGAGCGCCGAGCGCCGGCCCTGGCGTGGCGCCCGCCACCTGACGGCGCGGCGGCTGACCGCTCGGCGTGTAGGACTCCGCGATCGCCCCTTGCCTCCTGAGGCGCTCGATCGTCTGGTACACGGCGTTGCGGCTGATCCCGAGGTCGGTGGCGATCTGCTTCGCCGGCATCCCGGCCTCGAGACGCTCGAGCACCTCGAGCTGTCGCTTGGTCAGGCCGCCGCGGTTCGTTTCAGGCTGGAACATCCGTGCGAGTATAGCTTTACAGTCAACTTGACGTCAAGCAACAGAGCCCTCGAGACGGAGCAGTCCCTCCTTCATCGGCCGGCCGCCGCCGTAGTTGCCGATGTCGCCGCCGGCCCGCAGCACCCGGTGGCAGGGAACCACGAGCGGCAGCGGATTGTGGCCGAGCGCCGTCCCGGCCGCGCGGTAGGCGCGCGGGTTGCCGGCCTTCGTCGCGATCTCGCCGTATGTCGCGGTGGCGCCGTACGGCAGCCGTGCGGTCGCCTTCAGCACCCGGGCACCGAACCCCGGCACGACCAGCCGCCAATCGAGCGGGAGGTCGAACTCGTGCCGGCCGCCGGCGAAGTACTCGTCGAGCTCGCGGCGGACGGCGTCGAGCCGCGCCGGTGATTCGAGCACCCGGGGCGAGACGCGATCGGCAAGCTGGCCGAGCACATCGTCGAGGGACCGGTTCGGGAGCCCGACGGAGACGACCCCGCGCTTCGTCGCGGCGACCGCCGCGGTTCCGAACGGAGTGTCGAAGCTCGCGTAGGCGACGTCGAGGAGCCCCTCCGCCTCGGCCCGCTCCGCGAATCGCGCCGCGGCTGCCTCTGCGGCCTCATCCGCGCCGGAGCGGAAGGCCCTTGCGATCGTGCCCGTGTCGGTGCGGCTCATGCGGCTACCTCCTGCTCGCTGATCTTGTTGCGCAAAGTCTTCAGTCCGTCGGCGACGCGCCGCCTGGCCGCTTCCTCGCTGATCTCGAGCGAGACGGCGATCTCCGCGTAGGCGAGATCGGCGCCGTAGCGGAGCGCGACCGCGGCCCGCTGGCCCTCGGGCAGATCCGCCACGGCAGCCCAGATCGCGCGGTCGGCGTGCTCGTCGGTCGAGGTCGCCTCCGGGAGCTCGGCGCGCGGCTCGGGCCTGCGGGCTCGCGCCCGGTGGCTGTCGATGGCCTTGCGCCGCGCGATCGTCATCACCCACGCCCGGGGATGGCGCCCGTCCATGCGCTCGTAGGCGCGCATCGCGGCGATGAAGGTCTCCTGGAAGACGTCGTCGGCGTCGCTGGGCCCGACGTGGGCGCGCAGGAACGCGAGCACCGGCCCGCGGTGCTCGTCGAGGAATCGTTGGAACGGCGGTCTCGCTCGCGCGCCGCGCGACCGCATCCCGGTGGCGCTTCGAGTGTTCACCATCGGGTAGTTAACGACGCCGAGCGGGCAGTTCGTGAGCCGCGCTCGGCGTAGAGTCGCGGCCGTCGAACGAGGAGAGTGAGCGTGAGAGGTCGGTTAGGGGCTGGAATCGCAGCGGCCGTCGTCGCCTTCGTCGCGATCGTGACGGGCGCCTTCGCGGTCCTCGGAGGCGAGTCGAAGCCCGGACCCGGCCAGACGCCGGAGCCGGCCGAGCTGCACAAGGTCGAGGCGAGTCCCGTCGCCGCCCCGCATGGGCAGGCCCTCCCCGCCGGTGCGCTGGCGAAGCCGGCACCGCCGCGCAAGCCGACTCTCGTCTATCTCGAGACCGCGCCGCAGGCCCTCGCGCCGGGGCCGACGGGCTTTCGCGTGGGCGATTGCCCGAAACGCTCGAAAGCGATCAACGGCTACTACTTCGTCAACGGGACGCAGACCGGCTTCGGGCTCGACGCGCAGGGCGACTCGCCCTTCAAGGGGCTGCGGCAGTGGGCCTTCTATCTGGACGGCGGCACGACGGGCGCCGTCAACGTCACCTTCGGCCTCATCTGCCTCAAGAACGTCAAGTGACCGCGCGGGGCGGCCTCATCGCCGCCTCGACGCCCTGCAGGCGCTCGAGCTCCCCGCTGGGCAAGCTGACGTAGACGGCGCCGTCGCGCTCGAGCCGCTCACGCGGCTCCATGACGGTGAGGCTCGTCGGCCGCCCCTCGCCGTCGTACCCCCAGAAGTCGCCCTCCTCGGTGCGCTCGCGGCGCGCCACCTGCTCCATCGAGACCCGGCCGCTCAGGACATCGCTCGGAGGGTCGTAGGTCACACCGCTGAAGACAAAACGACCGGCTCGCATCGGCGCGTGAGGTTAGCCCCCTGCCAGACTCTGCCGGTGGCCGATGAAGGTGGACGGGGTCCGATCCGCGGGCGAACCGCGCGCACCGCGCGGCTCGGTCGCGTAGCCGCCGGCGGCGCCGTCCGCTGGGCCGGCTCGCGCTTCGACAACCGCGGGAGCGACGAGGAGCGGGCGCGCCGGCGCGGTGATCGCGTCGTGGCCACGATCGACTCGCTCGTCGATCAGCTCTCCGTCATGCGAGGCGCCGCGATGAAGGCTGGCCAGGTGCTCTCGACGGTCGAGTTCCCCGGTCTCGACGAGGACCAGGCAGCGTATCTGCAAGGCCGCCTCGCCTCCCTCCGCGACAACGTTCCCGCGGTCGAGTGGAAGCAGATGCGCCGCCTGCTCGCCGACGAGTGGGGGTCCGATCCGGAGGCCGAGCTCGAGAGCATCGAGCACGAGGCGGCCGCCGCCGCGAGCATCGGCCAGGTCTATCGCGGGCGCCTGCGCGACGGTCGCGAGGTCGCGATCAAGGTCCAGTACCCCGGCATCGGCGACGCGGTCGCTTCCGACATGCGCAACCTGCGCATGCTCTCGCCGTTGCTTCGCCGACTCGCGCCCGGGCTCGACGTGAAAGACGTGCTCGACGAACTCGCCGAGCGGGTGATCGAGGAGTGCGACTACGAACTGGAGGCGGCCAACCACCGCCGGATCGAGCGTTATTGGCGCCGGCATCCCTTCGTCCGCGTGCCCGCGGTGGAGACCTCGCTCTCGCGCCGGCGTGTGCTCGTCACCGAGTGGGTCGACGGGCTCGACTTCGAGCGGGTGGCGGAGGAGCCGGATGAAGTCCGCGACCGCTACGCCGAGACGATCTACCGCTTCTACTACGCGACCGCCTCGGGGCTCGGCGTCGCGCTCGGCGATCCGCACCCGGGGAACTACCTGCTCACGGACGATGGCCGTGTCGCCTTCTTCGACTTCGGCATGCTGCGCGAGCTGCCCGCGGACTACCTGCGCCGCGAGGGCGAGATCTTCCGCGCGATCCGCTCCGGCGATGCCTCGGCCTTGACCAGCGACCTGCGCGTGCTCGGCTACCTGCCCGGGCCGTCCGTCGAGTGGGACAGCGAGCTCCTGCTCGAGCACATGCGGATGCTGTCGTGGTGGTTCCTCGGCGACGAGAAGATGCGGCTGGAGCCCGAGGATCTGTGGCGAAACGCCGACATGATGCGCGACGGCTCGGGCTCGGAGATGATCGAGCAGATGCGGAGGATGTCGCTGCCGACGGAGGCCCTGCTGCTGCGCCGCATGGAGGGCCTCTTGTTCCAGATCGCCTCGACGGTCCGCGCCGCGGCTCCCTGGGGCCCGCTGCTCGATGAGTTGCTCGCCGGCGGCGAGCCGGCAGGGGAGCTCGGCGCCGCCCACGCAGCCTGGCTCGCGGAGCGATGACCGCCGACGTGATCGAGATCGAGACTCCGCACGGGCTCGCGCGAGCGCAGCTCGAAGCGGCGGCCGACCCGATCGGCGCGCTCGCGCTCGGACACGGCGCCGGCGGCGGCGTCGGCGCGCCCGACCTCGTCGTCGCCAGCGAGGCGGCGCGGGCCGCGGGCTTCACGGTCGCCCTGATCGAGCAGCCCTACAAGGTGGCCGGGAAACGCTCCCAGCCGGCAGCGTCGCGCCTCGACGAGGCCTGGACCGCCGTCCTCGCGCACCTCGGCGGCGCCGAGCTCGAGGGACTCCCGCTTCTCAGCGGCGGTCGCTCCGCCGGCGCGCGGGTCGCCTGCAGGACGGCGGCGGAGAGTGGCGCCGCCGGCGTCCTCTGTCTCGCCTTCCCCGTCCATCCGCCGGGGAAGCCGGAGAAGACCCGGCTGGACGAGCTCGACGCCGTGGAGGTGCCGGTGCTGGTTGTCCAGGGCACGTCGGATCCCTTCGGGATGCCCCCCGACAGCCCCGCGCGGACCTTGGTCGAGGTCGCCGGCAACCACAGCCTCAAGGGTGACCTCGAAGCGGTCCGGGTGGCGGTCGGCGAGTGGCTCGCCGGGCTGTCGCTTTGAGTCAGGAGCGGGCGCCGGACGCCTGAAGCGCGGGCTCGACGCGGAGTCGGCCCGTTGCCGCGAAGACGGTCTGCTGACCGATATCGACGGCGTTGTCGCCGATGCGTTCGATTGCGCGAGCCATCAGAGCGACGAGGAATGCGGCCTCGCGGCGGTTCTCTCCGGCGCCGTCGGAAACCGCGAGCGTGAAACAGCGCCGGTTGCGCTCGTCGATCGCCCGGTCGTCTTCGCGCAGCGCGAGCGCGGCCTCCACGTCACGCTCCGCGAAGCTCCGCGCCGCCTCCGCGAGCTGGTGGTCCGCGAGCTGCCCCATCTCCTGGAGGCAGTCGAGTTGCTCGTCGGAGGCGAGGGAGCCGCCGTGGATCACGCGCCGCAGGGTCGCGATGTCGATGCACTGGGCGCTCATCCGAGCGGCGCGATCGTTGACGTGGAGCAGCGCCATCGCCAGGCGCAGGTCGCCGGCGACGGGGGCCTGGCCGGCGACGAGCGCGAGCAGCCGGTCGTGGACGTCGGCATAGCGCGAGTCCGCCTCGCCCGCGTGCTGGACGACGCGTTCGGCGGTCGCCGAGTCACCGTCGAGCGCCGCCTCGACGGCCGCGGCAAGGGAACGCCGGACGAGATCGAGCTCCCCGAGCGTCTCGCGCTCGGCGGCGTCGAGGCCCTCCTCGAGCGGGGTGCGCTCGACGGGCTCGACCGGCTGGTTGGCGGCCGCGGCCATCGCTTCGGCGTACCCCTGGGCGCCCGCGGGCAAACCGCAGGCGGGCGTGGACGTCGCCCGGCTACCATGAAACCTGATCGGTTTTAACGTCTTTTAGAACGCTCGCGAAGGGAAGCAAGACATGGCACTGACGATCGGAGACACCGCCCCGGACTTCGAGGCCGAGACCACCGAAGGCCGGATCAGCTTCCACGACTGGATCGGCGACGGCTGGGCAGTCCTCTTCTCGCACCCCCGCGACTTCACCCCGGTGTGCACCACGGAGCTCGGCTACATGGCGAGCATCAAGCCGGACTTCGACCAGCGCAACGTGAAGATCATCGGCCTCTCGGTCGACCCGGTCTCGAACCACGAGAAGTGGGCCGAGGACATCGCCGAGACCCAGGGGACGGCGCCGAACTACCCGATGATCGCCGACACGGACTTCGAGATCTCGAAGGCCTACGGGATGCTCCCCGCCGACACCGAGGGCGACCCGACGGAGCGCACGCCGGCTCAGAACGCGACGCTGCGGAACGTCTTCGTCGTCGGACCGGACAAGAAGATCAAGCTGATCCTCGTCTATCCGATGACCACGGGCCGCAACTTCGACGAGGTCCTGCGGGTGATCGACTCGCTGCAGCTGACCGCGAGCAACCAGGTCGCGACGCCGGCGCAGTGGAACAAGGGCGACGACGTGATCATCGCCGGCTCGGTCTCAGACGACGAGGCGAAGGAGCGCTATCCCGACGGCTGGGAGTCGCCGAGGCCGTACATCCGGATCGTCCCCTCGCCGTAGGGACGACCCGCGCCTAAGCCTCCTCGGCGAGGCTGCCCGATCCAGATCTCGATCATCCGCCCTTCACCTGCTTGCGCAGCCGCTCGACCTGGCGCTGCAGCCGCTCGACGGTCGCCGCGAGCGATGCGGTGGACGCCGACCTTGCCGGCGCGGTCCCGAGCTTGCCGCTCGGGCTGATGAGCACCTGCTGGGCGTTGGCGCCCACCCCCTTGCCGCTGATCCCGGCGATATAGGTCGCAGTGTGGCTCGCGGCGGTGCCGATCCGGATCCTTCCCGAGTCCACCTCGATGCCGGGGTTGGCGATGTAGATGTTGTCGGAACCCGTCGTCAGGTCCTGACCGGCGCCATACCCGAGCGCGATATTGCTGCTGCCACTGTTTCTGCGCAGAGCAGAGCTGCCGATGGCAACGTTTCTGGCACCGTTTCTGTTGGCCAGCAGTGCGTCGATGCCGGTGGCGACGTTGTAGGCCCCCCCGGTGTTCCTGCCCAGCGCCGAGGTGCCGCTCGCGACGTTCGCCACGCCGCTCGTGTTCGCTCCGAGGGACGACGTCCCGATGGCGAGGTTGTCGCGCCCGTTGAGATTGGACCCGAGGGCGTTGTTGCCGGTGGCGACGTTGCTGCTGCCCGTCTTGTTCGCCCCGAGCGCGCCCTGTCCGGTCGCGACGTTGCCGTCGCCGATCGTGTTGTTGCGAAGCGCGGCATATCCGGTCGCCACGTTCGCGTCACCGCCGTCGCTGGCCTCCAGCGCCAGCGAACCAAGCGCGACGTTGTTCGACCCTCGCTCGCCGAATTTCAGCGCTCCCAGACCGACCGCAACGTTTCCCTGCCCGAACTTGTTGTCTTGCAGCGCATCCGTTCCGACCGCGACCTGCCCCGACTGGGAGGTGCTGCTGAGCATCGCCGCGTGGCCGACGGCCACATTGCCGTCGCCGGTGGTGTTCGCGGCCAGGGCGGCGTCGCCCAGTGCCGTGTTGGAGTATCCATCCGTGGTGCTGGTCGCCGCACTGGCGCCGAACGCCGTGTTGTAGAAGCCGGTGGCGAGCGCGTCGAGCGAGAACGTGCCGATCCCGATGTTGTACCTGCCGCTCGTCACCGCCGGCAGCGGCCGGGTTCCGATCCCGATGTTGTACGCACCGCTGGTCAGCGACTTCATCGGGTCAATTCCGACGCCGACGTTCTCGAACCCGGTGTACGTCCCGTTGAACGGGTTGGGGCCGGCGCCCACGTTCGCCGAGGCGTCGAAGTAGACGCCAGTCGAGTCGGCGCGGCTCACCCCCGCGCCCCACCCCGAGACAAGCAGCATGACGGCCGCCCCGACGGTCGCGGCCCGTCTTCCCCGGATCCTCATGCCCTGACTGGTGACGTCCATATCGTTCCTCCCTTGGTTAGCAAGCCACCCAGACCATCCCAGATCAAGGCCCAGTCGGCACGGACCGTCTGGTCGCGGCCACGGGGGCAGCGCTCAACGCGGCCAAGCTCCCGCGGCCGACCACGTCCTCGCGCAGCTGATCGCCCGCGCCGTGGCGCAATCACCGCCGAGCTCGTCCTACCCCTCCGTCGCCCGAGGGGCAGGCTCCTTGTCCGAGCCCTTCACGGCGATCTCGAGATGTTTCAGACACCGGCTACGGCCTGTTCGTTGGACCAGCGGGCCGCTCGTCACTCGACCCGAGGCATCTGACCTACCATGGACATACCGGAGACCGCCATTGAGACGGCCTCGAAGACCGGGGAGTCGGGGATGCATCAACGGACCAAGGGCCGTCTGACCTACGCCAACGTCATGTCGACGCTTGGAGTCTTCATCGCCCTCGGCGGTACCGCCTACGCGGTCAACACCGTTTCCTCGGGCGACATCGTCGACGGCCAGGTGAAGACGCCCGACCTCGCCAACGCAGCGGTTCTGAATGCCAAGCTCGCCGCGGACTCGGTGACCACGCACAAGGTCCTGGACGGAACTCTCGCCGGTCGCGACGTGCTCGACAACTCGCTCAGGGGCGCCGACATCGACGAGTCGAGCCTCTCGGTGTCCGGCGGTGCTGTCGGTCAGCCCGAGGCCTGGCGGAACGTCGCGGCCGGGTCGGCGACCGTGGATCGCTGTGACGACCCCGGCGTCGTCGCGGTCTTCTGCAGTGATCCCATCGGCGAATTGGAGGCGTACGTCTGGCACAACTACGGTGGCGCTTTCTCCCGGGTCGCGTTCTACGAGGACCAGGTCGGGGTCGTTCACCTCAAGGGCCTGGCGGTGTTCGCGAGCGGGGCCCACACCGATCCCACCGACGCACCGATCTTCCGTCTGCCGGCCGCGTACCGGCCGGAGAAGCGGAGGGTCTTCCCGAGCGTCGGATCCAGCTTCGTCAACGATGCCGAAATCGTTCAGGGCCGAATCGACGTGCAGCCGAACGGGTTGGTGACGCTGGTTCAGTCCTGCGGCATCGACCCCATCGACGATCACCAGGTCGACTGCAGCGCCTCCGGCGGTGACGTGACGCTCGACGGGATCACGTTCCGGCCCGGTGAGTGAGTCGCTTCGCTCGCGGGATAACCCGCTCTTCCGCTGCCACCGTCCTCACCGCTTCATGGACGATTCGCTGAGCGACCTTGGCCCCGCGCTGCTTGCCGCGAGCTTCGCTTCGACGCGCAGCTCTCCGGCCACGCGTTCGGAGCGGCGAAGATGGGGGAGACGCGACTTCCAGAGAAAGACTTGACTTCATCCGTCGCGCGAAGGAGAGCGTCCGGTGTCGGCGCCCCATCACTCCTCGTCGTCCAATACGACACTCGCGTCCATGGGGGAGCATGCGCGCACTTGTCGTCGCCGTTGGAGGAGGCCCCGAACGATGTTATGGTCGGCCTAGGCGCTGAGCCGGACCTACGAAAGGCTGACGTCGGTGGATCGCAGGGCGTTACTCGTCGCAACACTCCTGATCGCCGCGGCATCGGCATCGGCATTACCGGCGGGCGCGACGTTCCCCGGCGTGAACGGACCGATTGCCTTCCGTGTCGACGATCTCGACACGGGCGAGAGCAAGCCGCTTTTCCGCGCCTCAGCCGACGGAACTCAGATCACCGCGCTTGACCAGCGGCCGGGCTTCGGCAGCGACTGGCGCGCCGATGGAGCCCGGATCGCCTTCGACTTCGTCGAGCCGGACGGCGATGTGCAGATCGCGACGATGGCATCTGACGGAAGCGGTGTCGAGGTACTGACCTCGGGTCACGGCATCCACGAGCTCCCGTCCTGGTCTCCAAACGGCCGCCGAGTCGCGTACGACTTCTCCCCCAGCACGGACTTCAACTCGCCCGAGTTCGAGACCCACCTGTGGACGATGCGGGCGGACGGCAGCGGGAAGCGACGACTGCCGATGGGCTCACCGGGCTTCGATGTCGAGCCGCGCTTTTCGCCTACCGGCGATCAGATCGCCTTCGGGCGCATTCGGATCCACGCGGACGGAGACTTCAGCCAGGCCATCTTCGTCGTCAACACCCGATCGCATCGGGTCCGGCAGTTGACGCCTTGGAGGCTTTCATCCGAGCATCCGACCTGGTCACCCGATGGGCGGTGGGTCCTCTACAACAACTCCCCCAACGGGACCGTCCAGGTGGTGCGCCCTTCCGGCAAGCACCGCCAGACGATTGCGCCGGCGACGAGGGATTTCGGCGGTCACAAGCCATGGTTCTCGCCCGACGGCACGCAGATCCTCCTCATGTGCGAGAACCAGGGGACTCGCACACGACCCCCGCAGGACTACAACCAGGACATTTGTGTGATGAACGCGGACGGATCGAACCTCGTCCACGTGATCAGCACTCCTGACCGTCACGAAAATTGGCCCAGCTGGGGCCCGGCAGTTCCCTGACGATCGGAATGCTCGGCGGCGATGGGTGACGGCACCGCCAGATTGACCGCCCGCCAGACTGAGCGCAAGGACGTCGGCTTCTATCCCCGGTCCGAGCGGAGCTTGGTCTGCTTGAGCTTGGTTCGGTCCAAAGCTGTCGCTTCCCATGCGGAGTGTGCGCTTCTCGGAGCCTCGAACCGCTCCCTACCTGGCCCACGAGCCGTCGCGAAGCGGCGAGAACGGCATTCGCTGGAGCGTTTGGCACCTGAATGGCACCTCGCCGGCCCGGTCGGATAGGTCGCGTGACGACCGAAAGGCCCGTTTTGCAGGGCCTTTAGTGAGGGTGGACGAGGGGACTCGAACCCCCGACCGCCTGGACCACAACCAGGAGCTCTACCAACTGAGCTACGTCCACCGAGTCCGCTCAATGTAGCGGTCGCGCGGCGCTCGTTCGCGTCCTGGTGAAAGGATGGGCGGACATGACGAAGCAGCTCAAGCTGGGCGTCAACACCGGGTACTGGGGCGCCGGGCCGACCGCGGGCGCGGCCGAGCTCGTGCTGGAAGCCGAGCGGCTCGGCTTCGACTCGGTCTGGACCGCGGAGGCGTACGGATCGGACGCGCTCACCCCGCTCGCCTGGTGGGGCGCGCAAACCGAGCGGATCAAGCTCGGGACCGCGATCGTCCAGCTCAGCGCCCGCCAGCCGGCAGCGACGGCGATGGCGGCGATGACGCTCGACCACCTCTCCGGCGGACGCTTCATTCTCGGGATCGGCGTTTCCGGCCCGCAGGTGGTCGAGGGCTGGTACGGGATGGAGTTCGCGAAGCCGCTCGCGCGCACGCGGGAGTACATCGAGATCATGCGAACGATCTGGGCGCGCGAGGGCCCGATGACCTACGACGGCACCCATTACCGGCTGCCGTTCGAGGGCGGCACCGGGCTCGGCAAGGCGCTGAAGAGCACGATCCACCCGCTGCGCTCGGACATCCCGATCTACCTCGCGGCGCAGGGGCCGAAGAACGTGGCGCTTGCCGGCGAGCTGTGCGATGGCTGGCACGCGCTCTTCTTCTCCCCGCACGCGGAAGACCTCTACAAGCCGCAGCTCGAGGAGGGCTTCGCGCGCGGCGGGCGGCGCTCCTTCGACGATTTCGAGATCGCCGCCAGCGTGCCCTTCATCCCCACCGACGACGTCGAGGCGGCCGCCGACATGCTGCGGCCGATGTACGCGCTCTACTTCGGCGGCATGGGGGCGCGAGGGGCGAACTTCCACGCCAACGTCCCGATCCGCATGGGCTACGAGGCCGAGATCCACGCGATCCAGGACCTGTATCTCGAGGGGAAGAAGGAAGAGGCGGCGGCGAAGGTGCCGACCGAGCTGATCGAGAAGCTCGCCCTCATCGGCCCGAAGGAGAAGCTCCGCGAGGAGCTCGTCGCGTGGCGCGAGTCGATCGCGACGACCCTCGTGCTGATGGGTGGGGATGCCGAGCTGATGCGCACGGCGGCGGAGTTGGTGCTCGAGGACTAGACCGCTTCCACAGCGCCGTGCCATGCTCCGTGACGCACGGAGAGTCAGCAAAGCGAGGAGCGTGTCCAAATGAAGCGTGTCGTTCTCGCGATGGTCGTCGGCGTGGTGGGGGTTGTCGCCGCGATCGCCGGAGCTCAGGTCTCCCAGGCCATCTACGAGGGGAAGTTCGACGGCCAGCCCGATCGAAGGTGCGCGTCAAGATGTCCCAGGGCGCCGACGGGGACACCACCCTGCGCTCGTTCTCGGCGCGGCGGTTCGACGTCCGGTGCGAGGGCGGGGTGACGGCGCAGATGAAGAGGGTCGTCGGCCGCGGGGAGGTTCCGGTCGGCAGTCACGGCGGCTTCCGCTTCGTCGACGACAACGGCGCCGCGGTCCTGCGGATCGCGGGCGCGCTCGGCGCCGGACCAGCGGGCAAGTTCCGCTTCTCGGGGTTGGTCGACACCGGCGAGGACGGTCGGCTGGAGTGCGACAGCGGCCGGATCTTCTGGACCGCTAGGTAGTCGGCGCCGTTGTTTGAGGGTCCTGCCGGGGGCGTGACGCCCCCGGCACGACTCGAACGTGCGACCTGCGGATTAGAAATCCGCCGCTCTATCCAGCTGAGCTACGGGGGCCTGAAGGCGAGGTTAAACGTCGTCCCGGCCTCTGCCGCCAGCCTCGCCGCCGTCGCGACGATGCTTGCCGCGGCCGCCTCCGCCGCCGCGTCCTTGGCCGCCGCGGCCCTCGCGGTCGTCCCGATCCCTCTTCTCGCCTTGGGCCGGCGGCGCCGCGGCCGGCGGCTGTGCGGCGGCCTCGGCGCGGTTCTCCGCCGCGTCGGTGGCGGGCGCGGCCCTGGTCCCGGCCGCACCCGGATCCTTGAGCGCGGCGGCAGCCGCCTTCGCCTTGTCCGAAAGAGTGCCCTTCCCCGTGGCGATCTCCTTGAGTTGAGCGGCGTCCTCCTTCAGCGCATCCGTCCCGCCACGCTTGTCAACGACGCTCTTCGCCTGCTGCCCGAGCTTCTTGAAGTCCACCATCTCGCTCTCCTTCTCAATCGTCACCGGTCGTTGACCCTATACCCGCTCCGAGCCCGAACTGTCCGGGTTGAGCCCCGGACGTCGGGACCCAAGTCCGACAGTTCGGAGGGGGCGCGCGTCTACACTCGGCGCCACGGGGTGTAGCGAAGCCTGGTATCGCGCCCGCTTTGGGGGCGGGAGATCCCCGGTTCAAATCCGGGCACCCCGACTCACCCCTCCCCACCATCGCGAACCGACGCCTCACGCCCCGGCTCCGCCGTCTCCTGGCGCACCTTGACGCCGTCCTCGAACCAGATTCGGCGGCCGTCCGGGTAGGTCGCCGCGGGCCCGTCGTCGCGATGGCGGAGACCGTCGCGGTACCACTTGCGCGTGCCGTTGACGTAGACGCACGCCGGCGCGCCCTCGCGGTGGCGGACACCGTGGCGATACCACTTGGTCGAGCCGTTGGCGTGGACCAGCGCAGGACCGCCGACCCGGTGAAGGCGGCCCTCGCCGTCGCGGTATTCCCTGCGCTGCGGCATCGCACTCACGGCTACCCGCCAGCCGCATAAACTCACGCGATCGCCGACGTGGGGGACACGCTGACTCGGGTCATCGAGCCGCTGGTCGAGCCGGGAGAGACGGTCGAGGGCTGGTGCGTTGGCTCGCGAACGAAGCTCACGGGCGGCAAGTTCGTCTCGATCGCCGCGACCGACCAGCGCCTGATCGTTCAGGAGACGACCCGCAAGCAGGAGCCGAAGGGCGATCCGCTCTCGCTCACTCCCGACCAGGTCGCGAAGGCCAAGATCGGCGGCGCCGGCGGCTTCGGCGGGGGCATCCAGTCCACGATCATGAGCAAGACCTCGCTCTCGATCACGATCAAGACCACCGACGGCGAGAAGGTCAAGCTGATGGTTGGCCGGGGGAGCGGACCACTGGGCGGGCTGATGGGCGGACCGACGCAGAAGGAAGGCGTCGATGCCGTCTGCGCATGGCTCCAGCGCCACGGCAAGACCTGACCGCCGGCGCCCATCGACCGCCCCACCGGCGCGGTCTTGACGGCGAAGAAACTACGATCGGGCAATGGTCGAGGCACCGGAGCGCGAAGACTCGCTGTTCGAGTTGAAGCTTCCCGCAGAAGGCGACAGCGTCTCGAAAGCGCGACGCGCGGTGAGCGAGGTCGCCAGCGCCGTCGGCGCGCCCGAGGTCGACGTGAAGATCGCCGTCAGCGAGGCGGTCGGCAACGCCGTCGTCCACGCCTTCCGCGAGCGCCGCCCTGGGACGATCGTCATCCGGGCCAAGCGCGAGCGCTCGCGCCTCGTGGTCACGGTCAGCGATGATGGCGAGGGCATGCGCCCGCACCTCGACAGCCCGGGCCTCGGCCTCGGCATCTCGCTGATCTCGAAGGTCGCCGAGGACGTCCACTTCGACTCGAGTGAGAACGGGACCACGGTGACGATGAGCTTCGAGACGACCAATGGATGAAGCGGGTCAAACGCCGTCCCAGCTGGAGCTGAGCTCAGAGACGCGGGACGGGGTCGCGATCGTGCGCGTCCGCGGCGAGGTCGACATGTCCAGTGCCGGTGATCTCGCAGCCTCGATCGCCACCGCGAGCGCCGAGGGTCCACTCGTGATCGACCTGAGGGAGGTCTCGTTCATGGACTCGAGTGGCCTGCGGGAGCTGCTGCTGGTCGCCGATGGGCGTGGCGAACGGCTGGCGGTTGTGGTGGCGGCCGACTCCGCCGTCGGACGCCTGTTCGAAATCGCGGAGGTCGCCGACCGACTCAATACCCACGCCGGCGAAGAAGACGCGCTCGCCGCCGTTGCCAGAGGTGGCGAGGGTAGTCCCTGAGATTCGCGCCATGCCGCCGTCGGGCCCGACGCCTGAGGATCATCACGGCGCGATCTTCGAGTTCAGCGACGACGCGATCCTGACGAAGGACCTCGACGCCAAGATCACGAGCTGGAATCCCGGCGCGGAGCGGATCTACGGCTACTCCGCGGAAGAGGCGGTCGGCAAGCCGATCGCGATGCTGGTGCCCAAGCACCGCGCCGGCGAGGAGCGCGAGATCCTCGGGCGGGTGCTCGCCGGGGAACGGGTCGACCACTACGAGACCGAGCGGGTGACGAAGGACGGCCGGACGATCTCCGTCTCCCTCACCGTCTCACCCATTCGCAACGAGGCCGGCGTGCCCATCAGCGCGTGCGCGATCGCCCGTGACGTCACCGAGCAGCAGCGCTCGCGGGTCCTCGCCGAGCGCCTCCAGGAGATGACGGCCACGCTTGCACGAGAGCTCACCCCCAGCCGCACGATCACCTGCCTGCTCGAGCAAACGGCGGCCGCGATCGGCGCCGACGCTGCAGCGGTCGGCCTTCTCGACGAGGAAGCCGGGGAGATCGAGATCGCCGAGACGGTCGGGCACGACGCCGAGAACGTGGATCCATGGACCCGGTTCCCGCTCGACGCCGAGATCCCCATGGCTCGGGCGCTTCGCGACGGGGAGCCGATCTGGCTGAGCTCACGCGCCGAGCTGACCGACGCCTACCCGTCGATCCCGGCAAACCGGGTGCGCTTCGAGGGCCTCGCCGTGCTTCCGCTCACGGTCGAGCCGCCACAGCCTTGGGGCCCTCTCGCTCAGTTTCACGAACGGTCGGAGGCTCGATCTGCAGGAGCGGAGCTTTCTCCTCGCCGCCGCTCAGCAGGCCGCCTATGCGCTCGAGCGCAGCCGCCTCTACGAGCAGCAGCGAGTCGCGTCCGAGCGCCTTTCGTTCCTCGCCGAGGCGAGCGCGCTCCTCGGTAGCTCCCTGGACACGGACGCGGCGCTCAGAGCCCTCGCCGATCTCGCCGTTCCGCGCGTCGCGGATTGGTGCAGCGTCGACATGCTGGACGAGACCGGCCACCTGCGGAGCGTCGCCCTGGCGCACGCGGACCCGGCGCGGGTCGGTCTCGCCGAGCGGCCTTCGCCGTGACTACCCGCCGGACCCCGACAGCGCAACGGGCGTCGCCGGCGTGATCCGGACGGGCCGCCCGGAGCTCCACCGCACCATCCCGGAGGAGCTCCTCGCCGAGACGGCGCTCGACGACGAACACCTGCGGCGGATCCGTGAGCTCGGGCTCGTCTCCGCGATGCTCGTCCCGCTCACCGCGCGCGGCCGCACGTTCGGTGCCCTGACCTTGGTCTCGTCCGAGTCAGGAGCGGCAGTTCGACGAGGCCGACCTGGAGCTCACCGAGGATCTGGCTCGGCGCGCCGGGCTGGCGATCGACAACTCGATCCTCTTTCACCGCGAGCACGAGGCGGCAGTCACCCTGCAGCGCTCGCTGCTGCCCCAGGCGATCCCCGAGATCCCGGGTCTCGCGTTCGCGTTTCGCTACGAACCCGCGGCGGCCGGACTCGAGGTCGGCGGCGACTGGTACGAGGTCGTCGAGCGAGACGACGGCAGTGTCGCGCTGACGATCGCCGACGTCGCCGGGCGAGGGATCGGCGCGGCCTCGATCATGGGCCGGTTGCGGCCTGCCCTGCGGGCCCTCGTCCTGGCTGCGGGGACACCGGACGAGCCGATCGCCCGCCTCGACGCGCTGATGCGGGACTTCGAGCAGCCGGTGATGACGACCGTGTTCCACATGCACCTCGATCGCCGTTCGGGTGAGCGCCGAGTACGTCCGCGCAGGGCACCCTCCGGCTCTCCTTCGACAGCCCGACGGCCGGGTCGATCTGCTCGACGGTGGCGGCACCCCGCCCCTCGGGCTCCTCCGCGAACATCGAGTACCGCCGACATCGCGGTCAAGCTCGAGCCCGGCAGCCTCCTGCTGCTCTACACCGACGGCCTGATCGAGCGCCCGGGCGGACACTTGAACGACGCGATCGGGAGGCTGAAGGAAACGTTCGCGAGCGTCTCGGGAGCTCCGGAGGAGTGTCTGCAACGAGCTCGCGGTGCAGTACGCCGCGGGAGACGTCTACGACGACGTCGCCATGCTGGCAATGGCCGTCGGGTAACCCGCGCCGCTGGATGGCCTAGATTCCCGCCCGCCGATGGCCGACGTCCGACCGCTGCAAGCGCTCCACTACAACCTCGCGGCGGTCCCCTCCCTCGCCGATGTCGTCGCGCCGCCCTACGACGTGATCGACGCCGCCCGCCGCGACGAGCTGCTCGCGCGCTCGCCCTTCAACGTGGTCGAGATCGACCTCCCGGTCGCCGCGGACGGCAGCGATCCCTATGCGCACGCTGCCGAGACGCTCGAGGAGTGGACGCTCCAGGGGATCCTGAGCGCCGACCGCGAGCCCGCGCTCTGGGCGCTGGCGCAGGAGTACACCGGCCCCGACGGACTCGCGCCACACCCGGCGCGGGTTCCTCTGCCGCGTGCGGGTCACGGAGTACGGGCCCGGCCGTGTGCGACCGCACGAGCGCACCCAACCCGGTCCGAAGGAGGACCGGCTGCGACTCACCGAGGCCACGCGCCACAACCTCTCCCCGATCTTCTCCCTCCATCCCGGCAACGCCTGGCGCCACCTCGAGGGTCACACCCGTGGCGAGCCCTGGGCGGAGGCGACCGACGACGACGGCACCGTCAACCGCGTCTGGCGCGTCGACGACCCCGAGGCGCACCGGGCCGTCACCGCCGAGCTCGCCGAGGCGGAGCTCCTGATCGCCGACGGACACCACCGCTACGAGACCGCGCGCACCTACGCGGACGCGGTCGGCGGCGAGGGGTCGCACCGCTACACGCTGATGGCGCTCGTCTCGCTCGAGGATCCGGGGCTGACCGTGTTCGGTTATCACCGCCTGCTCTCGAACCTCGGCGAGGCGGGAGCCGCAGGAGGCCCTGCGGGAGGCCGCGCGGGCGAGCTTCGACATCGAGCCCGTCGAGATCGAGCAGCTCGACCCGGCCGGTGAGGAGGGCATCGGTGTCTTCGGCTACATCGACGCCCATCATCGCCAGGCCTACCGGATGCGCCTCCGCGATCCGGCGGTCCTCGACGCCGCCATCCCCGACGTCTCCGACGCCTACCGCACGCTCGACGCGGCGATCCTCGAGTCCCTGCTCCTACGCGACGGTCTCGGGATGTCCGCCGACGACATCGAGGCGAAGCGCGGGATCTCTTACACGGCGTCGGTCGACAAGGCGGTAGCCGCGCTCGATTCGGGGACCCACGCCGCCTTCATCATGCGACCGACCCCGGTCGAAGCAGTACGCGAGGTGGCGGCAGCGGGCGAGACGATGCCGCCCAAGTCGACCTACTTCTATCCGAAGCTCCTCACGGGCCTGGTCTTCAACCCGCCTCTTGTCGTAGACCCCTCCGCGTAGGATCCAGCCATGGCCCGGATCTACACCAAGAAGGGCGACGACGGCTCCACCTCGCTCTGGTACGGCGGCCGGGTCCCGAAGTCGGACGGCCGCACCGAGGCCTACGGCGCGATCGACGAGGCCGCCTCGCAGCTCGGCGTCGCTCGCTCGCTCTGCAGTCCCGACAACTCCGAGATCGCGGGAGACGTACTCGCAATCCAGAACGCGCTCTTCATTGCCGGCGCCGAGCTCGCGACCGCCCCCGAGGCCGCCGAGCGACTCGAGGATGGGGTAAGCCGCGTGACCGCGCAGATGACCGACGAGCTCGACGGGGTCATCGACCGCTACATGGAGCGGGTCGACCTGCCGCCCAAGTTCGTCATCCCCGGCGGGACCCCGCTCTCCGCCCAGCTGGACGTCGCGCGGGCGACGATCCGCCGCGCAGAGCGCCGGGTGACGGCGCTTGGCGAGGCGGGCGAGCTCGCGTCGGCGGAGATCCTGCGTTTCCTCAACCGCACCTCCGACGCCGTCTACGCGATGTCGCGATTCACCGACAAGGAAGACCCGGAGCTCTTCGCCGGTCGCGACAAGAGCGGGTCCTGATGGGTCGCGTCGTCGCCCGCCGGCGCGAGCGATACACGCACGACGTCTCGATCGACGACGGTCACTCGCTCGTCCTCGACGAGCCGGCCGAGAAGGGCGGTGACGGCGCCGGCCCGACCCCGATGCGTGCTCTCGCCTCCGCGCTCGCCGCGTGCACGGCGATCACCGTCGAGATGTACGCCGGCCGCAAGGGCTGGGATCTCGGGGACGTCGAGGTCGAGGTTTCAGCTACGAGGTGGACGAGCGCGGCGGCACCGATACGTTCGAGCTCAGGCTCTGCGTCCCCGAGGACCTCGACGACGATCAGCAGGCGAGGCTTCTCAAGATCGCCTCGAAGTGCCCCGTCCACCGCGCCCTCGCCGGCGAGACGCCGGTCGCGATCGCGGACCGGATCGAGTGCGGGACCGCCGGCGCGGCGCCGGAGGGCTGAGTTGGACCTCGGCCTCGCCGGTCGCGCCTGCGTCGTCACGGGCGCGAGCCGCGGGATCGGCCGCGAGACGGCGCGCCTGCTCTGCGCGGAAGGAGCCAACGTGCTGCTCGTCGCCCGTGGCGCGAGCGACCTCGGCGACGCGGTCGAGGAGTGTCGCGGCGCGGGTGCGCAGAGCGGAGGCCAGGCCGAGGGGCTGGCGCTCGACATCACCGTCGCCCGACGCCGCCGATCGCGTCGCCGCCGCGGCGGGTGAGCACTTCGGCAAGCTCGACGTGCTCGTCAACAACGCCGGCACGGCCAGCTGGCGCGACCTCGACGATGTGCCGGAGAGCGACTGGTACGCGGCCTGGGAGCTGAACGTGATGGCGCCGCTGCGGCTGATGCGCGCAGCCGTGCCCGGCATGGTCGAGCGGAACTGGGGTCGCGTCGTCAACGTCTCCTCGAGCGCCGGTAAGCGACCCTCCGCCTCGATGCCCGAGTACTCGGTCGCGAAGGCGGCTCAACTCTCGCTCTCGCGCCTCTTCGCCGACCGCCACGCCGCCGACGGGGTGCTCGTCAACGCCGTCTGCCCAGGGGCGACGGAGTCGGAGCTCTGGATGGATCCGGGCGGCCTCCTCGACCAGTCGATGGAGGCCTCCGGCGATTCGACCCGCGAGGAGGCGCTGCGTGCGGCGGGCGCGAAGCGCCCGATCGGCAGGCTCGGCTACGTCGGGGAGATCGCAGCCGCGATCGTCTTCCTCTGCTCGGAGCGCGCCTCCTACGTCGCCGGCGCAGCGTGGTCGGTGGACGGCGGCACGGTCCAGGTGATCCTCTGAGCGAGACGCTGCGCGCGGCGCTGCTCGCCCCCGAGGAGGCCGAGGGGATGGCCGCCCACGGCCAGACCGAGGCCGCCGTGCTGGTGCCGATCTTCGGCTATCCGGAAGCGCCCGGGCCTGATCTTCACCGAGCGCCGCCACGACCTGCGCCGCCACGCCGGCGAGATCTCGTTTCCCGGCGGCCGCCGCGACCACCCGGACGAGCCGCTGGAGACGACCGCGTTGCGCGAGGCGGAAGAGGAGATCGGGCTCGCACCCGAGCAGGTCGAGGTGGTCGGCGCGCTGCCGCCGATCGGCACCTTCGTCACCTCCTACAAGGTGCACCCGTTCGTCGGCCTGATCGGGGACGAGCTCGATTTCGAGCCGAGTCCGACGGAGGTAGAGACGGTGCTGGCGTTCAGCGTCGACCGGCTGCGCGAGGGGTTCGCGATGCGCCGCCTCGTCCGGCGCGGGGTGCCGATCCGCACGCCGACCTACGTCGTCGACGAGCACCTGATCTGGGGCGCGACCGCCCGGATCCTCGGCGAGCTCCTGAAGCGGCTCGAACGCGGATCAGCGGTAGCCCGCCAGCAAGCGGCGGGCGACGCCCTCGATGCTCGCCTCCCCGTACTTCTTCGCGGGCTGGTCGCGCGTGAGGATCGCGAGCGAGAGACGGCGCTTCCCGCGCTCGCAGCAGCATCACCTGGTTCACCCGCCAATCCGGCCGCCCGGACCAGCCGCCCTTGAAGTGCAGGCTCCAGCCTTGCGGCGCTGCCGGCGGGATGCCCCAGCGCTGCGAGGGGACGATCCGCGTCAGCAGGTCCATCGCGTAATCGCGATGGCGCCGTGGGACGTAGCGCTCGAGCGCGAAGAAGAACCGCGCCTGCTCGCCGGCCGTAATCGTCGAGAGGCCCCATGTGGTCTGGGTCGAGAAGTGCCTCATCCCGGCGTCGGCTGCGAGGTCGTTCAGCGGTCCCTCGCCCAGTTGCTCGTAGATCGCGGTCGCGCGCTGGTTGTCCGAGCGCTTGATCATCGGCTCGAGCAGGTCGCGCTCGGCCGCGGTGAGCTGATCGTCGCGGACGCCGGGCTGTCGCAGGTAGGCGACCAGGAACATCACCTTGACGACGCTGGCGGAGTGATGGACCCGGGAGACGTGGCTGCCGTGGAGGTCCCCGCCCTCGTCGACGACGGCGAATGAGATCTCCCCCTGGCGGCGTTCGGCGAACCGCTCCGCACAGCGACCCGTTCGGACCAGCGGGGGTCGGACGCATCCTCGCCGGCCGACGACCCCGCGGCGACGGGATTGCCGCGATTGCGAGCACTGCCGCGATCACCGCGCGCGCCGGGCTCATGCTCGCAAGGTACGAGCAACGTTGTGGGTGGCGCGACCGCCCGGACGGCAGGTAAGGTTGGCGACCGGATGGCTGAGCAGACAAAGAGCCGCCGCAGCACGTCCTCGGGCCGCAAGGCGCCGGCGAAGAAGCCGGCGACGAAGCGCGCGAGCGCCGCGAAGCCCGCGGCAAAGAAGGCGCCCGCGAAGGCAAGGCGCGCAAGGCCACGACGAAGCCCGCCGCGAAGAAGGCAACGACGCGAACGCCGGCAAAGAAGGCGGGCACGGCGAAGGCGACCTCCGCGAAGAAGCCAGCCGCGAAGAAGGCTCCGGCGAAGAAGCCGACGACCCGAACCCCGGCGAAGAAGGCGGCACGGCGAAGGCGACTGCCGCGCGAAGAAGCCCGGCCGCGAAGAAGGCGCCGGCGAAGAAGGCGCCGGCGAAGAAGGCGGGCGCGTAGAAGGCGCCTGCCGCGAAGAAATCAACTTCGAAGAAGACCGGCGGCGAAGAAGCGGCCGCGAAGGTCCACGTCCGCGAGGTCACGCGCGAGAAAGGCGGAGGCGACCTCCACCGCCGCGAGTCGTCCGCCCGTCAATCTTGAGCCGCTCGGCGCGGCTGCAACCGCCGGGGTCGGCGCCGGCGCGGTTGCCGCCGCCTCGGCGCGATCGGCGAGGACGACTCCGAGACGAGCCGGGAACGGCTCTGAGGCGGCCGGATGACTCCAGGCACGAGAACGGCTCCCAGGGCACCGAGGAGGCGAGCGCCGCGACCTCGAGCGAGGCCGCCAGCGGGTCTGCCCCGAGCGAGCAGAGCGACAAGGACTGGGAAACGATCGACATCAGCGACACGACCGCTCCCTCGATCGGGCCGCACTCGGTCATGCGCCGCCCCGTCCATGAGGGGTCCCCGGGGCATGACGAAGAGCATTCGAAGGACGCGATGGGACTCGACAAGCGGCGATCGGTCGTCGGGGGCCGCTACAGCGCGTCGTTGGCCAAGCAGCTGACCGTCTATGGAGTCGCGTATCGCGGTCGGTGTCGCGCTCTTCATCGGCGCGGTTCTCCTCGTCGGCAAGCTCGACCAGGCGCCCGAGACACTACCCGACGAGGCGCCCTGGTCGCAGTCCGACGCCGGCGCAGAAGCCCGCCGCACGCAGCTCGAGTAAAGCCGCCGAGCCGCGGCTCAGCCGATCAGCTCGCTCGCCGCCGCGAGCATGCCCTCGAGCCAGAGCTCGTGGTCGTCGGGACCGGCGTCCACGACCTCGTAGGGAATCCGCCAGCTCTCGCCTGCGTGGCGGAGCGCCTCGAACGTCCGCGCCGCGTCCGCCGGCTCGAGGTGGATGGCCATTTCATAGACGAGGCCCCGGACCGGCGTGTCGACGATCTCCTCCAGCAGACGCTCGAGCCGCGCGGTATGCAGGGCGACGACCGCCTCCTCCTCACCGGTCGCCCCGGCGAGGAGCCAGTAGATGAGCGACACGCCCTCGATCTGCTCGAGCACGGTCGCGACCCGACCGGGATCGGCGAGCGTCGCCTCGATCCCGTCAGCCTCGATCTCCGGGAGCTTCGCCGGGTCGCGGCTCGTCCCGCGGACCGCCCAGCCACGCTCGGCCAGCCCGCGCCCGAGCATCCGCCCCCGGCAGCCGCAGCCGACGATCAGGGCTCGGGCCAACGCCCTCGCTCGCGCACCGCCTGATCCTCGCGCGCCATCCGCTCCGCGTCGTCCTCCGTCAGGTCGGCTTCTCCGCGCCGGCGCCGGTAACGGTTCTGTGCCTCGATCATCTGCTGCAGATCCTCGACCTCGAGCTCGGCCTCGACCTCGCCCGAGCGGGTCGGCTTCCAATCCACGAGATCGGCGCCGCTGCCCGGATAGGCCCGCGCCAGCAGCACCAGCAACAGGACGATGAACCCGACCATGAGCAGGGAGACGAAGACGAACTCCACCCGGCCACCTTACGCTCGAATCGGATCGCGCGCCGGAGGGCGCGCCGTCGGATAGCCTCGCGACCGTGTCGCTCGCCGAGCTCGCCTCGATCGACGGACGGATCACGCCGACCCGGGAGGCGAGCCTCCCCCTGCCCGATGACGGTCTGTATCGCGGGCGACGGCGTCTTCGAGGTGATCCGGCTGTACGCCGGGCGCCCCTTCGCGCTCACCGAGCACCTCGACCGGATCGAGCGCTCAGCGGCGTCGATCGCGCTGCCCGTCGATCGGGGCGCGGTCGAGCGCGAAATCGGCCCGCTGCTCGCCGAGGTCCCCGGCGCGGAGGGCCAGCTGCGGATCATCATCACGCGCGGCGGCCGCCGGATTCTGCTCACCGAGCCGCTGCCCGAGCTGGGAGGAGACGCTGACCCTCTCCTCGGTCGAGTACGCGCCCGCGCTCCTGCTCACCGGCGTGAAGTCCATCTCCTACGCCGGGAACATGCACGCGAGCCGGATCGCCAAGGACCGAGGCGGCGACGAGGCGCTGCTGGTGACGCCCGACGGCGTGGTCCTCGAGGCGCCGACCTCCTCGGTCTTCTTCGCCGACGAATCCGGTGCCCTCCATACGCCGGGGCTGGAAACGGGGATCCTCGACTCGATCACGCGCGCCAAGCTGCTCGGCGCGATCGAGGCCACCGAGGGGACCTACCGGCTCGCGGACGTGCTCGGCGCGAGCGAGGCCTTCCTCGCCTCCACCACCCGCGAGGTGCAGGCGATCTCGCGCATCGACGATGTCGAGCTCGCAGGGCCCGGGCCGCGCACGCGCGAGGCGCAGGCGGCGTTCAGCGCCGTCGTCGAGCGGGAGCTCGGCGGATGATCGACAGCCGGCTGAGCGACGAGCAGCGGCTGATCCAGGAGGCGGCTCGGGATTTCGTCGACAAAGAGGTGGTCCCGAAGGCACGAGACTCCGACCGGGCGCAGAAGTTCGACCTGGAGCTCGCGAAGCGGCTGGGCGAGCTCGGCTACCTCGGCGCACCGGTGGCGGAGAAGTACGGCGGCCGCGGACTCGACTACCTCTCCTACGGGTTGATCGTCGAGGAGGTCGGCCGCGGCGACTCGGCGATGCGCACCGTCGTCTCGGTGCAGACCTCGCTCGTCTGCGGCTCGATCGAGCGCTGGGGCACGGAGGAGCAGAAGCAGCGGTGGCTGCCGAAGCTGACCGCGGGAACGGCGCTCGGATGCTTCGGCCTGACCGAGCCCGATACGGGATCCGACGCCGCGAACCTGCGCACACGCGCGAAGCGGATCGACGGGGGCTGGCAGATCTCGGGCCAGAAGATGTGGATCTCCTTCGGCAACTTCGCCGAGGTCGCGCTGATCTTCGCCCAGACCGACCCGGAGCTAAAGCATCGCGGGCTCGCCTGCTTCCTGGTCCCGACCTCGAGCGACGGCTTCACCGCCCAGGAGATCCACGGCAAGCTCGGCCTGCGCGCCTCCGACACCGCCGAGATCTCCCTCGACGCGGTCGAGGTCTCAGACGATGCCCTGCTCGGCGAGGTCGGCGACGGCTTCAAGGTCGCGATGTCCGCCCTCGACTCGGGCCGCTACTCGGTCGCCGCGGGCTGCGTCGGCATCTGCGAGGGCTGCGTGCAGGCTTCGGTCTCCTACGCGAAGGAGCGCAAGCAGTTCGACCGTCCCCTCGCGAGCTTCCAGCTCGTGCAGGAGATGATCGCGGACCAGATCGTCCGCCGCGACGCCGCGCGGATGCTCGTCCGGCGCGCGGGCATGTTGAAGGACGCGGGCGAGCCGAACACGGTCGAGACCTCGGTCGCGAAGCTCTACGCAACCGAGTCGGCGATCGAGTGCGCGAACCTGGCGATCCAGGTCCACGGCGGCTCCGGCTACGTCGACGACTACCCGGTCGAGCGCTACCTGCGCGATGCTCGCGTCACGACGCTGTACGAGGGGACGTCCCAGATCCAGAAGCTGATCATCGCTCGCGACGCGACCGGGATCAACGCGATGACTCCCTCCTAGATCCGGTGCCGTCACTGGTCGAGACGTCGATCGACGGGCACGTCGCGCTCTGCCGGATCAACCGGCCGGAGGCGCGCAACGCGCTCTCGCCCGAGGTGATGGACGAGCTCGGCGCCGCGATCGCCCGCTTCGACGAGGACGCCGAGGTCCGCTGCATCGTGATCGCGGGCTCCGACGAGGTCTTCGCCGCCGGCGCCGACATCGGCGCGCTGGCGAGCCGCGAGTTTCACGAGGCGGTATTCCACCCAGCGGCCGCCTTCTGGCGCAGGGTCGCCGAGGTGAAGACACCGCTGATCGCGGCGGTCTCCGGCTGGGCGCTCGGCGGCGGCTGCGAGCTGGCGCTCTGCTGCGATCTCATCGTCGCCTCCGAGACGGCCGAGTTCGGCCAGCCCGAGATCACGCTCGGGATCATCCCCGGCGGCGGCGGGACGCAGCGACTCGCCCGCGTAGTCGGCAAGCAGCGGGCGATGGAGCTGGTGCTGACCGGCCGCCGCTTCGACGCGCTCGAGGCGAAGCAGCTCGGCCTCGTCCTCAGGGTGGCGAAGAAGCGAGAGTGGCTCGAGCAGGCGCTCGAGCTCGCCCAGCAGATCGCGCGCCGTCCGCCGATCGCCACCCGGCTCGCGAAACAGGCGGTGTTGGCGGCCGAGGAGACCGCGCTCAGCGCGGGGCTCGAGCAGGAGCGCCGTCTCTACGAGCTGGCGATGGCGAGCGAGGATCGGGTCGAGGGCATGCAGGCCTTCCTCGAGAAGCGCCGCCCGAACTTCCGCGGCCGGTGAGCGTGCGCCGCATCGGCGTTGCCGGCGCCGGGACGATGGGGCGCGGGATCGCCCAGCTCGGCTGCCTCGGCTCCTATGCGACGGTCCTTCACGATCCCGACCGGGGCGCACTCGAAGCCGGGGCCGAGCGGCTGCGCGCCGACCTCGACCGCGGCGCCGAGCGAGGGCGCTGGAGCGCCGAGGAGGCCGCCGCGGCGTCCGGGCGGCTCGAGCTCGCCACCGAGCTCGATGGGCTCTCGGCCTGCGAGCTGGTGATCGAGGCAGCGCCCGAGGACCTCGAGCTCAAGCGCGGGCTCTTCGCCCGGCTCGAGGCAGCCTGCGGCCCCGCCGCGGTGCTGGCGACCAACACGTCCTCGCTTCGCGTCGGCGAGATCGCGGCGGGCGCCGAAGCTCCCGAGCGGATCTGCGGCATGCACTTCTTCAACCCGCCGCCGCTGATGAAGCTGGTCGAGGTCGTCGCCGCGGAGGCGACGAACGAAGCGGCGCTCGACGCCGCATCGGAGGTCGCCGCGCGGATGGAGAAGACCCCGATCCGGTGCAGCGACTCGCCGGGGTTCATCGTCAACCGCTGCAACCGCCCCTATGCCCTCGAGTCGCTTCGGATCCTCGACGAGAGCATTGCCACGCACGCCGAGATCGACCTCGTGATGCGCGAGGACGGCGGCTATCGGATGGGGCCGTTCGAGCTCATGGACCTGATCGGGATCGACGTCAACCTCGAGGTCGCGCGGTCGTTTCACCGCCAGCGCCCGATCGCCCGCTGGGAGCCGAGCCCGATCTCCGAGCGGCTGGTCGCCGAGGGGCGGCTCGGGCGAAAGAGCGGCCGCGGCTTCTACGAGTACGGCGAAGGCAACCCGCCGGCGGCTGCGAGCGCGCCCGCTCCGGAGATCCGGGACCGGATCCTTCACCGAGTCGTGTGCCAGCTCGTCAACGAGGCCTCGTTCGCGCTCGAGGAGGGCGTCGCCTCCTCCGCCGACGACATCGACACGGCGTTGAGGCTCGGCCTCAACCATCCGCGTGGTCCGTTCGAATGGGCTCGCGAGCTGGGCCCGGAACGGGTCCTAGCGACTCTCGACGCGCTCGGCGGCGACCTCGGGGACGAGCGGTACGCCGCCTCCCCCCTCCTCCGCCGCTGGGCCGACGCCGGCGGTCCTTCGCCGCCGTCCGGCTAGACGTTCCCAGCCCTCCGCGGCCAGGTATGAGCCGGCGAGAATCAGGACGAGGCCGGCGACCGTCGCCGCGGTGATCGTCTCGTCGAGGAGCAGGGCGCCGTAGACGACGGCGAAGCCGGGCGCGATGTAGGTGACGATGAAGGTCCGCGCCGGGCCCACGGTCGCGATCAGGTCGTAGAAGATCGCGAACGCGATCCCGGTGCCGACCACGCCGAGCGCGATCACCGCGGCAATCGGGCCGAGCCCCGGAACCTCGCCAGGGAAGCCGATGATTGCGGCCGGCAGGAGCAGGACGGAGCTGGTCAGCATCACCGACGCGGCGACGCCGATCGGCTGCAGGTCACCGAGGTTGCGCTTTGCGATCAGGCCGCCGACGGCGTAGCCGAGCCCGGCCAGGAGGATCGCGAGTCCGCCGAGCAGCGCCTCGCTCGAGCCGCCGAGGTCGACGCCCAGGAGGACAGCGACGCCGGCGACGCCAAGCGCGATGCCGAAGAGGCGAGCACCTTGTGAGCGCTCCTCCTGGTCGAAGCGGATCGCGAGCAGGGCGGTGAACAGCGGGGCCGAGGTGACGAGGATCCCCGCGAGCGAGGACGAGATCTCGGTTTCGCCGGCGGCGATGAGGATGAAGGGACCGGCCACCTGGGTAGCTCCGAGCACGAAGAGCATCGGCCAGCTACCCCCGAGGCCACGCAGCGCCCCGCGTGAGGCGGCGAGCCCGACGAGCACGACGGCCGCGAAGACGATTCGCAGCCAGGCGACCATCCCCGGGCTGAAGTCGCGGATGCCGATCTTGATCAGCATGTAACTCGCGCCCCAGATCGCTCCGAGGACGAGCAGCAGAGTCCAGGAGCGTCGATTCACCCGAGCGAGGTTAGAGGCGGTCGAGCCACGCTCCTATTAGGCCTTCCCATGGCCCCATAAGCAGGGGTGTCGCCGGTGCGCGTCCACTACGCTCGGCGCGTGCGGGCGAACTTGGCGAGGATCCGCTTGGCGGGCGCGGTGGCGCTCGCGAGCGCCGGAGCGATCACGGCGATCGTCGGGCTTTCCGCCCGCGCCGAGGCCGGCGGCGAACCGCTGCTGGCCCCCGACCTCGTCACCCTCGCGCCGAAGGCGGACGAGCTGATCGTCGTCGCGGAGGCGGAGCGCACCGTGCTTCGGCTCAGCAACGCGATCTCCAACCGTGGCGCCGGCCCGCTCGAGGTCTTCGCGAGCGCGACGTCGCGAAACTGCGACGGCGACGGCGACCCGTACAACGATCGCGACGCCTCGCAGCGGACCTACGCGGATACGAACGTGAGCGGCGTCTACGAGCGCGGGACCGACGTCCCCGGCCTCGAGCGCCTCTTCGGCTGCATGCGCTACCACGCCCTTCACGACCACTGGCACGTGCTCAACTTCGCCCTCTACCAGCTGCGCAGCGAGCAGACCGGAAAGCTGGTCGCGACGACCCGCAAGCTCGGCTTCTGCCTCGGCGACAACACACCGGGGCTCGCCCAGCCGGGCGCCGCGCCCGAGCAGGTCTACCCGACCGGTTCGACGAGCCCCTCGGGATGCACGGCGAGCACGATCCAGGGCCTCTCGATCGGCTGGGTGGACATCTATCGCTACGACGTCCCCGGCCAGGCGCTCAGCCTCGCGGACGCACCGGCGGGCCGCTACTGCCTGATCTCGCGCACCGACCCGAGCGACCTCCTCGACGAGACGAACGAGGACAACAACGTCCGGCGTACCCGCATCGCGCTCGATCCGGAGGAGCTCGCGGTCCGCAAGCTCGGCGGCCACTGCCGCGCGTGAGCCGGCCCTAGCCGGAGACCGGCGCGGCGGGGTTCGGCGCGACCTCGACCGGCTCCCCGCCGGTCTGCCAGTGCGCCTCGGGCGAGGGCGGGGTGTCGCGCAGGTACCACTCTGCGTCGAGGGCGCCCATGCAGCCCGTGCCGGCGGCGGTCACCGCCTGGCGGTAGGTCCGGTCGACGAGGTCGCCGATCGCGAACACGCCGGCGAGATTGGTCCGCGTCGACTTGTCCTCGGTAAGCACGTAGCCCTCGTCATCGACGTCGACCTGCTCGGCGACGAGCTCGGAGCGCGGGATGTGGCCGATCGCGACGAACGCGCCACCGACCTCGAGCTCCTCGACCTCCTCCGTCTCGGCGTTTCGGAGCCGCACGGCGCGGAGCTTGCCGTCCTCGCCGGCGACGAACTCCTCCGGGATGAACGGCGTCTTGAATGTGATGTTGCCCTGCTCGCCTGCGCGGTCGCGCATGATCTTCGACGCCCGGTACTCGTCGCGCCGGTGGACGGATGTGAGCTTGTCGGCGTACTTGGAGATGAAGATCGAGTCCTCCATCGCCGAGTCACCGCCACCGATCACGGTCACGTCCTCACCCTTGAAGAAGGCGCCGTCGCAGACGCCGCACGTCGAGACGCCGCGGCCGGACAGCTCGAGCTCGCCGGGGATCCCCAGCCTGCGCGGCTCGGCTCCCATCGCGAGCACGATCGCCTTTGCGACGTACTCGTCATCGCCGACGAACACGCGTTGGACGTCACCGTCGGAGAGCTCGACGCGGTCGGCGTCGTCGGTGACGAAGCGGGTTCCGAAGCGCTCTGCCTGGGCCCGGAACTCGTTCATCATCTCCGGCCCCATGATGCCGTCGGGATAGCCGGGGTAGTTCTCGACGTCGGTGGTGTTCTGGAGCTGGCCGCCCCACTGGAAGCCTTCGATCACGAGCGGCTCGAGGTTCGCGCGCGAGGCGTAGAGCGCCGCGGTATAGCCGGCGGGTCCACCGCCGAGGATGATCAGGTTCTCGACCTTCTGCTCGTTCTCACTCATCGCGTCTCCGATCTTCTCATGCCCGTACGTCTACCCAACTGGCCAGACGTGTCGCGCATGTACTGAGCTTACTTCATTTTATGAAGTAATGGACCGGGCGCTCGGCGCCTACCCCGTCCCCGGCAGGGACTCCGCGATGTCGGTGCCGACCGGAGACCCGGTCCTCGTCTCCTCCCAGCGGTGGACCGTCTTGCGGAGCATGAAGAAGGCGACGATCCCCGGCAGCAGCGGCAGCCAGAAGGCGATGAGCCGGTAGACGAGGACGGCGGCGAAGACGGCTCCGTCGGGATAGCCGAAGAGGACGAAGGCGCCGATCATCCCCGCGTCGACGCCGCCGACCCCGCCGGGCAGCGGCAGGAGGTTGGCGAACATGCCGACGAAGAACCCCTGGACGACGACCGCGAGCGGAACGTCGACGTCGAACGCCTTGAAGGCGGCGGCGAGGATTGCGATCTGGGCGGCCCAGAACCCGATCGCACCCAGCAGCGCGAGGCCGCCCTGCGACGGCTCGCGGACGAAGCTGAGCGCCTCCCGCATGCCGACCGCGATCGTCGAGGGAACGGTCGCGAGCCGGCGCAGCGTCCGGCCCCAAAGGCTCTCCTGCGAGGCGCCTGAAAAGCGCTTCTCGAGGTCGCCGGGAACGAGCGCGAAGAGGAGGAAGAGGACGATCAGGCCGCCCGCGATCGCCGCGGGGACGACGGTCATTCCGGCAGGGGCCGGTCCGGAGAAGATCCCCTCGCGCAGGAGGATGCCGTTGACGACCAGGGTGATCATGTAGACGGCGTAGAGGAGGACGTTGAAGGCGACCATCCGCGCCGCGGCCTCCTTTTGCGCCATCCCGGCCTTGCGTAGCGCCCAGTAGGTGAGCACGATGCCGCCGGCGCCGCCGGCGGAGAAGAGGCGCGTCGC
The DNA here is from genome assembly GCA_963797995.1 of uncultured Solirubrobacterales bacterium. Lineage (GTDB taxonomy): Bacteria > Actinomycetota > Thermoleophilia > Solirubrobacterales > 70-9 > WHSW01. The sequence continues at coordinate 448,769 of CAWCRP010000003.1, forward strand.
CGCCAGTCCGGCCATCGTGATCTCGTAGGACTCGCGCCAGCGCAGCTTGATCGAGCGGCCGATCACGCCCCTGAAGAGGGCGACGTAGGAAAGGAACATGAGCCCGCCGCAGACGAGCGCGACGCCGAGCCAGAGCTTGTTGCCCTCGCCCAGCTTCTTCGCCCCGGGATCGTCGCCGACGCCGACGATCTGGGGGAAGATCAGGTAGACGCCCGCGACCGCGATCAGCGCGATCACGATCGTCTGCACGATCCGCTTCGGGCTCTCGAAGAACTTCGGCTCGTCCCCCTCGTGCGCCTCCTCGGCGGTGACCGCGCCGAACCCTGATTCCCCAGGGCGCATCGGGAGCGTCGCGTCGACCTCCTCAGCGCTGCCTCGACCATTCGGATGTGGACGAGCCATCCGCGTTAATCGTCGCAGGGCCGTCCGTCGCCAAGTGGGCGGATAACCCGCGTGAAACCCGCCCGGCGGGGATGCGGGCTACGCGTGAGCGCCGACGCCGGTGCGGAACTCGTTGGCCCGGAGCGGCCCGCTGCTCCCTGGGTCGAGCGGTGGCGTGGGGAAACCGGCCCCTTCACGCAACCCCTCGACGAGGTCGGCGAGGGTCGCGACCGCGTCATGGCGGGGTTCCCACCCGAGCTCGGCGCGAATCCGGCCGGTATCCATGATCGGCACGCCAAGGCCCATGTCCAGCCATCCCGGCGGCGTCGGCTGAATCCGCGCGAGCCAGGTCGCCTTCGCCGCGGCGCGCAGGACTGATGGCGCCAGCCGGAGCTTGCGGGCATCGAAGAGCTCCGCCAAGCGGCTTGGGTCGAGGACCGGGTCCGCGGCGACGTTGAACGGGCCGGAGGCGTCGCTGTGGATGGCGAGCCGGTAGGCCTCGGCGACATCGTCGCGGTGGACCGCCTGGAAGACCAGCCGCTCGAGATCGGGGACCACGGGGATCCACCCCCGCCGGAGGATCGCGCCCGGAAACAGGGGGCCGAGGAACAGGCGCCGGATACCGGTCGCGGCCTGGCGACCGAAGATCAGCCCCGGCCGCAGACGGACGACTCGCACGCTCGGCTGCGCGTGCTCGTAGCGGTCGAGAATTCGCTCGACCTCCGACTTGTGGCGCGAGTAGAACGAGGTCTCGATTCCTTCGGTCGGCCAGCCCTCGTCGACCCGGCGATCCTTGGGGCCCGCCGAATAGGCGCCGACCGAGGACGCGTAGACAAGGGTCGGGACGCCGGCGGCCGCGACGGCATCGAACACCCGCCGGCTCCCTTCGACGTTGACCGCGTGGAGCTCCGCCGAATCGCGCGAAGGCTGGATCAGCCACGCGAGGTGCACGACCGCGTCGACGCCCTTAAAATGCGGGCGAAGCTCGTCGCGAGCGACGTCGGCACGGCGCCACTCGACCTTCGCCAGGCGCAAATCGGGCGAGCGGCGGGCGATCCCGACGATCGAATCGACCGCCGGGTCGGCGACGAGGGCTTCGACAACGGCCGCGCCGACATTGCCGGTCGCGCCGACGACGGCGACGCGCATCAGCTGCGGCGCTCGGAGGCGGGCACCTCTTCCTTCACAACCGCCCGCGTCAACACGGGAATCTGCTTCTCGAGGAAGCCGGCCATGCGCTCCTCGTCGCGGCGGATGGCGCGTGCCAGCTTCGCCGTCTCGGTGTCGCCAAGGGCCTCCGCGAGGGTCTCGATCGCCGTGTAGGTCGCGATCTCCTCGTGCTCGTTCCAGTACTCGGTCTTCGCGTTCTTCAGCATCTTCTCGGCCTCGCCGGTCCCGCGTGCCATGTGCATCGGGCCCTTCGCGAGCGATTTGGCCTTGCCCAGAGCGGGACCGGCGATCTTGTCGGCGAGCTGCGGGCCACCGCCGCCGATCTTCTTGATCCGCCGCTCGACCTCCCGGGCGTGCGACTTCGTTTCCTTCAGGTGCTGCTTGAGGCGCTTCTCGTACGGCTTGCGCGTGGTCATCGCGATATGCGCCTCGAGCGCCGTCTCGAGCTCCTTCTCCTTGGCGTACGCCTCGCTCAGGTACTGAACCAGCTTCGCGTCCTTCGTCGTCTCGGTCATTGCAAGTCCCTTCGTCGGTTGCTCAGGTCTGGGGGCGACGGCCGGCCCGCCGGAGCTGCTCACGAGCGACGTCGAGGAGACCGAAGAGATCTCGTCGTGGTCCACTCGGATGCTGCTCGTCGATCAGATAGACATCCTCGCCGCGCTCGGCGCACTGAGGGCAAAGCTCGAGGCGTACGGCCTCGTACTTCTCGCGGAATCCGCACGTCGGACATACGAAAGGCATTGAAAACTCCCGGCTCGAGGATTTGCTGTCTCGAAAGTCGGTAGTCCCGGCCTTACCGGCGCCGTTCATTCGATGCGGTACTGGACCGACCGGCGGGCGACCACCGGGCGGCTGGAGTCCCTCTACCCGGAGGTGGGCCGGGTTAACGAGGCTCGGCCACTAGGAGGTTGCGATCGCCTCGAGCCGGCGAAGGCGCGCGTTGACCGCCTCGACCAAGGGCTCGGCGAGTGGCTCCCCGCGGCGGACGAGGAGGACCAGAGCTGCACCCGCGAGGAGGTCGGTGACGTAATGCTCGCCCAGATAGACCAGCGCGAAGGCGAGTGCCGCGGCATAGCTCCAACCGATGACGCCCGGGACCCGCCCGGCCTCGCCGAGGTGGATGGCCGCCATCAGCGAGGTGGCGAAGTGAAGGGACGGCATTGCGGCCCACGGGTTCGTGTTCAGCGTCTCGTAGAGCGTCTCCCAGGCGCCGCCCCAGATCTCTTCGCCGGCGTCGACCATGATCCGCCGGACCTCGCCGTCGATCTCCCCTGTCTCCGCCGCATACCAGGGCGGCGCCGTCGGCACGGCGAAGTAGAGGGCGCAGCCGAGGTCGTACGTGGCGGCAACCTGACGCGCTGCGCGCGGGAAGCGCTCAGGATGGCGGCGCTGGACGAAGAGGAGCGAGAGGTGCGGCTCCATGAACCACGCCCAGTGGATCACCGAAAGCGCACGGTCGAGCCCGCTGACGCGATCCGGATCGGCGATCGCCTCCTGCAGCCGCACCGTCGGCAGGCGCCCGAGCCCGAGAGCGCCGTCGGTGACGATCGGATAGCGCACCTTGAGGCGACGGACGAGCCGGTCCGGCTCGTCGTAGGGCAGCTCGTGCGCCATCGCGAAGCCCCACATCTGCAAGGTGAAGAGGGCGACGTCGCGTCCGCGCGTGCGCGGGCGCAGCACCGCGACCGCGAGCGGCCCGCCGACGAGCGAAGCGAGCGTCACCGGAGCCGGGATCCGATGGCGGCGGCGCAGCAGGGGGACTGCGAGAGAGGCCGCGAGCGCGGCGCCCGCGCCGACGCGGACGGCGGTTCTCAGCGCCGCTGATCGCGGAGGCGATGGACGTCGGCGGACGGCGCGCAAGGGGGCGCGAGTATAAGAAACGCCCCCTTCACCCTCGCCCCGGCCGCCGTCCCCGCATCCGATCCGGCGGGCACCCGATTAGAATGGCGCCGCCTTGTCTCGTGGTCGCGCGATACCGCTCTACGCCGCCCTGCTCGCGCTGGCGGGCCTGGCCCTCGTGGCCGCGCCCGCGCACGCGATCCAGCTCGGCCTGGAGGAGCCGCACTCGCCCAATGCCGAGGCGATCTCCACCACCTACTGGGTGATGCTGATCATCGGCTTCGCCTTTCTGATCGCGATCACCGTCGGCCTCGTGATGGCCGTCGCCCGCTTCCGCGAAGAGCGCGGTCGGGAGCCGCGTCGCATCGTCGCGGGGCGCACGGCGCTGCGGCCGGTCTGCCTCGGCCTCGGCGCGGCCGCCGTCGCGATCTTCGTCTTCGGCGTGATCATGACCAACGACGCACGCCAGATCGAGCCCACGGGGCCGGACGGCTTCACGGGCAGCGAGACCGCGCAGGTCGGAGTCAAGGGCGAGCCTCCCACCGGCCTGCTCGCGTCCGCGCAGGAGAACGCCCCGCTCGAGATCAACGCGATTGCGCAGCAGTGGCTGTGGCGCTTCGAGTATCCGGGCGGCCAGCCGGGGAACCGGACGTTCTCCTACGGCGAGCTCGTCGTCCCGGTCGACACCGCCGTCGTCCTCAACATCGACTCGACCGACGTGACCCACAGCTGGTCGGTGCCGGCGCTCGGCGGCCAGGTCCAGGCCACCCCCGGCGACATCGCGCAGACGTGGTTCAAGGCCGACGAGGTCGGCCGCTACGCCGGGCGCTCGACGATCTTCTCCGGCACCGGGTATCCGGCGATGCGGGTCTGGGTTCGCGTGGTCACCGCGCCCGAGTACGAGGCCTACATCGAGGACCGCGCCGCCGAGCTCTCCGCGGCTCAGGGCATCGTCCAGGAGACGGACCTGGAGGAGACCGAATGACCCCCCCGACCGCGACCGGCACGCGCCCGCGGGCCGCGGATCGCCCCGAGGTCGTCACCCGGGGCGTGCCGAAGCCGCGCGCCGCCTGGATCGAACAGGCGACGAGCGCCGACCACAAGGTCATCGGGCAGCTCTTCATCGCCACGGCGTTCGCCTTCCTCGCGCTCGCGGCGACGGAGTTCGCGCTCATGCGCCTGCAGCTGATCGTCCCCGAGAACTCGCTGATCCAGCCGGAGATCTTCAACCGGCTGATGACCGCCTCGGTCTCGAGCTTCGTCGTCCTCTTCGCCATCCCGCTCGCGATCGGGCTCTTCACCTACCTCGTCCCGCTGCAGATCGGGGCGCGGGCCGTCGCCCTCCCGCGCCTGGCGCAGCTCTCCTACTGGTTCTACGTGATGGGCGCGGTGACGATCTACGGCAGCTTCCTCTACACCGCGCCTGAGACGGGCACGGCGGCGCTGCCGCCGCTCTCCGAGTTGGCCTTCTCGCCTTCGAACGGCGCCGACGCCTGGATCGCCGGCACCGGGCTCGCCTGCCTCGGCTTCACCTGCGCGGCGATCAACCTCGCGGTCACCCTGCAGCGCCTGCGCGCGCCGGGGCTCGCCTGGAGGCGGCTGCCGCTGTGGAGCTGCGCGGCCACGGTCGTCAGCTACATGCTGATCCTGATCGGCCCGATGATGATCGCGGCGCTGACGATGCTGATGATCGACCGCAACTTCAACGGCGTCTTCTTCGAGCCGGGGTCGGGCGGGGCGCCGCTGCTCTATGAGCACATCTCCTACATCTTCCTCACCGGCGCTTATCTGACCATCGTCCTGACGGCGGCCGGAGCGATCTCGGAGATCCTGCCGACGTTCGCTCGCAAGCCGATCTTCAGCCACCGCGGTGCCGCCGCATCGATGGTCGCGATCGCGGTCCTCGGGATGCTGGCGTGGATGCAGAACATGTACATCGCGCCGCTGAATGAGGGCTGGACGATCGCCGCGATGCTCTTCGCGCTCGCGCTCATCGTCCCCATCGGGGCGCTCTTCTACAACTGGATCGCGACCCTCTGGGACGGCGCCCTGCGGCTGCAGGCGGCTTCCTGGTACGCGCTGTTCGCGCTCTGGACGCTGGCCCTCGGCCTCACCGGCGAGCTCATGTACTCGGTGATCCCGGTCGGCTGGGCGCTCGACTACACGATGACCAGCCAGGGGGACACGACCTACGTCCTCGTCGGCGGCGCCGTCTTCGGCGGCTTCGCCGCCCTTCACTACTGGTTCCCGAAGCTCTCCGGGCGGCTGCTCGGTGAGAGCCTCGGGAAGATCGCGCTCGGGCTGATGGTCGCCGGGCTCAACCTCTACGTCGTCCCGATGCTGCTCGCGGGGCTCGAGGGGCAGCCGGTCGACGTATTCCGCTACTACGAGGACACCGGCCTCGATGGCTACAACCTGATCGCGTCGCTGGGTGCGCTCGTACTCGTCCTGGGGATCTTCGTCGAGCTCGGCAACGCCGCCTACAGCTGGGCGCACGGGCTCCCCGCCCGCGGTCACGATCCGTGGGGCGGGAGCACGCTCGAGTGGTTCGCGCTCTCGCCCCCGCCGCCGCACAACTTCGACGCGGTTCCGGACGTGCGCAGCACCGAGCCGCTACGCGACATCCGCGACTCGATCACCCGGCGCTCGAGCGAGTTCACCGCGCCCGAGCGGCCCCCCACGCCCGATCCCGAGCCGAGCTCCGAACCGGAACCGGAAGACGACCGCACGCCGGCTCCAGAGGCAGCGTCGGGAGCGCAGACGGCGGCCGACGCGCAGCCCGAACGGGAGCCGGAGGCAGAGGAACCGGAGACGCCCGACGATGAGCCCCCGACCGAGTCGGCCGAGACCGAGGCGCAGCCGGAGGCTCCGGAGGGCGAGACGCCGCAAACCCCGGAGGCGGACCCGGAGACGGACGATGGCGCGGACGAGGGCGAGAGCCCACCGGTAGCCTGACGGGGATGTCTTCCGTCGCCCCCGCTGGCGATGCGGCCGAGCTCTCGCGCCTCCGCCGCCTCGTCACCGCGACGATCGTCGCCACGGTCGTCCTCATTCTGATCGGTGGAATCGTCCGGGTCTCGGACTCGGGGCTCGGCTGCGGCGCCGCGGGCAGCGGCACGCACGGCTGGCCGCTCTGCGAGGGCGGCCTCATCCCGGCGGCCGACGCCGAGTCGGTCATCGAGTTCAGCCACCGTATCGCCGCCGGAATCGTCGGCGTGATGATCGCCCTGATCGCCTGGCGCGCGCTCCGCAATCTGCGCGACTACCGCTGGATCGTGCGCGCCGCGGTCGCGGCCGGGGTCCTCGTCCTGCTCCAGGCCGGCCTCGGCGGGCTGACGGTCGAGGAGGGGCTCGAGGACGAGCTGGTCGCCGCTCATCTCGGCCTCGCGATGCTGCTGCTCGCCCTGCTCTTCTTCGTTCGGCGCGCCACATCACCGGTCGCGGCGGAGAAGCCGATCCCCGACTCGGCCCGTGGCCTGCGGCCGCTGACGGCGCTCGCCGCGACGCTCGTCCTGGCGACGATCGTCGCCGGGGGCTACGTCGCCGGCACCGAAGGCCACGGAACCCCGAACCAGCCGCTCGTCGGCGCGCACGAGGCCTGTGGGACCGGCTGGAACACCGCCCAGTTCCCCGGCTGCAACGGCTCCGGCCCGCTCTCCTTCGGCCAATCCCGCCTCGCCGACATCCAGCTCACCCATCGCCTCTTCATGTACCTGGCGGCGATCTCCGTGATCGCGCTCGGCATCGTCGCCTTCCGGCGCCGGGTTCCGAGCCGGGCATTCGGCCTCGCCGTCGCCCTGCTCGTGGCGCAGATCGCGCTCGGGATCATCAACGTCTACGCCGGCAAGCACGCCGGGCTGATCGTCGGCCACCTGATGCTCGGCACCGCGCTCTGGAGCACGATCGTCTACGCCGGCGCGACCCTCTTCCCCGTCGCGGCGCCGGCGGGCGAGCGGGTGCCGCGCGGTGAGCCGACGGGGGTGGCGGCCGCCTGATGGAGAGCGCGACGACAACCACCCGCCCGGTCGGCGGCGAGGGCGCCGGGACGCTGCGCCCGGCGCACCGGCCGGCCCACCGCTCGCTGGCGCCCGTCGTACGCGACTACATCGCGCTGACGAAGCCGCGCATCATCTCGCTGCTGTTGGTGACGACGGTGGCGACGATGGTCGTCGCCCAGCCGACGGGACTCGAGCTCTCGACCGTGCTCTGGACGATGCTCGGCGGCTACCTCGCCGCCGGCGGCGCCGGGGCGATCAACCACTACATCGACCGCGAGCGCGACGCGAGGATGGCGCGGACGCGGAGCCGACCCCTCGTCTCCGGCCGCATCGAGCCCTGGCACGGCCTCGTCTTCGGGATCGTCCTCGGGACGCTCGCGACACTGCAGCTCGCGCTCACCGTCAACGTGCTCGCTGCGGTGCTCGCACTCGCCGGGCTGCTCGGCTACGTCTTCATCTACACGATCTGGCTCAAGCCGCTGACGCCGCAGAACATCGTCATCGGCGGCGCCGCGGGCGCCGTGCCGCCGCTCGTCGGCTGGGCGGCGGCGACCGGCGGGCTCGCCTGGGAGGCGCTCTATCCCTTCGGCGTCGTCTTCCTCTGGACACCGCCCCACTTCTGGGCCCTCTCGCTGCTGATCAAGGACGACTACGCGCGCACCGGGGTGCCGATGCTGCCGGTGGTCAAGGGAGAGGCGGTGACGCGACGACAGATCCTCGTCTACACGGTGGTTCTCGTCGCGTTCACCCTGCTCCCCGCGGCGGGCGACTTCTTCGGCGCGCTCTACATCGCCGCCGCTGCAATCCTCGGGTTCGGCTTCACCGCACTCGCCGTCCGCCTTCTGCGCACCCACTCGCGCCGCGCCGCGCTTCGCCTCTACCTCTCCTCGCTCGCCTACCTGGCGCTGCTCTTCTGCGCGATGGCGGCCGACCGGGCACTCGGATGAGAGGCGGACCGGCCGGCGTCGATAGGATTCCGGCCGTGGATCGGAACCGAGCGGGCGGAGACATCGGCAAAGGCCTCCTCGTGGCGGCCGTGGCGCTGGGCGTCTTCGCCCTCACCTTCGTCGCCGCGATCATCTACATCGGATGAGCGACGCGCCGACCAACGGTCAGCCGAGCGAGCTGGTCTACGTCCCGTCGCCGTCGTGGTATCCGGCGCTGATCGCCGGTGGTCTCGCCGGGATCCTTGCCGGAGGCTGGGTGTGGTGGCCATACGCCGCCATCGGAGCCCTGGTGGCGCTGTTCGCGCTCGTGGCGATGATCCGCGACTCGCGCCGGGAGATCGAGCGGCTGCCGCGACAGCAGCGGATCACGACCGCCCCGATCCCCGCCGAGACGCTGAAGCGCGACGGCGACTGGTCGGGAGGCGTCCGGCGCTCTGAGCGGCGCTCGAGCCTCAGACGGGGCTTTGCTCGGCTTCGGGAGAGGTCATCGACGATGTGGCGCCGGCGGACGTCCAGACGCGGACGATGTCGCGCATCGAGAGGACGCCGACGAGCTCTCCGCCCTGGACGACGACGAGGTGGCGAATGTGGCGGCGCGACATCTCCACCGCGGCGCGCTCGAGGCTCCAGTCGGGAGCCGCGGTGATCATCGAGTCGGACATGTGGTCGCCGACGCGCTCCTCATCCGGACTCTCGCCACGGCCGAGCGAGAGCAGGATGTCGCGCTCGGAAACGACCCGCGGGCCCGGCTCTTCCTCGTCGAGGACGACCGCCGCTCCGACGCCCTTCTCGCTCATCCGCCGTGCGGCCTCGCGGAGGGTGTGCCCCGTCCCGACGGTGAGCACGACCTCGGACATCCCTTCACGAACTTCCATCGACGCCTATTCCCTCCGTTCGACACCCGCTAATGACGATCGGCTCAACCCTATCCAATCGCGCGGCGAGTGCCAACCGGAGCCACCGCCCGGATGGGTAGGATGCAGCCCGTGCTGAGCCGTCTTGTCCGCAGGCAGGCAGGCGCCCGGGCGGGCGCGGCGATCATGGCCCTCGTGGGCATGGTTCTGCTGGCCGGATGCGACACGACCGAGGACGCCGACGTCGACCGTGGCCGGGCGCTCTTCCAGTCCAAGTGCGGCACCTGCCACGCGCTCGCCCAGGCGGGCTCGACGGCCCAGGTCGGTCCGGACCTCGACGCTGCGTTCGCCGCCTCCCGGGCCGACGGCCAGGACAGCGACACGATCGAGGGAGTCGTGCAGGCGCAGATCGCGAACCCCCGCCCGGCCGATGAGGACGACCCGAACGTTCGACCGCGTCTACATGCCCGCCGACCTGGTCACCGGCCAGGACGCCGAGGACGTCGCCACCTACGTCGGCCAGGTCGCCGGCGTCCCAGGGGCGGCGCCGCCCGAGCTGCCGCCCGACCAGCTCTTCACCGAGCGCTGCGGCGGCTGCCACGCGTTCAGCGCGGCAGGCACCTCCGGCACGACCGGCCCGGACCTCGACGAGGTCCTCGCCGGCAAGGACGCCGCTTACATCGAGCAGCAGATCGTCGACCCAAGCTCGCAGATCACCCCGAACTTCCAGGATGGGGTCATGCCCGCAGGACTTCGAGGAGTCGCTGACGCCCGAGGACCTCGAGGGTCTCGTCAAGTACCTGCTGGACAACGTCGGCAACTGACCGCTGCGCTCAGGGAGCGGACCGCGTCGAGCGCTCGGCGTCGAGATCGACGACGACGTGTGTGACCGGGAGCGGGATCTCGGCGCGGGCGCGCTCGAGCACCCCGCCCTCGAGCCACTTCGACCGACGCTTGAGGGTGGGTCGAGACGACGACCTCGTCCGCGGGGAACTCGGCCAGGGTGTCCTCGATCGCGGACATCGGGTCGTGGTGGTCGCCGACCTGCCCGCGGGCGCTGAGTCCGGCGGCAGCCATCCCCGCAAGCGAGTCGTCGAGCCGCTGCCGCGCCTCCTCGATCGCTGCGTCGACGTCGTGGGCGAGGTGCTCGAGGCGCGAGGAGGTCAGCGCCGGGACGACGACGTAGATCTCGCTCTCGCCGGTCCCAGAGCGGCTCTTCAGCTCGTCGAGCAGCGCGCGGCCGCCGACGGTCTCGTTTGCGACGACGAGGATCCGGTGGACGTCGTCGTCTGCGTGCGCGATCTCCGCCTCGCGCGCCTCCGCACCACGCGAGCTCTGCCAGATCAGACCAAGGCCGACGCCCAGCTCGATCCCGAGCACGATCGCGCCGAACACCGGCTCGGTGAGCAGCGCGACGACGATCACGAGCACCGCGGCGACCCCGACGACCATCACGACCCTGAACATGTCGGCCTCGGAACGAAGCGGGTTGTGCACGGCTACCTCCTTCGCGCGCCTCGGTGCAAGTTATTACGATCGTCCGATGCCTGCGGATCGCGCTCCCTCGAAGCCACGATGACGGACCTCGGCGGCTCCTTTGCCGAGTTCCGGGAGGTCGAGACCGGAGAGGCGTTCACACTGCAGGGGCCGCGCCTGCTGAAGGTCGAGTTGGCGGAGGCCGCGGTCGTCGCCAAAAACGGGGCGATGGTCGCCTACCAGGGCGATGTCCACTTCGAGCACAAGGGCGGCGGCATCGGCCGGTTCCTGAAGAAGGCTGCCACGGGCGAATCGCTGCGGTTGATGGAGGCGCACGGCACCGGCGAGCTCTTTCTCGCGAATCAGGCAATGCTCGTCCACGTCCTTCGCCTGAGCGACGAGTCGATCACGGTCAACGGCGAGAACATCCTTGCGTTCGAGACGGAGATCGAGTGGGACGTGACCCGGGTCAAGGGAGGCAAGGCCGGAATGGTCGCCGGCGGTCTCTTCAACATCCACCTGCAGGGGACGGGCCTCGTGGCCCTCGTCTCCGACGGAGAGCCGGTGAGGCTCGACGTCGGGGGCGCGCCGACGTTCGCGGACCCGCAGGCGGCGATCGCATGGTCCGGCGGCGTCTCGACGAACCTGAAGACCGACGTGCAGGCGAAGAGCCTGATCGGCATGGGCTCAGGCGAGAGCTTTCAGCTCGCCCTCACCGGCGAGGGCTGGGTCCTCGTCCAGCCTTCCGAGGGGCGCTGGGTCCAGCCCGGGTAGCCGAGGGGAAGCGGGCCTCAGCGCTCCCAGAGCCTTCTGGGCTCTTGCCCGCTGAGCATTGTGCCGATAGGCTCTTTGCAACGGTGAGCCATCGCGGCGCGCCCTGTCTCTGAGAGGGAGATCCGCCCATGGTCACCGAGGAATCAGCGAACCGACGCAAAAGACGAGTACTCGCAAGGGTTGATTGGGGTGGCGCTCTGTACCGCCGTGGCGGCGTCTGTCACCTCGGCCGCCGAGGCCGCGACGTGGAAGATCGGCTGTCAGCCTGCGGCGAGCGGCCCGCAGCCGGCTTGCCCCGCTGACGACTTCCCGGGCGGGGCCACGCCGACGAACCCGAACGGCGCGTGGACGCTGATGTACAGCCTCGACCTGACGCGGACGTCGTCAGGAAACTTCCGCAGGATGCCGACCTACGATCCCAACTACCGCGGTGTCACGGGCGCGAACTACTGGCAATCGCCGACGTTCAGCGAACCCGGGACGCTGCAAGAGGTGGTGCTGGGCAAGAACAACACCGGCACTGATAACCCGTTCGGCCTGCTCCTGCCGCGCAGGGCGGTTGGCGTTCACCCGCTGTCCTCGCGTGCCGTGGTCCTCGCCTGGACCAGCCCGATCAACGGTGTCGTCGACGTCAGCGGCGCCGTGACCGACGGGGATCCCTCCGGCGACGGCATCGACTGGCACGTCCTGCGCGCCCCCACGGGCCCCTGCGGAGCGCCGGCGGACGCCTGCTCGCGCGGCTCGGACCTCACGAACCTCACGAGCGGGGTGCTGCCCAACGGTGCCCAAGAGTTCTCCGACGGGTCTCCTGCGAACGCGTTGAACGGTCTGAGCGTCGCCACCGGCAACACCATCTACGTCGTCGTCGGGCCCGGAGCCGAACGGGGATTACTTCTCCGATTCCACGGTGCTCAACGTCACGGTATCGACCCCGGTCCGTGCACCATCACTGCCGTGCCGAACGTCGTCACTCAAGGGACGACGGGCAACGACTACATCTGCGGGACGACGGGCAATGATGTGATCAACGGCAAGGGCGGCAACGACACAATCAAGGGCGACGCCGGCAACGACACGATCAAGGGGGACGCCGGCAACGACACCATCTATGGCGGCGCGAACGACGACACCATCGACGGCGGCATCGGCGCCGATCAGATGTTCGGGGAGGACGGCGTCGACGAGGTGACGTACGCGGGGCGCGGGCCGAGCATCAGCGCGACCGTTGGGGCCGACGACACGGTGGTGACACCCGGAAACGACGGCTCGGCGGGCGAGCTGGACAACATCGGTTCGACCGTCGAGGTGGTGACCGGCGGCAACGGCATCGACACGCTGACCGGCGACGCGAACAACAACTTCCTCCGTGGCGGTCCCGGCGACGACACCCTGAGCGGCTTGGGCGGCTCCGACCGACTCGACGGCGGCCTCGGCGCCGACACGCTGATGGGCGGGAGCGGCACCGATGGCGTCTCCTATGACGGTGACGGGCGGCTGGCCAGCGCGACGATCTGGGCGTCGATCGGCGACACGGCCACCGACGGGCCCAACGACGGCGCGTTCGACGGCTACACCAGCGAGGGCGATGACATCCAGGCCGATATCGAGAACGTCATCGGTGGCCCCGGGCCGGACACTCTCGTCGGCACGGACGGCGTGAACGTCCTCGACGGCTCGGGTGGTCACGACGAGATATTCGGCGGCGGCGGCAACGACCAGCTGCTGGGCGGCGCTACCGGCAACGACGCGCTCTACGGCGAGGGCGGCGGCGACCTGATACTCGGCGGAACCGGCGCCGACATCTTCTGGGGCGGGCCTGGCGTCGACAAAGCCAGCTATGCGGCCCACTCCTACCTCTTTGGCTTCTTCCAGCCCGTGCTTGCCGCGCGCACCGAGCCGCTCACGGTGACGCTCGGTGCCGCCGGCGGGGACGGCGGCGCATCCGATGGCACGGCCCGCGACGACATCAAGATCGATGTCGAAGAGGTCGTCGGCGGACTTGGGGACGACGCTCTAACCGGGTCGTCCCGGGCCAACCTTTTGTCCGGAAACGCCGGCGCAGACACCCTGCGTGGCGGGCGCCTCGACGACGTGCTCCTGGGCGAGGCCGGCGCAGACACCCTGTACGGCGATCAAAACGACGACGAGCTGTTCGGCGGCACAGACGGCGATCTCCTGTACGGGGGCGCAGACAACGACATCTTGTCCGGCGAGGGCGGCGCCGACACCCTTCACAGCGAGGGAGATGCCGCCGCGGACGAGAACTTCTGCGGAGCCGACGTCGACACTTTGTACCGCGACCCGATCGACACCGGCCCACTCAACTGCGAAAACAAGCCGCTCGGGTAACTCGAGAGAAGAGCCGTTTCTAGAGGATGTAGCCGCTGCACATTCTCATTGGACGTCTCCCGTCCCTGAGGCTAGAAGCCCGGCGGCACGGTCGTCCGCCCGCCGCCGCTCTCCCCCCAGCAGGCCACGTGGGCGTTCGTCCCCACCGCGCAGGTGTGCTCCTGGCCGGCGTCTACCGTCTGGAACGGCCCCGCCGGGGCGTTCGTCTGCCCGCTGTCGTTGAAGCCCCAGCAGGCAAGCGCGCTAGTGGTCGTGACGCCGCAGCTGTGGGCGTTGCCACCGGTAACGGCCTCGAACGTCCCCGCGGGAGGAATCGTCGAGCCGAAAGCATTGGTGCCCCAGCAGGCCGGCGCGCCGTTCGCCCCGATCGCGCAGCGGTGGAAGTCGCCGGCGTCCACCGCCTCGAATGCCCCGGCCGGTGGGAGCGTCTCGCCGAAGCCGGAGAAGCCCCAGCAGGCCACCGCGCCGTTCGTCCTGATCGCACAGCTGTGGTCGCCGCCGGCGCCGATCGCCGTGAAGGTCCCGGCCGGGGGGCTCGACTGGTCTGAGGAGTCATCGCCCCAGCAGGCCACGGTGCCGTTGGTCCGGACCCCACAGGCGTGGGCGCCGCCGGCGTCGACAACCTCGAATGTCCCCGCCGGGGGGGTCGCCCTGCCGAAGTCGTTATTGCCCCAGCAGGCAACCGCGCCGTCGGTCCGGATCCCGCAGCTGTACAACCCGCCGGCGCTCACCGCTCTGAACGTCCCGGCCGGGGGGCTCGCCTGATCGTCGGTGTCGACACCCCAGCAGGCCACGGTGCCGTTGGTCTTGATCCCGCAGCTGTGGTCGACGCCGGCGCTGACCGCCCGGCCGTTGAAGGTGCCCGCCGGGGGGCTCGTCCGGTTGAAGGTGTTATCGCCCCAGCAGACCGCGGTGCCGTCGGTCCGGATCCCGCAGCTATGTACGTTGCCGGCGCCGATCGCCGTGAAGGTCCCGGCCGGGGGGCTCGACTCGTCCGAAAAGTCATCGCCCCAGCAGACCGCGGAGCCGTCGGTCTTGATCCCGCAGCTGTGGCTAGTGCCCGGGCTGATCGCCTCGAACGTCCCGGCCGGGGGGGTTGCCTTACCTGAGGCGTCAGAGCCCCAGCACGCCGCGGTGCCGTTGGCTTTGATCCCGCAGCTCGTGTTTTCGCCGGCGCTCAGCCCCCGGAAGGCGCCCCCCGGTGGGCTCGCCTGGTCCAGGGTGTTGTCGCCCCAGCAGGCGAGGCTGCCGTTGGTATTGATCGCGCAGCTGTGGGAGAGACCGGCGGCGAGCGCCTCGAACTTGCCCGCCGGGGGGCTCGATTGGCCGGCGCCGTTCGTGCCCCAGCATGCCACCACGCCAGTTGTCTTGATCGCGCAGTTGAAGCTGGCGCCGGCGGCAAGGGCCTTGAACTTGCCGGCCGGCGGAGTCGCCTGGCCGGCGGTGTTGCTGCCCCAGCAGGCGAGGTTGCCGTTGGTCTTGATCGCGCAGGTGTGGCTGCCGCCGGCGCTCACCGCTTTGAACCTCCCGGCCGGGGGGTTTGCCTGCCCACTGGTGTTGAGCCCCCAGCAGGCCAGCGTGCCGTTGGTCTTGACCGCGCAGCTGTGGTTGTCGCCGGTGCTGACGCTGCCGGCGACGGCTCCGGGGGCGGCGGTGGTGAGCGAGGCACCTTCGGGGACCGGCGGCGCCGCCGCCTGCGCGGAGGCGGCTAGCGCGAGGGCCGAGAGCGCGACGCTCAGCGGCGCTTGACGCAACACACTCGATTTCACTCCCCCGTGCCCCATCGGAACAGCCAGCCTAAAGGGCCGAAGCCGGAAAGCGAAATACGTACCTTGTCCCACCAGCGTCCCCGCGGGAGATCCGACTTGGCTTGCTAGAGCCGTTTCTAAAGGATGTAGACGGCCGTGAAGACGATGATCCACATGACGTCGACGAAGTGCCAGTAGATCCCGGGCACCTCGACGCCTAAGTGGTCCTTCGCGGCGGGCCCGAAGTGGCCCTTCCAGGCGCGGATGTTGGCGAAGGTCAGGAGGACCAGGCCGACGAAGACGTGCGCGCCATGGAGGCCGGTGAGGCCGTAGAAGATCGAGCCGAACGCTCCATCGCGGGCGCTGAAGCCGATGTGGATGTACTCGTTGATCTGGATGAAGAGGAAGGTCGCGCCGAGCAGCCAGGTCGCCATCAGGCCCATCTGCAGGCCGCGGTGGTTGCCCCGCTTGATCGACTCGAGCGCCCAGTGGACGGTGAAGCTCGAGGAGACGAGGATGCAGGTGTTGACGAGGGCGATCGCAACCGGTAGCTCGAAGCCCTCCGGCGGCCACGAGGCGCCTTCGGGGTTGGAGACGACGCGGAGGAAGAAGTAGGAGGCGAAGAACGCCCCGAAGAGCATGATCTCCGAGACGATGAAGAGGTAGATCCCGAAGGTCTGGCGGTCGATCTTCGAGCTCTGATTCGCCTCCGGTGGCCCATGGTGCTCGTGCTCGTCCGTGTGGGCGCCGGCGGCGATCGAGGCGGATTCCATCTAGACCTTCACCTCTTCGGCCGGCGCCGGCGCCGGGGCGGCCGCGTCGCTGCCGCTCGCCTCGAAAGTGCTCGATCGGCTTGTCCGTGAGCTCCTTCACCTTGTCGATCAGGCCCTCCTCGAGCCACTTCGACTGCTGGCCGGCGAGGGTGGAGATCAGGATGTCGTCGACCCGGTAGTGCTCGATCGCGTTCTCGATCGCCGGGTACGGCTCCGGGCTCATCGGCTGGCCGGTCGCGTCGATCTCCGAGCGGTAGAGCTCGGCGAGCGTTGACGAGAGCCGGTCGACCACGTCGCTTCGGCTCATCTCCCCCGACTTCGGGCAGATCACGGTGTAGCGGTGCGGCTTGTCATCCGCGAGCTGCTTCAGGTGGGCGACGAGGTCCGGACTCGCGATCGTCTGCGTGCCGACGACGAGCGTGTGGGTCATGTCCCAGCGGACCGCATCGTCGTCCACCCGCACCGGGACGTGGGTGACCGGGGTGTCGAGGTGCTCGCGCGCGAACTCCACGAGGTCGCGGCGCCTGAACCCGAAGCGCGACTCATAAAGACAGGACAGCAGGACTTCTCTCGGCTGAAACGCGCGCTCGGCATCGCCGAGAGCGAGCGCGGGATCGGGGTCGAAGATCGCTCCGGAAGCCTCGATCCCGAAGCGGTCGAAGACCGACTGCGTCACCTCGACCCGGCTCAGCGCGGCGTCGCGGGCCTCGTCGCGATCGACGATCTGGCCGACGCTCGGCAGGTTCTGCGGCGCGGCGACGGCGACGGCCTCGGCGCCCGCCTCGACGCGCTCGCGGACGGCCTCGAGCAGCCTGCGGCCGCCCGCCACCTCGTTCATGAACGCGAGCACGACTCCGCCGTCGCTCCAGTCGACGTCGACGGCGACCTCGCCGTCCGGAAGGTTGGCTGTCGACTCGTCGGTCATTGCCTCGTCACCGTCGCGGTTCCGCCCCCGGCGGAACCGGCTTCAGCCTCGGCTGGGACCTCGTGCTCGCGGAGGTCCTTCTCGTCGCCCATGATCGCGTGCCGCGCCCCGGGGACGCCGAACTCATATGGGCCGCCGACGACGCGCGGGATCTGATCGAAGTTGAAGATCGGCGGCGGCGAGGAAACCTGCCACTCGATCGTCTTCGCTCGCCACGGGTTCGCGGTCGCTCGCGGGCCGTAGCGCCAGGAGACGTACATGTTGTACATGAAGACCAGCTGCGCGATTCCGAGCAGGAACGAGCCGATCGAGATCACCAGGTTCCAGTTGGCGAACTGCGCGGAGTAGTCGGCGACGCGCCGCGGCATGCCCTCCATCCCGACCCAGTGCATGGGAACGAACGTCGCGAGCATGCCGACGAGGGTCAGGTAGAAGTGGACGCGACCGAGCCGCTCGTCGTACATCCGCCCGGTCATCTTCGGGAACCAGTGGTAGATCCCGGCGAAGATCGTGAACACCGAGCCGCCGAACAGCACGAAGTGGATGTGGGCGACGATGAAGTAGGTGTCCGAGACGTGGATATCGATCGGCACCATGCCCAGCATCACCCCCGAGATCCCGCCGACGACGAACGTCACGATGAAGCCCAGGCTGAACAGCATGGCCGTCGATTTCAGGTGCAGGACGCTGTTGAACAACGTCGCCAGCCAGCTGAATATCTTGATCCCGGTCGGGACCGCGATCAAGAGCGTCGTGATCATCATCGGCACGCGCAGCCACGAGAACATGCCGCTGACGAACATGTGGTGCGCCCACACGGTGTAGGAGAGGACGACGATCCCGATCAACGCAAGCGCCATCAACCGGTAACCGAAGATCGGTTTACGGGCGTGGGTCGAGATCACCTCCGAGACGATCCCGAAGCCCGGCAGCATCATGATGTAGACGGCCGGGTGGGAGTAGAACCAGAAGATGTGCTGGTAGCTGAGCACGTCGCCGCCGAGCGCGGCCTGGAAGAAGTTCGTGTGCAGGGCACGGTCGAAGAGGACCATGAACTGGACGCCGGCGATGAACGGGGTCGCGGCGACGACCAGCATCGAGGTCGAGAGGTTCGCCCACACGAGCAGCGGCATGCGCCAGAACGTCATCCCGGGCGCACGCATCGTGATGATCGTCACGAGGAAGTTCAGGGCGGTCGCCACCGACGAGGCACCGGCGAACTGGACTCCCAGGTTGAAGAAGGACTGCCCCAGCGGCGCTCCGGTCGAGAGCGGCGCGTAGCCGGTCCAGCCGGCGTCGAAGGCGCCGCCGGGCACCAGGAAGCTGGCCAGGAAGAGCAGGCCGGCAATCGGGAGCATCCAGAACGAGAGCGCGTTCAGGCGCGGGAACGCCATGTCCGGCGCCCCGATCATCAGGGGCAGGACGTAGTTCGCGATCCCGGCGAAGACCGGAATCACGAAGACGAAGATCATCAACGCCGCGTGCGTCGAGAAGAGCCCGTTGAAGACGCCGGGATCGACGATCTGGGTGCCGGGCTGAGCGAGCTCGGCGCGCATGATCATCGCGATCAGACCGCCCGCGAGGAAGAAGAAGAACGTGGTGACGATGTACTGGATCCCGATCACCTTGTGATCGGTGTTGAACTTGAAGTAGTCGCGCCAACTCTTCGCCCCGTGCTGGGAGTGGTCCTCGGGGATCGTCGGCTTCCCGGCCGCCCAGCGGAACCAGTAGTCGAAGGCGCCGAGGCCGACGAGGAACCCGAGCGGGCCGGTGATCGCGGGGACGATCAGGTGCGGGTAGCCGGTCGACTCGGTCTGGAAGGTGTCGAGCCCGGAGAGCGCGCGCAGGACGACGACCAAGCCGAAGCCGAATCCGGCTCCGATCAGGAAGCCGAACCCGCCGCGCAGGAGTCCCGGTGTTTTCAGTGCAGCGACCATCGAGATCCCAAAGCCTACGAAGCTCCGCCTCCGCTCGCGGACCCGGCGGCCCCCTCCGCCGCCTCTTGCTGCTCGGCGACCCAGGCGTCGAAGTCCTCCTGCGAGTGGACCACCACCACCGCCCGCATCGTCGAGTGGCCGAGGCCGCAGAGCTCGGTGCAGACGAGGCTGAACGTCCCCTCCTCGTTCGGCGTCACGACGAACGTGTCGTCGACCTCGTCGCCACCCTCACCCGACGGCACGAGGTCGCGCTTGATCCGCCACTCCGGAACCCAGAAGGAGTGGAGGACGTCGAGCGCCTCGACCGTCACCTCGAGCTGGCGGTCGACGGGCACGTGGAGCTCGTCGGTCTCGAGGTAGGTCGGGTTGCCCTCGGCGTCCTCGCCGATCTCGACCTCCGGGTACTCGAACGACCAGGCGAACTGCTGCCCGGTGACGTGGAGCGCCATCCGGTCGTCCGCCTGGGCCTCGATGTCGTCGAGCACGATCCAGCTGTAGCCGGCGGCAACCAGGACGATGATCGTCGGAATCAGGGTCCAGGCGATCTCGAGCCTGGTGTTGCCGTGGATCGGCTCGCCGTCGGACTCGTCGCCCGGCTTCGCGCGGTACTTCCAGATCGCGTAGCCGAACATGACCATGACGATCGCGAAGACGAAGCACGAGAGCACGATCATCACGTCGAAGAGCTTGTCGATCGGGCCGGCCTGCTCGGACGCAGCGTCGCCGAACCAGTCGAACTGGAGCAGGAACACCGAGGACACAGCCGTCAGCACGAGCATGACGGCGACAAGGCGGGCGTACGTCGAGCGGGTCACCGATCGCGATTCTATTCATCGCGGGGACGGCGAATGGCACCGGGTCGCAGCTAGCGTCAAGCCGCACTTGCGGCGAGCACGGCGCGGGCGACGCCCTCCCAGCTCCAGAGGCGCTCGACGGTCGCCCGCAGCACCGTTCCGGCCGCGTCTCGATCGGCGGCGGAGAGTGCGAACCAGGCGTTGAGCCGATCGGCGATGGCCTCCACCGGACGACCCTCGAGCGGGAAGGAGACGAGCCCGGCGACCGCCGGCGGCAGGCTTGCGGCCAGTTCCCGGCTGACCTCGGCGGCGCCCGAGTGCGCGGCCGAGATCGGCAGGACGCCGGCCGCCGCGGCCTCAGCCGCGACCATGCCGAAGGCCTCGGGGAAGGTGCTCGGGAAGACGAGCGCTTCGCACGACGGGACGAGCGCGCCGACCTCGTCGTGCTCGAGGCGACCCGCGAAGCGGACGCTGCCGGCCGCGCTCCTGGCCGCCTCCGCGTAGTCGGCCGGCAGCGCGCTCAGGAAGGCGGTGAGGATGGCGAGGCGGGCGGGCTCGGCGCCCTCGAGCGCGCGGCCCCGTTCTGCGAGGGCTTGCAGGGGGCCCAGGTCGCCGCGCTCGATCGCCGCCCAGACGTCGTGCAGCGTCTGCTCGAGCGCGCCGAAGCCGACGATCAGGAGGCGGGCGTCGGGGTTCTGCGCGTGGACGAGAGGCCACGCGGCGAGCAGCAGGTCGACGCCCTTGGCTGACGATCAGCTTGCCGACGAAGACGGCCCGGGGGCCTTGGGCTTCGGCGAACCACTCGATCGCGTCGGCCGCGGCGCTTGGCGGGTCCCTGTCCCAGGACGTTGGGACGGCGGACGGGCGCTCGCCGTCCGCCGGCCAAGTCGGACGCCACGGCGCGGAGGCGTCGGGCGCCGTTCGGCGAAGGCGACTGGGGAGAAGAGGGTGGTGTCCACCCCCGGGGGGCCGAGGCGGACCTTGGCGTTGGTCTCCGGGTCGTCGACGGCGAGCCGGAGGCGCTCGGCGATGTGCCCGGAGCCGACCAGGATCCCGGCGGCGCCGTCGCAGGCCTCCTGCGCGTAGGAGCGGAAGCGGGCGAGGTCGGGAAGGATCGAGTAGGAGAGGTCGGAGCCGTGGATCTTGAGCGCGTAGCGAAGCCCGGCGCGGCCGAGGATCACCGGGCTCATGATCAGGTGGTTGGCGAGCGCCGCGTCGACCCCGCCGAGCTCGTCGACGAGGTCCGCTGACGGCGGCTACGTTGAGATCGATGTAGCGGTTGAGCTCGGCGTCCGTGAGCTCGCCGAAGGTCTTGACCTCGAAGCCCTCGTAGCTGTCGTGGACGAAAACCGGCAGCAGGCCGCCGATGTCCGGGTTGTGGATCGTCACCGAGCCGCTTGCCCCGTCGGAGCGAGCTCGGATCGGTCGCGCTCCTGGCAGACGAGGTGGACCTCATGGCCCAGCGCGGCCAGCGCGCCGGCGAGCCCGGCGTTGTAGACGTTCGAGCCGGTACCGCGCAGCAGGTAGCCGTGAAAGATGAGGACCTGCATGAGTCCCGGACCCTAGTTACGCCCGCGCACGCCCGGACGCGGGAGCAGCACGAGAAGTCCGCGGCGTACGCCGCGGACAATTGATTCAAGGCGGGAGCGGAGGACGTGGCGCGATATGTTTCCGCCGATGCAGAACCAGCGGCAGACCTTTCGCCTTCGCGCCCGGATCTCCGGTCGCGAGGCCCTCGCGCCCGCGGAGGCGGATGGCGTCTACATCGACCGCGAGTCCGGCGAGGAGCTCGAGCCCGTGACTCGCATGCTTCCGCTTGCCCCGTCGGAGTCCGCGCTCCTGCGCACGCCGGAGAACCTGCGCGCCTGCAGCCGCTGCGACCAGCTCATCGGCATCGACGTCACCGACTGCTCGTACTGCGGCCTGCGCCAGCCCGCCTACAACGGCTGAGCGCTACTCGCCGGCGTTTCCGCCGCCGCCGCCTTCACCGCCGCCGCCACCACCACCGCCGCCGCCGCCTTCACCCTCGCCGCCACCGGCGTTCTTGGGCTCATAAAACGCCCAATAGAGGACGCGGGCGGTGGAGTAGTCGCAGGCGTAGGTGCGGGTGGAGCCGATCTTCTGCTGCGCCTTGCCGGCCTTGATGTCGTTCTCGGCTTCGCAGGCGCCGTCCTCGCGGCTGGCGCGCCAGATGTTGCTGGTGCGGTCGAGCTCGACCGCGAACGAGGTCGACCATGTCGGGACGGAGAGCGCGACGAACTCGCCCGCGCGGATCTTCAACGGCTCGGCGAGGGTGAAGACGTTGTAGCCCCCGAGCGAGGTCGAGAGGTCCATCACGGGCCCCTGAGCCTTGAGCTTGTAGTCGCGTTCTTCGCCCGTTCGCTTCAGTACGGCGATCCGGGCGGTCGGAGTCACGCCGAGGGAGGCAGAGGTGAAGAAGTCACCGAAGAACGTGCGCTGCTCCTGATTCGGCTCCGCGAGGTCGATGGCCCAGGCGACCACGCGGCCGTCGGAGCGCGCCTTGAACGGGCCGCGCCGACCATCGGCGACGAGCTGCAATGCGGTCGTCCGCCCAACCGCCTGGCACGGCGATTTCGGGCATGCGGGCGCGGGCGTGCGCGCCGTCTGGCCGAGCTTCGCACCCTCTGCGGGGGCGCTGATCCCAACCGCAACGGCGGCCGTCGCGATACCCGCCGCGAGGAGTGTTCGGCTCTTGTTCGGTCGATTCGGCACTGGAAACGCTGAAAACACCCGGCTATGCCATCTGATGCGGTCCGGGCAACCAGCATGCATACATTAGGCGCGTATGCGCTCGCCAGTAGATTCCGATGTGGTGCCTGCAATAGAGGTAACGGGCCTCGAGCGGACGTTCGAGGGGGAGATCAAGGCCGTCCAGGGGGTCGACCTCGAGGTCGCGGCGGGTGAGATCTACGCATTTCTCGGCCCAAACGGGGCCGGGAAGACGACCACCGTCCGCATGCTCACAACGCTTCTGCGCCCCACCGGGGGGAGCGCCAGGGTCGCCGGCCACGACGTCGTCGAGGAGGCGAGCGAGGTGCGCCGGGCGATCGGCGTCGCCCTCCAGGAGGCCGCGCTCGACCCCCTGATGACCGGGCGCGAGCTGATCCTGCTGCAGGCGACGCTCCACGGGCTCCCGGGAGCCGAGGGCAAGTCGCGTAGCGAGGCGCTGCTCTCTCGCGTCGGCCTCGTCGAAGCCGCCGATCGCCGCGTCGGCACCTACTCCGGGGGCATGCGGCGACGGCTCGACCTTGCCTCAGCCCTCGTCCACGAGCCGCGGGTCCTCTTCCTCGACGAGCCGACCACCGGCCTCGACCCGGTCAGCCGCAAGGCCATCTGGGAGGAGGTGGTGAAGCTCAATCGCGAAGGGACCACGGTCTTCCTCACCACGCAGTACCTCGAGGAGGCCGACCAGCTGGCGAACCGGGTCGGGATCATCGCCAAGGGGCGGATCGTCGCGGAGGGCACGCCGACCTCGCTGAAGGCGGAGATCGGCAAGCCGCACCTCGAGATCGGCCTCCTCGACGGCGAGGGCGACCGCGCGAAGGCGATCTGCGAGGCGTTTGGCCGCCCGCTGCCCGAGAAGGACGGCAAGGTCCTGGTCGAGCTCGAAGGCGGAGCCGGCGACATCGCCCAGGTCGTCCGGGCGCTCGATGAGGCGGGGCTGTTGGTGGAGTCGCTCGAGCTGGTCGAGCCGACGCTCGACGACGTCTTCGTCGCGAAGACGGGCGAGCACCTCGAGGGCGACGAGAAGGCGGCGGAGCCCGCGCCGGAGCCCGAGCCCGTTTGAGCCGGCTGGCCACCAACGCCCGTGTGGTCAGGGCGCTCGCCAACCGTTCGATTCGGCAGACATTCCGGCGGCCGCAGCTCGTGGCGCCGATCCTGATCTTCCCCACCCTGCTGCTGGCGGTCCAGACCGGCGGCGCCGGCGGCGCCGTCAACCTCGGCAACTTCCCCACCGACGACTTCCTCAGCTTCATGCTCGCCGGAGCGATGCTGCAGTCCTGCCTGCTCGCCGGCAACACGGGCGGGATCGCGCTCGCCGTCGACCTCGAGATGGGCTTCACCGACCGGCTGTTCGCCGCCCCGATCTCGCGCTACTCGGTCGTTCTCGGCCGGCTCGCCGGCGTTGCCGTCCTGGGCGCGGTCAGCGCCGTCTGGTTCATCGCGATCGGCCTGATCTTCGGCGCGGACTTCGAACAGGGAGTGCCGGGGATGCTCGTGATGGTGGTCCTGACCGCACTCTCGGCCGCGGCGTTCGGCGGCCTCAGCGCCTCGATCGCCCTCTACAGCGGTCAGGCCTCCGTGGTTCAAGGCCTGTTTCCACTCGTCTTCGTGATCCTCTTCCTCTCGAGCGCCTTCTTCCCCGCCGAGCTGTTGCTGCAGCCGGCCAAGGCGATCGCCGACTACAACCCGCTTTCCTTCATCGTCGAGGGGGTCCGCGAGCCCGTGATCGACTCGCTCACCGCCAAGTCGCTGCTCGAGGCGATCGGAGCCGTCGCCCTCGTCGGCGCGATCTCGGTCGCCCTCAGCGCACTCGCCCTGCGGCGAAGACTGCGGATTGGCTGATGGGGTTTGCCGCCGAACTCGCCACCGTACGCGCGCTCGTCAGGCGCGCCACCAACGAGATCGTGCGCGTTCCCGGCGCGGCGATCCCGGGGGTGCTGGCGCCGACGATCTTCTTCTGCGGCCTCAGCGCCGTGTTCGGCAACCTGCTCGAGCTCGGCGGGTACGGAGTCGAGAACTACCAGACGTGGATCCTGCCGATCAGCCTGCTCCAGGGGGCCGGATTCACCGGCGCGGCAACCGGCGTCAACCTCGCCCGCGACATCGAGCAGGGCTGGTTCGACCGCCTGATCGCCTCACCCGCCTCACGCCCTGCCCTGCTCGCCGGACTGGTCGTCTCGGCGAGCCTGCGCTCGTTGATCCCTGCCGCGGTCCTGCTGATCGTCGGGTTCTCGGTGGGCGTCGAGTGGCCCGGCATCGGCGGCCTGATCCTCACGATCTTCTTCGTCATGGCGACCGGCGCGGTCGCAGCCTGCTGGGGCGTGATGCTGGCGCTTCGCTACCGCAGCCAGAGCGCCGCCCCGCTGATGCAGTCGGGCATGTTCGTCCTCGTCCTGACGACCACGGCCTACGCCCCGATCGAGCAGCTCCAGGGCTGGCTCGCCGACATCGCCCGCATCAACCCCCTGACCCAGGTGGTGGAGGCAATCCGCCAGGGCTTCCTCGAGGGCGGCTCGATCACGTGGGCCGAGACCTGGCCCGGCCTCGTCGCGATCGCGGGCTTCCTCCTCTTCCTGGGTGCCTTTTCGCTGCGCGGGATGGAGCGTGTTTCGTACTGAGCCGGACCGAACGGCATGAAATGTCCCGATGGGGACGAAATATGCCGCTCGCGCTCGGGAGGCCGAGGCGCTGACGCGGCGGCGCTACTTGTAGCGGTAGGTGATGCGGCCGCGGTCGAGGTCGTACGGCGAGAGCTCGATCTTCACGCGGTCGCCGGGGAGGATGCGGATGTAGTGGCGCCGCATCTTGCCCGAGATGTGCCCGAGGACCTCGTGGTCGTTGTCGAGCTTCACCTTGAACATGGTGTTGGGCAGGGCCTCGGTGACCTCGCCCTCCATCTCGATCTTCTCTTCCTTCGACATCGGCGCCGGTGAGGGTAGCGCCTCAGGCGTCGCTCAGCGACCCTTGAACGACGCCTTGCCGGGCCCCTCGGCGAGGAAACTCGCGACCGCCCCCTTGAGATCCTCGCTCGCGAACAGGCCCGCGAACTGCTCCGGCGTGACGCGATCGGCCTCGTCGATCCCGCCGGCGCGGTAGCCGCGGATGATCCGCTTGGTCGCCGCATGGGCCACCGTCGGGCCGTTGGCGAGCTTGCTCGCGAGCGCCATTCCCCGGTCGAGCAGGTCGTCGTCGGCGAGCACCCGGGCGACCACGCCCCAGCGCTCGAGCGTCTCGGCGTCGTACAGGTCGCCGGAGTAGACGAACTCGCTCGCTCGCGCCGGCCCGGCGCGCTCGGCCATCCGCTGGGTGCCGCCCGCGCCCGGCGTGAGGCCGACGACCGCCTCGACCAGGCCGAACTTCGCCGAGCGCGAGGCCCACAGGACGTCGCACCCGAGCGCGACCTCGAGCCCCGCCGTGAGGCAGAGGCCGTGGGCGAGCGCCAGCGTCGGGATCTCGAGGGCCTCGAGCCTGCGGACCGAGTCGATGAGCGGCTGGGAGAACTCGTCCGCCCGCTCGCCGCCCGCGTCGACCACGCGCTGGAAGGCGTTGACATCCACCCCGCCGCTGAAGATCTTGCCCTCGGCGCGCCAGACGAGGGCCCGCGCGTCGGAGCTCTCAACCTCGCCGATGCAGTCGTTGAGCTCGTGGAAGGCGTCGTCGGTGAAGAGGTTGACCGGCGGGTTCGAGAGGACGATCGAGGCCACGGGCCCGTCGCGCTCGAGCCGGATGACGGCCACCTCAGCCGCCCGCGCGAATCGTGTCGGCCACGGCCTTGATCGCCGTGGCGTCCCCGCTGACGGGCCGCCAGGGCAGCTGCAGGGGGTCGTCGTGGTACCGCGGAATCACGTGCAGGTGGTAGTGGAAGACCGTCTGCCAGGCGGCGGGGCGGCAGGCGTTGATGATGTTGAACCCGTCGGGCTCGAGCGTCTGCTCCATCTTCGCGGCGAGCCTGCGAGCGGCGGTGATCGTCCGCTCCAGTGCCTCGTCCGTCATGTCCAACAGATCGACGTGGTGCTCGCGAGGGATCACCAGCGCGTGCCCGCGGGTCGCCGGGCTGATGTCCATGAACGCGAGCGTGTCCTCGTCGGAGTCGACGATCTCGGCCGGCAGGTCGCCGGCCACGATGCCGCAGAAGATGCAGTCCGTAGCCACGGCCCGGGAGCCTATTTGACCGACCCACGCGCGAGCTCTATGGCGTCGTCGCGCGATGCGACCTCGCCTGCGAAGACGGCGGCTGTGATCTCCTCGAGCACGCGGCCGAGCTCGGGGCCGGGCTCGATCCCGATCGCTTCGGCGAGCTCGTCGCCCGCAATCGGCGGGCGCGGGGGGCCGTCGCGATGCCAGGCGAGCGCGTCCGGGAGAACCTCGCGGGCGAGCTCGAGGTGGGCGGCGATCATCTCCTCGCTCGCGGTCGGCCCCTCGCCGCGTGCGGCGAGGCGGTCGGCGATCGTCAAGAGGGTGACGTCGGCGGCGACGGGCTCGCAGGTGCGCAGGTACTCGTAGAGGCGCCGCCGGGTCAGGGGCCGCTCGTGGGTCATGAAGCCGAGGTGGAGGTGGTGCAGGGTGAGCCCCTGGATGTGGCGGGAGAGCGCGCGGCTCGTCTTCAGCCGGGCGCACGCCTCGGCCACGATCTCGGCGCCCACCCGGTCGTGGCCGACGAAGGAGACGAAACCCTCCGCGTGCTCGGTTCGCGTCGCCGGCTTGCCGACGTCGTGGAGCAGGGCGCCGAATCGCAGGGCTCCCCCGCGGGTGACCTCGTCCGCGAGCGGCTCGGCGAGCAGGCCGGCGACCTGGCCCGCCGCCTCACCGGCGTAGCGGTCGAGGTCGCGCTCGACCTCCAGCCAGTTCTCGAGCACGAGGGTCGTATGGCCGAGCACGTCGAGGTGATGGTTGGGGTTCTGCTCGACGCCGCGGAGCTGATCGAGCTCCGGAAGGACCCCCGCGGTCGTCTTCAGGCGGTCCAGCAAGTCCATGCCGCGCAACGGGTCGGCGCCGCATACGAGCAGGCGCAGCTCGGCGAGCTGGCGCTCGCCCGCGGGCTCTCCGGCGCGTCCGGACTCGGCGCGCGCCAGCGCAATGGTCCCCTCGTCGATCTCGAAGCCGAGCTCGGCCGCGAGCCGCGCCGCCCGCAGGAGCCGCAGGGGGTCGTCGGCGAAGCTGCGCTCGGAGGCGGCGCGGAGCACGCGGCGATCGATGTCGGCGACCCCCCCGGTCGGGTCGAGCGGCGAAGCGTCGGGCTCGGACAGCGGGACCGCGAGCGCGTTGGCTGTGAAGTCGCGCAGCGCGAGGTCCCCCTCGATTGCCTCGGCGCGAAGCGCGGTGACGTCGACGTGCCAGCTGCGGTCGCGCGCCTGCGCCCGCCAGGTACGGAACTCGGCGGAGAGCTCGAACGCCGGGCCGCCGGCCGAGCCGGCAATCGCCCGCGCGGCGGTCTCCGGGTCGCCTCTCAGCACGAGGTCGACGTCGACCACCTCGCGGTCAAGGAGCGCGTCGCGCACCGCGCCGCCGACCACCCACACCCCTGGCGTATCGCCAGCGCCCCGCGCGCGGACTCGACCGCGGTGACGGCTCCGAGCGCCGTCACGAGGCGTACTCGCGAGGGACGCGGGCGCTGATCGCGCACGTCACCTCGTAGTTGATCGTCTCGAGCCTCCGGGCCATTTCCTCCGCCGTGACCTCCTCCCCACCCTGGGCGCCGATGAGTACGGCCGGAGCGCCCGGCTCGACGTCAGGTTGCTCCCCGAGATCGACCGTGATGTTGTCCATCGACACCGTGCCGACGAGCGGCCGGCGGCTGCCGCCGACGAGGACGTCGGCGTTGTTCGAGAGGGCCCTGCGGACGCCGTCGCCGTAGCCGATCGGGATCACGCCGACGGAGGTTGCCGCGGGCGCCCGCCAGCTGCGCCCGTAGCCGGCGCTGTCGCCGGCCTCGAAGCGCTTCACGTCGGCGATGTAGGAGCGCAGGCTGAGCGCGGGCTCGAGCCGGCGCTCGCTCGCCGAGGTGTTGAGCGGGTCGAGCCCGTAGATCGCGATGCCGCAGCGGACCATGTCGAAGTGCGATGAGGATTCGCGCAGCGTCGCGGCGCTGTTCGCCGCGTGCACGAACAGGCCCTCGTGGCGAGGGCGCAGCTCGTCGACCAGGGCGCCGAATCTGCCCAGCTGGGCCTCGAAGAAGTCGGAGTCGGGCTCGTCCGCGGTCGCGAAATGAGTCCACAGGCCGGTGAGCTCGACCTCGTCCGCGGCCGCCGTCTGCTCGCACAGATCGGCTACGAGGTCCGGATCGCGCTCGCCGAGGCGACCCATCCCGGTGTCGTACTTGACGTGTACCCGCGGGCGCACGCCGAGCGCCCGCGCCCTCGTGCGGACGAGGTCGAGGAAGCCGGGCCGCCAGACGGCGAGATCCGCATCCGCGGCGAGGGCGACGTCGAGCTCGACAGGGGTCAGCGCTCCGAGCACGAGCAGCCGGGCGTCGGGGAAGGAGGCGCGGACAGCCTCCGCTTCGGTCGCGGTTGCCGTTCCGAGCCAGCTCGCTCCTCCAGCCAGCGCCGCGCCGGCAGTCTCGACCGCGCCGTGGCCATAGCCGTCCGCCTTGACCACCGCGCAGAGCTCCGTTCCGGCGCCGAGCTCGGTGCCGAGGCGGACGCAGTTGCGCTCGATCGCGCCCAGGTCGACGCGCGCGCTCGCCCGCTCCCCCACCTCTTCGCTCATCCGGCGTCCCCGGCCGCGAGCGCCCGCGGCAACGCGTCGACGACGTCGCCGGCGATCACGCCCTCCACCGACCCGATAGCCGACGCCGCCAGGCGCCCGGCGCGGGCGTGGGCGAGGACCGCCGCGCAAGCAGCGGGGAAGGGCTCGAGCCCGCGGGCCAGGAGCGCGGCGAGGACGCCGCTGAGCACGTCGCCTGTACCCGCCGTCGCGAGCGCTGGGCTCGAAAGCGCGTTGACGGCGAAGCCGCCGTCGGGCTGGGCGACGATGGTGTCGTCCCCCTTTAAGACGACGATCGCCCGTGAGCGCTCGGCGGCCGTGAGCGCGCACGCGAGGCGGCTGGCGTCGACCTCGTCCGACTCCACCCCGAGCAGCCGGGCGAGCTCACCCGCGTGCGGGGTGAGGACGGTGGGCGCGCCGCGATCGGCGAGCGACTCGACGCTCCCGGCGAGCGCGTTGAGCCCGTCGGCGTCGATCACGAGCGGAGCTTCGATTCGCGCGACGACGTCGCCGACGAGCTGCACGGCTCCCTCGCCGCGGCCGAGCCCTCCGCCGAGCGCAACCGCCGC
Source organism: uncultured Solirubrobacterales bacterium (assembly GCA_963797995.1). GTDB lineage: Bacteria > Actinomycetota > Thermoleophilia > Solirubrobacterales > 70-9 > WHSW01. The sequence goes on from CAWCRP010000003.1 coordinate 478,753, forward strand.
CGCGCGCTCCGCGGCTGCCACGATCTGACCCCCGGCGTCGGGAGCGATCGACCCGTCGGTCGAGGAGAGCCCCCGCGACATCGCCTCGGTGAGCTTCACCTCGAAGATCGGCTCGAGCTCGTCGGGGACGGCGACCGTCGCGTAGCCGGCTCCCGAGCGGGTCGCCGCCTCCGCGGCGAGGCAGACGGCGCCCGTGAGCCCGCGCGAGCCGCCCACGATCAGGACCTCGCCGGAGGTGAACTTGGTCGAGCCGGTGCCGCGGGTTGGCAGCTCGGCGAGGGCGCCGGAGCCGATGACGCCGCCGCGTGCCTCGCCGGGGCCGCCGTCCGGGATCCCGATCGGCGCGACGCGAAGCTCGCCCGTGCTCCACTTGCCAGGGGCGATGCGGTGGCCGACCTTGGCGGCGTGGAACGTGACGGTGACGTCCGCGTCCACCGCGACTCCCGCGATCTGCCCTGTGGAGGCGTCGACTCCCGAGGCGATGTCGGCGGCGATCACGGGAGCCCCGGCGCCGTTGATCGCCTCGATCGCGGCCGCCGCCGGGTCGCGCGGCGCGCCGTCGAAGCCGGTGCCGAAGATCGCGTCGACGATCGCCCCCGAACCCGCCAGCGCGGCCGCCGGGTCGCCGCCGAGCTCCCGGACGGCGCCGTCGAAACGCTCGAGGTTCGCGGCCGCATCGCCGGAGAAGTCCGAGGCCGGCCAGAGGGTCAGCACCTCGACCTCGTGTCCGAACTCGGCGAGGCGCCGCGCGGCGACGAGGCCGTCGCCCCCGTTGTTCCCCTTGCCGCAGAGGATCCGAATCGGCCCGTCGCCGGCAGCCGACTCCGTCGCCTCGGCGAGCGCGAGCCCCGCCGCCTCCATCAGCTCGAGCGAAGGGACGCCGCGCTCCTCGATCGCCCAGGCGTCGGTCGCGCGCATCGTGGGCGCGTCGAACAGCCGCTCGAGCCAATCCTCCACGCGGCGGAATCTACGTCAGAACCTGGATGAGAATCCCCTCGCCGGCGGATCGCGCCGCGTCCACGAGTGGTTGGGCGCGAGCGGGGTGCGCCATCGGCGCCTTTGTCGATCGAAAGGTGTCTTTGTCAACCCACGGTTGACAAAGAGCCCATCCGCTTGTGAGAGAGGCCCGGTCTTCAGGTTCGAGGGCTGGCCATCACCATCGCGATTGCGAGCTCGCGCGAGTGGCTGAGCGTGAGCGCGAGCTCGACCCCCCGCTCCCGCGCCACCTCCGCGGTGCGGCCGTGGAGTACGAGCCGCGGGGGCCCGTCGCCGCCACCCGTCACCTCCGCCTCGCGCGGGGTGAGGTAGGAGAGCCGGAGCGCCTTGAGCGTCGCCTCCTTCGCGGCGAAGCGCGCCGCGAGATGTCGCCCCGGCCGCGCAGCGGCCCGGCAGTGGGCGAGCTCGGCCGGCGTGAACAGCCGCTCGGCGAGCCGAGGGCGGCGCTCGAGCGCCCGCTCGACCCGCTCGATCTCAATCAAGTCCACGCCGATCACTTCGCAACCAAATATCTCAGCTGACCCGGCCGCCCCCGGAGGGCGAAGCCCGAGGAGGCGGGCGGAACGTTCGGTATTCCCCTACTCGTTGCCCACCGCGAGCCTCGCAATCGCGAGGTCGCCGTCGACCCGGGTCCCGGCGATCAGGTAGCCGAGCGCCTCGAAGTAGGGCATGGCCTCGGCGTAGTCGCGGCCCTCCTTAACGCCGCCGGCCTGGGCGAACGGCAACAGCCCGGGGAGCGCCGCGTAGAGGTTCGGCGCGTAGTCGGAGCCGAGGGCATCGGCGGCCTGCTGATAGAGCTCGTCGTCGGCGAGCGGATCGTCGGGGTCGGTGACCTCGGCGGCCGATGCACCGAGCGCGGCGACGACCTCGGTGCCGCTGACCCCGACCTCGAGCCGATCCGTGCCCGTGGGCGCGCCGACGGAGAATCCGTAGTCGGAGCCCCCGGGCGCCGGGCCGATCGGCGCCTGCGGATCCTCGCGCTCGATCAGGCGCTGGGCGCCCTCGAGCAGCTCGCGCGGACCCTCGGGATCGTCGGTCTCGGCGAGGACGCCGAAGCTGCCGTCTTCCGGGGTACCGGCGAGGAACCCCGAGACGTCACCCAGCCAGCCCGCGACATCCTCGCCCAGGTCTACCCCCGTCTCGGCCTCCAGCTGCTGCTGCAGACCGGCGGCGCCGGGGATCCCGCTGGTCTCCACCTGATCGATCGTGCGGGCGAGGAAATCACCCAGCGAAGGAAGCGCTACGGCGAGGACGGAGCTGCTCGGGAGCGACCCGAGCAGCGAGGAATCGGTCGCGATCGCGTCGGTGTCGTCGAGGGAGGTGACGAAGTCGATGCCCGCTCCGGCGCTCGTGGCCTCGACGCCGGCGACGAGCGGCCCCGAGATCCCGCCGGCGAAGAGCGGGTGCAGGATCCCGCCGGCGACCGGCGGGATCTCGCCGGCGGCGATCGCGGCGTCGACCGCCATCCCGACCTCGGCGAAGACGCTCACCAGCGGGTCGTCGCCGAGCGCGTCGACGCGGTCGGAGTACTCGTCGCTCGCGGCGAGTGACTCGCCGTCCTTCGCGTCGATGGCGACCTTGAACGCCGCTTCGCTTCCGAGCACGAACACGTCGTCGATCATGCCGAGCGCCTCACCGCTGCCGCCGCGGTACTCGTAGTCGCCGTAGGTGTGCTCCTCGGCGAGGCCGGCATCCGTCTCGCTCAGGTGGTCGATGAAGGCCTGCGCCGCGTCCTCGTCGGCAACCTCCGCGAGGAGGGCGAAGTCCGGGAAGCCCAGCTCCTCGCTGGGCTCGAACGAGAGGACGAAGAGGCCGGCGCGTTCGCCGAGCCACGGCTCGACGTCGTCGGCATAGGTGACCGGGACGTCGTTGTCGGAGAGCAGGCCATCGAGGGCCTCCGTCACCCGCGTGCCGGCATCCGGCTCACCGAGATTGGCGGCGAGCGAGTCGATCGCCTCGCGCGTGTCCGCGTCCGGGCGCACAGAGACCTCGGCGTAAAGCGGCACGTCGGGCGGGGCGAGGTCGGCCAGGCCGCCGTCCTCACCGCCGCCACAGGCCGTGAGGGCACCCGCAGCGAGAGCGAGAACCCCCGCGATCGGGAGCAGGCGTCGGTTCAAGGCCGCGAGATAGTAGAGAGGCCGTTCGGTGGCCCGGCTACTCGACCGTGACCGTCTTCGCCAGGTTCCGGGGCTGATCGACGTTCAGGTCGAGCATGCGGGCGACGTGGTAGGCGAGCATCTGCAGCGGGAGCACCGCGACGATCGGCTGCAGGATCCAATCCGTGCGGGCGACCTTGATCGTCAGGTCGGCGACCTCGGCAACGCGGTCGTCGCCCTCGGTCGCGATCGCGATCACGTCGGCATCGCGGGCGCGGACCTCCTCCATGTTGGAGAGCATCTTGTCCAGGACCGGCCCCTCGGTGGCGATGCAGACGACCGGGGTGGACTCGTCGAGCAGTGCGATCGGCCCGTGCTTCATCTCGCCCGCGGCGTACGCATCGGAGGGGATGTAGGAGATCTCCTTCATCTTGAGCGCGCCCTCGAGGCAGACGGGCAGGCCGATGTTGCGGCCGAGGTAGAGGAAGAAGCGACCCTTGTGCTCGGCGCGGGCGATCGCCTTGACCTGGTCGGCGGTGTTGACCAGCGTCTCCTGGATCGCGTGCGGCAGCGCCTTCATCTCGGCGATCAGCTCGGTCAGGCGTTCCTGCGGCAGCGCCTCACGCTCCTGCGCGATCCACAGGCCGAGCAGGTACATCGCCGCGACCTGGGCAGTGAAGGTCTTGGTCGCCGCGACGCTGACCTCGAGGCCGGAACGCGTGAAGAGGACGGCGTCGGCGTCGCGCGTGGCCTGGCTGCCCATCACGTTGGTGAGGGCGAGGACCTTGGCGCCGCGCTCGCGCGCGAGTCGCATCGCGGCGAGGGTGTCGGCAGTCTCGCCCGACTGGGTGATGCCGATCACGAGGTCGCGCTCATCGAGCACCGGGTCGCTGTAGCGGAACTCGGATGCGACGTCCATCTCGACCCGGACCCGTGCCCAGTGCGAGATCGCGTAGCGGCCGACGAGCCCGGCGTGGTAGCTCGTGCCGCAAGCGACGATCACGATGCGTCGCATGCCCCTGATGAAGTCGGGATCGAGATCCAGCTCGGACAGGTCGACGCGATCGAGATCGGGAAGGCGGTCGGTGATCGTCTCGGCGACGGCGTCGGGCTGCTCGTAGATCTCCTTCAGCATGAACGTCGGATAGCCGCCCTTCTCGGCCGTCTCCTCGTCCCAGCTGACCTCGTCCACCTCGCGCTCGACCGGCGTGCCGTCGACCTCCATGATCCGCGCACCGTCTCCGTCGATGGTCACGATTTCGCCGTTCTTGAGCCCGAGGACGGTACGGGTCTCGGCGAGGAAGGCCGGGATCGCGGAGCCGACGAAGCTCTCACCCTCGCCGAGGCCGACGATCAGCGGGCACTCCTGGCGCGCGGCCACGAGCGTGTCCTGATGGTCGGCGTGCATCGCGACGAAGGCGTAGTGACCGCGAAGCTGCGCGAACGCGAGTCGAACTGCCTCCGTGAGGTCGCCCGCGTAGTGCTTCTCGATCAGGTGGGCGACGATCTCGGCGTCGGTCTCCGAGGTGAAGGCGTGGCCGTCGGCGGTGAGCTCGCGGCGGAGCTCGGCGTGGTTCTCGACGATCCCGTTGAGGACGATGTGGACGTTGCCGTCGCAGTCGCCGTGCGGGTGGGCGTTCTCCTCGGTCACCCGGCCGTGGGTGGCCCAGCGGGTGTGGCCGAGGCCGATCGTCGCCGGCGGGGCGGCGACCGCAAGCGCTCCGTGCTCGCCGCTGACCGGGACCGCAGCCTCGAGCCCGACCGCCTCACGCAGGTTCGCGAGGTTGCCTACCGCGCGCACGGTGTTGACCTCCCCATCGTCTGAGAGCAGCGAAATTCCAGCCGAGTCATAGCCGCGGTACTCGAGCTTCTCGAGTCCCGCGATCAGCAGATCACGACAGGGGCGTTTGCCCACATATCCGACGATTCCGCACATATGAGGACGGTTCAGGGTAGCGCCGCGGGACCCCTCGGCCCGACGGCCTAGCCGAGTTCTGATTCGACGATGGCGACGAGCCGCCTGCAGACGTCGTCGCATTCCTCGTGCGTGGGCGCCTCCGCCATCACGCGGACGAGGGGCTCGGTGCCCGAGGCGCGTACGAGCACCCGGCCACGGCCGGCGAGGGCCTTCTCCTCGCGCTCGACCGCGTCCCACAGAGCGGCTGCGCCTTCAACCGCCGAGCGATCGGCGATCGCGACGTTGACGAGGCTCTGCGGCAATCGCGTCATCGGCTTCGCGGCAGCGAGCTCGGTCTCACCAAGGGCGCGGAGGGTCAAGAGCGCAGCGGCGATCCCGTCTCCGGTCGGGGCGAAGTCGGTCCAGATCAGGTGCCCGGACTGCTCGCCCCCAAGCGACCATCCCCGCCGGTCGAGCTCGGCGGAGACGTGACGGTCGCCGACCGGCGTCGTCGCGACGTCGATCGCCGCTTCGCGCATCGCCGTGTGAAAGCCGTAGTTGCTCATCACGGTGACCGCGACGCCGCCGTCCGCGAGCGCCCCGCGACGGTGGAGGTCGAGCGCGGCGAGCGCGATCAGCTCGTCGCCATCGCGGATGGTGCCCTCGCCGTCGACAGCGATCACCCGATCGCCGTCTCCGTCGAAGGCGAAGCCGATCGTCGCGTCGGAGGCGGCGACGCGCTCGGCGAGCGCCTCTGGATGGGTCGACCCGCATCCCTCGTTGATGTTCCGGCCGTCGGGCTCGGACGCGATCACGTCGACCTCGGCACCGAGCCGGGCGAAGATCTCGGGCGCGGCGCGGTGGGTGGAACCGTTGGCGCAGTCGAGGACGATCCGGCGGTCGCTGAGATCGAGGTCGAAGGCGCCGACGAGCGCCCGTAGGTAGTCGTCGAGGCCGCCGTGAAGCTCCTCCACCCCACCCCGGACGGCGCCGCCCGCACGTTCCGCGAGCAGTTCATGAACGCGTGCCTCGAGGGATGCCTCCTCCACGTCGGCGAGCTTCAATCCCTGCGGGCCGAAGAACTTGATCCCGTTGTCACGCCACGGGTTGTGGGAGGCGGAAACGACGGCAGCGAGGTCGAGTCCGAGCTTGCGGACGAGAATCGATGCCGCCGGCGTCGGCAGAACTCCGGCGGAGAGCGCGTCGCCCCCGGCCTCGGCGATCCCGTCGGCGAGCCCCTGTTCGAGCATCGGCCCGGACTCGCGGGTGTCGCGGACGATGAGAACCTGCGGGCGCGAGGTCTGAATCCGCTCCGCGGCGGCGCGTCCGAGCGCCCGCGCGAGCTCGGCGGTCAGGGCCTCCCCCGCGACGCCGCGAACTCCATCTGTTCCGAACAGCTTCACCGCGCTGAGGCGGGTCGCCGCCCGGGCTCTACCGCTTGCTGAACTGCGGCCGCTTACGCGCCTTCTTCAGCCCGGCCTTCTTGCGCTCCTTGCGGCGCGCGTCCCGGGTGAGCAGGCCCCGTCGCTTGAGCTCGCCTCGGAGCTCGGGGTCGATCTCGGTCAATGCCCGCGCGATTCCGTGGCGGACGGCGCCCGCCTGTCCCGCGATCCCGCCTCCGTGCACCCGTACCCACACGTCGACCGTCTCCTCGTAGCCCGCAGTGACCAGGGGCTGGCGGACGACGGTTCGAAGCGCTGGGCGCGGGAAGTACTCCTCGAGGCTCTTCTCGTTGACGGTCAGGCTGCCGCCGCCCCGGCGGACGACGACCCGCGCGATTGAGCTCTTGCGCTTCCCGGTCGCCTGGATCAAAGCGTCCTGCGGAAGCTCGACCTGGGGCGTCGAGCGGGCAACGGGCTCGTCGCTCGAGGCGGCCTCTGCCTCGCGGCGGGCCTGCTCCTCCGCCTCGGCCTCGAGACGGGCGCGCTCCTCGGCGCTGAGCTCGCGCTCGGGCTCGAGCGCGATCGGCTCGAGGTCGGCACCGGGGGCCGCCGGCTTCGCGGGTGCGTCGCCGCCGCCCTTCGGCTGCTCGGGCTTGGCTGCGGCCGGCTCCTCGGGCGCGGGCTTCTCTGCCGCGGGCTCCGCGGCGGGCGCGGGCTCCTCGGGAGCGGACGGCTCCTCGGCGGGAGCTGGCTCCTCGGCGCGCGGGCTCCTCGGCGGGGGGCTCCTCGGCGGCGGGCTCCTCGGCCGCGGGCTCCTCGGCGGGGGGCTCCTCGGCCGCGGGCTCCTCGGCCGCCGGCTCCTCTACGGGGGGCTCTTCGGCGTTGGGCTCCTCGGCTTCGGGCTGCTCGGGGGTGTCGTTCGGCTCGTCCGCGTTCAAGTCTGGATCTCCATCGGCTTCGGCTGCTGGGCAGCGTGGGGGTGCTCGGGGCCGGCGTAGACCTTGAGCTTCTTAATCTGCTGGCGGGCGAGGCGGTTGCGCGGGAGCATCCCGGCGACCGCCTTGCGGATCACTTCCTCCGGTCGGCGCTCGAGCATCTCGCCCAGCGTGCGCGAGCGGATCCCGCCCGGGTAACCGCTGTGGCGCCAGTAGACCTTGTCCGTGCGCTTCTTCCCGGTGACCACGATCTTCTCCGCGTTGATGACGACGACGAAGTCGCCGGTATCGCAGTGGGGCGTGTACTCGGGCTTACGCTTGCCGCGCAGCGCGTCGGCGATCTGGGTCGCAAGGCGCCCGAGGGTCTTGCCCTCGGCGTCGACGACGTACCAGTCCCGCTGGCGATTCTCGGGTGTAGCGACGTAGGTCTTCATGGTGCGCACGAAAGCCGCCCCCACGATTCAGTGATCGCAGGCGCGGCCGGATGATGATAGTGAAGGGCTCAGTGCAAGGAGCAGAGCGCAGAAAGCTGGTGGTCGCCGTGTGCGCGGCGGCGATCGGAGGCGCGATGATCGCAGCCGGCGCCGGGGCGGGACCGTCGCTTGCTGCGCCCACCGGTGTCGGGTTCTCGCTCCGCGGCGCCGACGTCGTGCCGGGGACCGCGTACTTCGACGGGCCGAAGCGAATCCGCGTCGACTTCAGCTTCGCCGCTGAGCGCCCGGTCGACGCAATCGTCAAGGTCGTCCGGGTGGACAACGGCGATCCGGTGCGACGGTGGGTGATCGAGGAGGCCGAACCCGGGCGCGCCTACCGGCAGGCATGGGACGGGCGCAAGGCGTCGGGAGGGGTCCCGGCCGACGGCGCGTATGAGTTCCGGATCGGCCCACCCGGGCACGCCGGGGCGACGGCCGGGCGAGTTGCCTTCCACGACCACGTCTTCCCCGTCGCCGGCCCCCACAGCTACGGCGACCGCTTCGGCGAGGCGCGAAGCGGCGGCCGCGTGCACGAGGGTCAGGACCTGCCGGCGGGATGCGGCACGCCACTCGTCGCCGCCCGCGGGGGCCGCGTCCAGGCTCGCGGCTACAGCGACGCCCTCTACGGCTACTGGGTGCTCGTCGATGGCGTCGGGACCAAGCACGATCACTTCTACTCCCACCTCGAGGCGCCGACGCCGCTCGGCGACGGAGAGCGGGTGCGGACCGGCGAGCGGGTCGGAGCGGTGGGCAAGACCGGCAACGCCCGGAGCGAGTTCTGCCAGCTCCACTTCGAGCTCTGGCCCGACGGCTATCGGAACGGTTCCCCGCGCGACCCACTGCCGCTCCTCAGAGACTGGGACCGGTTCTCTTGAACGCAACCGAGGGGCGCGAGCAAGCCGATCGCTACCGGCGTTCGGCGGGAATCGTCTCGGCGGCGCTCGGGCTGTCAGGGGTCCTTCTCTACGCGTTTTTCGCTCTCGCCTCGCACGAGCTGAGCCGCGACGAGTACGGGCAGATCGTCGTCCTCTGGCTGATCGTGATCGGCCTCGTCTCGATCCTCTTCAGGCCCGTCGAGCAGCTCCTGGCGCGTGAGCTCGCGGTCGCCCGGGCGACGGGCACGGCTCAGGGCCCGGCCCTCCGCTCCGCCGCCTTCATCGCTCTGGGCCTGGTCGGCACCTTCGTCGTCGCCGCGCTCGCATTCCGCGAGCCGCTCGAGGACGACGTCCTCGCGGGCGATGCGTTTCTTTATTGGTGCCTGGTCGCGGGGGTCGTGACCTTCGGCGGCGACTACTACCTCCGCGGGGTCCTCGCCGGCCGGGGCCGGTTCGACCTCTACGCGATCCAGTTGGTGACCGAGTGCACCGTTCTCGTGGCGACGGGCGCCCTCGGCGCGCTCGGCGTGCTCGGGGGTGTTCGCTCTTTTGCCTTCGCAATCGCGATCGCGCCGCTGCTCGGGCTGACGGTTGCGCTCGCGGCGCGGCTCAGCGGCCGCGTCCGCGGGGAGCGCAGCGAGGTCAAGGTGACCGACGGGGCCGGGAGCCTGTCCGGCCACGGCGGGTTCGCCGCGGCGGTCCTGGCGGTGATGGTCTGCGAGCAGGTCCTGATCAACGCCGGCCCCTTGTTCGTGCGCGCGACAGAGGGGGTCGCCGTGGCCGGGTTCATGTTCAACGTCCTCATGGTCGCGCGCGCCCCGGCCGCGCTCTTTCAGGGGATCGCCGCGAGCCTCCTCCCTCACCTCGCGGGAAGCCTGCGAGAGGAGGGCGGCGGGGAGCGCGACTACCACGACGCGATTCGGTCGACCATGATCGGGGTCCTCGTGTTCACGGCGGCCACCGTCGCCGGCCTCCTGGCCGTCGGACCCGAGGCGATGCAGCTCGTGTTCGGTGACAAGTTCTCCTACGAGCGCGAGGATCTGATCCTGGTCGCGGTCGGGATGGGCTTCCTGCTTGCCGCCGCGACGCTCACCCAAGCGTGCTTCGCGCGTGGTCGCGCGGCCGTCGCAGCTGTCGCCTGGGGGCTCACCGCAGCGGCCTTCATCGTCTACAACCTCACCGACGCATTCGATCCGACCCTGCGAGTCGAGACCGGCTTCCTCGGTGCGACCGCGGCCCTCGCGATCGCGCTCTACGTGATCGAGCGACCCCCGTCCGATCCGGGCGAGTCGCTGGAGCCCGACTCCGCCGACGCGCTGCAGGCCAGGCTCGCCGCCGCGGACGAGCTGGCGTAAGGCTCAGGCCGCTATTCCCACTCGATCGTCGCCGGTGGCTTCGAGGAGATATCGAGTGCGACGCGGTTGACGCCGCGGACCTCGTTGATGACCCGGTTCGAAACCCGTTCGAGGAGGTCGTACGGGAGCCGTGCCCAGTCGGCGGTCATCGCGTCCTTCGAGGTCACCGCCCGGATCACGATCGGATAGGCGTAGGTACGGCCGTCGCCCTGGACGCCGACCGAGCGGACGACCGGCAGGACGCAGAAGGACTGCCACAGCTCGCGGTAGAGCCCGGCCGCCTTGATCTCCTCCTGCAGGATCGCGTCCGCGTCGCGGAGGATGTCGAGGCGCTCCCTGTTGACCTCGCCGCCGACGATGCGGATCCCGAGGCCCGGGCCGGGGAACGGCTGGCGCCAGACGACGCGGTCGGAGAGGCCGAGCTCGGCGGCGACCTCGCGCACCTCGTCCTTGAACAGCATCCGCAGCGGCTCGACCAGATCGAAGCCGAGCTCCTCCGGGAGCCCGCCGACGTTGTGGTGCGACTTGATCGTCTCGGCGCTGCGACCGTCTCCCCCGGACTCGATCACGTCCGAGTAGAGCGTCCCCTGGACCAGGAAGCGGACGTCGGGCAGCTTCTCGGCCTCGGCCTCGAAGACGCGGATGAACTCCTCGCCGATGATCTTCCGCTTGCGCTCCGGCTCATCGACGCCGGCGAGCTTGTCGAGGAACCGCTCCTCGGCGTCGACGTGAATCAGGTTGACGCCGAGCTCGCGCATCGCCTCGACCACCTGGATCGCCTCGTTCTTTCGCATCAGGCCGTGGTCGACGAGCACGCAGGTGAGTTGATCGCCGATCGCTCGGTGGACCAGGGCCGCCGCGGTCGCGGAGTCGACGCCTCCGGAGAGCCCGCAGATCACACCGGCGTCACCGACCTGCTCACGGATGCCGGCGATCTGCTCGTCGATCACGGACGCCGGCGACCACTGATCGGCGCAGCCGGCGATCTCGCGCAGGAACCGCTCCAGGATCTGCTGCCCGTAAGGGGTGTGGACGACCTCGGGGTGGAACTGGATCCCGTAGAGGCCGCGCTCGGTGTGCTCGAGCGCGGCGACCGGGCGACCCCGGGCTCGCCGCGAGAGCCGTGAAGCCATCCGGGGGCGCGAAGACCGAGTCGCGGTGGCTCATCCAGCACTGCTGCTCCGGCGGCATGCCCGAAAGGAGCTTGCCGCCATCTCCGGAGAGGTTCAGGGTCGTGCGGCCGAACTCGCCCGCCTCGGCGCCCTCGACCTTGCCACCGAGCTCGAGCACCATCGCCTGCATGCCGTAACAGATGCCGAGCACCGGGATGCCGAGCTCGAGCAACTCGCGGCGAAGCCGCGGCGCCCCGTCGGAGTACACGGACGCCGGGCCGCCCGAGAGCACGAGCGCAGCCGGGCGGCGCTCGCGGATCGTCTCGAGGTCGAGGTCGTGCGGGAGCAGCTCCGCGTAGACGCCGCACTCGCGGATCCTCCTGGCGATCAACTGCGAGTACTGGCCGCCGAAGTCGAGCACGAGGACCTCCTCGTGCGCGGTGTCGGGCGGGGCGAGCTCGGCGGGGTCGGTGACCTCGGGCCTGATCGGTAGCGCCGGGTCGCCTTCGACGATCGGGCCGCGGGATCCGTCTGCGGGCTGCACGCCGCCCTCGGTCTCGGTGGCCGGGGCGGTGGCGCGGCTACTCATCCGCGACGGCTACTCCGTTCGAGACCCGGGCGCGGCCGTTCGAGCCCATACCGACCGACTGCGAGCGCTGCAGCTGCTTGCCCTCGGTCTGGAGCGCCGGCGCGACCATCACCTCGGCGCGCTGGAAGTCGCGAATGTCCTCGTAGCCGCAGGTGGCCATCGAGGTCCGCAGGGCGCCGATCAGGTTGAAGGTGCCGTCGTTCTCATGCGCGGGGCCGAGCAGGATCTGCTCGAGGCTGCCGTCCTGGTGCGTGGCGACCCGGGTCCCGCGCGGCAGCGAGGGATGGAACGTCGCCATGCCCCAGTGAAAGCCGCGGCCGGGCGCCTCGGTGGCGCGAGCGAGCGGGGAGCCGATCATCACGGCGTCGGCGCCGCAGGCGATCGCCTTCGAGAGGTCGCCGCCGGTGCGCATGCCGCCGTCGGCGATCACGTTGCAGTACTCGCCGGTCTCGAGCATGTGCTGGGCGCGCGCCGCGGCGACGTCGGCGATCGCGGTCGCCTGCGGGACGCCGAGGCCGAGGACGCCGCGGGTCGTACAGGCTGCGCCGGGGCCGACGCCGACGAGAACGCCGACGGCGCCGGTCCGCATCAGGTGGAGGCCCGTCGCGTAGGAGGCGCAGCCGCCGGCTAGGACCGGGACCCCGACCTCCTTCGTGAACTCCTTCAGGTTCAGCGGCTCGGACTTCGAGGAAACGTGCTCCGCCGAGATCACGGTGCCCTGGATGACGAGAATGTCGAGCCCCGCCTCGAGCGCGATCTCGTAGTGCTCGGTCACCCGCTGCGGGGTCAGCGACCCGGCGGCGACGACGCCGGCCGCCTTGATCTCCTCCACCCGCTGGGCGATCAGCTCGGGCTTCACCGGCTCCTCGTAGATCTCCTGCATCAGGTGCGTCGCCTGCTCGGGCGGCGTCTTCGAGATCTTCTCGAGCATCTCGTCCGCGTTCTCGTAGCGGCTCCAGATGCCCTCGAGGTTGAGCACCCCGAGGCCCCCGAGCCGGCCGAGCTCCGCGGCCGTCCGCGGGCTGACGACGCCGTCCATCGCGGAGGCGAGCAGCGGGAGCTCGAACCGGTAAGGCCCGAGCGCCCAGGAGATATCGACATCGTCGGGGTCGCGTGTGCGGCGCGACGGCACGATCGCGATGTCGTCGAACCCGTAGGCCCGTCTGCCCTTCTTGCCCCGACCGATCTCGACTTCCATCTGTCTCCAGAATCTAGGTGCGTTGACGGACGAAAAAAGCCCCTCGAAAGGGGCCCGAAAGGCCGCAGTTTGCGGCCCGCCGACCTCTCAGTAGAAGGTCCGGTCGATCATAACACCCGTAAACCCCGGCCAAACAGCGTCCTTCGGCAGACCCGGCCGCCCCGGAGGGCGAAGCCCGAGGAGGCGGGCGGAACGTTCGGAATTCCGGGGGCGGGCGGGTCAGGCACCAGGCCGGCGATTGAGCCTTACGAGACGCTGCTGGGGACGTCCAGCTCGCTGACTTCTACGCGTGGCATGAGGCGCTCGGCTTCGCGGCGGTCGAGGTTGCCGGCGCCGAAGTGCTGGGTCGACTCGGCGCCGCAGGCGACGCCGAACGCCAGGCACTCGCGGGGCGATGCCCCCTCGTAGCGGGCGGCGACGTAGCCGGCGAGGAAGACGTCGCCGGAGCCGACCGTGGTCACCGGCTCGAGCTGCTCGATCCTGACCTCGTAGCGGCGGCGCTCGATGCCGGTGCCGACGATCGCGACGCAGCCGCCCTCGGTCGTGATCATCGCCTCCCCCGCCCCCATCTCGACCAGGCCGCTGAGTCCCAGGAGGAAGTCGTCGGCGTCGTTGAACTCGTGCCCGACCGCTTCCTCCGCCTCGATCACGTTGGGCGCCACCACGTCGGGCTCCGCGCGCAGGCCGGCGCGCATCGGGTCGCCGTCGGTGTCGAGCACGGTCAGCACGCCGAGGGCACGGAGCTCGGTGATCAGCCGCGCGTAGACGTCGCTCGAAAGCCCGGGCGGGATGCTGCCGGCGAGGACGGCGACGCTCGCCCCTTGGGCGAGGTAGAGGAGCTTCGCGAGGAATGCGTCGATCTCGCCCTCGGTCACATCGGGGCCGCGCTCGTTGATCTCCGTCTGTTCGCCCGAGGTCGGATCGACGACCGCGAGGTTCGTGCGCGACTCGCCGCCGATGCGGGTGAACGCATTCAAGATCGATTCCTCCGCGAGCCGCTCGAGGATCCGGGTGCCGGTCGCGCCGCCGGCCAGCCCGGCAGCGATCACGGGCCGCCCGAGCAGCTTCAGAGCGCGGGCGACGTTGACGCCCTTGCCGCCGGCGAACGTGCGCGCCTCGACCGCGCGGTGGCGCTGGCCGATGCGAAAGTTCGGGACCGCGACGGTGCGATCGATCGCGGCATTCAGGGTGACGGTAAGGATCACGCTCTCTCTCCGCCGGGGAGGCTACTCAGCCGGGGCGAGAACGGTTCGTCTACGTCCGCCGCCGCAAACGGACGACGATCACGACGACGAGCACCAACGCGGCGGTCAGGGCGATCCACGCGACGATGCCCGGCCCCGGCACAGCGGAGTCGATTCGCTCACCGACGCTCGCCTTTCCGATCGCGACCCCGGCGAGCACGGCGGAGCGCCCCCGCGGCTCGCCGTCGACGTTGACGACGACGTCGCCGAGCCTCTCGTTCTCCGCGATCGGCCCCTCGACCTCGGTCGGGACGTCGAGCTCGGTCTTCACGTCCTGGCCCTTGCGGACGGTCACGGGGACGCTCTCGGCAGCGACCAGCGGCATATTCGAGCCCTGGTAGCGAACGTCGGCGAGCGCGACCTGCTCCCGGCGCTTCACCGGCTCGCGCTCGTGGTAGAGGGAGAAGCCGTACTCGAGCAACGCGAGCGAGTCCGCGTCGCGGCCGCTCTCGGTCGCCTCGCCCAGCACGGCGGAGATCAGCGTGACGCCGTCGCGGGTTCCCGAGGCGACGAGCACGTTCTGCGCGTCGAGCGTGTAGCCGGTCTTCACCCCATCGACGAAGTCGACCGTGCGCACGAGCATGTTGCGGCTGACGATCTCGCGTGTCCGCGCGCCGCTCTCGAGCACCGCGCCGGGCGAGTCGAAGATCCGCCGGAAGGTCTTGTCCTCGCGCATCTTCGCCGCCAGGTCGACGAGGTCGCGGGCGCTCGAGTAGTTGTCGGGCTCGTCGAGGCCGATCGGGTTGCCGTAGCTCGTATCGTCGAGACCGAGCCTGCGGGCGGTCTTGTTCATCTGCGCGACGAAGGCGTCGACCGAGCCCGAGGCCGCGTCGGCCAGGGCGACGGCGGCGTCGTTCCCCGAAGCGAGCAGGAGGCCGTAGAGAAGGTCGCGCGTCGTGATCCGCTCGCCCTCGACCAGGCCGAGGAGCGACTCGGCGCTCGACGTAGGCGTGTAGCCGGGCGCGGTCACCTTCTCGTCGAGGTCGAGGCGGCCGCGGGCGACGAACGCCGTCATCAGCTTCGTCGTCGAGGCGATCGGATAGGAGCCCTTCGTGTCCTGGCCGGCGAGCAGCTTCCCGTCGACGGGGTCGATCAGCGCCCAGGCGCGCGCGCCGGGCTCGGGGGGCTCGGGCGTGTCGGCGGCCCCGGCCGGCGCGGGCAGCCAGGCGATCGCCGCAACCGCGGCGAGGGCGGCTACTCGGAGAGCGCCTTGCAGCCGTCGCGAACGAGATCGACGCAGTTCTGCACCTGCAGGGTCTGGGGGTCGAGTTCCGGGTTCAGCTTGACGAGGCGGTCCAGGGGGATGCACGTGGCCGCCGCGATCCCGCTCAAGCCCGCCGTGTCGTCCTCGGTGACCACGTAGTAGCCGTCGTCGACCGCGTCCGGATCCGAGACCTCGCAGTCGCCGCTGGTCGTGGTCGAGCGGGTGTTCTCCGGCTCGTCGTCGCCGTCGCCGTCGAGGCCGCCGATATCGCCGGAGATCACCAGGTAGACGACCGCGATGGTCGCGATCAACGCCAACGGAGCGAGCACGCGCGCCGTCCAGCTGCGCGGCTCCCGATCCCATCCCGACCCTTGCATAGCGGGCCGAATCGTAGGGACTGATCGGAGGGCCCATCGCAGCTCGAGAGTCAGCGGGCGGGCGCTTGCGAGACCCGCCAGACCTCGGCGCGCAGGCTCTCGGCGGCCTCGGCCGGATCCGGGGCGCCCGCGATCGAGCGCGATGCGGTCACGATCGCGGAGGCCGGATGAGGGGCGAACGCGGCGGCGAGATCGGCGGCGCGCCCGCCCTGCGCGCCGACCCCGGGGAGGAGGAAGATCGAGCGCGGCATCGCCTCACGCAGGCCGGCGAGGTGCTCCGGCTCGGTCGCCCCGACGACCGCCCCTACCCCGCTGAGGCCGCAGTCGCCGAGCAGGCTGTCCGCCGAACCGGCGACGAGCTCGGCGAGGTGGCTGTGCAGCGGCCTCCCGCCCGCGTCGAGGTCGAGGAAGTCGGCGGCGCCCGGGTTCGACGTGCGGACGAGGACGAATACCCCGGATCCGGCTTCGCCGGCCGCCGCCAGCAAGGGCTCGAGCGCGTCGGCGCCCAGCAACGGGTTGGCCGTCGCGGCGTCGGCACCGAGGCCGCCGAGCTCGCCCCACGGCGTCGAGAGCGAGCCGAACAGCGCTTGACCGTACGCGGTCGCGCTCACCGGGACGTCGCCTCGCTTGCCATCCGCGATGACCAGAAGACCTGCCTCCTGAGCGCCGGCCACGACGCGCTCGAGCGCCGCCCAGCCGGGGGCGCCGAGGCGCTCGAAACAGGCGAGCTGCGGCTTCACGGCCACACACGCCGGCCCCGCCGCATCGATCAACGCGGCGCAATGCTCGGCGACGGCCTCACCGGCGGCGGCCGCCCCCGATGAGCCGCGGGCCTGCCCCGCCCCGGCCTCGAGTCCGGTCGGATCCGGATCGAGGCCGAGGCAGACCTGGCTCGAGCGCTCTTCGACGAGCGCCGCGAGCCGGTCGGCGAAGGGCGCGGCCAGTCCTAACCCTTTACGCGCTGCTTGAGACCGGCGCCTGCCGAGAACTTCGGCACCTTGCCGCCGGCGATCGTGATCCGCTCACCCGTGCGCGGGTTGACACCCTGGCGCGGTCCGCGCTCGGCGACGCTGAACTTGCCGAAGCCGGTGAAGCTGATCTCTCCGCCTCCGGCGAGCGTGTCCGTAATCCCGTCGAGGACGGTCTCGACCGCGTCGGCCGCGGCCTTCTTGCTTGCGAAGTCCCCGCTGATGCTTTCGACGAACTCAGCCTTAGTCACTGTTTCTGATCCTCCTACTTAATCGAGGTTGGTGGAAGGGGCGGGCGGCACGCTACAGAAGCCCGAGGACGCCGTTTCCCGCATGACTCGTGCGTGGCGCGACGCGACTACGATCCGCGCGATGTCGCGCGCGCTCCTCGCCGTCGCCGTGGTGGCGCTCGCCGCGCTCGCCGCCGGCTGTGGCGAGGAGGACGAGTCCCGGACCCTCCCTGAGCGAGCGTTTCCCGCGGCCGTCCCCGACGGTTTCTTCGGCATCAACGGACAGGGCCTGCGGCCGCTGGCCGAAGACGGCGAGCTCGACCTGCTCGACCGCCACCTCGACGTGATCGCCGCCGGGGGAATCGACTTCGTCCGCGCCAACACCGACTGGCCGCGGATCGAACCCGCGGGCCCCGCGGGCGACGAGCACACCTACCTGCTCGACGGCCTCGACGACTGGGTGCGCGGGCTCGCCCAGCACGGGCTGCGCTGGGAGGCCGTCGTCATGGGCGTGCCGACCCCGGCCTGGGCCGCCCACCGGGGCGCCATCAAGGTCTGCGGCTCGCGCGCGGCGCCGGCGCGGGCTGCCGACGTGGCCGCGCTCGCCGCCGCGCTGGCGAAGCGCTACGGCCGCGGCGGCGCGTTCTGGAGCGCGGAGCCGGACCTCCCCTACCTGCCGGTGATCGAGTACGAGCTGTGGAACGAGCCCAACCTCGGCTCGTTCTGGTGCCCGATCCCCGACCCGCCGGCCTACGCCGAGGTGGCCGATGCGACCGCCGACGCGATCCTCGCGGCCGATCCGAGGGCGACCGTGATCTACGGCGGACTGGCGGCCTTCGACCAGACGAAGGTCGAGGGGCCCGGGGACGCGGTCTACAGCGCCGAGCGCTTCCTCGAGCGGACGATCGAAGCGGCGCCGGGCCTCGCCCGCAAGCTCGACCAGGTCGCGGTGCACGCATACGGAGCCCGGCCCGCCGGGGTGCTCGAGCGACTCGCGGCACAGCGCCGCGCGGTCCGCGAGGCCGGCCTCGGCGAGACGCCGATCAGCTTCAACGAGACTGGTTGGTACACGAGCGGCGTGGGGCCGATCCCGGCGGTCACCGAGGAGGCGCGCGCCGCCTACCTGGCCGAAGTCACGTCCGCGGTCGCGCGCTCGGACTGCGGCGTCGCATCGTTCGCGCCCCACACCTGGATCACCCGCGAAGTCGACCCCGCGAGCATCGAGGACTACTACGGCATCGCCGATCCGGAGACGGCGGAGCCGTACCCGAGCGCCGAGGCCTACCTCGACCAGGTCCTGCTCTTCGAGGGCCGCGGCTCCGAGGCGCCGCCCAGACGACCCGATCGACGTGTGCCGCTAGGCGGGCATCGGCTCGGGGATGCCGAACCGCTTCTCGATCTTCGCCCCGACGAGCTCTGCGACGACCTCCTCGGCCTCGCGCACGGCGTAGTTGGTGCCACGATCGTCGGGGTAGACCTGGGTCGTGTTGGCGAGGAAGAGCCCGGGGACGCCGGTGTCATATGGAGGCATCCGGTCGCGGTAGTTCGGCAGCACGACGGGCTGGCCGGCGGGCTCGCGGAACATCCAGCTCTGCTTGATCCAGTCGCGGCTGAACGCCGGATTGACCTTGCGCAGCCCGGGCTCGTAGAACTCGATGAGCTCGTCCATCGACTTCGTCAGCAGCTCGTGGTCGCGGGGCAGGTAGTTGGCGACGTAGAGCATGTGGCGCCCGCCGTAGCGCTCGAGCGGGACGAGGTTCGTCTGCTCGATCAGGCCGATGAACCCGAGGTCGATGTCGGCGACGTTGGTCCAGTAATAGGGATGAAACTGGCGATCCATCTCGCAGAGCAGGCAGAGCGCGGCGAAGTACTCGATCTTCTGCGTCCGCTCCATGTACGAGGCGCCGATCTCGGCGGCCAGCTCGGGGTCGAGCAGCTCCTCGAAGACGTCCGACGGCAGCGCCGCGATGACGGCGTCGTAGCGCTCGGGCTCGCCGTCGGCCTCGAACTCGCGCGGGTCGAGACCGCGACGGAAGGAATCCGGCGCCGCCGGCGTGACGAGGAACTTGCCGTCGGCGTCGCGCGCCAAACGGGCCGCCGGGCGATCGATCATCACCCGGCCGCCGTAGCCCTCGATCAGGTCGCGGAGGCGGACGAAGATCGACTCGAAGCTGTTCTTCGGGTAGACGAGCAGCTCTCCCTTCGCCTCCTCGCCGGTCACCTGGCGGCGGTTGCGAAGCTTTGCCCACAGCCACGACATCGAGATGTCGTCGGCCTGGTCGCGGAACTTGCCGTAGAGCAGCGGCCCCCATACGTGCTCCCAGGCCGACTTCCCCATCACCCGCTCGACCCATTCGCGGATCGTCATCCCCTCGAACACCGTGACGTCGTTGGCGCGCTTTTGCAGGTAGAGCGCACCGACCCCCATCCGGACACGCGACAGCGGCGACATCGGCGTGTAGCGGATGAGGTCGAGTGGAGTGGTGAACGGATGCAGCTTGCCGTTGCGGAAGATGGACATGCTCGACGGCCAGGTCTCGAGCTCGGCGCCGATCTCGGCGCACAGGTCGGCCATCTCGCGGTCGCTGGTGAAGAGGTGGTGGTAGTAGCGCTCGATCAAAACGCCGTCGCCGACGTCGATCGTCGCCGCCTGACCGCCGAGGCCGGGCCAGCGCTCGTAGACGTCGGTCTCATGGCCGAGCTTCGCCAGACGATGGGCTGCTGTAAGCCCCGCCTGCCCGGCCCCAAGTACGGCGACCCTCATCGGCGCGGCAGCGTACAGGCCTGCTCGCTCGCGCCGTAGAGTGCCTGCCGATGTCCGAGCAACAATCGATCCCGCCCGACGTCTATGACCGCGACTACTTCCTCTCCGAGATCTGCGAGGGGTTCGAGGAGGCGCAGCAGGGCGAGGTCTCGTTCAACAAGGCGAAACAGGTCCGGATTCTCGGCCCCCGCCCGGGCCTCAAGGTTCTCGACGCCGGGTGCGGACGCGGCGAGACGGCGCTGGCGCTGGCGAAGCTGGGCGCTGAGGTGAGCGGCCTCGACTACTCGGCAGCCGCCGTCGACCTGACCAAGGAGATGCTGGCGGAGATTCAGCCCGACGCCGACGTACGCGTCGGCAGCGTCACCGAGCTGCCCTGGCCGGACGACACCTTCGACCGGATCCAGTTCTCCGACGTCATCGAGCACCTGGACCCGCCGCAGACGGTGCCCGCGCTGGCGGAGTTTCGCCGCGTGCTGAAGCCGGGCGGCTTCGTCTTGGTCCACACCGCCCCCAACCTGCTCTTCATGAAGTACGGGTGGCCCGCGGCGCGGCCCTTCGTCAAGTTAGTCGGCCATCGCGAGGTCGCCGGCAAGGTCGACCTGTGGTTCAAGATCGCCGAGGACTACCACGTGAACGAGCAGTCGGTGCACACGATGCGGCGCAACATGCGTGCGGCCGGGTTCGACGATCCTCACGTCTGGATCGATCCGGACGTACTGCGAGGCGGACAGTTTCACCTGCTCGAGGGGTTCGAGGGTCCGCTGATTCGGATCGCGCAGCGAGTTTCCTCGTGGCGGCCGGTCCGCATCTGGATCGGCAACGACGTCCTCGGCGTCGGCGTCAAGTAGCAGCGGCGCGCCGCGATGTCGGCGGGTAGCTACCTCGCGGGCGCGCTCTTCGCGCTGGGCGTCTACGGATCGGCGTTCGTCGCCGTCGAACTCATCGTTCGCGCTTGGCTTCCGCAACTACGCGGGGCGGTACGCGCGGTCGCCTGGGGCATCCTGGCAACCGCAGCGCTGCTCGTCGTCCACCTCCTCCCGGCCGCGCTCGGCGTCCTGAGCCGCGAGAGCGCGCTGCTCGCCGCGCTCGTGTTGCTCGGAGCCGTCCTCCTCGCCGCCCGATCGGCCGAGCCGAGCCGCGAGGAGAGCGCCGGAGCCGGCGTCGAAGATCCGCGGCCCCCGCTGGAATGGGGTCTGGCAACCGTCGGGCTGATCGGCGCCGCCATCTGGCTCGCGGCCGCGCTAATCGAGCACGCCGACCTCGCGCCGACGGGCTTCGACGCGGCCAGCGCCTACTTCCCGACCGCCGCCCGCTGGATGCAGGAGGGCTCGATCTGGGAGATCGCCGACTGGGTTCCCTCCGCGTTCTACGGCTCCGGCCCGGGCAACGGCTCGATCGTCGTCCTCTCGGCGATGCTGCCCTGGAGCGACGACTTCCTCGCCCACCTCGCGATCTATCCCTACGTCGTTCTGACCGCCGTGGCGCTCTACGCGGTCGCCCGCGAGGGCGGCTCCCCGCGACCGGCTGCGATCCTGCTGGCGCTGATGGTCACCGCCGCCCCGGTGGTCGTCATCCCCGGCCTCGCCGACGGACTGCTCGACCCGGTCATGTACGCGAGCCTCGCGGCCGGCGTCCTCTTCCTCATCCGGCACAACCGCACCGCCGCGCGCAGCGACCTCCTGCTCGCCGCCCTCGCGCTCGGGATCTGCTTCGGCACGAAGTTCTACGGCTACACCACCGTCGCGACGGTGCTCGTCGTCTGGGCGGGCGCCCGCCTGGCCTGCCGCGCCGCACCGCGGCTCGTCATCCGCGATCTCCTTCTCACCGGCGCCGTCGTCCTCGCCGCCGGCGGGATCTGGATGGTGCGCAACTGGGTCGAGACCGGGAACCCGCTGATGCCGGTGAAGGTCGCGATCGGCGGCTTGACGATCTTCGACGCCCCTGCGGACCCGCAGCGGCCGCTGATCGGCGCCTCGCTGGCGAGCTACCTCGACCAACCGGCGGTCTGGGTCGACACGCTCGCGCACCAGTTCCGGATTGCCGTCGGGATCGGCCTGCTGATCGTCGCGGGCGCCTGCGTCGCCGCTACGGCCCTGCTCATCCGCGCCCGGCGCGCTGGCTGGATGGTGGCGGAGCGGGTCGCGGCAACCGCCCTTCTCGCCGCCGGTGCGACCGTCCTCGTTTACCTCGTCACGCCCTACTCGGCTCCCGGCCTCGCGACGCCGGACGCCGCTGCGATCAACGTCCGCTACGGGATCCCGGCGCTGATCCTGGCCGTGCCCGCGATCGGCTGGCTCGCCGCTCGCCTGGCGGGCGCCTGGTCGGCCGTCCTCTGCGTGCTCCTCCTCCTGGGCACGGTCGACGCCCTGCGGGTCGGCACCGTCACAACGTCGAGAACCGTCTACGTCTGTTTCGCGCTCGCCCTCGCGCTCACCGCCGTCGGGCTGGTGGTCCGCCGCCGCGGCGGCGAGCTCCCGGCGATCCGTGTCGGGACACGCCTCGCAGCTTCGATCGCGGTCCTGACGGCTCTCGTCGGGCTCGGCTACATCCTCCAGCGCGACTACGCCGGCGATCGCTACGCGGGCGAGGATCCCGCGATCGAGTACGTCACGGGCCTCGACGGCGCGCAGGTCGGCCTCGCCGGCAGTTGGTCGACCGCGGGTGTCTCCCCGACGTACCCGTCGTTCGGCGGGCAGCTCGACAACGAAGTCTCCTATCTGGGCACGGTCGAGGACGCCCTGCTCGCACCCCCGCGTACGCAGGCGGAGTTCGACGCAGCGCTCGCGCGGGCGGACCCGGACGTGGTCCTGATCGGCCTTGAGCGCGAGAGTCCGTTCCCCGGGCCGCGAGGACCCGATCCCGCCCGAGACGCTCGCCGGCTGGGCCCAGGAGCAGGACCTCGAGCTGAGCTTCGAGACTCCGCGCTTCCTCGTCATGAGCCGCTGAAGGCCGGCGAGGCGTAGAGCGTCAATCGCGGGCTCTCGGCCACCGGGACGAACCCGGCGTCGGCGAGCCCAGGCCTGCTCGGGCACGACCGGGGCTTCCGAGCGGCCCCGCCCGACGACGAGGAGGTCGAAGCGTCCCCGTTCCAGGGCCGCGGCGAAGGCCTCCTCGTCCCCGTAGCGGCGCAGCATGTCCTCGTCGTCCGCTCCGACGTAGGCGACCTCGTTCTCGAGGCTGGGGCCGAACGCGGGCAGCACCGGCGAGATGCCGGCGTCGTCCCAGACCCCCGCGAGTCCCACCCGGGCGCCGCTCGGGGCGTTCTCCGCGATCCAGTCGGTCGTTGGGTCGACCCCGGCGAAGCGGTTCACGTCGAAGCGCTGCTCCATCTCGCGTCCCAGGACCCCGAGCGCCGAGAACCACGACGGCGGCCACCGCGGCGAAGGCCGAGGCCCTCACCCCGGCCAGAGCGCCGCGGGCACTTTCCGCCACGCGTTCGAGCCGCCCCCATCCCGCACCCGCGAGCGCCCCCGCCACGATTGCGGCGCCCCAACCCAGCGGGCTGAGCCCAGCCGCCTCGGCATAAGCGCCGAGCGCGTACCGGGCTCCATCAAGCATCGCGATCGGCGCCAGCAGTCCGATCCCCACCGCGAGCGCTCCGGAAGCACCGAGCGCGGCGGCCGCCACGGCCGCGGCGACGAGCAGCGCCGGCCCGGCGTAGCGGGCGTCCGCGGCGACGAGGAAGGGATAGCCCTCCGGGCCGCCGGCGGAGTACGGAGTCGCCAGGTACGCGAGGAGCAGGAGCACGGCGAGCACGCCTGCGGCCAGCAGCAGGGGGCGGCGGGAGTCCCGCCGCCGAGCGGCGAGCGCGAGCCCGACGACGAACGCAACCCCGATCAAGGCCGCCGGCCAAGCCAGCGCACGGCGCAGCTGCGGCCAGATGAAGTCGAACCACACCTCGACATCGCCGAAGTAGTCGAGGAGGGTGAAGCCGGCCGCGTCACGGACGACGTCGGCGGGGGCGTCGAAGATCGTCAACCCGAGCGGGTCGACGCGCACCGGGAACACCGGATTGCCCGACTCGATCAGGTTGCGGAGCATCCAGATCCCGCCGGCGCCGAGGACGAGCGCACCGACCCCGGCGAGCCGGACGGCCGCCGTGCGGATCGACCGCCCCTCGAGCGCGCCGGCCACGGCCCAGACGAGGAGGGCGAGCGCGACCGCCCAGACGCCATACCACTTCGTCCCGAACGCGATCCCGAGCGCGATGCCGGCGATGACCAGGTCAGGGGTCCCGCCGCCGGCGCGGTGGCGGAGCAGGAAGGTGAGCCCGGCGGCGAAGCCGAACAGCGTCAGCGCGTCGACGAGCCCCGCGTTGAGGGCCGGGGCGGCGATCGCCGGGACCAGGAGCGAAACGGCCGCGGCGACGAGCGGCGGCGAGCGGCGCAGCGCCGAGGCGGCGGCCGAGCGCGTAGGTCGCCACGCCCGCAAGGGCCCAGTAGGGATAGAGGACCAGGTGCGCGAGAAAATCGTCGCGCCAGGGGAGCACCGAGGCGAGCAGGAGGACGTCGCCGTTATGCGGGTAGTGGCCGGGGGCCACGTCGGGGAGGAAGACGTCGATCTGCCAGATCGAGCCGGACTCGATCCAGCGGACGACATTCGGAAGGTGGAAGTTGAGGACGTCAATCGACAGCGGCGCCGCGACCAGGCGATCTCCGAGCGAGGTGAGGAGGAACGCCGCCGCGACGCCGAGGCAGGCACCGGCAACGGCGGCGGCGAAGCGCCCGGCGGCGAGCGGGGTCTCGATGTCGGCCACCCCCGCCCCACGCGCTGCCGCCGGCCCACGGCGCGCGAGCAACGCGGCCGCGCCGATCCAGAACGCGGTTGCGATCAGCACGCTCGCCTCGGAGAGGACGCCGAGGACCATCGGCAGCAGATGCACGGCAAGGATCGCGGCGCTCGCCAGCACCGCGACTGCGAGCACCCGCTCCACGCCGCGAAGAACCCCAAACCTCGCAGCGGCGATCCAGGCTGCGCCTCCGATCGTGCCCGCGAGCATCGCGGCGAAGAGGGCGTAGCCCTCGATGTAATCGCCGGCGGGCACGCGGGAAGGCTAACCCGCGACAACGCGAACGCCGGGCGTCCCCCATACCCTCCACCTCCTCATGACCGGCCCCAACGAAGGCACCCTGACGAAGGTCCGCAAGCTCGCCGCGGGCTGGAAGTGGCGCGCGAGCTACATGCTCGGGACGCCGATCCCGCATCACTACGAGCCCGAGATCGCGACGACGATGAAGCGCGTCCGCAGGCACACCCTGACGAGCACGGCGCGGATCGCGGCGCTTTGCGATGCGGTCTCCTACGTCGTCCGCGAGGGGATCGAGGGCGAGATCGTCGAGTGCGGCGTGTGGCGCGGCGGCAGCATGATGGCGGCGGCGTTGACGTTGCAGCGCAGCGGCGATACGAGCCGGGAGCTCCACCTGTACGACACCTTCACCGGGATGCCCGAGCCCGGCGGCGAGGACGTCAGCTCGCCATATGACGGCTACTCGCTGCACAAGCGCTGGCGCCGGCACAGCGACTCCGGCAACGAGTGGGCGGGCGTCCCGGTCGAAGAGGTGCGGAGCGCGGTCGCCTCCACCGGATACCCGACCGAGCGCATCCACCTCCACCCCGGGATGGTCGAGGACACGCTCCCCGCCGAGGCCCCGGAGTCGATCGCCGTCCTGCGGCTCGACACCGACTGGTACTCCTCGACCAGGCACGAGCTGAACGAGCTCTATCCACGCCTCGCCGACGGCGGCGTCCTGATCATCGACGACTACGGTCACTACGAGGGAGCGCGAAAGGCCGTCGACGAGTACTTCGCGGAGACCGGTCAGCCGGTCTTTTTGAATCGGATCGACTACACCGGGCGCTCCGCGATCAAGCGCACGCCCGTTCCCGACGGCGGATGAGGAGCGCGGAGGCGGCGGACCGCTCGGTGGGCCTGATCAGCGTCAGCGCCCCGGTGCTGAA
Source organism: uncultured Solirubrobacterales bacterium (assembly GCA_963797995.1). Taxonomy (GTDB): domain Bacteria; phylum Actinomycetota; class Thermoleophilia; order Solirubrobacterales; family 70-9; genus WHSW01. The sequence continues at coordinate 504,406 of CAWCRP010000003.1, forward strand.
CGAGGAGGACGTGCTCGAGCGCTTCTACGAGCGGGTCTGCGCTGCGCTCGAGGGCCATGATTTCGAGCTCGTGCTCGTCGACGACGGCTCGACGGACCGCACGCCGGAGATGCTCGACGAGCTCGCGGCGAAGGATCCCCGGGTGCGAGTCATCCACCTCTCGCGAAACTTCGGCTACCAGCCCGCCGTCGCCGCGGGGCTCGACAACTGCTCCGGCGACGCGGTGGTGACGATCGACGCCGACCTTCAGGACCCCCCGGAGCTCATCCCGGAGCTGATCGCCGAATGGCAGCAGGGCGCCGACGTGGTCTACGCCGTGCGCCGCGAGCGCCGCGGCGAGGGGCGGGTGAAGCTCGTCACCGCGCGCTGGTTCTCCTCCCTCTTCCGGCGCCTCGCCGAGCTCGAGATCCCCGCCAACGTCGGCGACTTCCGCCTGCTGTCGCGGCGCGCCGTCCACGCGCTTCGCGCGATGCCCGAGCGCAACCGCTTCATGCGCGGGATGACCGTCTGGGTCGGCTTCCGCCAGAGCTCGGTTCCCTACGACCGAGATCCGCGCTTCGCCGGCGACACGCGCTACAAGTGGCGGACGCTGCTGCGGATCGCGCTCGACGGGATCTCCTCGTTCTCGCACGTGCCGCTGCAGATCGCAACCCTGGTCGGGTTCGCGGTCTCCTTCATCGCCTTCCTCGGCATCCCGTACGTGATCGTCAACCGGCTGATCGGGTTCTACGTCGAGGGCGTCTCGACCCTGCTCTTCGCGATCCTCCTGCTCGGCGGGATCCAGCTGATCACGCTCGGGATCATCGGCGAGTACATCAGCCGCATCTACGACGAGGTCAAGCGCCGGCCGCTCTACGTCGTCGGCGAGCGGCGCAATCTGGAGGACGCCGATGACGTCTGAGCCGGCCGTCGACAGCGCCGCGGTCTGCACGGCCTGTGGCTCGAGCGAGCTCGTCGCCCACCTCGAGGTCCGCGGTGAGATGGGTGCGGAGGGGCTGATCCCGACGACGAAGGAGTTCGGCACCGCCCTCGGCGACATCGTCCGCTGCGCCAACTGCTCGCATATGCAGCTCGACCGCTTCCCCTCCGACGAGGAGCTCGACGCGGCCTACGAGGTCGCCGAATCGGATGCCTACGTCGAGGAGGAGGCGGGCCAGCGCTACAGCTTCGCGTCCGTTCTCGAGCGGATCGAGCGCTATGGGACGGAGAAGGGCGCGATCCTCGACGTCGGCTGCTGGGTCGGCTTCCTGCTCGCCGAGGCGAAGGAGCGCGGCTGGCGCGAGCCGATCGGGATCGAGCCCTCGACCTTCGCCGCCGAGTTCGCCCGTGAGCGCCTCGGCCTCGACGTGCGCACCGAGGAGCTGTTCACCGCCGATCTTCCGACCGGCCACTTCGACTGCGTCGTCATGGGCGACGTGCTCGAGCATCTGACTCGCGCGAATGCCGCCCTCGACCGGATCGCCGAGCTGCTGCGGCCCGGCGGGCTGATCGCGCTCGAGTTGCCGGACGCCGGCAGCCGGGTCGCCAAGCTGCTCGGTGCGAAGTGGTGGTCGGTGATCCCGACCCACATCCACTACTTCACCCGCCCAAGCGCCGCGACGATGCTGCGCCGCCACGGCTACGAGCCGCTCTACGTCGCCACCGACCCGAAGTCGTTCACCGTCCGCTACTACCTCGACAAGGGTGGCGGATACCTGCCCGGCGTGTCCAAGGCGATGATCGCGGCAGCGGAGCAACTGGGCTTCGCCGAACGGATGTGGACGCCGGACTTCCGCGACCGGATGGTCGTCATCGCGCGCCTCGGCCCGACCTAGCCGGGCGCGGGAGGCGTGTAGAGCGCCGTTTCGATGTCGCCGCCGAAGCTGAGGTTCTGCCCAGTCGCGATGCGGGTCCAGCCGAGCTGATCTAGCCACTCCTGCTGGCGGTCGGGGCGCTCCGGGTCGAGCGCGTCGATGTCCTGCGTGTAGACGTAGTCGTAGCCACCGGCGTCGAGGGCGGCCGCCAGCGCTTCCTTGGTGTCGTAGGTCGCGAGCATCTCGTCGACGCGCGGACCGATGAACTCGACCTCGTTCTCCAGCTCGGGGCCGAAGAGCGGGTAGTTGCCCCACCCGTCCCCGAGCAGGCCGACGTGCGTGCCGGCGGGCGCGGCGTCGACGATCGCGATCGGCTCACCGAGGTTCGTATGCCGAAGCTCGGCGAAGCGGCTCTCGAACGCGATCACGCCGAGCGCGAGGAAGCCGAGGACGGCGGCCGCGAGGGCCGCGGGTCCGAAGCCGCCGCGGTCCCGCAGGGAGCGCCACAAGAGCGCGAGCCCCACGACGAGCGCGATCACCGCGACCGCTGCGAGCACGGCGGCGATCCCGACCGTCCCCTCGAAGAACTTCGTGCTACGCCGTAGGGCGTCGAGCAGGGCGAGGAGCAGCAACCCCTGGCCGAAGAGGGCGAGACGACCCGAGCGCGCCAGCAGCCATGCGACCGCCGGGGCGAGGACGATCAGCGCCGGGATGACATAGCGCGAGTTGACCCAGGCGTTGACGGGGGCGCCCTCGGGCCCCACCGCCGTGTACGGGGTGATCACGTAGGCAACGCCGATCAGGGCAGCCACGACGACCATCGCGGCCATCTTCCCGGCGCGCTGCGGGTCGGTGGTGAACCTGCGCCACGCGACGACCGCGGTCACCGGCATCAGCGCCCAGAAGATCACCGCGACGAAGCTCAGGACGTCGAGGAACGTCGGCCAGAAGATCGTCCGCCAGACACCCGGCGAGTCTGCGTAGTGAAGCAATGAGTAACCCTCGATCTCCCGGTATCGATCGGGGGGCGCATCGAAGATCGTCAGCGAACCGAAGGCCACCTTCACTGGGAACACAGGGTTCCCCGACTCGATCCAGTTGCGCAGGAGCCAGAAGCCGCCGAAGAGCGCCGCCGGCACTCCGAGGACTGCCGTGCGGCCCAGCAGGCCGTCGCGACGGCCGGAGATCAGGGACGCGACGAACCAGACGACGACGAGCGCCCCGACCGCGTAGACGGCGTACCAGCGGGTTCCGAATGCCAGGCCCAACCCGACTCCGGCGAGGACCAGCTCGAAGCCGGAACCCGTGCGCCAGGCTCGCAGGAGGAAGAAGGCGCCGGCCGCGAAGGTGCCGACCATCACCGGATCGGCGAGGCCGCGCAGGGCGATGTAGCCGAAGGCGGGCATCGAGACGAGTGCGGCCGCGACGACGGCCGACGGACCACGCGACGCGCCCATCTCGCGGCCGGCCGCGAAGATCGATAGACCCGGCCAGAGCGAGGAAGGGCAGGCCGACGAACCGGACCAGGAACTCGTTGGAGAACGGCAGGATGACGCCGAGCAGGAAGATGTCGCCGGTCTGCGGGTAGTTGCCCGGCGCCCGGTACGGGATGAAGTCGTCGACCTGCCACAGGGACGCGTCCTGCATCCACCGGGCGATGTTGGGCAGGTGGAACGATGCGACGTCGACGTGGAGGAGCGCGACCGTCGCGTGGTCGATCGCCGAGCCGACCAGGTACACGGTCACCGCGGCGACCGCGATCACGCCGATCACCCATGACGCCCGCACTTCGCCCGCCGGGGCGACGAGAAGGCCCCTGAGCGACAGCCCGGGCGACTCGGGATCCTGCGTATCCTCCGCCGGGCGCGCACTCGCGCCGTCCTTCCTGGCGAGAAGGATCGCGAGCCCGGCAAGCAGCGCGGCCGTGAGGACGACGACCTCCCGGTGGAGGATCCCGAACAACCCCGGGATCAGGTGCACGGCGAAGTAGGCCGCCGCGAAGACCAGGCCGAGGGCGACCCATCGCTCCACGCCGCTCAGGTCCCGGTCGGAGTAGCGGTCGACGACGCATCTCGCCGTGATCGCCGAGGCGCCCAGGACCACGCCCAGGATCACGAGCCCGAGGAGGACGTCAGCCGTGCTCATGCCATTCACCTTGTCGCGCCAAAACGATCCGGGAGCCTAGCCGCCGACGCCGAGGCACGTGTCAGGCGCTCCACGCGATGCGCTCGTAGAGCCGCTCCCAGTCCGCGACGAGGCCGGCGAGGTCGAACTCGCCCGCACGAGCCCGGCATCGCGCGACCCTCGCGTCCGCCGGAGTGGTGGCGAGCGCAAGGGCGAGGGCCGCGGCGAGACCGGCCTCGTCATCGGGCTCGAACGTCCAGCCGAGGCCGTCGTCGCTGACCAGTTCGGGGACGGCCCCCGAGCGCCCGGCGACCACCGGAGTGCCGGCCGCCATCGACTCGATCAGGACGAGGCCAAACGCCTCCTCGACCGAGGGCAACACGCTCGCCCACGCGCGGGCGTAGGCCCGGGCGAGCACTTCGGTGCGGTCCGCTTCGAGGCGGACGACGCCGGGCGGCAACGACGCCATGCCGCCGCCGTGAACGGGCATTCCCGCCCCCCCGGCGAGCACCAGCCGGGCGGCGGGGAGCTCGCGCCGGACGCGCTCGAAGGCGGCCAGGAGGAGCGGCCCGCGCTTGCGGGGATCGGTGAGGGTGGCGGCGCAGATGAGGGTCGGTTCGATCGCTCGCGGCTCGTCGACGGCGAACTCGTCGACGTCGACTCCCGCCGGCATCACCAGCGGGGACTCCTGCAGGTAGCGCCGCGCCCTCGCGGCGGCCGCCTCGCTGAGCACCGTGACCTGGGCCGCCGCCGTGATTGCCCGCTGCAGCATCTCGAGCCGATAGCGACGCGCGACGAGAAACTCGCGCGTCGGAATCCCGTGGATCGAGAACACGTAACGAGGGCCGCCGCCACGGCGCGCGAGCGAGGCCGCGAACGCGTCGCTCGGAGAAAAGGCGTGCGCGAGATCGAAACGGCCCCGGCGAAGGCGGGAAACGGCCGCCGGGACCGTCGCAAGGTAGTGCTCGTAGAAACGCAACGGCGAGAGCTCCGGGAGCCGGCGGGCCCGATCGACGACCACGCCGTCCTCCTCGCCAACCTGTCGCGAGCCGCGATGGGTGGTCAGGATCGTGACGTCGTGGCCGCGGCGAGCGAGAGCGACGCCGAGGTCATGGACCACGCGCTCGGACCCACGCCTCACCTCGGGCCAGTAGGTCGGGTGGAGCAGCGCGATGCGCAAGGGTCCCCGGGTCACAGCATGGGCGCGCGGTGTCGCCACGCCCCGCGGGCGATCCCGACGACATGGGCGAGATCGCGGATCGCGCGCGCTGGGACATGGATTGTCTGACGCAGGATGCCGCGGGGGCCGAGGTTGCGTGAGTCGTAGGCGTCGGCGACGTACGGAGCCGCCAGCGCCGTCCCGATCAGCGGCCGGCGGCGAAAGAGCAGCAGGCCGGCGACGAACGCCGGCAGCGACGCATGCGTCCGGTTGAAGAAGAGACGGGCGAACAGGTGGCGCCGGTGCGAGGGGTGGCGCTTGACCACGAGAGGGGTCGAGCGCCAGCGGACGAGCGCAGCTCGGACGGCCTGATCCAGCGGCTGCGCGACGACCGCGTGATAGACCAGCGCCCGCTCACTGAACTCGTGCCGGGCGCCCGCATCGATCGCGCGCAGCCCGAGGTCCGTGTCCTCGCCGGAGTCGACGAAGTCCTCGTCGAAGCCCCCCAGTGCCTCGAGCAGGGGCCGCGGGTACGCGACGTTGCAGGTCTCGAACCAGGGTGTGGGGCCAGGGACGCGGATGCTGCGGGCGAGTCCGAAAAGCAGGTGCGCCTCGTCCGGGTCCGGTTCGGTCGGCCCCTGGACGAACGCGCTCGGCATCCGCGTCCTGAGCGAGCAAGGCCTCGAGCCAACCCGGCGTCGGCCTGCAGTCGTCGTCCGTGAACGCGACGAGCCCTCCGCGCGCCGCCCGCCAACCGTGGTTTCGCTGGCCGGGCCGGGTCGGGGTCGATCGAGATCTCGAATCGCGTCTCGAGCCCCTCGGGCCGGAGGCGAACGGACCCGGCGAATCGGGCCGGCGAACGACGAGGACCTCGAACCGATCGCGCTCGAGGGTCTGATTCGCGAGCGCCTCGAGGGCGAAGGCGAGCCTCGTCTCGCGGCCGTGGCTGATGATCACGACGCTGACCTCAGGCGGCGGCATGCGATCCCCCGACGCCCCGCCGCGCCAGTGAGGCTGAGATCAGCTCGGCGAGCTTCGCGGTCTCAGCGGCGATGTTGCAGCGAGCGACGACGTGCTCCCGCCCGCGCCGGCCCATCAGCCGGCGCTCATCCGCGGGCAGCGCGAGCTGGTCGCCGACCTCGAGCATGCCCCGGACGTCCTCGCTCCCCCAAGCCTCGACGATCTCGGCGCGGTCGCCGAGGCCCGTAGGCAGAGGTCATGCGCGGCGCCGCCGATCACGCCCTCGTTGAGCCCGCCGACACTCAGGAAGTCGGCGCGCCGGACCCGTGCACCGTCGAACTCGATCCACTCCGAACCGGCCGCCTCGACGGCGTCGTTGATTGCCGCGCTTCGGTCGGACGAGTCGGGCGCGACGGAGATCCGAGCGGTGTCGGCGTCAGCGTTCGATCGCATGCGGCGGAAGCGTCGCAGGTAGCCTGGCTCGCATGCCCGTCAAGGGGAGCCAGCGGGTCGTCTCCGTGATTCACGGGCCGGTCTTCGGCGGCGCCCACAATCAGCTCCTCCGCCTCGATCCGGAGCTCCGGTCTCGCGGGATCGAGACCGTCGCCGTGCTCCCTGCCGAGGCCGAGGACGCGGCGCGCCGGCTTGAGGCCGCGGACATCGAGGTGGTGCAGATCCCGCTGCGGAGCTTCCGCCTCACCCGGGACCCTGCGGTAAACGCCCGGACGATCGCCGACGTGCGCCGCAACGTGGGTGCCCTCCGTGGCGTGATTCGCGCCAGGCGGGCCAGCGTCGTCCAGGTGCACGGGCTCGTCAACCTCCACGCGCTGATCGCCGCGAAGCTCGAGCGGCGGGCAGTCGCCTGGCAGATCCTCGACTCTCGCGCCCCGCGGCCGCTGCGCCGCGCCGTGATGCCGATCGTCGTGCGCAACGCCGACGTCGTCACCAGCTGGGGCGCGGAACTCGCGCGGGCGCATCCGGGTGCGATCGCGCTCGGGGATCGCCTCGTGCTCGTCTACCCCCCCGTCGATCCCCGGCTCTCCCCGGACGGAGAGGCGCGGCACACGCCCGAGAGGAGCTCGGCGTCCGTGACGAAAGGCCGCTCGTGGTCACGCTGGGAGTGCGCAACTCGCAGAAGGGCCACCAGTACTTCGTTCGCGCCGCGGCTCGAGTGCGCGAGCGCCACCCCGATGCTGTGTTTCGCGTGCTCGGAGCACCGAGTCCCGGGCATGACGACTGGAACGTCGGCGTCGAAGCCGAGGCGGACCGACTGGGCCTGCTTGCGGATGGGACGCTCGAATTCGTTGATCCCGGGCCGGAAGCGACCACGCTGCTTCAGGGCGCCGACGTCTTCGCGATGACCTCGACCGCGCGTTCCGAGGGAATGCCGACGGCGATCCTCGAGGCAATGGCGCTCGGCAAGCCGGTGGTCAGTACCGACGTCGGATCGACGCGGGAGCTCGTCGAGGACGAGCGCACCGGCTTCGTCGTGCCGGCGGAGGATCCGGAGCGGATCGCCTCCGCGCTCGGCGGCCCTGCTCGGTGACCGAGCGCTACGCGAGCGGATGAGCGCCGCAGCGCTCGCGCGTGCGCGGCGGGACTTCGCGCTCGGGCCGCTGGCCGAGCGGCACGTGACCGCGTACAGGACGGCGCTCGAGCACCGGCGGCCTACGGGACTCGCAAGACGCGATCGGCTAGACCTCACGCTCGGTGAGCACGAAGCAGAGCTGCTGACCCTCGCCGGCAACCCGCTTCACCGACATGCCGCCTTCGCCGGCGGCGCGTCGAAGGTCATCGAGCTCGACGAAGGAGCCAAGCCACGCCGCATTGGCCTGGCCCTTGGGACCGCGGCCGGTCAGGCCCCTGAGGACGATTCCAAGGCCCTCACGGCCAGTTCGGCGACGGTGGATCCCCGGGTCGTTCGAGATCTGGAACGCGGCCCATCCGCCCGGGCGCAGCACGCGGCCGATCTCGCGCACGTAGTGGAGCGTGATCGCCGGATCGGGGATGTGCTGGAAGACGACGTGCGAGAGGCAGACATCGGCGCTCGAATCGTCGATTCCGGCGAGGCTCACACCGTCGCCAAGCACCCACTCGATCGTCTCGGCGTCGCCGCCCAGCTCACGCGCCCTCGCCAGCATCTCCGCGGAGATGTCGATCGCGCGCACCGCCGACGCGCGAGCGGCGATCGCACGCGTCATCCGGCCGATGCCGCAGCCGATCTCGACTACCTCGTCGTCGGGCGCGATCGCGGCACCGACGGCGTCGAGCATCGCATCCAGCTCGGTCTCGCCGTGGGTCCAGAACGCCTCGTCGCTCGGGTCGAAGTAGTTGAGCGTGTTGTCGATGTAAAAGCGCGCGTTCTCGGCCGCGCGCGCGTCCCAGAACCGCCGCATCCGCTCGCCGTCCACGGTCTAGGCCCGACTTCCCTGGAGCGCCCGGTGCGCGCGCGCCCGCACGCGCCTGTGGAGCGGCAGCTTCGGGCGCGTCACTCCGCGGACGGCCATCTCGCGCTCGACGAACCGATGCAGGTACTGGTCGAGGGTCTCCTCGTCGGGCTGCTCGAAGAAGACCCGCTCGCGGGCCGGGAAGGAGCCCTCCCACCACAACGAGACGACCTTCTCCTCGTCCGTGAGCGTCTCCCAGAATCCGGCCGGGAACTGGCAGTGCGCAAGCGCATGAATGACGTGCGGCTTGAAGACGAAGTCGAGCCCGCCGTCGACCCCGTCGATGAGCCAATGGTGGTGGGACCAGCCGACGAAGTCGCCGACGACGCCGTAGCTCTGCTCCTCGAGCCGCGAGGGCACCTCGATGTACCCGGCCTTGCCGACCCGCTGGATCTCGGAGCAGACCCAGATCGGGTCACGGATGTCCTCGAGCGTGTGCGAACAGATGACGAAGTCGAACTGATCGTCCGCGAACGGAAGCGGCTCGCGCTCGCAGATATCGCGCTGAAGCCATGTGTCCGCGCTGAAGCGCTCGCTCTCGCCGCGATCGCCGACCCACCCCTTGCGCTCATACAGCCCCCTCGTCTCATAGGGGAAGAGGTCGACGACCCAGTCGGCGCGCCCGAACGGGTCGCCCCAGCCCCCGATATCGAGGACAACGTCGTCGGGCCCGATGATCTCGATCAGCTTCGCGCGAGTGGTGTCGAGCACGCGAGGAGTCTATGAAGGAACCGGCCTCGCCGGGGCGGTCCGGCGGCGGCCGAGGATGAACTGCGCGTTGCCGCGGCCGAGGAGCCTTGCCGCGGGGTAGGCGATCGAGCGCAGTGCGAAAAAGGCCGACCGCAGCGCAAACGCCTTCGGCCCCGAGCCCGTCCGTTCGGGCGAGAGCGAGGTCGAACGGTAGAAGCCATACGGGATCGCGAACGTCCGCACCGCCTCGACGTCGAAGCCCTGGCTCGCGAACAGCCTCGAGGCGCTCGCCGGCGAGAAGTCGTAGAGGTGAACCGGCAGCTCCGGGTACTCCCAAACCCCCGTGCGCCTGGCGATCAACCGGTAGGTGAGCTGCGGATAGAGGCCCTCGACGTTGGGAAACGTCGCGGCGACGAGGCCATCCGGCCGGAGGAGGCGGTGGGCGAGCTCGAGCTCGTGGCGAGGATCGCGCAGGTGCTCGATCACGTCCCAGAACGTGATCAGGTCGAAGCTCTCACCGCCGAGGTCGGGGAGCGCCTGCTCGAGCGTTCCGGTGCGGACGTCGAGTCCCCTGCCGCGTGCCCGCTCCGACGTTTCCTCGCCGATCTCGACCCCGACGGCTCGCATCCCCGCGGCGGCGGCGACCTCGAGCCACGCGCCCGAAGACGAGCCGACGTCGAGCACCCGCATCCCCGGCTCGAGGACCCCGGCATCCGCGAGCATGGCGCGCTTGTGCTCGGCGTTGTCGAGCGTGATCCCGCGCAGCTCGCCGAAGAGCGCGTCAGCGAACGCCGATCGTGGTAGTAGGTCTCGGCGAGCCTCTCCTCCGACGGCTGCGGGTCCTGGAAGACGAGCCCGCAGGACGGGCAGCGGACCATCCGGTATCCGGAGCGCTCATAGACGGTCGGGAAGGCCCCGCCGGAGCCGCAGACGATGCAAATGCGAGCGTGGTCCAAGTCGGCAAGCCTAGCCGCGCGCCGCCACGCTTGATCGGCCTCTTGTGTACGGTCCCGCGCCATGGAGCTCGCGACTCGAGCCAAGGAGCTCGACTGGTACCACACGATCGAACTTGCCCCGGGGGTCGTCACCGACGGCGTCTTCGACCTGCGCCCGTATGTTCCCCGCTACGGGCTGCCGGAGAACATGGAGGGGATGCGGGTGCTGGAGGTCGGCACGTTCGACGGCTTCTGGTCGTTCGAGATGGAGCGCCGCGGCGCCGACGTGGTCGCGATCGACGTCCAGGACGACCGCGACTTCGACTGGCCGGCCATCCGGCGTCCGAAGGAGTTCACCGAGCGTCCGCAGGGCGCCTGCTTCGAGATCGCACACGAAGCGCTCGGCTCGAACGTCGATCGCCGGGTCTGCGCGGTATACGAGGCGACGCCAGAGGAGCTCGGAACCTTCGATCTGGTCTTCTGTGGCTCCGTCCTCATCCACTTACGCGATCCGGTGCTGGCTCTGGAGCGGATCGGAGCGCTCTGCCACGACCGCTTCATCACGGTCGAGCCGTACAGCCGCCTCCTCGGGCTGGTGCCGACCGCGGCCGCCCGGTACCGGGCGCTGCGGCCGATCTCGGTCGTCTTCTGGGAGCCGAACCTGCGCGCCTGGCGCGAGATGCTGATGACCGCGGGATTCACGAAGATCGAGCGACTCGACCGCTTCGACCTCAAGGCAGACGGCCGGGTGGAAGGTCCACCACGCCGTTCATCACGCGACGAAGTAGCGACTAGGTCGCGACTGCCGGCGGCGTGCGCGGTCGCCGAAGATAGGAGAGCGCCTCGCGCAGGAGACGCCGCTCGATCACCACCGTCAGCATCACGTTGACCCCGATGAAGAGAGCCAGCTCGCCGAGCGCCAGCGCCAGCGTCCGGTCGCCGGTCTCGAGCGCCCGCAGCCCGAGTACGACCGCGACGGAGACCGCGGTCGGGGTGACGGCGCGGACCACGTAACGGCCGAGGTTGAGGCGCGGGAAGAGCTTCAGCAGGTAGTACCAGCGCGCCGCGAGCGTGACGACGGTCATCGCCGCGATCCCCGCTGCGAACCCCTCGATCTCGAAGGCGAAGACGAGCGGGATCGCGGTCAGGCAGAAGGCGACGAAGGTGATCACCGCGACCACGGCCTCGGGCCGCGTGATCCCCTGCGCGCGGTAGAACGCGCTCCAGTTGAAGCCGATGTGGACGGCCGCCGAGGTGATCCCGAAGACGACGAGGAGGGTTTCCGCGTCCCGCCACTGATCCCCGATCCCGAACTCGATCAGGTCCCCGCTGAAGACGCTGAGCCCGATGCCGAACGGAAGCGCCCACATGAGCGCCAGGCGGTTGGACTTGATGAACACCTCGAACATCAGGTCCGCCTGGCCCTGGACGCGGCAGATGACCGGATAGAGGGTCTGCGTGACGACGGAGTCGAGTCGCTCGACGTACGCGGAGAAGGTCGCCGCAAGGCCGATCGCGCCCACGCCCGCCAGGCCGATCGCGAGGTCGCCGACGAAGACCGAGAGCTGTGCGATTCCGAGCCCGAGGCCCACGGCGAGCAACAGCGGCCCGGAGAACGAGACGTACTCGCGCAGGGTCCCGCGGTCGAAGCGGAGGCGGAGCCGGTAGGGACTGAACAGGATGGCGACGATCCCACCGGCCCACGCCCCCGCGACGAGGCCGATCACCAGGCTCCAGTACTCGAAGCCGGCGATGGCGAGGGCGATCGTGACAACGAAGGAGACCACCGGGTCGACCGCTCCGAGGAGTCGCTGCCGCAGGAACTCGAGCCGGCGGTAGTAGACCCAGATGGGCGCCTGCAAGGCCAGCCCGGGCAAGGTCAGCGCGACCACGAGGGTCGGGACGAGCAACTCGTCCTCCCCGTAGATCAGCGCGAGCACCGGCGCCAGCGCGGCGAGGACCGCGAAGCCGATCGCGGACGAACCGAGCTCGAGCGTGAAGGCCTTCTGGAAGGCCCGCTCCTGGTCCTCGTCGTCCTGCTGGATGTACTTGTTGATCACCGCGATCGCCCGCAGCGCGAAGACGAGGCCGAAGGCGAGGAAGACGATGCTCCAGACGCCGAACTCGCTCGCGGTCAGAAAGCGGGTGACGATCAGCGCCTTGAGCAGCTGCAGCGTGCTCAGGCCGAGAAAGAACGCGGAGTTGATGACCACACCGCGCGCCGCGACCCTGCGCTTGCCCGGTCCGGCCGCGGCTCCCGCGGTCGGGTCGACCAGGGTCGCCGTCATCTCCGCCTCGCCGCCGATGCCCGAGGCCTCCGACGGGGTGGCCACCGGTCCGCCCGGCTCCGTCCCCTCCTCCGGGTCCGCGGGACTCGTCGCGGCTCATAGGACCGCGGTCCGCGAGCGAACGCTGCCGACAAGGAGCGCCCCGGCGCCGATGGCGTCGGCGGCAGCGTCTGCGACCGCGACCCTCGGCGCATGACGCCGCCACGGCAGCGCCCCGCCGAGAAGCCGCGAGAGGTACGGAAGCGCGGCGAGGAGGGGCAGGCGCGAGCGGCTGAGAACCGCTGCCGCGAGGCCCGCGGCGGCGAGATCAAACGACGCCGTCCTGCGGTTGAGGAAGACGCGGCGGTGCAGGACCCCTTCGCGCAGCTCGGGCACCTTGGCGACGATGGCCGGGAAGTACACGAGCCGGACGCGCTCGCCGACGTAGTCGCGCGCGCGGCGGCGGAAGACCGCGTGGTGGACGAGCGCCGCATCGGCAAAGACGATTCGCGCCCCCGCTCGCCGTGCTCTCCAGCCGAGCCAGAGGTCCTCGGCCAGAGGCTTGCCGATGACCGGGCCCAGCCAGTCCTCGAAGCCACCGAGGCGCTCGAACAGCTCGCGATCGATGAGCAGGTTCGCGGTCTCGAAGAGACCGGTCGCATCGCGGACCGTGATCGAGCGGTCGAACGGCATCGGCACGGTCGAGGGGTCGGGTCGCACGGCTCCCTGAACCAGGCCGCCACCGTCCATCGCCTCAAGGCCCTCGGCAAGCCAGCTGGAGGTCGGAACGCAATCAGCGTCCGTGAAAGCGAGGATCCGCCCCCGGGCCTCGGCGACGCCGCGGTTACGCGCAGGTCCTGGCCCGGCCTGCGCCTGCGAAACGGTGCGGACGCCGGCGAAGCTGCCCGCGACCTCCGCGGTGGCGTCGGCGGAGCCATCGTCGACGACGATGACCTCGTATGCGGCCTCCACCTCCTGCTCCGCGAGCGCCGCCAGGGTCGCGCCGAGAGTCTCAGCGGCGTCGTGGGCGGGAACGATCACGCTGATCTCCGTCACCCCACGATTATCCCGGTTCGCTCCCCACCTCTAGGATCGGCGCGCATGCGCGGGATTCCGGAGGTCGCCGTAGTGGTCGCCACGCACAACCGCGCCGACCGGCTCGCGCGGCTGCTCGCGGCGCTCGAAGCGCAGACGCTGGACCCGCGACGGTTCGAGCTGATCGTCGTCGACGACGGCTCGACCGATGCGACACCGGAGGTGCTCGCCGCGACCGCCTCGGACTCCGATCTGCCGCTCCGGCCGATCCGGATGTCCTCGAACCGCGGCCGCGCGGGGGCGCGCGAGGCCGGGTGGCGGGCGGCGAGCGCCCCGCTGATCGCCTTCACCGACGACGACTGCCGGCCGGCTCCGGGCTGGCTCGAGGCCGGGCGCGCTGCCGCGGCAGCCACGCCGCTCACGCTGATCCAGGGCCGCACCGAGCCCGACCCGGAGGAGCTTCACGCTCTCGGTCCGTTCTCACGCACGATCCGGGTCACGGGCTACGACGCGGCGTTTCAGACCTGCAACGTCTTTTACCCCCGAGCGCTGCTCGAGCTCGTCGGCGGCTTCGACACCGACGCCTTCGGCACCGTCCACGGCGGCGAGGACTCCGACCTCGCCTGGCGCGTGATCGAAGCCGGCGGCCGGGCGCGTTTCGATCCCGCGCCGCTCGTCCACCACGCGGTCAACGAGCTCGGTCCGCTCGGGAAGCTGCGCCTGAGCGGCGCATGGTCGATGCTCGCCTATGCGCGTCACCCGGCACTGCGAAGGGCTCACTTCGCGACGCCGGTGTTCTGGAAGCGGACTCACCTCTGGCTCGCGCAGGCCGCGATCGCCGCTGTTCTCCTGCCGCGCTGGGCGTGGCCGTTGAAGGCGTGGTTCGCCGTCCCGTGGCTGCGCTCCCTCTACGCCCGCGGGAAGCTCGAGGGTGGGGGCCCGATGCTGGCGCCGTTTCACGCCGCCTGCGACATTGCCGAGGCAACGGCCGCGATTCGGAACAGCATTCGGTACGGGCGCCTGATGCTCTAGGAGGACGGCCGCAGCTCGGCGTCGACCGCCTCGCGCAGGGACTGGGCGAAGGCGTCGCTCGAGAAGCGAGTCGCATTCTCCTGCGCGCGCTGGGGCTCGAAGCGGGTGAAGTCGACCTCCCGCATCGCCTCGGCGAAATCGCGGACGGCCTCATGGCCGACGAGGACGCCCGTCTCACCGTCGACCACGGTCTCAAGCGCGCCGCCTCGGCCGAGTGCGAGCACCGGGCGACCGGACGCCTGCGCCTCGACCGCGACGATGCCGAACTCCTCGATGTTCGGGAGCACCAGGGCGAGGGCCCTGCGGTACACGGAGGCAAGCTCACGGTCGTCGATGCGGCCGAGGAACGTCGCCGTGGAGCCGTACTTTGCGCGCAGCGCCGGAAGCTCCGGCCCGCCGCCGACGACGACGATCCTCCGCCCGGCGAGGCGGGCCGCCTCGAGCGCGATGTCGGCGCGCTTGTGGGCGACCAGCTCGCCGACGAAGAGGAAGAAGTCCTCGGGCGCACCGATCGAGAAGCGGTCGAGTTCGACCGGCGGGTGCACCACCTTCGAATCTCGCTCGTACCAGTCGCCGATCCGCTGAGCGGTCAGCTCGGAGTTGGCGAGGTAGGTCGTCACCCGGCTCGACGCGGCGAGATCCCACTGGCGGATCCGGTCGAGCGTCCGGCTCAGCGCCGGGCGCAGCAGCGGGGAGACCGTGTGCACGGCCCGGTCGCGCTCGTGCCAGCAGTGCCGGAAGGGCGTGTGGCAGTAGCTGACGTGCTTGACCCCGGGCGGCGGATGCATGCCGTGCGCGAAGCCGAAGCTCGAGGAGACGAGGATGTCGCAGGGCTCGACCTTGATCGACTCGGCCGCGCGGGGATACAGCCCGAGGAAGTAGCGGTGCGTGCTGCGCCGCACGCGGATCTTCTGCAGGAAAGACGTATGGATTTCGCGGCCGGCGAAGCGCGCCTCCGTTTCGCTCTGGGAGTACGCGATCGTGTGTATCGCGGCCTGTGGCCAACAGGAGGCGATCCCGGAGAACGTCCGCTCGGCGCCACGGAGAAACAGGAGGTAGTCGTGGGCGAGGGCGATCCGCGGCTCGACGAGGCTCACCCCTTCGCCCCGACAGCGCCGAGATAGGCGTGATCGAGTCCCTCGACCTGACGCTCGATGGTGAACAGCCGACGCACGCGCTCACGCGCGGCGGCTCCCATTGCCTCGCGCTGCGCTCGTGGCGCATCCGCGACCTCCTCGATCGCTCGCGCGCGAGCGCACCGGCATCGTCCTCCGGGACGAGGCGGCCCGCATCGCCGACCTGCTCAGGGAGGCCATCGACGTCGGCAGCGATCACCGGCAGGCCTGCGGCCATCGCCTCGAGCATCACGATCGGGAACGGGTCGGTGCGTGACGGGAGCACGAACATGTCCCAGTTGTGCAGCTCGCGTTGCGTATCGATCCGCTCCGCGTGGATCACCCCGGCGGCCTTCGCCTCGGCGAGCGTCTGGGCCGCCCAGGAGGCGTCCAGGGGGTCGCTCGCCGCACCGGCGAGCACGAACTCGATGTCTGTCCTCCTTGAACTCAACAGGCGTGCTGCCTCCACGAACAGGTCCGTACCCTTGCGGCGCGAAAGCACGCCGATCGTGCCCACGACGGTCGGGGAGCGATCTCGGATCGACGCTGCCTCGCGGGGAATTGGGGCGCCACCGTAGACAACTCGGGGGCGGAATGCTTTCAGGCTCAAACCGTCGGCGCACGCGTTCGAGACGGCGACGACCTCGGTTCCCGCGAACCGGATCGCGCGCCGTGTCAGGCCGGCTTTGAGGCCGCCTCGGATCATCTCGTGGACGTGGAAGACGGTGGGCACGCCAGCCGCCCGGGCGAGTGCGGCATCGGCGAGCGTCGTATGCGAGTTGGCGTGGACGAGGACCGGCCGCTCTTCGCGCAGTGTCCGCCTGAGCTCCATCAGATGCGGAGGGATGCCGCGAAGACGACGCATGCGGACCCGGATCGAGCCGCAGCGCCCGCAGGCTGTAGACGATCGTGCGCGGGGCCCCTGAGACCCTGTAGCCGCGCTCGCGCAGCTCATCGAAGAGCTTCCCGGGTCGGGGAACGAAGAAGCTGAACTCCCAGCCGCGCTCCTCGAGGCCGGGGACGCAGCGCATCAGCGAGATGCTGGCGCCGCCGGGCGATTCCTCATGGAGCACGACGAGGACGCGACCACGGCCACTCGACGACGACATCAGCCCGGGCGGGTCAGTCGCCCAGGGAACGCTTCAGGTCGGCCGCCGCGTCGGCCGAGAGACCCGGAACCTGATCGACCTCGTCGACCGTCTCGAACCCGCGCCGGCCGTCTCTCAAAGCGATCACGCGTGCGGCCTGGGTCACCGACAAGCCCATCGAGCGAAGCTGTTCGAAGCTCGCACTGTTCAGGCGCTCGAGCGGGCCGCCCTCGAGCGGCTCCGGCTCGGAGCGACCGCCGTAGCGGCTCAGCGCCATGGCGAGCTCGTCACCCATCCGCGCTCTCCGCTCGAGGTCCGGGACACGAGCCTCGAGCGCCTCGAGCCCCTCGCTGAGCGAGGTCACCCGCGTCAGCGACGCCTCGATCGCGTCCATGCGCGTCGACATTGCACGCACCGCGGCCATCACCGCTTCTGCCTCGCGGCCCGAAGCCTCACGCTGGACCTCGAGCTCGCCGGAGGTCGTCGTCACGACCTGGTCGAGCCCGGCAACCCGCTCCTCGAAATCCTCGACACGGACGCGCAAGTCGAGGACCGACTGGCGCCAGCCGCCCTCGGCGAGGGAGAGGATCTGCTCGAACTCCTTCGCCTGCTCGACTGCCTGAGCGCTCTGCCTCGCCGATTCCGTCACGCGTGCGTCGAGCGCGCCGAGGCCGTCCGTGCGCGCCTCGATATCGACGAGCCGCCGATGCAGGTCCTCGAACTCCTTCGCCTGCTCGACTGCCTCCGCGCTCTGCCTCGCCGTTTCCGCCACGCGTGCGTCGAGCGCGCCGAGGCCGTCCGTGCGCGCCTCGAGATCGACGAGCCGCCGATGCAGGTCCTCGAACTCCTTCGCCTGCTCGATCGCCTCCGCGCTCTGCCTCGCCGTTTCCGCCACGCGTGCGTCGAGCGCGCCGAGGCCGTCCGTGCGCGCCTCGATATCGACGAGCCGCCGATGCAGGTCCTCGAACTCCTTCGCCTGCTCGATCGCCTCCGAGCTCTGCCTCGCCGATTCCGACACGCGTGCGTCGAGCGCGCCGAGGCCGTCCGTGCGCGCCTCGAGGTCGGCAAGCCGCCGACGCAGGTCTTTGAGCTCGTCGGCGTGCTCGGGATCCGGCAGGGGCGGCTGCGGCGGGGGCGTCCCGGTGCCGCCGGCGGGCGGCGGGGGCGCCACCACGTCTCGCACCTGCTCAGAAGCCCGGTCGCCGACCGGGTTCGCGGGCGGTCCGGTCGGGGTCTCCTTGGGCGGCGTGTCGGCCTCGGGCTGCTCAGGCGCCTCCGGCTCGGCGCTCGGGGCGACGACGTCCCACTCCGAGGTCGCGCTTGAATCCGAGCCCTGCGCGGCAGCTTCGTTCCCCACCCCGCGGGGGAGCCATTCCTCGATTGCGCCCTCCGCCGTCGACTCGGGCGTGTCAGCGCTAAAGCGTCGCCCCTCTTCCATCGCTCTCGACTCTAGCCGGTGGCATCCCGGGACGAACCTTGACCAGCGTCCGCAGGTGGGCGTAGCCCCTCACGCGGCGACGCTGAATCTCCCTGCGAGCGGCGAGCGTCGCGGGTAGCCTCCGGATCGCCGCCCGCCACGCTCGCAGGACGAGGCGGACGTCGCCCGTGGGCGCGGCCTTCACCAGCGCGGCGGCGCGGCGAGCGAGAGCGAAGGGCGCGAACGCGACGAGGGCAAAGACAGGAAAGTTCTTCGCCATCATCGTCAGCATGTTCCGGTGCCCGAGGTACCTCTCGAGCCCGGAGATGCGTGAGCTCGAGGCGGCGCCGACGTGGTAGGCGATGGCCGCCGGCTCGTAGTGGCAATCCCATCCGAGGAGCTGCGCGCGGAGGCCCCAGTCGACATCCTCGAGATAGGCGAAGAAGCTCGCGTCGAACGGCCCGACGTCCTCGAGCGCCGCGCGTCGGTAGAGCGCCGCCGCCGCACAGGCGGCAGATCACCGGTCCGCCCGCGTCGTACTGGCCGCGGTCGGGCTCCCCCTTCCCCCGGCGAATGCAGTGGCCGTCCCAGGAGACGGCGTCGCCGGCGCCGTCGAGGACCGACCGGTCGCGCCAGTCGATCTGCTTCGATGCGATCGAGGCGGCACGGGGGCGCGCCTCCAGCGCGCCGACGGTCGCCTCGAGCCAGCGATCGTGGAGCTCCACGTCGTTGTTGATCAGGGCGACATACGGGGCCGAGCTCGCCTCGAAGCCGGCATTGACCGCGGGCGCGAAGCCGACGTTGCGACCAAGCTCGAGAACCCGGACCTTCGGCCAGTGCTCGCGCAGGTGCGCAAGCGATCCGTCGGTCGATCCGTTGTCGACGACGATCGTCTCGAAGTCCCGCGTCGCTCTGCGCCGTCGAGGCTGCCGAGGACCAGGTCGAGGTGCTCGATCCCGTTCCAGTTCGGGATGACGACGGATACCGCGCGGGGCGTCCACGCCGCCGCTAGCCGGCCGGTGGATTCGGGCGACTCATCGGAGGCGCCCGGCGCATCGGCGCCGAGGATCCTTGACGACCTTGGCGGGGTTTCCCGGCGATCACCGATCCGGCCTCGATACTCGCCCCCGTCTGACGACGGCGTTCGCCGCCACCACCGAGTTCTGTCCGATCCGCGCTCCCTTGAGCACGATCGAGCCGAACCGACCATCGTCTGGCGCGCGAGATTCGCACCGGCGCGAGCTTCAGCGGGCTTTCGCATGTAGTACTCGTCCGTGCCGTCGAACGTGTGGTCGGAGTCGATGATGCTGACCCGCTCTCCGATCCCGACCAGGTCGGCCAACTCGATGCGGTCCGTGCAGTGAATCGCCCCCCCGGCCCGATCGGGACCTCCTCGCCCGCCACGAACGTCCCGTCGGCCTTGATCCAGACACCGTCGCGAACCAGCGCGAGGTCGCCGAACGTCACGGACCCGGAACGCAATGCGATGCGGACGTTGTTGAGAAAGCGCCCGGTGTCGCCGACCTGCAGGAGGTTGTCGCCCTGCGCCCAGACCTCGATCGTCATGTCGCGCCCGAGGCGAACGCCTCGGCCGAGCCGGAGCACGGTCGTCGCGCTGCCGCTGCCGTCGGTCGACGCCTTGATCACGGGCGGGCCGTCGAACTCCGCGCCATGGGGCGCCTCAACCACCAGCCGTCCGCCGTGACGCCAGAGCTCGAAGCGGAAGCGCGCGATCCAGAGCCGGAAGCGAACCGCGATCCTCGCATCCAGCAGCGCGCGTGCGAGGGCCCGCATCGGCTAGACCACCGGCACCCGGTAGCGAACGGCGCCGCGAACCGTTGCGAACGTCTCGGCGCGCGTCGTGGATCACGTAGTAGGCGAAGCTCGCGCGGCCGCGCCCGTTCCACCCGTCCGCGGACGAGGAGGTCGCGGGCGTACGGGGCGACCAGCAGCAGGGCCGAGCGGGAAGCGCCGCGCGAGTGCGATGCCGAGAGCGGCCATCAGCAGGCGCGCGTGCGACACCTTCCAGAAGAGCCCGCGGTGGAGACGCGACGCGAAGCCCTGGATGGCGGGCGAGCGCCTGCACGGCAGGCGTCCAGCCCAGCGCGACGCGGAGCTTGCCCACCGCGCCCAGATCCATGACCGCATGAAGGACAAGCGCGCGCTCGGCGAAGATGGGCTCGACGCCGTCCTCGATCGCGCGCCAGGCGAGGTCGGTGTCCTCCCCGCGCGCGAAACGCCTCGTCGAATCCCCCGAGGCGCTCGAGCGCGGCGCGCGGGTAGGCGACGTTGCAGGTCGGGTAGTACGGGCCGAGCTCGACGACGTGGATCGTGCGCAGATAGGGGCCGCTGCGGTCGCTCTCGCCGGGGTTCGGCTCCGTCCGGCCCTGGATGAGTGCGCCCGGGTTCGTCTCGGCGACGGCGAGAAGCTGCTCGAGCCAGGTCGGCGCCGGCTCGCAATCGTCGTCGGTGAACGCGATGAGATCCCCCGTTGCCCGCCGCCAGCCCGTGTTACGGGCGCCGGCAGGCCCGCCAGCGTCGGCTGCGCTCCACGACGCTCAGGTTGGGAATTCGCCCGGCCGCTGTTCTCAGGACATCCGCCGTCCGGTCGCGCGACGCATCGTCGACGACGACGATTTCAAACTCCGAGGCATCCACCGTCTGCGCGGCGAGCGCATCGAGGAGCCGCTCGAGGCGCTCCGGCCGCTCGCGGGTGGCTACGACGACGGAAGCGCGCATCAGCTCGCCCGGGCGTAGAGGGTGAAGTTGTCATCGCGGGCCACCTCGCGGTAACCGGCGGATCGCGCCCAGACCTCCTCGGGGACCTCGTCGGCGACCTCGCCGAGCCCGCGGCCGATGAGGAGGAGGTCATAGCCCGTCTGTTCGATGTCCTCGACGAACGGCTCGCGCGCCTCCCAGCGCCGGAGCTCGCCGTCGGCGATGTAGCCGACGTAGTCGACCTCGTTCTCGAAGCGGGGCCCGAAGAGTGCGCGAACGGGCGTTTTCACCGTGACGTTCCAGAGCCCGACCATGCCGACGTTCTGGCCGGCCGGGGCGTTCTCGAGGACCCAGTCGATCGCTGCGTAGCCGCCGTAGCTTCGCTGGCTGAAGCGGTGCTCGGCGAAGCCGATAAAGACTGCGAGGACGAGTGCGGCGACGGCGGCGAGCGCGGCCGCCGGGGCGCGGGCAAGCCACGCCGGCACGCTCGGACGCCCGCGCAGGAGCCAGAGGCAGAGCCCGCCGAGGACGAGCACGCCGATGGCCAGCCCCCCGTTCGAGAGGGTCTCGCCGCGGGTCAGCGCCTCGAGCGTCGCGATTGCCGTTGCCGCCTGGATCCAGATCGCGAACCGAGGCAGCCGCCGGTCGAGCCAGGCGAGGGCCGCGGCCGCGAAGAGGAGCGCCGGGACGAGGTAGCGCACGTTGAAACCGATTCCCGTCGGCTGGCCGCCGAATCCGGGCGCGGTCGACGGGGTGACGGCGTAGACGACCGCGAACAGGACAGCGCCGGCGACGAGGATCGCTCCGATCGCAGCGTCGCGCCGCGGTGCGCGGCCGGCGAACAGGTCGCGGGCGGCGAGGACGGCGGTGATGAGGACCGCAAGGCCGAGGAGCGGGCCGACGAGGCCCAGCTGCTCGGCGAAGGCCGGGAGGATGTAATCGGCCCATGCCGATGGGTCCCCCGCGTAGTCGGCGATCGAGGCGATCTCGTCGCCGCGCGGGTCCGGCGGCGCGTCGAACACGCCGACGCCGAACGAGACGCGGGCCGGGTAGAACGGGTTTCCAGAGGCGACGAGGTTGCGGAGCAGCCAGAACCCGCCGAAGGCGAGCACGAGCCCGGCCATCGGAAGGCACCGGCGGACGAGACCGTCGCGGCGCTGGGTTGCGAGAACGTAGATGCCCCAGAGCACGAGCACGACCCCCACCGTCGTCACGCCGTACCACTTCGACCCGAAGGCGATCCCGAGGGCGACGCCGGCGAGGATCAGGTCGACGGCGCGGTGAGTGCGACTCTCGCGCAAGAGGAACAGGAAGCCCGTGGCGAGCGCCGCCAGCAGGATGACGTCCGGGATCGCCGCGAGCAGGCCGGGCGCGGCGACCGTGGGCATCGCGAGAATCGCGGCGCCGATCGCAAGCGAGGTCGGCCGCGATGCTTCGAGCTCCCGCCCGATCCCGTAGACCGCGAGGAAGAGAAAGCCCATGAACGGCAGGTTCACGAGCCGGTAGAGGAAGTCGGACTCCCACGGAAGCACCGCGGTGAGCTGAATCAGGTTGCCGTCCTGGGGGTAGTAGCCGGTCGCGATCTGAGCGCCGATGTGCTCGATGTTCCAGATCGTGTCCGCCTGCATCCACCGGCCGAGGCCGGGGATGTGAAAGCC
The DNA here is from genome assembly GCA_963797995.1 of uncultured Solirubrobacterales bacterium. Taxonomy (GTDB): domain Bacteria; phylum Actinomycetota; class Thermoleophilia; order Solirubrobacterales; family 70-9; genus WHSW01. The sequence continues at coordinate 526,844 of CAWCRP010000003.1, forward strand.
AAGCGCATCGAGCCCGGTCACCGGCGTCGTCGCGATCGGGATCGCCGAGATGCAGTACGCGCCGACGGCGACGGCAGCGACTCCGGCGACCGCGAGCGCAGCCCGCGACTCGCTTCTCCAGCCCTCGAGGGCGGCGCCCAGATCCGGCCCGCCGCCCCGGACCGGAAGCCGCGTGGATGCGATCGCGACTGCGACGGCGAGCACCGCGACGACCGTCCTCGTAAGAACCTCGGCGATTCCCGGGAGGAGATGGACCGCGAGGAGGACCGCGGTGAAGACGAGCGTCTGCGCGGGGATTCGCGCGCTCGGGCGCAGGCCGACGAGCGCCCAGCGGTCGACGCGATAGGTCGCGAAGCCGGCCGCACCGACGACGACCGCGAAGAAGAGCAGCCCGACGAGGAGGTCTGAGGTCGAGAGTTCGAGCATGTCGCGCTACCGCCGGTTGGTCACGAAATCGTCCGTGAGGGAGGGTGCGCGCCCGGGGCATCGAGCTCCGTGACGCGCGAGCTGCCCGTCGGTGGGTCGGCGACGGGCGGTTCCTCAGGTGCGCTGCTCGGCGAAACCGTCTCCGAGACGACGCGTTCGTCGACGACGTAGAGGGGCCGCCCCTTCACCTGGCCGAAGATCTTGCCGACGTAGAGCCCGGTCACGCCGGTGCTGATCACGATGACCCCGGTCATCAGCATCAGCAGCACGCCCAGGCTGGCCCAGCCGGGCGGCGGGTTCTCGAACAGCGTCGCGTAGGTGATCAGCGCGCCGGCGGCAATCAGCCCGAGCGCAGCGACCGCGAACCCCGCGTACACGACCCAGCGGAGCAGGTTCGTGGTCTGGAAGAAGATCCCGTCGGCGGCGACGCGAACGAGGCCGGCGAAGCTATAGGCGCTGCCACCGGCGTAGCGCTCAGACTGGTCAACCTCGATCGTCGTGTGCTCGAACCCGAGCCACAGCAAGATCAGCAGGTACTGGCGATCGAGGTCGTTGAGCTGGAGGAAGGCGTCGATCACCTTGCGCGACGCGATACTCAGATTCGTGAACTCGGAGTCGACCTCGGTCTTCGCGATGAAGTTGGCGAGCCGGCGGTAGACGCGAGCGGTCAGCCGCCGGAAGAATGTCTGCCGGCGCGCGCTGCGCCTCGAGAGGACGACGTCGTAGCCCTCGAGCGCGGTCGAGTAGAGCCGCGGGATCTCCTCGGGCGGATCCTCGAGATCGCAGTCGGTGACGACGATCCAGCGCCCTCGTGACTCGGCGAGCCCGGCGGTGATCGCCGGGTGCTGGCCGAAGTTGCGCGAGAGCCGGATCAGACGGACGCGACTGTCCCGGCCGGCCAGATCCTGAAGCGTCGCCCAGGCACCGTCCGGGCTGCGGTCATCGACGTAGATGATCTCGTAGTCGTCCGTGAGCGAGGCGCCGAGCACTTCGGTGAGCCGCCGGTGCAGCTCGACCAGACAGGGCTCGCAGCCGTAGACCGGCACGACGACGCTGAGCTCGACCGCCTCTTCGCTCACGCGCCGGAGAATAGTGTCGCCGGGGCCGCGCCGATTCAGACCCTGGCGACCATGAACAACAGGTCCCCACGCCGGCGCGTGTTGAGGAAGTAGACCGCGTACATGATCCGCGCCAGCAGCCGATCGCGCGGCCCGTACTCGTTCTCGGCCCTCATCGAGTTCTGCAGCCGGCGCGCGATCGGCGAATAGAAGGGGAACCCCCAGTACACCGCGCGGACGGGCTCGAATCCGGCCCGCCGGAGCTTCGCCTCGAGCTCCCCGCGGCGGTAGTTCCGCACGTGTCCGACCTGCTCCTCCCAGGGCCGGTAGCGCTCGAAGTCGCCGGCGATCGTCGAGATCATCAGCCATCGCGAGCACATGGACCGCATGTTGCGAAGCGCCGCCTCGTCGTCCGGCAGGTGCTCGAGCACGAGCGAGCTGAAGACCAGGTCCCATGAGCCGGCCGGGGCCTCCGCCTGGATGTCGCCGAGCGAGAACTCGCCGTCCCAGTGCTCCCGCACCCGCTCGAGCGGCTCAGGTGCGATGTCGACGCCCGCGAGCGAGTGGAGCGACCGCCCGGAGGTGATCAGCGGGAGGTTGGCGCCGTCCCCGCAGCCGACCTCGATCGCGCTTCGGTAATCGATCGTGGCGAGCAGGTCGGCGAGAATCCGGCGCATGTGCCGGTGGGCCGGGCCGAGCTGTTGCAGGTCACCGTAGACCTCGCTCCAGATCCGGTCGTAGTCATGATCGACGGGCCCGGTCGCGGAATCGCCCATCGACCTGACCATATACTCCGCCCGCGGTGCCAGGCGGTTCAAGCGACGACGCTCCGCTGACGGTCCTCGTGCTCGGCGTCGGGGGCAACGTGAGCCAGGGGATCCTCAAGGCGCTCGAGCTCGTCGAACCCAGGCCGACGGTGGTGGCGGCGTGCATCGACCCCCTCGCCCCCGGCCTTTACCTCGCCGATCACGCGTACGTCTCACCGAGGGCCGACGACCCCGGGTTCGGACCGTGGCTCCTCGACGTCGTCCGCGAACGCGGCGTCGACGCGATCCTCTCCGGCGTCGAGCCCGTGCTCACCGAGCTCGCCGGCGCCGCGGCGGAGATCGCGCGGGAAACGGGTGCCAAGGCGATCGTCAGCGCGCCGGGGGTGCTCGCGATCGGGGCGGACAAGCAGCTGACCGCCGAGTGGCTTCGCGAGCGCGGCCTCAACGCGCCCGACAGCGCCCCCGCGTCCGACGCCGCGGCGGTGGAGGCTCTCGTGCGCGCGCACGGCTTCCCGCTGATCGCGAAGCCACGGGCGGGAAAGGGCGCCCAGGGAGTGCTGGCCGTCGACGGCGCGGCCGCCCTCGCCTACGCGCAGTCGCTGTCCGGCCACGTGATTCAGCAGTTGCTCGGGCAGGCGAGCGACGAGTACACCGTCGGCTGCTTTTGCGACCGCGACGGCGTCGTTCAGGGCGCGATGACGATGCGGCGCGAACTCGCCTCCGGGACGACCGTGCGAGCCCGCGCCGTCGATGCTCCCACCGTGCGCGATCAGGCCGTCGCGATCGTCGAAGCACTGAGACCGACCGGTCCCTGCAACGTCCAGCTCCGCATGCACGAGGGCGAGCCCGTCGCCTTCGAGCTCAACATCCGCTTCTCGGGAACGACGCCGGCGCGCGCCCGGCTCGGGTTCAACGAGGTAGCCACAGCCCTCGAGCATCTCGTCCGCGGGCGTCCCGCGGTTGCAATGCCGGAGGTGACCGACGGCCTCGTCCTCCGCTACTGGAACGAGGTCTACGTCGACCCCGCGTCGGCCGACCAGCTCGCGGCGACGAAGCGACTCGACCGGCCCGCCGATGCCCGTGCCGAGGTCGAGGACTGGGGGTCGGGTTGAGGATCCTGCTCACGGGAGCGTCCGGATTCGTCGGCCGGGCGGTCGGGCGCCGCCTCCTCGCCGCGGGGAACGAGGTCGTCGGCGTGGCTCGCAGCGCCGGCGGCGATGAGGTCGCGGAGTGGGCGGAGGTCGACCTCTCGAGGCCGGACGCAGCCGACGCCCTGGGTCGCCTCGCGCCGTGTGATGCGGTCGTCCACGCGGCCGCCGAGATCACCTACGAGCTTGACGCGCCGGGGCCCGTCGCCGCCAACTGCGCCGGCACCCAGGCGGCGCTCAGCGCTGCCCTTCGGTGGCAGAGCTCTGCGCTCGTCTACATCTCGAGCATCGGCGTCATCGGCGTGCCCACCGAGCTCCCGGTTACCGAGGATCATCCGGTCGCCCCGCCGACCGGCTATCACGCGGCGAAGCTGTTCGGCGAGCACCTGATGAAGCTCGCCTCGGAGGGCGGTCTGCGCACCGTCTCGCTACGGCTTACGTCGCCCGTCGGCGCCGGCATGCCCCCGCAGCGAATCCTCCCCACATTCGTCGCCGCGGCGACCGCCGGACGGCCGCTCGAGGTCGCCGGAGGCGGGACCCGGTCGCAGAACTACGTCGACGTCCGTGACGCGGCCGCCGCCGTGGAGGCAGCGCTCAGAGGGGGGACCGGGGTGGTCAATTTGGGCGGCGCCGCGAGCATCACCAACCTCGAGCTCGCCCGGCTCTGCGTCGAGGAGACCGGCTCATCCTCGGCGGTCGACACCGGCGGCATCGACGCTCAGGAAGGCGTGAGGTGGGAGATCTCGCTCGCGCGCGCCGCGACCCAGCTCTCCTACGCCCCCGCATATAGCCTCTCCGACTCGATCGCGAGCATCGCCGAGGAGGCCGGCGAGTGATGGACGAGATCCCCTTCAATCGCGCCTGCCTCGTCGGCACCGAGGCCGGCTATATCGAGGAAGCGGTCGCGCGTGGATGGCTGGCCGCGGGCGGGCACTTCTCCCAGCTGAGCGAAGAGTGGATCGTCGAGCGGACCGGCGCCGAGCGCGCGCTGCTCACCCACTCGTGCACCGCGGCTCTCGAGGGGGCCGCCGTGCTCGCAGGAATCGGGCCGGGCGACGAGGTGATCATGCCGTCGTTCACCTTCGTCACCTCGGCGACCGCATTCGCCATCCACGGCGCGCTTCCGGTGTTCGTCGACATCGACCCGGCGACGCTCAACATCGACCCGGAAAGGGTCCGCGAGGCGATCACGCCGGCGACGAAGGCGATCGTCGCCGTTCACTACGCCGGCGTCGGCTGCGACATGGACGCGCTGATGGAGATTGCGCGCGAGCACGATCTCATCCTCATCGAGGACGCCGCCCAGGGCTTGCTCGCCGACCGCGGTGGCAAGGCGCTCGGGACCTTCGGGGACTTCGGCTCGATCAGCTTCCACGAGACCAAGAACGTCACCTGCGGCGAGGGCGGAGCCTTGCTCGTGAACGACGCGGCGATGGTCGAGCGGGCCGAGATCGTGTGGCAGAAGGGGACGAATCGGCGTCAGTTCGAGCGTGGTGAGGTCGAGCGCTACACGTGGGTCGACATCGGCTCCTCCTTCGGCCTCGGCGAGGTCGCGGCGGCCTTCCTCTGGGGCCAGCTCGAGGAGGCGGATCGGATCACCAAGCGCCGGCTCGAGATCTGGTCGGAGTACGACGCGGCCCTCGCCGAGCTCGAAGAGGCCGGGCTGCTCCGCCGCCAGCGCATTCCCGCCGGCTGTCGCCACAACGGGCACATGTACTACGTCCTCCTCCCCCGGGCCGAGGACCGCCCGGAGTTCCTCGCTCGCCTGCGCGAGCGGGGCATTCTCGCCGTCTTCCATTACGTCCCGCTGCACACCTCGCCCGCGGGCATGAGGCTCGGACGCGCGGCCGGCGAGCTCCCGGTGACGGACGAGCTCAGCGCCCGCCTCGTCCGTCTGCCGCTCTGGGTCGATCTGCCCGAGCCGGCGATCGCTCGGGTCATCGACGCCGTCGGCGAGGCCGTACGCGCCTCGGCCTCCGGCTGACGGCTCCGCTCAGGCGAGCTCTTCGTAAAGACGCTCGTAGGCCTCGACGAACCGCGCGACCGAGAACGCCCGCGCACGAGCGCGGCACGTCTCGGCAATCCCGGGGCTCTCCGCCAGCGCCAGCGCGTCGTCGATAACCGCGGCGAGCGCGTCTGGCTCCGGCTCTTCGAAGAGGCGGCCGTAGGCGGGATCGGCGACGATCTCGGGGATCGCTCCGTCGTTCGCCCCGACGACCGGGGTTCCGCAGGCCAGCGACTCGACCAGGACGAGGCCGAACGCCTCGTCGAAGGACGGCAGGACCGTGAGCCAGGCATCGCGGTAGACATCGGCGATCGTCGACGGCTCGGGGTCGATCAGGTCGATCCACTCGTGCGTCGCATCGACGACCGGGGCGCCCGGGCCGACGGGCTTCGAGAGCACGAGGCGGACGTCCGGCCGCTCGCGGCGGAGGATCGCGATCGCCTCGATCAGGAGGCCGACCCGCTTGCGCGTGTCGGCGATGCTGGCCAGGCAGAGGACCTTCGGGGAAGCCGACCGCTCGCGCTCGGAGCGGAAGCGGGCCAGGTCGACTCCGGGGTAGATCACGCGAGCGTCGTCGCGGCCGAACTGCTCGTCGATCCGCGCCGCGGCGGCCGCACTGAGCGCGGTGACCACATCCGCACGGGCGAGCGCCCGGGCCTGCAGCCGGCGCCAGATCCGACGCCGGTGGACGCCGGGACGCCGCGGCATCCCCATCGCCGAGAAGACATGCGGGCGCCCTGTCCGCTTCGCCCAGCCGGCTGCGAGAAGAGCGTCGGAGGGGTAGGCGGAGTGGACCAGGTCGAACTCCCGCTCGCGCAGGGTCCGGCGTGTGGCGGGCAGGTGGAGCAGATACTCGCCGGCAAGGCCGAGTTGCAACCGCTGACCGCGCGGACGTCGGTTGAGGACCACCTCGAAGCCGGCCTCGCTCCGCACCTCGTCGGCTCCGCCGTGGCTCGTGATCAGGGTTGGCCGCCGGCCGGCGGCCGCGAGGCCGGTCCCCAGGTCGTGCAAAAACCGCTCGGAGCCCCGGCGGACCTCAGGCCAGTAGACCGGGTGCAGGAGGGCGACCCGTAGGGCCCGGTCGGCGCTCATGTCGTCGAGGAGCGCAGGCCTCCGGCAGGGGCCGACGCCTCGGCGGCCTGGCCGGCTCTCCCTGCGCCGTCGATCAAGCGAACCAGCCGCGTCGTCTCGTGGTCGACGTTCGCGTGGGCAGAGACCCACTCCCTGCCGGCGGCACCCATCGCCCGGCGGCTCTCGAGCGGCTGCGCCAGCAGCTCGGCGATCGCACCCCCGAGCGCCTGGGGGTCGTGCGGTGGGACGAGGCGGCCCCAGTCGCTGTCGATCATCTCCGGGATGCCCACCTCGTCGGTGCCGACGACCATCAGCTCGAGGGCCATCGCCTCCTTGACCACCACCGGCATCGAGTCGCGATCACCGTTGGGGGCGATCACCGCCGGCATCGCGAGCAGATCGCCGCCCTCGATCACCTCCTGGACCCGTTCGCTCTCGAGTGCGCCGAGGAACTCCACCTTCTCACCGAGTCCGGCCTGCGCCACCAGGCGGACGAGATCCTCGCGCAGCGGGCCGTCGCCGACGATCCGCAGGCGGTCCAGCGGCGCTTCCCTCTCGAGCCAACTCGCCGCCGCGATCAGGTCGGCGAACCCCTTCTTCTCGACGAGCCGGCCGACCGCGACCACCGTGCGGCCGCCGGCAAGGGGCCGGCGCCGGACGAAGCGCGCGCAATCCACGCCCATGACGATCTTGTCCAAGCGTGCCCCGATGTCGGGGCCGAACCGCTCGCGCAGATAGCGGACGTTGTAGTCGCACCCGGTCGTGATCAGGTGCCGCTCCCTCGAGCTTCTCCCCCAGGTTCGCCGGCGAGACGAAGATGTCGTAGGCGTGAGCCGTGACGCTGTAGGGGGTTGCGAGCAGGCGGTGAAGCCGCATCGCGTCAAGCGCCGAGACGCCTGCGAAGTGTGCGTGGAGGTGGTCGCCGCGAGACAGCCGGCCGGCGAGCAGGGCGATCGAGTACAGCCGGGTCGGGACCTCGCCACCCTCATGCCAGCGGCGCCTGCTCCTGACGTCGGCGAGCGCTCGCCGAGGGTGGCGGACACACAGCCGTAAGGCCCCGAGGACCCGTGAAATCGCGGAGTCATCCTCGCGATAGCGGACGTCGAGCCCTCGCGTCGCGCCCAGCAGCGGGCGTTCCGGGCGGGTGATCGCCTCGATCCGCACGTTCCTGCCGAGGCGCTGGATCGCTCGCGCCTCGTCTCCCGATGAACGTCTCCGAGATCCGCGGAAAGCTGTCGGCCATGACGACGATCGACCCTCCGCGCGGCGGCCGCTCGTGCGCCGCGTTCGATCCAAGATGGCCCCACCAGGTCGCCGCGATCACCGGCCCGTCGACGAGCTTGAACTGGGCGCGCTCGAACTGCCCGGCGAGGGCCCACCGCAGCGCTCCAACGGGGGAGCGCACAAGGCCGCGAGCGAGCCCGGGGCGAGGACCCGAACCCGGATATCGACGGTTGAGCCAAGCCGCACCTCGAGCCGTGCGGGCGGTCTGGCGCAGCAGACCGCCCAGCCGCTCGCGGTGGTGATGCCGGACGCTCGCCCGAGGTTGATAGTCGAGCGTCCAGCCACTGTCTTGAAGGCGCCAGGCGAAGTCGCCGTCCCCCCCGGAGCGAATGCCTTCCTGGAAGCCCCCCAGCCGCTGCCATGCCTCCCGCCGGACGAGCAGGTTCGCCGTCACCGCCGTCGGCCGGTACGGGTGGCGCCGGTTCGCAGTCCTGATCGAGCATGCCCCTCGCGTTCGCGTAGCGCACGAAGATCCCGTTGCCGACTCCGACGACCTCCCCGGCGACGGCGCCGGCATCCGGGGAGGGCGCCGGGTCGAAGTACGCGTCCAGCAGGTCCGGCGTCGGGGTCGCAATCCGCGTCGATGAACAGAAGCCAGGGGTGGCGGCCGTGCGCGGCGCCGACATTTCGGGCGTAGTAGGAAGACGCGTGGTCGGGCGCCGCGGCGATCTCGATCCCCGTCGCATCGATCGAGGCCAGCAACCCGGTTTTGGTGTTGTCGGCGATCACGATCTGATCCGTCGGCTCTCGCCGCAGACCTCGCAACGAGTCGATCAGCCGACCGGCGTCCGCGCGACTGCCGGCGAACGGGATAACGACTGTGACCGGCGGGCGCGACGGGGCCGCGCCGGGGGGCGACCGATCTGCCGCACTCAAGCCCGCAGCCGAACCCGCATGCAGTAGGAGTAGCGAACCAGTGGTCGCGCCCGCCGCTCGATCGCCGCGTCCGCTCTGACCAGCGCTCGGCCCATGCGGCCGCGCCGCCCGTCGAGGAAGTGCCGCTCGGCCAGATGGAAGAAAAGGAAGATGGGGAAGTCGGCCGAGCACTCCGGGAACGTCTGCCGAAGCACGGCCAGGTCGCGCTCCGCGAGCGGGTGCTCGTCGTCCGTGCCGATCCGTGATGTCCCGAAGCGGCCGAGGATCGACCGGCCAAGGTTGAGAGCGGGGTTCAAGGCCGAGGTCTCCATGAACGAGCCGCGTCCGCCGGGCTTGAGGATGCGGCGCATCTCGACGGCCGCGGCGGGCAGGTCGAGATGATGGAGAGCCCACTGGCCGACGACGGCATCGAACGCGTCGTCGGGCAGCCCGGTGTCCTCCGCCGGGGCGGCTCGGAAGTCCGCCTCCGCCTGGGGGCGGAACCGTTCGACTCGCTGACTCGCGATCGCCACCTGGGCGCCCGAGATATCGAGGCCCGTCACCCGGGCGCCGCGATCGATCAGCGCGAGGCTGAGATCTCCGGCGCCGCAGGCGAGGTCGAGCACACGCGCACCGTCGAGCGGCTCGACCGCATCGAGGATCGAATCGATGACCCGCCGGTCGAGCTCATTGGCCTGGGCGTGCGGTGGCATCCGCGCTCGCATCGAGCGCCTGGGCGTCCGCGTCGTAGAAGGCGCGCTCGCGCTCGCGAACATCCTCGGCCCGAATCCTTGTCATTCACTGGTTCCGACATCGGATGACCGGCTAACGCCGGACGACATGGACGTCTTGGCCTCCGAGCGGCGACTCGACGCTCACGCCGGGCAGGCCGCGATCGTAGGACTCGATGCGCTCGAAGTCCTGCGTCAGCCGGCGGACAGCCGCTTCGGGGTGGTAGGCGTTGCACAGATTGCTTCCCTCGACAACCTGGAGACGGACAACGGAGTCGCCCGCCTCGAAGGCCGCGGCCTCGGGCTGGGTGAGACGGTCCAGAAAGCGACGCCCCTGAGTCGTGAACACGAGCAACCCACCCGGCTTGAGCAGCCGATGGAACTCCTCCATCCATGCCTGCTGGGCCTCGTCCGACATGTGCGTGAGCACGGACAGCGCATAGATCAAGTCAAAGCGACGCTCCGTTTCGAGCGGTGGCAATGAGGGGTTCAGAAAGGTCTCCGCGAATGGAAGGCTTCGCTGGCACCACGCGACCAGCCGAGGGTTGTAGTCGCAGCCGGCGATCCGCGGGCCGTCGAGCGTCGCCCAATGGCGCATCACCCGTCCACAGCCGCACCCGAAATCGAGCATCGCCGTCATCTGATCGAGTCGCAACCCGTGCTCCTCGGTGAGGCTTCGAATGGCCGCGGCATCGCTCGCTCCGCTGTCGAGGAAGTAACCCGTATCAGCGCTGCCGTTGACCAGGACGCGAAGTTTCGCCGGGGGCAACGCGATTCCGTCGCGGTCGGCCGGTGAGTCGCGACCCGCGCGAATGCGCTCGACGAGCTCGTATCCGCGGACGGCCGCCCGGCTGACTGGAGCCTGGACGATCCTGGGCGCGCTCGTCAAAGCCCGCTTCGTGATTTTCGAGATCGCGGATGGCACACCGAGTGGGGACGCTGCGAGCCAGTATCGTAGGGCGTGGCGAGAGCGCCCGATGACATTGTTTTGTTGAGCGCACCCGACACGCACCGCCACTCCGCTCCCGTCCTGCTCGCGCTCGGGGCGACGGTGGTGTGGATCATCCTCTTCGGGGCGCGCTTCGCCGGCCTCGAGGACGTACCCGGAGCCTCCTTCGTTCTGATCGGAGTGCCGGTATGCGTCCTCGCCTACGCGCTGGTGCCTCAGCACCGGGCGCCCGCGGTTGCCGGCGCGGCCGGCGCGATCGTCCTCGTCGTCGTGGCGGCCGCCGTCGCGCCGATCATCGTCGCCTCGCCCGTCATCGCCGTCGCCCCCCTGGGCCTGCTCATCGGCGCGCTGGCTTGCACCCGTTTCCCGGCATCGGCAACGCTGGCCGTCTTCTTCCTGTCGGGTACCTACGGCAGCCTCGAAGCCTTCACCGGCCTGCCGGGCGCCCTGCTGATCGACGTCCTCCTCGGGGGACTCTGGGTCGGGGTCATCCTCTCGCGGATCACGGGCTCGGACAGGCTCGATCTCCCGATCTGGCCTGCGATCGCGGCGTTCGGCGCCTACGCGGCCGTCACGCTGTTCCAGGTTCTCGCGGGCGACAACCTGAACACCGGCTTCCTCAGCTTTCGCCTGAGCACCTGGTACATGCTCGCGTTGTTGCTGATCGCGTACGCGGGCTGGGACCGCGCGGTGTACACGCGAATCGTGAAGGGAGCGATCGCGATCATCGGGCTCGTCGCTGCCTATGCCACGCTGCGGTGGTTCATCGGGCCGGCCGGCGTCGAGCGCGATTTCGCGATCCAGGTCGGCGGCGCGTACAACTTCGTCGGAGGCGACCTTCGTGTGGTCGGCTCGTTCAGCTCAGGTCACCAGCTCGGCTTCTGGACCGCAGCGATGGCGCCGTTCGCGCTGGCCGCCACGTTCGGCTTCACCGGGCGCTGGCAGCTGATCGCCGGGGCCACCTTCGTCCTGGTTGTGTTCGCGGTCCTTGCGTCAGAGGTGCGGGGAGCCATGGTTGGCCTGGTGCTCGGCCTGGGGATGGTCCTCGTGCTCTCCCAGCTCACCCGCAGCTCGCCCGGCTTGGGGCTCGGCCGGACGATCGTGGTCGGCAGCCTCGCCGTCGCGATCCTCGCCGGCTCGCTCCTGTTCACCTCGGGCGCCGAGGACCGGCTCGAGCGCTACACGAACATCCTCTCGCCAGGGGATGACCCCGCGTACGTGGTCCGGCAGGAGAAGTGGAGCGAGGCGGTCGCCGACCTCGATGAGCATCCTTTCGGCCGCGGTGTCGGGAGCGCGAGCCTGAACCCCGCGTTGCGGAGCCCGTTTCTGTCGGTCGCCAGCAACAGCCTCGACAGCTCATACCTGAAGATTGCGTTCGAGCAGGGCCTCGCGGTCATGATCTTCTTCGCGCTCGTCCTGATCGGGTTGACCCTTACGCTCGCCATCGCGTCGGTTCGCTCACGTGACCGGTTGGCCGGGCCGGTCGGCATCGGCGCAGCCGGCGCCCTCACGTCCACCATCGTCCTGCTCTACAGCGGCATCTACATCGAGGACGTGATCACGCTCAGCGTGTGGCTAGTCGCCGGCCTCGGCATCGCACTGCTCGTCCGCGAGCAAGCGGAGTCACGGCGTAGCGCAATCGCCGAGCGCTCGGACGCCCTCGATGAGGCCGGACAACCCCCGTCCGGTCGCGGTGAGCTTCCTGCGGCCGCTCAGCAACCTTCGTAGCTCGACTCGGCGACGTCGACGAGCTCGCAGAATGCGGGTTTCGCGGCTCCCCCGACGCCCGGCTCGCGCAGCAACGCGTAGCCGCTGTCGGTGGATTCCGGCGCGAAGCCGGCAGGCGGCACCAGGCGGTGGACCAGGACGCCGTCCACGTCCGTCATCGTCGCCATCCGCCGGTACATCCGCAGGAGCGCGTCGGCCTGCTCGTCTTCGCCGACGGCGAACAGGCCCGCACTCGGCAGCCCCACCTCGCTACACCCAGATCCTGCGGCCCGCGTCGCCCGCATCCGCCGCGGCCGCACGGACATCCTCGAAGCTCTTCGCGAAGACGCTGCCCGCTCCAAGGTCCGTGGAGTACGGATACGGGTGGAAGCTGATCGCGTCCATGTGATCCGCGATGCTCGGCGTCGCGGCGTAGGCGCGGTCGATGAACTCACGCATCGGCATGTCGCCGGGACCGGCGGCGAGCAGCGGCGTGCCGGCCTCTTGCACGTTGGCGAAGCCGCCTGCCAGCACCCGCGTCCGTGGGGACACATCCTTGATCGCGTCGTAGGCGGCAGCCTGCAAAGCGGCGAAGCGCTCCGGGTCGGGTCCCGAGCGCCAGAAGATGATCAGGTTGGGCTCGTTCCACACCTCGAGCACCGCGCGCGGGAAGCGCTTCGCGACCTCGGCGGCGAACTCCGACCACTCGTCGAGTTCCGTCTCCGCCGGGGGGTAGCGGCATCCCGACCAGTCGAAGCAGGCCTGCGGCGGACCCGGGTCGCGCGCCCACTGCGGCGCCCAGCCGAAATTGATGACGGGCGTCATCCCGGCCGCGAGGATCGCGTCGTAGTACGCCCCGAAGGCGGCCCAGCCCTCCTCGTTCCAGACGTCGCGTTCGCGTTCGAGCAGGCGCCAGTCGACGGGGAAGCGGACCGCGTTCGCGCCCGCGACGCGAGCGAGCTCCACGGTGTCCCCCTCCGCGCCCGCGGCGGGCGGGCCTTCGTTGAAGCCGAAGGCGATGTCATCCGGAATGGCCTCGGCCTGCTCGAGTCCCCCGGGATCCGGCGCGAACTTTTCGACGTTCGCGCACGCCCGCGGGGAGAGCTGGCACGGTCCGGCGTCGGGGCCGGATTCGTCATCTCCCCCCAGAGCGACGACCAGTCCGGCAGCCATCACCACCGCGGCCGCGACCACGGTGACGACTTTCCAATCGACCCTCATCGCCGTTCGGGACCCGCGCCGCGACCCCAGGGAACGCCTGTATGTTCCGCGCCCCACGCAAACCCGCGAGTCGAAGGAGGAGAGAGGTTGCGCATTCTGGTCACCGGATCACGGGGCGCGGTAGGTAGTCATCTGGTCGAGGAGCTCGAGTCGCGAGGGCACGAAGTCTGGCGCACGGATCGAGGGCACTACCACGAGGGCACCTTCATGCGTTGCGATATCGGTGAGTATCGCCAGCTCGAACACGTGATGGAGACAGCGCGAAGCCGGAGTTCGTCTTTCACCTCGCGGGCGAGTTTGGACGCCGGAACGGAGAGGACTTCTACGAGTCGATGTGGAGGACGAACGCGACCGGTGTGAAGAACCTGCTCACACTCCAGCGCCGCTTTGGCTTCCGCACCGTGCTCTTCAGCTCCTCCGAGGTCTACGGCGACTATCGGGGCGTGATGGCCGAAGACGTGCTCGAGCACACGCCCATCCGCCAGCTCAACGACTACGCGATCTCGAAGTGGGTCAACGAGCTTCAGGCGCTCAATGCGACGGAGGAATGGGGCGCGGAGGTCGTCAGGGTGAGGCTGTTCAACACCTACGGACCCGGCGAGCATTTCTCCGAGTATCGAAGCGCCGTCTGCAAGTTCATCTTCAAGGCGATCCGCAACGAGCCGGTCCGCATCTTCCTGGATCACCGGCGGACGTCGACATACGTCACAGACACCTGCAGGACGCTGGCGAACATCGCCGACAACTTCGTGCCCGGTTCCGTCTACAACATCGGCGGCGGGGAGCTCCACGACATGAAGTCGGTCAACGACATGATCCTCGGTTACATGGAGCTCGCCGACTCGCACGTGACCTACGAGGAGTCGGAGCCGATGACGACGAAGGACAAGGTAGTTGACGCCTCGCGAGCCGAGCGCGATCTCTCGCACGCCCCCGAGGTCGGCCTCGAGGTCGGGATCCCGCTTACGGTCGACTGGATGAAATCGGTCTACGGGGAGCCGCTGCCGCGTTGAGGGCGAAGGGGGGGATCGCGCTTGCCGTTCTCCTCCTTGCGGCAATCGCGGGTCTGTTCGCGCGTCCGGCATCGGCGCGCAACCTCTCGTCGGATTCGCCGATCCCGTCTTCGTGGACAAGTCAGCGGAGACGCGGCGCTTCTGGTTCGACCGCTCGGCGCAGGCGGGCGCCTCGACGGTCCGGCTGCTGACGGCCTGGCAGGACATCGCGGGCCCCGAGCCTCCGGCGGACCCGATGAATCCCGCCGATCCCTCTTACGACTTCACGATCCTCGACGGCGCCGTCCGGGAGGCGAGCGCCCGAGGGCTGCGGGTGATGCTGACCGTGGGCGTCGCCCCACGCTGGGCGGAGGGGGCGGATCGCCCCCCTCGGCGCCGTCCGCGGAAGCTGGAAGCCGGACCCGACTGCCCTCGGCTGGTTCGCGGTCGCGCTCGCGACGCGGTATAGCGGCGCCTACCGCCCGCCCGGGCTCTTCGCCCAGCCGTTACCGGCCGTCACCTACTTCCAGGTCTGGAACGAACCCAACCTGCAGACCTACCTCGACGCCCCAGTGGACGGCGACCAAGCGTCCGAACCGCCGGCGACCCGCGGCCCCCGCGCACTACAAGGGAATGCTGAATTCCTTCTACCGTCGGTAAAGGCGGTCTCGCCCGCCAATGTCGTCGTCACCGGTGGCACCGGCCCATACGGGAATGAACGCGGTCGTGGGCACATGCGGCCGCTGGTCTTCTGGCGTTCCCTGCTCTGTGTTCGAGCCCGGCAATGGAAGCCACTCGCCTGCAGGCGGCGGGTCCGCTTCGACATCGCAGCGCACCACCCGATCACCGGGCGGCCGCGACGCCCCGCCGAGTTCGAGGGCGACGCGACGATCCCGGACCTGAGCCGGATCGCGGAGATCGTCTCCGCCGGCGTCCGCGGAGGGGTCGCATTGCCGAAGGGGAAGCACCCACTCTGGGCGACGGAGATCTGGTGGGAGTCGAACCCACCGGACCCGAACGGCGTCTCGGTCGCGACGCAGGCGCGCTGGATCGCCGAGGCGCTCTACCTGATCTGGAAGGAGCGGGTCGAGATGGCGCTCCTGCTGCAGGTCCGCGACAGCCCCGTCGCCGCCGGGATCCAGTCGGGGGCGTACTTCGCCAATGGCTCGCCGAAGCCCGCCGTCGCGGTCGTTCGGTTCCCGTTCGCGACCGAGCGTCGCAACGGGCGGACGGTGATTGCCTGGGGCCGAGCCCCGGTCAGGCGGCGAGGTCACGATCGAACAGCTCGTCGACGGCGCCTGGCTGCCCCGGTCGAGCCTCAACGTCGCCGCGGGCGACGTCTTTCGAACGGCACTCGAACAGCCGGGCCGGGCCGAGTTCCGCGCCGTCGTCGGAATCCACGCCAGCCCGGCTTTCTCGCAACGCTGAGCGGCCTTCTCTATCGGCCACCCCGTCGTCGCCCGAGACGGCGCTCGAGCGCCTCTGTGAGCCCGATTCGAGTGAGCGGAACACGGTCGCGGAACGCCGGCTACGGCGGCCGGCCGGGGCTCACCGCGTACGGCGCGCGCGACGCGCCGGCGCCCGCGGATGACGCCGAGGTCGCGATCGATCGCCGCCTTCCCGGCAGCCACCACGACATCGAGCGCGAGGCCCCGGGCTCGACTGCCGGCACCAAGGGAGCGGCCGTGCTTCCAAAGCATGTACCCGCGGCCGAAGCCGAGCAGCTCGTTCTTGGCCGAGCTGCCGCTTCCGAGCGTGGCCGAGTGCTCATGCCAGACGAACGCGCGAGGAGCGAGCAGCGCAGCGCATCCCGGCGAGGCGCATCCGCAGCCCAAGCTCGGCGTCCTCGAGGTAGGCGAAGATCGCCTCGTCATAGCCACCGGCCGCGAGGAAAGCACGCCTCTGGAAGAGGCAGGCGCCGCCGCTCGGAGCCAACGGCGGATCGAGCCGTTCGGGAAGGCTCTCGAAATCCGCGCCGTGGAAGTAGTCGTAGACGATCAGGGACTGATCGACCTGAACGCCGAGCGTCTCGACGGGCCCACCGGGACTGCGCATGCATCCCGGCGACCATCTCGACGCCGTCCCGCTGTTGTATTTGCACGAGCGTCTCGACGAACATCGCGTCGGCGACCGCGTCGTTGTTGACGAAGACCACCAGGTCCGCGTCGCTCGAGGCCACGCCCTCGTTGATCGCCCTGCCGAATCCGACGTTTCGCTCGAGCCGAATCAGCCTGACGTCGGGAAACCGCGCGTTCAGCATTTCCGCCGTATGGTCTGTCGATGCGTTGTCGACAACGCAGATTGCAGGCGAAAAGGTTTGCCGGCGAAGCGATTCGAGCGCGCGCGCGAGTCGCTCTGCCTGGTTGTAGTGCGGGATCAGCACCTCGACGGTGCTCATCGGTAATCGGCCTCCATGAGCAGGCTATGATTGCGCGCCTTGACAAGGGCACTGCGACCCCTGTTCGTCTGTGGGGCGGACTTGAGCGGGCCGGGAGAGAAGCAGGCGCTTTGGCTGGCTCGCGAGATTGTCGCGCGCGGAGGCGAGGCGATGATCAGCTTCCACGGTGACCCGGCAACGGCCGCCGGCGAGGGGAGCGAGGACCTCGAAGGACTCACGGTTCACTTCCACCGCTTCCGGGGCCCGCGCCTTCACCGCGTCGACCTGCAGGCCGCGGTCGAGTTCCGGCCGGATCTGATCCATTGTCGGAACTCACGCCTCCCGACGGTCGCCGCCACCAAGGCATACGCACGAGCCGTCCGTGCCCCCATCTTCGTTCACTGGATGGACGACGAATGGAGCTCCCACCCACGGCCCCCCTGGGCCACCAGCTCCGCGCTGCGGCACGTCGCCCGGCGGACCCTCGGCCCCGTTCACCCGCCCTTCTGGAACTTCTCCACCTCGAACTCCCTGCGATGGGCCACCGGCCAGGCTGTCGCCTTCGACGCCCTGAGCCCCGCGCTTGCGGCCGAAGTGAGGAACCGGACGAAGCGAGAGTGCGCCGTGATTCTCCCGACCTCTCCGCCGGAGGCGTGGACCGGCGGCAGCGCGCCGGCTCCGAAGCTTCCCGAAGTCACGTCCGGTACCAAGGTCCTCCTCTACACCGGAGACATCAACTACGGAAGGGAACAGGACATCCGCCTGGGGCTCGCAGCGATGGCGGACGCCCAGCGCCGCGGCCAGCCCATCACCTTCGTGCACGCGGGACGCCACACCGCTCCATCCAGCCTGGAGCAGCTCGCGACTGAAGCCGGGCTGCGACCGGGTACCGCGGTCGCGATCGGGACCCTGCCGTTCGAGCAGATCCCGGCGCTGCTTCGCCAGGGCGCCATCCTCCTGCAGCCGGGGCATCCGTCCGCGCTGAACCGACTTGGCCTGCCCTCCAAGCTGCAGGCGTACCTGGCGTCGGGAACCCCTGTGATCATGTTCGCGGCCGGACCGGGAGAGCTCCTCCGCGACCGCGTCGAGGTCCTGAAGACGCACACCGCGAGTCCGGCGGAGCTCGCCGACCGGATTTGCGAGCTGCTCGAAGACGAGAGCCTCCGAGAGACTCTGAGCGCGAACGCTCCAACCGCTGCACGGCGCCTCTTCGATCCGGTCGCGAACGTCGACACGCTGCTCGCCCACTACCGCGCCGTTCTCGGCGCAGCGGCGCATGACGCGGATCCTCTCTCGCCGGCGCGCGAGGTCCACGGAGGCCTTCGGAGTGCGGCGGGTTGATCTCCGTCGTCATACCAGTCAAGAACGGCGGGTCCGGCATCCGGCGCTGCCTGGAAGCGATTCGCCGCCAGCAGGTGGAGACCGAGGTCGAGGTCATCGTCATCGACTCAGGGTCGACCGACGGCACCCAGGAGCTCGCCCGCAGCCTCGGGGCGACGGTCCATCAGATCGAGCCGGGCGACTTCAACCATGGTGGGACGCGGAACCTCGGCGCCGAGTTGGCGCGTGGGGAGATCGTCGTCTTCACGGTCGACGATGCGCTTCCCGTCGGTGAGCGTTGGCTCGACCGGCTCACGGCGCCGCTGCTGACCAACAGCCGCCTCGCCGGGACGTACGCCCGCCAGGTCGCATTCGATTCGGCGGCCGCGCATCAGCGGTTCTACATCGAGTACCGCTACGGACCGGTCCCGCGCATCCAGCGCGCGACGTCGGAGGCCGACCTGACCGTAAGCAGCGTGCTGTTCTCGAATGTTTCCTCGGCGATCCGCAAATCGGTGCTCACCGAGTTCCCGTTCGCCTCGGACATCGTCATCGCGGAGGACCTCGAGTGGTGCAGCCGGGTTCTGCTTTCCGGCTGGGAGGTGGCGTACGTTCCCGAGGCGATCGTGCAGCACTCGCACGACTACACCTTGCCCGAGTCCTTCAAGCGGTACTTCGACCAGGGCGCGGCCGCGGGCCGGAGCTACCTCGCGCAGCGCCGAAGCTCAGCGCGAGATGTGCGCGGTGAGGGCTTGCGGTTCGTACGAAGGGAGCTCGCGTGGATGTGGTCCACGGGCGAGCGCCGCAGGATCCCCAGCGCGCTCGCACACGAGTTCTCGCGCTACTCCGGGTACCAGCTCGGAGTTCATCACGAGCGGCTTCCCCCCCGGCTCAAGGGCCGCTTGTCCCGAACGACGACGTACTGGGCCTCGGAGGCCCGGAGCGGGTCAGCCGGAGGCTGATCGGCGCGCGCTCCAGGTCGGCGGGAGCTTCAGCGGAACCTCGATCTCGCCGGCGAACTCGACCGGCTCCCGCGCCCCGTGCTCGCGGACCCAGCGCACCATCTGCCCGATCCCCTGGCGGACCGCGATCGGCTCCGCCAGCGAGAAGGCCGATCGGACCTTCGAGTGGTCCGAGAAGGCATGAACGACCTCGTTGCGCGGCGGCAGGTGAACGACCTGCAGTTCCACGCCGAGAGCATCCGCGATGATCTCGGCCAGCTCGAGAACCGCGACCGGGTCGTCGGCGCCGATGTTGAAGGTCTCGTTCGCCGCCCGATCCTCGTAGACGCTGGCGGCGATCGGAGGCGCGACGTCGTCGATGTGCGAGAACGCCCGAGTCTGGAGCCCGTCGCCGAAGATCGGCATCGGCTCCCCTCGTAGGGCCGCATTCATGAAGATGCCGACCACGTTCCGGTAGGGATCGGCGATGTTCTGGCGCGGGCCGTACACGTTGTGAGGCCGGAAGATCGTGAAGTCGAGCCCGAACATCTTGTGCGCGGCGGAAAGGTCGAGCTCCGCCGCATACTTCGAGATCCCATACGGGTCCTCGGGCCGCGGGACCATGTCCTCGGTCATCGGGACCTGCTCCTCGCCGTAGACCGCGATCGACGACGTGAAGACGAACCGTCGCACCTCCCCGAGAATCGACCGATTGACGAGGTTCATCGTCGCCTCGAGGTTGGTCCGGTAGTTGTAGGCCCGGATGAAATGTGAGAGCCCCTCGGCGGCGTAGGCACCCAGGTGGTAGACGAAGTCGAAGGGTCCGTGCTCCTGCCAGAGGTTTGTCACGAAGCCAGCGTCACGCAGATCGCCGCGCTCAAATGGCGCGCCGTCGGGGACGTTGTCCCGGAACCCTCCGGAAAGATCGTCGGTCGCCACGACCTCCATCCCGAGGTCGAGGCACGCGTCGGCAACGTGCGAGCCGATGAACCCGGCGGCGCCGGTTACGAGAGCACGGTCAGTCTGGGTGGCGATGCGAGTGCCCTCCGCTCAGGCGGATTCTTCGTATCCGTAGTACCCGTAGTAGCCCTGGTCGTCGGAGTCGGCCTTGAGGCCGGTGACGACGATCCCGGTCGGCCGCTTCGGCAATCGGCCCAGCGCGTGCTTGACGGCGCGTGCTTCGTCCCGGGTCGAACGGGAGACGCGTACGCAGACGAGGATCGCGTCGACGAGTGGGATCAGCTCGAGGGGATCGACCGCGGCGAGCATCGGGCTCGAGTCGATGACCACGAGGTCGTAAGCCTTCCCGACCTTGTCGAGGAATTCGCGCAGCCGGTCGGTCGCGAGCAGCTCCGCCGGCGCCTCGGGCGGGACGCCCGCCGCGATGCAGACGAGGTGCCGGTCCAGCCCGGCCGGGGCCGGATGACCGAGGCCATTCGCCGGCTGCTCGACGGTAAGGGGTTCCGCCAGCACCTGCTGGGAGGCCGGTGACCGTGGGATCGCCTTGGCCGCCATCCTCGGGCGGAGCCTCGGTGCCGACCTCGACCGGCTCGCCACTCGCCCCGCCACCCGGTTGAGGTTGCTCGGCGGGCGCCTGCCCGGGCCAGGAGCCGTTCAAAGACAGGGCACGCAGCTGCAGGATCTCGCTCGGCGCCGCGCGGCCGGCAAGGTACTCGGCCAATCCTGGCGAGCGCTGGAGCCCGAGGCGATCCGCGAGCATCGGCCGGCGAAGGTCGCAGTCGACCAGCAGCGTCCGCTGTCCCACGGCAGCGGAGGCGGCGGCAAGCGAGGCCGCGACCGTCGACTTGCCCTCCTCGGCGAGGCCGCTGGTGACGAGGACGGTGCGCAAGGGCTCGTCCGTTTCGAAGAACGACAGGTTGGTGCGCAGGACTCGGATCGACTCCAGGTCCTGGGGGCTCATCGGCTGCAGGCCGCCGGCTTGGCCGACGGATCCAAACGCCTTCGTTCCGATCCGCCCGAGCACGGGCAGGCCGAGTTCGTCGTGGGCCTCCCGCGAGCTGCGGATCTTGCGATCGAGGGTGTCGCGCATGAATGCGGCGAGGAGCCCGAACGCGAGCCCGGCGATCAATCCGAGGACCGTGTTGCGGACCGGGCGCGGCGACGTCGGCGTGGACGGCGTCTCCGCGCGCTCGATGATCTCGGCAGCGTTGGCGATCTCCCGCACGGCCTGAAGCTGCGCGATCTGCTGAAGCACGAACTGCCGCTGGATCGAACCCTTCTTCGTCCCGTCGAGCCGTTCTTCGAGCCCGGCAAGCGCAGAGTCGAGCCGCTTCTTCTCGTCCCGGGACGCACGTTCCACCGCGGCTTCGGCGACGGCGTTCGCGAGCCCCGCGGCGAAGGCTGCCTCGCCCCACTCCGCAGTGACCACGACCAGGTTGGTCTGCACTCCGACGTCGGCCGACACCCCGGTGCTCAGCGCCCCGGGCGAGATGTCCGTCTTGAGGATTCGTGCCGCTCGCTGGGCGATGGCGTCGCTCGTCATCAGCTGCGCGTTCCGTGCCGCTCGCTCGGTCGGCAGGATCTCGGGCAGGCCCGAGCCCCCGAGAAGGGGTAGGTCAGAGGTCACGTCGCGGAACGCGATTGACGCACTCGCCTCGTACTTGTTCTCCTGCGAGAGCGAGAGGCCGAGGCCGGCGAGGCCGAAGGCAAGCGTCACGGCGATGATGAGCAGCCGGCGTCGCCGGAGCAACCCGAGGTAGTCACGGAGCGTCGCGTATCGCGGATGGTCGTCGTGCACGGTCAGCTAGTGGTCAGTCGGGTGGTCGAATTCGGCTTTGACGGCGCCCGGAAAGGCCAAGTCCTTCGTGCCCGCGCCGGGCTGCAGTTTGGCACAGGCCCAAGCGGTCGAGTCACTTGGGCAGAGCGAGGATCCGATCCTGGAGGCCCTGCCCGTAGGGACCCGAGAACGCCGCCGCGCCCGGAGCGAGCGCCCGCGACATCCCAAGTGCGAGAAGGGCGCCCCTGCGCGCGGAGACATCCTCGAACATCTCAGCCAGGATGAGCCAGCGGCGATAGGCGAGGGGCTCACGGCGCACCGCCTCGACCTGCGCGAGCACCGCGGCGCCCGGGTCGCCGGACGAGGCCTCGATCAGGGCGAGCTCTTCGCGCGGTGAGGCTGCCCACGGCGCCGCACTGACAGCGTCGTCAATTCGCGCCTCGGCGAGCTCGTACAGCCCGGCGACGCGCGCGCTCTCCGCGCCGCGCGTTCGCTCGGCGCTCACCAGACCGGGCACTTGGACCGCCATCGCGACGAATGAAACTCCGAAGATCGCGAGGGCGCCGGGAGACCGCCGGAACGTAGGTCGCGGCCCGCGCGTGGCGCCCCGCTCCCCGTCGAGCGCTGTGGGCGCTTTCGGCTTGGTTCCCTTTGGCTTCGACCCCTTTGCACTCGCGCCCTTGCGGATCCGGCGCGCCCCGGCCCCACCGGCGGAAACCGCGCAGGCGAGCGCGAGGACCGTGACGGCGGTCGATTCCCAGAGCCAGTCGACGGCGGCGAAACTTGCGAACACGGCCACGGCGGCGGGCATCGCGACCGCCTCCGGGCTCACCTGCCCCTGGCGAAGCGGAACGGCCGCAAGCCAAAGCGCGCCGACGACGAGCCCCAGGACGGCGAGAAGGCCAGGCACGCCGAGCTCCGCGGCCATCTCGAGGTAGAGGGAGTGCGCGTCGCGGACCGTTTCGGGCGCGGCGCCGGACTGCGACCACGAGAACTCGTAGGTCCCGGCGCCGACCCCGATGACCGGCCGGCCGGCCGCCGCCTCGAGAGCCTCACCCCAGTAGAGCGACCTGCTCCCGTCGAAGGTCACAAACCGTGCGCTCGTTGCGCCGTAGGGAGCCGCGGCCTCATCCCCCGGCTCGACCACGACGTACGCGACCGGCGCGAGCACCGCGAACAGAGCCACGGCGGCCACCAGCGTCCGCACCGAACGCTCCCGCCCGGAACGACGGATCGCGGCGCCCCGGAGGCGGGCGGTGAGCCTGGCGGCAAAGAAGGCGGCCGCGGTGGCCGCGATCAGCGCCAGCAGGACCCACCCGGCGCCGGCGCTTCCCGTTCCGTTGTCGATCTCCGGCTGGCTGCTGATGACTACCGCCACCACGACGCTCAGCGAAACCGCGATCGCCGCCTGGGCAAGGGCGCGCGGCCGGTTGCGGCTCAGGACGACGACCGCGCCTATCCCGATCGCGGCACTCAGAAGGCCGCCCCGGGAGAAGGTGAGATAGAGGACCGCGCCGATCATCGGGGTCACCGCCAGCGCCGCCGAGCGCCGAATGTCATGCCGCGTGTTCGCAGCCCACGCGAGCGTGATCGCACCCGTCATCGCGGCCCATGCCGCGAGCGCGTTCCAGTACTCGAACGGATAGGACAGCCGGCCACCGCCGATCTCGGAGGCCACGTCGGGGAGCTCGAACAGGGAGAGGCGCGCAAGCATCGCCAGCGAGCAGATTGCGACCGCCGCGAAGGTGAGTCCGAGCACAGCCGACAGCCACGTGCGCCTGTCGATCGTCAACAGGCCGAGGGCGAGGACGCCTCCGTAGCCGCTCAGCCTGGCGACCTCCTCGACGGTGCGCTCGAGGCTCTCGGTCCACAGCAAGCTCAAAGCCGTCAGCGCCAGTAGCGCGACGAACCCGGCGACCAGCATTCGCGCTGACAGTGCGGGGCGCACTCTGGGAAGTACCCCCGCGACGGCGCCGAAGCCGACCACCGCCCAGACCACGAGCGCGAACTCATGCCGCGCAATGAGGTCGGCTGCCCCGCCCCAGAACGCCGGGACCGCAGCGATCGCCGCGGCCCCGAAGGCCACCGGTACAGATATCTCAGCCGGACGCGAGTTCCTCGATCCGTCGCGCGGCCGCCCCGCGCGCGGGTCCGCAGCTGCGCGGGAACCGCCGTTCGGCCGTTGGGACCCGGAGGCATCGGCGACCCGAGCCGGCTTTGGGCCGGAGCGGTCCGAGGGCGAGGCTGGACGAGTCGAGCGGGCCATCGCGATTGATCGGCCGGAAGCGTAGAGCGGGTATTCGCCGGGCGGAGGCAGCGTCAATACGAGGATCGAGGACGTTCAGGGCGAAAGGTCCTCGCACGCGACCCGCCGATCACGGGTATAGTCTGCGTACTCAGGAGATGGGCGGGCAACGAGGCGGTGTCGAGACAGAATGGGATCTTTGAGCTCTGAGGGATTAACTTTGCGCCGCATCGTCGCTCCGGCGGCCGCGTTTGTCGCCGTCCTCGCGGCGCTCTTCGTCTTCGCGCCGGGCGCGTCCGCTCAGGGATCACTCTGCGACGAGTACCCCGGCCTTCCCCAGTGTGACGGTGGCGAAGACCCCGATGACGGGGGCGGCGAGGACCCGGACGATGGAGGCGATGGCCAGAACCCCGATGACGGGGACGGGCAGAACCCCGATGACGGGGACGGCACGGCTCCGGACGACGGCACCGGCCTCGGCCCGACCGCGGGCACCGGTGGCCCGACGGGCTCGGTCGGCGGCGGGAACCTTCCGTTCACCGGCTATCCGCTCACGCCGCTGATCCTCCTCATCCTCATCCTGATCGCGGTCGGCCTCGCGATCCGCATCCACCTCGCGGTCCGAGCGCGCATCGGCTCGCGCACCGCAGGCGCCTAGGCCCCGCGCGGGACTCGAGGCCCTGCGTCGCCGGTCGTGAGCGGCGTTGGCCTGGCCGGATAGCCTCGTGACCCTGTGAACGAAGAGCTCCAGCGCGACTACCCGCAGGAGGCGTTCGACGACTGGGAGGCGTTCGAGCGCGCGAACCGCTTCTGGTTTCGAGCCCGCGAAAGGGTCATCGACTGGGCGATAACGCGTTGGTTCGACGATGCGGAAACCATGCTCGAGGCAGGATGCGGGGCCGGCTCGGTACTCGAGTTTCTCGCGACGAGCCGACCGGACCTGGAGTTGGTCGGCACCGATACCTCTCCTCGAGCGCTCGCGCTCACTGAAGTCCGAGTGCCGCGTGCGCGGACCGCGATCGCGGACATTCGCGACCTACCGTTCGAGGCCGAGTTCGACCTCGCGGGTGCGTTCGACGTGATCGAGCACCTCGACGACGACGTCGGCGCGCTCACCGGTCTCGCGGCCGCGGTCGGCCCCGGAGGCGGCGTGATCGTCACGGTACCCCAACACCCCTGGCTGTGGAGCGCTTTCGACGACTACGCCGGCCACAAGCGCCGCTACCGCCGCCGGGAGCTGTGCGAGCGGATCGAGGCGGCGGGCCTCCAGCTCATCCACGCGACCTCCTTCGTCCTCGCGCCGCTGCCGGCGATGGCGCTGGCCCGCGCCCGGACGCGTGGCGGCGAAGGCTACGATCCGGTCGCCGAGGGATCGTCGCCGCCGCCGATGTCCGGCCTCCTTGACCGCGTGCTCGCCGGCGAGGCGACGATCATTCGGCGCGGGGTCTCGCTGCCCGCCGGAGGGTCGCTGCTCGCGGTCGCGCGGAGACCCGCCTGAGGACCGGAAAAGCGCAGCACCCACGGTTGGTGACGCCTTGACACGAGATTTCACTTAGTGTTGGTCGCCCAGCCAAACTCGGCTAGGGTGACGGGTGGAAGGGGCCGGAGAGAGGGCCGTGGAGGCGAATACCGAATTCGAACGCGTCGGTTTGGCGACCGCCAGGGAGCCGGCAGCCGTGCGCACCGCTGCGCCAGTGACGTCCGGGAACGAGGCAGCCGCAGATCCGGGCGCGATGTCCGAAGCGGCGCTGACCCAGATCCGCGCGCGGATCATCCACCGCGACAGCACCACTCGCCGACTGCTCGCTGTCGCCGATTGCTTTGCCGTCGCGGTCTCGCTGACGGTCGCCGCGGTGATTGCGGATTCCCAGGCACTCGGTTGGGCGACCCTGGCCGCACCGATCTTCGTCGTCCTCGTGGCGAAGACGATCGGCCTGTACGACCGTGACGAGCACCTCCTCCACAAGACCACCCTGGACGAGTTCCCGACGCTCTTCGCGCTGGCGACGACGAGCGCGCTGATCTTCTACCTCGCCGGCGGACTTCTCGTCTCGGAGGAGCCGTCGCGTGAGCAGACCGCCCTCTTCTGGGGCCTGATGTTGGTCCTCCTGATCTTCTTCCGCTCCGTCGCTCGCGGTCTCAGCCGCACCGTTACCGCTGACGAGCGGTGCATGTTCGTCGGCGACGCGGACGATGCCGAGGAGTTCAGGCAGAAGCTGGCGACGAGTCCGCTCGTCGACGCGACCCTCGTCGGCTGGATCCCGGTCACCGACGCCATCGACGCAGGAAACGGTGATCGAGTGCACCTCTTCAACCGGATCCAGGCCGTCGTTCAGGAGCGGCAGGTGGAGCGGGTCATCCTCGGGCCCGAACCCGGCGGCTCGGAAGAGCTCCTCGACTCCATTCGGAAGATCAAGGGATTCGGCGTCAAGGTAAGCGTCCTTCCCGACGCGGCGCGGGTCGTGAACTCGTCGGTCGAGCTCGACCGGCTCAACGGCATCAGCCTGCTCGGCGTGCGGCGGTTCGAGATCACCAACTCCTCGCGCTACCTGAAGCGTGGCTTCGACTTGCTCGGATCCAGCATCGCGATCGTCATCACCTTCCCCCTGCTCGTGCTGACGGCAATCGCGATCAAGCTCGACTCCGCCGGGCCCGTGCTCTTCGCGCAACGGCGTGCGGGGCGACATGGGACGCCGTTCAACATGGTCAAGTTCCGGTCCATGGTCGACGGCGCGGACGAGCTCAAGGACGAGCTCCGTCACCTGAATGAGGCGGACGGCGTTTTCAAGATCCCCAACGACCCTCGGATCACCCGCGTCGGCCGACTGATCCGGGCGCTTCACATCGACGAGCTGCCGCAGCTGATCAACGTCCTACGCGGCGACATGAGCCTCGTCGGACCGCGGCCGCTGCCGCTCGACGAGGATCTGCGGATCGAGGGATGGCATCGCCGCCGGCTCGACCTGCGCCCGGGAATCACCGGCGCCTGGCAGGTGCTCGGTTCCTCCCGGATCCCGGTCCGCGAGATGGTCCGGCTCGATTACCAGTACGTCGCGGACTGGTCGCTCTGGAACGACGTCCGCATCCTCCTTCTGACCATCAGCCACATCGCCCGCCGCCGCGGCCAATAGCGGCTTCTCGCCGGCTACATCGATTCGGGCGCGCTCACTCCGAGCAGGTCGAGGGTCGTCGCGATCGTCCGCATGGTCGCCCGGCAGAGCGCGACCCTTGCCGCCTCGAGCTCGGGAGGATCGGCCCCGACCACCCGGCAGTCCCGATAGAACGCGTGGAAGTCGGCGGCCGTAGCGCTCGCGTACGTGCAGAGCCGGTGAGGGGCGGAACGTTCAGCCGCCTCCCCCACCTCGCGCGGTAGCTCGATGAGCCGGCGGACGAGCGCACGCTCCGCCGGCTCACATGGAACCTCGGCGAGAGCCGCCCCGTCAGGGGCATCCGCGCCCTCGGCGTTGGCCTTGCGCAGGATGCTCGCGATCCGGGCATGCGCGTACTGGACGTAGTACACCGGGTTGTCCTGCGACTCCGACCGCGCCAGATCCAAGTCCAGGTCGAACGAGGTGTCGTTGCTGCGCTGAACCATGAACCAGCGTGCGGCATCGATCCCGATGTCATCGATCAGCTCGTCGAGACCGACGAACTCCCCCTTGCGCTTCGACATCCGGGCTCGCTGGCCGCCTTCGACGACGCTGACCATCTGCATGATCGGCGCCTCGTAGAGCTCCGGGTCGTGCCCGAGCGCCGCGAGCGCCGCGCGCATTCTTGGGATGTAGCCGTGATGGTCGGCGCCCAGTGGGGTCACCAGGCGACCGAAGCCGCGCTCGATCTTGTCCCGGTGGTACGCGATGTCCTTGGCGAAGTAGGTCGACTCCCCATCACTGCGGAACAGAACGCGGTCCTTGTCATCGCCGAAGGTCGTCGTCCGCAGCCAGACGGCTCCATCGCTGTCGTACACGTGTCCGCGCTCGCGAAGGTCGTCAACCGCCGCCTCCACGGCGCCGGCAGCCAACAGCGTGCGCTCCGAGTACCACGTGTCGAAGCGCACCCCGTATCGCGTCAGGGTCGTTTCGATGCGCTCGCGCATGCGCCCGATGGCCTGTTCTTCGAGCGTCGCGAGGTCATCGGCGCTCGCACCCGCCTCCGCCAGCTCCCGGGCCAGCTCGGAGACGTACTCGCCGCCGTACCCGCCCTCGGGCGGCTCCTCGCCGCGCATCCGCGCCGCCAGCGATTCGGCGAACGAGCGGGCCTGCGCGCCGGAGTCGTTGAGGTAGTACTCGCGCTCGACCTGATCACCGAAGAACGTGAGCACACGGGCGACCGAGTCTCCAAACGCAGCCCCCCTCCCGGCGGCGGCCGTGAGCGGCCCGGTTGGGTTCGCCGAGACGAACTCGGTCAGCACCCGAACCGGGGCCGTGGCGGTACCGGCGCCGAAGCGCTCACCGGCGGCGAGGACGCGAGCCGTGGCCTCGCGATGCCATCGGTCGGTGAGGAAGACGTTGAGAAAGCCAGGGCCGGCGACTTCGACCCGTTCGACCCCGGCGATGCGCTCGGCGAGCGCCGGGCGAAGTCGCTCGGCGAGCTCGCGCGGAGGCTCGCCAAGGGTCGGAGCCAGGAGCATCGCGGCGTTCGTCGAGTAGTCGCCGAGATCCTGCCTCGGGGGCCGCTCGAGCGTCAGCCGAGTCGAGACGTCCGGGCCGCCGAGGGCCGCGACGGCGCTCTCGACCGCGCTTCTCAGCCCTGCTACCGGGTCTTCGATGCCGTTCGTGGCCACGCCGCCGATACTACGAGGCCAGGCGTCCCTTGCTCTACCCTGACGCCGCATGCGGGCCTTGGTCACCGGAGGCGCGGGCTTCATCGGCTCCTACATCGTCGACGCGCTCGTTGCTCGAGGCGACGATGTCGTCGCCTTCGACGACCTCTCGTCGGGGCACCGGGACAATCTCGCCGGGTCAATCGCCGCAGGGGCGCGGCTCGTCGTCGGCAGCATCACGGACGAGGGGGCGCTCGACGCCGTCTTTGCCGAGCATCGGCCTGAGGCGATCTTCCACCTCGCGGCGCAGATCGACGTCCGGCGCTCGATCAGCGATCCGAACCACGATCTGTCGCTCAACGTCGGCGGGACGATCAACCTGCTCGAACGAGCGCGGCGCACACCGAACTCGCGGTTTCTGTTCGCCTCCACCGGCGGAGCGATCTACGGCGAGGGCGCCGGGCGCGAGTTGCCACTCGACGAGGCCGCGGACATGTCGCCCGGACGCTCAGTACGGGCAGTCGAAGCTCGCCGCCGAGGGATATGTCTCGCTCTACTCCCGCCTCTATGGCGTCGAGGCGACCTGCCTCAGGCTCGGCAACGTCTACGGACCCCGCCAGGATCCCCACGGTGAGGCCGGCGTCGTCGCGATCTACTGCGGCGCGATGCTCCGGGGCGAGGTGCCGATCGTCTTCGGCGACGGGCAGCAGACGCGCGACTATGTGTTCGTCGGTGACGTGGCCGCAGCTTTTCTCGCCGCCGCGACGTCCGATCCGGGCGGCACCTACAACATCGGCACCGGCGTCGAAACGAGCGTCGTGGACCTCGGTGCCGTGCTCGGCGAGGCGCTCGGCACACCCTTCGAGCCCCAGGCGAAACCGGCCCGCCCCGGCGAGGTGCAAAGGATTGCGATCGACCCGGCGCGCGCGGCTCGAGGATCTCGGGTGGCGAGCTGAGCACGACCTCGCCCGCGGCCTCGAGATCACGGCGGACTCCTTTCGGTCGATGGCCGATTCCGGGCCGTCGTCGGCGAGCTGAGCCACTGCGTTCACCGCTCGCGTTCGTAGGCGAGCGCCGCGCCGATCCGCTCGACCGCCGGCGGGTGGGTGCCGAACAGGGTCGTGAAGACGTTCGGCGGATCGGGGTCGGAGAGGTTGGCGCGGCCGAGCCGCTGCTGCAGTTCGACGAGCGCCTGCGGATCCTCGGTGAGCTCGAGCGCGAAGTCGTCGGCCGTCGCCTCGACCTTGCGCGAGAGCTGGTTCGCGGGAACGTTGATGAGGAACGTCGCCAGCGTGATCGCCAGCAGATAGGCAGGCAGCGCCGCCGGCGAGCCGGGGTCGACCCCGGTGCGGCGGCAGATCGCGTTCGACGAGCTCGCGGACGAAGAGGAGGCCGAGCGGGGCGACGATCGCCACGTAGAGGATCCCGCGCCGGATGTCGTCGCCCGCGACGTGGCCGAGCTCGTGCGCGACCACGGAGCGCAGCTCCTCGCGCTCGGCGTCGGCGAGCAGGGTGTCGTAGAGGACGACCCGCTTGCTCGAGCCGATCCCGTCGACGTAGGCGTTCAGGGAGGTTCCCCGCCGGCTCGCGTCGATCCGATAGACCTCGCCGATCTCGACCCCGGCGCGGCGGCCGAGCTCGACGACGTCGGCGCGCGCGCTGCTGCCATCGGGGAGCGGGTCGAAGCGGTTGAAGATCGGCGCCAGCACCACCGGGCCGAGCCAGGTGAAGACGACGGCGATGGCGGTCACGCCGGCGGCGCCCGGAATCCACCAGCGGCGCGGGAAGCGGCGCACGAGCGCGATCAGAAGCGCCGTCCCGCCCGCGGTGAGGACCGCGGTGATCCCGGCCGAGCGGGCAACGTCCCAGAGCCAGGAGCCGAGTGACTGCGTCGAGAGGCCGACGTCGACGGCGCGTTCGTGCGCGGCGAGGCTCATCGGCAGGGTGACCACCCGGGTCACGAGCGCGACCCCCGCGCCGGCCGCCGCCGCGCCCGCGATCGGGCGTTTGCCGAGGCGGACGAGCAGCCGCCGCGCCGGCGCCGGGCGGCCGGATGCCAGGGCGACCAACAGCGCGCCCTCGGCCGCCAGCCCGGCGATGAAGAGCCAGCGCTGGCCGCCGCGGAAGTCCTCCGCGCGGGTGATCTCCTCGGCGCCGAAGAAGTCGGCGGGATCGACCGGAAGAGGCTCCGGAATGTGCTCTCGCGGCGCCAGCAGCCAGACCGCCGCCTCGGCGACGATCACCATCGCCACGGCCGCCCCGCCGACGCGGATCGCGTTCGATCGCGCCCGCAATCTCATCGGCCTCCTACGATAGTCGGCCCCTCGTGCACCTCGCGCTCGTCTCCGACATCCACGCGAACCTGCCCGCCTTCGAAGCGGTACTCGCGGACGCCGCCGAAGCCGGCGTCGACGAGATCTGGTGCCTGGGCGACCTGGTCGGCTACGGCGCCGAGCCCGACGCCTGCGTCGAGCTCGCCCGCGAGCGCTGCGCTCGCTGCCTGCTGGGCAACCACGACCTCGCCGTCCTCGGCGAGCTCGACACCGCGACCTTCTCCCCCGCCGCCGCGGCTGCCGTGCGTTGGACCCAGGAGGCGATCGGCGAGGCTACGAGCGAGTTCCTCGGCGGGCTCGAGCCGGCTGACGAGGAGCCGGAGGTTGCCCTCTACCACGCCTCGCCACGCGACCCGGTCTGGGAGTACGTGCTGTGGCCCGACCAGGCCGCTGAGTGCATCCGCGCGCAGGCGCGCCGGGTGAGCTTCGTCGGCCACTCGCACGTCGCGCTCTACTTCGGCGTCCCCGAGCCCGACGACGAGGAAGCGGCGACGGACGCGCGCGGGGCGCAGGCCGGAGCGGGGACGGTGCTCGACCTCACCCACGGGCGCTGGCTGATCAACCCCGGCAGCGTCGGCCAGCCTCGCGACGGCGACCCGCGCGCCGCCTGGCTCGAGCTCGACACCGACTCCTGGCGGGCGACCTACCGGCGCCTCCCCTACGACATCGACACCGCCGCCGAGTCGATCATGGACACCGACCTGCCCGAGCACCTGGCGCGGCGTCTGTACGTGGGACAGTGACGATGGGGCGAGCTCGGCGCGTAATTAGACTCGCCCCGATGCCGGGGAACCGCCTCAGAGCGAGTTGCGCGATCGTGGCTGCGCTCGCGCTGGCCGGATGCGGTCTCGGGAATGACGGCACGATCCCGGAGTCCAATGCCGACGACCTGCTCGCGGATCTTCAGGCGATCCAGGACAGCGTCGAAGACAACAACTGCGGTCTCGCGCAAGACCAAGCCCAGGAATTCACGGCCGGGGTCGATGCGCTGCCCTCCTCGGTCGACGAGGAGGTGAGGAGCGGGCTCACCGAAGCGGCGGCGCAGCTGACCGAGCTCGCGAGCGATGACAGCCAGTGCGACCCACCGCCGGAAGAGGGCGCCACCGGTGAAGCGGAGGTCGTCCCCGAGGACACCGCGACCCAGACGACAACCGAGGCAACGACGACCACGACGGCCGAGCCGGTCGAGGAGACGACGACCGAGGAGCCACCACCTGAAGAGGTGGAGGAGCCCGTCGAAGAAGAAACCGAGGCACCCCCGGCGGGCGACAGCGGCGCGGTGAGCGGCGGCTCGACCGGCGGGATCGGGGGCGGGGGCGGATGAACACCGTGATCTCGGACCGCTACGAGCTCGGCGACCGCCTCGGGTCCGGCGGCATGTCGACCGTCTACCGGGCGACCGACCGCGTGCTCGAGCGCACGGTCGCGGTCAAGGTGCTCGCGGAGCACCTCTCCGACGACGACAAGTTCGTCGCCCGGTTTCGCCGCGAGGCACTCGCCGTCGCGAAGCTGATCCACCCGAACATCGTCCAGGTCTATGACACCGGCGTCGACGTCGGCCGCCACTACATCGTCATGGAGTACGTCGAGGGCAAGTCGGTCGCCCAGCTCCTGCAGACGCGCGGCAGCCTCGGCCCTGAGGTCGGCGTCGAGATCGGGATCCAGTCCTGCGCCGGGCTCGAGTACGCCCATCGCCAGGGGATCATCCACCGCGACGTCAAGCCGGGCAATCTGATGGTGATCGGCGGTCCGGCCGGCCGGATCCGCGGCAGGCGCGACACGTCCGCCCACGAGCCGCCGACCGGCGAGATGACCGTGAAGCTCACGGACTTCGGGATCGCGCGTGCCAGCGCGCAGACCCGCCTCACACAGGTCGGCTCGGTCGTCGGCACTGCCGCCTATCTCGCCCCCGAGCAGGCGCGTGGAGACGAGGCCACGCCCTCGTCCGACGTCTACGCGCTCGGCGTCGTCCTCTACCAGCTCCTCACCGGACGGCTGCCGTGGGAGGGGTCGACCCTCGCCGAGCTGGCGATCCGGCGCGAGAACGAGCGTCCGCTTCCGCCGACCTCCTACGACCCCGACGTCCCGGAAACCCTCTCGCGGGCCGTCCTGCGCTCGCTCGAGGGCGAGGCATCGGCGCGCTACGCCTCCGCCCGCGAGCTCTCGGTCGCGCTCGAACAGGGTCTCGCGGGCAAGGAGCCGCCCGATCCCGGCGAGGCCGCGACGAGCGCGCTGGGGATCGGCCTGATCACCGACGCGACCCGGCGCCTCGACACCGAGGACCCGCCGACGCCCGTCGCGCCGCAACCGGTGCAGCCGGGCCCCTCCCCGCGCCCCGCGCGGCGCCAGCCCTCGCGCCCCGTGATCACCCCGGCGGCGGGACGCTCCAAGCCGTCCGCCTTCGGCCGCTTCGCTCGCGCGGTCGGGATCCTGATCCTGATCGCCCTGCTTGCCGCGATCATCGCCGGCGTCGTCCTCCTGCTCACTGACGCGGGCCAGAGCACCGACCTCGGTCAGCTGATCAAGGACAACATCGAGGACCAGGTCCAGTCGTTGAAGGACTTCGTCGAGGAGAATGTCCAGTAGGGGATCCGCGGTCCGCGGCAGGCGATCCGTCCAGATCGATAATGCGCCACCGCCCCGTTTCCGATTCAATGTCTCACGGACGATGCCCGCTAGGAAGGTGATGGGGATGAAGCACACGGTTCTACTCGTGCTCGTGATCACAGGCTTCGGTGCAGCAGGGACGGCACAGGCGGCAGTGACCGACATCCCGGATCCCTCCTACGTCCCGTGCCCGCAGACACCCAACGGCGATGCGAAGCAGGGTGACGCGGCCGACGACACGATCACGGGCACGCCGCTGCGCGACCTCCTTCTCGGCGGGGGCGGCAACGACCTCATCGACGGCCTCCCCGACGACGACTGCCTCTACGGCGAGGCGGGGTCCGACGTGATCGCCGGCGCCGACGGCAACGACCTGATCTCCGGCGGCGATGCGGGCGACGGGATCGGTGGCGGCAACGGCGTCGACACGGTCAACGGCGGCGCGGGCGCCGACACGATCAGCGGCGGCGTGGGCAACGACCTGCTCGCCGGAGCCGCCGACGGTGACAATGTCGCCGGCGACGCCGGCACGGACGCGATCGACGGTGGCGACGGCAACGACTCGATCAACGGCGGCATCGACGCGGACCAGCTCCGCGGCGGCACCGGTGACGACAGCGTCGCCGGCGATCTCGGCACGGACGCGATCAACGGAGGCGACGGCAACGACTCGATCAACGGCGGGGCGGATGGCGACCTGCTGAACGGCGAAGCCGGCGACGACGGATTGGTCGGAGAGGCCGGTGACGACAACGTCAACGGAGGGGACGGCAACGACACCGCCGACACCGGCAGCGACAACGACTTCGTGGACGGAGCCGCGGGCAACGACAAGCTCAAGGGCGGCAAGGGCAACGACAAGGTCATCGGCAACGTCGGCAACGACAGCGCCAAGGGCAAGGGCGGCAAGGACAAGGTCGACGGCGGCAAGGGCAAGGACAAGGTCACCGGCAGCGGTGGCAAGGACAAGGTCAAAGGCGGCCCCGGGAAGGACGTGATCCGCGGCGGCGACGACAACGACAAGCTGAAGGCCCGCGACGGAAAAAAGGACACGGTCAACTGCGGCCGCGGCAAGAAGGACAAGGCGACCGTCGACAAGAAGGACAAGGTCGCGAAGAACTGCGAGATCGTGAAGGTCAAGAAGAAGAAGTAGCCGCGGACGGTGCGGCGGCCCATGGCGCCGCGCCACCAAGGACCGCTTCCGCGTAGGCGCTGAAGGACCCCGCGCGGATCGCCGCCCGCGCGCCGGCGACGAGGCGCTCGAGGAAGGCGAGGTTGTGCAGGGTGAGCAGGCGTGCTGCCGTCGGCGCCTCGGCCCGAGCCAGGTAGTGCAGGTAGGCACGGCTGTGAACGGCGCAGGTCGGGCAGGGGCAACCTTCGACCAGCGGGCCGGTCGCCGAAGCGTGCGGCGCGCGCGTGACGTCGAAGCGAAAGCGTGAGTCGGGGAGCGGCGCAAGCGCGCTGCCGTGGCGCGCGAGGCGGGTCGGCACGGCGCAGTCGAAGACGTCGATGCCGAGCCCGATTCCATGCAGGATGTCGTCAGGCTCGCCGATGCCGAGCAGGTGGGTCGCCGTGTCGGCCGGCAGCAACGGGACGGTGAGCTCGAGCACGCCTCGCATCTCGTCCTTGTCGCGCCCGAGAGTGCCGCCGATCGAGAGGCCGTCGACGCCGGCTGCTGCGACGGCCGACGCCGACTCGCGCCGCAGGTCCTCGTGGACGCCGCCCTGGACGATGCCGAAGACAGCCTGCTTCACCGGCCCGTGGCGCTCGTGCCACTCGAGGCAGCGCCCGAGCCAGCGGTGCGTGCGCTCCGTCGAGCGCGCCGTGTACTCGCGGTCCGCGTGGTAGGGGGTGCACTCGTCGAAGACGAGCGCGATATCGGAGCCGAGCGCCGCCTGCACCTCCATGGATTCCTCCGGCCCGAGGAACCGCTCCGAGCCGTCGACGTAGGAGCGAAAGCGCACGCCGCGCTCGCTGATCTCGACCACCCCCCCCTCGCTTCCGGCGCCGCCGCGGCGTCCCTTGATCTCGTCGGCCACGGTCCCGTGGGCGAGCGAGAACACCTGGAAGCCGCCCGAGTCCGTGATCAGCGCCCCGCCCCAGCCCGTGAAGGCGTGCAGCCCGCCGAGCTCGGCCACGCGCTCGGCGCCGGGTGAGAGGAAGAGGTGGAAGGTGTTGCCGAGGACGAGCTCGTAGCCGAGGGAGGTGACGTCGGCGAAGTCGAGAGTGCGGACCGCGCCGCGGGTCGCGAGGGGAATGAACGCCGGCGTCGCGACCGGCCCGTGGGCGGTCTTCAGCACGCCCGTGCGGGCAGCTCCCTCGCGGGCTTCGATCTCGAACGCGAGCCGGGCCGGATCGCTTCGCATGCGATCAGCCGGGCGGCGGGGCGAGCGACTCGGGGTGCTCGCGATACCACTCGATCGTCCGCTCGAGGCCGTCCTCGAGGTCGACCGAAGGCTCCCAGCCGATCCGCTCGCGGATCTTCGACGGATCGACGTACTGGCGGTCGATCTCGCCGTCCGGATTGCCGGCACCGCGAATGTCCGGCTCGACGCCCGTGTCGGCGAGACGCGCGATCGTCGCCACCACGTCGCCGACCCCGTGGGGCTCTCCCCCACCGGCGTTGAAGGCCTCGCCCCGCACCTCAGCGCGATCGAGGTTGTCGGCAAGCGCCAGGTAGGCCGAGGCGGCGTCCTCGACGTAGAGGAAGTCGCGCTCCGGCGTGCCGTCGGAGCGGAGGACCGGCCTCCGGCCCTGAACCGCGGCGCTCACGGCCTCGGGCACCAGGCGGGAGAAGTTGAGATCACCGCCGCCGTATATGTTCGCGAATCTGGTCACCGCGACCGGCAGCTCGTAGCTCGGCCAGTAGCTGCGGGCGATGATGTCGGTGGCAGCCTTCGACGCCTCATACGGCGCCGTCGCCTGGAGCGGAAAGTCCTCGCGATACGGCAGCTCTCGGTGCGCTCCGTAGGCCTTGTCCGAGGATGCGACGACGACGTTCACCTCACCATCGTGCTCGAGACAGGCCTGGAGCAGCATCCATGTGCCGCGCACGTTCGACTCGAAGCCCTGGACCGGCGAGGCCTGGACCGCCGAGACGATCGTCTCGGCGGCGAGATGGTAGACGGAGCCGATCGAGTGCTCGGCGAGGATCCGCCTCAGCCCCTCGCCGTCGATCAGATCGCCCTCGACCTGGATCACGTCGTCCTCGACGCCGAGCATCCCGATCGCCGAGGGGCGCTCGGAGGTGCGCCGCCTGTCGAAGCTCACGACGGTCTCGCCGCGCTCGAGCAAGGCCTTCGCGAGCCAGCCGCCGAGGAACCCGCGCCCTCCGGTGATCAGGGCCGCGCCCATCAGGCGGTCACCTCCTCGCGCCCCCAGGTCCGCCACGGGGGGTCGCCCGAGTTCCAGAGGTCGTTGAGGAGAACGGCGTCCTTGTAGGTGTCCATGCAATCCCAGAAGCCGTCGTGGCGGTAGGCGCCGAGCCGCCCTGCCTCGGCGACGCTCTCGAGCGGCTCGCGCTCGAGCACCGAGTCCGCGCCGATGTGGTCGAGGAACTCCGGCTCGCAGACGAAGAAGCCGCCGTTGATCCAGTAGTCGAGCCGTGGCTTCTCCCTGAAGCCGGTAACGCGCTTTCGCTCGTCGATGAGCGCGATACCCCACTGGCTGTACGGACGCACGACAGTCATCGTCGCGATCGCGTCGCCGGCGGCATGCTGTGCCACCTCGGCACTCAGGTCGATGTCGGCGACGCCGTCGGCGTAGGTGAGGCAGAACGTCCCCCCTCCGAGCTGTTCGGCGGCGCGCGCGACGCGGCCGCCCGTGCTCGTCTCGAGGCCCGTCTCCAGGCACTCGATCTCGACGGGCTCCGGCCATCGCGCGCTCGCGGCGTAGGCCTCGACCTGCTCACCGAGGTAGCCGGTGAGCAGCAGGAAGCGGCGATATCCCTGGGCGGCGTAGATCCGGATCACGTGCCAGAGGATGGGCTTGCCGCCGATCTCGACCAGCGCCTTTGGGATCGCGTGCGTCTGCTCCTGCAGGCGCGTACCGCGGCCGCCGCAGAGGATGGCGACAGGCACCCCGGATGGATCCGGCGCGGTCACGCGTGCAGGTGGTCCAGCGTCCGGTCCAAGGCGGGCGCAAATCTACAGGTACGGGCCCGCAGACTGCGAAGCCACCCCCTGGGGCGGCTTCGCAGGCGGGACCCGGGATCGCAGAAGAACTAGTCGGTCGGGGCGGACTCGCTACCGCTGCCCTCGACCGTCACCGCGCCATCGGCGCCGGCGGCGATCTCCACCCGCTGCGCCTTTCGCTCCGCGGGCTTCGGGATCGTGATCTCGAGAACGCCGTTGTCGAACCGGGCCGCGATCGCACTCGCGTCGGTCTCTCGCGGCAGGGTCAGCGAACGGGAGAAGCTGCCGAACGCGCGCTCGATCCGGTAGTGACCCTCGGCCCGCTCGTCGCTGTCCGCCTTGCGGTCGCCGGACAGGGTGAGCACGCCGTCCTTGACCTCGATCGTGACGTCGTCCCTGCTCAGGCCGGGAAGGTCGGCCCGCAGGACGAGGTCCGCCTCGCGCTCGATCAAGTCGATCGCCGGCACCCAGCGGCGCGTCGCCTGGTGGCTGCCGGCGCCGAAGAAGGCGTCGAAGACGCGGTTGACCTCGGACTGGAGCGAATCGACCTCGCGGCCGGGGTCGAAGCGAACGATTGCCATTTCAGAAACCTCCTAGGTCGGCTGAAGAAATCTAAGCGTTTGTATAGCAGATACTTGATAGGCGATCAAGCAGATCCAAGTGCCTTCGCGCCGTTCTTCCCACCGCGCCAGCCTCGCGCGTAGCTGGTGATCCAGATCGCGTCGAGGGCCTTGAAGCAGGCGCGCTCGAAACGGCCCGTGAGCCCCCAGACGGCGATGCCGGCCGCGCCGCGCAGGACCTCGCGGGCGGCGCTTGGCCGCCTCGGGACGCCCGGATAGCGGCGCTCGAGCCAGCGTTGCCCCGCCCCGTAGCGGCGCGCCTTCGCGCGCATCGCCGCCAGCGTTTCCGGGTGACGGTGGCCGACCCTGGCCGCCGGCCGGTACTCGACTCCCCAGCCGTGCGCGCCCGCGCGCCACGCGAACTCGAAGTCGGCACCGGAGACGACCTCTTCGAAGCCCTCGAGCTCTCGCCACGCCTGGGCGCGCACGAGCGCATTCGCGGTTCCCACCGCCGGTGAGGGTCCGGTCGCGAGCGGCGCGGCGGCGTGCAGGTGCCCGCGGGAGCGGTGGTAACGAGCGATCGTCGAATCCTGGTCGGCGTCGCCCTCGACCTCGCCGGCGAGAAGACCGCACTCCGCCGACGGGCTTGTGTCGAAATATGCGTCGATCAGGTCGGGTGGAAGCAGGCAGTCGGAGTCGACGAAGAGCAGCCACTCGTTCGCGGCCCCGCGGGCGCCGACGTTGCGGGCGTAGTAGGAGGACGCGAGCTCCCCGGCGCGCACGACGGTGACCCGTTCGGCCCCCCCGACCACCCCGCCAACGGAGTTGTCGGCGACGATCAGTTCATCGCCCTCGCGGATCGCCAGGCCCTCGAGCTGCGCGACGGCCGCAGCGGCGTCGCTCGCGCTGCCGGCGAACGGCATCACCACGCTGACGGCCGGTCGCCGGCTCTCGCCACTCATCCGGGCAGCGTACGGTCGCGAGGGGTGCCTACGCTTAGGCGCGATGGAGCGAGGGGCCGGGCGCGAGCGCGTACTCACCAGCGGCTGGTACGCCGCCAACATCGGCCGGCCATGTGTGCCGGTCGAAGACGCGCTCGGCGACGGCCCGCTTCGCCGCGCGCTCGTCCGCACGCGGCTCGGTCGTGGACTGCTCGTCTATCTCGCGGCGCGCGCGAGCGCCGGCGCGGCGCTGCGACGGACCGAGCGCGGCACCCTGACCGCGCTCGCGCTCACCGCGGCGTTCGGCGGGGCGCGGATCGTCGTCCTCGAGCTGATTCCCGACCGGCCGGCGCGCCCCGGCTGGCGGCGACCGCTGAAGCGCGCCTGGTTTCGCTTCGTCGAGCGGCCGGCGGTCCGTCACGGGATGGCCGCCGGGCACGTGCTGAGCCGGGCGGAACGCGACGATCTCGCGGTCCGCTTCGACGTCTCCCCCTCCCGCATCCAGCACGTCCCCTTCGCGCTCACACGCACGGGCGCGCTCGAGCCGCGACCCGCCACCGAACGGGAGGGCGTGCTGGCCTCCGGGCGCGCTGCCTGCGACTGGGAGACGCTGTTCGCGGCCGCGGCCGGCTCGGCCTGGCCGCTGACGGTGGTATGCGGCGCCGAGCATCGCGCCCGGGTCGAGACGCTGAACGCCGACCGGGGCGCGCGGGTGCTCTCCGAGATCTCGCGCTCCGAGCACGACCGGCTGATGGAAGCAGCGGCCGTCTTCGCGATGCCGCTCCACGACGACGGCCTCAGCGCCGGTCAGGTGCGGCTCATGACGGCAACCGAGCTCGGCACACCGGTAATCACGAGCCGTGTGCGCACGCTCGCCGACTACGTCGTCGAAGGAGAGACCGCCATCGTCGTCGCCCCCGGCGACCCGGCAGCGTTCCGCGCCGCGCTCGACTCTGCGCTCGCCGATCCCATCGCCCGGCGGCGGATCGCGGATGCAGCGCTTCGGCGCGGGCAGAGCCGCACCTACGCGGACTACTTCGCGGATGTCGGGTCGATGCTCGAGCGGGTGCTTGGAACCGAGCGGGGCGCGGGAAGCGAGGCGGCGCGTGTTGCGGCGCCTTAGGCGCAGGCGGGACGCTCGTCCGTCCCGCGAGCCCTTCGTTCGCGAGATCCTCGCCCCGGGCGGGGTCGGGGCGGAGATCGGCGTCCAGTACGGCGACTTCACCGCCGTCCTGCTCGACCACGCGGCACCGCGGCGCCTTCACCTCTTCGACCTCTGGTACGAGCTCGGCCCGGAGTGGCACTGGGGCGAGGGCAACCGCTCGACCGCTGCGGCGCTCGCCGGCGTGATCGAGCGGTTCGAGCGCGAGCTCGGCGAGGGGCGGCTACGACTCAACATCGGCGACGACCTCGTTCAGCTGGAGACGTTCCCCGACGGCTACTTCGACTGGGTCTATCTCGACAGCTCGCACCTCTACGAGCACACGTGCAGCGAGCTCGAGCTGCTCCTCCGCAAGGTCAACCCGGATGGGGTGATCGCTGGCGACGACTGGCTCCCGGATCCAGAGCACCCCCACCACGGCGTCTACCGGGCGGTGAACGAGCTGGTCGCCACCGGCAGCCACCGGCTCGTCTACGCCGACGAGGCGGACCTGCAGTGGGCGCTCCGCCGCGTTGAATGACCGTCTAGCTAGCCGGCGATCAGCGAACGGCCGGTCATCTCCGCCGGCTGCTCGATGCCGAGGAGCGCGAGCGCCGTCGGGGCGACGTCGGCGAGGATCCCCGGGCCGTCCAGCTCGAGGCCGGGGACCGTGACGATCAGTGGCACCGGGTTGAGCGAATGAGCGGTGTTCGGCGAGCCGTCGGGCTCGAGCATGTGGTCGGCGTTGCCATGGTCGGCAGTGACGATCGCCGCTCCGCCGGCGCCGCTGACCGTCTCCAGGACCCGCCCGAGGCAGGCGTCGACGGCTTCGACGGCGGCGATCGCCGCCGGGATCTTGCCGCTGTGGCCGACCATGTCCGGGTTGGCGAAGTTGATGATCCCGAAGCGGGGCGTTTGCTCCTCCCAGGCTTCGCAGAACGCGTTCGCGGCGGCGGCGGCGCTCATCTCCGGCTTTTCGTCGTAGGTCGCGACGTCTCGCGGGGAAGGCAACCACCCGCCGCTCCTCCCCCTCCCACTCCCGCTCTCGACCGCCGTTGAAGAAGTAGGTGACGTGCGCGTACTTCTCGGTCTCGGCCACGTGCACCTGGGGCGCGTCGTTCGCGGCCAGCACCTCGGCGAGGGTCGTCGCCGGCGCACGCGGTGGGAAGGCAACGGGGTAGGGCCAGCCCTCGCGGTACCGGGTCATCGTCGTCAGGGTGATGTCCGGGAGGCGCCCACGCGGGAACTCGTCGAAGTCGGGCTCGCCCAATGCCCGGACGAGCTGCCGGGCTCGGTCCGGCCGGAAGTTGAAATGGAGGATCGCGTCTCCGTCGCTGACCCCGTCGTAGTCGCCGATCACCGTCGGGCGGATGAACTCGTCGGTCTCGTCGCGCTCGCGGGCGGCGGCGAGCGCCGCAGGGGGAGTCTCGGCCTCGAGGCCCTCGGCGTGGACGATCGAGTCATAGGCCAGCTTCACCCGCTCCCAGCGGCCGTCGCGGTCCATCGCCGAAGTAGCGGCCGCCGATCGTCCCGATCCTCCCGGCGTGCCGAAGCCAGCGCTCGAGCTCGCCGAGGTAGCCCTCGGCCGAGGTCGGCAGCGTGTCGCGGCCGTCGGTGAACGCGTGCACCACGACGTCGGGGACACCCTCGGACGCCGCCATCTCGATGCAGGCCTCGATGTGCTCCCATCCCGAGTGGACGCCGCCGTCGGAGACGAGGCCGACCAGGTGCAGGCGGCCCCGCGGACCCGAGCGCGCGGCCTCGCACGCGGCCTTCATCACCTCGTTCTCGAAGAACGAGCCGTCGGCGATCGCCTCGTCGATCCGGAGCAGATCCTGCTTCACCACCGCGCCGGCTCCGAGGTTGAGATGGCCGACCTCGGAGTTGCCCATCTGCCCGTCGGGGAGGCCGACGTCGCGTCCGCTCGCCGAGAGCGTCGTGTGCGGGCAGGAGCCCCAGAGACGGTCGAAGACCGGCGTTTCTGCCTGACTGATCGCATTCCCGGGCCCGGGCTCGGCGAGCCCCCAGCCGTCGAGGATCACGAGGGCGAGCCCGGGGACCGGGAGTTTCTCTGCGCCGCCTGCCGCCATCGTCACGGCAGCGTAGACATCACCTGAGCAGCTAGCTTTCGCCCGTGGCCGAGACGCCCCGTCGCCCCGACGCCGCGGCGCTCGAGCGGATGCACGAGCGCTGGCGCGCCTTCGCCCGCGAGGATGCTCGCCACTACGTCGCGGCCAACCGCAAGCAGTGGGATACGGAGGCCTTCTACGCCATGGGCAAGGGCCTCGCAGAGGAAATCGTCGCCTGGGCCGGTGAGGCGATCGGGCGCCGGCGCATGCTCGAGATCGGCTG
The DNA here is from genome assembly GCA_963797995.1 of uncultured Solirubrobacterales bacterium. Lineage (GTDB taxonomy): Bacteria > Actinomycetota > Thermoleophilia > Solirubrobacterales > 70-9 > WHSW01. The sequence continues at coordinate 569,507 of CAWCRP010000003.1, forward strand.
CGGCGCCGGGCGCATGCTCGTCGCTTTCGCGCCTCACTTCGACAGTGTCGACGGCGTCGACATCTCCACCGAGATGCTCGACGAGGCACGCCCGCACATGCCGGCCAACGTCCATTTGCACTCGACCGATGGAGCGGACCTGAGGGCCATCGGCGATCGGAGCATCGACCTCGTCGTCTCCATCCAGGTGTTTCAGCACGTGCCGGACCGCGACGTGATCGCCTCCTACCTGGCGGAAACCGAGCGCGTGCTCGGGCCCGGCGGCCGGGCGATCCTCCAGTTCGACTCGCGCCGCGCGATCGCGCGCTGCGGTCGCTCGTTCTCGCGCTTCCCGATCGGCTGCTGCCCCGAGATCACCGCCGCTACATCCGGCGTTACCCGGTCGGTGCCGGATGGCCTCGCAAGGCCGCGGCCGCCGCCGGGCTCACGCTCGTCGAAGAGGCGCGGCGCGGGCACGGAGCGAGCACCTGGTGATGCTCGCGAGCGACGCCCGGGATAGGTGCTACTTCTGTTCGGCGGCCTCACCTGTTTCAAAATCTCGACCGATGGCAGGGTGACGACGAGTCCTCTCGCGATCTCCAACGACACGCTCCATGAGCTCGAGGAGCGCCTGCTTCTCTTCTTCACCGGCTACGCGCGTTCAGCGGGCGACATCCTCGCCGACCAGCACACGCGCTCACAGGCCGACGACCAGCCGATGATCGAGAACCTCGATCGGACCAAGGGTTGGGGATGCAGATCAAGGAGGCGCTGGAGAACGGCGAGCCGGAGCGCTTCGGCGAGCTGATGCACGAGCACTGGGAGCGCAAGCGCAAACGAAGTGAAGGAATCTCGAACCCGGATATCGACCGCTGGTACCAGGTCGGCATCGACAACGGCGCGATCGGCGGCAAGCTCGTCGGCGCCGGGATGGGCGGCTTCCTCATGTTCTACGCCTCCGATCCGAAGGCCCTACGCCAAGCCCTCACCGCCGAGGGTCTGGCCGAGACCCGCTTCAGCTTCGACTTCGACGGCTCGGTCGTACTCGTCCGCGACTGATGCAGGTCGCGGTGCTCGCGGGCGGGCTCGCGACCAGGATGCGCCCGCGCACGGAGACGGTTCCCAAGTACCTGCTCGAGGTTGCCGGCCGGCCGTTCGCCGACCACCAACTCGCCTGGCTCGCCGCGGCGGGGACCGACCGGGCGATCCTGCTGATCGGCCATCTCGGCGAAGCCATCCGCGACCGTCGGTGACGGCTCGAGGTTCGGCCTCCGGTTTGCTACGTCGATGAGGGCGACGAGCTCCTCGGCACGGCCGGGGCGCTCCGCCTGGCCTCGACCAAGGGCTCCTTGCGGAGGAGTTCTCAGTTCTTACGGGGACTCTACCTGCCATCGACCTCGCCGATGTGTGGGCGGATTCGAGCGACGCCGCCCGAGGTGCTCATGTGCACGCTGCATAACGAGGGTCGGTGGGACGCGTCGAACGCCTCGGTTCGCGACGGCCTGGTCGTGCGCTACGAGAAGGGCGTCGCTCCGGCGGCGGCCGGTCTGGATCAGATCGACTACGGCCTCTCGGTCCTCACCCGCGATCTGATCGCGAGGTCGGTACCCGCCGGCGAGGTCATTGATCTGCTACGATCTACACCGAGCTCGCGGCCAGGGCGCCTCGCGGCGCCGAGGTTACGGAGCGCTTCTATGAGATCGGCTCGCCGAGGGCTCGCGACTCGAGCGAAAGCTCGCCGCGACAGGATCCCAGCACCGAGCCTTAAGCGCATGACCAGCTTCAGCGACACCTTCCTCGACGAGACGACCGCTCTCGTTGCCGCGCTCGACCGCGACGCGATCGAGTCGGTCGCCGCCGGCCTCGCGGCGGCGCGTCAGGCCGGCGGGCGCCTGTTCATCCTCGGCGTCGGCGGCAGCGCCGGGCACGCCGGCCATGCCGTCAACGATTTCCGAAAGATCGGCGGCATCGAGGCGTACGCGCCGACCGACAACGTCTCCGAGCTCACCGCGCGCACCAACGACGAGGGCTGGGAGACGGTCTTCGTCGAGTGGCTGCAGCGGTAGCCGCGCTGCGGCACGAGGACGCGCTGCTCGTGTTCTCGGTCGGCGGCGGCAGTCTCGGAGACAGAACATCAGCCCGAACCTCGTGCGCGCGCGTCGAGCTACGCCAGGAGGTCGGCGCAGCGATCGTTCGGCATCGTCGGCCGCGACGGCGGCTACACCGGCGAGGTCGGCGACGCCTGCGTCATCGTCCCGACCGTCGAATCCGGACACCGATCACGCCGCATACCGAAGGCCTTCCAGGCCGTCGTGTGGCACCTGCTCGTCGTCCATCCGGAGCTGAAGAGCGCCCCGACAAAGTGGGAGTCGATGCGATCGAGTGACACCGCGGCGCAGGCGCGTTCGCCGTCTTTCTCGATCGCGACGGCGTCCTCAACCGCGCCGTGGTGCGCGCGACGGCAAGCCGTATCCGCCGGCGCGCGTCAGCGGAAGTGGAGATCCTCCCCGACGTCGTCCGGCGCGCCGGCGCGCTCGAAGACGGCCGGCTTTGCTCGCGTCGTCGTCACGAACCAGCCCGAGGTCGCGCGCGGCGACCTCGACGCGCGCCGAGCTCGATGCAGATGCAACTTGCAGCCTGATGGCGCGGAGCTGTCGACCTCGACGAGGTTCTCGTCTGCTCCCACGACGACGCGGACGAATGCCCGTGCCGGAAGCCGAAGCCGGGCACTGCTCCTCGACGCGGCCGAGCGCCACGGAGTCGACCTAGCCGACAGCTACATGATCGGCGACCGCTGGCGCGACATCGATGCGGGACATGCAGCGGGCTGCCGTGCGACCGTCTTCATCGATCGTGAGCTACGACGAAGCCGCTCCGACACGAGCCAGACCGTGTTGTGGTCGCGTCGACTCGAGGAGGCTGCCGCATGGATCATCTGGACGCAGTCGGCTCTAGCGGAACGCCGCACATGCAAGCTCAGGCGACCTCAAGGTCAAGATCTTCGCCGACGGCGCCGATCTCGACGGCGATGCTTGAGCTATCGCCAGGACCCGCTGATCGCAGGGTTCACGACGAACCCGACGCTGATGCGCAAGGCGGGGGTCACCGACTACGAGGCGTTCGCGCACGCGGCGCTCGAGATCGTCGGCGACAGGCCGATCTCGTTCGAGGTCTTCACCGACGACTTCGACGAGATGGAGCGCAGGCGCGCAAGATCGCCGACCTGGGGCGAGAACGTCTACGTGAAGATCCCCGTAACCAACACGAAGGGCAACTCGGCCGCCGAGCTGGTCAAGCGAGCTCGTCGCACGAGCGGCGTGAAGCTCAACGTCACCGCCATGATGACGCTCGAGCAGGTCGAACGAGATCTCCGCGGCCCTCGACGGCGGCGTGCCGGCGTGCGTCTCGCTGTTCGCCGGCCGCATCGCCGACACCGGCGGCGACCCGGTCCCGATGATCGCGAGGCGCGTCGAGGCGATCGCACGAGCGCGACGGTGCGGAGCTGATCTGGGCCAGCCCGCGCGAGGTCCTCAACGTCTTCCAGGCAGACGAGATCGGTTGCCACATCATCACGGTGACGCACGACATGCTGAAGAAGCTGCCGCTCCTGGGCAACGACCTCACCGAGTTTTCGCTCGACACGGTGCGGATGTTCTACGACGACGCGATGAGCGCCGGCTACAAGCTTTAGGCCGGGGCCGCGGTCCATCGGTCCGCGTTCTGCTCGTACATCTGCGTGAGGATCTCGTCAATCCCGAACTGCGGCGACCAACCCGGATAGTCACTTTCGAAGGGAGCCAGGTCGGAGATCCACCAGCGATGATCGCCGATCCGCGGCTCCTCGCCCATCTCCCAACTGAGCTCACGCCCAGCGATCCGCTCGCAGGCCTCGATCGCCTCGAGCATCGAGCAGTTGGAGAAGCGCGCCCCCGCCGATGTTGTAAACGGCGGCCGCCCGCGGGCGCCGCACGGAAGGCCTCGAACGCCGCCACGAGGTCGGCGCTGTGGATGTTGTCGCGGACCTGCTTGCCCGCGTAGCCGAACACGGTGTAGGGCGTGCCCGTGACGACGCACTTCATCAGGTACGCGAGAAAGCCGTGAAGCTTCGCTCCGGCGTGCTGCGGGCCCGGTGAGGCAGCCGCCGCGGAAGCAGACGGTCGGCATGTCGAAGTAGCGCCCGTACTCCTGCACCAGGAGGTCCGCGGCGGCCTTCGAGGCGCCGAAGAGGGAGTGCGTCGAGCGAGTCGATCGACATCGAGGTGTCGATGCCGCGGAAGTAGCGGTGGCTCGCCCGGCAGGTCGAGCCTCGTGGAAGTCTCGATCAAGCGGTAGCTCGTTCGGCGTGTCGCCGTAGACCTTGTTCGTCGAGCAGAAGACGAACGGGGCGTCGGGCGCGTGGTTTCGCGCCGCCTCGCAACAGGTTGAGCGTGCCGTTCGCGTTGATCGTGAAGTCGGTCTGCGGCTCGCGGGCCGCCCAGTCGTGGAGGGCTGCGCGGCCGTGTGGATCACGACCTCGATCCGGCCGCGTGCTCGCGAAGAGACCCTCGATGCCATCGATGTCACGGATGTCGAGCGCGACCGAGCGGAACTCCGGGTGGGCGGCCTCGAGTCCTCGGTCACGGCGCGGTCGACGCCTCGGGCCCGAAGAAGTAGCTGCGCATGTCGTTCTCGATCCCGACCACATCGAGCCCCCGCTCGATGAGTGTGCGCACCGACTCGGAGCCGATAAGCCCGCCCGATCCGGTCACAATCGCGACACCCGTCATGAGCAGGGAAACCTAGCGCGCCGCTCCTCTGAGCGGTGGACATGAGCGCCCGTTCGCCAGCGGCACGCCACCAGGCCTGTCCTACGATCCGGCGCCGAGCGGGCGGACGGGCCGCCGATCAGAGCCTCAGCCGCTCGCCGCCCGACAGATCGCGGCGAAGTCGTCGGGGTCGAGCGAGGCGCCGCCGACGAGGCCGCCGTCGATGTCCGGCTGGGCGAGGAGGCCGGCCGCGTTCGCCGGCTTCATCGAGCCGCCGTAGAGGATCCGGACGGACTCGGCCGCCGTCTGGTCGATCGCGGCGAGACGCGTGCGGATGAAGGCGCACGCTTCCTGCGCCTGCTCGTCGCTCGCAGTCCGCCCGGTGCCGATGGCCCAGATCGGCTCGTAGGCGATGACGACGCCGGCGAGCTGAGCGCCGGCGACCCGCGCCAGATCGGCGTCGAGCTGACGCTCGAGCACGGTCTCGGTCTCCCCCGCGTCGCGCTGCGCCTCGCTCTCGCCGACGCAGAGGATCGGGATCAGCCCCGCAGTGAGGGCCGCGGGCACCTTCTCGGCCAGCGCCTCGTCCGTCTCGCCGAAGAGCTCGCGCCGCTCGGAATGGCCGAGGACGACGACGCGGACCCCGAGCTCCGTGAGCATCGGCGCCCCGATCTCGCCGGTGAAGGCGCCGCTCGGCTCCTGGTGCATGTTCTGGGCGCCGATCCACACCTGGCCGCCGTCGACCGCGTCGATCGACGGCGCGAGGGCCGTGGCCGGCGTGCAGACGGCGATGTCACAGTCGAAACCGTCCGCCCCGCCCGAGAACTTGCCGAAGAAGTCGAGCGCCTCGGCGACGGTTTTGTTCATCTTCCAGTTCGCCGCGATGAATGCTCTGCGGCCCGAAGGGACCGCCCCGTTGCCGTCAGCCATCGTTCAAGACCTCCACTCCCGGTAGCTCCTTACCCTCCATCAGCTCGAGCGAGGCGCCGCCTCCGGTCGAAAGCCAGTCGATCTTCCCGGCGAGCCCGAACTCGTTGATGGCCGCCGCCGAGTCGCCGCCGCCGACGACGGTGAAGCCCGGCGCGTTCGCGACCGCCTCCGCGACGGCCCGGGTACCCGCGGCGAACGGCTCGAGCTCGAAGGCGCCCATCGGGCCGTTCCAGAACACGGTCCCCGCCGCGGCGATCGCGTTCGCGTATTCGGCTGCCGTCTTCGGCCCGATGTCGAGCCCCATCCAGCCGTCCGGGACGGCAACGCCGTCGAACTCCTTGCGCTCCGCGTCGGCCGAGAACGAGTCGCCGAGGACGAGGTCCGGCGGGAGCCAGAGCTCGCAGTCGGAGTCGCCGACGAGCTCGAGCACCCGAGCGGCGAGCTCGACGCTCTCGGGGTCGACGAGCGAGTCGCCGGTCCCGTACCCCTGGGCACGGAAGAAGTTGAAGCACATCGCGCCGCCGATCAGGATCCTCTCGGCGGTCTCGAGGAAGCGCTCGATCACCTTCACCTTGTCCGAGACCTTGGCGCCGCCCAGGACGACCACGAGCGGCCGCTGCGGGTTGTCGCGGACCGCGGTGAGCGCCTCGACCTCGCGCTCGAGCAGGAGGCCGGCGTGGGCGGGCAGGCGGGCGGCGACCCCGTGGGTGGTGGCGTGTGCGCGGTGGGCGGCACCGAAGGCGTCGTTGACGTAGACGTCCGCGAGCTTCGCCAGCGCCTCGGCGAGCGCTTCGTCGTTCTTCGTCTCGCCGGCCTCGTAGCGGCTGTTCTCGAGCACCAGGATCGACCCGGGCTGGAGCTTCGAGGCGAGCGCCTCGACCTCGTCGCCGACGACGGCCGGCGCGAGCTCGACCGGGGCGTCGACGAGCTCGGCAAGCCGCGCCGCCACCGGTGCCATCGACAGCTCCGGCTCGCGCTCGGAGGGGCGCCCGAGATGGGAGACGAGAACGAGGGCCGCACCGCGCTCGAGCAGGAGCTCGACCGTCGGCAGAGCGGCGCGGATCCGCGTGTCGTCGGCGACCACGCGGGAGCCGCCCTCATCGGCGAGAGGGACGTTGAAGTCGACCCTGGCCAGAACCCGCTTGCCGTCGACGTCCGCTTCGCGGACCGATCTCACGCGATCAGGCGCAACTCAGGCGACGGCGGGCTCGCGCTCGAGCACCTGCGCGGCGAGCTCGACGACGCGGTTCGAGTAGCCCCACTCGTTGTCGTACCAGGCGAAGACCTTGGCGAAGTCCCCGTCGATGACGACCGTCTGCTCGGCGTCGAAGATCGACGAGTGCGTGTCCTTGACGATGTCGGTGGAGACGATCGGGTCCTCCGTGTAGGCGAGGATTCCGGCGAGCGGGCCCTCGGCCGCCTCGCGGACGGCCGCGTTGATCTCCTCGGCGGTCGTCTCGCGCGATGCCTGGAACGTCAGGTCGACGAGCGAGCCGGTCGGGACCGGCGCCCGGACGGCGGTGCCGCTGAGCTTGCCGTTCAGCTCCGGGAGGACGAGGCCGACCGCCTTCGCCGCACCGGTCGAGGCCGGGATCAGGTTGAGCGCCGCGGCCCGGGCCCGGCGCAGGTCCTTGTGCGGCATGTCCTGGAGCCGCTGGTCGGCGGTATAGGCGTGGATCGTCGTCATCAGGCCGCGCTCGATCCCGACCGAGTCGTTCAAGACCTTCGCGACCGGCGCGAGGCAGTTCGTCGTGCAGGAGGCGTTCGAGATGATGTTGTGGCTCTCGGGGTCATAGTCGCGCTCGAAGTTGACCCCGAGGGCGACGGTGACGTCCGGATCGGTGGCCGGAGCCGAGATGATCACCTTCTTCGCGCCCGCGTCGAGGTGCTTCGAGGCGTCGGGCCGCTTCGTGAACAGGCCGGTCGACTCGATCACGACGTCGACCCCGAGCTCACCCCACGGGAGCTGCGCGGGGTCACGCTCGGCGAGGACCTTGATCTCGGAGCCGTCGACGCTCAGCGAACCGTCGCCGGCCTCGACCTCGCCGGGAAAGCGGCCGAGGATCGAGTCGTACTTGAGCAGGTGGGCGAGCGTCTCCGGGTCGGTGATGTCGTTGACGGCGACGAACTCGAGTTCGCTCCCCGCCTCATACGCGGCGCGGAAGAGGTTCCTGCCGATCCGCCCGAAGCCGTTAATGCCCACCTTGACCTTCGCCATCCTTCTCCAGTTCCTTTCAGTTTCGATTGTTGGAAGCCGCTCAGCTTGGCCGCGACCGCAACCTCGACCCGGTTGCCGTCGGGGTCGCGCAGATACGCCGAGTAGTAGCTGTTACCACCGTACTCAGGGCGCGGTCCGGGCGACCCTTCGTCGGCGCCGCCCGCCTTGACGCCCTCCTCCCAGGAGCCCTTGACGGCGGAGATCCCGCTCGCCGTGAAACAGACGTGGCCGCCGCCGGCGCCGCCGTCGCGGGACTGAGCGAAGAAGACCGGGCGGACGATGCCCCAGGCGATCACCGAGTCCTCCTCGATGTGCCGCCGCCAACCGAGCGCGCCGAGCACGGCGTCATAGAAGCGGCCGCTGCGCTCGAGGTCGTCGACGGCGACGCTGACGTGGTGGATCACGCGATCTAACCTACCCGACACCCGGCGCCACGATCAGGACGAGCGGGGCGCCCAGCGAAAGAACTTGAGCGAGAGCAGGAGGCCGACGACGCCCCAGGCGGCGACGATCGCGAGCTGCCCCCACTCGAACCCGGAGCCGACCGTGTTCGGGGAGAAGGCGGTGAAGAACGCCTCGAAGAAGTGGCGGACCGGGAAGAGGTCGGCGAACTTGAGGACGCCCTCGGGGATCTCGCTCTCCGGGATGAAGACGCCCGAGAGGAAGTAGAGCGGCAGCAGGGCGACGTTCGAGATCGGCGCAGCGGCGTCCTGCGACGGGATCGCCGCCGAGAGCGCGACGCCGAGGCAGCAGAACGAGGCGGCACCGACGGCGAGCGTGACCAGCACGGCCGGGATCCGCTCCCACGGAACCTCGACGCCGTACAGGATGCGGCCGACGGCGGTGACGACGATCACGAGGAGGATGGAGACGACGATCGCGTTGCCGACCCGGCCGGCGAAGAAGACCCAGTTCGGCAGCGGTGTGCCGCGACCGCGCTTCAGTACGCCGGTCTCGCGATCGACCGCGAGTGAGATCGAGAGGCTCTGGCAGGTGGCCGAGCAGACGGCGAGGGTGACGATCGCCGGCACGTAGTAGGTCGTCGTCTTCACCCCGAGGGTCTCGACGGTGTCGTTGCCGAAGATCGTCGCGAAGATGATCAGGAAGATCAGCGGCAGGGCGACCGTGAAGAAGACCGAGGCGGGGTTGCGCCAGAACTGCTTCTGGTCGAAGCGGAACTGATGCGTGGCCAGCGCGATGCTGCTCACCGGTCGTCCTCCGGCGCGTCGCCCGTGAGCTCGAGGTAGATGTCCTCGAGGCTCGGGCGGTGGACCTCGAGCGCGTCAAGGTCGACCCGGCGCTCGAGCGCCCAGCCGGTGAGCCGGTTGAGCGTCTCGACCGGGTCGCGGGTGGTGAGCTCGAGCTCGCCGTTCGACGAATCGCCGAACTCGAGGCCGGGCGGGAGGTCGGTGCGGTCGATTCCCGCCGGCAGCCGGAAGCTGACCGTCGCCGGGCGGAGCTCGCGATCGCCGAGCTCGTCGGGCCGCCCCTCGGCGACGATCCTCCCTGCGGAGATGATTGCCACGCGGTCGGCGAGGCGCTGCGCCTCGTCCATGTAGTGGGTGGTGAGGAAGACCGTCTTCCCGAGGCGCTTCAGGTTCTCGATCACGTCCCATGCCTGGCGGCGGGCGGAGGGGTCGAAGCCGGTCGTCGGCTCGTCGAGGAACAGCAGCTCAGGGTCCCCGATCAGGGCGATGCCGACGTCGAGGCGGCGCTGCTGGCCGCCGGAGAGCTTGCCGGCACGGATCTCCGCCTTCGCCTCGAGGCCCACGAGCTCGATCGTCTCGTCGACGCCACGGGGCGAGCGGAAGTACCCCGCGTACATCGTCAGCGTCTCGCGCACGGAGAGCTCGGGGATCATGCGGCATTGCTGGAGGACGAGCCCGATGCGCTCGCGCCACTCGCGGGTCGGTGCGGCCGGGTCGAGCCCGAGCACGCTGACCTCACCGTCGGTTCGCTCCCGGTAGCCCTCGAGCACCTCGACCGTGGTGGTCTTCCCGGCGCCGTTCGGCCCCAGGAACGCGAACACCTCGCCCAGGCTCACCTCGAGATCGATCCCCCTCACCGCCTCGAACCCTTCGTAGGACTTGCGCAGGCCCGTGACCCGGATGGCGGCGTCGCTCACCGAGGCGAGGTTAGAGAGAACAAAATCCGCGCGGGCTTACTGAAGGTCGACGTCCCGGTGCACCACCCTCAGCGCGACGTCCTCGCGGGATTCGAGGTGGCGGGCGATGTGGTCGGCGACCGTGATCGAGCGGTGGCGCCCGCCGGTGCAGCCGATGGCGAGGGTGAGGTGGGCCTTGCCCTCGCCGATGTAGGCCGGCAGGAGGAAGTCGAGCAGCGGCAGGAGGCGCTCGTAGTACTCGGTCGCCAGGTCTCCCGCCTCGACGTGCTCGACGACGGCCGCGTCGCGCCCGGTGAGCGGCCGGAGGTCCTCGCGGTAGTGCGGGTTCGGGAGGAAGCGGACGTCGAACATCAGGTCGGCGTCCCTCGGCGGCCCGTTCTTGAACCCGAAGGTGAGGATCGTCAGCGCCAGCTTCGAGGTCGAGCGCGGGCCGAGCAGGTCGGTCGTGATCCGGCGGCGCAGCATGGCCCCCGTCAGTCCGGAAGTGTCGACGACGAAGTCCGCGCGCTCGCGCAGCAGGCCGAGCACCTCGCGCTCGGCACGGATCCCGTCGATGATGCGGCCGTCCGGCGCCAGCGGGTGGCGGCGGCGCGTCTCCTTGAAGCGGTTGACGAGCGTCTCCTCGCTCGCTTCGAGGAAGAGGACGGTCGGGTCCAGCCCGCCCTCCTCGAGCTCGCCGAGGACCGCGATCAGGTCGGCGAAGTAGTCGCCGCCGCGGACATCGGTGACGACGGCGGCGCGGCGCACGTTCGAGCCCTGGTGGCGAAAGAGCTCGCCGAGCGAGGCGATCATCCGCGGCGGCAGGTTGTCGACGCAGAAGTACCCGGAGTCCTCGAAGGCGGCGATCGCCTCCGACTTGCCGGCCCCCGAGTAACCGCTGATGACGAACAGATCGACCGGCGCTCCGAAGAGCCTCTCCTCGGAGCCCGCCACCCCGCCTACCCGACCTTGTGCAGCTGGCGGTGGATCTCGCGCGCGAGCTTCCCGGGCAGCCCGGGGACGGCCTCGATCTCCTCGCGCGAAGCGGCGACGATCCTCTCCGGCGAGCCGAAGTGCGCGAGCAGGGCACGCTTGCGCACCGGCCCGACCCCGGGCAGCTCGTCGAGGAGCGACGCCGTCATCGCCTTGTCGCGGCGACCGCGATGGTGCGTGATCGCGAACCGGTGTGCCTCGTCGCGGACCCGCTGCAAAAGCCGCAGGCCCTCAGAGTCGCGGTCGATCGCGAGCGGCTCGGAGCGCCCGGGAACGTAGACCTCTTCGAGCCGCTTCGCCAGCGCAATCACCGCCGTGCCCCGCTCGACCAGCGGCTCGAGCGAGCGCATCCCGGCGGAGAGCTGCCCGCGGCCGCCGTCGATGACGATCAGGTCGGGCACCGAGGCGAAGCTCTCGTCGCGATCGCGGTCATGCGGAGAGCGGTCTGCCTGCTCGAGTAGCTGCGCCGTGCGCCGCGCCAGCACCTCCTCGATCGACGCGAAGTCATTCGGGCCGCGCTCCTTTGCCGACCCCGACGGCCCCGCAGGCGAAGCCGAGGAGCCGGCGGGCATTGGTTGATTATTGGAGGAGCCGCGAATGCGGAACCTCCGGTAATCGGATTTCTTGGGTGCCCCGCCCTCGAAGACCACCATCGACGCGACGGTGTGCTCGCCGCCGATGTTGGAGATGTCGAAGCCTTCGACCCGAACCGGCATCTGGTCGAGCTCGAGCGCATCCTGTAGGGCCGACAGAGCGTCGACGCGCTGCGCGCGGCGACGCTCGCGGCGCAGGCGGTCCTGGGCGAGGGCGAGGGTCGCGTTTCGCTGGGCGAGCTCGCGCAGGCGCCGCTTGTCGCCTCGCTCGGCGACCCGGACCTCGACCGCGCCCCCGCGCCGCGCCGAGAGCGCCTCCGCGATCACCGACGCGCGCTCGCGCATCGCCGCACCGACGACGACCAGCCTCGGGACCACGGGCGCGGCCGAGTAGTACTGGATCACGAACTCCTCGGTCACCTCCGCCTCGTCGCGCTCGGCCTCGTTGGCGAGGTAGAACCCGTGGCGCTCGGCGAGGACTCCGTCGCGTACCTGGAAGACCTGCGCGTTCGCCTCCGCCCCCTCGACCGCCACCGCGACCAGGTCGGCGGTGTCGAGTGAGTCCGCGGCGACGCTGCGGCGCTGCATCAGCGAGCGGACCGCCTCGAGCCGATCGCGGATCACCGCGGCGCGCTCGTACTCCTCGTTCGCCGCGGCCTCCGCCATCTTGCGCTCGAGGTCGCGCTCGACGTCGCGATAGCGCCCGGAGAGGAAGTTGACGATCGCGTCGATCCCGCGCCGGTACTCGTCGCGGTCGACGTAGCCGACGCAGGGCGCCGCGCAGCGCTTGATGTAGTAGTCAAGACAGGGGACGCCGGAGCGCCGGCCCGGCTCGGGGCCCTCGCAGGTCCGGTACTGGAACAGGCGGCCGAGAAGGTCGAGGGTCTCGCGCACCCGCTTCGCCGACGAGTAGGGGCCGAAGTAGATCCGCGCCGAGCGATGGCGCTCGCGGGTGAAGTACACGCGCGGAAACTCCTCGTCGAGGCTGATCGCGATGTATGGATACGACTTGTCGTCGCGCAGCCGGATGTTGAAGCGCGGGCGATGGCGCTTGATGAACTGCAACTCGGCGAGCAGCGCCTCGGCCTCCGTCTCGGTGACGAGGAAGTCGATCGACGCGATCTGCGAGACCATGAAGCCACCGCCCATCGTCGACTTGCCGGAGAAGTGGCCGGCGACGCGCTTTCGGATCGATGTGGCCTTGCCGACGTAGAGCACCTTGCCGCGCTCATCCGCAAACAGGTAGACGCCCGGCTGATCGGGCAGCTTCTTCCGCTGTTCATCGATGTCGGCCACGGGCCCAAGGTTAGGCCCGTGACCCGACATGCCCGCCGCCGCGTCAGCCGGCGAGCTTCACCTTCACGGTCTGCTTCTTCGACTCGGCGGCGGCGGTCGCGTCGACCGTGATCGTCGCCTTGCCCTTCTTCCCGGCCGCCTTCCGGAGCGCCTTGCCCGAGAACTTGAGCTTGACCTTGGTGGCCACGGCTGCGGCGAGCGACGCGGTCGCCTTCTTCGAGCTGATCTTTGTCTTCCCGGCCTTGCCCTTCGCCTTCGCCACTACCTCGCAGGCGATCGTGCACGTCGCGGTAACGGCGAGCTTCTTCGTCTTCTGCTTGCCCTTCGCCGAGATCGTCAGATCGAGAGGTGCAGGCACGACCGGCGGGTCGACGACGGGCGGCGTCGGCTCGCGGCCGAAGACGCCGACACGGTCGTCGGCACTTGCGGCGACGTAGGCGTTGAGGCCGTCGGGCGACAGGCCGAGGCCGTCCGCACCGCCAAGGCCGTTGACCCCGTTGACACCGTCCTTGAGCGTCGAGCGGAACGTGAGCGCGCCGCCGGCGCCGCGGTTCAGCGTCAGCAGCGCATTGTCGTTGTCCGAGGTCGCGTAGACCTCCTTCCCGTCGCCGGAGACGGCGAGCGCGGCCGGATCGCCGAGATCGGGCGTCTGCACGTCGTCGACGATCGTCGTCCCCAGCGTCAGCCCGCCGTTCGCCGCCCGGTCCCACTCGGAGACCGTCTGGCCGGCGTTCGCGGCGACGTAGACGTTCGCGTTGTCGGGAGAGACGACGACGTCGCGACCGCCGAGGGTCGCGTCGCCGGCCTGGTCGGTCTCCAAGAAGTCGAGTTGCCCGGTCCCGGCAAGCCGGGTGAAGGTCGTCACGTCGCTGTCCTGCTCGGAGGCCGTGTAGACGTTCTTGCCGTCGGGCGGTACGGAGACGGCGCGGACCTCGTTCAGGCCGCTGACGCCGTTCTGGCCGTTGATCTCGACTCCGAGACCGATCCCGAGATCGCCGGTGCCCGGGTCGCGCGAGAACTTCACGAGCGAGTCGTCGTCGAACGCTGCCGCGTAGACATTTACCCCGTCCGGCGATACGGCGACGTCCATCGGCCCACCGAGGTTGGTCACGCCGTTCTGCCCGTTCACCACCGGCGCCTGGAAGTTGAGCTCCCCGTTGACGGGGTTGCGCTCGGCGTGTCCGATCGCGTCCGAGTTGAAGCCCGCGATGTACAGGTTCTTACCGTCAGGGGAGATCGCGATCGCTTCGGCTCCGCCGATCCCGTCGATTCCCGGGGTGATCTCGAGGTAGTCCTCGATGAAGGTCAGTTGTCCGGTCACGGGGTTGCGCGAGGTGGCGATCACCGCGCCATCGCCGGAGGCGAAGACGCTCGCGTAGACGTGCTTGCCGTCAGGCGAGACGACCACGTCGCTCACGTTGTTGAGCTGAAAAGTGTTGAAGGCCTGCTTGAACGCCAGGTCTCCCGGCGCCGCAAGCGCCGCCGCCACACTCCCGGCGAACACGGCCAGTCCCGCGAGCAGCGCCGTCGTCCGGCTCTTCGACCTCGCTGCGCCCACGACCGTTCCCATCCGCGTCTCCTATCCCCGCGATCCCCACCTGCGCGGCCAGTCATCAAAATTGCCTGCGGGGAGTGTTGTACATCCCGGGGCGGGACGCCGCAGCGGCGATCGCGCCTGAGCGCGGACGTAACTAGAGTTGACGGCCACCCCCGAGAAAGGACGCACCTGATGCGAAAGCCCGCCCTGTTGATCACCGTGCTCGCCCTCGCAACCTTCGGCTTCACCGCCTGCGGCGACGACGAGGAGGACTCGAGCGGCACCGAGACGACCGCCGAGACGACGGAGGAAACGACGAGCAGCGGCGGGGGCGGCGAGGGCGGCACCGTCGCGCTGACCGCCAACCCGGACGGGGATCTCGCCTACGAGGAGACCGAAGCGTCGACGGCCGCGGGCGAGGTGACGATCGAGTTCGACAATCCGGCTCCGCTCGGCCACGACGTCGTCGTCGAGGACGAGAGCGGGAACGAGCTCATCCGCACCGACATCGTCACCGGCGAGGCGACGAGCGCGTCCGGATCGCTCGAGCCCGGCTCCTACACGTTCTACTGCTCCGTCGACGGCCACCAGGCCGCCGGGATGGAGGGCACGCTCACGGTCGAGTAGCGTCGCCCGCGCTAGTCCACCAGCTTCACCTCGAGCGCCGGCGCGCTGAGCTCGCCGGCGCCTCCCATGAGCCCGAGGATGCGGGCGACGTACGTCTGCGTCTCCGGGTAGGGCGGCACGCACGAGCACCCCTCGACCGCCCCGGGTCCGGCGTTGTAGGCGGCGAGCGCGAGCGAGACGTCGCCGCCGAACTGCTGGAGGAGGTCCGACATCAGGTGAGCCTGAGCATCGATCGCCTGGGCCGGGTCGAAGGGGTCCTCGAGGCCGTACATCGCCGCCGTGCCGGGCATGAACTGGGCGATCCCGGCGGCGCCGGCCGGCGAGACCGCGTACGGGTTGAAGTTGGACTCCGCCATCAGCTGCGCTGCGAGCAGCGCCGCCGACACGTTCCAGCGACTCGCGGCCGCCGCGATCAGGTCGCGGAACCGATCCGGGACGAAGGACGGCAGGCCACCCTCGGCGCCCGCGCCGTCGCCGGTACCGCGGCGAGCGACGGGTGATGCGCCGGTGTTGACGCGATCCCCCTCGGCCGAACACGGGGGCGGGCCCGCCTCGAAGCCGTAGTGCCATGCCTCCCAGGCGTACCGCTGGACGAAGCCGAACCGGCCCGCGTTGCTTGCCAGCCAGGAGTAGGCGGCCGGAGGCCCGAGGTCGAGCTCGGTCGCGCAGCGATGGAGCGAGGTCCCGGGTGGCGCGACCCAGGTCGGATCGGGATTCGCCGCCCACAGGATGGCCTGCTCGGCGTCGGAGCGGAAGGCGGAATTGACCAGCAGCGCCAGTCCCGCCTCGCGGGCGGCCGCTTCGAGCCGATCGAAGGCTGCGGCGACGTCGGGACGCATCGGCTTCCCCTGTCGGTAGACGAGCGGGCCGGAATAGCCGCCACCGCTCGCCATCGTCGGGCTGGCTGACCCGGCGCCGCTCGCGGGGGGCACCGCCTTCGCCTCGGCGTGCACCGGCGCCGTGGCCTCGCCCGAGCCGAGCGCGAGCCGCGTCTCGAGACGGGTGCGAACGCGAAGCGGCGCGAACGAGCCCTCGTCCGGGAAGGACACGCGAATCGCGCCGGAGTCGACGTCGTTGTGCGTCGCGGCCTCCGCCGCGGCCACCTCGGCGCGCTCGAGATACTCGGCCTTCGACAGGTGCGCCGGGTTCGGGACGCCGCTGGGGCGCCGAGCCGGAGCGAAGAGCCGGTCGAAGTCGTCGCGCATCGACCGTGCGGCGGACAAGGCGGTGAGATCCGCGGCGCGCTGAGCCCTCGACTTGCCGGTGACGGCGCCGCTGAAGGCTCCGAGGGCGAGGGCCGCGCAAACCAACGCCGGCAACGGCCCCGAGGACGAGCGGCATCGCCTGGCCACGATCGGATGTCAGCACGGTGCGAAGGCCGGCGGCGAGGCGGCCGGTCCTCCGTCCGAGCTCCCCGCCCGGGTCGATTCCCGCCAGCGCGCGTCGCGATGCGACCCGGCCCGGAGCCCGCCCGGAGACCCGAACGCGGAGGCCGGCGGCATGCAGCTCGCGCACGGCCAGGGACGCCAGCGCCCGCTGGGCCGGCAACGCGGCCCGCAGATGGGCCGCGGTGATCCCGAGCGAGCGATCGGCGACCAGCGCGCTCCATAGCTCGACCGGCGCGAAGATGACGACCGCCCGTGCCGAGGCCGCTTCGTCGACTCCGATGCGGATCTGCCGGCGCAGCGGCTCGAGATCGGCGGAGTCCCCGGCCGCCGCGTCGCCGAGCGCCACCCACGCGAGTCGTCCGCGCGCCGACGCCGTGAGCCCCGCTTCGCCGAGCCGGCGCTCGAGTGCGCGGGCACCCTCGGAGGCGAGCATCGTCGGCCCGCGGCGCGAGCGGGTGCCGAGCTCGAACACGCAAACCGTCCCATCACCCCCGGCCACGTCCGCCGTGTCATCCGCCGACGCGATCGCGACCGCGACGGCGGCGGCGCACGCAATCCCGCCGTCGGCGCCGGGCAGCTCTCCGGCGAGCACGACCGGGGGCGGGGTCATCCCGCCTCCTCCGGCTCGCGCACCCAGGCGGACGAGCTCACCTCGAATGCCTCGGCGAGCGGTGCGAAGAGCGCGGGCGGACGAACGTGGACGGTGACCCGGCCACCCGCCGTCTCAACCTCGAGATCGTCCTCCGCCCAGCCCGGCATCGCGTCGCGCGCGGCGGAGCCCGCCGGGGCGCCGGTAGCGAGGGCAATTGCTCCCGCTTCCACCGCCCCGTCGGCAAGCGTCAGCGCGTAGCCGACGGCCAGCAGCTGCAGGCAGGCGAGACCGGCCAGCAAGAGCAGCGGCACGCCGGCGAGCAGCTCGAGTGATGCCTGCCCCCGTTCGGACCCGTGGGCGTTCCCGGGGTGCTCAACCATCGTCGGCGTCGAGCGTCGCTTCGGCGTTGACGGGGATCGAGGGGATCCCCGGCAGCACCGCCGGGGCCCGGAGGCTGACGCCGACCGGACCGTCGTCGATCGCGATCTCCGCCTTCTCCTCGAGCCAGCCCGGCAGGGCGCTGCGCGCGGCCGCCTCCGCATCACCGCCGACGTGGGCGGCCCGAGCGCCTGCCCGAGCGGCGCCGCCGGCGGACCAGAGCGCGTAGCCCGCAATCGCCAGCTGGCCAACCAAGAGGACGACCGCGAGCAGGATCGGCACGACGGCGACGAGCTCCGCGGAGGCCTGTCCGCGCTGGCTGTGGTGACCGGAGGGAGGCCGTCGTGATCGCATGCGAACGACCGTAGGCGCGGTCGGCGCGCGGATGGTGCGCCTCGCGTGTCAGACCACGCGCGCACGAGACGCGAACGAGGCGCCGCGCGCAGGCGGCTACTTGTTACGCAGGATCGTCACGTTGTCCGTGCCGGCGTTGGCCACCGCGAGGTCGCGATCCCCATCGGCGTCGAAATCCGTGGCTGTGAGCGCAGCCGGAATGCCGCCGGCCACCTCGGGGCTCGTCGCCGCCGGGCCGAAGTTGCCGACTCCGTTGTTGCGGAGGATCGTCACGTTGGGCGTCCCCAGCACGGCGGCGAATGCGTTCGCAACCGCGAGGTCCTGGTCTCCGTCCAGATCGAAGTCGGCGGCAGCCACCGCGAACGGAGCCTCGCCCGCCGGCTCGGGGCTCGTCGCCGGCTGTTTGAAGTCGCCGGTCCCGCCGTTGCGAAGGACGGTCAGGGTGTCGGAGGTTTGGTTGGCGACGACGAGGTCCCGATCTCCGTCGCCGTCGAGGTCGGCGGCCGCGAGTGCGGCCGGATCGATGCCCACCGTCTCAGGGCTCGTGGGCGCCGCGCTGAAGCCGCCTGCGCCCTTGTTTCGCAGGATCGTCACGTCATTGGAATCGAAGTTGGCGGTTGCCAGATCACGATCTCCGTCCCCGTCGAGATCGGCCGCGGTGATGGCGTGCGGCATATCGCCCACCGTGACCGGGGCCGACGGCGAGAAGTTGCCGGCGCCGACGTTGCGAAGGATCGTCACGTTGTCGGCTGTGCCACTCGCGACCGCGAGGTCCGCATCGACATCCCCATCGAGGTCCGCCGCGGTCAGCGAGCTCTGGTTGCCGCCAACGGGCTCGGGACTCGTCGAGGGCTCGCCGAAGTTCGCCGGTCCGAGTTCCGCGACGTTCAGCAGGATCGTCACGCTCGCGGGCACGGTCGTGACCGCGAGGTCCTGGTCTCCGTCACCGTCGACATCCGCTGCGGCGATCGAGCGCGCCGAGGTGCCCGCGGCCTCCGGGCTCGAGCTGAGCTCGGCGAAGCCGCCAGCGCCACTGTTGCGCAGGATCGTCACGTTGGCGGACGCGTTGTTCGCGACCGCGAGGTCCGGATCTCCATCTCCGTCGAAATCGGCTGCGGTGATCGCGAGAGGACCGTCGCCGGCCCCGACAGGGCTCGACCCGACCTCGGTGAAGTTCGTCGACGCCGCCAGGGCCCCGCTCACCAACGCTGCGGCAGAAACCAGCGCGGCGGGCACGAGTGCGCGGTACCGAAGGCGGCGGATCGTTCGGCCGAATACGTCCCCGAAACCTTGGCCTTCGATCGATTGCACGGTTGCCCTCCTCCCCTCGAGCCACCGTATCACCGGCCCCGGGGCCGGTCAATAAGGCGCGGGGAGCCTCAGTAGGCCCGCGACTCCTGGAACACGCGCACGACCGCGTACACCGAGACCCCGACGATCGCGAGCCAGGCGAAGAGGCCGAGACCGCTCTCGAGCATCTCGTCCGCGCCGGCGATCATCAGGACGATCGCCCCGAGCGCGCCGACGAGGATCGCCCGCCAGCGCTCCTCGAGGCTGAGATAGGTGAGCCGGTTCTGGCGGTAGAACTGGTAACCCGCGAACCCGATCAGCACGAGGAACCCGATCGTGATCGTGGCGACGATCGCCTCCGCCACCTCCCCCCCGCCCGGCACCTCGGCGACGATGAGCGCCAGCAGCAGGATGATCGCGACGTTGCGGACGTGCTTCACGACCTCAGCGTACCCCTCACTTCGAGGTCATCACGATCACGCCGATCACCGCGGCCCCGGCGGTGGCCAGCAATCCGACCACGGCGAGAGCGCCGAACGCGACCGCCTCGACCATGCGTCCCTCACGGTTCGCCTCCTGAAAGCGCGCCACACCGAGGATCGCGAGCGAGAACACGAACGTCGTGCCGACCCCGGCGATGAACGCGCCGAGGATCGTCTCCCCGAGCGCCTGGGTGTCGACGATCGTCGCGATCAAGGCTCCACCGCTAACCCGCCGCCGGCACGGGGACGCCCCGCCGGTTTCGGTGGGCGAAGAGGACGCCGGCGAGCACGAGGCCAACGGCGGAGACGATCAACGGGCCAACCGCGCCGGGGAAGATGTCGCAGAACAGGAAGGTGACGCCCCCGATCGCCGCGGAGGCCGGGAGCGTGAGGATCCAGGCGGTGACCATGTTCCCGGCGACCCCCCATCGGACGGCCGAGAGGCGCTTGCCGGCGCCGGCGCCCATCACCCCGCCGGCGATCACCTGGGTGGTCGACAGGGGGTAGCCGAAGTGCGAGGAGGCGAGGATCACGGCCGCCCCGGCACCCTGGGCGGAGAAGCCCTGGGCCGCGTCCATCTTGATGATCCGCGTGCCCATCGTCTTGATGATCCGCCAACCCCCCATGTAGGTACCCAGCGCGATCGCCGTCGCCGCCGAGATCACGACCCACATCGGGACCTCGAACCCCTCGCTCGAGAGGTTGCCGTTGGCGACCAGCGCCAGCGTGATCACCCCCATCGTCTTCTGCGCGTCGTTGGTCCCGTGGGCGAGCGCGAGTAGCCCGCCGGAGAGGATCTGGCCGAAGCGGTAGCCGCGGATGACCGGTCCAGGGCGTTGCCTGCCGACGGTCCAGTAGGCGATCACGATCCCGATCCCTCCCACGACGAAGGCCAGAATCGGCGCGATGACCGCGGGGATCAGCACCTTGCCGAGAATCCCCTCGCCGAGTACTCCGGACGCCCCGGCGCTGAACAGCGTGGCCCCGACGACGCCGCCGATCAGCGCGTGGGAAGAGCTCGACGGGAGGCCGAAGTACCAGGTGATCAGGTTCCAGGTGATGGCCCCGATCAGCCCGGCGAAGATCACCGTTGTCGTGATCGCGAGCGGGTCGACGACATCCTTGGCCACGGTCGCCGCCACCGCGAGCGAGATGAACGCACCGGCGAAGTTGAGCACCGCGGCGAAGCCGACCGCGAACCGAGGCGGCATCGCCTTGGTCGAGATCGAGGTGGCGACGACGTTCGCCGTGTCGTGGAAACCGTTGGTGAAGTCGAAGGCCAGCGCCGTGACCACGACGATGCCGAGAATCAGGTCGGCTTCGCTCATGATCCCGCCATCAAGCGTTCTTGATCACGATGCCTTCGAGGATGTGGGCCGATGTCTCGGTCGCGTCGATCGCGCGCTCGAGCCGGAGGAAGAGATCCCGCCAGCGGATCACGACCATCGGGTCGATTCCGTTCGAGAACAAGGCGGCGACCGCGTCCCTGTAGAGACGGTCGCCGTCGTTCTCGAGCCGGTGGATCTCGATCCAGTACTTCTCGAGGTCCTTGAAGCCGCGCAGGTGCTCGAGCGCCTCGGCGAGCTGCTCGCACGACTTGACCAGCACGTCGGCGAGCCCGAACGACTGCTCCATCGGCGCCTCGATGTTGTAGAGGCCCATGAAGTCCGCCGTCTCCTCGATGTTGTCGACGATGTCGTCGAGCTGCGTCGCGAGCGCGTAGATGTCGCCGCCGTCGATCGGGGTGACGAAGGTCGTGTTGACCCTGCGGACGATGTCGTGGGTGATCCGGTCGCCCTCCTGCTCGACGAGCAGGAGCTCGCGCGCCAGGCCGCGCTTCTCGGGCCACCCCTCGAGCATCTCCTTCAGCAGGTGCGCCGCGCGCACCGAGTTCTGCCCCGCCTGGTTGAAGAGATCGAAGAAGACGCGGTCCTTGGGGACGAGCGACGGCAGAGGCACGGGGCGAAGCTACCAATTGGACAGGTCGGCGGGCGAGCGGGCGAGCCGCCGTCAGACGTCCCTGAGCGCCGCGACGAGCCGCTCGGCCGCCGCTCCGTCCCAGAGCTCGGGCGGATCACGCCGGTCGTCGCGCTCGCCGAGCAGGCCCGGAATCTCCGCGATCTTCGCCGGCTCGAGGCCGAGCATGGTGTTGGTGCCGACGCGCACGGTCACCGGGCGCTCGGTGTTGTCCCTCAGCGTGAAGCAGGGGACGCCGAGGTAGGTCGTCTCCTCCTGGATCCCGCCCGAATCCGTGAGCACCGCGCCGGCGTCGGTCTCGAGCGAGAGGAAGTCGAGGTACCCGACGGGGTCGAGCAGCTGGACTCCCGCCGGCTCGGAGCCGGCGAGCATCTTCCGCGTGCGCGGGTGGATCGGGAAGACGACGGGCATCGTCGCCGCCACCCGCTCGAGCGCGGCGACTGCGTCGGCCAGCAACGGCCCGTCGACGAGCGCCGGCCGGTGCAGGGTCACCAGCAGATAGGCGCCCGGGTCGAGGCCGCGCGCCCGGGCCGCGCCACGCTCGCCGATCCGCTCTTCGAGCGCGACGAGTGTGTCGATCATCGTGTTGCCGACGAAGCGATAGCCGCGCTCGTCGATCCCCTCCGCGCGGAGGTTGTCCTCCGCCTCGCGCGAGTGGAGGAAGAGGAGGTCGGACAGGTGATCGGTGACGATGCGGTTGATCTCCTCCGGCATCGAGCGGTCGAAGCTCCGCAGCCCGGACTCGACGTGTCCGATCCGCAAGCCGAGGCGGCGCGCGGAGAGCGCCGCGGCGAGGGTCGAGTTGACGTCGCCGGGAACGAGGACCCAGTCGGGCTCCTCGGCGCGCAGCACGGGCTCGAGCCGCTCCATGACCCGCGCGGTCTGCTCGGCGTGCGAACCGGAGCCGACCTCGAGCATGTGATCGGGTTCGGGCACGCCGAGCTCCTCGAAGAAGATCTCCGACATCGCCCGGTCGTAGTGCTGGCCGGTGTGGACGACGACCGACGAGGAGGCGCCGAAGCGCTCCCGCGCCGCGGCGATGACCGGCGCCATCTTGACGAGGTTCGGCCGCGTGCCGAGGACGTGGACGATCTTCACGCTGAAGCGAGGTGACGGTCGAGGAACTCGACCTGGTCGGCGACGACGGTCTCGAAGAGCTCGCCGACGTAGACGTCGAAGTGGCCCGCGTCGTCTTCCTTCAGCTCCCCGCG
>CAWCRP010000004.1:0-134410 GCA_963797995.1 uncultured Solirubrobacterales bacterium
TCCGCATCATCGAGTCCCCGCGAACGCGGTATCCGATCAGTGGCTCGGGAATCACGTGCCCGAAGAGCCCGCGCGCGGCGCATCTCGCGGTAGAGCGTCCAATCCTCGAACCCGGCGGCATCCTGACTGTAGGCGAGCAGGTCGAAGACCTCGCGGCGGAAGAGAGCGGTCGCATCGCCGGCGACATTGTGGCGCTCGACGAAGCGGCTCGTGTTGCCGATCGGGCTGAGGCCCTCGTCCGTGCCCTTCCACGGCCCGCCGGCCTCGTCGATGTAGTGGAGCCACGAGGTCACGTACGCGATCTCGGGCTCGCTCGCGAGCACCTCGAGCGAGCGAGCGATGAAGCCGGGGGCGAGCACGTTGTCGGAATCGAGCGGGAGGATGAACTCGCCGCTCGCCACCGCGATGCCGAAGTTGCGCGCCGCCCCGAGACCCGAGTTCGGCTGCGAGACGAGGAGCGCCCCGTGGTGGGAGGCGAGGTCTTCGAGGACCGCGTCCTGCGGGCGAAACGAGCCATCGTTGACGATCACGATCTCGATCCGCTCGCGCGGGTACGTCTGCGCCTCCACCGACGCGAGCGCCGCGGAGACGTAGCGCTCCAGCTCGTAGTACGGGATGACGACGCTGACGCGCGGCTTCGCAGCCGCCCGCGCCGCAGGCCGCGCCGGGGGCGGCTCGCAGAGCGAGCGATAGGCCTCGACGATGTCCTCGGGAACGCTGAGCTCGTGCCCGCGCGCGCGCACGCGCGCCGGGTCGATCGAGGTGCGCGCGAGACCGGGGTCGGCGACGAGCGGGGCGAGCGCCCGGCGCAGGCCACGTTCGCTCGAGTCCTCGGCGATCCACCCGGCGTCGGCCGTGACCAGCTCGACCATGCCGCCCGTGGGGGTCGTCAGCACCGGGCGCCCGCGCTCCATCGCCTCGAGCGCGACGTTCGGCCAGCACTCCCAGATCGAGGGCACGGCGACCAGGTCGTGCCCGTCGATGATCGCCGGGATCTGCGCGCGCGGGACGGGGTCGCGGATCTCGACGCGGGGGTCGCCGGCGGCCTCCGCGGTGAGCAAGGCGCGCATCGACTGGCCGAGCGGCGCAGTCTCCGTGTCGCCGCCCAGGATCGTCAGCCGCCACTCGCGATGCTCGAGCCCGAGCATCGCGCCAAGCAGCTCGCGCACGCCCTTGCGTCGCTCGAGCCGGCCGAAGTAGAGGACCCGCAGCGGGCCTTCCCGCCGCGTGGTCGACGGCGGCGGCGCACTCCCCTCCCACGCGAGCGGGTGGCGGACCTGGACCGGCTCGGCGATCCCGTCGGCGCCGTAGAAGCGCTCGTAGGCGCCGAGCACGTCACCGCCCGGCCAGAGGAAGTTGTCGGCCTCGCGCAGGGCGTAGCGCTCGAGCTCGTAGGTGAAGGCGCGCTCCTGCTCGGACGGAAGGAAGCCGTCGAGGACGTCGTACATCTCCGCCGTCCCGTAGGCGCGGACGCAGACTCGCGTCTCGCGGTAAAGCGGCGAGCAGGTGCGCCGCGCCTGCACGGCGACGCAGCCCTCGCCGAGGAAGTCGGGGAACTCGAGCAGGTCGGGGCCGCGCTCGCCGTAGTGCTCGGCAATCGCCGCGTGCACGCGGGCGCTCCAGGCGTGGAGGAGGTTGTAGGAGCTGCGCGCGTCCCAGGTGCGCGGCTCGGGGACGAAGACGACCTGCGCCCGCGGCATCCCCTCTCCCCCTGCGTCCGCAGGCGCTCGTACGCGGCCTGGTGGCGCGAGGTCGTGAACACGGTTGGCTCGAGCCCCTCGGCGCGGGCGAGCAGGTCGGCTACCGCGCGTACGTAGGGTCCGATCCCCCCACCGCCGAAGGGGGCGAGCTCGCGCGAGACGAGCGCGATCCGCCCCGCTCTTGCTGTTACCACCAGACGGTGGTGTCGAGGCCCTCGAGCTCGTCGACCGGGGTCGTGTAGACGCCCGAGGAGAGGTACTTCCAGCCGTCGTCGGGGACGAGGAAGACGACGTTGCCCTCTTCGAGCTCGCCCGCGATCCGCACGCAGATCGCGGCCACGGCGCCGGCCGAGACGCCCGCGAAGAGGCCCTCCTCGCGCAGCAGCTTCTGCGTCCAGACGACGGCGTCGCGGTTCGAGACCATGATCTTGCGGTCGAGCACGGAGAGGTCGATGATCGGCGGGATGAAGCCGTCGTCGAGCGAGCGCAGGCCGGAGACGAGCTCGCCCTGCATCGGCTCCGCGGCGACGATCTTCGTCTCCGGGTCGGCCTCCTTGAGCCGGCGGCCGTTGCCCATCAGCGTTCCGCCCGTGCCGAGGCCGGCGACGAACGCGGCGACGGTCGGCTCGAGCTCGTCGAGGATCTCGACCGCCGTGCCGTCGTAGTGGGCGCCCGGGTTCGCCTCGTTTCCGTACTGGTAGGGCATGTAGTAGGAGGCGTCGCCCTGGCCATCTCGAGCGCGACCTCGACCGCCCCGTTCGAGCCCTTGGCGCCCTCGGTGTAGACGATCTCGGCGCCGAACATGCGCAGGAGCTGGGTGCGCTCCTCGGTGACGTTGTCCGGCATCACCGCCTTGAACGGGTAGCCCTTGCGCTGGCAGATCATCGCCAGCGCGATCCCGGTGTTGCCCGAGGTGGGCTCGAGGATCGTCTGCCCGGGTGCGATCGCGCCCTCGGCCTCGGCGGCCTCGATCATCGCCTTCGCGACCCGGTCCTTGACCGAGCCGGTCGGGTTGCGGCCCTCGAGCTTGGCGAAGATGCGCACGCCGGGCTTCGGCGAGAGACGCGGCAGCTCGACCAGGGGCGTGTTGCCGACGGCCTCGATCAGGTTGCCGTAGCGTCCCCCGCAGGGCCGGTTGAGAGTCGGCTCCAGCATCAGCTTCATTAAGTGTAGTGCGATGGTTGGGTTCGATGACTGAGTTCGATTCGGCATGGGCACTGCGTCCCGAAGTCGTGGATCTGGTCGTCGGGCTGGTCGCGGGCGGGCGCACGAGCGTGATCGAGTGCGGGTCCGGGCTGAGCACGCTCGCGATCGGCGAAACCCTCCGCGATCTCGACACCGGCCACGTTCACGCGCTCGAGCACGCGCCGGAATACGCCGCCGCCACGCGCGCCGCGCTCGCCGATGGATCCCTCGAGCACTTCGCGACCGTTGTCGACGCCCCGCTACGCAGGACGGCTGGTACGACGCCACGGCGCTCGACCGGCTGCCCGCCGGAGGGGTCGATCTGCTGCTCGTGGACGGCCCGCCGGCAGGCGATCCGGGCACCGAGCGCAGCCGCTACCGGGCCCTCCCGGCCCTCGGGCCGCGCCTCCAGCCGGGGGCGATGGTGGTCCTCGACGACGCTTCGCGCGAGGGTGAGAGGTGGGTGCTCGAGCGTTGGAGCGACGAGCAAGGCCTCGTCTTCGAGCTCCGCGGGGACTGCGCCATTGCCTTGATTCCGCGGTAAGTGCGAACATGCGCTCCGGCCCCTTAAACCAGCACAGAGAGAGGAAGCACGGAAGATGAGATCGCGTTTGCTGATCCTGGTCGCGGCATTGACGCTTGGCCTGACCGCCCTCGTGGGCGTCGGTTGTGGCGATGACGACGAGGACACGTCCACCAGCGAGGACACCGAGGCGACGACGGACACCGGGTCCACCGAGGACCTCGGCCTGATCGCCGACGGAGTGCTGACGGTGGGCACCGACACGCCGTTCCCGCCGTTCGAGATCGGCCAGCCGCCGAACATCTCCGGGTATGACATCGATGTCCTCAACGCCGCTGCCGAGGAGCTCGGCCTGACGACGGAGTACACCGACACGTCGTTCGACACGATCTTCCGTGACGTCGCGTCGGGCCAGTTCGACATCGCCGCGGCGGCGTCGACGATCACGCCGGGCCGCCAGAAGACGGTCGACTTCTCCGATCCCTACTACGAGGCGCAGCAGGCGCTGCTCGTGCCCGAGGGCTCGGACATCGCGACGACGGCTGACCTCGCCGACGCCATCGTCGGTGCCCAGGACGGGACCACCGGGCGAGACATACGCCAACGACGAGACGGATGCTTCCGAGGTCCGGGGCTTCCCCGAGGGCCCCGACGCCGTCGCGGCGCTCGTCAGCGGCCAGGTGGACGCGGTGATCATCGACCAGCCCGTCGCCGCCGACGCGGTTGAGAAGCAGGGCGGCGTTGAGATCGCCGAGGAGATCGCGACCAACGAGCTCTACGGCTACGCCATGGCCAAGGGCGCACCGCTCGTGGCGGCGATCAACGGTGCGCTGCAGACGCTCAAGGACGACGGCACGATCGCGGAGCTCTACGAGCAGTACTTCGCGACTGAGCCGCCCGAGGCGGTGCTCACGGGGACGACCGACAACCCGAGCTGAGCGAGGGCTGAAACCAGAACGTGCGAGGGGCGCCATCCGGCGCCCCTCGTCGTTCGCGGACTTCGGGTTAGGGTGCCCACGAGCCTGCCGAAAGGAGCGCGATGGACTTCATCGTCAACTACTACTTCGACTTCAAGAACTACGTCTTCTCGGACGGCCGCTTCGAGCTGACTTATGGACGGCTTCTGGTTCACCATCAAGCTCCTCGTGCTGGCCGGGATCCTCTCCCTCGCGTGGGGGCTGGTGCTGGCGGTCCTGCGGCAGACGCGCACGCGGGTGATGGCTCCCGTGCGGTGGCTGACGATCGCCTACATCGACATCTTCCGCGGGATTCCCCTGCTCATGGTGCTCTTGCTCGTCTCCGGCGTCTCGGTCTTCGGGGCGCCGATCAGCGGCGAGATCCTGCCGCGCGGCCTCGTCAGCCCGACCTGGCTCGGCCAGCCGTCGCCGTTTTGGTACGGCATCGCGGCGCTCACGCTCACCTACGGCGCCTACATGGCCGAGGTGTACCGAGCCGGCATCGAGGCAGTGCCGAGCGGTCAGATGGAGGCGGCGCGCTCGCTCGGCATGGGCCACGGGGACGCCATGCGCTACGTGATCGTGCCGCAGGCGGTGCGCAAGGTCATCCCGCCGCTCCTGAACGACCTCATCGCCCTGATGAAGGACACGTCGCTGGTCGCGTTCATCGGGCTCGTTGAGCTGATGCAGGCCGGGCCGCGACATCCAGGCCGAGACCTACAACGGCTCGGCTATCGTCTTCGGAGCGCTGCTCTACCTGCTGTTGACGATTCCGATGGCACGCGTTGTCGACATCCTGATCGCCCGCGAGCAAGCGGCGCAACCCAGCGCGGTGGCGGGGGCGGCGACGATGAGCCGGTGGTACCGCAGAACACCGGATTGGCGGGTGCCTGAGATGGCCGGCGAGTCGATACTCAAGCTCGAGAACGTGTGCAAGAGCTTCGGCACGCTCGACGTGTTGTGCGGGATCAACCTCGAGATCCAGAAGGGCGAGGTCGTCTGCGTCATCGGGCCGAGCGGATCCGGCAAGTCGACGCTCCTTCGCTGCATCAACCTGCTCGAACCGCCTGACGAGGGGCGGGTGTTCCTCGAAGGCGAGGAGATCACAGGCAAGGACACGAAGGAGAGCGTCGACATGGTCCGCCAGCGGATGGGCATGGTGTTCCAGCAGTTCAACCTGTTCCCGCACAAGTGCGCGCTCGACAACGTCTCCCTCGCCCAGCAGAAGGTGCTCGGGCGCTCGCCGGAGGAAGCGCGCGGCAAGGCGGAGGCGCTGCTCGCGCGGGTGGGGCTGGCCGACAAGGTCGACGAGTTCCCGGACCGGCTCTCGGGAGGTCAGCAGCAGCGGGTCGCGATCGCGCGGGCGCTGGCCATGGACCCGCACGTGATGCTGTTCGACGAGGTCACCTCGGCGCTCGACCCGGAGCTGGTCAAGGGGGTCCTCGACGTGATGCGCGAGCTCGCCGAGGAGGGGATGACGATGGTCGTCGTCACCCACGAGATGAACTTCGCCCGCGAGGTCGGGAGCCGGGTGGTGTTCATGGACCAGGGCGTGATCGTCGAGGAGGGCCCGCCCGCGGAGGTGCTCGGCAACCCGAAGCAGGAACGGACGCAGAGGTTCCTGGGCCTCGTGCTCGATCACTAGCTCGCTAGGTGCCGCCGGAGAACTCCAGGTACGACTGCCATGCGGGCTTCGCGGTCAGCTCGGAGAGCGGATCGAAGAGCCCGTCGCCGGCGGCGTAGAAGAGCCCGCTCCACGGGCACCATTCGCAGATCGGCGGGCCGACCCGATCGCGCCAGGAAAACCACGAGACGAGCTGGACGTTCCACCGCTCGCGGTTATGGAGGAAGAGCCGGAAGGCCCGGGTCAGGAACTTCGCCTGCCCGTCCTCGCCCATATTGAGCGGATGGGGGGTGCCACCCGACGCCCAGCCGATCTCGGTGATCCAGGTCTCCACGTCGTGGTCCCCCGCGCTTGCGGCGACGGATCGCAGCGCTCGTACCTGGCGAGCCACGGCCGGGAAGTTGTGCGAGTAGGGCTGGATGCCGATCCCCTCGAAGTGCCGCGCGATGCCTCGCTGCCCGTAGAGGCGGGTGAGGAATCCCCGCTCGGGAAGCCCGCCCAGGTCGGGATCGCGCGTGGCCTTGATCATTCCGCCGAGGATCACCCGAGCGCCCGAATCGTGCGCCTTCACCGCGCGCGAGGTCGCGCGCAGGACGCGGGCATACGGCCGCACGGCCGGCTGCGGCTGCGTCAGGTACCCGGAGTTCTGCTCATTCCAGACCTGCCATGCGCGGATGGGCCGGGGCTCGATGTCCGGGATCGTCTCCCAGAAGGTCCCGCCCCTGCCGTAGCGCTCGGCCGCCGCCCTCGCGAACTGCTCCCAGGCGTGCACGGCGAGGTCCCCGGTGGGCAGGTAGTCGCGGCAGTCGTTGCCGCAACCGGGGTGGCCGTCGAGGGCCGCGACCCACTCCGGCGTCTGGTAGAGCACCGGCAGGATCCGGATTCCGTTCACCGCGGCAGCACCGACCACGGGGTCGAAGGCGCTCCAGTCGAACCCGCCTACCGGCCCCTCCGGGTCGACGACCGCCCAGGGGAACTCGAGCCGCAGCGTTCCGATGCCGCCCGCGGCCATGCGTTGGAGGTCCCACGGGGCGATCGTCGTCTGCGGGCCTACGCCGAAGAAGCCGGGAGGGGGCTGCGTAGGCGGAGGTGCCCCTCGCGCCGGCGCGGCGACGAGCAACGCGAGCGCGAGTAGCAGCGAAAGGACGGGTCCAAGCTTCCCCCGGTACATGCTCCCGGGATTATGCGGGGGACGACTACCCTCGCGCGTCATGAGCGCGGCCCTCGACGTCGTCATCGTCTCCTACCGCTGCGAGTCGCTCCTCCGCGACTGCCTCGTTTCGCTGCGCGATTTTCCGCCGGAGCGCCCGATCCGCGTGCACGTGGTCGACAACGCCTCCCACGACGGCACGGCGGAGATGGTCGCGCGCGAGTTTCCGCAGGTCGAGCTGACTGCGAGCGAGGAGAACCTCGGTTTCAGCGTCGCCAACAACCTCGCGATCCGAGCGGGCGACGGACCACACGTGCTCGTTCTGAACCCGGACACGCGAATCACCGAAGGGGCGCTCGAGGCGCTCTCCCGCCTGCTCGACGAGCGGCCCGAGCTCGGCATGGTCGGGCCGCGGCTCGAGCAGGAGGACGGCAGCTTCGACCACGCCGCCAAACGCGGCTTCCCGACCCCGCTCGGCGCCCTCGGCCACTTCACGGGCGTCGGACGGCGGTCCGGGAACGGGGCGCCTGAGCCAGTATCGGGCAACGGAGCTCGACGAGTTCGAGGCCGGGCCGGTGGAGGCGATCAACGGTGCCTTCATGCTGATCCGCCGCTCAGCGCTCGAGCGGGTGGGGCTGTTCGACGAGGGCTACTGGATGTATATGGAGGATCTCGACCTCTGCTACCGATTCGCGGAGGCGGGCTTGGTCACCTGGTACGAGCCCTCGGTGACCGTGATCCACGCGAAGGCGGGGTCGAGCGGCAAGAACCGGCGCCTGCGGCTGAACTACGCCTTCCACTACGGCATGTTTCGCTTCTACCGGGCGCACTACGCGCCGGAGCGCAATCCGCTCGTAAACGGGGCGATCTACGCCGGCATCGCGCTCAAGTTCGCCGCGTCCGCCGTGCGCAGCGCCTTCAACCGGGGCGTCGCCCGGCTTCGCGGCGGCGGCTGAGGCCACCTCGGCCGCGGGCGATTTCCCTACCCTCGGCGCGATGCAGGGCACGGAATCGGGGGCATCGGAGCGTGCCGGCGAGTCGCGATTCGCCGGCCTCGGCGCGCGGGCGGCCGCGCTCGTCGACCGGATCCCGCTCGCCCTCGCCGTCGTCGTCCTGATCGCCGCCCTCTTGCGTATCGCGCTCGAGCTCAGCTACCGGCCGCTGGTCCTCAGCTTCCCGGACTCCGGCGCCTACATGCAGATGGCGCACGACTCGATGTTCGACGACCCCGGGCGCATGGTCGGCTATCCGGTCTTCCTCGAGATCGTCCACTGGCTCTCGGCCAACGTCGAGCGGACGATCGAGATCCAGCACATCCTCGGACTCGTCACGGGCGTCCTCCTCTACGCGACCGTGCGCCGCTTGGGAGCGCCCATCTGGGTCGCGCTGATCGGTGCCGCGGCCGTCCTTTTCTCGCTCGACCAGATCAAGCTCGAGCACATGCTCGCGACCGAGGCGCCGTTCACCTGCCTCTACGCGGGTGCGCTCTACTGCTCGGTCCGAGGGCTCGATTCCGGGCGCGAGCTCGCCGGCGCGCTCGGCACACGGGAGCTCTGGCTCCTCGGCGCCGGGCTCCTGCTCGGAGCCGCAATCTGGCTACGGGGCATGGCGATCGTCCTGATCCCGTTCATCGCGGTCTGGGGCGCGTTCGCAATTCCCGGTAATCGCCTCGCCCGGGTCGGCCGCGCTGCCCTGCTCGCGACCCCGGCCGTCGCGCTCGTCCTCCTCTACATGGCGATGAACAGCTCCTCCTCGACCGGCAACTTCGGGCTGATCCAAGCCGACGGGCGAGGCATCTACTCGCGCACGGCACAGTTCGCCGACTGCTCGCACTTCGACCCGCCGGCCGGGACCGAAGAGCTCTGCGAGACCACGCCCGGTACGGAGCGACCGGCGACCCACTACTACAGCGCGCAGGAGGACTCGCCGGCATACGAAGCGTTCGGCCCGCCCCCGGGCGGCGACGAGGAGCTCGGCGACTTCGGCTGGGCTGCGATCGGCGCCCAACCGCTCGACTTCATCGACGCCGCGGGCAGCGACTTCGTGGGTCACTTCTTCCCCGAGCTCAACCGCGGCCGGCCGTTCTCGGACATCGGTCTGGACCTCGAGCTGTCGTACCGAATCGAGGAGGTCGAGGACGACCTGCGCAACCGCTTCTTCGGGGTCTACTACGACCCGGTCGGCCCGGTCGAGGTGACCGGCTTCGCGGGCGTGCTCGAGGACGCCCAAGCGCTGCTGCGCGCCCATCCGGTGCTGCTCGCCCAGGCTGCCCTGCTCGCCCTGCTCGGTCTCTGGGCGGCGCGTGGTCGCCCCCGAGCGGGGATCGTCCTACTCGGAGGAAGCGCCCTCGTCCTCCTGGCGGCAACCGCGACCGCCGCATACGCGGCCAGGTACGCCGTGCCGGTCGCGGGGCCGTTGATCGCCGCCGGCGCGATTGGTCTGTGGGCGCTGCTGCAACGTTATGTAAGGACATGAGCGCGGACACCGCACAGAAGCCCGGGTTCTCCGACCGCCTCAAGGCGGCGATCGCCGGTGTGCCCACCGCCCTCTGGGTCCTGATCGGGCTCGGCGTCGTGCTGCGAATCGCGCTCGAGCTCAGCTACCGGCCCGCCGTGCTCACCTTCGCGGACTCGGTGGCCTACATCAACATGTCGGCCGGGAGCATGTTCGAGGCCGACGCTGCGCGCACGGTCGGCTACGCGGTCTTCCTCGAGGCGGTGCACACGCTCTCCGCCAACCTCACGGTGGCGATCCTCGTCCAGCACGTGCTCGGGATCCTCACCGGGGTCCTCGCCTACGCGACCGTGCGCAGGCTCGGGGCGCCGATCTGGGCGGGGCTGATCGGCGGCGCCGCCGTCCTTCTCAGCCTCGACGCGATCTTCCTCGAGCACGCGATTGCATCGGAGAGCGTCTTCACCTTCCTCATCGCCGGCGCTCTCTACTGCGCCGTGCGGTCGCTGGAGGAGGGCCGCCCCCTGCGCGGGCCGGTGACCTCCCAGTGGGCCTGGCTTGCTGCCGCGGGCCTGCTGCTCGGCGCCAGCGCGTGGGTGCGCGCCGCGAGCGCTCCGCTGATTCCCTTCTTCGCCCTCTGGGTACTGATCGCGATCCCGGGCACCTGGCGCCCGCGCGTCGGGCGGGCGGCCCTCGCCATCGCGCCAGCCGTCGCGCTCATGCTCGTCTACTTCACGCTCAACCATGCGCAGACGGGCACCTTCGGACTGATCCAGTCCAGTGGCTGGGGTGTCTACTCGCGCACGGCGCAGTTCGCCGACTGCTCGAAGTTCACGCCCCCGGAGGGGACCGAGGAGCTCTGCGAGACGAAGCCGCCCGAGGAACGCTCCGGGCCCGACTTCTATTCGTGGCAGTCGAAATCGCCGGCCCAGCAGGCGTTCGGCCCTCCGCCGACCGCCGACGACAAGCTCGGTGAGTTCGGGTGGGCCGTCGTGAAGGCCCAGCCGACCGAGTACGTGCGCGCGATCGGCAACGACTTCATCCGCTATTTCTTCCCCAGCCTGAACCCGAACCGTCCCTACGCAACCGCCGGATACGACCTGCTCGAGATCACCCGCCGCGACCGCCGGATCGAGGAGGACGTCCGCCTCAACGTCGGCGGTTTCTTCGATCCCCCGGACCCGGTCGAGGTGACCGCGTTCGCGAGCACCCTCTCAGACATCCAGCAGGTCGTCCGCGTCCACCCGTTCGTGCTCTTCCAAGCGGCCCTTCTGGCGCTCGCCGGGGTCATCCTCGGTCGCGGTCGTGTTCGCGCCGGCATCGCGCTCCTCGGTGGCTCCTCGCTGCTCATGCTCGGGGTCGCGGCCGCGAATACGTACAACGCCCGCTACGCGATTCCGGTCGACGGGGCGCTGCTCGGCGCCGGGGCGCTCGGCCTCTGGGTGGTGCTCGAGCGCTACCGGTCCCGCGGCTCGGCGGACGCCCCGGGGGAGCCCGCGCCGCCGAGAAGCTCCTCGAACGCGTCCGCGTGAAGCTCCGCCATGCGGTCCCAGGTGTAAGCGGCGGAGGCCTGCTGAGCGGCCCGCGCGAGGCGAACGCGCTCATCCTGATCCTCGATCCCCCGCCGCAGCGCGCGGGCGAGGTCGGCTGCGTCGCCTGACCGGAACGTGAGCCCCGTCTCGCCGTCGGTGATCAGCTCGCGGTTGGGCGGGATGTCGGAGACGACGTTGAGGCGGCCGGCTGCCATCGCCTCGATCACCGCGAGCGCGAGGCCCTCC
Organism: uncultured Solirubrobacterales bacterium; assembly: GCA_963797995.1. Taxonomy (GTDB): domain Bacteria; phylum Actinomycetota; class Thermoleophilia; order Solirubrobacterales; family 70-9; genus WHSW01. Next base: position 11,368 of record CAWCRP010000004.1, read on the forward strand.
GTGTAGGAGGCGCGAACGACGATGTCGGCCTCGGCCAGCCGCGCCTCGACATCGCCCACCTGTCCGGCGAACTCGACTCGCCCCTGGATGCCGAGTGCGTGGACCCGCTGCTCGAGGCCCTCGCGCATCGGCCCGTCACCGAGGAAGACGAGACGAAAGCCGACTCCGTCGGCTGCGAGCATTCCCGCCGCCTCGACGAGCAGCTGGGGGCCTTTGTTGTCGAGCAGCCTGCCGATCGCCATCAGCGTCGGAGGCTCGCGTTCGCCGATCGCCTCGAGGCCGAAGCGCTCGTGGTCGACGCCGTTCGGTGCGACGCTCACCGTCTCCGGCCTGGCCCCGCGAAGGATCATGTGCTCGCGAACCGGCTCCGAGACGGCGAGGACGTGGTCCGCGCGGCGGAGGATGTAGGTGCCGACGGTGCGCTCGTACGCATTGCCCGGGATCTGGGCGCGGCGCGGCATGTGGTCGAGCGAGCCGAGCTGAGCGGTCAGGACGAACGGCACCCCGCTGCGGGCCGCGAGCCAGGCCGCGGCGGCGGAGCCGGTGTGGTGAAGCGTGTTCGCGTGGATGACGTCGGGGCGGAAGTCGCGGAGCTCCCGCCGCGCGGCCGGGAAGGCGCCCGGGGCCGGGGCCGCGTAGCCGCCGATGATCTTCGTCAGGTCGAAGCCGCGGACGACCGCGACCGACACACCGGGATCATCGTGGGGAACACCGTGGGCGGCTGAGACGACGCGAACCTGGGTGCCGGCGGCGCCGAGGCGGCGATAGATCTCCCATGCGGCACGCTCAGCGCCTCCGGAGGCCTCCGGCGTGTACCAATCGCAGAAGCCGAGGACTCGCACGGCCGGTGAGGATATGGGGATAGGGCGCGTACACTCAGCGCCCGTGTCGAGCCCACTCGAGACGACAAGCGCGGATGCGCTGGTCGAGCGCATGCGGATCGCGGTCGTCGTCCCCTGCCTCGATGAGCAGGGGTCGGTCGCCAACGTCGTTCGCGACTTCAACGAAGCCCTTCCCGGGGCGACCGTCTACGTCTATGACAACGGCTCGGCGGACGAGACCGCGCACGCGGCCCGCGAGGCGGGCGCCGTCGTCCGTCATGAGCCGACGCGCGGCAAGGGCAACGTCGTGCGGCGCATGTTCGCCGACATCGAAGCCGACATCTACATCATGGTCGACGGCGACGACACCTACGACGCCTCGGCCGCGCCGGCGATGGTCTCGACGCTGATCGAGCACAACCTCGACATGGTCGTCGGTGCCCGTTCCGACCACGTGGAGACCGCGTACCGCCGCGGGCACGTGCTGGGCAATCGCTTGTTCGGCTGGCTCCACAGGGTCCTGTTCGGGAGTGAGTTCAAGGACGTCTTCTCCGGCTACCGGGCGATGTCGCGCCGGTTCGTCAAGTCGTTCCCGACGACCTCGGGCGGCTTCGAGATCGAGGCCGAGCTCACCGCCCACGCTCTGGACGTGCGTGCGCCGAGCCACGAGATGGAGACCGCGTACGGCTCGCGCGGCGAGGACTCGGAGAGCAAGTTGCGCACCTACCGCGACGGCCTGCGCATCCTCGGCCAGTCGATCCTCTTCTACAAGGAGCTCCACCCGGGCCGCTTCTTCGCCGCCTTCTTCGCCCTCTTCGCCCTCGCGGGGCTGATCTGCGGGATTCCGGTTGTTCAGCAGTACGCCGACACCGGCGAGGTGCTGAGGCTGCCGCTCGCGGTGCTGGCCGCCTCGCTCGAGATCGTCGCCTTCGTCTGCGTGGTGGCCGGGGTGATCCTCGACTCGATCGCGCGCCGCCACCGTGAGCTGAAGCGGCTCCACTACCTCAACTACCACGCGCCTGCAGAGCTCGTGGCCCCGGCAACTCAGATCGTCCGCTCGACCGAGGAGCCGAAGGACGAGTACGTCGCCGGTCGCCGCCAGGCCGAGGAGCAGGGCGTCTCGCCGCCACCGCCGCAGCCGGTGGGCCAGGCACGGGACTAGCGCGGCCCATCCCGGGCCGGAAACGTCCCGCACACCCCCCTATACGGGGGCGTTTCGGACGTTTCGCGCTGTCGACTAGGCCGCCGGCCGCCGCAGGATCGCGCAGGTGACTGCGGTCTGGCGGAAGAGGTAGGGCAGCGCGCCTGAGCCGGGCCGATCGGCGGGGTTGGCGTCCACGTCGCCACCCTTGCGGCCGAGCGCGGTCTTCACGCCGTTCGAGACCGAGGTCCAAAGCGAGCCCGACCGGCGGAGGTACGCGAGCAGAGTGCCGCACTCGACCTCCGCTCCGGCCTCGACCTCGAGCCCGCCGAACTCGCCGGCAAGCTCGCTCACCGACGGGCGGTACATCGTGTCGATCGGGTCCGGGTGGTACGGGAAGCGGTGCGGAACGCTGAGAATCAGGTGGCCGCCGGCGGGGACGAGGGAGTCGAGCAGGGCGACCGCGGACCGGCGGTCGGCAAGGTGCTCGAGCACGTTGCAGCAGAGGACCGCACGGGCGCCGAGGGCTCGCAGTTGCTCGGCGAGCTCCGGGCTCGCGAGATCTCCGGAGATGTCGACTCCGGGCCCGTCTACGTACTCGTGGTGGATCGTCCGGATGCCGCGCATGGCGAGCGGCGCGTAGACGTGCTCGTTGATCCACGGCTGCAGGACCTCACGTGAGTGGGCGGTGCCGCTACCGATGCAAAGCATCGGGTCGAGCTCTGAGTCCGGCAGCCGTGCGAGCTCGCGCTCGAGCCAGGCCGCCTCGTTGGTCAGCATCGGCCGGCCGTCACTCGGGCTTCGGCTCGGGCAGCTCGGCCCGCCCGCGGCCCGGCATCACGGCCATCCGCGCCGTGTAGTCGACCCGGCTGAGAAGGAGCGGCAGATCATTCGCTGCGAGGTACTCGTCTACCGCCTTCCGCGCGCCCTGCCAGTGGCCGTAGTCGTCGAGGATCAGGACACCGCCGGGCTCGAGGCGCGGCATCAGGTGCTCGAGCTCGTGCTTCGTCGACTCGTACCAGTCGGTGTCGAGGCGGAGAAATGCGATCCGCTCGGGGAGCGTCTGCGGGATGGTGTCCTCCACCAAGCCGGGGACGAAGTGGACCTTGCGCATCGGGTAGCCGGTCGAGCGCAGGTTGATCTCGACGTCGGGGAGCGAGGCGTTGCACCACTCGCTCCCCGCTCCGCCGGGCTCGAGGCCCTTGATCTGAGAGAGCGCCGTGCGTCCGCGGCGGTCGGTGTCCATCTCGCCAGGCTCGGTCATCCCGGCGAAGGTGTCATAGAGGTAGAGCTCACGGTCGGGGGCGCCGATCTCGAGCAGGGTGCGGGCGACCGCCATCATCGAGCCGCCGCGCCAGACGCCGCACTCGACGAAGTCGCCCTCGATCCCGGCGCGCTCGACGTAGCGGGTCGCCTGGCAGACCGCGTCGATCCGCTCCGGGGAGGTCATCGTGTACGGCTCGACGGCGCGGATCGTGTTGCGCTCGGAGTCATCGAACGCGTTCCCGTGCGCGACCAGCATCGGGTCGAACCCGATCCGTCTCAGGGTCCGCGTCACGGCGCGCTTCGCGGTATCGGTGCGGTCCGAGAGCGTCTGCTTAGGCTTTTCCTGCGTGCTCATCGAGCGAAGAGTCTAGGAACCTCATGTCAAGATGCCCGGCCGATGGCCAAGGCATATCGAGAGAACGTGCTCGACCGCATGCGCGAGACGCTGGCGCCGATCGCCCCCGTCGCGCGAGCGCTCGACTTCGGCGGCGGCGACGGCTGGTTCGCGCGCCAGCTGATGGACGAGGGCCTCGTCGAGGAGGTCGTCACCGTCGACGTCCTGCGTCGCGACGAGACGATCGTCGAGCCCGTGATCTACGACGGCGAGGCCCTTCCGTTCGAGGATCGCTCCTTTGACCTCGTCTACGCGATCGACACCGTCCACCACGCCGACGATCCGGCCGCGGCCCTCACCGAGGCGATGCGCTGCGCCGGCGGCCACTTCGTGCTCAAGGACCACACCTACGAGACGCGCCGCACCTACTGGAAGATCTCGGTCCTCGACGAGCTCGGCAACCGTCGCTTCGGCGTCCCTTCCCCGCACCACTATCAGCGCGGCTGGGAGTGGCTCGAGACCTTCGAGCGCGAGGGGTTCGAGCTGCGCGAGTTACGCCACCCGATCGTCTGCGACACCCGCCCCGTGCTCGCCCAGCTCGGGAACGGCTTCCAGTTCATCGGCCGCTGGCGGCGGCTCGACGGAGACGCTGCCGCGCAGTAGCGCGATCCCGCCGGGCAGCGACGCGAGCGCCATCGTCGGCACGCTCATGACGGAGATCAGCGCCGCGTCTGCCGAGGCCACCCCGACCGCGCCCAGCAGGGCGACGTAGGTGCCCTCCCGGATGCCGAAGCCGGCGATCGAGACCGGCAGCAGAGTGGCGACCACGACCAGCGCGGAGACCACCGCGAGATAGGCGGGCGAGAGGTCGAGCGTGAGCGTTTCGGCGAGGGCCCAGACCACGGCGACGATCGCCGCCTGCGAGAGCAGGCCGAGCCCGAACGTCGTCGCCTGCAGGCGGGGGTTGAGCAGGATCGTCCGCAGCGCCTGCGCGATCTCGCGCGCCCAGGGGCGCAGCGCCTCGGGGAGGAAGCGGCCGAGACCCTGACGGCGCAGGAGCAGGACGAGCGCGACCACCGCCACGATCCCCGCGCCGGTGAGCGCCGCGAGCAGGCCGATCTGGTTGCCGGGGATCTCGTCCGAGTAAAAGAGGACGCCGAGCCAGGCGAGCGCCACGAGGCACGCGAGCGAGCTCAGCCGGTCGAAGAGGACCGACGTCGCCGAGCGCGCCAGCCGTACGCCCGTCCGGCCGACGAGCCACGTGCGGACCGCATCGCCGCCGAACCCCGTGGGCAGGGCGCTGTTCGAGAAGCTGCCCACGAAGTAGGCGCGCTGCGCCTGCATCGGGCTGACGCCCAGCTCGAGCGCGTCGAGGTAGAAGCGCCAGCGGATGCCGCTGATCACGATCGAGACGACGCCGAGCCCGATCGCGAGCAACGCGTACTCCCAGCGCGCCTGCTCGAGCGCGTCGGTGAGCTCGCCCCAGTCGATCGACGCGGCGACGAGCCCGAGCAGCAGCGCAGTGATGAGGATCCGCCCGGGGAGCGACGTGAGGGCGCGAAGGAGTCGGGAAAGCCCCGATTTCTGCTCGGCCACGGCGGGCTGAAGCTAGCAGCGGGTCCGCCTCTATCCTCACGCCCGCATGTTGAGCGAGCGCCTCCGCAACCGGCGGCTGAAGCAACGGCCGTGGCGCGAGGCGCCGATGCCCCCGCAGGCGGCTCTGAACATCCCCACGATGCTCACCGAGCCCGAGCTCCAGCTCCTGCACTGGCTCGGGCGCGAGTACTGGAGCGGGGACGGGAAGATCCTCGACGGCGGCTGCTTTCTCGGCGGCTCGACCGCCGCGCTCGCGTCCGGGGTTGCGGCGAGCGGCAAGGCGACGGGGGGTCAGACCCCGATCGTCACGTACGACCTCTTCCGGCTGGACCAGTTCATGCCCGTGCACCTGTCCGACACCGACGCGGAGGAGCTCGACGAGGGCGACAGCTTCCGGGGAGTCTTCGACCGCAACATCGCCCCGTGGGCGGAGCTCGTCGAGGTGCGCGAGGGAGACATCACCCGCTACGGCTGGTCGGGCGAGCCGATCGAGGTCGCCTTCCTCGACCTCCTCAAGACCTGGCCGCTCAACGACTACGTGCTGCGCGAGTTCTTCGGCTCGATGATCCCGGGCCGCACCATCCTCGTCCAACAGGACTTCACGCACGAGTTCTGCCCCTGGATCCACGTGACCATGGGAATGCTCGACGACTACTTCGAGCAGCTCGACTTCCTCGACTACTACTCCGCCGTTTACCTGCTGCGCGAGCCGATCCCGGAGGAGGTCCTGCGCGTACGCACGGCACGCGACCTCACCGCCGAGCAGATGATCGGCTACATGGACATCGCGATCGCGCCCGCCGACGGCGAGATCCGCGGCACGCTCGAGGTCGCGAAGGCGATGCTGCTGCGGCTGGTCAGCGGCGAGGAGGCGATGAAGGAGCAGCTCACCGCCGTCCGCTTCGAGTACGCCGCGTCGGAGCGGGTGCTCACCTCCGCGAACATGGTCGCCGGGTGGGGAACGCTAATCGGCACCTGGGGTCTGAGGCTGCGCGGCCGATGAGGGAGACCTACCAGCAGCTCCGCCGGCGCCTGGCGCTGGCCGAGGCGATCGCCGAGGAGCGCCGACAGCACATCCTCGAGCTCGAGGGTTCGTCGAGCTGGCGGATGACGAGGCCGATCAGAACCCTGAGCGACCGCCTCCGCGGCACCGCCCCGCCCGCGCGCTCGGCGCCCGCGCCGATCGAGGCGCCCGCGCCGGTTCCGAGCGGCGGGGTTCCCGTCGCGGAAGACGCGGAGCATGGGCTCGGCAGCCGGCCGTGGCGGACGAGTTCGGATCCGCCGGCCGAGGTGATGCAGATCCCGGCGATGATCATCGACGACGAGCGGCGCCTTCTCCACTGGCTCGCTCTCGAGTACTGGAGCGGGGCGGGAAAGATCCTCGACGCGGGCTCCTACCTCGGCGCCTCGACGGCCGCGCTCGCATCGGGGCTCGCCGCGCGCGAGGAGCCGCCGAGCGACTGGGTGATCGCCAGCTACGACCGGTTCGTCCTCGACTACTTCATGCTCGCCCAGCTGCCGGCGGAGTCGGAGCTCGACGAGGGCGACAGCTTCCGGGCGATCTTCGACCAGAACCTCGCCCCGTATTCGAGCCTCGTCGACGTCCGCGAGGGCGACCTCGCGGAGATCGGCTGGTCCGGCGAGCCGATCGAGATCGCGTTCTTCGACGTGCTCAAGACCTGGCCGCTCAACGACTTCGCCGTGCGCACGTTCTACCCGTCGATGATCCCCGGGCGGACGGTGATCGTGCAGGAGGACTTCGTCAGCGAGTTCTGCCCATGGGTCCACGTGACGATGGGGATGCTCGACCCCTACGTCGAGCTCCTCGACCTGCTCGAGTGGGGCAGCGCCGTCTACCTCCTGCGCGAGCCGATTCCCGAGGAGGTGCTTCAGACGCGGACCGCGCGCGACCTGACGCCGGAGGAGATCGTCACCCACATGGACACCGCGATCGCCCCGGCCACCGGCGAGGTGCGCGGGACCCTCGAGGTCGCGAAGGGAACGCTCCTGCGGTGGGTCGAGGGCTTCGACGCGATGGAGGCGCACCTCGACCGGGTCGAGGCCGAGTACGAGGGCTCCTACCGGGTCGTCCGCTCGTGTGAGATCGTCCGCGCCTGGGGCATGGAGATGAGCTACAACGCGCTCAGGCTCCGGGGCAAGCGCGACCCGGCGAGCGCGATCTCGCCACCCGCCTAGGATTCCGCCGATGCACGTTCGCAGCACGCTTGAGATGGACGAGGTCTTCCCGACGATCGAGGCGGAGCTCGGCCCCTACAAGCACTGGTTCAAGGGCCGCGTCCTGAACGCCGGCGCGGGCAGCCGCGACATCAGCCACCTGGTTGAGGGCGAGCTCCTCAACCAGGACATCTTCGAAGCGCCGCACATCGACTACGTCTCGCCGCTTCACGCCATCCCGGTCGAGGACGGCTTCTTCGACACGATCATCTGCAACGCGGTGCTCGAGCACGTGGAGAATCCCGAGCAGGTGCTGGCCGAGTTCGCGCGCGTCGTGCAAGCCCGGCGGGACGCTTTACCTCTGCGTCCCGTTCATGCAGCCCGAGCACCTCGACCCAACCGACTTCCAGCGCTACACGCTCGACGGGCTCGAGCGCGAGGTGGTCCGCCACGGCTTCGAGGTGCGCGAGTCGGGGCCGGTCCACTCCGTCTACACGACGCTCGGCTGGATCATGCGCGACTGGCTCGGGCCGAAGACCAACGTCTCCGCCCGGATGCTGAAGGCGGTCATCTTCCCGGTGCTCCGCTACAAGTGCCGCACCTCGAACGAGCAGGTCCACTCACTCGCGTCCGCCTACCGAGTGATCGCGGCCCGCACCTGATGAGCATCTGAGGCGCGTGTCGGACCTCGACCGTCTCGCCGCGGACCTCGGCCGCGCCCTCGGCTCGGAGCCGCTGCGCTCCGTCGAGCTCGACGACGACCCCGAGCGCCGCTCCGCCCAGCTCTCGGAGCTTCAAGAGCTGCTTGCGAACGCGCCGGCGGCGCTCGCCTCGACCCGCGACGCCGACCTCGCCGACGACGGCGTCGGCGGCGGGCTCGGCGCGAGCGAGCTCGAGCGCGAGGCCGAGGCGGCGGGGCTGACGGTCGGCTGGCTCGGGGTCATGGACGGCCACGGCGGCGTGGGCCGGCGCGCCGGGCTCACAGCCCTGCTCGAGGGAACCAAGGGCGCGGAGGCTCGCGAGCTGCTCGCGCCGGGACCGCTCGGGCTGCGCTTTGACCCCGTGATGCGAGGGGCGCGCGAGAGCGGCAAAGCGCGGGTCTGCATCGCAAGCTACGAGTTCGTCGGCCCAACCCGTACCGGAGGCATCGGGACCGCCTACACGTCGCTTGCCGAGGCGCTCGCCGCCGAGGGCCACGAGGTCGTCGTCCTCTTCAGCGGCGGCGAGGAGCCGGGCGGCGACCCGTTCGCCCACTGGGCCGGGCAGTACCGCAAACGCGGGATCGAGCTGCACGCCCTGGGGCCCGAGAAGCCGCTCGCGCGCGACCCCGGCCTCGGCCACCAGGTCCGCGCCCTGCGGGTCTACGAGTGGCTCCGCGACGCCGATCGCGAGCGCCCCTTCGACGTCATCCACTTCCCCGAGGTGCTCGGGCACGCGGTCTTCGCCGTCGAGGCGAAGCGGCTCGGGCTCGCGTTCGCGGGAGCGACGCTCGTTCTCGGCACCCACAGCTCGACCAGCTGGGTGCTCGAGACGAACGGCACCCTCCTGCAGGCGCGCGACAACTTCGTCGACGATTTCTGCGAGCGGCGTTCGGTCGAGCAGGCCGACGTCGTCGTCAGCCCGAGCGCCTACATGCTCGACTGGATGCGCTCGAAGGGCTGGGCTCTCCCGGAGCGCTCGTTCGTGCAGCAGTACGTCCGCTCCGGCGCGGTCGGGGACCTCGCGGAGTCGGCGAACGGCCCGGACCCGCTGGGCGGCCCGGGCGCGACCGAGCTCGTCTTCTTCGGCCGGCTCGAGCCGCGCAAGGGCCTGCGGGTCTTCTGCGACGCGCTCGACGCCCTCGCCGAGCGCGGCGGCCCTCCCCCGTCCCGGGTCACCTTCCTCGGCAAGGCCTCGACGATCGACGGGCGCCCAGCGGACGACTACGTGCGCGAGCGGGCCGAGCGCGTGGCCGTGGCCGGTCGAGGTGATCTCGGACCTGAACCAGCCCCAGGCGGTCGCCTACCTGCGGGCGCCGGGCGGGCGGCTGACGGTGATCCCCTCGCTCGCCGACAACTCGCCCAACACCGTCTATGAGGCCCTCGCGCTGCGCCTGCGCTTCATCGCCTCGCGGGTCGGCGGCACGGCGGAGCTGATCGACCCCGCGACCTCGGCGCGGCCACCTTCGATCCGGGGCGCCCCGAGGACGAGCGCTCGCGGGCGCTCGGCGCCCGGCGGCTCGCGGATCGCCTCGCCGACGCGCTCGGGACCGAGGGGCTCGAGCCGCCGCGCGTGGCGGTCGAAGCCGAGCTCTCGCGCCGGGCGCACCTCGACTGGCATGCGGCACTCGCCGGGCGCGGGGTCGAGCGAGGCGCGAGCAGCCAAGGCTCCGGCCCTCCCCGTCGTCATCGTCGGCAGCGGATCCCGGCCTGGTCGAGCGGACGCGGGCCTCACTGGGGAAAGCTGCCCAGATCACGGAGGCCCCGAGCGCACGCCGACGCCGCACCCGCCGGCGGCCCGGCGCTCTACCTCGACGCCGGGATCGAGCTCGAGCCGGACGCGACGGAGGTGCTTGCGAGCGCGCTCGCGGGCTCGGGCGACGAGCTCGCCGCGCTCGCCGTGCACCCGACTGCCAAGGGCGAGATCCCGCGCCTCCCGTTCGGCGGGCCTCCACTGCACGGGTTGTTCCGGCGCTGCTTCGGCGACGCGGCCTTCGTCGCGACTGGCTCGGCCGTCGCCGAGCTCGGCGGCTTCGACGCCGGCGTTCCCGTCGACATGCAGGCGCACGTCCTGCTCGCACGGGCATCGGTGGCCGGCAAGCGAATCGCATCGGTGCCCGAACCGCTCGCCCGCGCGCACCCCGACGCGCTCCGCCCACTCGAGCTCACGGACGCCTCGCGACGGGTCCCGGCGCTCCTCGAGGCCTACGCGCAGGCGCCGCCCGAGGTGCTCGCGCCACTGCCGCTCCTCTCCCAGCAGGTCTGGTCGACGATCGGCCTCTACGAGGAGGCCTACTCCCACCTCTACCGCTACCGCTTCGGGCGATTCAGCGTGCAGGTGCGCTTTTTCGTTCACATCTACCGCCAGTTGCAGGCACTATGGGCCAGAGTGAAGCTCGCCGTGAAGCGGCGGCCGTAGTCCCCATGCAGCCAGCCTCGACCGCGAAAAGCGCCATGCTCCAGGTCCCGGCGAGCCCGGAGCCCGCCGAGTTGGCGATCTCCGTCCGCGACGTCTCGAAGACGTACAAGATCCCCACCGAGCAGGTCGACACGCTCAAGGAGCGGCTCATCCACCCGCTCAGAAGCCGCGAGACCCGCGACCTCGAGGCGCTCAAGTCGATCAGCTTCGAAGTCGAGCGGGGCGAGTTCTTCGGCATCGTCGGGCGCAACGGCTCCGGCAAGAGCACCCTGCTGAAGCTGCTCGCGAGCATCTACCGAGCCGACGAGGGAAGCATTCGGATCGCCGGCCGCGTGGCGCCGTTCATCGAGCTCGGCGTCGGCTTCAACCAGGAGCTGAACGCGCTCGACAACGTGATGCTGAACGGGGTGATGATGGGGCTCACGCCGCGCGAGGCGCGGCGGCGCTTCGAGGCGGTCCTCGCGTTCGCCGAGCTCGAGGACTTCGCCGAGATGAAGCTGAAGAACTACAGCTCGGGGATGATGGTGCGGCTCGGCTTCTCGCTGATGACGCAGGTCGACGCCGACGTCTTCCTGATCGACGAGGTGCTCGCGGTCGGCGATGCCGCCTTCCAGCAGAAGTGCTTCGACGCCTTCGGCCGCCTCCACCAGGAGGGCAAGACGATCGTCCTCGTCACCCATGACATGGTCGCGGTGCAGAGCCACTGCGACCGGGCGATGTTGCTCGAGGGCGGCGTCGTCGCCGAGGCCGGCAACCCGGCCGACATCGCGCGCGACTACCTCGAGGTCAGCTTCGCCCGCCGGCGCGAGGCGGCCCGGCCCGAGGACAGCTTCTGGCGCGGCGAAAAGGGCGTGGTCCGGTTCGGCGAGGTCAAGGTCGCGGGCGGCACCGGGGCGGCCGAGGGGGCAACCAGCCTCGAGAGCGGCGCGCCGCTCCGGATCGAGGCCGAAGTCGAGGCGGTAGGGACGCTCGAGAAGCCGGTGTTCGCGTTCACGATCGCGACGGTCGACGGGCAGATGATCTTCTCGACCAAGCCGATCGCGCTCGAAGGCGGAACGCTCACTCCCGGCCAGCGGGCGCGGGTGAGCGCCGAGGTCGACAACAAGCTCGCCCCCGGCCACTACTTCGTCCATCTCGGGATCGGCCGCGAGGGCCGCGAGCTCGAGGTGATCGCCTTCCGCAAGAACGCGACGGACTTCGTCATCTACGGCGCCGAGGACTTCATCGGCTTCGTCGCGCTCGACTACGAGGCGAAGGCGTCCGTCGATCCCGAGGAGAAGAAGGCGGAGGGCTCGTGACCCGCGAACGGCTCGAGCTGCAGGAGATCGCTGGTCCCACAGCGCTCGGCGGCGGCTGGCGGCGCTTCTGGGACCTGCTCTGGCTGACGGCGGCGACGGAGTTCCGGCTCACCTACCACGGAACCGTGCTCGGGGTCCTGTGGTCGTTCCTGCGCCCGCTGCTCCTCTTCGCCGTGCTGCTCGTCGTCTTCACCAAGGTGTTCCGCTTCGGCGAGGACGTGAAGAACTACGAGGGGATGCTCCTGTTCAACGTCATGCTGTTCACCTTCTTCGCCGACGCCACCGGCCAGGCGGTGACCTCCGTGGTGCGGAACGAGAACGTCGTCCGCAAGATGCAGTTTCCCCGCCTGGTGATCCCGCTGGCGGTGGTGGTGACGGCGTCGATCCAGCTGATGATGAGCATGGTGATCGTCTTCGTCTTCCTGCTCGCCACCGGGGTCGATCCGATCTGGACATGGGTCCTGACGCCGCTGATCATCGCGGCGATGATCGTGATCACGACAGCCACCTCGATGCTGCTGGCCGCGCTGTATGTCCGCGTCCGCGACGTCGCGAACATCTGGGGCGTGCTCTCGACGATCCTCTTCTACGCGACGCCGATCCTCTACCCGATCGAGTACGCCCTCGAGAACGCCCCGAACGGCTTCAAGCAGCTGATCCTCTGCAACCCGCTGAGCCCGATCTTCGAACAGGGCCGCGAGTGGGTGATCGACTCGACCGCGCCCGGGGCGGCCGAGGCCGCGCAGGGGGACCAGCTCCTCGTGCTCGTCCCGGCACTGCTCTTCGTCGTCATCTGCGGGCTGAGCGTGTGGGTGTTCAACCGCGAGGCGCCGCGGGTGGCCGAGGCGCTCTAGCTCCTACTCGTCCTCGCGCCCGAAGAACGGCTGCCACTCGGTCCCATGCCGAGGAGCGGTCAGATCCTCGACCGGAGCCGGGTTCCGCTCGATCGCAACCAGGAACGGATAGCGGTGGATCGAGTGGACGAGCGACTGGAAGGCGTTGGTCCGCACAGTCGCCGGCGACTCGCTGATCCACTCGTCCGCGTTGAGGTTGCGGGCGAGACCGTCGACGTAGGCCTGGAACTCGTTCTCGGTCCCGACCGCGTCCTCGCAGATGTAGACGCCGCCCTCGCGTAGCTGCGGCAGCAACGCCTCGAGGGTTGCGATCTGCTGGCCGGGCTCGTGGCCGCCGTCGTCGATGACGATGTCGAGCGGCCGTGTGGTCGCGGGTGAATCCCGCCCAGAACTCCGGCGACCCCTGATCGCCGATCACGATCTCGATCCCGGTCCCCTCATACGCGCGGCAGGCCTCCTCGATGTCGACGCCGATCACCTGGGCTCCCCTCGCCGAAGTAGTCCCGCCACATGCCGAGGCTGCCGCCGCTGTACACGCCGATCTCGACCAGGCGCGGGGCGCGGCCGACGAACTTCGCCAGATGACGCTCGTACGCGTCGAAGTACTGGCGCCACTTCCAGATCCCCGGGCCCTCCCGGTTCGCGTCGAAGTACCGCTCGAGCCGGCCGGGCGAAGCCTGCTCGGCTACCCCATCGGTCGTGCTGCCGGCCCGCGGGCGTTCGAGGCCGCGCCCGAACTCGAACCCGTCCGCGGCGCGGTCGGCCTCGGCGCGGCGGCGGTTCCAAAAGCCGGTCACTGCGGCGGCGACGCTAGCACCGCCTCGACCACGCTGCGAAAGCCGGCGACGCTCGCCTCCGGGCTGAGCCGCTCGCGGGTGAAGGCGGCCGCGCTCGCGACGATCCGCTCGCCCAGGGCCGGGTCCGCGAGCAGCCGCTCGATCGCCGCGGCAATCGCCTCCGGATCCTCGGGTGGCACGACGAGCGCGTTCTCACCGTCGCGGTAGAGCTCGTCCGCGGCGCCGACCCTGGTGACGACGGCCGGCGTACCCGCCAGTGACGCCTCGAACGGAATCCGGCCGAAGGGCTCGTCGAAGCGAGCCGGGTTTACGACGGCGTCGGCCGCAGCGAGCAGACCGGGAACATCGTCGACGTGGCCGGGCAACGAGACCACCTCTTCGAGCCCGAGCTCAGCGACGAGGCGGTCGAAGACGCTCGGCGAACTGCGAGGTCCTGCGGGCGATCGAACGGCGCGCCGGCGATCACGCAGCGGAGCTCGGGCCGCTCGCGAGCGAGAGCGGCGGCGGCGCGGACGAGGAGGTCCTGGCCACGGCCCTCGGTGATCGAGCCGGCAGAGACGACGAGCGGTACGCCGGCGTCGATGCCGTGCGCGGCGCGCCAACCCGGGCCGTCTCCGCTCGCGTACTCCTCGCCCGCCGGCGGATAGACGGCCAGCGACCGGCCCCCGCGCCGTGCCCTCGAACTGGGCCGCGACGGTCTCCGAACCGCAGACGATGCCGGCCGCGAGTCGCGCGGTGAGCCGGGCGACGGCGCGGCGCGCGAGGAGCTGAGCGCCGCCGACGCCCCGCTGGGCGAACAACTCGCCGCAGTAGACGACGGCCGGCACGCGCTCGCGCCGCGCCGCGACCAGCGCCGCAGGCAGCATCGCGGTCGCGACGACGACGAGTCCGGCGCCGTGGGCGCGGATCAGCTCACGGAAGCGGGCGACATCGGCGCGCTGGGTGCGCAGCGTCGCGAGCGTCCCGCCCCGCCCCGGGGGCCGGTTGAGAGCGTCGTAGGGCAGGGTCGCGACCGAGGCGAACCCGCCGAACAGGTCGGCAACCGCGCCCGGGCCGGGCACGACCACCTGGAGGTCTCCGAGGCCGCCGAGCCACTCGAGCTCGCGCTCGAGCGAACGGGACGGACCGCTCGTGCCCGCAAGGTGGAAGAAGGCGATGCTGCGGATCGAGTTGGCAGTTGGCCGTTGGCGGTTTGCGGGCGGTTGACGAGAGCGCAGTCGCGATCGCCTTTGGAGGCGGCGCCGCAAGGTGTCGTGGGCTTTCGGCGCCTGGCCCAGGGGCAGGTTCGCCGGGTACTCGAAGGTGGGCTCGGCCGCGCGCCAGCCCTCGGCCCGACCCTTGCCCCCGGAGAGCGTGCGGTCGATCACCGCCTGCCCGGCGAGCGTGATGACGTCGCGCGCGAGGATCGGCCCCAGGCGGCCCGGCGAGATGGCGCCCCACTTCCGCAGGACGTACCCGCGGCCGTAGCCGGTGAGGTAGTTCTTGCGCGCGGACCCGGAACGGAAGGAGGCCGAGTGCTCGTGGGTGCCGCGCGCGTCGCGGGCCAGCCTGCAGACGAAGCCTGCCCGGCGCAGGCGCAGGACGAGGTCGACGTCCTCCCAGTAGGCGAAGAGGCGCTCGTCGAATCCGCCCTCGGCGCGGAACGCGGCGGCGTCGAAAGCGGCCGCGGCGGCCGACGGCCCGACGGGGTCCGGGACGCCGGAGTCGAGCAACGAGAGCGGCTCGCCGTTCAGGTAGTCCCAGACGAGCAGCGTGCGGTCGAGCTCCATCCCGGCGCTGTCGATCAAATCCGGCTCGGCCCAATCGCGCATCACCGCTGCCGCCATCCCGACGCCCGCGGCGGGGTCCAGGGCCGCGACCAGCCGCTCGAGAAAGTCGGGGTCGACGACGCAGTCGTCGTTGAGCAGCACGAGCGCCTCTCCCCCGGCTCGCGCGGCGCCCGCGTTGACGGCGCGCGAGAAGCCCGAGTTGCGCTCCATCCGCACCACCTCTCGCCCCGACCGGCGTCCGTCACGGCGCCGGTGCCGGAGTCGTCGACGACGATCACCTCGTGATCGGCGGACTGTGCCTCGAGCGACTCGAGGACGCGGCCGAGGCGCGAGCCGCCGAGGGTGGGGACGACGACCGAGACTCGAGGTTGTGGGGCTCAGGTTCAGTAGGCGCCGGAGCCGCGAATGGCGACGGGCACCGTCTCGGCGAGGATCCGCAGGTCGCGCGCGAGTGAGAGGTTCTCGATGTAGTCGAGCTCGACCGCGAGCCGCTCCTGGAACGTGAGGTCGCCGCGCCCGAAGACCTGCATCGGGCCGGTGAGCCCAGGCTTGACCGAGAGGCGGAAGCGGTGCTCGGGCTTGTAGTGCTCGACCAGCTCGACCATCTCCGGCCGCGGGCCGACGATGCTCATCTCGCCGCGAAGCACGTTCCACAGTTGCGGCACCTCGTCGATGCTCAGCCGTCGCAGGAGCTGGCCGATCCGGGTCACGCGAGGATCGTCGGAGAGCTTGTACATCGGGACCTCGAGCTCCTCGACCGTGATCACCTCGTGGAGGCGGTCGTGCGCGCGGTCGACCATGGTGCGGAACTTGTGCATGCGGAAGGGCTCGCCGTCGAGGCCCGCCCGGACCTGCGAGTAGAACACCGGCCCGCGGGAGTCGATCTTGATCCCGAGCGCGATCAGCGGCCAGAGCGGAAGCGTGACGAGGAGCCCGAAGGCGGCGAAGCAGACGTCGAAGGCGCGCTTGATCATCACCGTCGAGCGCGACTGGTCCCAGGTCTCGTACTCGAGCACCGGCAGGTCGGCAACCCGGGAGAGGCGTACCGGCCCGGAGCGGCCGTGAAGCGGCGAGATCACGCTCAGCTTCACCTGGCGCTCGCGGCAGACGGCGACGACGTTGCCGACCTCGCCGGGCTCGATCTGCTCGGAAGCGAAGATCACCCGGTCGACGCGGTCGGCGAGCTGCGTGAAGGGCTCGCCGGCGCCCTCGACCAGGAGGTCGAGGTGCATGTCGGGAAAGAGGACCAGCTTGCGCCGGATCATCCGGGCGAGATCGCCGTCGCCGAGCACAGCCGTGACCTCGCGCGGCGTCGTCCGCCGCCAGATCCAGCGCGCGAGCCCGCGCAGGACGACCCCCGCACCGGCGGCGACCGCGAACGCGATCGCGGCCGGTCCGACCTCGAGCGTGCCCGCCGGGGTGAGCGGGAGGACGACGGCCAGCATGCCGATGCCGAGACCGGCCCACGCGGCCACCGCCGGGATCTCATCGACGGTCAGGTGGCGGATCGCGACGTGGTCGCGGTCATAGAGACCGAGCAGCTTCGCGATCAGGACCCAGGCGGGGAGGAGGGCGATGGCCCAGAAGGCGTGCTCGGTCGAGAGCCCGGCCACGGTGCTCGCGGCGGTGGCGGCCATGAGGTCCGCAAGCGCGAGCAAGCGACGCCGGCGAGCGTCGCGCCAGTAGCGCGGGTGCTCGGACGTACCCGTCAGCCGTTCGGCTTCCTCTGTCAATTCGGCCCCCATACCAGTCGGGACAAGGGTAGTGCTCGGAGGATTAAACCCGCCGGCGGGGCGGGAGTCGCGTCAGTTTCCGCCCGTGAACCTGACGAACTGGGAGAAGGCGGGCTTCTGCACCAGCGTCCGTGAGAAGAGCCCGGCGGTCGGGCACCAGATGCAGAGCGGCGGCAACTCGGCCGGGTAGTCCTTCCACGAGAACCAGCTCACCATCCGCACGTTCAGCTTCTTGCGCTTCTCCGTGAAGTACGCGAACGCCTGACCGAGTTTCTTCGCCTGCCCCTTCGGGCCGCGATTGAGCGGGATGTCCTTCGACTTCGGGTGCGAGCCCCAGCCGATCTCGGTGACCCAGATGTCGGTCGCGAGGTCGCCGGCGTTCTCCATCTCGGCGCGGATGATCTTCACCTGCGCCCGGATTCCGCTCATACCCTGCGAGTAGGGGTGAATGGCGACGCCGTCGAAGCGCGAGGCGAAGTCCGGGATCGCGTAGAGCCGCCGTAGGTAGGTCCACGAGTTGGTCAACGGGTCCCGGTCGCCCTCGGGGGTCGCGAACATGCCGCCGAGGATCACCTCGGCGTTCGGGTCGTCGAGCTTGATCGCACGCGAGGCCTCGGTGACGAGCTTCGCGTAGACGTCGGAGTTCGGCTCCGGGGCGAAGTACTGGTACGAGTTCTGCTCGTTCCAGATCTGCCAGGCCGTGATCGGCGTCTTCGGCACCTCGGGGTGCTCGGTCCAGTACACGCCATTGGGCCCGTAGCGCTGGACCATCGCGCGCAGGAACGAGCGCCACGCGAGGAGCGCGAGGTCTCCCTGCGGCGGCTGCTCGGTGCAGTTCGTGGGGCAGTTGTCGAGCTGGCTCACCCAGGTCGGGGTCGCTGTCAGCGTCGGCAGGACCTTGACGCGGTTCTGCGCCGCGCCGCCGACGAGCTTGTCGAGCTCCGTCCACTCGTAGTCGAGCGGGACCGCGGTCGGGTCGATCGCCGACCAGAGAATCGGGATCCGCAGGGTGCCGACGTGCGCCTGGCCCATGCGGATGTAGTCCTGCCCGCTGAGCTGCGTCTGCGGGACGACGCCGTAGAAGCTTCGCGGCGGCTTCGCCTCCGCAGCGCTCGCCGCGAGCACCCCGGCCGCGAGCGCTGCGGCGAGCACGGCCCCCGCCGCCCGAGTGCGAGTCGCGCGGCTCACAGGCCGAGCGCGATTCGCCGGAAAGCGCGGCCTGCGGCCTTCGTCTTGCCGCCTTGGGTGAGCAGCCCTGCCTCGGGACACCAGGCGCAATCGCTTTCGCCCGGCCCGGCGTCGCGCCACGTGTACCACTGGACTCCGCGGAGCTTCCAGGCTTTGCGCTTCTCGATCATCAGCTCGTACGACTCCCGCAGCAGGCGGGCCTGCGCCTTCGGCGTCTTCACGAGCCCCTCGCTCCGCGGGCCCCCGGAGGCCCAGCCGAGCTCGGTGACCCAGGTGCGGACGGCCGGATCGCCGAGGCGCGTGACCGCTTTGCGCACCCGCCTCATCTGCGCCTCGACGCCCGCCAGCGTCGGCGCGTACGGATGAACGGCGATCGAGTCGAACGCCGCCTCGACGTTCGGGACCGAGTAGATCTGCTCCAGATAGTCGACGGTGTGGACGACGGCGTCGGTGTCGGGCGGCCCCCACATACCGCCGATGACGATGTCGGCGCGCGGATCGACCGACTTGATCGCGGTCCCGACCGTGTTGACGATCCCGGCGTAGGCGATCGGGTCCGGGTCGGGCGCGTAGTACTTGGGCGAGTTCTGCTCGTTCCAGATCTGCCACGACAGGACGGGCAGCGGCTTCGTGCACTCACACGGCGCCGGCTGGGACGGGCAGAACGAGGGGATCCCGCAATCGCCCACGGAGGGCTTCCAGAACTCGCCCTCGGGGCCATAGCGCTTCACCGCCGCGACGGCGAAGTCGGCGAACGACTGGCGGCTCGCCGCGGCCTCGGGGGCGCAGATCGCGCCGCAGGCGTTCTGACCGGCGAGGAAGTTGACCCAGCCGGGGGTGCCGAAGAGGGTCGGGAAGACGCGGACCCCGGCCTTCGTGGCCTCGCGGAAGAGGAAGTCGTAGGCGGTCCAGTCATAGGCGCCGGGAGTCGGCTCGATCGCCGGCCAGAAGAGGCCGTGGCGGAGCATTCCCACACCGTGCGCGGACATCTGCGCGAGGTCGCCAGGCTTGACCGTCGTCGGAACGACGCCGAAAAACTCGGGCTTCGGCTTCGCCTCGGCGCGCTCGGCGCCGCGGGCGCCAAAGGCGACGATCGCAACGAGCGCCGCGGCGAGCAGCAGGGCGAGAAGCATCGGCGCCTTGCGGCGCAAAGGGGTGGCGGATGACATCAGCGCGACGAAGCTCCGCGGGTGGCCGGTCGGCTGCGGCGGGTGGACTTCGCCTTCGTGGCGGCGGGCCGCGCGCGGCGCCGATCGCCGCGGACACGTGCGGCGGCGGCGCTCTCACGGGGCGGCTTGGTGCGCTGGCGAGGCTTCGTCGCCGCCTCACCGGCGGCCTTCGGGGGTGCCGGAGCGGTCGGCTCCTCGCGGCGATAGCGCAGCCGCCACACCGCCAGCAGGCAGCAGGCGCCCGCGAGACCGGCGACCCCGAGCGGCACGAGCGCGCTGCGCTCCTCGCCCTCGGGGACCTTCAGGGTGGGGATCCTCTGCGCGCCTAGCCGGCCGTTCAAAGAGGTGCTTCCGAGGATCGGCTCCGGCTTCTCGCGCTTCGGCTTTGAGCGCCCGTCGTCGACGACGACGGTCTCGCCGTCCTCCGTCGTCGGCGCCACGGGAACGGTGGGTGCCGTTGGGGCCGCATCGACCGGTGCCGCATCGACCGGCTCGCTGCCGCCACCCGAGCTGCCGTCGGGAGCGGTCTCGCCGCCGCCACCGTCCGGTAGGTTCAGCGAGTACTCGTCAGGGCCCTGGGCAGGGGCGACCGCCGGCGTCGCAACCAGTGCGAGCGCCGCGACGAGGACCACGAGAACCGTCGACCTAGACTTGCCAACCCGTGCCATGAGCCGAGGATCGTAGCGTTTGCCTGTGCGCCAACTATCCACTCCCGAGCCGAAACACGTGCTCACCACCGCGGTTGCGGCGGGCACCCTGGGACTCGCGCTGGCGAGCACCGCAGCCCCTGCTCCGCGAACGGTGTACGCGATCGCGACGATCGTCGTCTGGGCGCTCGCGATCCTCGGTGTCGTCCTCGGCGCGTTCCCTCGCGCCCCGGTGCCCCGCGCGGCCCTCTACGCCGGAGGGCTGCTCGCCGGATACACCGCGCTGATGGC
Organism: uncultured Solirubrobacterales bacterium; assembly: GCA_963797995.1. GTDB lineage: Bacteria > Actinomycetota > Thermoleophilia > Solirubrobacterales > 70-9 > WHSW01. The sequence goes on from CAWCRP010000004.1 coordinate 31,564, forward strand.
GCTGTCACTGCTGTGGGCGAGCGACCAGGGGAACACCCTCGACCAGGTCGCCCGGGCGGCGGGCTACACGGGCCTCTTCGTCCTCGTCACGCTCGCATCGAAGGACGGTGAGGGCGGGTGGTGGCTGCGTGGGCTCGCGGCCGGCCTGATCGCCATCGCCGCGGTCGCGCTCGGACCTCGGATGCTGCCCGACCTCTTCGGAACCCCGGATGCGAGCCTCGAGGCGCAGGGGCGAATCGGCTACCCGATCCGCTACTGGAACGGACTCGCGGCCCTGATGGCGTTCGCCGCGGTGCTCACCACGTGGCTCTCGGTCCAGGCGGCGACGCGCACCGGGCGCGCGCTCGCCGCCACCGCGCTGGTGCTGCCGATCCTCGTCCTCTACATGGCCCAGTCGCGAGGCGGAGCGCTGGCGCTGATCGGCGCCTTCGCGATCCTGATCGCGGTCGGACCCGCGCGCGAGCGGCTCGTCGCGGGCGTTGCCCTGACGGGGCTGCTCGCGCTGCCGATGATCGGCTTCGTCCGCACGCAGACCGCCTTCCTCGAGAAACCTGGCTCCGACCTCGCCGCCGACCAGGGCCCAAAGGTGCTCGCGTTCGGCCTCGTCACGCTCGTGGTCGTCTACCTCGTCCGCCGGGCTCTCGACCGCCGCCTCGCCCACTTCGAGCTCTCCCGCCGAGCGGGTCGCGTGGCGCTCATAAGCGGTGCGGTCCTCGCCGTCATCGCGCTCGCCGCGCTCGACCCGGTCGAGCGCTTCGAGGCGTTCAAGGAGCCGCCGACCGCCGAACAGGCGGAGAGCGACTCGACCGCCGCCCTGCTGACGCGAAGCGGCGGCGGGCGCTGGCAGTTCTGGGGCGGCGCCCTCGACGCCTTCGGCGACGAGCCGCTGACCGGGATCGGGGCGGGCGAGTTCGGCACGTACTGGAACCAACACGGTGCGTTCGGCTTCCAGGTCCAGAACGCGCACTCGCTCTTCCTCGAGTCGGCCGGCGAGCTCGGCCTGCCCGGATTCCTGCTGATCGGCTCGCTGTTCGCGATCGCGATCGTCGCCGGAGCGGTGCGCTCGAGCTACGTCCGCGACGGCGCCGCAACCGCAGCGCTCGCGATCGTCGTCGGCGGCGCGCTGGCGGCGGCATTCGACTTCCTCTGGGAGCTGCCGGCCGTGTTCGCTCCGATCGTGCTCGCGATCGCGCTCTGCACGGGCGGCGCGCTCACCCCGCAGCTGATCAACCCGCCCCCCGCGCCGCCGAAGCCGCTGCGCCGCTCCCGTGGCGGCCTGCTCCTCGCGGGCCTCACCCTCGCCCTCGGCTGGGCCTCGATGCTCCTCTGCGGCCTGCTGCTGCTCACGGAGCGGACGCTCGATCAGAGCCGCGAGGCGGTCGACGCCGGCAACTTCCAGAAGGCGATCGTGAAGGCCGAGGACGCGGTCGACCTGCTGCCGTTCTCGGCCGAGCCGCGGATCCAGCTCGGGCTCGCCTACCAGCGGGCCGGGGACCTCGTCTCGGCGCGGAGGGCGATCGTCGCCGGGATCGAGCGCGCCGACGAGGACTGGCGCTGGTGGCGAGCGCTCGCCCTCGTCGACGGCCGGGCCGGCAACCTCGATGCGGCCTGCGACGACATCGCCCGCGCCCGCGCGCTCAATCCCCGCCAGGTCCTGCTCTACGGCGAGGTCGAGGGCCTCGAGTGTCCCGGCCTGGCGAAGAACCCGCCGCCGCTGCCGGAGTAAGCGGGTCGGGCTGCCGGGCGGGGAACCCCCTGGCGTCGGGCCCGGGCGCCGGCGCTCGTAGCTGCTGGGTGGGGGCGTGATGGCGACGTTTCGCGACACGCCACGCCACGACTGAACGCTCGGTGGCCCTATAGGGCCACTATCCGTTCAGTCGTGGTGCGCGGCAACATCGACGCCCACCCCACCTGCGAATGCGCCGCGGCCGACCCCTGCCAGGGCACCGAGAGACGCCGGCCGCGCTCAGTCCTCTTCGACGATCGGCTCGATCGGGACACGCTCGGCAAGCCACTCGTACTGCGGGGTCGAGGGGTCGAACGGGGGCTCGACCATGGCCAGCGGGTCCGGGAGGTGGAGGAAGAGGCGGTAGTGGAGCTGGACGATCTCGTCGAGGTCCAGGTCGCGAGACTCGTCGGGAAGGCCGCCGCGCTGGCGCAGCGGGTAGTTGTAGGTGGCGGAGAGGGTGCGTGTTCGGTCGGCGTAGTCCGCCGACGCCCCGGCCCAGGAGATCTGGTCCATGAACTTCTCCATCCGGAAGTAGATGATGTCCTTCTCCATCAGCGTGTCGAGGGCCCACTGCCAGCGGGCGAAGAGCCCGGCCTCGCGCTTCACCGCGATCAGGCCGCTGTTCCAGTAGGCGCGGATCCGCATGTTGCCCACCGCCGTCTCCACGAAGGGCTCGGACTTGACGTCGAGCGCCTCGTACATCCGCTGCCAGAAGGGCTCGTTCTTGCCCTTGCCGCGGGAACCCGCGATCCGGCGGTCGACGGGTCGAGCGGCGGCGACCCAGTCGCCCTCGAGCAGCTCGGTCGGCTCGTTCAGGATCACCGAGTCGGTGTCGAGGAAGACCAGCGTGCCGTGCTCGAGCTCGCGCTCCGCCCAGGCGCATGCGTAGACCTTGTTGAAGGTGGGCAGGTCGTCGCGCAGGCCCTCGAGCGGCTCGTCGACCTGGGTTACGTCGAGCTCGCGCAGGCGCTCGAGCGTCCCCGGCTCGGGGAGCTTGTGGGGGCGCGGCGTGAAGGCGTAGATCGGCGCCTCGGCGGTCGCGCCGCCGAAACGGCGGATCGATTCGCAGAGGACGATCGCCTCGTTCTCGAGCCGTCCGTGCTCGACGCAGATGATAAATGCGAGGTCGCTCACGATCGGGGCAAGGCTAGCTAGAGCCCGGCGACGAGCTCGGAGACGGGCTGGTCGAACACCGGGATCCGCGGCGCGAGCGAGCGCGCGTGCTCGGCGTCCGCGAGAGCGCCCTCCTGATCCCCGGCGGCGGCGCGAAGCCGGGCGGCGATCAGCCACAGCCGCCAATCCTCCGGCGAACGGTCGATTGCCTTGTCGATCTCCTCCTCGGCGCCGGGGAGGTCGCCCTGCCCTTCGCGGACGAGCCCGAGCTGCTGATGCGGCTCGGCCGCCCAGGGCTGCACGTCGATCGCGTTCTGGGCCGAGTCGGCGGCGCCGTCGAGGTCGCCGTCGGCGAAGCTCCCGCGACTCGAGCTCAGCGACAGATTGGTCAAGAGCAGCAGGGTCGAGGCGCAGATCGCGACCCAGGCGAACCCGAGGACGAGGACTCCCCCGGCGAAGCGGCGGCGACTGCGTCGCTCCCCGGCTGCCGCCGGCGCGGCGGGGCCCGGCGCGGTCGCGGGACCCGTGAGAAGGGCCGCGGCGACGACGATCGGGCCGAAGGCGGCCGGGTTCTCCCAGAGCCAGTCGACCGACGCCCCGGCGAAGCCGGCGACGAGGACCCCGATCACGGCGACCAGCTCACCGCGATGATCGTCGTCGAACTCGCCGGGTGCGCGCCGGATCGCGAGCAGCCGACGGATCGCAACGACGACGCAGATCGAGGCGAAGGCGAGAATCGCGGCGAGGCCGAGGAGGCCGAGCTCGGCCGCGGTGTCGAAGAGGAGCGAGTGGGCGTTCGGACCGGGCACCTCGAGCGTGCCGTTCTGGTTCCAGTACGACTCGTAACCGGCGGCGCCGACGCCGCCCAGCGGTTTCTCGCCGAACGCGTCCACCGCGCTCTCCCAGAACTGGTAGCGGCCGCTCGAGCCGCCCCGCGAGAGCAGGTCACGCGCCTCGCCCGCGACCGGGCCGCCCGATGGCGGCGACTTGAACTCCTCCCAGCGCTCGGCCGGATTCGCGACGATCACCACCGCGATCACGGCGAGCACGCCGGCGGCGATCGCCGCCTTCGCCGGGATCCGGACGGAGGGTGCCTTGAGCCGCCCGAGCAGCGGGTCGGCCGCGTACGCGAGCCCGCCGCAGGCGAGCACGACGAGGACGATCGCGAGCTCGAGCCCACCGGCCTGGCTCTGCGCCAACTCGCTCAAGGGCAGGTCGAGCAGCGCATCCTTGGTCGACGCGAAGACGACCAGCGCCGCGGTCCCCGCGAGGCCGATCGCGAGTGCGCCGGCGAGGCGGACCCGGCGCGGCCCGCCGAGGATCAAGACCGCGAGCCCGAGCAGGGCCGCGGCGGCGCCGCCTCTGGACGTGGTCATGTAGAGGGTCAGGCCGGCGAGCGGGATCGCAGCGACGGCGAGCGAGCGCCCGATCCGCTCGCGGGCGCCGGCGGCGAGCCAGCCGAGGAGGACGAGCGCCGTCGCCATCGCGGCGGCGAGCGCGTTCCAGTAGAGGAACGGGTCGCTGAGGCGCCCTTGCGCCGCAGGGAGACGTTCGAGCAGGGCGGCCTCGCCGCCGCCGAAGATCGACGGCTCGAGCCGGGCGCCGAGGGCGAAGACGGCGACGAGCGCCAGCCCGATCGCGAGTCCGGCGAGCCACGGCGCCGCCTCGCCCCGCCGCGAGCCGATGAGGACGCCGACGAACAGCCCGGCATAGCCGAGCGCGACGACGGTCTCGTCGAACGCGGCGCCGGCGTCGCTCGCCCAGATGGCGGAGAGGCCGCTGATGAGCGCGAACGCCACCAGGCAGCCACCGGCGGCGAACCCGCCGGGTGGCGGCGCGGCACGAGGCAGGAAACCCGCCGCGACCCCGACTAGGATCAGCGCCCAGAGCGCCAGTGCCTCGATCGAGTACGCAGTCGGGTCGCTGCCGCCGTCCCCAAGGGCAAGCGCAAGCGTCGCCGCCGCAACAAGCGCGGCGGTCGCGTGTTTGGACGGGGGATGTCGGAGGTAACGGGCCATGCGACGTCTACTTCGACCGGGTCAACCTGTACCCTGGCCCCGGGTCGAACTCGTAAAACGGCGATCTCAGTGGGGGCTAAAGGAAGGAACTGCGACGATGAGACGAAGCAGCAAGTCTAGGTGCGGCAATGTCGCCCGCGGAGCGCGCGGGGTCGTGACGGCTGCATTGATTGCGGTCTTCGCCATGGCGTTCGCGCTCCTGCCTACCACAGCGATCGCGGGCGAGTGCGAGTACTGCCTCGAGCTTCCCGAGGGCGACGGCGGCGGTCAGGATCCGTCCGCGAACGCCTCCGGCGGCGGCGACAACGTCGACCAGCCCGACAGCTCGGAAGCCACCGAGGCGACCGTGCCCGAGGAGACCGTGACCACGCCCGAGACGACCGACGACACCTCCGATGACGAGGGGTCGAGCGGCGGCGGTGCCGGTGCCGGTGGCAACGACAAGGGCAACGGCAACGGCGGCGGCCCCAGCGGCGGCGAAGGCGCGGCGGCCGACCACGAACCAGTTTCAGCGACCGAGCCGACCGGGACGGTCGATGCCAGCCCCGCCTCTTCGGAGGACTCGGGAGGCGGCGTGTCAGGCCTCCTGATCGCGATCGCCGCGCTCGCCGCGCTCGCCGTGGGCGTCGCCGTGTGGCGTATGCGCTCCGGCGGCGATGATGGCGGCTCGAGCGATTCCGCTCCGACGACGGAACTCGACAAGGGCGCTCAGTCTCTCTGATGGCAGCGGCAAGGCAGGGAGGGCCCCGGCGGCGGGCAGTCGTCACGACGCTGCTGGCGCTCGCCGTTTCGCTGACGGCTGTCGGCTCCGCGCAGGCGGCGCCGAAGAACATGTTCGGCGTCATGCCGCAGAAGCCGCTCACGGCGGCCGATCTCGAGCGCATGGGGCAGGCCAACGTCGGCACTCTGCGCTTCGGCATCGACTGGTCGGGGATCGATCCGTCGGCCGCGGCCGACGACTACCAGTGGGGCAACATCGACGCGCTGATCGGCGCCACGGCGCGGGCCAACATCCGCGTGATCCCGATCATCGGCGCGACCCCGAACTGGGTCGCCAAGGACCTCGACAGCAGCAACTGCAAGGTCCCGGGGTCCAGCACCCTCGACTGCGCGCGCTACGCGCCGCAGTCGAATGCCGCGATCGCCGCCTGGAAGGTCTTCGTCACGGACATCGCCCAGCGCTACGGGCCCGGCGGGGACTTCTGGGTGCAGAACCCCTCGATCCCGGAGAAGCCGCTCGGCGTCTACCAGATCTGGAACGAGCAGAACTCGGACCACTTCTACCTGCCGAAGCCGAACGTGAAGAAGTACGCGAAGATGCTGAAGGCGGCGCACGACGCGGTCGACACCGTCGACCCCACCGCCGACATCGTCCTCGGCGGGATGTTCCGCAGCCCGGGCGGCGGCCGCAAGCCCTCGATCTTCTCCGAGGTCTTCCTCGACAAGCTCTACAACATCGCCGGGATCAAGCGCTACTTCGAGGGAGTCGCGATCCATCCCTACGCGTCGAGCCTGAAGAAGGTGACCGAGCAGGTCGACCTCATGCACGAGGTCGTCGTCGAGCGCCGCGACACGGGCGTCGGCACCTACATCACCGAGATCGGCTGGGCGTCGAGCGGGCCGAAGAATCCGCTCGTCAAGGGCTCGCGTGGGCAGGCGAAGCGGCTCGAGGAGGCGTTCGACTACTTCCTGAAGCGGAAGCGGGCTCTCAACCTCCAGGCGATCGTCTGGTACTCGTGGCAGGACAACTTCGACACCGTGGGGCTCTGCGAATGGTGCGCGGGCTCCGGTCTGTTGACCGAGTCCGGTGCGGAAAAGCCTGCTTTTGACACCTTCGTCGGTTACACCGGCGGCTCCTAGCCACCCGGCTTCCACGGACCGTCTCGCCTGGAGCGTTCTCGCCGCGGCGGGGGTGCTGTCCGCTGCGCTGATCCTCCTCCAGACGCGCGGCAACACCTTCTTCAACGACGAGTTCGCGGTTCTGGCGCACCTCGGTGGCGGCTTCGACCTCGAGGCGATGCTCACCCCGCACAACGGCCACCTGACCGCGGTCGCCTACCTGGTCTACGAGGTCGTGCTGGAGGTCTTCGGCGCCGACCCTGCCGTGTTCCGGGTGATCGCGGTGCTCGCGCTGCTCGCCTCATCGACGCTCCTCTTCGTCTATCTCCGCCGCCGGATCGACCCGCTGCTCGCGCTCGCGCCCGCCGTCGTGCTGCTCTTCCTCGGCGCCTCCTGGGAAACGCTCCTGTGGCCATTCTCGGTCGCCACGTGGGTTTTCGCGGCCGCGGCCGGAATCGGAGCGCTGCTCGCGCTCGAGCGCGAGGACCGCGCCGGCGACATCTGGGCGTGCGTGCTCCTGATCGTCGCCGTCGCCTCGCACTCGACCGGGCTCGCGTTCATTCTCGGCGCCGCCGTGTACGTCCTCCTGCGCGGCAATCGCTGGTCGCGGGCATGGGTGGTCCTCGTGCCGCTGGCGCTCTACGCCGCGTGGTGGCTGTGGGCACTCAAGTTCGATCAGGACAGCCCGCTTGCGGCCGAGAACCTCTGGCTCATCCCGAGCTTCGCCGCCGACTCACTCGCCGCCGTTGCGGCCGCCGTCACCGGCCTGGCGGCGAACCTCGGCGCCGAGTCACCGAATGCGACGATCCAGATCGAGTCCGGCTGGGGCCGCGCCCTCGGGCTGGTCGCGATCGCGCTCGTTGCCGTCCGGATCGTCCGCGGGAACGTCCCGCGGGCGCTGTGGACGACGCTGGCGCTCCTGCTCGCCTTCTGGGCCTCGCTCGCGCTCGGGTTCGGCCCCGGGCGAACCCCCGATCAGTCACGCTACATCTACCCCGGCGCTGTGCTCCTCTTCCTCGTCGCGGGCACCGCGCTCACCGGGATCCGCGTGCCGCGGAAGGGCGTGATCGCGGTCCTCGTCGTCGCCGCGCTCGCGGTGACGACCAACATCCGGCAGCTCCACGACGGGGAGCTCTTCCTCGAGGACTACTCGCAGCGGGTCAAGGCGCAGCTCGCGATGCTCGAGCTCGGCGGCGACGCGATCCCACCGGCGTATGACCCGCACGCCGATCCGGCGCTCGCGGAGATCGTGCCGGCGCAGCTACCGCTCCACGCCGGGTCCTACCAGCTCGCCGTCGAGCGCTTCGGCTCGGTCGGCTTCAGTCCCGAGGAGGTGCTCGAGCAGGAGCCGTTCGTCCGCGAGGGCGCCGATCAGGTGCTCGCGGGCGCGCTCGCCATCGGCCTCACCCCTGCCGCCGCCGCCGGCGAGAGGGCGAACTGCGACGTCACCGCGGCCGAGACGCCGGGCGGCGCCGTCGTCCGCGACCTGCCTCCGGGCACCTACGAGCTCCGCGCCGAGGCACCCGCGGCGGTCGCCCTCGGCCGTTTCGCCGACGGCTATCCCGTGGCGCTCGACGAGCTCGCCGCCGGCGAGGCCGCGACGCTCGAGATCCCGGCCGACGAGGAGACGGGGCGCCCCTGGCGCCTCTCGACCACCAGCGCCGAGCCGGTCGCGATCTGCGCCTAGCGCCTGGCGGGCGCTAGCGCCCGCCCGCCATCGCGGGCAGGATGACGACCGTGTCGGAGTCCCGGGCCGCGGTGCCGAGCCCGTCGAGGACGCGTACGTCCTCGTCGTTCAGATACACGTTGACGTAGCGGTTGAGCTCGCCGTCGGCGGCGAACAGCTGCTCGCGGGTGTCGGGGTGGGCTTCGGCCAGCGCCTCGAGCACTTCGCCGACTGTCGTGCCGGCGGCGTCGACCTCGGCCTCGCCGCCCGTTCGGGCGCGCAGCACGGGTGGAATCTTCACGGTCGGCATCGGGTCGGAACGCTAGTCGCTAGGAGAGCGTCGGCGTCGCCTCGCGCGCCGGGGCGCCGCAGAAGAGCTCGTAGTCGGGGAACTTCCCCATCTCCTCTGCCGGAATATCCGCCGCGTGCTCGCCGCAGATCGGGCACTCGGGGTCGCGCTTGACCTTGAGCTCCGTGAAGCGGGTGCCGAGCGACTCGTAGAGGAGCAGGCGGCCGACGAGCGGCTCGCCGATCCCGGCCGCGAGCTTGATCACCTCGTTCGCCTGCAGCAGACCCATCACGCCGGCCATCACGCCGAGGACGCCGTTCGCTCCACAGCTCGGGGCGAGCTCCGGAGGCGGCGGAACCGGATAGAGGCAGCGGTAGCAGGGACCCTCGTAGGGGACGAAGGTCGAGGCCTGGCCGTCGAAGCCGAGGATCGAGGCCGAGATCACCGGCTTTCGCAGGCGAACCGAGGCGTCGTTCAGCAGATAGCGCGTGGGGAAGTTGTCGGCGCCGTCGACGATGAAGTCGTAGGGCTCGATGATCTCGAGGATGTTCGAGGCGTCGAGGCGGGTGTTGTGCTCGACGACCTTGACGTCGGGGTTGAGCGCCTCGATCGCGACGCGCGCCGAGGACGACTTCGCCATCCCGACCCGCTCGGTGTTGTGGATCACCTGGCGCTGCAGATTCGATTCGTCGACGACGTCGTCGTCGACGATGCCGATCGTGCCGATGCCCGCGGCGGCGAGGTAGAGCGCGGTCGGCGCGCCCAGGCCGCCGGCGCCGAGCAGGAGGACCTTCGCGTGGAGCAGCTTCAACTGGCCGTCGACCCCGACCTCGGGCAGCAGCGTGTGGCGCGAGTAGCGCATGCGCTGGTCCTTGCTCAGGCCGGAGGCGTTGATCGTCGGCAACCCCGCGGCCTCCCAGGCGACGATCCCGCCCGCGATCACGCCGACGTTCTCGTAGCCGAGCGATTCGAGCGCGTCGGCCATGCGCGCGGAGCGGTTGTCGGTGCGGCAGTAAAGAAGGACGCGCTCGGAGGTATCCGGGGCGATCTCGTCGATTCGCTCGACGAGTTCAGCCTGCGGGACGTGGACGGCGGCCTCGAAGTGGGACTCGTCCCACTCGTTTTGCTCCCGCACGTCGATCAGCTTCGTGCCCGCGGCGATCTCCTCCTGCGCGGCATCGAGACCGATCATCTCGATCCGCTGCTTGATCTCCTCGACGGGCGTCGACGCCGTTGCCATTCCTAAAACTCCTAATCCCTATCCGGATTCAAGGTTTACTTCAGAAAGAATAGCAACGGCGCGTGGAAGCGGCGCCTGGTGCGGCGCCGGGCTCAGGTCGGCTGTCGGCGGCTCCAGGGCCGGCGGCGGGTTGGCGGCAACGGCTCCTTCGAGCGCCTTGCGGTCGCGCTCGCTCGCCCGCCCGAGAAGCGTCTTTGAGAGCAGCCGCAGGCGCAGGTTGAGGCGCAGCGCGCGCCAGCCCAGCCACTCTCGCCGGGGGCCGTAGGCGCGGCGGACGACCGCGCGCCACATGAGCGTGCCGGTCGGCCGCCAGCCGTCGCCGGAGCCGTAGACCTGCGAGGAGGAGCCCTGCCCGTGGTGGACGATCCGGCAGGCGAGCGGGTCGAAGAACGACCGGACCCCGGCGGCGCCGGCCCGGAGCCCGAGGTCGATGTCCTCGCCGTACATGTGGAGCTGCGGGTCGAACGGCCCCAGCCGGCGAAACTGCGCCGTCGGCCCGGCGACGCAGGCGCCGGTCAGCCAGTCGACCTCGGTTCGGCGATCGAGCCGGTACGGCTCGGTGCGGGCGAGCATCACGCGCGGCTGTACCGCGCCGGGCAGGAGCGCGCGGAGCCACGGCCAGCCGCCGACTTCAGGCCCGCTTGCGGAGGCCTGTAGCGAGCGGTCGGCGTTCAGGATCCGCGGACCGATGAGCGCATCGAGCTCGAGCGCCGCGGCCGCAAGCCGGTCGAGCCCGTCATCGAGGAGCTCGGTATCGGGGTTGAGGAGGACCGTCGCCTCGCCGGCAGCCGCGGCGACGCCGACGTTCGAGGCGGCACCGAAGCCGAGGTTCTCCGACTGCGGGAGGAATCGCGAGGTGCCCTTCCATGTCGCCGCCTCCGCCTCGGGGTCGTCGTCGGATCGGTTGTCGACGACGATCAACTCCTGGGAGCCGTCGAGATGCTCGTTCATCGAACGGACGAGCGCGCCGAGGTGGGCGGCGCAATTCCAGGTAACTACAACGATGGAATACCGAACGTTCCGCCCGCCTCCTCGGGCTTCGCCCTCCGGGGGCGGCCGGGTCAGCCGCCTGGCCATAGTTGGCGGCTGACCCTTCGGCCCCTTAGCCCAGTGCGGGGCGCATCTGCCGCAGGCGGCGAACGCGCTCCTCGATCGGCGGGTGGGTCGAGAACAGCCTCGAGATCCCACCGCCGCTGAACGGCTTGACGATGTAGAGCGGCTCAGACGCCTGATTCACCTGCATCGGGATCGCCTGGGCGCCCTCCTCGAGTCGCAGCAGCGCCGAGGCCAGCGACTCCGGGTTGCCGCAGATCTGGGCACCCGTCGCGTCGGCCGAGTACTCGCGCTGGCGCGAGATCGAGAGCTGGATGAGCGATGCCGCGATCGGCGCGAGCAGCACCATCGCGATCGACGCAATCAGGCCGAGCGGCGAGTCGTTGTCGCCACCGAACCACATCATCATGTAAGCGACGTAGGTGATTGCGCCACCGATGGTCGCTGCCACCGACTGGATGAGGATGTCGCGGTTACCGATGTGAGCGAGCTCGTGGGCGATGACGCCGCGGAGCTCGTCCTCGGAGAGCAGCTTCATGATTCCGCGCGTGACCGCAACGGCCGAGTTGTTCGGGTTGCGGCCGGTCGCGAAAGCGTTCGGCTGGTCCTGAGGGATCACGTAGAGATCGGGCATCGGCAGATCGGCGCGAGTGGTGAGCTCACGGACCATCTGGTAGAGGCCCGGCGCCTCCTGCTCGGAGATCGGCTGGGCGCCCGACATCTTCAGGGCCAGCTTGTCCGAGAACCAGTAGGCGGCGAAGTTCATCGCCGCGGCGATGAACAGGAACAGCAACGCGGTTTGTGCGCCGCCGACGGCGAAGCCGATGACGACGAGCAGACCGGTGAGCGTGGCCATCAGCACGGTCGTGCGCAGCGCGGCTGCGACGTTCGACTTGCGAGTGGTGGTCATCGCGGGGGTAACTCCTTGGTGCGGTCGTCCGACTCTCTAAGAAACGATCTTTGCGCAGGCGGCCGGACTTGAACCTGCTCCAGTGATTCTAGGTTGCTCTCCTGCGATCGGACCCGTTTTCCATAGGGGCCAGCCCCTATTTCTCGCTGGGGTCCGCCCCTAAGCCGCGCGCACGATCCGGGCCGATGCCCCTCCGCGTACCGGCCCCGCGACCTCGCTCGCCGATACTTGGGCCATGCGCCGCCGCGATCTGCTGACGCAGGTTCTGATCGTCAATTTGCTGCTCGTCGTCGCCGCCGTCGTCGCGGCGGTCGTCGCCTCGAACCCGAATATCGACCTCGGCGAGAAGCCCGAGGCGGCGCTGGTCCTCGGGCTCGCCGTCAGCCTCACGATCCTGATCAACGTCTACCTGCTCCAGCGCCGCTTCGGCCCGCTGGAGCGCCTGGTCGATCAGATGGAGCGTGCCGACCTCTCCCGCCCGGGGGCGAATCTGCGCGACGCCGAGGTCCCCGAGGGACCGGAGGAGGTCGCCCGCCTGCACTTCGCCTTCATGCGGATGCTCGAGCGGCTCGAGGCGGAGCGCCGTCGCGCATCGAGCGCCGCTCTCGACGCCCAGGAGGAGGAGCGGGCCCGGGTCGCGCGCGACCTCCACGACGAGGTGAACCAGTCGCTCACGGGCCTCCTCCTGCGGCTGGAGGCCGCACGCCGAAACGCACCGCCCGAGCTCGCCGGCGAGCTCGCCGAGATCCGGAGGGTCGCGAACCAGGCGATGGAGGAACTGCTCACGCTGGCCCGCCAGCTGCGACCCACGTCACTCGACGACCTCGGTCTGAGCGCAGCGCTCGCCGCGCACGCAACCGAGATCGACCGCCAGACGGAGATCAAAACCACGTACGAGGCCGACGGCGCGCTCGGGGGCCTTCCGGCCGATGTGCAGATCGTCGTCTACCGGGTCGCACAGGAGGCGCTCTCGAATGCCGTTCGCCACTCCGGCGCCTCGACGATCCGCGTGCACCTGGCGCGAAACGCCGACGGAATCCGGCTTACGATCGCCGACGACGGCGCCGGTTTCACCTTCGACCAGGCGACCGGCGGTCTCGGGCTCGCCGGCATGCGCGAGCGTGCGCTGCTCGTGAACGGCGACCTGCAGGTGACGTCGCGCCCGAAGGAAGGCACAAGTGTTCGGCTCGATGTGCCGATAGAGGTAAACGATGCTGCCGTCGACGGAAGATGAGGCCGTGCGCGTCCTGATCGCAGACGACCACGGGATCGTGCGCTCCGGGCTGCGGATGCTGCTCGAGAGCCAGGGCGACATCGAGGTCATCGCCGAGGCCGAGGACGGTGCCGCCGCCCGCGACGCGGCCATCCGCGAGCGGCCCGACCTCGCCATCCTCGACGTGAAGATGCCGAAGCTCACCGGCCTTCAGGCGACGCGCGAGATCCGCGAGCAGGCACCCGACGTCGCCGTCCTGATCCTTTCGATGTATGACGACGAGCGCTACCTGTTCGAAGCGCTCAAGGCCGGTGCCTCCGGCTACGTGCTGAAGACGCAGGCCGACCACGACCTGATGGAGGCCGTGCGCGCGGTCGAGCGCGGCGAGCCCTTCCTCACCCCCGAGGCCCAGCGGATGCTGATCAAGGACGTGCTCGGCGAGAGTCGCGGGCGCTCCGACGATCTCACCCCGCGGGAGGAGGAGGTCGTGAAGCTCGTGGCCGAGGCGCACACGAACAAGGAGATCGCCGCGGTCCTCCACCTCTCCGAGAAGACGGTCGAGAACCATCGCTCGAACGCGATGCGAAAGCTCGGCATGCGCGACCGGGTCGAGCTGGTGCGCTACGCGATCCGCCGCGGCCTGATCGAGCCCTAAGCGCGATAATCGCGCGGACCTTGGGATTTTTCGGCAGCGCCGGGCCGCCGCGAGGCGAACTGCGCACCTACGCGGAGCAGCGTGGCCTAACCCACCACGGGTCGACGGCGCCGCCGGGCTATGCCACGCACGTCGGGTTCGACGACTACTACAACGCCGTCGAGGGCATGCTTCCCGGCGGGCTCTACGGAATCGCGCTCCACCAGCACTTCGACGAGGACGATTCCCGCGGCTTCCAACACCGCCACGTAAAGCACGAGGTCACCCGGGTGATCATCCCCCTCGCCGCCGGCATCGGGTCGATCCAGCGCATGAGCGTGCGCGAGTTCGAACTCGAAGATCCCGAGTACGGCTGGGCGCAGGTTCCCCCGGACCGCTACTTGACCGGCGGCCGCTACCTGTACTTCGGCGCCAACGCGGAGCGGCCCGCGATCGACGCTGTGCTGAACGCGGCGGGCCCCTGGCTGTCATCGGCGGAGAGCCCAGGCGCGTGGGAGGACATGGATCTCCGCTTCGACTACGGCGTGCTCTCGCTGGCCACGAAGGGCTACCTGGAGGATGCGGCACTCGACGCCGCCTGCGAGGCCGCCTGCTCGGTGGCCGTGGCACTTCGCGAGGCGAGCCTCGCGGTCCACCCCCCGCGTCCGTTCGCGGATCAGCTAGACGCTCCGTTCTGGGCGGGAACGGATCCCGGGCATGCGGCCGCGCCCGCTAACCCGGTGCAGACGCCCGACTCGCAGGGCCTCGAGTCGCCTCCTGCCCCGTCCTGGGTCGCGGCGATGACGAAGTGCGCCACGTTGATGCCAACGATGAACCGGCTCGAGGACTCGCTTCAGTTTCACCGCGCCTATCCGTGGCTGCCGGCCCCCGGACACGCAATCGCCGTCATCGACGGGACGCTCCCCGACTCGGAGATCCACGGGCGCGTGGCGCTCCTCATCGAGCGAGCGACGGGCTCGGGGGTGAACGCCGTGATGTTCGCAGTGAAGGACGGATCGGCGACCACATCGCCTGCGTTCGAGTACGGCACCGACCTGCAGGTCGGGATCAGGGAGGGCATCGCCACGTTCTGGCGCCCGCGGGACGGGGCGAGCGTCGCCCGCGGACTGCCCGAACTGGTCGCCGCGAGCCTCGAGCATGCGCACGCCCGCGATTGGCTCTAGGCCGCGGCGGCCGCCGGCGGTTAAAACCGACCCGTTAGCTAGGATTTGAGGCGATGCTGTTCTCGACCAAGGCCGAATACGGGGTGCGCCTGATGGTCGAGCTCGGTCGCCGCGCGGAGGGCCAGGATCCCGATGCCGCGGTGCCGGTCTCGCTCGGCGCCGTCGCCAGCGCGGAGACGCTGCCGCTCGCCTACCTGGAGCACCTCGTGGCGAAGCTCCGCGAGGCCGGGCTCGTGAGTTCGGTCCGCGGCGCGCACGGGGGCTACCGCCTCGCGCGGCCCGCCACCGAGGTCACGATGCTCGAGGTTGTCGAGGCGCTCGAAGGCCCGATCGCGCCGATGGACTGCTTTCACGCCGACCGCGAGGGGCGCGTGCTCTGCTCGCACGAGACCGACGCCGACGAGGCATGTGCGACGAAGTTGCTCTGGACGCGGGTCCATGGCGGCGTCACCAAGGCGCTCGCCGGAACGAAGCTCGCCGACCTGGTCGAGTTCACCGAACGCCGCAAGCCCGCCGAGCCGATCCCGGTCGGCTGACGAGACTTAAACGAAAGGAAGACGTGGCTGATCTCGCAATTCGCAATCTGCACGTGCGCGCCGAGGAGAAGGAGATCCTCAAGGGACTCGACCTGGAGGTCTCCAAGGGCCAGGTGCACGCCTTGATGGGACCGAACGGGTCCGGCAAGTCGACGCTCGCGAACGCGATCATGGGCCATCCCGGCCTCGAGATCACCGACGGCGAGATCATCTTCCAGGGCGAGGACATCACCGAAGCAGCCCCCGAGGACCGCTCCCGCGCCGGCCTCTTCCTGGCCTTTCAGTACCCGGTCGCGATCCCCGGCGTCACCGTCGCCAAGTACCTGCGGATGGCGCTCAACGCGCACCGCGAGGCGCGCGACGAGAAGCAGATCTCGCTCAAGAACTTCCGCAAGGACACCGAGGCGGCGATGGAGCTCGTCAACATCCCGAAGGAGTTCTCGAGCCGCTACGTCAACGACGGCTTCTCCGGGGGCGAGAAGAAGCGCCTCGAGATCCTCCAGCTGGCGATGCTGCGCCCGCAGCTCGCGGTGCTCGACGAGACCGACTCGGGACTCGATATCGACGCGCTGCGGGTCGTCGCCGAGGGCGTCAACAAGTTCGCCGGCCCCGACATGGGCGTCCTCATCATCACCCACTACCAGCGCGTCCTGCACCTGGTCAAGCCGGACTTCGTCCACGTGATGTTCGAAGGCCGGATCGTCAAGCAGGGCGGCCCCGAGCTCGTCACCGAGCTCGAGGACAAGGGCTATGGGTGGATTCGGGAAGAGGTCGAAGCGGCGGCGTGAGCACCACGGCCGAGGTCTTCCCGATCGAGCGCGTCCGGGCGTCGTTTCCGGCGCTCGAGCGTGAAATCAACGGCCGCGAAGTTGCGTACCTCGACTCCGGCGCCAGCTCGCAGCGCGTCCTCGCCTCGATCCAGGCCGTAGACCGCTACGAGCGCCGCCACCACTCGAACGTCCACCGCGGGTCGCACACGCTCTCCGCGGAGGCGACCGCCGCCTACGAGGGCGCGCGAGCGACGATCGCCGACCACGTCGGCGCCGCCGACCGCCGCGAGGTGATCTTCGTCCGCAACGCGACCGAGGCGATCAACCTGGTCGCCCGCGCTTGGGGCGACGTCAACATCGGCGCCGGTGACCGGATCGTGCTCACCGAGATGGAGCACCACTCGAACGTCGTCCCCTGGCAGCAGCTCGCCGAGCGCGTCGGCGCCGAGATCGACTGGGTGCCCGTGACGGACGAAGGGCTCCTCGACCTGGACGCGTACCGGGAACTGCTTGATCGAGGTCCGAAGCTCGTCGCCGTAGCCCACGTCTCGAACGTCCTCGGCACGAAGAACCCGCTCGCCGAGATCTCCCGCCTCGCACACGACGCCGGCGCGCTCGTGCTCGCCGACGGTGCTCAGGCCGCGCCGAAGCTGGCGCTCGACGTAGCGGAGCTCGGCGTCGACTTCTACGCGCTCACTGGGCACAAGGCCTACGGCCCGACCGGAATTGGAGCGCTCTGGGCGCGGCTCGACCTGCTGCGCCAGATGCCGCCCTTCCTCGGCGGCGGCTCGATGATCCGCAAGGTCACCAAGGAGGGCACGACCTGGGCCGACCCACCCGCCCGTTTCGAGGCCGGCACGCCGGCGATCGCGCAGGCCATCGGCATGGCGGCCGCGTTCCGCTGGCTCGATGCCGTCGGCATGGATGCCGCGACCGCGCACGAGCGCGCGATCGCCGCCTACGCACTCGACGCGCTGGGTGCGGTGCCCGGCCTGCACATCTATGGCCCGCCGCCCTCGCCGGAGCGCCTCGGCCCGATCTCCTTCGAGCTCGACGGCATCCACGCGCACGACGTCTCCGAGATCCTCGACCGCCACGGCGTCGCCGTCCGCGCGGGACACCACTGCGCCCAGCCGCTCATGGACCGCTTCGGGATCACCGCCACCGCTCGGGCGAGCTTCGGCGTCTATACGACGACGGAGGAGATCGACCGCCTGGTCGAGGGACTCGCGGACGCGCGGCGGGTTTTCGCGGGCTAGGTGTCGCGCCGCGGATCGAAGACCTCGTCGACGAGCTCCTCGCCGATCGAGGGCAGCCCGCGCTCGCGCCGCAGCCGCGCCCGCGCCTCCAGCATCTCCGCGATGTCGTTCTCCTCGACCTCCAGCTGCGCTGCGATCGCGCGCTCGCGCTCGCCGTGCGCGCGCCTGCGTTCGCGAGGCAGCGCGGCGAGGCCGAGCATGACGACGAGGACGAGAAGGACGAGAAGCGCGATCGCGAGGCCGATGCTCATCGCGCCGGCGAGTGTATGCCGATCAACCGCCCTCAGCTACCTTCACCTAGGCATCAGCAGCGACCCTGGCGGCGGCGGACGCGAAGCGGAGCAGCCGACAGGCATTTGTTCTATGGACGACCTCTACCGCGAGAACATCCTCGACCATTACAAGCGGCCGCGGAACTTCGGCCGCCCGGAGGAGTTCGAGCTCGATTTCGAGGACACCAACCCGCTCTGCGGCGACGAGCAGCACGTCTTCATCCACCTCGACGAGGACGGCCGAGTCACCGGGGTCGGGTTCGAGGGCAAGGGCTGCGCGATCTCGACGGCAGCAACGTCGATGCTGACCGAGGAGCTGGCCGGCAAGACCCGCGAGGAGCTGCTCCGTCTCGACAAGGACTTCGTCCTCGACCTGCTCGGGATCGACATCTCGGCTACACGGATGAAGTGCGCGCTGCTGGGGCTCAAGGTCGTCAAGTCGGCCGCGCTCGGTGACGCCGCGGACTGGGAAGAGGAAGGCGCCACCGGCGATCCGATCGCCGAGCGCGACCGGATCTGACGGCCGTCCGCGGCCTCTAAGATCGACGCTGATGAACCGGGTCTTGGTGGGGATCAGCGCGGCGATCGTGATCGCCCTCGGATGCGCCGTTTCGGCGAGCGCGAGCGAGGCCCCGCGCGGCTTTTACGGCGTCACCCCGCAGACGAAGCTGACGAAAGCCGACTTCGCGGAGATGGGCCGCGGCAAGGTGGGCACCCTGCGCTACGAGTTCTCGTGGGCCAACCTCGATCCGACGCCGCTCTCAGAGGCGGACCTCTTCGATCCCGACCGCGCCTATAACTGGTGGCTCTACGACTACATCGTCTACTTCGCGGCGAAGCAGGGGGTTCGGGTCCAGCCGACGATCTACGGCACTCCCTACTGGGTTGCCCAGCTCCAGGGCTGTCCGTCGACCTGTCACAAGCTCGGGCCGAACACGATCGGCGCCTACATCGCCTTCTCCCAGTTCATGAGGGCGGCGGTCCACCGCTGGGGGCCGGGCGGCTCGTTTTGGAAGGAGCACCCGGAGCTCAAGCCGCAGCCGATCCGCGCCTGGCAGATCTGGAACGAGCAGAACTCGAGCGACTACTGGAAGCCGGGTCCGAACTCGACCGACTACGGCAACCTGGTGATCGCCGGCGGCAACGCGGTCCACGACGCTGACCCCGGCGCCCGGGTGATCCTCGGCGGGATGATCGGCGAGCCGGGCCAGGAGGGCAAGAAGACCGCCTCCGGCTGGGAGTTCCTGCAGGACCTCTATGCGATGCCGGGCGCGCGCGAGGCGTTCGACGGGATCGCCGTCCACCCCTACGGGGCGAGCATGTTCTCGATCAAGCGGGTCCTCTGGCGCTGGCGCCAGGAGCTGCAGAAGGCCGGGGCCGCGAACACCCCCATCTACGTCACCGAGATCGGCTGGGCGTCCGGCGGCGGCGACCACCCACTGAACCGTGGCTTGCGCGGCCAGGCGAAGATGGTCCGCGACGCGCTCGCCTTCTTCACCGACAAGCGCCGCAGCCTCAACATCGCCAACGTGATCATCTACGCGTGGCGCGACGCCGCTCCGGGCGCACCGCAGTGCCAGTGGTGCGCGAAATCGGGGCTCTTTCGCTACGAGAACCTCCAGCCGAAGCCGGCCTGGGACGCGTTCACCTCGTTCTCGCGATAGCCCTACCGGTCGTCACTCGCCGTACGGAACCAGGCGGCCCTCGCCGCTGAGCGACGAGTTCGCCTCCCCGACGGCAATCGCCTGCAGCTCCGCGACCCGGGTGAGCTCGACCCCCGGCCGCAGTGAGATCGGCTGCCAGGCCCCGTCGATCCGCATCTCTCCGGCGGCCACCGGCTCGGTGTCGAGCTCGAGCGCGCCGAAGATCACGGCGCAGAGCCCCTCCTCACCCTCCGCCGGCACCTCGGCAGCCTCGGTCAGCCGGGTGACCTGGACGCGGTCGTAGCCGTGCGTGCCGTAGTTGTGCTGGCCGTAGGCGAGCGCCTCGGGATCGGCGTTCCACGCCTCGATGCACTGGGCCGGAGCGGCGGTCGAGGCTTCGTCGCCAGAGCCCCCGGTGAGCACGATCACGGCGACGACCGCCGCCAATGCGATCGTGCCACCGACGGCGATCACGACGCGACGGTCGCGACCCGGTCCCGTGCCCGCTTCCGGGCTCACTCCCTCCATCGCGGGGAGAAACTACCGACCGCTAAAATCCGACTTCGAGGGTAGGAATAAGAAGAGTGACCTCCGTCAACACATCAGTCGCGGTCTGCAAGGCCTCCGAGCTCGCCGAGGGCGAGATGCGCCTGGTCGAGGTCGACGGGCGCAAGATCGGCGTCTTCAACTGCGGCGACGGGGAGCTTCGCGCGATCGAGGACCGCTGCTCGCACGACGACGGGCCACTCGCCGAGGGTGAGTTCGATCTGGCCTCCTGTACCGTGGAGTGTCCCCGCCACGGCTCGCTCTTCGACCTGCGGACCGGCAAGCCACGCACCCTGCCGGCCTACCGCCCCGTGGAAACGTTTGAGGTGCGGATCGATGGCGATGAAGTGAAGTTGGAGCTCTGATCACGAGACGATGACCAAGCCACCCGAGACCCTGACCCCGTCCGGCAAGCAGCTGACCGAATCGGAGGCCGCGCTCAAGGGCATCGGCTCCGACTACAAGGAGAAGTTCGGCTTCTCCGACCCGGAGACCGGCTACGCCTACAAGGCGCCCAAGGGCCTCAGCCGCGAGCTGATCGCGTCGATCTCCGAGTACAAGGACGAGCCGCAGTGGATGCGCGACTTCCGCCTCAAGGCCTATGAGCACTACGAGAGCCGCCCGACCCCGCAGTGGGGAGGCGACCTGAACCAGATCGACTTCGAGGACATCCACTACTTCGTCCGCGCTTCCGAGCGCAGCGAGCGGACCTGGGATGAGGTCCCCGAGGACATCAAGAACACCTTCGACAAGCTGGGCATCCCCGAGGCGGAGCGCAAGTTCCTCTCCGGCGTCGGCGCCCAGTACGAGTCCGAGTCGGTCTACCACCAGGTGAACGAGAAGCTCGAGGCGCAGGGCGTGATCTTCACGGACATGGACACGGCGCTGCGCGAGCACGAGGACCTCGTCCGCGAGTACTGGGCGACCGTCATTCCCCCGAACGACAACAAGCTCGCGGCGCTCAACTCCGCGGTCTGGTCGGGCGGCTCGTTCGTGTACGTGCCCAAGGGCGTCAAGGTCGCGATGCCGCTGCAGGCCTACTTCCGGATCAACACCGAGAACATGGGCCAGTTCGAGCGGACGCTGATCATCGCCGAGGACAGCTCCGACATCCACTACATCGAGGGCTGCACCGCGCCGGTCTACTCGACGGACTCGCTGCACTCCGCGGTCGTCGAGATCGTCGCCAAGCAGGGCTCCAGGGTCCGCTACACGACCGTCCAGAACTGGTCGCAGAACGTCTTCAACCTCGTCACCAAGCGGGCGATCGCGATGGACGACGCGACCATGGAGTGGGTCGACTGCAACCTCGGCTCCAAGCTGACCATGAAGTACCCGTCGATCTACCTGCTCGGCGAGCGGGCCCACGGCGAGATCCTCTCGATCGCGTTCGCCGGCAAGGGCCAGCATCAGGACGCCGGCGGCAAGATCATCCACGCGGCGCCGAAGACGACCTCGTCGATCTTCTCGAAGTCGATCTCCAAGGATGGCGGCCGGGCGACCTACCGCGGTCTGCTCGAGGTCGCCGAGGGTGCGACGGAGACGAAGTCGAAGGTGGTCTGCGACGCGCTCCTCCTCGATGAGGACTCGCGCTCCGATACCTATCCGACGATCCGCATCGACGAGTCCGACGCCAACGTCGGCCACGAGGCCTCGGTCTCGAAGGTCGGCGAGGACCAGCTCTTCTACCTCCAGGCCCACGGCCTCGACGAGGAAGAGGCGTCGAAGATGATCGTCAACGGCTTCATCGAGCCGATCGCCAAGGAGCTGCCGATGGAGTACTCGGTCGAGATGAACCGGCTGATCGAGCTGCAGATGGAAGGCTCCATTGGTTGATGGGGCGGCAGCGCCTCAGCTCCAAGAACCGGACTGGCTGACCGAGGAGCGCGACGAGGCAAGGCAGCGGGCCCGCGAGCTCGAGCTGCCGGGGCCGAAGGCGAAGGGCTGGGAGTTCACCGACCTCTCCGACCTCGACTTCGAGAGCTACCCCGAAGCGGTGGCGAACGTCGACGGGCTGCCCGCGGACCTCGGCGACGGCGTGGTCGTGATGCCGCTCGCGCAGGCCGCGGTCGAGCACGCCGACCTGGTCCGCGCCCACCTGGGCCAGATCGTCCCCGGCGGGGACCTGTTCACGGCACGCAACGAAGCGCGCTGGCGGGACGGCGTCTTCGTCCATGTCCCCCGCAACACCGTCGCCACCGAGCCCCTGCGGCTGACCGTCTCCGCGAGTTCCGGCAACGAGACCTCGTGGCGCGCTCTGATCGTGCTCGAAGAGGGCGCCGAGGCCGAGGTCTGGGAGCGCTATGAGAGCGACGGCGGCGGGGACTCACTCTTCAACGGCGTCGTCGAGCTGGTGGTCGGCGACGGCTCAAACCTCCGCTACGTCTGCGAGCAGGAGCTCTCCTCCGAGAGCTGGGTGTTCGCGACCCAGCGCGCCGAGGTCGGCCGCGACGCCAACCTCGAGTGGGTGGCGCTCGGCTTCGGCTCAGGGCGCGGCAAGGTACGGATGGAAACCAAGCTCGCCGGCCGGGGTTCCTCCGCCAAGGTCACCGGCGCCTACGCCGGAGAGGGGACCCAGCATCTCGACTACGACACCACTCAGGAGCACGCCGCCGAGGACACGACCTCCGACCTCGCGTTCCGTGGCGTCCTCGCCGACACCTCGACCGCGGTCTGGCGCGGGATGATCCGCGTCGATCCCGGCGCCCAGCGCACCGACGCCTTCCAGGAAAGCCGCAATCTGCTGCTCTCCAATCAAGCGCACGCGGACGCGATCCCCGGGCTCGAGATCGAAGCCGACGACGTCCGCTGCACGCACGCCGCGGCCGTCGCCCAGGTCGATCCCGACCAGCTCTTCTACCTCTCCGCGCACGGACTCGAGCAGGAGGAGTCGAAGCAGCTGATCGTCGAGGGCTTCCTCCAAGAGCTGGTCGAGCGAGCCGCCGAGGGCCCGATCCGCGAGGCGCTCTCGAGCGAGCTCGAGCGCCGCCTGGGCGAGCTGCTCGCCGCCTAGCTCACTCCGCGCGGCGGTACCGCAGCCAGATCAGAGCGTCATCGCGGCTCTCGGTCGCCCGTCACGACGCTTCGTGCGGCACGATCGTGATCCAGTGCTGGGAGACGATCCCGGTCAGCTCGAGGATTCGCAGGACCCGCCGGCGGGCGCCGAGGATCGTCAGCATGCGGTCCCGTTCGTGGAGCCGCCGCGCCGCGGTCACCAGAGTGGCGATCCCGATCGAGTCGACGAAGTCACACGCGCGCATGTCGAGCTCGACGTCGGAACCCATCTCGATCGCCGCGTCGAGCGCCTGGTTCACGCTCGGCGCCGCCTCCTGGTCGAGCTCGCCGATCAGCGTCACCCGCGCGCCACTGCCGTCCCCGCTCGGGGCGACGCTCACCGCCGTGCCGAGGTGCGTGGCGCCGCGTTCGCGTCCTTGCTCTCCGCCTTCCATCCCGACTGGACTACCCGCTCGCCTCACCGGGCCAAACGAGAACGTTCGGCCAGACCGATCAGACGAGCAGGCCGGCGCCGATCGATTGACCCTCGGCGACCCCTGGTGGGACGGCGAATACGGCGCTCGACGTGTGGACGATGTACTCGTTCAGCAGGTCGGGCGAGAGGCTGCGCTGAATCCGCTCGAACTGTGCCGGATCGCGCTGGAAGCAGATGAAGAAGAGCCCCGCGTCGAGCTGCCCGGTGACGTCCTCGAACCCGTCGGTGAACGAGTACCCGCGGCGCAGGATCTTCGTTCCCAGCTGCTCACCCGAGGAAAGCCGGATGTGGGCGTCGCGATCGATGACAGGTCCGTCAGGGCGACGGGCGGCGAGGTCGGGCGGGTCGAACTCGTTCGTGTCCCCGAGCGGCGCCCCGCGCATCTTGTCGCGCCCGATCACGCGCTCCTGTTCCTGGAGGTTGGTCCGGTCCCAGCTCTCGATCAGCATCCGGATCCGGCGGGCGACCAGATAGCTGCCGCCGCGGAGCCACTCGGGACCCTCGCTTCCGACCCAGACGAAGCGGGTGAGCTCCTCCGAGTCCTCGGCCCGGAGGTTGTTGGTGCCGTCCTTGAAGCCCATCAGGTTGCGGGGGGTGTCCTGGGCGCGGGTCGTCGTCGCCGTGCGCCCGAAGCCGAGCTGCGACCAGCGCAGCACCACCGCGCCCCGCCCGATACGGGCCAGGTTGCGGACCGCGTGAAAGGCGACCTGCGGGTCGTCCGAACAGGCCTGGATGCAGATGTCGCCGCCGGAGATGTCCGGGTCGATCGCCTCGGCGGGCAATGGTGGCATCTGCCGTAGCTCGGGCGGGCGCTTGGCCCGGAGGCCGAACCGGTCGACCCCGTCGCGCTCGAACAGCCCCGGCCCGAAGCCGAATGTGATCGTCAGCCGACTTGGTAGGTGGCCGAAGGCCTCGCCGGTGTCGTCGGGCGGCAGGAGCGGCTCGTCGTTGCGAGGCCCGACGGGTTCGCCGGCGGTGAGCGCCGAAGCGGCCACGGTCCAGTCGTGCAGCAGCGTTTCGAGCTCCGCGCGGTCCTCGGCGGTGACGTCGAAGGCGGCGAAGAACAGGCGGTCCTGCTGGGTGGTGACGATCCCGGCCTGGCGCTCGCCCCAGTACGGGACGGTCCCCGTGCCCTCGGGCTCATCGTCCGAGGCCCGCTCCTGCCCGAGGGCGTAGCCGGCAGCACCGCCGAGTCCAAGTGCGGCTCCGGCGGCCCCGGCCGTCGTCAGGACGCCCCGCCGCGTCAGTCCGCGGCGGGACTCCTGGGTGTCGAGTCGCTTCTCGTCGGTCAACCCACCAACGACGGTATCTGCGAGAGCGGTTCGCCGAGCGTGTCGATCTGCTGTGCGAGCTCCTGCGTCTGCTCCTCGCTCAGCGTGTCGTAGAGGACGAACCCGTTGCCTTCGCGGTACTGGTCGAGGAGCTCGTCCATCGCCTCGAACTCCGCCTCGATCTCCGCGACCAGGTCCGGATCGACCTCCTCGAGCGCCGGCTGGAGCGCCTCGAAGCCCGCCTCCGCTCCGGCGACGTTCGCCTCGAAGTCCCAGAGGTCGGTGTGCGAGTAGCGCTCCTCCTCGCCGGTGATCTTCGACGCCGAGACCTCGGCGAGCAGGTCGACCGACCCCTGCGCGATCTCCTCGGGATCAAACTCGGCTTTGATCGCGATGTCGTCGAGATTGGCGACGTCGTTGCGGAGCTCGGAGATCGTCTTCTCGAGCCCCTTGGTGGACTCGTCGATCCAGAGGGCCTTCTCGATCCGGTGGTAGCCGCCCCAGTCCATTGGC
Source organism: uncultured Solirubrobacterales bacterium (assembly GCA_963797995.1). Taxonomy (GTDB): domain Bacteria; phylum Actinomycetota; class Thermoleophilia; order Solirubrobacterales; family 70-9; genus WHSW01. Next base: position 56,752 of record CAWCRP010000004.1, read on the forward strand.
GGGATGTCGCCCTCGCGGCCGTCGATGTCCGGGTCCAGGTCGCCGAAGGCGCCGGCGACCGGCTCGATCCGCTCGAAATGGACCCGGGCGCCGGGATAGGCGCCCTTCGCCGCCTCGATGTCGCCGGCCTCAACCGGGGCGAGGAACTCCTCCGTCGCGACGACGAAGTCACCCGTCTCCTGCTCGACGTAGGCGTCGTACTCCGCCACCGCCGCGTCGAGCAGCGCCGGGTCGATCTCAGCGCTCCTCGCCTCGGTCGTGCTCGTTTCCTCGGCGGTGGTCGTGGTCGAATCGGAGTCCTCGTCGTCGCCGCAGCCGGCGGCAAGCAGCGCCGCGGCGGCCAGGGCGAGGGTGAGGGCAACGGCGCGCGAAGGGCGCGAGTGCGTGGACAAGAGCGGACCTCCCAAGGTCGGATTCAGGGTGAGTTAGGTGACCCTAATTAGGGTACCCGAATCCGACCTCGGGGATCGGCTTGCAGGGTCAGGTGCTAGTTCTTACGTGAGCGCGAAAGTGCGACTCCTCCGGTCAGTAGCCCGAGTCCGCCGACGACGAGACCCGCGATCGCGAGTCCGTCGGAGCCACCGTCGTCTTCTTCATCCGCCGATGCCTCCTCCGCGGTGTCGGCAGCCTCGGCGGCCTCATGCTCGGCCTCCTCAGCGTCCTCCCCGGCATCGGCCGCGCCATGCTCCCCCTCGGCGGCGGTCAGCGTCACGGTGGGTGCGGGCTCGTCCGAGTCCGGCGCACCGATCCAGCGGACGACCTCGCCGCCTTCGTACGTCTGGAGCGCCTTGAACGTCAGCGTCTCCCCCGCCGCATCCGGCGTCGGCATCGAGACGCCGAAGTCCTGGAACGCACCGGGCGGGACGATCCCCTCGCTCCCGTTACCGGTCCATGTGATCTGCTTGATCTGCTCGGTCACTTCCTCGCCGTGGAGCTCGATCGGCTCGGCCGCCTTCTCGGTCTGAACGTCGGTCTCCCAGCCGGGCACCGGCTCGTACGAAGCTGACGCGATCCCATCGGGGAACTGGACCGCGACCTCGACCGTGCCCGCGTCGTCGCGCTCGTTCGGCACGCGGACGTCGACGCGCGTAAAGCCACCGGCGGGGACGCTCGATGGCTGCACGGTCACGTGTGCGGCCGCCGGGGCGGCCAGCGACCATGGCGCCGATCGCCGTGGCCGCGACTGCTGTCTTCGTCTTCGTCTTCTTGTTCATCTGCTGTCTCCTTGATTCGATGTTGGATACGCGGTTACCGCTGCCGCAGCCGGCGGCGCACGCCCCGCTAGCGATTCGGAGATCAGCTGGCCCCAGCGTCTGCGCGCGCGGCGGGGCCTGGGCCGCGGGCGGAGGGTCGTGGCTGGGGCCCGGTCGATGCGCGGCGGTTGCCCGCGCAAGCGCTGGATGACCCGCTCACCCGGATAGCGCCCCTGGATGAGCGCGGCGAGCAGGAGGATGGCCGGAAGGGCGGCGAGGACGATGGAGACGACGCTCATCGGACCGGCACCTCGACCTCGGTCTCGAACTGCTCGAACGCGGAGACGCGGGCGATGAGCTCGAGCGTCCAGTCCCCCGCGACGCCGAGCTGTGCGTCACGGACGACGAAGTGCCCGGGGCCGGACTTGGTCACGTCCTCGGTCAGCGGACCGATGTCCGACGCCGGAAGCTCAGCGGTGAGCTTCACCTCTTTCGCGTCGTCGTACTGGCTGCCGTCCTCGCGGTCGAAGAGGTACAGGTGAATCTCGTTCGGTCCCGCGATCGCGGGATCGACCGTGAGCTCGAGCTGGGCCGGCCCGATCTCGGCCGAGGCTGAGTACGGCCCGGCCTGCTCGCTGCTCGCCGAGGGTGAGAGGATCGTCAGCAACGCCGTCACGCCGAGCACAACGCCGATCAATGCGACCTCCGCGCGCATCGTGCGGCGGAGGAGGCGGCCGGTATCGCCGGGCGCTTCGGTGCCCGAGCGGGCGAGCCCGTCGAGGCGCGGGCGGTTCCGTTGCCGGTTGATCGCGCCGAGCCCGATCAGGATCGCGAGGAGCGCAGCCTTGGCGAGGATCGCGCGCCCGTAACCCGTGTCGAGGAGTTCGCTCCATGCCTCGAGCTGGAGGATCGACTGGATCACGCCGCTCGCGAGCAGGACCGCGACCGCGGCGAGCGCCACGACCGAGAACCGATCGACGAGGCCCGCGAGCAACCGGGTCTTCTCCGCTCCCTCGAGCGCCTTCGTCGCGGCCGGCACCGCGCCGACGAGCACCGCGAGCCCACCCGCCCAGGCCGCGAACGCGAGGACGTGGGCGAAGCTCGCCAGCAGCGAGGCCCAGCGCGGGTCGGTGGCGCCGGGATGCCCGGCGAGGCCCGGTGCGAGCACGAAGAACCCGAGCGCCGAGCGCCGAGTGCGATCACCGCGAGCGGACTCCGCGGGAGCGGGTCAACCGGCGCGGCGCCGATCGCTCCGAGCTCGACGGGCTGCATCAGGCGGTAGCGGATGCCGAAGGCGGGCACGAGAAGGATCGGGGCGAGAAGGGCGACGTCGAGAAGGCGCAGCCCCCAGATCGTGCCGAAGCGGGTCCCGAGGACGTCGCCGATGACGGAGGGGCGCAGGCCCTCCGCGACCCCGCCCCCGGTAACGATCGCCCCCTGGAAGACGATCCCGGCGACCGAGCCGACGACGGCCGCGAGAAGGGCGAAGACCAGCAGTCGCCGCAGGCGCCCGGCGAAGGCGGCCGCCGCCGTGAGCCAGCGCCCGCCTCCGGCGGCCGCCGCGCCCAGAGCCGGGCCCCAGACCCAGATCAGGAACGCGAGCCCGCCGACGAAGGAGGGCGGTGGCGACGTAGGTGAGGAACTTCGCGACCCCGAGGCCCACATCGCTGCCGGTTCCGGCACCCGCCTCGTCGATGAGCTCGGCGACACCGAGCTCAGGCGCCGCGCCCGGATCGCCGACGGTGAAGGTGAAGCCGCCCGAGATCGGATGCGAGTCGGCGGAGACGACCCGGTAGGTGGCGGTGTAGATGCCGTCCGGGAGAGCCCGCCGGCAGGCCGGACCGCGACCGAGTCGGAGCGATCCTGCGGCCGGAAGGCCTCGCCCTCGTCGACCCGCTCGCCCTCCCGGTCGTAGACGCGAACGCCGCCGAAGGCCGCCTCGACCGGCTCGTTGAAGCGGACCGAGACCTCCTCCGGCGATCGCTCGAGCGCCGCCCCGCGACCGGGCTCGCTCGACTCGAGCACCGCGTGCGCGGAGGCGAGCGCGGGCGACGAGGAGCGTCGCGGCAAGGGCCGCGACCGCGCCGCGGATCAGGATCCGCGCTCTCACCAGGCCTCCGCCCGCTCCTCGCCTCGTCCGGGAAGCTGGGCGTTCCGCCGCCGGATCCGCCAGACCGCTAGCGCGAGGCTGGCGAGCACGGCGACCGCGAGGCCGCCGACGAGCGCCGGCGAGACGCCGCCGCCCTCGTCGCCGACCCAGAACAGGGTGCCGGAAAGGTCCGCGGTCTCGCCGTCGATCTCCATCGGCACGGTCCAGTCGAAGATCTTCGTCTCCTGCGCCTCGTCAGTCCACCTGGCCCGGGAACGTCCTTGGCCATGTAGTGGACGCGGTGGTCGTGCCAGCTGTAGGTGCCCTGGGCGCCGACCTCCTCCCAGTCCGGCTCCGCCTCGGCGTCGGCGCTCTCGGGCGTCTCGACGGCGGCGAAGCGGTCCTCGTTCAGGTAGTAGGCGGGCGAGTTGCGGTTGACCTCGACCGTGCCGTCGTCGAGGTAGCGAACGTACGGCTCGCCCTCATAGCCGTCGACGATGAGCTCGTGGCCGGGCTCGACGTCGACCTCGAGCGTGTCGTCGAAGTTGAGCATCTGCGCTCCGACGCCCGATCCGGAATGCCGGTGATGTCGGATCTGTAGTTGGGATTGCCCTCGTGTGCGAGGGCGAAGCTGGGGACGGCAAGCGCCGCGATCGCGGCGAGCGCCGCCGCCGCGGATAGGCGGCGGAACATCGGTGTACCTCCTCGGGTCGGTAACGCAGGCTAGGCGTACGCGATCGCCGCGGGCGGGGGCCGCTTGGCGAGCGAGGAGGCGATGAGAAGTCCGCCACGGACGTCGAAGAGAGGCGGGCGGTCGAGGGTGCGCACGAGCGCGCTCGGGGCGCGGGCGCAGAGGCCGCACGGCGGCGCTCGATCAGCTCGTCGAGCTTGTCGGCGCCGAGGTAGTGGCCGGCGAGGAGAGGCAGGAACGCGAGCATCGCGGGCAGCGCCGCAAACGGACCGGCGGCGAGCACGAGCAGCGCGCACAGGGCTAGGGTCACCGCGCCGGCGAGCAGAATCCGCCCCGGGGACTGGTTTTGCCTACCAATCACGTCGGGAATCATAACGATGAGGAATAAAGGTTGGATCATCTGCGATCACCGCGCTGCTGCTCGGCGCGTGCGGTTCGGACGCGGCTTTCACCGCGGAGGATTTCGTCGAGGATGCGAACGCGAACGGGGCCGGCCTCGTGCTGGGCGCCGAGCTCGCCTCGGACCGCAGCGGCGTCTCCGTCCATACCGTCGAGGTCTCGCAGGGGCCGGGAAATGCGCACGGCGGCGGTTCGCTGACCGTGCTCGAAGACGCGGACGCCGGCCTCGCCGAGTACGAGCGCTGCCAGCAGGGAGTCTCTCTCGTCTGCTTCCGGGCGGCGAACGTCGTGCTCATCTTCGGCGGCACGCTGACGCCCGATCAGCAGACTGCCCTGGAAGACGCGCTGCGGGCGATGGCGTCCTAGACGTCCGGCGCGGAGGGCTCTGGATCGTCCGGGCCGCGGCGGCGATCGCGAACGACGGTGACGACGATCGAGCCGAGCACGATCAGCACCGGGACGGCGTAGAGGACGTAGATGGCCCAGTGGCCCGCGTGGGCGAGCGGCAGCACGAGCTCAGTATCGCGGAGCCGGGCGCACGATCAGGAGGGCGATGAAGACGGTCACCGGGACGAGCACGATCGAGGCCCCGGCCGCGATGTCCAGGTGCCAGGAGAGCAGGAGGCCGATCGGGGCGCTGATCGCGGCGATCGCCGCCGAGAGCAGCATCATCGAGGGCAGCCGCTTCGTCACGAGGGCGGCCGCCGCGGGCGGCGCCATCAGCATCCCGAGCACGAGCAGCGAACCGACGACGCGGAAGCCGACGACGACCGCGAGCGTGATCACCACCAGCATCACGAGCTGCAGCAGATCGACGCGGAGGCCGAGGGCCGCGGCGCGCTGGCGGTCGAAGGCGAGCAAGCAGGAAGGGCCGGTAGAGCCAGGCGACGAGCGCGAGGACGAGCGCGGTGAGGATCGCGGTGACGACGACGTCGGTGCCGTCCACACCGAGCACGTCGCCGAACAGGAACGCGGTCAGGTCGACGCTGTAGCCCTCGGTGCGCGAGATGAGGACGACGCCCAGCGCGAGCATGAAGACGAAGACGACGGCCGCGGCCGTCTCCTCACGCAGGCGGCTGCGCCGCAGGATCAGGCTCGTCCCACCCGCGGTGATGAGGCCGGCGACGAAGAGCGCCGAGCGCGATCGCGAGCTGATTGGGCTCGTCGGCGGCCGATCCGCCCGCGGTGAGCATGAACGCGACCGCGATCCCCGGGAGGACGCCGTGGGCGAGGCTGTCCGCCATCAGCGCCATGCCCCGCAGGACCACGTAGCAACCGACGACCCCGCAGAGGACGCCGACGATGGCCGCGGCGAGCGCGCCGGTCCGGACGAACTCGGCATCGAAGGGCTCGGTGAGGAACTCCACGGGTGGTGCCTCTAGCCGGCTCCGTGATGGTGGTGGGTGACGTCGACGATCAGCTCGCCGACGCGGACGACGTGACCGGCGAAGGCGTCGGCGAGGACCGTCTCGGTGCAGACCTCCGCCGGGGGGCCGAGCGCTACGAGGCGCCGGTTGAGGGCGAGGACGAGGTCGTAGTCACGGGCGGCGCTCTCGAGGTCGTGCGTGGCGACGATCACCGTCCGGCGCTCTTCTCGCCAGCTCGCGAGCAGCTCGCGAACGGTTTCGTGGGTCGGGCGATCGACGCCCGTGAACGGCTCGTCGAGGAGCAGCAGGTCCGCCTCCTGAGCGGTCGCCTGGGCGAGCAGGACTCGCTGGCGCTGGCCGCCGGAGAGATCGCCGAAGCGGCGCTCGGCGAGCGCCTCGACGCCGAGGCGGGCAAGGGCCGCGTCGACCAGCTCGTGGTCGTGCGGGGCGTAAAGCGACCCCGCCAGCCGACCTCGGGGTAGCGCCCCATGCGCACGACGTCGCGCGCCGTGACCGGGAACGCGGGCTCGATCGAGAGGTGCTGAGGGACGAATGCGACCCCCCCGGCCGCGGTTCGGATCGAGCCCGACCGCGGCTGCGACCAGGCCCACGGCAGCCATGAAGAGCGTGCTCTTCCCGGCGCCGTTGGGCCCGAGGAGGGCGACGCTCGCGCCCGCCGGGATCGCGAGCGAGATCTCGTCGAGAGCCGACATTGCCGTCGAAGGCGACGGTGAGCCGATCGGCCTCGAGCGCCGGCGGCGCGTTCACGACGCGCGCTCGCAGCGCGCGCACTCGCCCCGGATGAGCACGTCGTGAGCGGAGACCTTGTGGCCCAGACGCTTGGCGAGCCGGCCGATCGCGCGCTCGAGGCCCTCGTCCTCGAACTGGCCGATGCGCCCGCACGAGTCGCAGACGACGTGGTGATGATGGTGGCCGCCCGGAACCACGGCCTCGTAGCGTGCCGCTCCCTCACCCACCTCGATGCGCTGGACGAGGCCCACCCGGTCGAGGGCCTCGAGCGCCCGGTAGACGCTCGCGATCCCGACCTTGCCGCCGCCCTCGCGGAGGCTGTCGGCGATCTCGTGGGCGGTAACGCAGCAACTCTCGCGGGCCAGCTGCTCGACGACGGCGCGGCGAGCGCCGCCGCTGCGGTGGCCCGCCTCGCCGAGCGTCGCCAGCGCGAGCTCGCTCCAGTCCTGGTTCGCGTCCGCCATCGCCGTCGAGGATACACCTGCCGTGAGAACGATTATCATTCTCGCAGCATGCGAATGAGAACGATTCTCATCTGTTCGGCCGCCCCCTTGCTCATCGGCGCCGTCACCGCCTGCGGCGGCGACAACGGAGCGGGCGAGGGCGAGGGCCCGCGGGTGGTCGCGACCACGGGGATCCTCGCCGACATCACAGCGAACGTCGCGGGCCCGGACGTGCCGGTCGAGCAGTTGATCCCCGACGGCGCCAGCCCCCACGACTTCCAGCTCAGCGCCGAGGACCGCCAGGGGCTCGAGGAGGCCGACCTGGTCGTCGCCAACGGTGCCGGTCTCGAGGCGGGGATCCCGCTGGCCGACGTCGACACGCCGATCTGGGAGCTGACCGCGAACGCGGGCGAGCTCCTCCCTTCCGGCGAGGGCACCGACCCGCACGTCTGGATGGACCCCGTCCGCGTCGCCGCGGCCCTGCCGTCGCTGGCGGCCGCGCTCGGCGAGGCGGATCAGTCTGGCGCTGCGGCATTCGACGAGCGTGCCGGCGAGTACGCGAAGGGGCTCGGCGCGCTCGATCGCGAAATCGGCGAGGCGCTGCGCTCGGTCCCGAAATCGGATCGCGAGCTGGTCACCTCCCACGATGCGCTCGGCTATTTCGCCGACCGCTACGGGCTCGAGGTGATCGCGAGCGCCTTTCCCGCGTCCGGGCCGGAGGCGGAACCGAGCGCCGAGCAGCTCGACGAGGTGCTGAGCGCGATCGAGGACAACGACGTCGCCGCGGTCTTCGCCGGCGCCGAGGACGACCCGGAGACGCTCGCGCTCATCGCCGACGAGGCCGGAGTCGCGGTCGAGGATGGCCTCCTGGTCGAGTCGCTGGGCGAGGAGGGCACGTACGCGGAGATGCTGCGAACCGACGCCGACCTGGTCTCCGGCGCCCTCGGCGGATAGCCGGAAACGACTCGGGCCCGCCGCGCCTCTCGCGCGACGGGCCCGGAGTCCGGTGGCGATCTCGCCTAGCGCTTGCGCTTCAGCTTGATCGTCGCCGTCTGCTCGCTCGGCAGGCCACCCGTGGGGGTGAACGTGAACGTCGGGTTGACCTTCACCTTGCCCTTCTTCTTGAGCTTCTTCTTCTTGTTGCCGGCCGCCTTGATCAGCACCGACACCGTCTCCGCCTTGGTCGAGTTGACGGTCTGCGCCTTGACCGTGCTGCCCGAGACCTTGATCACACCGGCACCGGGGACGGTGACGGCCTGATTGGCGGTGCCCTTCTTCTTGTTCTTGGTCACGGCGCCGAGCGTGAACTTGTTGTCGATCGCGCTCGCCGCAACCGTGTAGGTGAGCTGGACGAACGGCACGCCCGCCGTGTCCGCCGCGACCGAGGTGTTCGTGGCGCTTGCCGCGAAGGCACTCGAGCCGCCGCCGCCGCCGCCGCCGGCAGCGCCGCCGCCGGAACCGTTGGCCGCACCGCCGCCGCCGAAGGCGCCGCCTCCACCGCCGCCGCCTCCGCCGCCGCAGACGTTGACCGCGGAGGTCCCGCCGCCGCCGCCCTGGCCCAGGGCGCCGTTGGGAACGCCAGCCGCCACCTGGGTGGCGCCGCCACCGCCGGCACCCGCGCCGCCGTCGCCGCCGCCGTTGGCGCCGCTGGCGCCCGAGCCCGTGGCCAGGCCGCGCCACCGGCGCCACCGGCGGCGCCCGCTGCGCCATTGACGGCGCCACCGCCACCACCGCCACCGCCGGCGGTCACGAGCCGCGACTCGTTCGTGCCCGCAGCCGAGCGCGTCACCGTGCGGATGTCGCTCGCGCCGCCGCCGCCGCCGGCACCGTTGCACGGCTCGCCGCCGCTGGCGCCGCCGGTCCCGCCACCGTTGAAGCCGCCGGCACCGCCGCTGTTAGCTGGTCGAACTGGCGCCGTTACCGCCGACGTTGACGAAGAGGACCTGGCCCGGCGTCACCGGCACCGTGCCGACGGCCTTGGCGCCGAGAGCACCCTGCGCTGGACCAACCGGCGCATCGGCATGCCCGTTACCGCCCTTGCCGCCGACCGCGGTCACCTCGATGCTCGTCACCCCGGCCGGGACGACGAAGACCTGCTCCGCGCCGGTCGAGAGGAAACTGGTCGTAACGGCCTGCGCCGATGCGGCGCTGGCCAACAGAGCGACCGAGCACGCCGCGCCAAGCGCCGCGACCCTCCGCCCTCTGCCCCGTCTCCGGGACTCAAGACTTCCACTACGCATGAAACCCACCCTCCATTGATTGCCGCGGGACGCCCGAACGGCTTAGTCCCGCAATGCGACGGGACTCTACGTCACAACGCCTCGGTGGTGCCACTCAAAGAGCGCGGAACGTCACTGATTCGCCTGCGAGAGCAGGTAGAGGCCGAGCGAGGTGAAGCCGACCATGAGCGCGAGCATCCAGTACTGCGAGCGCGCGGCGGTGCGGGAGTCGCCGTAGACCTTGAGCGCGCGGTCGTGGCCGAGGACGAGCGCGGTGACGTGGCCGATCACGAGCGTCGCCACCTGCACGTACCAGATCGCGTTCGCGCTCAGGAGCGTGTAGTCGATCCCGCTCCCCGCCGTCCCGAAGTAGTCCGAGCCGTCGCCGAGCGGATCCGAGAGCAGGTAGGTGAACTGCGCCTGCTCCTGGAAGACGACGAGGCTGAAGTAGTGCGCGACCAGGTAGGCGAGGGCGATCGGGATGAACGCGTGCGCGAACAGCGAGCCGAGCTTCGCGGTCGAGAACTGGGTGCGGACGGTGTGCATGCCGTAGATCCCCGCCCAGAAGAGGCCGGAGACGAAGCCGATCGTGAGCGCGAGGAAGATCGAGTTCGACACCCGCAGCGACGCGATCGGCCCGAGGCCGATGTCGCCGGCGAAGAAGTCGTACGTGCTCGCGAGCGGATCCGCCAGCGCGCCCTCCGAGGCGCCGTCGAAGGTCGTCGCCGAGATCGTCAGCAGGATGAGCGCGATCGAGCCCGGCATCGACACCCAGCGCGTCGCCGCCGAGAGCATCGGCCGGACGCCGAGCCGGCCGTCGCGGACCTCGAACGGCGGCGAGGCTGGCGAACATGCCGAAGTACACCGAGAACGCCTCGCCGCGCTCGAGCCACTTCTCGCGAGCCGAAGAGGGCGATGGCGACGAACGTGTAGGCGGTGTAGACGAGCGCCGCGACGGCGACCGTGTGCGGCGTCAGCCCGACCGTCTGAAAGCCGCTCTGGCCATACACGAGCTCGAGCCAGACGAAGGCGAGGATGCCGAGCGACCGCGGGCCAGCGGCCGAGCTTCTCCGGGTAGGTGAGCGGCGCCGGCGGCGACTGGCGGGCGACGAGCTTGAAGACGCCGCCGGCGGCGCGCGCGATCGCCCGCCACGGGTTGAAGGCGCGAAAGACGTCGCCGAAGAAGACGCTGAGGAAGACGATCCCGAGCCAGAACGTGACGAAGACGAACGTGATCGAGAAGTTCCGGTCGGGCGCCTCGGTGCCGTCGAGCCCGGACCAGATCACGAGCACGAGGAGGAAGACGGAGAGCAGCCCGGCGAGCGTCTCGGTGAGCGGGTTTACGAGCGCCCGCGAGATCCGCGCGGAGACGGGCCGCCACCTGTCGTCCTCGAAGCGTGTCTTGTGCCAGGCGACCGAGAGCGCCGACGAAGGAGACGATCAGGACGAGCGACGCGCCCCAGGCGAACAGCCACTCGGGGATCGGCAGGTCCTGGCGGCCGACCAGCGCGTGGCCGATGACGAGCAGCGGCTCGGGCAAGGTCAGCTCCGCCGCGCTCAGGCCGGGTTGACCGTGATCTCGGCGATCGGGACGACCGAGTGCTCGAGCTCGACCTCGAACACGCCCTCGATCGTCGCCGGGACGTCGAACCCGACCTTGCCGCCGGCCTCGACGTCCTGGCGACGTCGTAGCCGTGGAAGTGGACCTCCTCGGCGACGTCGGAGGTCGACGACGAAGCGGATGTCGTCGCCCTTCTCGAAGCTCAGCTTCTGGACGCCGCCGACCGGCTGGCCGTTCTCGACCTCGATCACGGGCACCTCGGGCTTCGGCTCGCTCCGGCTTCGGGCTCCTCGGGCTTCGGCCGCCGGCGCCCTGGGAGTCGTCCGGCGTCGACTCGGTCGTCGTCTCCTGCGCCGGGGTGCGTCGTCGAGTCGTCGTCGTCGGCGTCATCGCTGCTGAGGAGCGATGAAGAGGACGACGGCCAGCGGCGATCGCCAGCGACTCCGATCGCGCCTTTGCCTGCCGAACTCATCGCGCGCGGGATTCTACGAAGCCGGCCTAAGCCGCGGATCAACGCCCGCCGCCGTCGGCAGGCTGCTCCGTCTGCGGACGGTCGTCGATCGACGGCGCGTCGACGGTGTCCTCGCTGAAGACGAAGACGAAGACCGCGACGATGGCGACGCCGAGCACGATCCCGAGCACGATCCCGAGCGCCAGGTCGGACCTACGCATGCCGCTACTCAGCGCAGCGACCGGGCGGAAGCCGGTCGATCAGACGCCGTCGAGAAGGCGCCAGTTGGCGCGGAAGGCCGACTCGGCCGCGGCGACGAGGGCGTCCTCGTCCTCGTCCGCGGCGACCTCCTCGATCAGCTCGCGGACCTCGGCGGCGTGCTCGACGTCGCGGCTCTCGTGGACCTGGAAGTAGGCCGTCCCGGCGCCCTCGCTCGAATCCGTAGGAGCCGTAGCAGGCCCTCGAGCTTCGTCTTCGAGATCTCCGGCTGGCTCGCCTCGATCGCGTAGAGGCGCGCAAGCGACTCGACCGGGTTGCCGTTGCCGGTCCAGACCCGCACGCACTCGGCGGTCTCGCTCGTCGGCTCGGCGTCGGCGTCGCCGCCGCTCGTGTTCACGAAGCCGTCCCAGAGGCGCACGTGGCCGCGCTCCTCGGCGGCGTGGCGGCGAAGCTCCGCGCGCTCGGGAAGATCGTCGGCGACGGAAGCGCTCAGCGTCGCGATCGCCTCGACCGCGTGGCGGTACTGGCCCGAGTAGTTGGCGAGCTCCTCCGCGGACAGCTCGCCGTTCGACCAGCGCTGGTAGAAGGGGTGACGCAGCACGTCCCACCGCTTGCGACTCCGCTCGATCCGCTCCCAAGTGCTCTCGTTCACGTCCGTCTCCTCTCGCCGGTTTCGCGCTGCGCGCGGGACGATGAGAATACCGACCGCGTCAGCTCGCGCCTCCGGTCCGGTCCCTACGATCCGGCCGCGTGCGACCCGAGCGAGCCGACATCGCCGCCCCGCCGTTTCCCGGCCGCCTGCGCTGGCTGAACGTCGAGCGCAAGCCGGAGCTCGCCGCGCTGCTCGCCACCGGACCGGTGCTCGTCCACTTCTTCGACTTCGCCCAGCTCAACAGCGTGCGGGCGCTCCCGTACGTGATCGAGTGGGACCGGCGCTACCGCGAGGCCGGCCTCGGCACGGTCGGCGTCCACTCGCCGCGGTTCGCCGTTCACCGCCGAGCGCGCGGCGGCTCGAGCCGGCGCTCGAGGCGCTCGGGATCACCCACCCGGTGATCGACGACTCCGGCTACGCGATCTGGCAGGACTACGGCTGTCAAGGGCTGGCCATCGCTCTTTCTCTGGGGCCAGGGCGGGGCGCTGCGCTGGTTCCACTTCGGCGAGGGTGAGTACCGCGGCGACCGAGGAGGCGATCCAGGACGAGCTGCGCGAGCTCGATGCGCTCGCCGCGCTGCCGGCGCCGCTCGAGCCGCTGCGGCCCTCCGACGCCCCCGGGGCGCTCGTCGCCGCCGCCGAGCGCCGAGGTCTTCCCGGGCGGCTCGGCGCGCGAGCCCTGGCCCGGCGGGCCGCTCGAGCTCGACTACGAGGCCGGCGGCGCCCACGCCGCGCTCGCCGGTCGCGGCGAGCTCGACGTCGCCGTCGACGGCGCCGAGCCGCGGGCGGTCGCGGTCGAGCGGCCCGGGGCTCGACGACCTCGCCGTCCACGAGCGCCACGAGCGCCACCGCTGCGGCTCGAGCCCCGCGACGGCGCTCGAGCTCTACTCGGTCAGCTTCTCCGCCGGCCCGCCCTGATCGATCTGCAGCAGGGTCGGGCGGTGAGTGGTCGACCTGGAGCGTCGTGTGCGTCGAGCTCGAAGCGGTCGGCGAGCATCCGCTCGACCTCGAACCGCTTCGCGTGGCAGTCGTCGTCGTCGTCGACGAGCACGTGCGCGGCGAGCGCCGGGAAGCCGGAGGTGATCGTCCACACGTGCAGGTCGTGGACCTCGACGCACGCCCGGGATCGCGGCCATCGCGGTCCCGATCTCCTCGACCTCCATGCCGCGCGGCGAAGCCTCGAGCAGGATCGCGGTCGAGTCGCGGAGGATCGACCACGAGCTCGCGAGGATGAGGATCCCGATGAAGACGCTGACGAGCGGGTCGGCGTACTCCCAGCCGGTCGACGAGGATGACGAGCGCCGCGAGGATCGCGCCGACCGAGCCGAGCGACGTCGGCGAGGACGTGCCGCATCGCCGGCCGAGACGTTGAGGCTCTCGCCGGCGCTGCGCGTGGAGGATCCGCGCCGCGAGCAGGTTGACGAGCGAGGCCGCCGCCGGCGACGACGAGCATCGGCCCGGCGAGCACCTCGGGCGGGTCGCCGAAGCGCATCGCCCGCCTCGACGAAGATCCAGATCGAGATCGCGACGAGCGTGACGCCGTTGAAGAGGGCGGCGAGGATCTCGGCCCGCTGGTTGCCGAACGTGCGCCGCGGGCTCGTCGGCCGCGCCGGCGAGCCAGATCGCGAACAGGGCGACGCCGAGCGAGAGCGTGTCGGAGAGCATGTGGCCCGGCGTCGGCGAGCAGCGCGAGGCTGTCGGTGAGCAGGCCCCCGACGACCTCGGCGACGGTGAACGCGGCCGGTGAGGACGAGGGTGATCGTGAGCGCCCGCCGCCCGCGCGCCCGGTCGGGGCCGATTGCGTGGGCATGGTCATGGGCGTGCGACACGTTGCTCGCGCCGGACGGCCTCAGGCTCGCGCCGAGAGTTCCTCGCGGATCGTCTTCGGAAGCATGAAGCGAACGCTCTCGTCGACCGTACGGAGCTCGCGAGACGTCATCGGTGCCGCGGGCGCGGAAGAACTCGACCAGCTCCGCGACGAGCGCCTCGGGCGCGCTGGCGCCCGAGGTGATGCCGACCGTGCTCGACGCCCTCGAGCCACTCCTCGCGCACCTGCGACGCGTTGTCGATCAGGTGCGAGGCGGCGCCGTGCTCGCGCGCGACCTCGACCAGGCGGTTCGAGTTCGACGAGTTCGTCGAGCCGATCACCAGCACCAGGTCGCACTCGCGCGGCGAGCTCCTTGACCGCGATCTGGCGGTTCGTGGTCGCGTAACAGATGTCCTCGGACTTCGAGCTGACGATCTTCGGGAACCGCTCGCGTAGGCGGTCGATGATCTGGCCGGTCTCGTCGACCGAGAGCGTCGTCTGGGTGATGAAGGCGACGCGGTCGGGATCCTTGACCTCGAGCGCGTCGACTTCGGCGATCGTCTCCACCAACGTGATCGCCTCCGGCGCCTCGCCGGTCGTGCCCTCGACCTCCTCGTGGCCGGCGTGGCCGATGAGGATGATCTCGTAGCCCTGCTCGGCGAACTTGCGCGCGGAGACATGGACCTTGGTCACCAGCGGGCAGGTCGCGTCGATCGTCCGCAGGTTCCGGGTCGCCGCGTTCTCGTGCACGCTCGGGGCGACGCCGTGGGCGCGAGAAGACGACGAGCGCCCCCTCGGGGACCTCGGTCTCCTCCTCGACGAAGATCGCGCCTCGCTCGGCGAGCTCCTCGACCACGTGCTTGTTGTGGACGATCTCCTTGCGCACGTAAACCGGCGGCCCGTACATCTCGAGCGCCCTCTCGACCGTCTCGACGGCGCGGTCGACGCCGGCGCAGTAACCGCGCGGCGCGGCGAGCAGTAGGCGCTCGGGGGCGTGCTTGGTGGCGGCGGACGGCACCCCCAAAGGGTAGCCGCGCCCGCCTAGCGAACCGCGCGCTTGACCTTCACCGCAGAGCGTCCGCGCGTGAACGGGAAGTCGCGCTGGTTCGGCACCTTGGCGTAGACGGCGAGCTTGCCCTCTTCGCTGACGTCGTAGGCGTACCTCGCGCGGCCGCCCTCCCCCGTTTGATCGCAGCCCGCCTTGTCGCGACCGGGGCGCTTGACGTAGAAGCAGACTCTCGCGTCCTCCTTCCACTTGCCGCGGAGGACGGCGACTGCGACCAGGTCCCTGCCGACCTTGACCGCGCGGCGGTCGGGTCGCAGACCGAGGCGGATGCGCGGCGAGACCTCGAGCGCGATCGTCTTCGTGATCGCGGTCTCGCCGTCGATCCAGTAGGTGGCGTGGACGTCGCGACTCGAGGCGCCGCGAATCTTCACCGTCGCGCGGCCGTCGGGCCCGGTGATCGCCGCCGCCTCGACCAGCCGCTCCTGCGGGCCGCCGTCGGGGATGCTGCGCGAGAAGCAGACGAGCGCCCCGGCGACCGGCGCCCCCGCCGGGCCGTGGACGGTCGCCGTCGCGCTGCGGGCGCGCCCCTGGCGGACGCGGGTCGCAGCGGTGCGCTTGCCCGGCCACTCGAGCTGGAGCGTCTGACCGCCCGACGCCGGTGCCACCGGATTGGTGGCGCAGCCGTTCAGCGCCCGCACCTTGCCGACCGGGGCGCAGCCGATCTCGCCGGAGAAGTCCTCGGCGCAGACCTCGACTACGTTGAACCCGTTGATCCAGGGTGCCGCGGCCGTGTTCAGGGACAGCGAGCCGCTCTGGCTCACCGAGCACGGCCGCAGGGCTCCGGCAACGCAGGAGCCGGGCGCCGCGCCGGCTTCGACGCCGTTGACGCGCGCGAACGTGCGCGCGACGCCGGAACCGGCGTCGGTGGCCGCGAAGTCGAGCGACTGCGCCCCGGACTGGATGAGGCCGGCGAGGAGGCTGCCGCCCTGGGCGCCCACCGTTGGCGGGGTCGGGTCGGTGAGGCTGTAGGTGACGTCCTTGAGCGCAGCGTCGGGCGCGCTCGGCGGCGAGGCGGCGCAGGTGCTGTCCGAAACGCAGAGCATCTGCACCCCGAGGCGCCGGTAGTCACCGGCGAGCGTGAACGGCGTGAAGTCTCCCTGGAGCGCCCCGTCGCCCTTCAACACCGCGAGCGGTCCGCCGGTGGAGCCGATGACCCGAGGCCGGTAGCCGCCGGAGCCGCTTCCGCGGGCTTTGAACGAGACCTGGGTCGCTGTGATGCCGTCAGGAAGCGTGGCGATCCAGTTGCCGGCCGCGTCATTGGTCCCCGGGCTGCCGGCGATGTGGCCGATGCGAAGGCCGTTGGCGGCCCCGCAGGCATTCGAGAGCGAGTACACGGTCTGATTGCCGGAGCGCTCGAACGGGCCGATCGCGCCCGGTTCGGTCACACCCTCTGTGCAGACGCGGACGTCGTAGGTGCCCGCCTTGGCCGCGGGCGTGAGCAGCGCGAGGCCGAGAGCGACGGTTACGAGGGCGAGGAGCGGATACGAGTAGCGCGGGACCGACGGGGACATGCCTTCCTCCTGGGACGAGACTTCTGACTTGGTCACATCCCCCCGCGTGAGGTCGCGAAGGTAAACGGTCTCGGGCGGGCGAGACCGGCTCGGATCGCGAACTGAAATTCCTCGTGCGTTCAGCGCTCCTGCGGAAGCACCGCGAGGACCGCCTCGCCGACCGCGTCGAGACTCTCCGGGCAGACCTTGTCGAGCGTGTCCTCGCTCGTGTGCCACCAGGCACCCGGCGTCGGCCCGGACCCGAAGGTGAAGTCGATCAGGTCGACCGCGCGAACCCCCTCGTCCAGGAACGGGACATGGTCGTCGGAGACCGGCGTCGTCTCACCGCCGAACGGCGAGTCCGGGCCGGCTGCCGCCGCGATCTGCTCATAGAGGCGCTGGTCCGAGTTGAGCTCGCGCGGGATCTGCAGGTCGCAGTCGCCGACGAGGTCGAACAGGACCATCGACTGGACCCGCCGCAGCGGCGGCGCTCCCTGGACGGGGTGGCCGCGGCGCTCGGCGGCCTTCGCGTAGCGCACGTACTGGCGTGAGCCGCGGGCGCCGTCGGTCTCGAACGACCGCTCGCCGCGCGCCTCCTCGGCATCGAAGAGGGCGAATTGGACCGACGGGCCATCGACCCGCCGGGGCAGGGCCCGGGCAAGCTCGAGCACCACGGCGACCCCGCTCGCCCCGTCGTTGGCGCCGATGAACGCTGGAATGTCTTTCGTGTCGTGGTGGGCCCCGAGCAGGATGGCGTCGGGTTCGTCCCCGGGAATCGTGCCGACGACGTTGCGATAGGGCTTCTGGATCCGCACGTCGCTCACCCCGGCCCGGCGGAGCGACTGTGCGATGAACTTCGCCTGGCGGCGATTCGCGGGCGAGCCGGAGGGACGGGGACCGAACGCGACCTGGCGCTCCAAGTCGGCGAAGGCTCTCGTTGAATCAAAGCCACCAGGCTCGCCCGCGGGCCCGCTCTTCTCCTCCTCCCCGCAACCGCCCGCCGCCGTGGCGCACACGAGCAGCGTCGCCAGCAGCGCCCTCATCCGCGCCTGCTCATCAGACTGTCGCCCTCGGCGATCTCGAAGCCGAAGCGGCGATAGAGGTCATGCGCGTCGGCGGTCCGCAGCATCATCAGGCGCAGGCCCGAGAGCCCGGGATGATCGAGCAAGGTCTGGACCAGCCAGACGCCGAGGCCGTTGCCGCGGTACTGCTCGAGCACGTAAACGTCGGCGAGGTAGGCGAAGGTCGCCCGGTCGGTTACCGCGCGGGCGAAGCCCGCCTGCTCGCCGGCGGGGCCGTAAAGCCCGATGACGAGCGAGCCGTCGATCGCGGCGGCGACGGTCTCCCGCGCGACGCCCGGCGACCAGTAGCTCTCCCGCAAGAAGGCCCAGATCGCGTCGACGTCCAGGCGAGCCGGGTCATCGGAGATCACGTATCCGTCGCGGGTCCACTCCACGGACGTTAAGTTAGGCGTCGTGGCTCAGGGACACATGGACCGCCTCAGCGCGCTCGACGTCTCCTTCCTCACGAACGAGAGCTCGACGGCGCACATGCACGTCGGCGGCGTGATGATCTTCGAGGGGCCGCCGCCGAGCTACGACGACCTGCTCGATCACGTTCGCGGGCGCCTCCACCTCGTCCCCCGCTTCCGCCAGAAGCTCGCCTTCCCCCCGGCCCCGACCGGGCGGCCGTACTGGGTCGACGACCCGGCCTTCAACCTCGAATATCACGTCCGCCATTCGGCGCTGCCCGCCCCGGGCTCGGAGGAGCAACTCCGCAACATGGCCTCGCGGGTGTTCTCCCAGCAGCTCGACCGGACGAAGCCGCTCTGGGAGCTGTGGTTCGTCCAGGGGCTGACGCGCAAGCGCTTCGCGCTCGTGACCAAGACCCATCACGCGCTCGTCGACGGCGTCTCCGGGGTCGACATCGCAACCGTCCTCTTCGACGTGCAGCCGGTTCCCGAGCCGGCAACCTCGGAGCACGAGTGGGTCGCGAGCCCGTCGCCCTCGAGCGCCGAGCTGCTCGCGCGCGACGCCGAGGCCCTCGCCCGCGCCCCGGTCCGCTTCCTGCGCCGGCTCGAGCGCGCGATCGAGCAGCCGCGGACGACGCTGAGCCAGGTCGGCGAGGCGGCGGAGGCGGTCGGCGAGGTGGGCTGGAACTTCGCCAACCCCGCGCCCGAGGTGCCGCTCAACGTCCCGATCGGCTCGCACCGGCGCTTCTTCTGGGTCCGCAACGACCTCGCCACCTTCAAGCGGATCAAGAACGCCTTCGGCGGCACGGTCAACGACGTCGTGCTCGCGGTCGTCGCGGGCGCGATCCGTCACTGGCTGATCTCGCGCGGCGTCCGCACGGAGGGTGTCGAGCTGCGCGCCCAGGTCCCGGTCTCGATCCGCGCCTCCGACGAGCACGGCCAGCTCGGCAATCAAGATCGCCGCCGTTCGCGGCCCGGTCCCGGTCTACGCCGAGGATCCGGTGAAGCGGCTCGCGCTCTGCCGCGAGGGCATGAAGGACGTGAAGGAGTCGAAGCAGGCCCTCGGGGCCGAGGTGATCTCGCGCTTCAACGACTTCGCCCCGCCGACCCTGCTCGCCCAGGCCGCGCGGGTCAACTTCTCGACCCGCCTCTTCAACCTCGTGGTCACGAACGTGCCCGGCCCGCAGTTCCCGCTCTACCTGATCGGACGCGAGCTCGAGGACATCTTCCCGGTCGGCTTCCTGCCGCCGAACCAGGCCCTGTTCATCGCGATCATGAGCTACAACGGCGAGATCAACTTCGGCCTCCTCGGCGACTACGACGAGCTGCACGACCTCGAGCAGGTCGCCACGCTGTTCGAGGAATCGCTCGCCGAGCTTGCCGAGGCGGCGGAAGCCGCCGAAGAGGAAAGCGGGAAATCGCTGCACACGGCGTAAACTCGGGGAGTGGAGTCGATCCGCTACCACCTCGAGCTGACGCCGGCGCAGCTGAAGATCACGCACACGGCGCTGCGCAGCCTGCTCGATGACTTCGGGCACGATCAGACCGAGATCGTCGAGTTGATCCAGGAGGTCCTGGCGAAGCTGCCGGACGAGCACGCGATCCGCGCGATCAGGCTCGACACCGAGCTCGAGGTCGTTGAGCCCTCGCCCTCCGACGGCGATCCCGACTCCGCAGCCTGAGCGTCTCGGTCCAGATCGGCCTCCTGCTCGCGCTCGCGACGGCGTTCGCGTCCGTGCTCGGGTTTCTCTACAAGCACCGCGGCGCCGTCGACTCGCCGCCGGTCGAGATGCGCCGTCCGATCAGCACCTCGCTCGCCCTCTTTCGCAACCCCTGGTACACGCTCGGAATCGTCATCGCGATGGCCGGCTGGGGCTTTCACGTCGGCGCGCTGGCGCTGGCGCCGATCTCGCTCGTGCAGTCGGTGATCGCCGGCGGCCTGGTCCTGCTCACGGTGACCGCCGACCGCCTGTTCGCGCACGAGGTCACCCGCCGCGAGTGGATCGGGGTCGCCCTCGCGGCGCTCGGTCTCGCGTTCCTCGCGGCGACGCTCGAGGGCACCGGCGACGAGTCGCACTCCGACTACGAGTCCGTCGCGCCTCGTCGCCTACATCGTGATCGTGGCGGGAGCGGCGATCGTGGTCGCGTTCGCGGCGCGAAACTCCATTCGCGAGGGTGTGCTCTACGGCGCCGCCGCGGGGCTCTTCTGGGCCGCCTCCGACACGGCGATCAAGGCGCTCAGCGGCGAGATCGGGGATACCGGCTGGCTCGGGATCCTCACCGACCCGCTCGCCGCGGTGATCGCTCTGGCCTCGGCCGCAGGTCTCGTCGTCTCCGCCCGCAGCCTTCAGATGGGCAAGGCCGTCCCGGTGATCGCGATGACGCAGCGTCGCGGCGAACGCGCTGACGATCGCCGCCGGGCCGCTCGTCTTCGAGGAGCCGTTCCCGGACACCCCGGCCGGCGTCATCCTCCGCCTCGCTGCGTTCACGCTCGTGATCTGCGCCGCCGCGCTGACGCCCGCGCCGGTCAAGGCGGCCGAGGAGCTCGAAGCGGCCTAGCCGCTTCCGCCGGCGCCAGAGAGCAGCCGCAGCAAGCGCTCGCGGGTCTCGCCCCAGGCTCTGTCGAGCGCCCGGCTCGAGACGCCGTTGCTGACCTGGAGGAGGGCGAGCCCGCGAATCGTGGCCAGGGCGAAGATCAGGTCCTCATGAAATCCTGGACGGCGGGCGTCGGAGCCGAGAGCCGCCTCCGCCTCGCGGACCACAGCCGCCGCCACGTCGCGCTCGATGCGATGGAGCGTCTGGCGAAGCTCCTCATCGGTCCGTGACGCGACCCACAACTCGAGCGCCGCGTTGAACATCGTCCCCTGGTGCTCCTCCCAGAGCACGTCGAGCGCCTCGTCGACTGATACCGGCTTGGCCGCGAAGCGCGCGTGGACGGCCTGTGTGCGCTCCTCGGCGAGATGGGCGACGGCGGCGCCGACGAGCTCGGCACGGGTGCGGAAGTAGGGGATCTGCGCTCCGCGCGACACGCCCGCGAGCTCGGCGATCCGCCCCGTGGTCGTCTGCGCATAGCCATGCGTGACGAGGCATTCGATCGTCGCGTCGAGGAGGGCGGCGCGGGTCTCCGCGCGCCGCTCGGCCTGAGTCCGGCGAGGCGATCGTATGTGGGGCGTGACTTGGCTCATCGGAACCGTAAGATAGCTGCAGCGCTGCAGCTATCATCTGCCAGATGGAGGAGTGGGGACGGCGGAGCCGCAACGCCGCGCGCCTCGCCGCGGCGCTCGCGGCGAGCGCACTCGCTCTCGTGTCAACAGCCGCGCATGCGGACGCAGCCGACCCGGGAAGGACCGAGGCGTTCACGTACGGCTCGGGACCGCTCCGCAACTCGTACATCGTCTACACGCCCACCACCTACCGCCCGGGCCGTCCGGCGCCGTTGCTGGTGATGGTGCACGGCTGCCAGACGACGGCGGAGCAGCAGATGCGGGCAAACCTCTACAACCAGCTCGCCGAGCGCGAAGGCTTCATCGTCCTGTATCCGGACCTCGACCCCACGGGTCAGCTCCAACCGGGCCCGCTGCGGCAGTGCTGGCGGTTCCCGATCCCGACGAGCCAGCACCGCGGCCAGGGGGACGCCGCCGCGCTCGCCGGCATGACCCGCGCGGTGATGAACGGCGGCTGGAACATCGACCCGGAGCGCGTCTACATGATGGGCATGTCCGCCGGTGGGTTCATGACCTCGATCATGGCCGCGGCCTACCCGGACCTCTACGCCGCGGTGGGGATCATGGCCGCCGGGGCCTACGCGGACGGCCTGTGCATCGCCGGCAACCCGGCGGCGCTGCCGGTCGACGTGAGTGCCCGGCTCGCCTTCGAGGAGATGGGCCCGCGCGCGCGAATCGTCCCGCGGCTGGTGATGGGAGGAAGCGCGGACCTCGGCATCACCCCGGCGTGCGCCGACAAGGCGTTCGAGCAAGGCATGCGGACCAACAACCTCGTGCTCGGCGGGGCCCAGGACGGCCCGATCAGCCTCGCGCCCGCAGCGACGAGCGACGCGGCGGTTCCGGGCGGCTACCCGTACACGGTCAGGACCTACAGGGATCCGTCCGGATGCCTCATCGGCGAACGCTGGCTGATTCACGGCATGGACCACTCCTGGTCGGGCGGGTCGGCCGACCCGCAGTTCAAGTCGTGGACCGATCCGAAAGGCCCGAGCGGGGCTGAGGCCTCTTGGGCGTTCTTCTCCCGCTTCACGAAGAGCGACACGGCGATGCCGTGCGCGGAGACGCCGCCCTGCGCGGTTCGCATCCGGTTGCCGCTGCGAAACGGCGAGCGGGTCCGACGCGTCCGGACCTGGGTGGACGGAACGCGAGTCCGCGCGCGCTTCAATCACGGGCGCCTGAAGGTGAAGGTCCAGCCGCCGGTCGTCGTCAGGGTGCGGGCGAAGACGGACGGCGGGCGGACGATCAAGCTCCGCCGCGCGGTCGGGTCGTGCGGCCGGTGAGCGCCCGGCGGCTTCGCGCGCTTTCCCTCGTGGCAGCAGTCGCCGCGGCAGCCGGGCTCGCCGGCGCGCAGTCGGCTTCGGCGAACAAGCTCGTCGACATCGAGGTGACGAGCCGCTTCGTGGACCTGGCCGAGGAGCCCCACCTTCCGGGTCGCCCACCCATCCTGCACGCGAACGTCCTGCTTCCCGACGGATTTGACCCGAAGAACCGCCGCGGCTACCCGGTGCTCTACCTGCTCCACGGGGCCAACAGCGACTATCAGAGCTGGGAGAAGCGAACCGACGTCATCGAGATGCTGGCCGGCTTCCCGGGGATCGTCGTGATGCCCGACGGCGGCAGCTTCGGGATGTACACCGACTGGTGGAACGGCGCCGCCTTCGGGCGACCGCAGTGGATGTCCTACCACCTGATCGACCTGCGCAGCGCGATCAACGAGCGGTATCCGATCCGCACTCCTCGCCGCTGGCACGCGATCGCGGGCGTCTCGATGGGCGGGATGGGCGCGATTCGCTACGCAGCAGCCGACCCGGGGTACTTCGGGTCCGCGGCGGCGTTCTCCGGCGCCGCGCTCGACCTGCAGGCCATCGAGACCTTGCCGTTCGTCGACATCACCGGCGCCGCGGCGGCCGGCGGGGCCACGTTCGAGGATGTCTGGGGACCCCCCGCCGGCCCCTACGCGACTGCCAACAACCCCCAGGACCTGATCCCGAACCTCCGCGACACGCGGCTCTACGTCACCTCCGGAGACGGGCTGCCCTGTCCGGGAGATCCCGTGCCGGCCGCGATCGACGTCGTCACGGAGGTCGGCCTCCGGCGCCAGGCGGACGCCTTCGTCGCAGCCGCGGGCTCGACCGGGATCGACGTCACCGCCGTGCCCACCTGCGGCGCCCACACGAACCCCACCGCCGAACGGGCGATGAGCGGCGCGCTCGGCTGGCGCTTCTTCGCCCCCGTCTCGGAGCGGCCGTCCGCCTGGACCTACGTCACCGCCGCGCCACGAGGGGAGGTGCACGGGCTGCGTTTCCGCTTCGCCGCTCAGCCGACGACGGTGATTCGCTTCGAGCGCGAGGAGAAGGCGCTTCGCGGGGACGGAAGCGGGACGGTACGGATCCGCCGCGGGCCCCGCTGCCGGCTCGATCTCTCGCTTCCGTTCGAGATCAAGCTGCCGCGAGCCTGCCGGTGAAGCGCTCGATTGCGCTCCTCGCGGCGTGCCTGCTCGCGATGCTCGCCCTCGTCGCGGCCGCGAGCGCGCATTTCACCGGAGGCTCACAGCCGCCGCCGCCCAAGCCAACGGACCCCGCCTACTACACCGTCAGCTCGGCCGCGAGCATGGACACGAGCGATATCCGCTTCGGCCCGCGGCGAGCCGTCCCGCAGCTCCCCTGCCGGCCGGGTGACCACCCCGAGACCGGGCTCCAGGGTCGCGTTCCGCCCGCCGACCGCGCCAGCGGGCGAGCGTTGCTGGGCTACAACTGCAACCTCGATCTCGTCGGGAAATACCCCGGCTCCGGGGCGGGCACGCTGGAGTCGTTCGACGAGTGCGCCTACTTCGGTCAGGGGACCGGCCTCTTCGGTACCCAGGTGCTCGAACGTCGCGCAAAGCGACCGATCCGCTCTACACCACGCGCCTCGCGACCGCGGCGGCCATCGATCCGTGGGAATCGCTGCGGGCGAACGCGAAACGCGGGCTCCTGGTCGCCGACAGCAACTACAACGGCTACCTCGACATCTACGACGTCTCCGGCAACTGCACGCAGCCGCGCCTCGTCTCCAGCACCGACATGTCGCCCGCGCGTGGCCACGAGGGTTGGTTCTCACCCGACGGCATGACCTATTACATGAGCCGGACCGGCCCCGACGGGATGCCCACCGTCTTCCCGATCGACATCTCGGATCCCGCGAATCCGAAGGTCCTCGCCTCGTGGGCCTTCCAGTCGCAGACGCACGGCGGCTCGACGACCGAGGACGGCACCCGCTCCTACATCTGCCAGCAGAACGCGCCGCCCAAGGACAAGCTGCTGATCGTCGATACCTCGGAGGTCGCAGCCCGCCAGCCGGACCCGCGGCCCGGTCTGCTCGCTGCCATCCCGCTCGACGACAACCAGTGGTGCCAGGCCGCCTATCGCGTCACCTACGACGGTCACCCGTACCTGATCCAGTACGGCGAGCGCTCTGGCGCGGTGGACTGCAGCCGCAGCGAGGACAACTGGGCGACTTTCGGCTACCCCCGCATCTACGATCTTGCCGACGAGCGTCATCCGAAGCTCGTCTCGGCTCCGCTGCTCGAGGTCGACCTGCCCGAGCACTGTGGCGAGGTGAGCGGCGAGGGCGCGATCAACGGGCTCGGCTACAGCGTCCACCACTGTTCGCCCGACCGCCTGTACGACCCGACGATCCTCGCCTGCGGCTACTTCGGCGCGGGCATGCGCGTGCTCGACATCCGCAACCCGCGACGCCCGGTCGAGATCGCCTACTTCAACCCCGGCAGCACCGTGGTCGTCGGCACCGGGTCGCGGCCCGTCGTGCGTGCGGAGCGCCGCGAGATCTGGCTCGTCAACGACGTCGGCGGGTTCTACGTCGTCCGCTTCGCCGACGGCGTCTGGCCGTTCGAGGGCTCGGCGCGGTGCCCTGAGTTCGACGACTACTACTACGCGCAGTACAACCCGGGCTCGACCTGCCCGACCGCCAGCCTCGACGGCATCGGCAAGCCGGCGCCCGGCGGCGTTCGGCCAGGGCAGGCGCGCAAGCCGAAGCCCGCGTTGAAGCTGAGCGTGTCACCGGCCCGCGAGCGCCGTGCGCCGTACCGCTTCGACGTGGTCGGCCACCTGGTGCCCCCGGACTTCATCACCCTCGGCCGCGGATGCCGCGGCAGCGTGATGCTCACGGCACGTAGCGGCGGGCGGACGGTGCGGAAGCGCCGTCTGCGGATCGAGCCGGATTGCGGCGTCGCCGCGACCGTGTCCGTGAAGCAACCGCTGCGGCTCAAGCTCAAGCTGCGCTTCCAGGGCAACGCGGCGCTCGCCGGTGTCGGCCGGCAGAAGGTCGCGCGCGCGGGCTGAGCGGACCCGCGCTCGCCGACGTTTGCAGAATTCCGGCAAGGGCTAATGGGTGCCGCGATGGGCACTCAGACCGGGCGCATGCGAATCATCGTCGTCGGAGGCGCCGGGACGATCGGAAGGGCCGCCGTTGCCGGACTGTCGGAGCGGCACGACGTGACCGTGGCAGGCCGGCAGTCGGGCGAGCTGCGAGTGGACATCGAATCGCCCGAGTCGGTGAGCCGCCTGTACCGCGAGGCCGAGGGCTTCGATGCGGTCGTCTGCACGGCCGGAGAGGCGCACTTCGGGCCCTTCGAGTCGCTGGACGAGGCGGACCTGAGGCTGGCGATCGAGAGCAAGCTCCTCGGTCAGATTCGCCTGGTGATGCTCGGGCGCTCGCTGATCGCCGACGGCGGCTCGTTCACCCTCACCTCCGGCTACATCTTCGACGACCCGATTCCGGAGGCGACCAGCTTCGCCGTCGCCAACGGAGGCATCGAGGGCTTCGTGCGCGCCGCCGCCCTCACACTCGAGCGCGGCGTACGGATCAACGCCGTCAGCCCCGGCATGGCCGAGGACACCGCGGAGCAGTTCGGCGAGTTCAACCCGGGGCGATCCGCCGTGCCGATGAGCACCATCGGATCCGCGTTCGTGCGGAGCGTCGAAGGCTGGCGGACGGGAGAGATCATCCACGCGGGGTGAGGCGGGCAGTCCGCCAGCGGTTTGACTTCTCGCCGTGGGGGTGAGAGGGTCGGCCTTGCGGGAGTGCCCGCACCGCATCGGCGGCATCCGAGACCACTCGGGGGGATCTGCGTTGAATCTGCTCAGGCTTTCGCTTCTTGGCGGCCTTCTGTCGATCCTGATCGGCCTCGCGAGCGCAAATGCCTCCGGCGGCGCCGTCCCAGGGGGGGTTGCGCCCACGGAGCCAACCGCGCCGGAGGCCTTCGCCACGCTCGATCACACGTCCGCTACCGCCTCGGCCGCTGACTTCGACAGCCTCGAGGCGGTCGCCGAAGCCGACGGTACGGCACGCGTGATCGTCGGCTTGCGCACCGCCTTCACCCCCGAGGGCGCAATCTCGAAGGCCGAGGGCGCCGACCAGCGCGCCGCTATCGACACCGCCACCGCTGATGTGCGCGCGGCGCTGCGCGGAAGCCGCCATCGTCTCATCCACACCTACGACACGGTTCCCTACGTCGCGCTCGAGCTCTCCGCCGAGGCGCTCAAGCAGCTCGAAGCCTCGGGAACCGCCGCCTCGCTCGACGAGGACGTCGCCGTGCCGCCGACGCTCGCGCAGGGCACGAAGATCGTCGAGGCGGTCGAGAGCGCCGCCGTCGGGCGTGGCGGCAACGGGCGGGCGGTGGCGATCCTCGACACCGGGATCGACAAGACCCATCCGTTCCTGCAGCAGACCGCGTCCGCCTCGAAGGTCGTTTCCGAAGCCTGCTATTCGGCCAACGCCAACTGCCCCGGCAACGTCACCGAGCGCACCACCGCCGGCTCTGGCGTGCCCTGCACCTACGCGGCCTCGGGCTGCACCCACGGCACCCACGTCGCCGGCATCGCCGCCGGCAAGGGAGCCGCCGTCTCCGGTGTAGCCAAGCAGGCCCGGCTGATCGCGATCCAGGTCTTCTCCCGCTTCACCGGCGCCAACTGCGCGGGCGCCGGCGAGGATCCGTGCACGCTCTCGTTCTCGTCGGATCAGCTGAAGGGGCTCGAGCGCGTCTTCGCGATCCGCAACCAGTTCGACGTCGCCTCCGCGAACATGAGCCTCGGCGGCGGACAGTTCCCCAGCGCCTGCGACGCCAACCCGCTCAAGGCGGCGGTCGACAACCTCCGCTCCGCCCGCGTCGCGACCGTGATTGCCTCCGGTAACGACGGCTTCACCAACGCCGTCGGATCGCCCGGCTGTATCTCGACCGCGGTGACCGTCGGCTCGACGGGCGACACCGACCAGGTCTCGTTTTTCTCAAACTCCAGCTCGCTGGTCGACTTCTTCGCCCCGGGCGAAGACATCAACTCGTCCGTGCCCGGCGGCGGCTTCGGCAACAAGTCGGGCACCTCGATGGCGACCCCGCACGTCGCCGGCGCCTGGGCGATTGCGAAGCAGGTGAGCCCGACCGCCACCGTGACCCAGGTCGAGCAGGCCATGAACGCGACCGGCAAGTCGACAACCGACCCGTTCGCGAGCCCGCCGCTTACCCGCGATCGCATCCGCGTCCTCTCCGCCGGCGCCTTCCTCGACCACACGGGTCTGACAACGCTGAGCAACCTCGGCCCGGTCCCAGGCGGGGGAATCGCCTCCGCCGGTGTCGGGCTGGCGCGCCGGACGGTTGGCAACCCTGACCCGACCACCCCCGCGGTGAACGGCAACCTTCGCCTGCGGGGAATACCCGCCGGTGGACGAGTCCGGCGGGCCTTCGTCGTCTACCAGACGCTCGGAGCACCCGATCCGGCATTCAGGTTCGACGGCGTCAACCGCACCGCCACTCTGATCGGGGCCGCCTCTGCAGCCAACTGCTGGTCCACGAACGGAGGTGGCGCCCTGCGAACCTATCTGTACACGGTCCCGAACGGCGTCGTCACCGGCAACGCCGACTTCCCGATCACGGGCGTCGGCGGCACCAACGACGCGATCGAGGGTCGCTCGGACGGGCAAGGAGCCTCCCTCGTCGTCATCTACGACATCCCCGGGGCGAGCACGGACGGTCGCGCCTACCTCAAGTTCGGCGCCATGCACACCGACGGGTCGCCGATGAGCCATACGTTCACCGGGCTCACAGTCCCGGCCGGAACCACCGCACGGGCGCTTCGCGTCGGGATCGGCGACGGCCAATCGCTCAACGACCCGCCGATGCTCTTCGGCGGCACGGCGATCACAGCCGCCAACTTCTGGGCCGGGGCCGAGGGCACCTACTGGGATGACCAGCGAATCGTCCTCCCCGCCGCGAGGCTCCCGGTCGGGACGACGTCGGTTTCGAACAGCCAAGCCGCGAGCAGCGACTGCCTCTCGTGGGCTTACGCGGGGCTGACCTACCAGCACCCTTAGCGGTCAGGGCGCGAGGCTAGTAACCGAGCGCGAACTTGGCGTCCTCGGACATCATCTCCGGGGACCACGGCGGCTCGAAGATCATCTTCGGGTGCACCTTGTCGACGCCCTCGAGGTCGCCGACGAACTCGCGCATCTGCTCGGAGACCTGCGGTCCGATCGGGCAGGCCGGCGTGGTGAGCGTGAAGGTGACGAACACCTCCGGGCCTTCGATCTCCACGTCGTAGACGAGGCCGAGGGAGACGAAGTCGAGCCCGAGCTCGGGATCGATGACCTCCTCGAGCGCCTCGTAGACATCCTCTTCGGTGGTCACTTCAGTGGTCATGAGAGGAGCCTAGCGATTGACTCGCGTAGCCTTGATGGTCGATGGCGCTGCTCCTGATCTTCTTCATCCTGCTGCCGATCGCGGAGCTCTATGTGATCATCCAGGTCGGTCAGTGGATCGGGCTTCTGCCGACGCTCGCGATCCTCGTCCTCGACGGCTTCGTCGGCGCCGCACTGGCGCGCTCGCAGGGGCGGACGGCCTGGGAGCGCTTCAACCGTGTGCTTGCCGACGGCCGCGTGCCGGCGAAGGAAACTGCCGACGGGGCGATGATCATTCTCGGCGGCGCTCTCCTACTCACTCCGGGCTTCATCACCGACGTCTTCGGCTTCGCGCTCCTGATCCCGCCGACCCGCGCGCTGCTCCGCGGTGGCCTCTCCCGCCTGGCGCGGCGGCGGATGTCCTTCGGCTGGACCGTCGCGTCTCCCCCTCCTCGTCCATGGGCATACGGTCCGTCGCAGTCCCAGCCGGGCGCCCCACGGCAACGGCGCACGCGGGGCTACGACGTCGAGGGAACGGCACAAGAGGTGACCGAGCCACCGGACGAGCTGCCACGGAGCGACTCCGATGGATGAGACCGTCTCGGTCGAGTTCGCGACGCCGTCGGGTGACGAGCTCCGCTTCGACTGGGACCTCGGCCGGCTCCGCTCGCTCGATCCCGCCGCCACCGACCCGCCGGTCTGGCGCCTCTCGGGCGAGCTCGACTGGGACGACGTCGACCGCGTCCGAGTCCTGTCCGCCAGCTACGAGTCAGGGTCGATGCTGACGATCGCGGCCATCCTCCCGGCGGGCGCCGCCGGGCACGGTGAGGAGGCGATCACCGGCCTCGTGATCGACCGGGAGCGCGGGCCCGAGCAGCTCGGCGAGGTCCTCTTCTCCGCTGAGCACGGCACCGAGGGCGCGCTCGAGCGCATCGGGCTCGAGCTGTACCGCCACGAGTCGGCGCTGCCCATCCGCGTCGCCGGCGAGCCGACCGCGGCCGAGTCGCACCCGGACGGGCGCGTGGATCACCGTCGCTACACCCTCTCCCTCCGCGGGCCGGATGGCGCCGGCGTCGCGGCGCTCGACGTCCTCGCGACCGAATGAGCGAGCAGATCCGGGTCGTCATCTCCGACTTCGGCGGAGTACTGACGACGCCGCTGATGAACGCGTTCGCCAGTCACCAGGACCGAACCGGGATCCGCACGGAGGACCTCGGCCGAGCGATGCAGGCAATCGCCGATCGCGACGGTGCCCACCCCCTGTACGAGCTCGAGAAGGGGCTCATTACCGAAACCGACTTCCTCGCCGCGATCGCCGGCGAGCTCGAGCGCCTGCTCGACCACCCGCCGGAGATGCACGGCTTCAAGGAGATCTACTTCGAGGCGCTGGAGCCGAACGAGCCGATGATCGCTCTCATGCGGCAAGCCAAGGCGAGCGGCCGGCGGATGGCGATGCTCACCAACAACGTGCGCGAGTGGGAGCCCCTTTGGCGTTCGATGATGCCCGTCGACGAGATCTTCGAACTGGTCGTCGACTCCGCCTTCGTCGGCATGCGAAAACCCGATCCCGAGATCTACGAGCTCACGCTCAAGCGGCTGGGCCACGGAGTCCGCGCGGCCGACTGCCTCTTCGTCGACGACCTCGAGGTCAACATCGACGCGGCGCGCGAGCTCGGCTTCAGCGCCGTCCACTTTCGCGACAACGACAGGCGACGGCCGAGATCGAAGCCGCGCTCGGGCTCGGTTCGACGAACTAGCCCACACGGGTTAGGTTTGGCGTGATGAAGCGCGACGCCGCGGTCGAGGCCGTGTTCAAGCCGGTCCGCCCGCCGACCACGTTCGAGGAGACCGTCGAACGGCTCGGGACCGCGATCCGGACCGGGCTGCTCGCCCCCGGCAGCCGGCTCCCGCCCGAGCGCGAGCTCGCCGGGGTGCTGCGGATCTCGCGCTCGACGTTGCGCCAGGCGCTGACGACCCTGGTCCAGAGCGGCCACCTGACCGCGACCCGCGGCCGCACCGGCGGCACCTTCGTCGCCGACCGCCCGCCGCTCTCCGAGGCCGTTCCCGAACCCCTGGGTGAGGCGGCCTGGGCCGTCCTCGACCACCGCGTCGCGGTTGAGACAGGCGCCGTGATCCTCGCCGCCGAGCGCGCCGGATTGCCGCAGCTCGAGCGGCTCGCCGAGCTCGTCGAGCGGATGTCCTCTCCCGACGACTTCGAGGACTACAGGCTCGCCGACATCCGCTTCCACATCGGTATCGCGGAGGCCGCGGCCTCGCCGCGACTGGTCACCGAGATGACCGAGGTGCAGGGACAGATGAGCGACCTGATCGGGCGCATAGCCCATCCCGAGGAAGTGCTGGCGCAGTCGAACGCCCAGCATCAGCAGCTGCTGAAGCTCCTGCGCAAGGGCGACGCCGATCGTGCCGTGCCGTTGATCCGCCAGCACATCCGCGGCACCGAGCACATCCTCGCCGGCCTGATCTAGAGACTCTGGGCTAGCCTCGTCGCGATGGCCAAGGCGAAGCGCGACGACGAGGTCGGCGAGCTCTACGCGCTGCCCTTCGACGAGTTCACTCCCGCGCGGGACGAGCTGGCGAAGAAGCTCAAGGCCGACGGCCAGGCCGATGAGGCCGCCCTGGTCAAGAAGCTGAAGAAGCCGAGCCGCTCCGCCTGGGCGATCAACCACGCGGTGCACGCCGATCCGGCCGCCGCGGAACGGTTGGTCGCGGCCGGAAAGAAGCTCGAGGCCGCTCAGAACGCCGCGATCGGCGGCAAGGGCGCGGACAAGCTCAAGGGCGCGATGGCCGATCAGGGCGATGCGGTCGAGGAGATGCTCGCCGCGATCCGCGAGCACTCCGGCGACGAGCTCAGCCCCACCCTGGTCGACCGCACCCGCGAGACGCTGCGGGCGATCGCGGGCGACGAGGACCTGCAGGCCGAGTTCGCCGCCGGGCGCCTGACGAAGGACCGCGAGGCGGTCGGCTTCGGCGGGCTCTCGCCGGCGACGGTGGTGAAGCCGTCGCAGCCGCGGAAGAAGCCGGCGGAGGAGACGACGAAGAAGCGCGAGGCCGAGGCGAGGGTGAAGAAGGCGACGCGGGCATTCGAAGCCGCCGAGAAGCGCGTGACTCAGATGGAAAAGGGCCGCGACCGCGCCCAGCGCACGCTCGACGAGGCTCAGGACCGCCTCGACGAGGCCGAGCACGCCCGCGACGAAGCGGATACGGAACTCGCCGACGCGAAGGCCGAGCTGAGCGAGCACTCCTAGCCGGTCGAACGTCCCGGAGACCCCCTGCCAGCACGGGTCTGCGGGACGTTCGGTGGCTCAGGCCCGGATGCGCTCGCCCTGCGGGTCGAAGAGCGGCTCCGTTGCGACCTCGCCCGCGATCCACTCGCCGAAGATCTCGATCTCGACCTCGGTTCCCGCGTCCGCGTGCTCGGGCGGCAGGTACGCGTAGGCGATCGAGCGCTCGACCGTGTAGCCGTAGCCGCCCGTGGTCACCCGCCCGGTGACCTCGCCGCCCACCCTGACCGGCTCGTTGCCGAGCGCGACGGCGCGCGGCTCGGCGAGGGTGATGCACGCGAGCTTCGTCCGCGGGCCCGCCTCCTTCGCCTCGGCGAGCGCGTCGCGGCCGATGAAGCCGCCGTCCTTGTCGAGCTTCACGCAGAACCCCACCCCGCCCTCGTACGGCGTCTCGTCGGGCGTGATGTCGGCGCCCCACACCCGATAGCCCTTCTCCAAACGCATCGAGTCGATCGCCCGGTAGCCGCCGGCGACGATCCCGTGCGGCTCGCCCGCCTCCCACAGCGAGCGCCAGAGGCCGAGCCCGTACTCGGTCGGGCAGTAGAGCTCCCAGCCCAACTCACCGACATAGGTGACCCGCAGCGCCCGCACCGGCACGCCACCGACCGTGATCTCGCGCAACGACATGTAGGGGAATGCCTCGTTCGACAGGTCCGCGGAGGTCAGTGGCGCGAGCAGCTCCCGCGCCTTCGGACCCCAGATCCCGAAACAGGAGTAGGCCGAGGTGACGTCGCGGACCTGCACCGACCCGTCGTCGGGAGCGTGCTTTCGGATCCACTCGCGGTCGTGGTTTCCGAACGCGGTGCCGGTGACGATCGAGAACAGCTCCTCGGCGACGCGGGCAACGGTGAAGTCGCACTCGATCCCGCCGCGGCGGTTGAGCATCTGCGTGTAGGTGATCTTCCCGGGCTCGCGAGCGACGCGGTTGTCGCAGAGCCGCTCGAGCAGGTCGGCGGCCCCGGGCCCGGCGATCTCGATCTTCGCGAACGACGACTCGTCGAACATCGCGACGGCCTCGCGTGTCGCCCGGTGCTCGGCGCCGATCGCGGGCGACCAGTGCTGGCCCGCCCAGCCGCGCGGGCGCAGCGACTCGTCGCCGGCCGCCGCATTGGACTCGTACCAGTTGACCCGCTCCCAGCCGGACTTCTCGCCGAAGGCGGCGTCGTGGTCGCCGTGCCAGGCGTTCGCCGCCGAGAGGCGCAGCGGCCGGCCCGCCTGGCGCTCGTGGTTCGGATAGCGGATGTCGTAGTAGGTCTCGTACGTCTCGCGAATGCGGGCGTGGGTGTAGGACGGGTGAGCGGTACTGGGCGCCGAAGCGGCGCACGTCCATCTCCCAGAGGTCGAGGCTCGGCTCGCCCTCGGCGATCCACTCGGCCATCACCTTGCCGATCCCGCCGGCGCCGGCGAGGCCGTGGGCACAGAAGCCCGCGGCGACGAAGAAGCCGCGCACCTCGGACTCGCCGAGGCAGAACTCGTTGTCCGGTGTGAACGCCTCGGGCCCGTTGATCAGCCGGGTCACCTTGATGTCGTCCATCGCCGGCACGCGCTTCTTCGAGTTCTCGGTGATCTCCTCGAAGCGGTCCCACTCGTCCTCGAGGAGGCGACCGTTGAAATCGGGCGGGATCGCGTCGAGCCCGGTCGGGCCGTCGGGGAGGAAGGCGGGCGCAGAATCACGCTCGTAGCCGCCCATCACCAGGCCGCCGCCGTCCTCGCGGAAGTAGATGAGGAGGTCGGGGTCACGGAGGGTCGGCAGGCGCTCGTCCGCGGCGTGCTCGCGGAAGGGCTGCGTGACCAGGTACTGGTGCGACATCGGGATGAGCGGGACCCGTACGCCGGCGAGGCGACCGATCTCGGCTCCGAACATCCCGCCCGCGTTCACGACCACCTCGGCCTCGATCCGCCCGTGCTCGGTCTCGACCGCGCGCACCCGGCCGTCGGTGACGTCGATCCCGGTGACGCGGGTGTTCTGGAAGACCTGCAGGTCGCCCTCGCGGCGCGCGACGTCCACCAGTGCGTAGGTGAGCTGGGCCGGGTCGATGTAGCCGTCGGTGGGCAGCCACGCGGCGCCGAGGACGCCGTCGGTGACCATCAGCGGGAACTTCTCCTTCGCCTCCGCCGCCGAGATCAGCTCCAAGGGCAGGCCGAAGGTCTTCGCCCACCCGGCCTGGCGGCGAAGCTCCTCCATCCGCTCCTCGCTCGAGGCGAGCCGGATGCCGCCGCACTCGACCCAGCCCGGATCGAGCTCCGACTCCTCCGCGAGACCCCGGTAGACGTCGACGGAGTGCATCATCATCTTCGTCAGCGTCACCGAGCCGCGCAGCTGGCCGACGAGGCCGGCGGAGTGGAAGGTCGAGCCCGATGTGAGCTCGGCGCGATCGACGAGGACGACGTCCTCAAAGCCGAGCTTCGCCAGGTGGTACGCGATCGACGCGCCGCCCACCCCGCCCCCGATGATCACGCAGCGGGCCGCGTCGGGGAGCTCGACCTTCCGAGGGCTCACGCGGCGGCGTCCTCGAGCCAGGTTTCGAAGGTGGGCTCCGCGGCGATCCGCTCGAGCCGCGCGAAGTGGTCGCGGGCGTAGCCGCGGAAATCGAAGTCGAGCTCGGAGACCGTCCCCTGCAGCACCCCCCACATCGCCTCGCGAAAGTCCGACATGTAGGAAAAAAGCCGCAAGGTGGCAAGCCGCCTCGCGGGTTCGTCAGGGCCCGCCCCTCCGTCGGCGCCGAAGTAGTCGGCCAGCAGTTGAAGTTGCTGCGCCTCGTCGAGCCCGTTGTTGATCGAGAAGTTGGCCAGATCGAAGTAACGGTCGCCCTTGCCCGCGTACTCCCAGTCGACGATCCAGAGCTGGTCGGCGCCGCGGATGAAGTTCGCCGCGAGCAAGTCGTTGTGGCAGGGGACCGGGTCGTGCTCGGGGCCACCGATCGCCGCTTGGATCCGCTTCGCTTTGTCGCGCGCAACCCAGTACTCGCCCGGGATCATCGCGCCGCGCTCGCCGGCCAGCTCCGCGTACTCCTCGACGATCCGAAACGAGTCGAAGGTGGTCTCGAGTGGCTCGCCAAGCTCGTGGATCGCCCGCAGCGAGCGCGCCACCTGGACGAGCGCCTCGGGTTCGCGGAGCTCGGCGGGGCTCATCCCCTCGCCCTCGACGAACAACGTCACGATGCACGGCGGGTCGGCAAGCATCGCCCGCACGGGCGGCGCGATCCCGATCCTCGCCGCCCGCTCGTTGGCCACCCGCTCGGCCTCACGGTCGATGCCGAGGAGGTTCGTGTCCTTGCCCGGCACGCGGATCACGTAGTCGACGCCGTCGAAGGTCGCCCTGTAGTTGCGGTTCGTGATCCCGCCCGCGAGCGGTACCGGATCGCCGCCCGACCGGCCGAGGAAGCCGGCGAGTTGCTCGACGATCCGGCTGAGATCTTCTCCCGGGCCTTGACTCTCGTCCGGTTCCGGGTTTAGGGTCGCGTCGTCCATAGGTCGGGCTACCACACCTTTTATCGCAGACGAGGGGTGATGGGAGCCTCGCAGCCCAACCAGGGGAGAGTCAGATGGAAGCCAGCACGACTCAGTTCAAGGACGACGACGAGCGACAGCTAGCCGAGATGGGCCTGAAGCAGGAGCTCCACCGCGGGTGGAGTGCGTTCTCGAACTTCGCCATCTCGTTCACGATCATCTCGGTCCTCGCCGGGTGCTTCACGACCTATGGGCAGGCGTGGAACAACGGCGGCCCGATCGCGATCTCCTGGGGCTGGATCCTGATCTCGGTCCCGATCCTGGTCATCGGCTTCTGCACGGCGGAGATCGTCGCGAGATACCCGACGGCGGGCGGCATCTACTGGTGGGCCGCCCGGCTGGGCGGGCCGGTCTGGGGCTGGTTCACGGGCTGGTTCAACCTCGCCGGCCTCGTCGGCGTCGTCGCCTCGGTCGTCTACGCCTCGGCGACGTTCCTCAACGTCGTGCTCGGTCTCTACGGGGTCGAGATCGGCGGCGTCAACTTCGGCGATGCCGAGCACATCCTCGGGGAGACGTTCCTGCTCTTCGCGATCATCCTCGCGATCCACGCGACGATCAACATCATGCGCACCCACCTGCTGGCGGTGACCAACAACATCTCGGTGTTCGTCCACGTGATCGGCGTCGTGATCATCATCGCGATCCTGGTGTTCGTCCCCGACGATCACGCCAGCTTCGACTTCGTCTTCACCGAGCGGCTGAACAACTCCGGGTTCAGCATGGACATGTTCTGGTTCTACGTGCTCCCTCTCGGATTCCTGCTGACGCAGTACACGATCACCGGCTTCGACGCCTCGGCGCACGTCTCGGAGGAAACCCATGACGCCTCGCGCTCGGCTGCGCGCGGCGTATGGCAGTCGATCTTCTTCTCGTCCGTGATCGGGTGGTTCGTGCTCCTGGCGATCACCTTCGCGGTGACCGATCCCGCCGCGGTGACCGCGGGCGAGGGCTACGGGGCCGGGAGCTCGCTCGAGGTCTTCAGCCTGTCGCTGAGCGAGTCGGCGTTCAAGACGGTGGTGATCATCTCCACGCTCGGCCAGCTCTTCTGCGGGCTCGCGTGCCTGACGAGCGCATCGCGAATGTCGTTTGCCTTCTCGCGCGATCGCGGCCTGCCGCGCGCTCTCTCGAAGGTCAACGCGAGCGGGACACCCCGCAACGCCGTGCTGGCGATGGCGGCCGCCGCGCTGATCATCACGCTGCCGGCGCTCAAGGGCAACTCGGCCGGCGACCCGTTCCCCTTCGCCTTCTTCGCCGTCGTCTCGATCACGGTGATCGGGCTCTACATCGCCTACGCGATCCCGATCTTCCTGCGCTGGCGCGCGGGCAGCTCCTTCGAGCAATCGCCGGTGTGGAACCTCGGCAACAAGTGGCGCTGGATGAACCCGTTCGCGGTCTTCTGGACCGCGTTGATCACGATCATCTTCTGCCTTCCGTTCACCCCCGCGGCGGTCCCGTGGAACGGCGAGGGCGGCGGCGATGGCAAGTTCAGCTGGGAGGCGCTCAACTACGCGCCGCTGATGGTCGGCGCGGTGTTCCTCCTCGCGGCGATCTTCTGGCACGTCAAGGCGAAGCACTACTTCACCGGCCAGACCAAGAACATCGAGATCGACCAGGCGCTTGCGGCGGGCGCGGATCCGGACAAGCCGGCTCCGCCCGCTCCGTAACGTCTCGGGAGTGACGCTCGACGAACTGAAGAAGGCGGTCGCCGAGGGCACGGTCGACACCGTGCTGTTGGCGATCGCCGACATGGAGGGCCGTCTTCAGGGCAAGCGCCTGACCGCGTCGCACTTCCTCGACGAGGTGCTCGAGCACGGCGCCGAGGGCTGCAACTACCTGCTCGCCGTCGACGTCGACATGGAGACCGTCGGCGGCTACGCGATGGCGTCGTGGGAGCGCGGCTACGGCGACTTCGAGATGAAGCCGGACCTCGACACGCTGCGGCCGATTCCCTGGCACGAGGGCACCGCGCTCGTGCTCGCCGACCTGCAGTGGGCGGACGGCAAGGACGTCGTCGCCTCGCCGCGGCAGATCCTCCGCCGCCAGCTCGCCCGGCTCGCCGAGCGCGGCTGGACGGCAGCGGCCGGGACGGAGCTCGAGTTCATCGTCTTCAACGACACCTACGAGGAAGCGTGGAAGAAGGCGTACCGAGACCTCGAGCCGGCCAACCTCTACAACATCGACTACTCCCTGCTCGGCACGGCTCGCGTCGAGCCGCTCATCCGCCGGATCCGCAACGAGATGGGGGCGGCGGGGATGACGGTCGAGAACTCGAAGGGCGAGTGCAACCTCGGCCAGCACGAGATCAACTTCCGCTACGACGGGGCGCTCACCGCCGCGGACGACCACGTCGTCTACAAGAACGGCGCGAAGGAGATCGCCGCGCAGGAGGGGATGTCGATCACCTTCATCGCGAAGTGGAACGAGCGCGAGGGGAGCTCGTGCCACATCCACCTCTCCGTTGCCGATGACGGCGGCGGCAACGCCTTCGCCGCCGACCGCACCATGTTCGAACGCTTCCTCGCCGGCCAGCTCGCCTGCATGGAGGAGATGACGCTGCTCTACGCCCCGCACGTCAACTCCTACAAGCGGTTCGCCGCCGGCTCGTTCGCGCCGACCGCCGTCGCCTGGGGCAACGACAACCGCACCTGCTCGATGCGGGTCGTCGGGCACGGCGAGGCCCTGCGGATGGAGAACCGGCTGCCCGGCGCGGATGTGAACCCCTACCTGGCGCTCGCAGCGATGATCGCCGGCGGCCTCCACGGGATCGACTCCGAGCTGGCCCTCGAGCCGCCGGTCGAGGGCAACGCCTACACCTCCGACAAGCCCCACGTGCCGCGCAACATGTACGCGGCGCGCGACCTCTTCGCCGGAAGCGCCGTCGCGCGCGAGGCGTTCGGGCAGGAGGTCGTCGACCACTACCTGAACCGGGCGCAGGTAGAGCTCGATGCGTTCGAGTCCACGGTCACCGACTGGGAGCGGTTCAGAGGATTCGAGAGGCTCTGATGCCGTCCCGGCCTGTGATCGGGATCACCGCGGCGCTCGAGCCGGCCGGCTGGAGCGTCTGGAGCGAGGTCGACGTCAACCTCTCCCAGCGCACCTACTCGTTGAACGCGGCCGACGCGGGCGCCATTCCCGTCCTCCTCCCCGCCGACGAGGCCAGCGTCGACGATCCGGGTGATCTGCTCGACGCGATCGACGGGCTGCTGCTGTCCGGCGGCGCGGATCTCGATCCGGCCAGCTACGGCGCCGAGCCGCACGAGCTCACGCGTGGCTACAACCGCGAGCGCGACCGGTTCGAGCTTGCCCTCGCCCGCGGGGCACTCGAGCGGCGGATGCCACTGCTCGCGACCTGTCGTGGAATGGAGCTCCTGAACGTCGCCTGCGGCGGCACGATCGACCAGCACGTCGACGGCGCCGAGCGCCACATCGAACGACCCGGCGAGTTCTCCCTGCACGACGTCCGGCTCGAGGCCGGATCGCTTGCGGCGCGGACACTCGGCGCGGAGCGGCTGCAGGTCCACTCCCATCACCACCAGGGAATCGATCGGCTCGGCGAGAACCTCGTCGCGAGCGGCTGGTCCGAGCCGGACGGACTCATCGAAGCCATCGAGCGCCCGGGCGAGGACTTCGCCCTCGGCCTGCTCTGGCACCCCGAGGAGCACCGCCGAAGCCCGGTGATCGGAGCACTCGCCGAGGCTGCGCGAACCGCGGTGGCGGCATGAGCCTTTCCGTGCTCGAGCCCGCGACGGAAGCGGTGATGGCGGAGATCCCGCGGGCCGGGGTCGAGGAGACGAACGCGGCCGTGGCGCGTGCGCACGCCGCGTTCCCGGCCTGGCGCGCGGTGGCGCCGGCCGATCGCGCGACGCTCCTGCGCCGGCTCGCCGACGCGATCGAGGCCGAGGCCGACGCGCTTTCGACGCTCGAGGCGCGGAACGCGGGGAAGCCGATCGGCGACGCGCGCGGCGAGATCGG
Organism: uncultured Solirubrobacterales bacterium; assembly: GCA_963797995.1. Classification (GTDB taxonomy): domain Bacteria; phylum Actinomycetota; class Thermoleophilia; order Solirubrobacterales; family 70-9; genus WHSW01. The sequence goes on from CAWCRP010000004.1 coordinate 96,295, forward strand.
GATGGTCGTCGAGTGCTTCCGCTACTACGCGGGTGCCCCCGAGCGCCTCCTCGGCAAGACGATCCCGGTCGCGGGCGGCGTCGACATGACGTTCCGCGAGCCGCTAGGCGTCGTCGGCTTGATCACCCCGTGGAACTTCCCCCTCGTCATCGCCTCGTGGAAGGTCGCGCCGGCTCTCGCGGCGGGGAACACCGTCGTCCTCAAGCCGGCCGAGCTGACCCCGCTGACCTCGGTCGAGCTCGAGCGGATCGCGCTCGAGGCCGGGCTGCCCGAGGGCGTCCTCAACGTCGTCGCCGGACCGGGCTCCGTCTGCGGACAGCGCCTTGTCGAGCATCCGGATGTCGCGAAGATCGCCTTCACCGGGTCGACCGAGGTCGGGCGCCGGATCGCCGCGGGCGCGGCCGAGACGATCAAGCGGGTGACCCTCGAGCTCGGCGGCAAGTCGCCGAACGTCGTCTTCGCCGACGCGGACCTGGACGCGGCTGCGGCCTCGGCCCCGATGGCGGTGTTCGGAAACGCCGGGCAGGACTGCTGCGCGCGCTCCCGGATCCTGGTCGAGCGCGACGCCGTCGACGACTTCCTCGCCGCGCTCGAACCGGCGGTGAAGGGCATCCGCGTCGGCGATCCGCTCGCCGAGGAGACGCAGATGGGCCCGCTGATCTCGGCCGACCAGCGCGAGACCGTCGCCTCCTACGTCCCCGACGACGCGCCGGTCGCGATCCGGGGCTCGGCTCCCGACGGACCGGGCTTTTGGTTCCCGCCGACGGTTCTCGCGCCGGTCGCGAACTCCGACCGTGCCGCGGAGGAGGAGATCTTCGGGCCGGTCGCCTGCGTGATCCCGTTCGCCGACGAGGCCGAGGCGATCAAGCTCGCCAACGAGACGATCTACGGGCTGTCGGGATCCGTGTGGACGCGCGACGGGGCACGGGCGCTACGGGTCGCGCGTGCGATGGAAACCGGCGTGATCTCGATCAACTCGAACACCTCGGTGCGGGTCTCGACCCCGTTCGGCGGCTTCAAGCAGTCGGGCGTAGGCCGCGAGCTCGGGCCCGACGCGCTCGAGCACTACACGGATGTGAAGAACGTCTTCTACGCGATGGAAGAGGGGTGAGGCAGATGGCAGGGCGGCTCGAGGGGAAGGTCTGCGTGATCACCGGGGCGGCGAGCGGCATCGGCGCCGAGTCCGCGCGGCTCTTCGACATCGAGGGCGCGACCGTGGTCGGGGTCGACCTCTCCCCCGACTCCGAGGGCGCGCTGGCGATCGAGGCCGACGTCACGGACGAGGAGCAGGTGCGCTCGCTCTACGCGCGGGTGCACGAGGATTTCGGCCGCATCGACGTGCTGTTCAACAACGCGGGGATCAACCCCAGCGACGACCAGTCGGCGGTCGACACGGAACTCGACGCCTGGCAGCGGGTCCAGGACGTGAACGTGCGCTCGGTCTTCCTCTGCTGCAAGCACGGGATTCCCTACCTGCTCCAAAACAGCCCGCCGGGCGGCTCCGTGATCAACACGGCCTCGTTCGTCGCGGTGCTCGGCGCGGCGGTCTCGCAGATCTCCTACACGGCCTCGAAGGGCGCCGTGCTCTCGATGTCGCGCGAGTTGGGCGTTGAGTTCGCCCGGCGTGGCGTACGGGTGAACGCGCTGTGCCCCGGCCCGGTCAACACGCCGCTCCTGCAGGAGCTGTTCGCGAAGGACCCCGAGAAGGCGGCCCGGCGGCTGGTCCACATCCCGATGGGCCGCTTCGGCGAGGCGCGCGAGATCGCCAACGCCGCGCTCTTCCTCGCCTCGGACGAGTCCTCGTTCGTGACCTCGTCCACGTTTCTCGTCGACGGCGGCCTCGCGGGCGCTTACGTCACGCCGCAGTAGCGCTAGATCCCGGGCCCGACGTTCGGCCCGAGGTTCTGCATCGCGATCGTGCGCGGGTCGTCGGCCGTCGGCGGGCGCTCCTCGGCTCGCGTCTCCGGGGTCGTCGCCTGGGTCGGCGGGATCGCGATCTTGACCACCGACCAGGAGCCGTCCGCCTCCTCGCGCGGCCGCCACTGATGCGTCTCGCGGTCGGCGTGCTCGCTCGCGAGCTTCGTGCACGCCTCTCGTGCCTCGGCCTCGGTCATCTCTGCAACCTTACGCCTAGGCAGGCCGGAAGCCCGAGCAGAGGATCCGGATCCAGTCGATCCGGCCCCCGCGGAGCGTGAAGTAGGCCTGCTGCTCGACGACGAACGGCCCGTCGTCGTTGCGGCCGCGGAACCGGTACGCGACGTGTTCGCGGTCGGCGACCGAGCCGGACTCCACCGAGAGCACCTCCTCGATGTGGTCGGAGGGCTCGAACCACCGCGGGAGCACTTCGGAGACGAATCGATCCGCCCCGGATGCCTCCCACGTCCGCCCCGGCGTCAGGCCGAGGAAGTCGACCTGCGGGTCGAGCAGGGCGACCATCCTCTCGTAGTCCTTTGCGGCCATCGCCTCGGCGAACTCCCTCCCCGCGGCCGACGCGGTCACGTCACCCACCGGGCCTTCACGTCCACGCCTCGAGCCAGCGCCGGCACATCTCCCGGCCGAGCTCGTTCCAGTCCTCGATCTTCGCCTCGGTCTCGGCCGCGAGCGCCTGCGGATCGAGCCCGATCCGGACCGCGTCCTCGTCGACCTCGAAGTCGCGCGTCCACTTCGACGCGTCGGCGTGCGTGACCTCGGCGTGAAACTGGATCGCGTGCGCGCGGTCGCCGACGCGATAGGCCTGCACGCAGACGGGAGTGCGCGCCAGCACGATCGCCTCCGGCGGCAGGCGGCACTCGTAGCTGTGCCACTCGAAGGCCTCGAAGGACGGGGCCAGCGGCCCGAGCAGATCGTCGTCGGCGCCCTCGTCGGTGACCTCGACCTCGAACCAGCCGATCTCGGGCTCCGGGGCGCGCACGGCGCTCCCACCCGCCGCCTCGGCGAGGAGCTGCGATCCGAGGCAGACGCCGAGCAGTGGGATCTCGCGCGCGAGCAACTCCCGCAGGAGCACCTTCTCCTCCGCGATCCACGGATGCTCGGACTCCTGATCGGCGTGCATCGCGCCGCCGAACGTGATCACCGCGTCATAGCCGAGGGGGTCGCCGGGTGGCTGCGCGGTCTCGGCGCGGTGCCAGATGTCGAGGCTGGCACCTGCCGCCTCGATCGCCTCCGCGAACACCCCGGGCCCAGCCTCGCGCTCGTGGGAGATGGCGAGTACGCGCATGGGCTGAGTGTTCCAGGCCGCTCGCGATATAGGCTCCCGCCCCATGGCTCAGCGGCTACTCGCCTCGTTCGCCTTCGCGGCGCTGTTCGCGGGGGTCTGCACGGCCCAGTCGCTCGCCAACGAGGCGGGCGCATCTGAGCGCGAGACGCTCGACTCCTATTGCAGCCCCTCCGGGGACTACTGCACCGCGGTCAAGGTCAAGAAGGGCAGGCTCAGGTTCGAGGTGCGGGCCTTCGCGCCGTACTTCGCCGAGTACAAGATCTGCGTCAAGGGACCGGGCGGCGGCCGCGAGTGCGCGGAGTCGGAGCTTCGCGAGGCCGGCGGCAACACGTTCAAAGACAGCATCGACTACCTGAAGCACTTCACCGCCGAGGGCCCGGGCGACTACAAGGTCGTCTGGAAGATTCCGGGCTCGCGACTCGGCGAACCGCTCTTCTTCAGCGCCGGCGCAGAGTAACTCCGGCATGGCCGTCGTCTATCCGGTCAACGGCAAGGTCGCGTTCGTGACCGGTGCGGCGCGCGGGATCGGCTTCGAGACCGCAAAGCTCCTGCACGCCCGTGGCGCGTCTGTCGCGATCATGGATCTCGAGCAGGAGGACGCGCAGAGCGCCTGCGACGCGATCGGCCCGCGGACGCTCGCGATCGCCGGCGACGTGACCGACAGGTCCGCGCTCGAGCGTGCCGTCTCCGAGATCGTGGAGAGGTTCGGCGGCCTCGACATCGCCGTCGCCAACGCCGGAATCGCCCCACCGGTCCGCCCGATGACGGTGATCGGCGAAGAGATGTTCGACCGCGTCGTCGACATCGATCTGATGGGCGTGGTCCACACGGTTCGCGCGGTGCTCCCCCAGGTAGTCGAGCGCGGCGGGCACATCGTCGTGATCGCGTCGATCTACGCGTTCGTCAACGGCGTGCTCGCCGCTCCGTACGCGATGTCGAAGGCCGGCGTCGAGCAACTTGGCCGGGCGCTCCGTACCGAGCTCCGGATCCACGGCGCATCGGCCAGCGTCGCCTACTTCGGCTTCATCGACACCTCGATGGTTCAGGACGCGTTCGCGGACCCGATCGCGAAGCAGCTGGAGGAGACCTATCCGAAGTGGATGCTGAAGCGCCTGCACCCATCCGAGGCGGGTAAGGGGATCGTGGACGGGATCGAGAAGCGGGCGCCGCGGATCATCCGCCCGCGCTGGTGGGCGATCTGGTCGACCGGCCGCGGGCTGATCAACCCGGTCTTCGACCGGCTGATGGACCGCGACGAGAACGTCGAGCGCTCCGTCCGCGACGGCGAGGCCGCCGGCCGGGCCGAGCGCTAGCGGTCAGGCCGCTCGCAACCTGCGCTTGCGCACCGTGCGCGAGTTGACCAGCTCCTCCCAGTCGGACTCCTCGAGACGGTAGGCGTCGGTCGTCTCGATGAAGTCGGCAAGGACGGTTGCGAGCCCGACCGGGTCGTCGAGGTGGGGGAAGTGCGCGGCCCGGGGCAGCGTCTCGAAGCGGCTGTGCGGGATCTGCTCGTGGGCGAGGCGCCCGTGCTCGAGCGGGATCGTGCGGTCGCGCTCGCCCCAGACGACCAACGTCGGCACCGGGCCGAGCAGGTAGAGCCTGTCGACTGCGCTGACCCTCTGACCACGGGCGTCGATCACGGAGCGCAGCGTCTGCAGGAAGGCCTTACGCGCCTCGGCGCGCTGGAGCGGACGCAGGGCGCGGACGATCGCCTCGACCTGGACGCCGTAGGCCGAACCGCGACCCTTGAGGCGGGCGGCGACGTCGTCGAGGCTGTCGAGCACCCGCGGCTGCGCGGCGCCGGCCAAGAGGCCCGAGAAGCCGGGGAGCGCTGCGGCGCGAAGCAGTGGGCTCACCTCCGGGCCGAGGCCGCCGCTCGACACGAGCGCCAGCCGCTCGACCCGCTCCGGGAACTGCCAGAAGAACTGCATTGCGATCCCGCCGCCGAGCGAGTGCCCGACCATCGTCGCCGAGCGGATTCCGAGCGAGGAGAGCAGGTCGCGGATTGCCGCCGCGTGCGCGCCGATCGAGTAGTCGCCACGGGGCGTCGCCGAATCGCCGTGGCCGATCAGGTCCGGCGCGATCACCGTGTAGCGGTCTGCCAGCTCGAGCGCCACCCGCTTCCAGTGGCGTGAGGAGTTCACCATGCCGTGGATCAGCACGACCGGCGGTCCGCTGCCAACGGTGCGGTAGATCACCTCGTGGCCGTGGAGTTCCGCCTGCCAGGCGTCGAACTGGGGCGTGCCTTCCAAGCACGCGAGCTTACGAGAACGCAATCATGGTCGTATGGCGATCGAGATCAGACGGGCCACCGCTGACGACGCGGCCACGGTCGCGCGACTGCTCCACGACTTCAACACCGAGTTCGAGGACTTCACCCCCGGCGTCGACGCGCTGACGAAGAACGCGCGCCGCATGCTCGAGAACGACGAGATGCTCGTCCTCCTCGCCGGCGAAGCGCCCGACGGGTTCGCCGAGCTGCGCTTCAAGACCTCGGTCTGGAGCGACGGGCTCAGCTGTTACCTGGAGGAGCTCTACGTCGTCCCGGACTTGCGCGGACAGGGCATCGGACGAGTGCTGCTCGAACGGGCGATGGAGGTTGCCCGGGAGCGGGGAGCCGACTTCATGGACCTCGGCACGAGCGAGGACGACGTCGCCGCCCGAGCCCTCTACGAGAAGCTCGGCTTCACGAACCGCGAGGGACCCGATGGGCCGATCATGTACGTGTACGAGCGCGATCTGTAGGCCGCTCGCCGTCGTCCGTCACCCTCGCCGAGCGGCGGACAGGCGAGCACGACCGACGTCTCGACCTGGCGCTCCGGGATCGCCCAGTAACTCCCGAGCAGTTCCGCCTTTCGCGCGGCGGAAACGAGCTCGAACCCGTGACGACGGTAGAAGCGGACCGCCCAGTCGGCGGCAGCCCAGGTGCCGACGAGCATCCGGCGTTCGCTCATCGTCCGTAGATGCTGAAGCAGGGCAGCGCCGACGCCGCGCCGCTGGCCGGTGGGCAGGACGTACGCGTGGCGGATGAGGTCGACGTCCCGCACCGGCTGGACACCCATGACGCCGACCAGCTCGCTGTCGGCTTCGAACCCCCAGAACCGAACCCCGGCGGAGATCTCGCGCTCGAGCTCCTCCGCCGGCATGTAGGGCTCGCGCCAGCGATCCGCGGGGATCACGCCTCGGTAGGCCTCGGCCGCGGCGTTGATGATCGCGAGGATCGCGTCTCGCTCGGCGCTACGGCAAGGCCGGATCTGGCTCATGCCGCCAATGTAGGGCGTGGGCGCAGACGGGAGAACAGCTCGCTGGGTAACACGGAGACTCGGCAGCCGGCACGAACAGGTAGGCGTTTGTGGGCTACTCCGACAGCCCGGCGGCTTCGAGGGCACGTTTGCGGCTCGTGCTCCACCGCGCGCCGACCACACGGCCGCCCCGAAAAACCCACACCGCGTAGATGATCTGCTCCGTTTCGACTCCGCTGCCCTTGCCGATGCCGTGTTGGCGCTCGGTGACGAGTACGGCGTCGTCGAACTCCTCGAAGGCCTCTGCCTCGATGCGGAACTCGCTCCACTGGTCGAGGAACTCGCGCATCTGTTTCCCGATTGCCTCTGCGCCGATCACGGAGCCTTGCCCGGGGGCTTCGGCTTCGTACCGAACGTCCGGGGCGAATAGCTCGCGGCCGGCTCGAAGGTTGCCCCGCGCCCATTCCCTGTAGACCGGGCGCAGCTTCTCGACGTTCTCCTGCGACATCGCCCGCGCAGTATCTCGCGACTGCGAACGAGACCAGTTCGTGCGCAGCAAGCAAGGCCGCCGGTCCCGCCGTCACCGACCCCGCCCCGTCGCTTCCCGTTGCCGGGCCGTACGGCTGTTGTTGGGTGGCGCTAGTTGTCGGAGCCGGCGCGGTCCCAGATGTACAGCTCGACCGCCTCGAGCGCGAGCTGCATCAGGCGCGGGCCGGAGAGCCACTCGAGCACGGTCTCGAGCGCGCGCTCCTCGGTGACACCGCGGTCGACGGCCTCCTCGCCCCGGAAGCCGGCCGCGAGCTTGAGCGCCTCGCGCCGGTGTTCGCCGAGCGAGGGGAACGCGCCCATCAGGTAGTCGCGGTTGGGGATCGGCGTGCCGACCTCCATCGACGCGTGCCACGCGGCGAGCATCGAGATGTCGTGCTCGTCGAGCTCGGAGATCGCCTTCGCGTAATGAGCCTCGAGCTCGTCGTCGGGGATCTCGTCGACCCAGGCGCGGACGGCCTCGCCGAGCAGTTGCCGGCGGGCCTCGCGCCCGATCGAATCGGCGATCGCGCGGATCGCATCGGCCGGATCGATGAAGCAGAGTGCCATTGGCGCGCAGAGTAAGCCGGGCATAGGACGTCAAAAAGCCGCGTGGAAATGCGGTGGGAGCGGGATCGGGCGTCGGATTAGGGGGCCGGGACGCGACCTATGCTGGGAGGCATGGCGTTGCGAGTGATTCAGGGACCCCCGAACTCGGGGCGGGCCGGCGAGATTCTCGCCGCTTTTCGCGCCTCGCTCGAGCGCGAGCCGGTTCTCGTCGTCCCCACGGGCGACGACGTCGCCACCTTCGAACGTGAGCTCTGCGGCGGCTCCGGGGCGACGCTCGGCGGCTCGATCTCGACCTTTGCCGGGCTCAACCTCGACGTCGCTCGCACCCTCGCCGTCGAGCTGGCGCCGACGCTCACAGTCGCCCAGCGCCAGGCGCTGCTGCGCGCGGCTATCCGCGCGGCGGAGCCGAAGCGCCTACGCCGCTCGGCCTCCCGGCCGGGCTTCGCCCCCGCCCTCGACCGGCTTGTCGCCGAGCTGCAGGCCGCGCTCATCTCGCCCGCCGAGCTTCGCACCCTGGTCGGCGAGCTCGAAGACCCCGGCTACGAGTCCGAGCTGTGCGACCTCTACACCGCCTACGTCGACCTGCGCGAGGCCAGCGGCCGCGGCGACGCCGGGACGATCGCCGCCGCCGCGATCGCCGCGCTGCGCGCGGACCCGGAAGCCTGGGGCGGCCGACCGGTGTTCGTCTACGGCTTCGACGACCTCACCCGCGCGCAGCTCGAGCTGGTCGACGCGCTCGCGCGGGCGGGCGAGGCGACCGTCGCGGTCAACTACGCCGATCGCCGCGCGCTCGCCGTCCGCGCGCACCTGATCGGGGTCCTGACCGAGGAGCTCGGGGCCGATGAGGTCCGCGAGGTCCCGTTCGACGAGGCCTACACGGACAGCGCGACGCTGCGCCATCTCGACCGCAGCCTGTTCGAGCCCGACACCACGACCGTCGACGCCGACGGCGGGCTCACCCTGCTCGAGTCAGCGGGCCCGCGGGGCGAGGCGGAGGCGATCGGGGTCGAGATCGCACGGCTGCTCGCGCAGGGCCTCACCCCCGATGAGATCGCGATCGTCCTTCGCCATCCCGAGTCGAGCGGGCCGCTGGTGGCGAGCGTCCTTCGCGACCTCGGTATCCCGGTCGCGCTCGAGGCCTCGAAGTCGCTCGCCGCGACCGCGGTCGGCACGTCCTTGATCGCCCTGTGCCGCGCCTTCGCCGACGAGCGGGACACCGGTGCCCTGCTCACGCACCTGCGCTGCGATCCATCGATCGCGCCGGGGGTCGTCGACGGCGTCGAGCGGCGGATCCGCCGCGGCGAGGCGCAGACCGTCGCCGACGCGGTCGCGAGCTGGGAGAAGCCCCCGCTTCACCTCCGCCGCCTGCGCGAAGCCCCGGGCGCCGCCGAGCGCCTGCGCGCGCTCGCCCGTTCGGCGCGCGAGCTCGCCGAGCTCGCGCATCGCGAGCGGGCGCCTCTGGCGGAGCGCTCCGCGAACGACGCAGAGCCGCCCTTCTCCGCGCTCGAGCTCCGCGCCGGAGTCGCCGCCGCCGAGCTCCTCGAGGAGCTCGCGGGGATCGGCGCGCTCCCGGGCTGCGAGCAACCCGACGTCCGCGAGGCGGTCGAGGCGATCGAATCGGCGAGCGTCCCGTTCTGGCGCGGGCCCGCCGAAGGACGGATCCGGATCATGAGTCCCTACCGCGCCCGAGCCGCCCGGGCCCGGGCCCTCTTCTGCGCCTCGCTTCACGATGGTGAGTTCCCGAGCACGATCGCGCCCGACCCGCTGCTCGCCGAGGAGCGCCGGCGCGAGATCGGCAACCCCGACCTGCGCCGCACAGAGCCTGCGGAGGAGGAGCGCTACCTGTTCCACTCGTGCGTCTCGCGGCCGACCGATCGCCTCTATCTGAGCTGGCAGGCCTGCGACGAGGATGGGACCGCGATCGCCCGCTCGCCTTTCGTCGACGACGTCCTCGACCTGATCGCACCCGACCCCGAGACCGCCGAGCAGCAACTCGTCACCCGCCGCGGGCCGGAGCGGACCGTGCTCTCGGCGAGCGAGGCGCCAACCTCGCGCGCGCTCGCGCGGGCGCTCGCGCTCGGCGGCTGGAGCATCGACCGCCCCGAAACCCTCGAGCGGCTCGGCGTCGGCGGCGACGAAGCCGCCGCCACCCTCTCGCACTTCGACCGGGTCCCCGACCCGACGGTCCGCCCCGGTCCGCTCACCGCTCCCGCGGTGCTCGAGGATCTCGGCGCGCGCGATACGTTCAGCGCCAACTCGCTCGAAGGCTGGGTGACCTGCTCGTACAAGTGGTTCGTCGACCACGAGCTCTCCCCGCAGCGACTCGAACCCGAGTCCGACCCCCTCTGGCTCGGCTCGATCATCCACGACTCGCTCGAACGCCTCTACCGGGAACCGCCGGGCGCCGAAGCGATCCCGCGGCCCGGGGATCTCGACCGGTGGCGTGAGCGCTTCCGCGAGCTGCTCGAGGAGATCGCGACGGAGCGCGCCGCGGCACCGCTCAATCCGGCGCGGCGGACGGCCCTCAACCGGGCTCGGATCCAGGCCGAGGCGTTCCTGGCCGTGGAGGCCGAGTCCGACTCTGACTTCCGCCCCGACCCGGAGCTGCTCGAGGTCTCCTTCGGGCCGTTCGAGGACGAGAACGGCGAGCCGATCGAATCGCACCCGGCCCTCGCCCTGGGCGACGGCGAGGTCTTTCTGCGCGGGCGGATCGACCGCATCGACCGCGGCTCGGACGGTCGCAGCGCGATCGTGCGCGACTACAAGACCGGGAAGAGCGTCGCCTCGGCGGACAAGTTCACGGACAAGGGAACGCTCCAGATCCAGCTCTACATGCGCGCCGTGCGCGAGGTCCTCGGGCTCGAGCCGGTCGGCGGCCTCTACCAGCCCCTCGGCGCGACCAGGCCCGACGACCGCCGCCCGCGCGGGATCGTCCGCGCCGAGGACGAACGGACGAAGGAGCTCGGCATCGTCCGCAGCGACCGCCGCGACGGCGATGCGTTCGAGCACGCGCTGGCGGCCGCGGAGGAAACGGCCCTCGGTGCCGCCCGCGCGATGCGGGCCGGCGAGATCGACCGCGACCCGCTCTGCGGCCAGTGCCCGAAGTACTGCACCTATCAGCCGATCTGCCGCCTCGAGCGCGCACTTGGCGCGGTCGGTGATGAGAACGGCAACGGCCGGAGCGAGAAGTGAGGCGGCGACCCGTGGGTCCTGATCAACTCTCGCTGATCGGTGGCGCCGGCGAGCCCTCGAACGGGACCCCGCCCCCTGTAGAGGGCCCGGCCGACATCGAGGCCGAGACGACTTCCGAGCCGGACGCCGCTCCGCCGCCGGCCGTCCGCCCGGACCCCACCGCCGAGCAGCGCGCGGCCATCGCCGCGCGCGAGCGAGACGCCTTCCTCGAGGCGGGCGCCGGCACGGGGAAGACGACGGTGCTGGTCGACCGCTACTGCGCCGCGGTCCTCGACGACGGGGTCGAGGTCGAGCGCATCCTCGCCTTCACCTTCACCGAGCGCGCCGCCGCCGAGATGCGAACGCGGATCCGGCGCGAGCTCATGCGGCGCTCGCGGGCGTTGAGGGCCGAGGGCGAGAGCGAGCGAGCCGACGAGCTCCTGCGCGCCGCGCGGGCCAGCGAGCGCGCCTGGGTGATGACGATCCACGCGTTCTGCCGCCGGCTGCTCGCCGCGCACCCGCTCGCGGCCGGCCTCGATCCGGCCTTCCGCGTCCTCGACGCGGCCGAGGCGACGAGGCTTCGCGATCGCGCCGCCGACGCGGCGCTCAACGCCCTGCTCGCCGACGGCGACGAGCGGGTCGCGGCTGCTGCCGCCGCCTACCAGCCGTGGCGCCTGATCGCGATGGCGCTCGGCGCGCACGAGCGGCTCAGAAGCCAGGGGATGTCCGCGCCGCAGCTGCCGCCGATCGACGAGCCGCTTCACTCCCCCTCCTCCAAGGAGGAGCTCCGGCCGCTGACCGCGGGGGAGATCGAGGCGGCCAGCGGCGCCCGCGCCGCGCTCGAGCTCGTCCTCGAGGGGCTCGGCTCGGGCTACGAGGAGCTCAAGCGCGAGCGCTCGGCGCTCGACTTCCAGGACCTCGAGCTACGGGCGCTCGATCTCCTGCGCTCGACCCCAGCGCTCGCTGCGAGCTGGCGCGAGCGCTTCGAGCACGTGATGGTGGACGAGTTCCAGGACACGAACCGGGTCCAGCTCGAGCTCGTCGGCATGCTGCGCGGGCCGCAGACCCGGGCGCTGATGGTCGGCGACGAGCACCAGTCGATCTACCGCTTCCGCAACGCGGACCTCGAGGTCTTCCGGGCGGAGCGGCAGGCCGCGCGCGACTCGGAGTCGAGCGACGTCCTGCCGCTGCGCGGGAACTTCCGCTCCGTGCCGAGCGTGCTCGCGGCGGTCAACACCGTCGGGCGCACGTTGCTCGATGACTTCACCGAGCTCTCCGCCGGGCGGCGCGACGCCGGTCCCGGCGAGGTCGAGCTGCTGCTCACGCTCGACGAGGGCCGCGGCAAGGAAGCGCGCAAGTGGAAGACGGACGAGATCGACCTCGACCCGCCGCCGAGCGGCTCGGCGCCGCGGATCGTCGCCGAGGCCCGCTTCCTGGCCGAGCGCCTGCGGAACCTGGTCGAGGCCGGCGAGGCCGAGCGCGGTGAGATCGTCGTGCTCCTGCGCGCCTTCACGCACGTCGACGCGTACGAGGAGGCGCTCGAGCGCGCCGGCCTTCGGCCGTTCGTGGTCGGCGGGCGCGGCTACTGGACCCAGCAGCAGGTCGAGGACCTGATCCGCCTCCTCGGGGTCGTCTCGAACCCGCTCGACGACGAGTACCTGTTCGGCGCCCTCGCCTCGTTCGCGAACGGCGTCAGCCCCGACGCTCTCTGGCTCCTGCGCCGCGCCGCCGCGACGGAGGACGGGCACGCTCGCCATGTCTGGCCGATCGTCGCCTGGCGGTTTGGCGACGGACGCCAGCCTGACTACATCAGCCCGCCGGCTGACCCGGCCGCCCCCGGAGGCGAAGCCGAGGAGGCGGGCGGAACGTTCGGTGTTCAATGGCTTGAGCGGATCGACGCCGACGACGGGGCGCGGCTGGAGCGCTTCTGCGCGGCGCTCGAGCCGCTGCGGGCGGAGGCCCCGCTGAGGACGCTCGAGGAGCTGATCGAGCGGACGATGAGCGCGTTCGGCTACGACCTCGGGCTCCTCGCCCGCTCCGGTGGCGCCGGCCGAATGGCGAACGTCCGCAAGCTGATGCGGCTGGCGCGCGAGTACGAGCGCAACGAGGGCCGCGACCTGGCCGGCTTCCTCGCGCTCGCCGCCGAGAGCACGAAGCGGGACGAGCGGGAGGGCATGGCGCCGGTCCAGGCGGAGGGCCATGACGGTGTCCGGGTGATGACCGTCCACGCGGCGAAGGGGTTGGAGTTCCCCGTCGTCGCCGTGCCGGATCTCGGCCGGCGCCTGAACGCCGGACACCAGAGCGACGACATCGTCATCGGCCCGCCCCTCGAGGACGCCGAAGGCGAGCGCCGTTTCGGGATGCGGCTCGCCTTCCCGTCGGCGAACTCGGTGGGCCTCTGGGAGCTGGTCGAGCTGAACGACGAGGCGAGCGCCGCGGAGGCGGAGGAGGGGTGCCGGCTCGTATACGTCGCCGCCTCGAGGGCCCGTGACCGCCTCATCCTCTCGAGCGTGTACGGGCCGAACGACCTGAAGCCCATCGAGCAGGAGAAGCCCAGTGAGACGCCGATCCGCCGGCTCCTCCCGGCCCTGGTCGCCTGCGGGTGGACCGGTGGCGAGGAGGACGTCTCCCTCCTCGGCCCGATGCCCGTCGACGGCGTCGTGCGCCTTCCGGACGCCCCCCTCCGGATCCGGCTCAGCATGCCGACCCCGGAGCGGGCAGAAGAGCTGGTCCGCCGCCACCCGGCGCCGTCGGAGCCCGACGCCCTCGCGGACGAGACCGAGACGCCGCCGCTCCTCGACCCGGCGAGCGCGAGCGTCCCCGTCGGTCACCTCTCCTACTCAGCCCTCGCCCTCTATGAGCGCTGCGGCTACCGCTTCTACCTCGAGCGTGTCCTCGGCGCCCGCGAGGGGCTCGCCTCTCCGGCATCCGCCTCGCCGGGCGAGGGCGAGGGCGACGAGGCGAGCGACGACGCCGAGCCCGGCGCCGTTCGCGGGGTCGCCCTCGGGGTCGGCAACACCGTCCACGCGGCGCTCGAGTGGAGCGCCCGCAACGGCTGGGAGCGGCCGGCCGAGGGCCTGATCCGCTCGCTTTTGGCCGCCGAGGGGCTCGCCGGCGACGATGGGGCGTTCGAGCGCGCGAGCGGCTTCGTCGCCGGCTGGCTCGATTCCGAGCTCGCGGGCAGCCTGCGTGAGACGAGCGCGCGCCCGGAGGTGCCGTTCGTGCTCGGGCTCGGGGGCACGGTCATCCGCGGCCAGATCGACCTGCTCGCACCGGCCGACCGACGCGGACCGTGCCGACGGTGATCGACTACAAGACCGATGCGCTCGGCGAGCGTCCGGCGAGCGAGGTCGGCGAGCGCTACACCGCCCAGCGCGAGATCTACGCGCTCGCCGCCGGCGGCGAGGAGGGAGCGCGGGCGGTCCACGTCTTCCTCGAGGCGCCGGATGACCCGGTGGTCGAGGAGTTCGACGCGGCCGGGCTCGAACGGGCGCGCGAGCGCCTCGAGCAGCTGGTCGGGCGGATCCGCGGCGGCGAGTTCGAGGTCACCGAGGAGCCCTACGAGGCGCTGTGCTTCGGCTGCCCGGCGGCCGCGCGCCTGTGCCCGCGGCCGGCGTGGAAGCCGCGGGTCGGCTGAGCCCGGCGTGAGCGGGCTGGCGGTCTTCGGCTACGGATCGCTGGTGGCGCCCGAGAGCGTCGCCGTGACGCTCGCGCGCGATCCGCGCCCGGCGCCACTGGCGCGGCTCGAAGGCTGGCGGCGCAACTGGACCCTCGTGCGCGACAACCTCGCTTCGGAGAAGACGTTCGCGCGTGAGGACGGATCGCTGCCCCGCCACTGCCTGGGCCTCAACCTCGAGCCAGACGCGGAAGCCCCGCCCCCGAACGGCGCCCTGATCGAGGTCACGGACGCCGAGCTCGAGCGTCTCGATCTGCGCGAGATCCGCTACTCGCGGGTCGACGTGAGCGAGGCGGTTGCGCTCGACGGCGGCGGCGCGCACGGCTTCGACGCGGTCATCGCCTATGTCGCGAAGCCAGAGAACCATGCCCCCGAGCCGCCACCCGACGCGGTCATCGTCGCGGCGTACCCGCGGACGATCGAGGCGGCGTTCGCGAGTGTGTCCCCGGAGGCCTTCGACCTCTACCGCGCCACCACGGCCCAGCCGCCGGTGCCCGTGATCGAGGCGACGCTCGTCACCGACTCGATCCCGGCGGGGAATCCACGGGACTGGTAGCGCTCCGCCCGGGCGGAGGCGTAGGCTCCGGCCGTCCCCGACCGGAAGGTGCCTCAAGTGCCCATCACAGCACTCATCCTCACCATCGCCGCGATCGTCGCGTTCATCACCGGGTCGACCGTGATCGGGATCATCTGCCTGGTCGCCGCAATCGCCCTCTTCGGCTTCGCGTTCACGCAGCGACAGTCGAACGCACCGAAGCCGGGGTGACGCGACCCGACCGCAGCTAGGGCATCCGCAGCGCGATCGTCGCGACCCCGGCATCCTCGAGGGCTGCCGGCAGTAGCGACGCGAACGGGTGCTCGTCGGCGGTGAGACCCTCGGGATTGGCGATCACGTAGCCGACCCGGCCGGGGCTGTGCTGGACGCTGTAGCTGGCGCCGAGGCGGCCCAGCACGTCCTCCGCCGCGGGCGCGGTCGCCGGCGAGACGGCGAGCCGGATCGCCTCCGTGTCGCCGCCCGCCAGCCCGCGCGCGGCGTCCCGCGCATCCTGCTCGTCGGGCGCCCGCGCCTCGGAGCCCGCCGCCGCGGACTGCCCGCGCGTGGACTCGGGCTCGGCGCCGAGCAGCGCGTTTCGCAGGATCTGCTGGAACCCGGTGGTGAAGGCGCGGAAGTTCGGCTCGACCGAGAACACGGTCGCCCGGCCCCTGCCCACCGGCTCATCGACCACGGCGGCGGTCCCGCCGAGCTCCTCGGCTCCCTGGGCGAAGCCGGAGACGAACCAGGCTTCGGAGGACGCGGGCGGGAACTCGACCGCGACGTGCTCCGGCACCGACGCGGTCATCACGCTGTCGTACTCGTAGAAGGCGTAGGCCTCGTTGCCGACCCCGGAGTGCAGCGGGCTCTCGCGGTCGATTCTGACGCGGAACAGGGTGCCGGGGGCGTCGGAGGTCGGATCCTCGAGCGTGGCGGTGCTCACCCCGAGCCGGGCCGCGAACTCGGTGCCCCCACGCCAGGTGACCAGATGGCCTCCTCGATTGACCCAGCGGCGAATGGCCTTACGCCCGGTCCCGCCGAGATCGGCCATGCCCGCATCCGCGGGCCCGTTGGGCACCACGAGGACATCGGTGCCGGCGAGGGCGCCGCCGGCGATCCCGGCGGCGTCGACGTCCTCGTAGTCGACCTTCCAGACGCGGTCGAGCAGGTAGCGCAGCCAGCCGCTCGACTCGATCGCGGAGGTCGAGTCCTCGGAGAGCTGGAACAGCGCGATCCGCGGCTGCTCGGCCGGCGCTTCGGTCGGCGGCTCCTCGAGCTCCGCAACGGGCTGCGCGTTGACGTCGAGGGGCCTGCCGGAGTAGCCGCCGTGGACGTTGAACAGCAGCGGCTGGCTCCAGGCGGTCACGTCGTAGAAGTAGGGGAACGGCGTGTAGGTGTCCTCGTTCAGCATCGCCTGCACCCAGTGCTTCTGCATCTGCGCCATCGGCACGTACCAGGTGCCGGGGGGCATGAACCGGCGGCCGGTCGGGCGACCGTAGGGCGTGAAGTCGGGCACGGACAGCCCCTGTTGCAGTCTGTAGACATCGACGTCCATCCGCTGCAGCCGGCGGATCATCGCCTGGACCTCATCCTGCTTTTCGCCGCTGCGCTCGGTGATGAAGTAGTGGCGCACCCGCATGTCGGGGACCTCGGTGACGAGCTCGCCCGGGTTGATCAACTCGTTCGGCTCGAGCGACCCGCGCTCACCCTGCGAGTAGGCATCGCGCCAGGCGGCCGCCCACTCGGTGAGGATCTCCTGCTTGTAGAGGGCCGCCTGCGACAGCGACACCCACTGAGTCAGGTACTGCTCATAGGAGCGTTCGGAGATCGGGCTCACGCTGCCCTTCTCGTACGTCATCCCGGCTGAGAGGAACCCGGTCGCGGGCACCGTGTCGCCGTAGCCCATGTAGAAGAGGTCATACACGTCGCGGTTGAAGTAGTCGATGCCCTGGCGCTCGAACTCCTCGGCCATCGCGGCGCCATAGACGTTGTTGATCCAGTTGATCGGCTCGCCGGGGATCTCGTGATAGACGGGATCGGAGTTCGGCGGGAAGAAGTAGCTCGTGCCGCCCATCTCGTGCGCGTCGATGAACAGCGGGCCGGGGTACTCGCGCAGCAACTCGAGCTTGGCGTCGGTCTCGGGCTGGGTGCGGGCGAACCAGTCGCGGTTGAGGTCGAAGCCGTAGAGGTTGCGGCGCGTGTCGGCCTCGCGCCCGTCGGGGTTCTGGATCGGGAGGAGGACGACGATCGAGTTGGCGAGAATCCGGCTGGCGGCGCAATCACTGCGGTCGGCGAGCTCGTAGAGCACCCGCAGCGAGCCCTCTGTTCCCGACTCCTCGCCGCCGTGGACGTTGGAGGCGACCCAGAGGATCGCCGGATGCTGCTGTGCGATCGCACGTGCCTCCGCGGCCGAGGTCTCCGGGTCGCGCAGCGTCTGGGCCGCCGCCTTGATCTGACTCAGGGCGGCCGGCTGGAGCCGGCCGGGGTTGCCGACGATCGCGTAGCGCAGCTCACGGCTGCCCCACGTGCGCTGGCCGAGCGTGCCGGTGATCACTCGATCGCTGGCTCCGTCGACCGCCTCCATGTAGGCGTAGGCCTGGTCGGTGGTCACCTCGCCTGCCTCGCCGCCCGGGAACGGGATCACGTCGGCGAGCTCCGGGACCTCGCCGCGGAACTGCGGCGGCGTCTGCGTCGGATCGCAGGGGGTCTGCCCCGCGGCCGGCGTCGCGGCGGCGAGCGCCGCCATCAGAGTGGTCACGAAGACGGCGGCCCTTACGTGCATGTGGCTCCTCCCATGGCTCCTGACGAAGTTATGAAGCGTCCATACCCCCCGCGCCTCGGCTCCACACACGCACCGCGTCGACAGTCAGAGCACTCAGAGCGCGGCGCGCATTTCGTACTGGCGGGCGACAACCTCGGCGCCCGCGGCGCGCAATGCCGCGGACACACCGCCATCGGCGGGGATGTTGAGCGCCCGGACCTTGCCTCTGGAGCGCATCGCCGTCACCAGGCCTTCGAGTTCCGTGGGCCCTCCCGCGGCCTGGAGGAGGTCGATGCTTCCGAGCTCCTCCCGGAAGAGGGCGGCGCCTCCGTCCGCGGCCATCGCCGTGACCGGCGACCGTTGCCTGAGGCTGGCGACCGTCGCGTCATCGCGTTGCCACGGCTCGGGGGTATCTCGTTTCGCGGCGATCCGCCTGAGCGCTTCGTCGCAGCTGAGTTCGTGCGTGGGTGAGCGACGGGCCGGCGAACCACCGGCATCCACGGCCAGCGAGAGCACCTCCAGCTCCCGCGTTCGCCGAAAGCCGAGCTTCTCGTAGAGCGCGATCGCGGGAGCGTTGTCGACGAGCACCTCGAGCGCGAGCTCGCGCGCGCCGGCCGCACGCGCTTGGTCGAGGAGGCCCCGCGTGAGGGCGTCGCCGTGGCCGAGACGCCGGTGCGCCGGGAGGACGCCGGCGCCGCCGAGCCATGCGCGTCCCGGCCGCAAGCCGAGATTCCCGAGGCCGATCGGGGCGCCGTTCGCGACCGCGACCAGCGAACGCGTGAGGTCGAGGTCGTAGGCGTCGACCATGTACCCGAGCCGAGCCTCGTCCATCTCGAACGGGATGAGGTAGTCGTCGAAGGCGGCGGTGAAGATCGTCGCGAGATCGGCGACCGAGAACTCGCTCGAGCGTCGCAGCTCAATCGCCATGTCCGGTCGAACGAAGCCCGCGCCGCTACTCGTCGCGCGGCGTGATGCGGAAGACCGAGACGACCTCGGCCTGGTGGGCCTCGGGGTGTGCAACGTAGGCGCTGGGACCACCGCCGAACCAACCGGCGGATTCGTTGTCGCCGACGAAGATCCCGGGGTGATGCTTGCCGTCCCCGTCCTCGACCCAGACCTTGTCGCCCTCTTTGAATCCCTGCGGCTCGTCGCTCATCGCCAGCGAGCGTACCGCGCTCAGCGCCCCGTCTGCTCGCGAACGAAGTCGACGAAGGCTCCGGCCGCGGCCGAGCGATGCCTTCCCTCGCGCCAGATCAGGGAGACCGGGAGGACGATCGGTGGGTCGAGCGGACGGGTGTCGACCGGCGGCCCCACGCGAACCGCAAGCGAGGCCGGGAGGACGGCGGCGCCGAAGCCCTCGGAGACGAGCCAGCGGATCAGGTACGGGTCGCCGCTCTCCAGCGAAACTCGGAAGGTCTCGCCGGCGGCGGCGAAGAACTCGTCCGCGGCCTGCTTGATCGTCGAGCCGCCGCGCGGAGTCGCGAGCGGGCGGCCGGCGAGGTCGGCGGCGCCCACGCGGCGCTTCTTCGGCGCCGTACCCGGCGGATACGCGGCGACGATCTCCTCCTCGCCGAGTTGCAGCGACTCGATCCCCTCCGGCAGGCCCCGGTGGACGATCGCGAATGCGGCATCGACCTCGTCGGCGAGGACGAGTGCGTGCATGTCGCTGGCCGTTCCCTCGCGGAGCCCGACATCGATCCCCGGATAAGCGGCGCTGAACCGTGCGAGCAGGGAGGGCACGTCGATCTCGCCTGCCGGCAGCAAGGCGCCGATCTCGATTCGCCCCCGGACGACGCCCTCCAGTTCGTCGAGCTCGTCGCGAACGCCCTCGAGCTCCGCGAGCACGCGCCGGGCGCGGGCAGCGACCGCCTCCCCGGCCTCGGTCGGGACGACGCGGCGGCTGGTGCGCTCGAAGAGCTCCGTTCCCAGCTCGGCCTCGAGCCGCCGGATCTGGTGCGAGAGGGCCGACTGGGCGACATGGAGCTCCTCGGCGGCCCGGGTGAAGTGGCGGTGCCGAGCAACGGCCTCCGTATAGACGAGCTGGCGCAGCTCCACGTGATCAATCGTAAATCAAGATTGATTTGTTGACCACTAGATGTTGCGAAGATTGATCGGCGGACCGACAATGGCCTCATGATGTCTCCTGTGACCATCCGCCCCGCTACCGGTTGCGACCGCGATGCGATCGCCCGCATCGCCGGCCGTGACACGAGTCCCGTGCCCCCCGAACCGGTCCTGCTTGCGGAGCAAGACGGGGTCCCGCTCGTCGCGATGTCGATGCGCTCCGGCGAGGTGGTGGCGGACCCGTTCGCGCCGACTGCCGAGCTCGTTGAGCTCGTCCGCCTCGCGGGCGGGGCCTCATGAGCGCGCCGGCGGTCCGCCGCACCCTGCTCCCCGGTGACCTCGGCCGGATCATCGCCCACCACGGCGACGTGTACTCAGCCGGGTGGGGCGTGAACGGCGAGTTCGAGGCCCATGTCGCCGCGGCGGTCGCGGTCGCCGGCAAGCGCGGTTGGCCCGGCGAGCGCGAGGCGGTCTGGATCGTCGAGCACGAGGGGCGCCACGCCGGCAGCCTCGCGCTCACCGAGGAACCCGACGCCGGGGCCTTCGTCCGCTTCTTCGTCCTCGACCCTGAGCTCCGCGGTCACGGCCTCGGCCGGCGCCTGCTCGGCGAGTTGTTCGAGTTCGCCGCGGCCGCCGGCTACGAAAGGGTCGGGCTCGAGACCTTCTCCGAGCTCACGGCGGCGGCCCATCTCTATCGGGAGCACGGGCTCGAGGTGGTCTCGGAGGACACCCGCTCGCGCTGGGGCCGCGACTCGATCACCTACCAGCGCTACGAGGCGCGGGCTCCTTATGAGACCGCGTTCCACCGCTTCGCCCACGAGCGCAGCTCCCGCAGCGCCGGCGACAGTGCGCGGCCCTTCTCGGTCAGCGCGTAGGAGACGCGCGCCGGCGGGCCGTCGTGAACGGAGCGCGCCACCAGGCCCTCCGCCTCGAGCTCGCGCAGGCGCTGTGAGAGCAGCCGGTCGGAGAGGCCGGGCACGGCGTGAGCGAGATCGGCGAAGTAGTGCGGGCGTTCCGCGAGCGCGTAGAGAATCGCCCCGGACCAGCGGCGGCCTACGAGCTCGACCGCGGCGTGGAAGTCGGGACAGACGTGCGCGGAACGCGCGCCGCCATACGCGGGAGCGCCACTGGCGCTTGGATTTCCGCGGGGCTCGGCCTCCACCCTGCTTTCGAGGGTACCGGACGGGTCCTACGGCCCCGAATACCGAACGTTCCGCCCGCCTCCTCGAATACAAACGTTCCGCCCGCCTCCTCGGCTCTGCCTCCGGGGGCGGCCGGGTCAGGGGCTAGTCACGCTTACGCCGCACACGGCCCTGTGACTGTCGGCTCGAGGCGACCACTCAGCGCCTCGGCCACCACGTCGTTCGGGACTCCGAGGCCGCTCGGCGGGCCACCGCCCGCGGAGGCGGCAAAGACCGTCGCGACGACATCTCCGCCCCCGTCGACGACGGGCCCGCCCGAGTTCCCCGGCCTCACCTGGGCCCGAAACGGGGTCATCGACCGCTCCACGGGGCCCCGCCCGTAGGAGTCCTCGCTCGTCACGGTGCCGGTGCGCCCGAGGCGCGCCGGTGTCAGCGTCAGCGGGCCGTTCTCGGGATAGCCGATCACCGCGGCGTCGGCGCCCTTCGACGCCTTCACCGCGAGCTCGAGGGGCTCCGCCGCGAGCCCCGGGACACTGAGCAGGGCGAGGTCGTTCTCGGGGTCGTAGTGGACTGGCTCGGCATCGAGCTCCGGCCCGCCGGAGAGCGACACCGTGGTGTCCTCCTCCCCGGCGATCACGTGCGCGTTTGTGACGACCAGCTCAGGCGCGGCGACCCAGCCCGAACCCGCGACGCCGAGGCCGCAGGCGCTGCCGAGCACGCGGACGGCGCTCTGGGAGGCGACTCCGACGTCCGGATCCTCCACGATCACCGGATCGGGTTCGCCGACGTCGGCGTCCGGGCCGCTGACCGTCTGTCGCGGGTCGACCCGGCGAAGGACGTGCAGCAGCGGACCCGATGGCGGCATGACGTCGTTGAGCGCCGCGAGGATGCTCGAACGCTGAACGGCCTCTCGCAGACCCTTGTCGCTGACGCCGCTCGTGTGGAGGGCGACGGCGCCGAAGCCCCAGGCGAGAAAGAGGGCGAGACCAACGAGCAGCATCGCCCCGCCGAAGCCGTCCGCCGCGCCGACCGCGCCGCTCGGCACCTTGGGGCGGATGGCCCCGGCGATCCCGTCGAGCGCGACGGCGAGGAAGGCGCCGACGAGGATCCCGGTAATGACGGCGACGAGCGGTGCGTACTGCGACTCCGACCCGCCCTCGAGCAGCGCGGGGCCGATCCGCGCCCCGAGCGCGGCTCCGCCGAGGAAGCCGGCGAGCGGCAGCGCGCTGGCGATCAAGCCGCGCTCGAATCCGAGCGCGGCAAACGCGAGCGCGAAGACGACTATCCCGATGTCGATCAGGTTCACGGGCGCTGCCTGAACGTGGCATTGCGGCGATGTGAGTGAACTCTCACAGGGGGGAAACCATCTACCGTTCCAGCCTCTGAGGCGGCGGCTAGGAAGCGGGCGCAAGGGTACGCAACCCAGTAGAGAACGTTCAAGCGATGAGCCCGATCAACCCCTCCGCCGAGCGCCGCCGACGCCTCCTCACGAGGGTCGTGCCGCTGATCGTGGTCTCGGTGGTCGCCTTCGCGATCGGGATCGCCGTCGGCGCCGGACCGGATGCGCCCGCCGCAGCCCGCTTCTTGACCGCTTGGGAGGCCGGCGACTACGAGGCGATGTACAGCGAGATCACCCCGGGCGCCCAGGATGAGGTCACGCTCGAGGAGTTCACGCGGGCCTACGAGGACGCGCGCACAACCGCGACGATCGCCACCCTCGCGGCCGGCGAGGTGCGCGACCAGGGCGACGCCGCCCGCTCGCAGATCAACTTCGAGACCCACATCTTCGGCAGCCTCGGCGGCGAGCTCGCGCTGCCGATCGAAGACGGGCTGATCGCCTGGAAGCCGGAACTCGTCTATCCCGGGCTCGCCGACGGCGAGCGCCTCACCCGCCGCACCCGCGCTCCGCCGCGTGCGGCCATCCGCGCCGCCGACGGCAGCCCGCTCGCCCAGGGCCCGGCCGCGGCGCGGACGATCGCGCCGTCGGCGATTGCGATCGCCGGCGAGGTCTCATCGCCGAACAAGGCGCAGGCCGACGAGCTCACGGCCGAGGGGTTTCCCCGGGCTCGCTCACCGGAACGTCCGGACTCGAGCTCGCCTTCAACGAGCGCCTCTCAGGACAACCGGGTGGGCAGCTGCTCGCCGCGTCCGCCTCCCAGGAGAGCTCGCTCGGCGGCGGCCGCGAGCTCGCCTCGACGATGCCGGTGCCCGGAGAGCCGGTGCGCACCACCATCGACCCTGACCTCCAGGAAACGGCGGTGAGCGCGCTCGGCGACCTCTACGGCGGCGTTGCGGCCCTCGACGCCCGGAACGGCTCGGTCCTTGCCGTCTCCGGTCTCGGCTACTCGGCCCCGCAGCCGCCCGGATCGACCTTCAAGGTGATCACCGCGACCGCCGGGCTCGACGCAGGCGTGGTCAAGACGACGGACGAGTTCCCGGTCGAGATCTCGAACTCGGACATCGGCCGCGAGATCGACAACGCCCACGACGCTCCGTGCGGCGGCACGTTCGTCGAGAGCTTCGCCCATTCGTGCAACACGGTCTTCGCCCCGCTCGGCGTCGATGTCGGACCCGAGACGCTGATCGAGACCGCGGAGCTCTTCGGCTTCAACTCACCACCCGCGCTCTTCAACGAGGCGGCAACCGAGGCGCTGAAGCCGCCCGTCTCGACCCTGCCGACGGAGCTCGATTCGACCGTCGCGACCGGCGAGACGGCGATCGGTCAGGGCGAGGTGCTGGCGACACCGCTCCTGATGGCATCCGTCTCCCAGACGATCGCGAACAAGGGGATGCGGTCGCCGACTCCGGTGGCGAAGGCCGACGAGCTCCAGCCCGACATCGAGCCGGTCATGGTGACGAGCCCCGAAACGGCGGCGACGGTGCGCGACATGATGATCGAGGTGGTCGACGCGGGAACCGGAGTCGCCGCCGCGATCGAAGGAGTCGAGGTCGCGGGCAAGACGGGCACCGCCGAGCTCGGCCCCGCCGCGCTCGAGCCCGGCCAGACGCTCGCCCCCGGAGAGGACCCGCCGCAGGAGCAGGACGCCTGGTTCACGGCCTTCGCCCCGGCAAACAAGCCGCAGATCGCGGTCGCGGTGATGATCGTCGACGCGGAGGGCGACGGCGGGACCGTCGCTGCGCCGATCGCCCGCCAGGTCATGGCCGCCGCACTCGGCGTCGAGTAGGCCGCCTGGGGCGGCTCAGCGGTCCTCGACGTCGACCGGGAAGCCGATCGTCGCGCCGACGATCACGAGCGCCGAGCCGGCGATCGCCGTGATCCCGCCGGCCGTGTCCGCGATCTCGGCGATTCCGAGGCCGGCGAGCGAGAGTGCCGCTCCGGCGGCGATCAGCATCCACCAGCCGCCCCCGCGCCGCCGCCGCTCGCTCGCCGTGAGCACCGCGCCCACAGCGATCAGGCCGAGGCAGCCGAGCCTGACCGGAGCCGAGAACAGATCGAACATGACCACGACCGCCGCGGCGGCGGTGAGCAGGAGTGTCAGCTGGAGTCCGCGGAGCGACAGGGGGCGGATCAGATATCGAGCTCGACTTCGCCGGCTCCGGCGTCCGAGCCGATCTCCATCGTCAGCGGCCGGTTCTGGCTGACCTCCTCGTCGACGAGGAAGAGCAGCATGGCTGCCTGGTTGAGGCCCGCGGCAGGGGTCGAGTCGGGCAGCGGGATCACGCCCTCGGCCGGGACGTCACCACCGATGTCGAGCGCGTAGAGACTGGTGCTCGGAATTGGCTCGTAGGCGTTGTCGAGCGTGTCGTGGATGACGTACTCGGTCGCCGAGGCGAGCGCCTCCTCCGAATGGTTCTCGATCGTCAGGAACACGCCGAGATAGTCGGTGCCCGGCGCGAGTTCCGGCTGGCCGACGAGGTAGCTCGCGTCCTCGACGTCGGCCGGGTTGAGGAAGCGTGTGATGAGAACGTTGTAGCCGAGCTCGCCGAGCTCGAGCGGCTCGCCCTCGACGACCTCGACCTCCTCCTCCTCGCCGCAGGCGCCGAGCGCGAGCGGGACGGCGACCAGCGCCAGCAGGCACAGCAGGGCGGCGATCGGCCGGCGGATGCGCGAGAGGTCGCGTTCGGGACTCATGGCGGCCGGAAGCATATGCGAGAAGCCTGCCGCGGCCGCGATTCAGCGGACGAAGGTCGGCAGTCGATCGGCGCCGGCGACGGTGAGCTTCTCGGCCACCTCGCCGCTCTCCGCCAGCTGCTGCAGGCGGCGGAGGGCGCGGCGCCAGCCCCGGCGAAGGCGCCGGGCCCGCCCGAATGGGTTACGGAGCTTGTCGACGGCGTTCTGCGGTTCCGTCCAGAAGGTGAAGGAGAGCTCGGTCCCTCTCGGGCTCGGACCCTCGGCGAGCTCCCACACGGTGAACACCGGAAGCCGGTTCGTCCGCCCGCCGTGCCCGCTCTCCCGCACGAGGTGCGGCGACTCGATCCGATCGATGACCGTGTCGAGCCAGGCGCCCGAGTCGCCGAGCCGAAAGCGCGCCGACGCGCCGACCCCGACCGGCTCGAGGCGCTCGAGCCGGAACCCGGTGAGGAAGTGGTCCGTGAACGCGGGCCGGATCGAGAGGTCGGTGATCAGCTCGATCAGGCGCTCGCGCGGGACGTCGATCGTGATCGTCTCCGAGATGGGGCGCATCGCGGCGATTCTATTCCGACCGGCGATCGGCACTGGCCGCCGGGGCAGTTCGCAAATTCCGCGTGATTCGCGTGAATTAACTGACGGGCCGCGGGAAGAACGTTAAGATCGTCACGAGTAAGGCATGAGTGTGCTGATAGACGGACCTACCGCACCGACCCCCCCGACGCCCCGCTCCGGCTACCCAGCCGGGAGCTTCTCCGGACCCGCCAAGGTCCACGAGAGCGGCGAGCAGATCACCGAGGCCCGGCCGGGCTCGCTCTACTGCGTCGGCTGCGGCTTCGCGTTCTCGACCGCCTCGCTCGATGCGCTCCCTGAGTGCCCGAACTGCGGCGGATCGCGTTTCCGCCGTGCATCGATCTTCCGCAAGCCGACCGTCGACGCCGACGCCGTCCAGCCGGCCGAGAAGGCACCCGAGTGGGTCGAGCCGACGCGCGCTGCGCTCGAGGGACCGGGTTGCTTCCTCGGCTTCGAGGACGCCGCCGGGACCGTCCACACCTTCGCGGTCGAGCCGGGCTGGACCCGGATCGGGCGCAGCAGCATCGCCGACATCCGCTTCGATGACGCGACCGTGTCCCGGCGTCATGCGCTCGTCGTCCTCACCGAGGAGGGCGAGCTGCGGGCCCTCGACGACCGCAGCCTCAATGGCCTCTACGTCAACGGCGAGCGGGTCGAGTGGGCTCGCCTCCACGACGGCGACGAGCTCGAGGTCGGCCGCTACCGCCTCTACGTCTTCGAGCTCTGATCAGCGGCGATTCAGGGCCGGGATCGCGATCCCGATCACGGCACGCAGGGTGCCGAGGGTGATGGGAGAGCTCCAGCGCAGCGTCGATATCGAGTCGCTCGAGCGCGCCGAGGAACGCCTCGACGGTGTCCTGGGCAGAGCCCGTAACGGCCGCCGATGATGCCTCCTGGACGCTCACGGCCCGCATGTTCGCACCTATAGTCCAAGGCGTGCCCGACCCACTCGAGACTCGGGGGGAGCTGGGCCCGGCTCTGGCGTACGCGGCGCAGCAGGCAGCCGCCTACGTCGATTCGATCGCGGACGAGCCGGTCCTCGACCCCGCCGCCCTACCGCGCCTCGAGGAGTTCGATCAGCCTCTGCCCGAGAACGGCTCCGGGGCGATGGAGGCGCTGGCGGAGCTCGCCGACCGGGGCGCGGCCACGGCGACGCGGTCGAGCGGGCCGCGGTTCTTCCACTTCGTCGTCGGCGGCACGACGCCGGCCGCGCTCGGTGCCGACTGGCTCACGGCGGCGTTCGACCAGGAGGCGTACGGCTGGGACTCCTCGGCGCTGGCCGCGAGGGTCGAGCGAACCGCGGGCGAGTGGCTGCGCGACCTGTTCGAGCTTCCGGCCGAGTTCACCGGCGTGTTCGTCACGGGGGCGACGATGGCCAACTTCACGGGCCTCGCGGCAGCACGGAACTGGTGGGCCGAGCGGCTGGGCGTCGACGTTGAGGAGGCGGGCCTCGCGGGCGCACCGGCGCCCCGGATCCTGACCAGCGGTTACGTCCACGCGTCCGCGGTCCAGGCGGTCGGAATGCTCGGCCTGGGCCGCGGCAACGTGCGACGGCTCGCACGCGACGGGGCAGGGCGCGTGGACCTCGACGCGCTCGCCGCCACGCTCGACGACGACCAGCCGGCGATCGTGATCGCCAACGCCGGCGAGGTCAACGCCGGCGACTTCGACCCCATCGCGCAGATCGCCGAGCTCACGCGGGACGGCCGCGCCTGGCTACACGTGGATGGAGCGTTCGGCCTCTTCGCCCGGATCGCCCCCGAATCCCGCCATCTGACCGACGGCGTCGAGCACGCCGACTCGATCACCGTCGATGCGCACAAGTGGCTGAACGTCCCGTACGACTGCGGCGTTTCGTTCGTCCGCGAGCCGGCGCGATTGGCGCGGGCGCTCAACGTGGGTGCTCCGTACCTCCCCTCCGCCGACGATCCCCACCCCAATCCGGGCTTCCTCACACCCGAGAACTCGCGCCGGGCCCGCGCCCTCGCAGTGTGGGCGAGCCTGCGAGCCTACGGGCGCTCCGGTCACCGAGCGATGGTCGAGCGCCATCTGCGCCTCGCACGGCACCTCGGCGAGCGGATCGACGCCGAACCCCGGCTCGAGCGCCTCGCCGAGGTTCAGCTCAACATCGTCTGCTTCCGGGTGCGGCCCGAAGGCGTTGCGGAGGAGGGGCTCGATGACCTGAACCGCCGCCTCGGGGCCGCGCTGCTCGCCGACGGACGCGTCTTCGCCGGAACCACGCTCTACGACGGCAGGGTGGCGTTCCGTCCCGCCATCGTCAACTGGCAGACGACGGAGGAGGACGTCGACCTTTTGATCGACGTGCTGCTGGAGCTGCTTGGCGCGGACGCGGCCATATAGTCCGGATCCATGGCAACTACGATCGCGATCCTCTCGCAGAAGGGCGGCACCGGAAAGACGACGATGACCCGGACGCTCACCGACGTCTTCGGGCGGCTCGGCCTCGACGTCCTCGCGGTTGACGCGGATCCGCAGGGGAACCTCTCCGATTACTTCGACACGGAGCCGGACGCGCACCCGACGCTCGCCGAGGTGCTGCAGGGGCAGGTGCGCGCAGCGGAGGCCGTCCACGGCCAGGTGATCCCGGCGAACATGCGACTGGCGGAGTCCGAGCTTGCCCTCGCGGGCAAGATCGGCCGCGAGATGACGCTGCGAAACGCGCTCCGGGACCTGAAGCGCGAGAAGGACATGATCCTGATCGACTGCCCGCCGACGCTCGGGCTGCTGACGGTCAACGCCCTCGTCGCCGCCGACTACGCACTGCTCTCGACCGAGGCGCAGTACTTCTCGCTCCAGGGCGTGGAGCAGGCGATGGAGGTCCTCGATCTGGCCCGCGACTCGCTCAATCCCGACCTCGAGTTGCTTGGAGTCGTGCTCAACATCGCCAACATGCGGACCAAGCACGCGAAGCAGACCCTCGAGTCGCTGCGCGAGCGCTTCGGCGACGCCGTTTGCCGCTCGGTGATCCGCCAGTCGATTGCGTACGCCGAGTCCGCCGAGCGCGCGATCGGGATCCTCGACTATCGCCCCGACCGCGGCTCCGATTACCTCTCGCTCGCCGGCGAGCTCCTGCGGCGGCTCTCGCGCCAGGACCTGCTGACCGAGCTCGACGAGCTGTCGGTCGAGCTCCTGCCGGCCGGCGCACGCGCCTAGTTCGCGACGACCGTGAGCTCAGGCCTCGAGGCGAGCGTTTGCAGGACGACGCAGTAGCGCTCGGTCAGCTCGACCAGCTTCTCGATCTTCTCGGGCTCGGCGTCGGTCTCGAGCTCGAAGCGCAGGCGGATCGCGCCGAAGCCGACCGGCGCCTCTCGGTCGACGCCCAGCGTGCCGCGGAAGTCGAGGTCGCCCTCGGCGGTGACTCGGCCCTCGACCGGGATCGACAGCGCCGTCGCGACCGAGCGCATGGTGACGCCGGCACAGGCGGCGAGGGCCTCGAGCAGCATGTCGCCGGAGCAGAGCTCCGAGCCGGTGCCGCCCGTCGCGGGATGCAGGCCGGCGCTGGCGATCGCGCCACCCGTCGAGACCTTGCACGTCACGCCCTCGCCGAGGATCGCGTCGGCGCTCAGCGTGATCTGTGCGGCGCCCGGCTGGTCGCGGTAGCGCTCCTTGAGGGGCGCCTGAAGCGCCCGTAGTCCGTCGGAATCCATGGATTCTCCCCTGTCGTCGTGCCAGAGCACCTTACGGATCTGCCCTCAGCTACAGGGATCTGGTCGCGCGACCGGCGCAAGCTGCCCGTTGATCGCGCCGTTCGAGTCGGACAGGTGGAAGAAGAGTTCCTGGTTCGCGAGCTGCTCGTGCGTGTCCCAGGTCCAGTAGAGCCATCCCTGGGCACCGAGCTTGCACGTGGCGATCTGGGCGTCCCGCATGCTGTACGCCGCCTCGGTGATGTTGCCGGCATAGCGGCTCTTCAGAGCGCCGAGCTCGCCGATGATGTACGGCCTCGTGAGCTTCGGCTCCCGGCCGTGGCCATGTGCGCGGCGGCGTCCGACGGATCGGTGTCGGGGTAGGCGTGGAGGTCGATGAAGTCAGCCGCCCCGAGGCTCGCTACCGCGGCCGGGCGGCCCGGGTAGCGATAGTCGGCGCCCGGGGTGCAGTTGGTCGAGCAATGCGTCATGAACCCGTCGAAGCTCGGCTTGCCGACGTCTCGGGGCGTGAAGAAGCCGATGGTCATCATCGCCTCGGGGTCGCCCGCCAGCATCTCCTTCCGACTCGATGCGTGTACTCGATCAGGCTCGCGTCCGCCGACGCCTGACGCTGGGCGGGGTCGGCCATGTTGTAGCGTCACCCCGGTCACGGGCGTCACCGTCCCAGCCATCTCGTCATAGGGCGCGTGATTCGCCTCGAAGTAGGCCTCGTTGTCGGACTGGTAGGCCAGGATCACACTCGTCGCTGCCGGGCCGATCCGGCCCGCGAGGGCAGCCGCAAACTGCCGCATGTACTCGGCCTTGGCCCGCGACCCTCCCCTTGTCCAGGTAGGAGAGGTTGCGCCCCTCGATGTTCGGCGTCCCGGCGGAGCCGTTCGTGGCGGCGACGATGTCCCAGTAGTACGCGCTCACCGGAAACCCATCGAGCGAGGGGAGCACGTACAAGCCACGCTCGGCAGCGAGCCGCGCGAATAACGCGAAGTTGTCCATGTAGGGCCCGTAGATTGCCTCGTGCGTCCCGATCCCCGACCGAGCCCGTGGGGCCCTGCGGCGGCACTCCCGCCCGGGTCGATGAAGACCCGCACGACGTTGTAACCGTCGTGGCGCATCTGGTCGAGCGCGGCCGCCACGGTGGCCGGATCGAACACCCCTGGTTCGAACGCCGAGTGGTAGATCTCGCCATTCGGGGCCTGTGTGAGACGGACATAGTTGGCGCCTCGCGGGACGAACGTCTGGCCCGTGACCGTGTTATAGAGACGCTCGTTCGTCGCCTTGATCCGGTGGAGCACGGGCACGGTCGGGCCGCCGGCGGCCGGCACGATCGCGAGGCGGCGGCGTGAGCGGCGCACCTTGCCCTTGCCGCCCTTCGTGGCCACGACCCCGGTAGCTCGCAGCCGGCCCGTGCGGTGGACCCTCGCCGCGACCTTCTTCTTCAGGCGCACCGCCACGTCCGCCTTCGAGCTCTTGATCTTGAACCGGGCTTTTCCGTACGCCTGCTTGCTGGTCTTCCGTGAGTGGATCCGCAAGCTCCCGCGACACCGGTCGGACCCTTTGCACTTGAGCGTGACCCGCGCGGCACCGTCGGGCCCGAGCACGGCCCGCTTCTCGGCGATTGCCGCCTTGCCCGCCAGCGCCGACTCTGCCGGCCCGGCGGCGCTCAGCAAGGAGATGGCGAGGGCGACCGCGGCCGCGGCGAGTGCGAACGGAATTGCATGCGAACGCGCGGACACGAACCTGGAGGCTGCCAAACATCGAGCCTCGTGCGGAGCGTTTTCAAGATCCCGCAAATGGGCCCTACCTAAATGCGCTCTGATCGCAATTGAGCGGGGGCCTAGAGCTCGACGACGTCGCCGCCGAGCGGGCTGAACGGCACGCGCCGCACGTCGGCCCAGTCTCCCACGGCCGCGCGCGCCGCCTCGACGACGGCGCCCGTGTCCTGCCAGAAGCTCCACAGCATCACGCTCGGCCCGGCGCCGGAGATCGTCGCGCCGAGAGCGCCGAGCTCGCTCGCCCGTTCGACCAGCTCCAGCGAGCGTGCGTAGAGATCGCGCCGGGCCGGCTGGTGCAGCCGGTCGGCCAGGCCGCGAGCGATCAGGCCGAGGTCGGAGCGCTCGAGCCCCAGGACGAGCTGCGCGGCCGCGGCGACGTTGGCGACGGCATCGACGACGGGGATCGCAGCGGGCATCGCCGCCCGCGCGTCCGCTGTCGGCACGGTCTCGTCGGGGATCACGAGCACCGCCTCGAGCCCCTCGGGCGGCTCGAGGCGGGCGGGTGCGGGGCGCTCGTCGCCGATGGCCTGGGGGCAGACGACGAAGCCGCCGTAGAGGGCCGCGCCGACGTTGTCGGGATGTCCCTCGAGCTCGACCGCATGCCTGTAGAGCTCGTCCTTCGAGAGCCCGAGCTCGAACATGTGGTCGGCAGCGAGCAGGCCGGCGACGATCGCCGCCGCGCTCGAGCCCAGGCCGCGAGCGAGCGGAATCTCGCTGCGGATGCGGAAGGTGATGCCGTCGGCGGAATGGAGACGCTCGAACGAGCGGACGCAGAGGTTGGTCCGGTCATGCGGCAGTGGCTCATCCGCCTCGACGGCGAACTCGCCCGCTTCGGAGACCTCGACCTCGCAGAAGATCGTCAGCGCCGCCGCGAGCACGTCGTAGCCCGGGCCGAGGTTGGCCGACGAGGCGGGGACGCGGACGACGCGCCGTCGGGCGGTCATCTCACCCCTTCCACTTGACCGAGCACCCGACCGCTTCGGTCCGCGCCGGCTCCGGGTCGGAGCCGGCGAGCACCGCGTCGAGCGCGCCGCGCAGCCAGGCCGCATCCAAAGCGGGGTCCCGATGATCGGCGTCGGGCGCACCCGCGTAGCGCACCGCGAGATCGCCGTCGAGGACGAACGCGTGCGGGGTTACCTCGGCGCCCCATTCGCGGGCGCGGTCCTGGCTCTCGTCCCAGAGGTACGGGACGCTCCATTTCTCGTCCGCGGCTCGCTCGCGCATCGCGTCCGGTCCGTCGGCGGGATACCGCTCCGCGTCGTTGGAGTTGACGAAGTAGGTGGCGACGCCGCGCTCGGCGTAGTCGCGAGCGACGGCCGCGAGCCGGTCGTGCCAGGCGAGCGCGTAGGGGCAGTGGTTGCACGTCCACACGACCAGCGTCGCGGGCGCCTCGCCCGCCGCCGGCAGCGAACGGATCACGCCCTCGGTGTCGGGCAGATCGAGTTTGAGCATCAGCGCCCCTCCCCGCCGCCCGCTGCCTCGAGCGCCGCGGAGACGTCGGCGCGGTCGGGCACCGGCGAGTGGCGGCCGTCGCGCAGCCGGTAGACGCGGCAGGTCAGGCCGACCGGATCCTGGCCCGGCTCGACGATGTCGCGGCCGTCGATCCGGATCGTCGGCGAACCCGGGAAACGCAGCTCCTCGGCCTCGGCGTCCGTCTCGATCTCGCGCACGCTCACGGCCGCCGGGTCGAGTCCGTGCGCATCGAGCTCGGCGCGCAGGTCGGCGAGCGCCTCACCGGACGACGGGCAGCCACTCCACCAGAGGAACTCGATCTCCACGCGCGTCAGCCTATTTGGCGGCGGCGATCAGCCTCGCGACCTCCGCGAGCAGCTCTTCCGCCTCGAAGGGCTTCGGCATGAACGAGTCGGGCTCGATCCCGTGCTCGCGCACCTCGCGCTCCTCGTCGACGGTCGCGGTCAGGATCAACACGGGGATCGACGCCGTCTCGGGATCGGAGCGCAGGCGCCGCAGGACCTCGAAGCCGTGCATGTTCGGCATCCGGCCGTCGAGCACGCACAGATCGGGCCGGCGCTCGCGGGCGGCGCTCAGGGCTTCGTCGCCGGTGGCGACGGCCGCGGGCTCATAGCCCCCACGGCGCAGCAGGATCACGAGCAGTTCGACGATGTCCGGCTCGTCGTCGGCGACGAGCACGAGTGGCTGCTTGCCGGGGTCGCTCACGTGCCCGCCTCCGGGCCGGTTGGAAGCTCGACCGTGAACGTCGCCCCGGCGCCCTCTTCGCTGACTACTGAGATCTCGCCCTCGTGAGCATCGACGATCGCCTTCACGATCGTCAACCCGAGGCCGGTCCCCTGGATGTGGCGCCGCTCCGCCTCGCGGGCGCGGTACATCCGGTCGAAGAGCAGCCGCTGCTCGGATTCGGGGATGCCGATCCCCGTGTCGGAGACATCGAGGCGGACGCGGTCCGTCCGCGGGCGCGTGGTCTTGAGCGTCACGGTGCCCCCCTTCGGAGTGAACTTGACCGCATTGGAGACCAGGTTCGACGCCACCTGCCCGAGCCGGTGCGCGTCGCCTTCGATCGGCGGCATGTCCGCCGCCTCGACGACGAGCTCGACCCCGGCGCGCTCGGCACCCGGCGCCGCCTCCTCGGCCGCTTCGCCGACGATTCGCGCGAGGTCGGCAACGCCCCGCTCGATCCTGAAGGTTCCGGCCTCGATCCTGGTCAGCATCAGCAGGTCGCCGACGAGCCCGAGCTCGCGCCGCGAGTTGCGCTCGATCACCTCGAGGAACTTGCGCCCCTCGTCGCTCAGGCTGTCGCCCTCGACCTCGGCGAGCAACTCCGTGTACCCGATGATCGAGGTGAGCGGCGTGCGCAGCTCGTGCGAGATGAGGTTGAAGAAGTCGTCCTTGAGCCGCTCGGCCTCGCGCTCGGCGGTGACATCGCGCGTCGTCCCCGCGATCGCCATCCCGCCCGGCTCCACCGTGCCTCGTGCCTCGAGCTCGTGCACCTCGCCGGTCGGGTGGATGACGCGGTAGGACATGACGAAGTCGCGCTGGGCGGCGCCGGCGCTCAGCCGGCGTTCGAGCTCCTCTCGGTCTTCGGGGTGGACGGCTCGGAGGAACCCCCGGCGGTCCGGTGCCCTCGTTGCCGGCTCGAGACCGTGGTTGCGGAAGTTCTGCTCGGACCACTCGAGCTCACCCGTCGCCAGCTGCCAGCGCCAGCTGCCGACGCTCGCCGTCCGCTGGGCCTCGGCGAGCTGGCGCCGCTCCCGCTCGAGCGCCCGCTCCGCCTCGATCCTCGCCGTGATGTCGGCGATCGTGCCGAGCGCTCCGGTGCGCGTTCCGTCGGGCGACGTGAGCGTGACCGCGCGACCGACCACCCACACGATCTTGCCGTCGAAGCGCCGGAAGCGGTACTCGCGGTTGAACTCACGGCCCTCGCGCGCAGCCTCGATCCACGCCGTACGCAGGCCGTCGAGATCGCGCGGGTGGATGAGCTGGACCCAATCCATGCCGAGGACCTCGGGTGGCTCGACCGCGAGCAGCGAGCAGAAGTAGTCGTTGACGAAGGTGCAGTTGCCGTCGGCGTCGAGCTCGTAGATGCCCACCGGTGCCGTGTTCGTCAGCGCGAGTAGCCGCTGCTGGCGCTCCGCACTCTGCTGCTCGATCCGGCGGCGCTCCGTGATGTCCCGCCCGGCGGTGAAGACCCGCTCGGTCGTGAGGTCGAGCACCGCCACCCACTCGACCCAGCGCCACTCGCCGTCCTTCGTGTGGAAGCGGTTCGTCCCGCCTCCCTCACCGCTCTCCAGCATGCCCTGCATCACCGCGATCAACGGCTCGCGCTCCTCGGGATGGATCAGCTCGACGAGGGCCATCGTCGAAAGCTCGTCGGTATCCCATCCGAGGGCTCGCTCGAAGGCCGGGTTGACCCGGTCGATCCTCCCCTCGAACGTGAGGGTGCAGATCATGTCGTGGGAGATCTCGAAGTGGCGGGCGGCGTCGGCGAGCCGGCGTTCGACCTCCTCCCGCTCGAGCTCGGCCGGCGACATCAGCCGAGGGCGCCGCGCCGCCCGATGATCGAAGCGGACAGGAGGGCGTCGGCGGGAACCTCGGCGCCAGGCAGGAGCACGGAGTCCTTCACCCGCGCTCCGGCTCCGACGCGTGCCCCGGGGCCGACGACGAGCGGCCCGTCGAGCCTCGCGCCGTCGCCGATCTCGGCGCCCTCGCCGATCAGGATCGGGCCGGTCGACTCGACGCCCGGGCCGAGCGCGCCCGCGGATCGCCGTCGACGAGCTCGCCGCCCATCTCGACGTCGACCGCGCCGGCGACGACATCGAGGTTGCCCTGCAGGTACTCGGGTGGCGAGCCGACGTCGTTCCAGTAGGAGTCGGTGTCATGGACGTAGACGGGCACGTCCTGGTCGAGCAGGATCGGGAAGATCTGCTTCGCCCAGTCGACGTGCGGCGGGTCGGGGAAGTAGTCGAAGATCTCCGGGCGGAAGACGTAGATCATGCAGTTGGCGCGATCGGAGAGCGCCTCGGCGGGATCCGGCTTCTCCTGGAACCCCTGGACGCGGCCGTCGGAGCCGGTGACGACGACCCCGTACTCGCCCACGTTCGGCACCCGCTTCACCGTCATCGTCGCGACCCCGTCGTGGGATTCGTGGAAGGCCGACGAGGGCCGCGAGGTCGACGTCGGTGAGGGCGTCGCCCGCCATGACGAGGAAGGAGCCGTCGGCGGTCAGGTAGTCGCGGACGTTCCAGACTCCCCCGGCGGTGTCGAGGAGCCGCTCCTCGCGGCTGTACGTGAGTTCGATGCCGAGATCGGAGCCGTCGCCGAAGTGGCCCTCGACGGTTTCCGGGAACCAGTGCAGGTTCGAGATCACCTCGCCGAACCCGGCGGCCGCGATGCGCCGCAGGATCAACTCCATCACCGGCCGGTTGGCAACCGGGACCATCGGCTTCGGCACCTCATAAGTAAGCGGCCGCAGCCTCTTGCCGAGGCCGGCCGCCATCACCATCGCCCTCATCGTCTCGCAGCGTAGTGAACCTCCCTTTGCTCTACCCTCGCAAGCCGAATTTCGACAATGGGAGACGTATGACCACCACGCAGACGAGCACCGAGGACTACAAGGTCGCCGACATCGGCCTGGCCGAGTTCGGCCGCAATGAGATCAGGCTCGCCGAGCACGAGATGCCCGGCCTGATGCGCACGCGCGAGGAGTTCGCCGACGCCCAGCCGCTGAAGGGCGCGCGAGTCACCGGCTCGCTGCACATGACCGTCCAGACGGCGGTCCTGATCGAGACCCTCACGGCTCTCGGCGCGGAGGTCCGCTGGGCCTCGTGCAACATCTTCTCGACCCAGGATCACGCCGCGGCCGCGATCGCCGCCGCCGGCATCCCCGTGTTCGCCTGGAAGGGCGAGACGCTCGAGGAGTACTGGTGGTGCACGGAGCAGGCGCTCACCTGGCCAGAACACCGATGGTGAGGGCGACGGCCCGAACATGATCCTCGACGACGGCGGCGACGCCACGCTCCTGGTCCACAAGGGCGTGGAGTTCGAGAAGGCCGGCGCCGTGCCGGACCCGAGCTCGGCCGAGTCGGAGGAGTTCCGGATCGTGCTCGAGACACTGAAGGCGTCGCTCGAGCGCGACGGCGAGCGCTTCACCCGGATGGCCGAGGGCATCATCGGCGTCACCGAGGAGACGACCACGGGCGTCCTGCGCCTCGTGCAGATGGCCGAGACCGGCGACCTGCTGTTCCCGGCGATCAACGTCAACGACTCGGTGACGAAGTCGAAGTTCGACAACCTCTACGGCTGCCGCCACTCGCTCGTCGACGGGATCAACCGCGGCACCGACGTGATGATCGGCGGCAAGGTCGCCGTCATCTGCGGCTACGGCGACGTCGGCAAGGGCTGCGCCGATTCGCTCCGCGGCCAGGGCGCGCGCGTGATCGTGACCGAGGTCGACCCGATCTGCGCGCTGCAGGCGGCAATGGAGGGCTACGAGGTCCGCACGCTCGACGAGGTCGTCGAGACGGCGGACATCTTCGTCACCGCCACCGGCAACAAGGACGTGATCACGCTCGACGACATGAAGCGGATGAAGCATCAGGCGATCGTCGGCAACATCGGCCACTTCGACAACGAGATCGAGATGGCGGCGCTCGAGTCCTCGGGGGCCGAGCGCAACGAGATCAAGCCGCAGGTCGACGAGTGGAAGTTCGACGACGGCCGCTCGATCATCGTCCTCTCCGAGGGCCGGCTGCTCAACCTCGGCAACGCGACGGGGCACCCCTCGTTCGTGATGTCGAACTCGTTCACGAACCAGACGATCGCCCAGATCGAGCTGTTCACGAAGAGCGAGGAATACGAGAAGCAGGTCTACGTGCTGCCGAAGCACCTCGACGAGAAGGTCGCGCGCCTCCACCTCGACGCGCTCGGCGTCTCGCTGACGGAGCTGAGCCCGGAGCAGGCGGCGTACATCGGGGTCGCCGGTCGAGGGCCCCTACAAGAGCGACACGTACCGGTACTAGCCGCCGATCGAGGATGACGCCCGGCGCCCGGATATCGAGAGATCCGGCCGCCGGAGTCACTGCGCAGGGTCGTCGCCTGTCTCTGGACCCGCGTCACCGACGACGCGGGCGAGGTGCGCGTGGTGCCCGACGGCTGCACGGACGTGGTCTGGCGCCAAGGCGAAGGCGCCAGCGTGGCCGGGCCCGACACCTCGGCAAAGCTCGTCGGGCGCGAGTCCGGGCGACGTCCTCGTCGGCATCCGCTTCCTCCCGGGGCGGGAGGCGGGCGTGCTCGGCGTTCCGCTGGACGAGCTCCGCGACCTGCGGGTCGACGCGGCCGAGATCGACCGCGCCTTCGACCTCGACCCGGGCCTCGCGCCCGGCGAGGTCGCCGCGCGCTTCCTCACCGCGGCGATCGGCCGCGAGGCCGACCCGCTCGTGGTCGAGGCGGCGCGGAGGATCGACCGCGAAGAGGTCGCCACGATCGCCCGAGAACTCGGCAATCAGCGAGCGCCAGCTTCGCCGCCGCTTTCACGCCGCGGTCGGCTACGGGCCGGGAACGCTCGCGCGGGTGCTTCGCTTCCGCCGGTTCGTCGAGGAGGTCGATGCCGGGCGATCCGATCTCGCGCCGCTCGCGGCGGACGCC
>CAWCRP010000005.1:0-158827 GCA_963797995.1 uncultured Solirubrobacterales bacterium
TTCGGGTTATCTCGCTCAGGATAGGTGGGAGGCTTTGAACCGGCGGCTTCGGCTGTCGGGGAGCCAACCTTGAGATACCACCCTTGGTGTTCTGAGCTTCTAACACAGCGCCGTAATCCGGGCTGTGAACAGTGTCAGGTGGGCAGTTTGACTGGGGCGGTCGCCTCCTAAAATGTAACGGAGGCGCCCAAAGGTTCCCTCAGCACGGTTGGAAATCGTGCGAAGAGTGTAAAGGCAATAAGGGAGCTTGACTGCGACACCGACGGGTGGAGCAGGAACGAAAGTTGGGCTTAGTGATCCGGCGGTTGCAAGTGGAAGCGCCGTCGCTCAACGGATAAAAGGTACTCCGGGGATAACAGGCTTATCGCTTCCAAGAGTCCATATCGACGAAGCGGTTTGGCACCTCGATGTCGGCTCGTCGCATCCTGGGGCCGGAGTAGGTCCCAAGGGTTGGGCTGTTCGCCCATTAAAGCGGCACGCGAGCTGGGTTCAGAACGTCGTGAGACAGTTCGGTCCCTATCTGCCATGGGCGTTGGAGAGTTGAGAGGAGTCATCCTTAGTACGAGAGGACCGGGATGAACGTACCTCTGGTGTATCAGTTGTCCTGCCAAGGGCACTGCTGGTTAGCTACGTACGGATCGGATAACCGCTGAAAGCATCTAAGCGGGAAGCCGACCTCGAGATGAGCTCTCCCATCCCCTAGAGGGAGTAAGACCCCTGATAGACCATCAGGTTGATAGGCCGGCTGTGCAAGCGGAGTGATCCACTCAGCAGACCGGTACTAATGGGTCGAGGGCTTGACGTTGTTTTTTGAATACCCCGAACCGGAAGCCTTTGGTGCAGTTTTCAAGCCTCGTCGAGGTCGTGCTCTCGCCTGAGAGCACGGTCTCGAACAATTTCGGTGGCTATTGCGAGGGGGAAACACCTCTTCCCATTCCGAACAGAGCAGTTAAGCCCCTCAGCGCCGATGGTACTTGGGACTCGCGTCCCTGGGAGAGTAGGTCGCCGCCGTTTCTTTGATCGAGAGCCGCCTTTCGGGGCGGCTCTTGTCGTTCCAGGGCTATAAACGATGGCGACAACACTCTTCACCCCATCTCACCGTGGTGGCGCCGGGCCTCCGCTCGTCTGCCTCCACGGATTCACGGCGACTTGGCGAGCGTGGCAGCTCGTCCTGCCCGCGCTCGAGCGCCACCACGACGTCCTCGCGCCGACCCTGGTCGGCCACGCCGGCGGCCCACCGCTCGAGGGCCCCGTTACCGACAGGGTGCTCGCTGACGCGGTGGAGCGCGTCATGGACCAGGCGGGCTTCGACACCGCTCACATTGCCGGTAACTCGCTCGGCGGGTTCGTCGCCCTGCAGCTCGCCGAACGCGGCCGGGCCCGCTCTGTCACCGCCTTCGCGCCCGCCGGCGGCTGGGCGGTCGACGATTCCATCTCGCGCGAGACGCTTGGGTACTTCTCCACCATGCATGAGCAGGTGAAGGCGGCTGCGGCTTTCGCCGACGTGATCGCCGCTACACCTCATGGGAGACGCCAGGCGATGGAGCTGATCGCGACCAACTACGACCACATCCCGGCTGACCTCGTTGCACACCAGATCGCGGGTGCGGGCGCCTGCGAGGCGCCGCCGATGATCGAGTACGCGCTATCCGCGGGCTACGGCCTCGACGCACAGCTGATCACGTGCCCGGTCCGGATCGCATGGGGCACCGCGGACCGGATCCTCCCCTGGCCCGCAGCCGCGGCGCGCTTCCGCAGCGAGTGGACCCCACAGGCCGAGTGGGTCGAGATCGAGGGCGCAGGACACTGCCCGCAGCTCGACGTCCCACTCGAGACCGCGGAGCTGATCCTCGGCCTGACGGACGAGGGCTAGACGAGGTCGCGGAGGCGGACTCGCTGGCGGCGCCGGCGGGCGCGCGACTCGCAAGCCTGCGGGCGAGTCGTCGCGAGCGCCTCCCATCCGGTCTTGCGACCGGGCCGTTCGCGACGCCCGTCCGCAGGCATGGTGGTCTCGAGGCCGTACTCGCCGAGGGTGGCGAAATCGATCGCCAGGTCGACCGCGCCGAGGATGCGCTGGCCAAAGTTTGTCGGGGTGCGTTCCGGGCTCATCTGCTCTCCATCTCTTGATCTCACGGGGGCAACCCTAGGAACGGACTCGGACAGAACGTATGTTCTGCACGCGATCTTGCAGCGGGCCGGCAGGCGGGATGCAAAGGGCTTGAACAAGCGCTTCTCAGCGGTGCCCGAAGCTGTGCGCACGGGGCGC
The DNA here is from genome assembly GCA_963797995.1 of uncultured Solirubrobacterales bacterium. GTDB lineage: Bacteria > Actinomycetota > Thermoleophilia > Solirubrobacterales > 70-9 > WHSW01. The sequence goes on from CAWCRP010000005.1 coordinate 2,267, forward strand.
GACCGCGGCCAGTTCCGTCTCCGGCAGGCGGCCGAGCTCGCGGTCGGCGGGGGGCTCGATCTGACGCACTTCGGCACCGACCTGCGACGGCGCGCTCAGAGCCTCGACGGAGGAGGCCAGGACGTTGATCACGCCCTCGCGGCGCTCGAGCTTTCCGGCGACGCGGGCGAAGGCCGCGGTCCTCACCGCCAGCCGACAGCGGTCATAGACAGGCGGCGGCACGATCAGGTTCACCACCCCGACCTCGTCCTCGAGCAGCATGAAGACGATCCCCTTCGCCGTTGCCGGTCGCTGGCGGGCGACGACGAGGCCGGCGATCTCAATCCGCGCCCCGTCCGGGGTTCGCTCGAGATCGTCCGTTCGCAATACCCCCTCGCCGAGCTCGGGCCGCAGCACCTCCATCGCATGCTCGCCCAGCGTCACCCCGGTCGATGAGTAGTCGGCGACGATGCGCTCCCACGAATCGAGCGGCCGCAGGTCGGGAGGTGCGGGGAGGGAGAGGGGAAGTGACAGCTGCACCTGATCCCGGCCTCGCTCGCGTCCACTGCCGCTCGCGATGCCCAGCCGCCAAAGCTCATCGCGCCGTTGCGCCTTGCCGCCCGCGATCCCGAGCGACTCGCAGGCCCCGGCCCAAGCCAGGCGCTCGAGCCCATCGCGTCCCATTCCCGATCGCGAGGCGAGGTCGGAGAGGTCGCGGTACGTGCCCGCGCGCTGGCGCTCGGCAACAAGCGCCCGCACCTCATCTTCGGCGATGCCTTTGATGTAGCCAAGGCCGATGCGGATAGCCAAGTTGGCAGTTGGCAGTAGGCAGGAGGCAGTGTTGGAATCCTGGCCTGCCAACTGCTCACTGCCATCTGCCAACTCAACAGTGCACTCGACCGCACTCGAATTCACATCAACGCTTCTCACCTCGAACCCCCTCCGCTGCGCCTCATGTGAAAGCGCGTCGGGTGGATAGAAGCCCATCGGTTGCTCGTTCAGGAGCGCGCAGAGGAACTCGGGTCCGTAGTGCACCCGCAGCCAGGTCGACTGGTAGGCGAGCAGGCCGAAGGCAGCCGCATGCGACTTGGGGAAGCCGAAGCCGGAGAACCCGCGCACCTGCTCGAAGATCCGCTCGGCCAGTCCACGCTCGACGCCCCGTTCGACCGCCCCGTCGATGAACTTGACCTCATAGGCGGCCATGGCTGCCTCGGAGCGACGCTTGCTCATCGCCCGCCGAAGCCCCTCCGCCTCACCGGCGCTGAACCCGGCGAGTGCCATCGCCACCTGAATCACCTGGTCCTGGAAGACGATTGCCCCGAGCGTGTCGGCGAGGATCGGCTCGAGCGCCGGGTGCTCGTATGGGATCTCGAAGTCCGGATCCTCGCGTAGCCGCTTCTTGCGCTCGAGGTAGGGGTGGACGGCGCCGCCCTGGATCGGGCCCGGTCGCACGAGCGCAACCTGCACGGTGAGGTCGTCGATCGTCTCGGGCAGGCTCCGGGGCAGCATCTGCATCTGCGCACGGCTCTCGATCTGGAAGACGCCGGTCGTCTCCGCGCGCCGGATCGCCGCGAACACCTCCGGGTCGTCGAGCGGGATCCGCGAGAGATCGATCCGCTCCTGGCGCACCTCCGCGATCTGCTCGACGGCGCGCTCGACCGCGGAAAGCATCCCGAGCCCGAGGAGGTCGATCTTGAGAAAGCCCGCATCCGCGCACGAGTCCTTGTCCCACTGGACGAGCTGGCGGCCCTCCATCGCCGCCGGTTGCACCGGGCAGAGATCGATCAGCGGCCGGGTCGAGAGCACCATTCCTCCCGGATGCTGGGAGACATGCCGCGGCAGCCCCCATGCCTCGCGAGCGAGCACCGCGAGGTGGCGCCAGCGCGGCGAGGCCGCCCGTCGCTCGCCGATCGCCTCCGCGATGTCACGCTCGACCTCGTCGCCGCGCGAGTACATGTCGGCGATGCCCGCGACCCGCTCGATCTCTCCAGCCGGCAGGCCGAGCACCTTGCCGAGGTCGCGAACCGCGCCCCGCGAGCGGTAGGTGGAGATCGCGGCGACGAGCGCCGCCCGGTCCCTTCCGTAGCGTGCGTGAACACGCGGGATCAGCTGCTCGCGGATGTCGCGGGGAAAATCGAGATCGATGTCGGGCATGTCGCTGATCTCCTCGTTGAGGAAGCGGCCGAGGAAGAGCCCCGCCTTCACCGGATCGACGTGCGAGAGCCCGGTGAGGTAGCAGACGACCGAGGAGACGCTCGAGCCGCGCCCTCTCCCGGGTGGCAGGAGCGCCCGTGCCGAGTCCGGTCCACGCACCTCCGCCGCAACTTCGCGCGCGAGCTCGAGCAGGTCGAAATGGAGGAGGAAGAAGCCGGAAAGGCCCAGCCCGCGGATCACGCCGAGCTCCTCCTCCAGCCTCTCGGCCGCTTCCGGGCCCTCCGCCGTGCCCTCGTAGCGCAGCTCGAGCCGGTTGCGGCAGATCTCGGCCAGGGTCCGGTCGGCCTCCATGTCCTCGGAGCCGGGATAGCGATAGCCGAGCTCCTCGGTGAGGTCGAAGCGAAGCCGCTCTGCGAGCCGCTCCGTCTCCTCGACTGCGTCGGGATGGTCGCTGAAGCGGGCGGCCATCACGGCCGGCGAGGCCAGCACCGAGCTCGAGTTTCCGCGCCGTAGCGGCTCTGACTCCTCGAGCGTCGTGTGGTTGCGGACGGCGACGAGCGCGTCCTGGAGCGCGGCGCGCTCTGCGGAGTGGGAGTGGACGTTGCCGGTCGCCACGCAGGGAACGCCCAGTCGCTCGGCAAGCCCGGCGAGTCGGCGGTTACGCGCCCGATCGTGCCGCCAGAAGGGGCGCTGGAGCTCGATCCGGAAGCGGTCCGGACCGAAGGCTCCGAGAAGCCGAGAGGCGATCGAGTGACTCTCTCTTCCACTCGAGAGCAGGCCCTGACGCGCGCAGCCGGAGAGACAGACGAGCCCCTCGTTTTGCTCCAGCAGTGAGTCGAGCGAGAGCACGGGGGGGAGGGGGTCGCGATCGGGTCGCGGCCGCGTTCCCGCGTGGGCCTCGGTGATCAGCCGGCAGAGGTTGCCCCAGCCAACCGCATCCTCTACGAGGATGCTCAAATGCCCGACACCTCCTCCGCTTCGCGTCCGGGGGTGTCGGGGTTCGTCGGGGTCCAGGCTTACCGTTAGTTCGGCCCCGACTATTGGTCTTACCCCAAGCGGCTTACATGCCTGCGCCCACTCCATCGCTCCCCAGACACCGTCGTGGTCGGTGAGCGCGAAGGCCGGGTAGCCGAGCTCGTCAGCGCGGATCGCGAGCTCCTCCGGCAGCGATGCGCCGTCGAGGAACGAGTAGGAGGAGTGGGCGTGGAGCTCGACGTACATCGCTAGGCCCTCTGCTCGTACCAGCGCCCAGCATCTGGCGGCTCCGCCGGTTCGCGGAAGACGACGATCGAGCGGCCGTCGGCGAGCACGGCCTCGAAATACCGCCTTTGCAGGGGTTTCGGAGTCCACCACCGGTCCTCGACCAGCCATTCCTCGCGGATCGATTCGACCGCGACGCCGCTCACCCGCCGCGGCACGCCGCCATCCGCCTCGACCTCGACCGGGCGCGGCCAGTAGACGCCTGCGCCGGACATCACTCGTTCCAGGGGATGAGTGTCGCCCGGCGCTCGGGGATCCTCGACTCGGGATCGACGTCGAGCACCCGGACGACCGCGTCGCGTCCTGCAGCCGCCCGCGCCTGGCGCACCGCCTCGGCGAGGCGGCCCCGGCGCTCGTCCTCGGGCGATTGCACGAGCGGGGCCTGGTCGGCGGCGGGTGGGCCGAACTCGATTGCCCGTAGACCGAGTCGCTTCGCCGGCGCCGGCAGCTCGGCCAGCTTCGGGGCGAGCGCGAGCAGCAACCGCTCGGCCGAGGAGCTGGCGCTTCGCAGCGGCACCTCGACTCGCCAGCCCCCGCCCGCGGCCAGCGTCGCCTCCACCCGCAACCGCCTCATCGTCCGCCCGCCGCGGGCGGGATGGGCGAGCAGGCGCTCGATCAACAGCTCCAGCGCCCGCTCGAGCTGCTGCCCCGAGGCAGCCTCGGGGAGCGCGAGCTCGCTGACGAGCTCTGCGTGTGGATGGCGGGGGCGAAGCGGCTCATCGCCACCGCGCGCCATCCGCAGCGCCCGCAGCCCAGGCTCGCCGAAGCGGTCGGCGACCGCCGCCGCAGGCAGCGCCGCGAGTTCGCCGAGCGTCCGCACGCCGAGCCGCTCCAGGGTCTCGGGGAGGTTGGCTCGATCCCACCGGTCGCCAAGCCGCTCGCGCAGGACCCCGATGGGAAGCTCGGCGACCAACCGCCGAGCGGCGCGCTCCTCGATCACCAGGGCCGAGCGGCGCGCTCGCATTCGCCTCGCCGCCGTGAACGCGCACAGGCGGGTCGGCCCAGCGCCCAGGCGGGCCGGAGGACCGAGTGTCCGGCGCGCTTTGGTGAGGACGCGCTCCGGTGAGCCATAGAGGGGCCGCAGCGGCTCGAGCGCGAAGAAGGCCTCGCCGGGGCGGCCCGGCTCGACCGCGGCGCCGATCGACTCGAGCCGGCGCAGGGCCTGCTCGGCGACCGCCTCGGCACGGACCGGGTCGGCGGCGATCAGAACCAGGGCGGGACAGCGCCCGAGCGCCTCGGCGAGCCGCATCCCCGGCTTCACCCCGAACGTCTCCGCCGCCCCCGAGACCTCACCGATCACCTGCGGCCCGCCCGGCTCGGGCGCCAGTGCCAACGGCCTCCCGAGCATCTCGCGCCGCTCCCCGAGCGCACTCGTGAGCGCGAGCCGGGGGATGAGGGCGCAAGCGATCACAGACAATTTCTCGCGCTTCGCCCGGAATAGATGCTCTCTTGGGCTGGTTCCGCGCTCACGAACACATGTTCGTATAGCGCCTCGACGATGTCAAGGACGATTCACGGGATCGTCAAGATTCAGCGCTGATGGCACCTCGACGCCGCAACCCAGCCGCATTCCTCGTCGCCGCGCTCGTGGGACTCTCGATCGCAGCTTGCGGCGACGGCGACGAAGGCGATGCGACGACGGCGACTCCAGGCGGCGCGGACCCCGAGGCCGCGACCGTGATCGACGAGTGGGCACAGCGGCTGACCGAAGGCGACGTCGACGGTGCTGCGGAGTACTTCGCGATCCCGAGCATCGCCGTCAACGGCGTGGCGTTCGAGATCGAGAGCCGAGCTGACGCGCGCCTGTTCAACGAGTCGCTCCCGTGCGGCGCGGAGTTGGTCGAAGCGAGCGCCGAGGGCGAGCTGACGCTGGCAACGTTCGAGCTCAGCGAGCGACCCGGACCGGGCACCTGCGGGGACGGGGTCGGAGGGACGGCGCTGACCAGTTTCCGGATCGAAGACGGCCTGATCACGGAGTGGCGGCGCGCCCTCGCCGAGGAGGGCGGCGTCGATGGCCCCGAAACGCCCTCGAACCCGGTATGAGCCGCCGCGCCGGGTCGATCGCCGCCGCCGCCCTCGCCTCGCTGGCGCTTGCCTCCTGCGGTGGTGGCGAGGATGACAAGCAGCCAGAACGGGCCGCCGACCCCGGTGGCCCGCTCGAGGTCGTGATCGGCAACTCGGTGCCGTTGTCGGGTGAGCTCGAGGACTTCGGGCCGTCGGCCGAGAAGGCCGCCGGGCTGGCGATCGACCGGATCGAGGAGGCGATCGTCAAATCCGATTCGCGCAGCTCGGTGAAGCTCCTGACCGAGGACAACGCCACCGACGCCGAGAAGGCGACGGCGACCGCTCAAAAGATGGCCGAGGAGGGCGCCGGCTGCATCGTCGGCCCGTGGGCGGCCGCGGACGTCGTCAGCGCCGGTAGATCGGTTGCGATCCCGGAAAACGTCCTGCTGATCTCCCCGGCGGCGACGCTCGACGAGATCACGAACCTGGAGGACCGCGGCCTGATCAACCGCACGGTGCCGCCCGATTCCGACCAGGGCCCGGTGGTCGCCGGGGCGATCGCCGACGACCTCGGCGGCGCCAAGGGCAAGGTCGTCGACGTCGCGGCCCGCGCTGACGGCTACGGCGAGGGCCTTGCGAACTCGTTTGAGCTGTCATGGGAGGAGAGGGGCGGCGAGATCGGGACGAAGGCCCTGTATGAGCCCGACACGTCGAACTTCGAAGGCGTCGCCGAGCGGTTCGAAGGCAGCGACGCCGATGCGCTCGTCGCGATCGACTTTCCCGCCGGTTTCGAAGGGCTCGTGACCGCGCTCGACCGTTCCGGCTCCTACGACCCCGAGAGCACCTGGGGGACCGACCTGCTCGCCTCCACGGAGCTCGGCGACGACCTCGGCCCCGATCTGCTCGACGGCGTCCGCCTCACTTCGCCCGGCGTTCCGGACAGCGGTGCCGCGACTGCGTTCGCGAAGGAGTTCGGCGACGCCGATCCGGACGACGTCGAGGCGAAGCCATACGCCGCTCAGACGTTCGACGCGGTCGTCCTTTGCTTCCTCGCCTCGGTCGCCGCGGAATCGACCGCCGGCGACGACGCCGCCGCGAGCCTCGGCGCGGTGAGCGCGCCCGGCGGCGAGCGGTTCACCTGGGAGCAGCTACCCGGCGCGCTCGAGGCGCTCGAGGAAGGCGAGGAGATCGACTACGAGGGAGCCTCTGGGGCGATCGACCTCAACCAGGCGGGCGATCCCACGGCGGCCTCCTACGACGTCTACTCCTTCGACGCCGGCAGGCTCGTGCTCGAGGGGAAGCGGCCGCTGGCTGCGGGCGATTCCGGCTCCTGAGTCCGCCGCCGTGGTTGCGGCGACCCGCTCGGGCCTGATAGACAATGCGAGACACGGGGGGCTCGGAGAAGGAATCGGACCTATGTCTCGTTCATCGAGAGAGGAGAGTTCATGAAGCGGATCAGACTTGGCTTGGTGACCCTTGCGGTCGCGGGCCTGTCGATCGGCGCCGCTGCGTGTGGCGACGACGACGAAGGGACCACCGAGGAAGGTGGCAGCACCGGAGGTGAGACGCCTCTCGAACTGACGATCGGCGCCTCATTGCCGCTCAGCGGCGACCTCGCCGACTTCGGACCGCCCGGTGAGAAGGCCGCCGACCTTGCGCTCGCGGAGATCAACGCCGCGGTCGAGGAAGTTGGCGTCGACCACACGGTCGAGCTCGTCAAGGAGGACAACTGCGGCGCGGCCGATCCACAGTGCGCGGTCCAGGCGCAGCGAAAGCTGGCGACGTCCGACGGTGCAAGCTGCATCGCCGGCCCGTGGGGCTCCGCCGACACGATCCCGAGCGGGGAGTCGGTGTCGGTCCCCGAGGAGGTCCCGCTGATCTCGCCGTCCGCAACCTCGGATGAGATCACCGGCCTCGACGACGACGGCTTCGTCAACCGGACCTCGCCGCCCGATTCGTTCCAGGGCCCGACCCTGGCGAACTACATCGACCAGGAGCTGGGTGGCGCCGACGGCAAGACGATCAACATCGGCGCTCGTAACGATGCCTATGGCACCGGCCTCGCGGAGACGTTCACCACCGCTTGGGAGGAGCTGGGTGGCACGGTCGGCGAGACGGTCATCTACGACATCGACCTGCCGAGCTATGACACCGAGGCAGATCAGATCACGTCCGGAAGCCCGGACGGGATCGTGATCATCGACTTCCCGGAGACCTTCAACAAGGTCGGCCCCGCGCTCGCGCGGACCGGGAACTTCGACCCGGGCACGGCGTTCGTCACCGACGGTCTGATCTCGAGCGACGTGATCGAGAGCGCCGGAGCCGACGCAACTGTCGGGCTGCGCGGCACCGCACCGGGCGCGCCCGATGACGAGACCCAGGCGAAGGCGTTCGATACGGCATTCGTTGCCGCTGAGCCCACTGACGTCGACCGGATGACGTTCGATGCTCAGAACTTCGACGCCGTCATCCTCTGCTATCTCGCGGCCGTGGCCGCCGGATCGGCGGAGGGCGCGGACCTGGCGCCGACGATCCAAACGGTCAGCGCACCACCCGGTGACCCGTACACCTGGGAGGAGCTGCCCGCGGCGATCGAGGCGTTGCAGGCCGGCGACGACATCGATTACCAGGGCGCCTCCGGTGCCATCGACATGGACGACGCGGGTGACGCAACCGCCGGCGTCTACGACATCTACACGTTCGACGCCAAGGAAGTGGCGCCGACGTCAGAGGTCGAGGTGGCGGCTCCGGAATCCTGAGCCGGTAGCCGCCGGCGCGTAAGCGCCGCAAATCGGACGAGCGGCCGGGGCCTTCGGGCTCCGGCCGCTTCGCGTTTGAGAAGCTCTACTCGGGCGCGGTAGCCGGTCTGTCGATACGGGCGGTGCCACCGAGGTAGAGCTCGGCCACCTTGGGGTCGTCGAGCAACTCCTGACCCGGCCCGGTGAAGCGATCCTTGCCGAGGTCGAGCACGTAGCCGCGGTCCGACATCGCCAGTGCCCGGCGGGCGTTCTGCTCGACCATGACGATCGTCACCCCGGCGCGGTTGACGACGCCGCATTTGTCGAAGATGGCGTCGACGAACGCCGGGGCGAGCCCGGCGGAGGGCTCGTCGAGGAGCAGCAGCGTCGGGTTCGGCATCAGCGCCTTCGCCATCGCCACCATCTGCCGCTCGCCGCCGCTCATCGTCCCGGCCGCCTGCTTGCGGCGCTCGCCGAGACGCGGGAAGAGCTCGTACATGCGCTCGATCTGATCCGCGGTCGTCGAGCGGTCGAGCGCGCCCATCTCGAGGTTCTCCTCGACCGTCAGGCTCGGGAAGACGTTGTCGAGCTGGGGCACGTAGCTGAGCCCGAGCCGGGCGATGTCGTGCGGTCGCATGCCGGTGATCTCCTCGCCCTGGAACGTGATCGAGCCGGTGCGCGGGGTGAGGAGGCCGAACACGGTCTTGATCAACGTCGACTTGCCCGCTCCGTTGGGGCCGACGATCGTCACGATCTCGCCCTTCTCGGCCCGGATCGAAACGCCGTTCAGGATGTCGACCTCGGGCAGGTAGCCGGCGACGACGGCGTCCGTCTCGAGGAGCGTCGATTCGCCTGCCATCAGCTCTTGCCGCCTTCGTCGCTGCCGCCGAGGTACGCATCGATCACGGCCTTGTCCTCACGCACCTCGTGCGGCTCTCCCTCGGCGATCACCCGCCCTTCGGCCATCACGATGACGCGGTCGGAGTGGTTCATCACGACCTCCATGTCGTGCTCGATGAACAGGAAGGTGACTCCGTCCTCGGCCCGCAGCCTCTGCATGTGGTCGAGCAGGCGCCTGCCGAGCGTCGGGTTGATCCCGGCCATCGGCTCGTCCAAGAGGAGGAAGCGGGGCTGTGACATGAGCGCCCGTGCGAGCTCGAGGAGCTTCCGCTGGCCTCCCGAAAGGGTCCCCGCGTAGGAGTCCTTGAGCTTGTCGAGGTTGAAGACGCTGAGGAGCTCGATCGCCTGCTCGGTGATCTCCGCCTCGCGCTTTCGCCACGCGAACGGGCGGAAGAGGACGTTTGCGAGCTTCTCGCCGGGTTGGTTCGGGGCCGCCAGCAGCATGTTGTCGATCACCGGCATCGCCGCCAGCGCCTTCGTGATCTGGAACGTCCGCACCATCCCCAGGCGGGCGATCACGTAGGGCGGACGGCCGTGGATGTCGTGGCCGTCGAAATAGGCCTGGCCGCGATCGGGGCGGTAAAAGCCCGTGATCAGGTTGAAGAAGGTCGTCTTGCCGGCGCCGTTCGGGCCGATCAGGGCCGTGATCGAGCCGCGCTGGACGCCGAGCGATGCGCCGTTGACGGCGTGGATGCCGCCAAAGCGCTTCTCGATGCCCTCCGCCTTGAACAGGAGGTCCGCGTCCGCTGCCGGCGCCTGAGTCTCAACCCGAGGGGCGTCAGTCACCGAGCACCATCTCCTCGCGCTTACCGAAGATGCCCTGCGGGCGGAATGCCATCAGCCCGATCAGGACGAGGCCGAGGATCATGAACCGAAGAGCGGCGATCTTCGTTTCCGACAACGGCAGCTCGAGGAACCGCAGGCCCTCGAGGACGGTCCACAGGATGATCGCGCCGAACGCGACCCCCCAGTAGTTGGCGAGCCCGCCCAGGATCAGGATCACGTAGCCGGTGAACGTGACGAGCGGCTGGAACTCGTCGGGGACCACGAACTTCAGGTTGAGCGCGAGCAGGAAGCCCGCCAGGGCCCCGGTGGTCGCGGCCAGGGCCAGCGACTGCAGCTTGTAGGAGAACGCGTTCTTCCCGAGCGCGCGGGCCGCGTCCTCGTCCTCCCGCACGGCTCGCAGCACCCGCCCCCAGGGCGTACGTTGAATGCGCGAGAACGAGAACATCAGGAGTATCGCCAACCCCCAGGAGACGAGCAGGAGCGGGAACTGGGCGGGGACGTCGGTCCACCCGAGATCCACGATGAAGTTCTCGATCGACCCCGAGACGCTGTTCCAGCTGTCGTCGAAGCCGAAGATCCCCTGCGGCCCGTTGGTCAGGTCGCGTGCGTTCTGGGCGACGATGCGGATCGCCTCCGCGAAGGCGATCGTGGCGATCGCGAAGTAGTCGGCTCGCAGGCGCAGAGAGGGCAGGCCGATGAGCAGGCCGAAGGCGATCGCGACCCCGATCGCGACCGGGAGGCTGAGCCAGAAGTTCCATCCCTCCTCGGCCGTGAGGATCGCCATCGTGTACGCGCCGATCGCCATGAATCCGACCTGGCCGAAGTTCTGGATCCCGGTGAAGCCGACGTTCATCTGCAGGCCGGTCGAGAAGACGACGAAGATCCCGGCGATGACGCCGACCGACGTCCAGAACTCGATGTCTGTGAACGCCTCGAGCGTGACGGCGGGCTGAAGCACGGTGAGGATCTCGTTCATACGGTTCGCGCCTTCCCGAAGATCCCCTGAGGTCTGATGACGAGGACGATGATCAGCACGATGAAGCCGACCGCCAGCTTCAGGCCAGGCGCGACGAACAGGGTCGACCACTCGATCACGATGCCGAGGACGATCCCGGCCGTGAGCGCGCCGAACGCGTTGCCGATGCCGCCGAGGACGACGGCGGCGAAGATCGGGAGCAGCAGTTCGAAGCCCAGCTCAGGTTGGAGCTGAGTGATCGCGGCGGCGAAGACGCCCGCGAGCCCGGCCAGCCCTGCGGCGAAGATCCACGTCCACGAGATCACCCGCGAGGTGTTGATCCCGGACGTCTCGGCGAGGTCGAGGTTGTCCGACAGCGCCCGCATCCGCTTCCCGAGCAGCGTCATCCGCAGCATCAGGCCTGTCGCGATCAGGGTGACGAAGCCGACGACGATGACGATCAGGGCGGTGCGCCCGATTCGCAGGTCGCCCGGCAGCTCGACCGCGGCGCTGCGATTGACGTCGAGCTGGCGCAGGTCGGTGCTCCAGATGAACTGGATCGTGTATCGGATCACGAACGCGAGCCCGATCGCCATCAAGAGCAGCTGCAGCATCCCGGCGCCCTTGCGGCGCATCGGCGCCCACATCACCTTCTCGAGCGCGAGCCCGAGGACTGCGGTCGTGAGGATCGCGAACAGGATCCCGACCACGAGCGGGCCGCCCCAGGTGACGTTCACGAGGTACGCCATGTAGGCGCCCCACGTGAGGAAGTCGCCGTGGGCGAAGTTGACGAGCTTGAGAATCCCGTACACCAGAGTCAGGCCGACGGCTCCAAGCGCGTAGATGGCGCCGAGCGAAAGGCCGTTCACACCGCGCTGGGCGACGTCGTGAACCCCGTAGAACAGGATCAGGATCGCGACGAGGTTGGCGAGGACGATGGCCGCCTGGACGCCGGCACGGCCCTCGGAGAACGCGAGGGCGAGCGTCGAGAGCGCGATGATCGCCGCGAGCGCCAGCCACTCGCCGGCGCCGTCGGGCCAGCGCGCGGCGATCATCAGCGCGACGTTGAAGATGACGACGCCGCCGGCTGCGCGGGCAGGGTACGGCGCGGCTCGCAGCCGCAGCGAGAGCTCGGTTAGTCGCTCCCCGAGATCCCTTCCGTGGGTGCGCTCGAGCGCTCCAGCTTCCATCCCTTGCGGATCCTATCCCCGAGAGGGGGTTCGCAAACAGCTCACCCCAGCGATGACCAGACCTCGAGCTTGCGCCGGATCAGCTCGATCACCGCGTCGGTGAACTCGGTCGTGCCCGCGTGGCCGCCCAGATCCGGGGTCCGGGTGCCCGCGGCCACCGTCTCCAGCACCGACTCGTAGACGGCGCGTGAGGGCGTCTCGGCCTCCTCGCCGGCGTAGTGAAGAAGCGCTCCCACGGCGAGGATCATCGCCATCGGGTTCGCGACGTCCTTGCCCTCGAGTGCCGGGGCGGTCCCGTGCGGCGCCTCGGCCATCGCAACCGATGGCTTCAGCTCGGCGTCGAGGGAGAGGAGGACCGACTCGGCGCCGGCGATCGAGCCGAACAGAGGCAGGACGAGGTCGGAGAGCAGGTCCCCGTCGCGGTTGAGGCACGGGATCACCAGCGGCTCGGTGGGCGCGCCGCTGACGAGGCCCGCGAGCGTCGCGTCGATCAGCACCGGCTGGTAGCCGGCTTCCGGGTGGCGCGCCGAAGCCGCGTCCATCTCCTCCTTCAGCATGCCCTCATAGACGGGGCTCACGGTCCACTTCGGGCCGCCGTACACGCGCCCGTGGATCCGCTCGGCCTCGAGGAAGGCGTACTCGGCCACCGCGCGGCAATCCGAGCGGCGGATCGTCTCCGTGCGGTGCGCGAGCTCATCCTCGCCGTCGGCCTCGCGCCACTGCTTCGCGCCGTAGGCGTCGCCGACCGCCATCCGGCAGACGGAGATCGGGAAGTGGACGCCGGCGACGGGCGTCACGCCCGGAATCCGGCGGCCGGTCCGCATGATGACCTTGCCGTCGATCTCCTCGCGGAGGATCCGGTTCGGGGAGCCGACATCGTCGGCGCCCTCCGGGGTGATCGTCGCCGCCTTCAGCCCGAGCCCCGTCTCCCGCATCGCGACGGCGGCCTCGGTACAGACGGCGTTGCCCGTCGCCCGCCGGTTCTCGAGCGAGAGGTCGAAGCGGAGGATCTCGAGCTCGATGCCGAGGATGTCCGGGTCGAGGACGCGAAGCGACTGCTCGAGCAGCTCCTGTCCGGTCTGATCACCCTCGAGCGCGACTATTCTCGTCCCGTCCATGTCGGCAATCTATCCGTGGTGGTGAGATCGGCGGCGATGAGCGGCGAGCGCTGCACCTGGTGCGGGACCGACGTCGAGACCGGCGACGGCTTCCGCGCCTACGAGCCGGCCGGGGAGCGGCGGGCCGTCTTCTGCCGCCTCGAGCACGTCGTCCCGTGGGGGCTACAGGGGGCCCACTGGGAGGCGGGCGCCTTCGACGAGCCGGCCGACGTGGACTCGGGCTCGACCTGCTCCCACTGCGATGAGCCACTCGGCGACGTCCACGCGCTCCTCGTCCGTCACCGTGGCGGGTACCGGATCGGCGACGGGTTCTGCTCGGTCGAGCACATGCGGGTCTGGGCCGGCGCCGGGGGGCGGTGGCAGTAGCGGTGGAACCGACCGTGGCAGAGATCCGGGTGCTCGGCTGCCTGCTCGAAAAGCAGCGGACCACGCCCGATGCCTACCCGCTGACCCTGAACGCGCTCAGGCTCGCCTGCAACCAGTCGACGAACCGCGATCCCGTCGTCGATTACGACGACGCGACCGTCCGCGACGCGCTCGACCGCCTCACCCACAGGCGCTGGGCACGGGCTGCCAGTGGCGCCGGCTCGAGGGCGCCGAAGTTCCGTCACCTGTTCGACGAGGCTCTCGGCCTCGCGCGCGATCAGACGGCGGTGCTCACGGTGCTGATGCTGCGCGGGGCGCAGACGCCGGGCGAGATCAAGGGCAGGGCCGATCGTCTCCACGGCTTCAGCGATGTCAGCGAGGTGCTCGAGACCCTCGAAGGGCTGCGGGAACGGGATCTGGTCGAGTCCGTCGGCCGCCGCCCGGGGGAGAAGATGGAGCGCTGGCGGCACCTGGTGGGTGGCGAGGGGGACGGCGACGAGGGCGAGGCCGCGGAAACGGTCCCTTCGGACCACCGAGCGAAGGACTCACGGAGCGGGTGGGACGGCTGGAGACAGAGCTCGCATCCTTCGCGAGGAACTCACCCGACTCCGCCAAGACCTAGGCGCCTGAGCTCTCGCCCTTCCGCTTCTTCGTTCTTCGGGGGCTTCGGGGGTTCGCTCTCCGCTTCGTCCCCCGGGTCGAACGCGAACTCCTCGATCAGCGCCGCCGTCTCCTTCGGCCTTTCGATGTTCGGCGAGTGGCCCGCGCCGTCGATCGTCGCGATCCGGGCGCCGGGAAGCGATCGGTAGGCCTCCTGCGACTCCTCCGGATCGCAAACCTGGTCCTCGCTGCCGAAGATCGAGAGGAGCGGGATCGCCAAGGGCCGGAGCCGGTCGGCGAGGGAGATCTCCTCGACGAAGTCGCCGGCCGACGCGTGCGAGTCCTTGTAGGAGGTGAACGTCATCGCGTCACGGTCCTCGATCACCTGCTCCGGGTTGTCGAACCCGTCGTTCAGGTCGAACCCGGGCGCGAACGCGTCCTCGTAGGCGTCGTCGACCATGAAGTCGGGGATTACGCGCCATGACGCCTGGCCGATCACGGGGAAGTAGCCGGCCTTGGCGACGAACGGGAGCGAGCACGAGTCCTTCGTCGGGCCCTCATCGATGTTGACGAGGCGGTCGACGAGCTGGCTCGCGCGCTCGGCGAGCGCCGTCGCGACGGAGAAGCCCATCGAGTGGCCGACGACGACGGCCCCCTGGACCTGGAGCTGGTCAAGCGCCGCGGCGACGCTCGCCGCCTGCTCCTCGATCCCGTAACCGGCCGACGGCTTCTCCGAGCCGCCGAAGCCGAGCAGGTCGATCCGGATCACCCGGTGGCGCTCGGCGAGGAGCGGCGCCAGCCGGTCCCACCAGTGCAGGGAGCACGCGTAGCAGTGCAGGAGCACCATCGGCGATCCCGTGGGGACGCCCTCCTCGAACACCTGGACCGCACCACTCGGGACCTCGAGGATCTCGCCGCCCTCGATCGTGGTCTCCGCCGACTTCGTCTGGCTGTTGACGACGAGCGTGTTGATGACCAGCAGCGCGACGAGCGCGATCAGCGCCCCGATCGCGACCTTCGTAGCCGCGGCGCACCGGCCTAGCCCTCGCGCGGCGCGAGCCCGAGCTCGTCCGCCCGCTCGGCCATCGCCTCGATCACGAACGCGACGTGCTCGTCGAAGTCGACGCCGAGCTCCTCGGCGCCCTGGCGGACCTCGTCGCGGTTGACCGCAGCCGCGAACGAGGGCTGCTTCAGCTTCTTCTTCACGGACTTCGGCTTCATCCCCTCGATCCCCGTCGGGCGCACGAGCGCGCAGGCGGCGACGAAGCCCGAGAGCTCGTCGACCGCGAACAGGGCCTTCGCCATGTCGGTCTCGCGGGGGACGCCGAGGAAGGTCGCGTGGCCGGCGACGGCGTCGATCAGCTCCTGGGGCCAGCCGAGCTCCTCGAAGAGCCGCAGAGCGGTCCGCGGATGCCCGCTCTCCTTGTCGTCGAGGTCGGGGAAGCGCTCGTAGTCGAGGTCGTGGACGAGCCCGGTGACCGCCCAGAGCTCCTCGTCCGCGTCGTAGCGGCGGGCATAGCCGACCATCGCCGCCTCGACCCCGAGCAGGTGCTTGCGGAGCGAGTCGGATTCGACCCACTCGCAGACCAGCTCCCATGCCTCATCGCGCGTTGGTTGCGTCATAGGCCCATTGTTACCCTCCGGCCCGATGGAGAAGTTCGTCATCAAAGGGGGCGCACCGCTCTCGGGCGAGATCACCGCGGCCGGCAACAAGAACGCCGCGCTCCCGATCCTCGCCGCCTGCCTGCTCACCGACGAGGAGGTCGTGCTCACGAACGTGCCGCACATCCGCGACACGGAGACCCAGGTGGCGGTGCTGGAGCAGCTCGGCGTCAAGGCCGAGTGGTCGGGCGAGAACGAGCTGCGCCTGCAGGCCGACTCGGTCGCCTCAACGGCGCCGGACGCCGAGCTCTCGGAGCGGATCCGCGCCTCGTTCCTGCTCGCCGGACCGCTGCTTGGCGCGCTTCGGCGAGGCGACGATGCCGCCGCCGGGCGGCGACTTCATCGGCCGTCGCCGCCTCGATCCCCACCTGGATGCCTTCACCGACCTCGGCGCCGAGGTCGACGCCGATCGCTCGATCGCGATCCGGGCGCCGAAGGACGGCCTGCGGCCGTGCAAGATCTTCATGGACGAGCCCTCGGTGATGGGAACCGAGAACGCGCTCATGGCGGCCGCCCTCACGCCGGGCCCGACGACGATCGCCAACGCCGCCTCGGAGCCACACGTTCAGGACCTCGCGCGCCTGCTCGTGAAGATGGGCGCGGAGATCGACGGCATCGGCTCGAACGTGATGACCGTGCACGGCCGCGACAAGCTCGGCGGCGCGGAGCACCGCATCTGTCCCGACCACATCGAGGTCGCGAGCTTCATCGCGCTCGCCGCGGCGACCAAGGGCGAGCTGCGGATTCGCGACGCCGAGCCCGACGATCTGATCACGATCCTGCGCCACTTCCGCCGCCTCGGGCTGCAGACGATGGTCGAGGGCAACGACATCCTCGTCCCGCCGAGCCAGGCGCTCGAGGTCAGCGACGACATCGGCGACGCGATCCCGAAGATCGACGACGGCCCCTGGCCGGCGTTCCCGGCCGACCTGACCTCGATCGCGGTCGCGCTCGCGACCCAGGCCAGGGGTACCATCCTGATCTTCGAGAAGATGTTCGAGAACAGACTTTTCTTCGTCGACAAGCTCGTCGCAATGGGCGCTCGGATCACGCTGTGCGATCCCCACAGGGCGATCGTCAGCGGTCCGAGCCGGCTTCATGGTGAGCGCGTCGAGAGCCCCGACATCCGCGCCGGCATGGCGATGCTCATCGCCGCGCTCGCGGCCGAGGGCAGCTCCGAGATCGGCAACATCATGCAGATCGACCGCGGCTACGAGAAGATCGACGAGCGGCTGCGGAATCTCGGCGCGAGGATCGAGCGCGTGGCCGTTGAGCCGGTCGCGCGCCTAGCCGCCGTTTCGGGCCGACCGGAGCGAAGAGATGACCCATCCGATCCCCCCGGGGACCCGAGACATCCTGCCCGACGAGATGCGCGAGCTGCGCAGGCTCTCGCTCGCCCTGGTCGCGGCGTTCGAGGAACGCGGGTACGGGGAGGTCGCGACGCCGACGATCGAGTACGAGGAGGTGCTCGCGCGAGGCGGCGATCGCGGGGCGCCGTCGGCATACCGCTTCTTCGACGAGCGCGGCGAGCTGCTCGCGATGCGCTCCGACATGACGATCCCGATCGCCCGTCTGATCGCGAACCGGTTCGCGGGCGAGGAGGGGCCGTTTCGGCTCTGCTACCTGGCGACCGCCTACCGCGCGATCCGCCCCCAGCGCGGCCAGATGCGCGAGTTCACGCCAGGCGGGCGTCGAGCTCGTCGGCGCCGAGCGCCCCCGAGGGCACGATCGAGGTGATCGAGGTCCTCAGCGCCGCGCTCGACGCCGCGGGCCTCAACCGCGCCGTGATCGGACTCGGCAACGCCGACCCTTTACGCCCGGCTGCTCGCCAGCCTTCGGGTCGAGGAGGCCGGCGCGCGACGAGATCCTCGCGCGGCTCGCTGCGCACGACCTCGTCGGCCTCGAGGCCGAGGTCGAAGGAGCTAGGCCTCGGCGCGTTCTGAAACCGAGCTCCTGGCCACGCTGCCGACGCTTCGTGGCGGCCCCGAGGTGCTCGACCGCGCCCGCGAGCTCGGCGGCGAGCTGGTCGAGGAGCCCCTCGGCCGCCTCTCCGAGACCTACGAGGCGCTGGCTGCCCGCGGCGCGGCCGAGCGCGTGGCGCTCGACCTCGGCCTCCTTCGCGACCTCGGCTACTACACCGGGGCGATCCTCGAGGTCTACGACCCCGCCCTCGGCCACATCCTCGGCGGCGGCGGGCGCTATGACGAGCTCATGGGGCGCTTCGGCCGCCCGCTGCCGGCGGCCGGCTTCGCGCTCTACCTGGAACGGCTGCATGTCGCCCAGGCGGAGGAGGAACGGTTGGCGGGGGAGCGGGCGATGAGCCCCACGATCGCCCGCTCGGCGCAGCCGCGCTCCGGGCGGC
Source organism: uncultured Solirubrobacterales bacterium (assembly GCA_963797995.1). Taxonomy (GTDB): domain Bacteria; phylum Actinomycetota; class Thermoleophilia; order Solirubrobacterales; family 70-9; genus WHSW01. The sequence continues at coordinate 20,341 of CAWCRP010000005.1, forward strand.
GCGCTCAAGCTCGCGCTGCCCCGGGGGGCCCTCTTCGGCGGCACCCTCGACCTGCTCGACCGGATCGGCGTCGACACGGAGGAGGCGCGCAGCGACTCGCGCTCGCTCGTCTTCGAGACCGACGGCCTCAGCCTCGTGACGATGCGCCCATCCGACGTCCCGACCTACGTCGAGGCCGGCGCCGCAGACCTCGGGATCACCGGCAAGGACGTCCTCCTCGAGCAGGCCGACCGCGACGTGTTCGAGCTCCTCGACCTCGACTACGGGGCCTGCCGGATGGTCGTCGCCGCGCGCAAGGGCGACGAGAGCCTCGGCGAGAGCGCCCGTCGCCTCGGCATGATGCGGATAGCGACCAAGTACCCGCGCATCACCGAGCGCCACTTCGAGGAACCGGCCGCCAGGTCGAGATCATCGAGGTCAAGGGCTCGGTCGAGCTCGCGCCCCTGGTGGGCCTCGCGGACGGGATCGTCGACCTCGTCGACACCGGGCGGACCCTGGCCGAGAACGAGCTCGAGGTGCGCGAGGAGATCGCCGCCTGCACCGCGCGCCTGATCGCCAACCGCGTCGTCCCACAAGCTGCGTGCGGGCGAGATCGACGACATCGCCGGCCGACTGCGCGGGGCGGTGACCGGATGAGGATCGAGCGGATCGACTGGGATGGCGACAACCCGGGCGCCCTCGCCGCTCGCCTGCGAGGTGTGGTTCCCGGGCTTGCCGACGCTGCCGAGGACGTGCGGGAGATCGTCACCGCGGTTCGCGAGCGCGGTGACGCCGCCCTCGCCGAGCTCGCCGAGCGCTTCGGCGAGACCGCGCCCGCGAGCACTGCGCGTCGATCCGCGCGAGGTCGCCGAGGCTGCGGACGAGCTCGATGCCGAGGTCGTCGAGGCGCTCCGGATCGCCGCCACCAACATCGAAGCCGTGGCCCGCGCCGAGCTCGACCGGCTCGCCGCCCCCATCACCGTGGCGCTCGCGCAGGGCCAGCGGGTCGAGATCGTCACCGAACCGGTCGCGCGCGGCCGGCGTCTACGCCCCCGGCGGACGCGGCGCGTATCCGTCCTCCGTTCTGATGAGCGCGATCCCGGCCCGGGTCGCGGGCGTCCGCCGACTCGCCGTTGCAACACCGCCCGGGTCCGACGGCCGGCCGAACGCCGCGGTGCTCGCCGCGTGCGAGCTCGCCGGCGTCGACGACGTATTCGCCGTCGGCGGCGCCCAGGCGATCGCCGCACTCGCCTACGGGACCGAGTCGATCACGGCGGTCGACGTGATCGCGGGACCCGGCAACCGCTTCGTCACCGAGGCGAAGCGCCTGGTCGCCGGCGACGTCGGCATCGACGGGGTCGCGGGCCCGAGCGAGCTGGTCGTCGTCGCCGACGGGAGCGCGAACGCTGATTGGATCGCGCTCGATCTCTGCGCTCAGGCAGAGCACGGCGACGACAGCCCGCTCGCCGCGATCACGACCGAGCCGGCCGTTGCCGAGCGCGTTGCGGGCCGGGTGGGGGAGCTGGCCGCCGAGCGCCCCGGGGTTTCGGACGCCCCCCTGGCCGTGGTCGAGGCGCCGAGCCTCGACGCGGCGCTCGAGCTGGCCGATGCGTTCGCCCCGGAGCATCTCGAGCTCGCCTTCGACGGGGCGGAGGAAGCAAGGCGCGGCCGTGTGGCCGGCTGCGTGTTCCTCGGCGAGGGCGGAGCGACCGCCTTCGGGGATTACGCCGCCGGCTCGAACCACGTCCTGCCGACGGGCGGCGCGGCCCGCTTCGGCGGCCCGCTCGGCCCCCTGGCTTTCACGCGCCGCACCTCCGTAGTCTCCGTCTCTCGGGAAGCCGCCCAGGCGCTCGCTCCGCACGTCGACGCGATCGCGAGGGCCGAGGGCTTCCCGGTCCACGGCGAGTCGGCGACGGCGAGGGCGAAGGGCTGAGATGGCGAGGACGGCGACAATCGAGCGCAAGACTGCCGAGACCGAGGTCTCGGTCGTCCTCAACCTCGATGGCGGTGAGGTCGAACCCTCCACCGGCGTCGGCTTCCTCGACCACATGCTCGAGCTGCTCGGCCGCCACGGCCGACTCGGCCTGGTTGTCCGCGCAACGGGAGATCTCGAGACCGGCGCCCACCACACTGTCGAGGACGTCGGGATTGCGCTCGGGCAGGCGCTCGACGAGGCACTCGGCGACCGGAGCGGGATTCGCCGCTACGGCTCGGCGCTCGTGCCGATGGACGAGGCGCTGGGGGAGTGCACGATCGACGTCTCCGGCCGCCCTTTCTGCCGTTTCGACTCCGACCTGCCGACCGTTTCGATCGCCGGCTTCGACTCCGAGCTCGCGGAGGAGTTCTTCCGTGCCGTCTCCTCCAACGCGAAGCTGACCCTGCACGTCGGGACGCGCTATGGCACCAACGCACACCACCTGATCGAGGCCTGCTTCAAGGCGTTCGCCCGCGCGCTCCGCGTCGCGGTCTCGATCGATCCCGACGAGACCGGGGTGCCGAGTACGAAGGGAACGCTGACGTGACCCGGATCGCCATCCTCGACTACGGGATGGGGAACCTGCGGTCTGTTGAGAAGGCCGTTGAGCACGTCGGCGCCGACCCGGTCCGGACATCGGATCTCAAGGTCGCCGGGGAAGCCGACGGTCTCATCCTTCCGGGGGTTGGTGCGTTTCCGGAGGCCATGGCCCGGTTGCAATCGCTCGAGATGGATGCGTTCGTCCAGGACTGGGTCGCGAAACGGCAGCCGCTGCTTGGGATCTGCCTTGGCATGCAGCTGCTCTTCGAGGACTCCACGGAGCTGGGGGGCAGTACCGGCCTCGGCGTCGTCCCTGGTCACGTGACTTCGCTCGAGTCCAACGGATTCAAGCTGCCGCACATCGGTTGGGAACCGCTCCAGTCCGAGCGCTCCTCGCGTTTCCTCGATGGGCTCCCTGATTCGCCGTCGTTCTACTTCGTGCACACATTTGTCGCGCGACCGGCAGAACCGCACGACGTGATCGGAACCGCGGGTCACGGTGAGCAATTCGCCGCGATCGTCGAACGGGATCGCGTCTGGGGTGTTCAGTTCCACCCCGAGAAGTCGAGCACCAGCGGCCTGCGCCTGCTCGCGACGTTCGTGGACATCTGTGCGTGATCCTCTATCCGGCGATTGACATCCGCGACGGCCGCGCCGTCCGCCTGATCCAGGGCGATTACGACCGCGAGACCGTCTTTGACGACGACCCGGTGGAGGCCGCTCTGCGCTGGGTCGACCAGGGAGCGGAGGCCCTGCACGTCGTCGACCTCGACGGCGCGCGCTCGGGGGTCCCGGTCAACCTCGACCACGTGCGGCGGATCTGCGCGGTCACCGAGGTCCCCGTCCAGGTCGGCGGAGGCCTGCGGAGCTCCGAGTCGGTGGACGAGGTGCTGGAGGCCGGCGCCGACCGCGCGATCCTCGGCACCGCCGCGCTCGCGGACCCGGCGCTCGTCGACGCGCTCACCCACGACCACGGCGAGCGGATCGTTGTGTCGGCCGACTCGCGCGCCGGGAAGGTCGCCGTCGAGGGCTGGGAACGCGAGAGCGACATCAGCTCCGGCGAGCTGATCCGGCTGCTGGCCGAGCGCGGCGCCCGGAGCTTCGTCTACACCCCGGTCGAGGTCGACGGGACCCTCGAGGGCCCTGGCCTCGACGGCGTGAAGGAGGTGTGCGATGCCGCGGGCACGGTCGGCGGCGAGCTCGTGTACTCCGGCGGCGTCGGCAACGTCGGACACCTGCGTACGCTCGCCGGCCTCGGGCTCTCGGCGCTTCAGGGCGTGATCGTCGGGCGGGCGCTTTACGAGCGCCGCTTCACGGTCGAGGAGGGCCAGGCGGCGCTCCGCTAGCCTCGGTGGTTCACCACTCCGGGGATCTGATTTGTTCTGGTTTCGCGTACTCGCCGTCGCCCAGGTGGCGCTCCTCGTTCGCCGCCACCTCGCGCTGCTCGAGGCCGACGAGCGCCGGCGCCTCACCGGCCTCGTCGCCCAGTCGAAGGGGCGGCCGACGAAGAACCTCTCCGCCAACGAGCGCCAGGAGCTCCTGCGGATCGTGCGCAAGCTGGAGCCGGGCACGTTCGGCGCCTCCGCCTTCGGTCACTTCCGCGGCGGACCGAAGAAGTAGTGGGATGTCGTAGATGGCGCTGAAGCGCGTCATCCCATGTCTCGACGTCGAGTCGGGGCGCGTCGTCAAGGGCACCAACTTCGTCGGCCTGCGCGACGCGGGCGACCCCGTCGAGCTCGCGGAGCGCTACGACGCCGAGGGGGCGGATGAGCTCGTCTTCCTCGACATCACCGCCTCACACGAGAAGCGCGAGACGATCGTCGACCTCGCCCGCCGCACGGCGGACAACGTTTTCATCCCGTTCACGATCGGCGGCGGGATCCGCTCCGTCGCCGACGCCCAGGCGGTCCTCGACGCCGGCGCCGACAAGGTCGCCGTCAACTCATCCGCGCTGGCCCGGCCCGACCTCATCTCCGAGCTCGCGACCGTGTTCGGCAGCCAGTGCGTTGTCGTGGCGATCGACGCGAAGAAGATTCCCGCCACGTCCTCGGCTTCGCCTGCGGGCGTGCGGGGGCGGGGTAAAGGATGGGGCGTCTACGTCAACGGCGGCCGTACCGTGGTCGAGGATCGCGAGGCGGTGGCGTGGGCGGCCGAGGCGAGCGAGCGCGGAGCGGGGGAGATCCTCCTGACGAGCATGGACCGCGACGGCACCACGGACGGCTACGAGCTCGAGCTCACCCGTGCCGTCGCCGACGCGGTGCCTGTCCCGGTGATCGCCTCGGGGGGAGCCGGCCAGCTCGGCCATCTGGTCGAAGCCGTCACCGAGGGCCACGCCGAGGCGGTTCTCTGCGCGTCGATCTTCCACTACGGGACCTACACGGTCGCCGAGGCGAAAGAGGCAATGAGGGAGGCGGGAATTCCGGTTCGCGCTGTCGGCTGAACGCCTCGTGCCCCTATAGGGGCACCGTGCGTTCAGAAGCTGCCGCCGCCGTTGCCCGAATCGCCCGGGGGAGGAGGCGGCTCGGGCGCCTTGCCGTCCCCGCCGAACTGACGCTTCTTCCCGCCGCCGCCCTTCGGGGCGCCGCCCTCATTGCCACCGCTGCCGCCACCTGGCTTCTTCCCGCCACCGTTCTCGCCGCCATCACTCTTCGGGCCACCCGGCTTGCCGTCGCCCTTGCCGCCGTCGTCCTTCCCCCCGTCACCCTTCCCGCCATCACCCTTCGGCCCGTCACCGCCCGGCTTCTTCTCCTTGTGCTCGAACGCCCGGATGCCCGAGGCGCCCGTCAGATAGAGGCGGCGACCGTCCGAGATCACCGGGTTGTACTCGCCGAACTCGTGCTCGAAGACCTTCCGGCCCGTCTTCGCGTCGAAGCCGAAGGTGCCCACGTTCGGACCGAGCCCCGCGACGTAGACCACCTCTCCGATCACGCTCGCGGCGCCGAGAATGATCCCGCCGATGTCCTTCTGCCAGCGGACCTCGCCGGTCTCGGCGTTCAGGGCGTAGAAGGTCTTGTCCTTCGAGCCGACGTAAACGGTCGGCTCCGTGCGCTTGGTGTCGGCGACCGCGGGTCCCGGGTAGACCCAGTCGCCGGTCGAGTGGCTCCAGGCGACCTCGCCCGAAGACTGCTCGAAGCTGTAGACGCGCCCGTCGATCGAGCCCAGGTAGATACGGCCGAAGGCGACCGCCGGCGTCGAGTAGACCGGGCCGCCGCGGCCGAGGCTCAGGCCGGAGGTCGACGACTGCCATACGAACGACCCGTTCGACGCCCGGATCGCGAACACCTGGCCCGCGTAGTTGGCGCCGTAGAGGATCCCGTCGTCGAGCGCCAAGCCGCCCTTCACGTTGCCGTCGGTCGAGGCCTGCCAGCTGACCTGGCCCGTCTCGCGGTCGAGCGCGAAGACGCTCCCGTCCTCGCTGCCAACGATCACGTTCTTCCCATAGACGAGCGGTGAGGTCTCGCTGCGACCCGGGAGGTCGCGCTCCCAGAGGACCTTGCCGTCGCGGGCACGCAAGGCGACGGCGGCTCCGGGGTCGAGGGTGACCGCATAGACGACGCCCTCCGAGTAGGCCGGGGAGGAGGCGGCGAGGTCGCCGATCTCGTTCTTCCACAGCACTTTGCCCTTCTCGGCGTCGAGGGCGTAAAAGAGCGCGTCCTTGTCGAGGAAGTAGAGGACGTCGTCGGCGGCGACGGGCGAGAACTCGAGCAGCTTGCCGGCGTTGAAGCTCCACCTCGAGCCGCCGAACGGGGGCCGCACCACCTTCGTCGGCAGATAACGGGTGCGCTGATCGTCGTAGCCGTAGACCGGCCAGTTGACCGCCTTGACCTCCTCCGCCGGCTTCGGCTCGGAGCCCTCGTCGGAGGCGACGAACTCGGCGTCGGGGTTGAACACGTCGCCGGGCCGCTTGAGGGCGGAGTAGGCGGCGATCCCGGCCCCCGCCATCGCGAGCACCGCGCCGCCGATGATGAGCGCGCGCGTGCGGACGCTCCAGGAGCGCCAGGTCTTCCAGAGCTTGGCGAGGAACCCCTTCATCCGGGAGGGGCGTCATGGTACGGAAGGCACTGCCCCGACCCGGTGTCTCTCCCATTCGATGCCCACGAGCCGCGGCGAGATCGACATAGAGGGCCTCGAGGCCCGGATCACCGCCCTGCCCGGATTCGAGCGGGTGCGTGAGGCCGCCAACGCGAGCGGCTCGGAGGCGTACCTCGTCGGCGGCGCGGTCCGCGATGCGCTCCTCGGCGCCGCAAGGGCCGACCTCGACCTCGTCGTTGCCGGTGACCCCGGGCCGCTCGTCGACGCGCTCGGTGACAGAGCGCGCACGCACGACCGCTTCGGCACCGCGACGGTGCTCACGCCAGAGGGGCCGATCGACGTCGCGACGGCGCGGACCGAGGCCTACGCGCACCCGGGGGCGCTGCCCGACGTCCGCGCGGCCGGGATCGGCGAGGACCTCGCCCGTCGCGACTTCACGGTCAATGCACTCGCGGTCCCGATCGCGGGCGGGTTCGACCTCATCGACCCGACCGGGGGGCTCGACGATCTCCGCGCCGGCTTCCTGCGGCTGCTCCACACGAATTCGATTGCGGATGACCCCACCCGCGCGCTGCGGGCGGCCCGCTACGCGGCGAGGCTCGGCCTCGAGCCCGGTCCGCACTCCCTCGAGTTGATCGAGGCAGCGGACCTCTCGACCGTTTCGGGCGACCGCGTCGACGCGGAGCTCGCGAAGATGGCGCGCGAGGACGAACCACGCCGGGGCTTCGAGCTGCTCGACCGGTGGGGGCTGATCGAGCTCGGGCCGGGAGCGGGGTCACGTCTCGACGCGGTCGTCGAGCTACTGGGCTCGCAGCGCTGGCGCGACGAGGTCTCGCGGGCGGAGGCCGTCCGCACCGCGCTCGTCGGACCCGGCGCGATCGTCGATCGTCTGCTTCGCGCTGCGCCCGCCTCGCCCTCGGCGGCGGTCGACCTCGCGCACGGCGCCGCGCCGGCGGAACTCGTCCTCGCCCGCGCGCTCGGCGCCGAATGGCTCGACCGCTACGTCGGCGAGTGGCGAGACGTGCAGCTCGAGATCAGCGGGGAGGATCTGCTCGCGGCCGGAGTCCCGCAGGGGCCGGCGGTGGGTCGCGGCCTCGCCGCCGCGCTGCGGGCGAAGCTCGACGGCGAAACGAGTGGGCGGGATGCCGAGCTACGGATCGCGCTCGACGCCGCTGGCTAGCCTGACGACGATGGAGTGGCGCGAGCGCGACGGGATCCGCTGGCTGGAGGCGGACCTGCCGGGCGCCGTCGCGGCCTTCACGAGCCGCGTCGGCGGGATCAGCACGGGCGACTACGCCGAGCTCAACGTCGGCATGCTCACCGCCGACTCCTTCAAGGCGGTGCGGGAGAACCGCCGCCGGGTGACCGCGGGCCTCGGGCGCGACCCGGACGGGGTCCTCTTCGGCTACCAGGTGCATGAAGCGGAGGTGGTCGAGCGCGACGAAGCCCCCTCGCCGAACCCCTGGCTCGAGATCAGCGGACCGCCGCGAACGGGCGACGGCCAGGCGACCGCCAACCCGGCGCTGACGCCCCTGGTCCAGGTTGCCGACTGCCTGCCCGTCGCCATTCGGGGCGAGCGCGGAGTGGCGATGCTCCACTGCGGCTGGCGCGGGCTCGCCGCCGGCATCATCGCCGAGGGAGCGCGGAGAATCGGCGCCACGGCGGCCGCGATCGGCCCCGGGATCGGCCCATGCCATTTCGAGGTCGGTCCCGAGGTGACCGAGCGCTTCGGACGGCTCGGCCCGGGAATTGCCGAGGGGCGCATGCTCGACCTGCCCGAGATCGCCCGGCGGCTTCTCGCCGAGGTTGGAGTCGAGGAGATCGAATCCGCCGGCCTCTGTACCTATTGCGAACAGGAGCTGTTCTTCTCCCACCGCCGCGACTCCGGGCGGACGGGCCGGCAGGTGGGCATGACCTGGATCACGGAGGCGAACGGTGATGGTTGAGCCGATTCGGGACATCGATCCCGCGCGGGTGCGGGCAAACCTCGAGCGGGTCCGCGAGCGCGCGGGGGAGGGGGTCGAGGTACTCGCGGCGACGAAATACGTCCCGCTCGAGGAGATGGAGGCTCTCGCCGAGGCCGGTGTGGGGCTGGTCGGTGAGAACCGGCTTCAAGACCTGGAGGAGAAGCGTGAACGCTGGGGCGACGCGTTCGAGTGGGACTTCATCGGCGCCCTGCAGAGCCGCAAGGTGAAGCGGATCGTCCCGCTGGTGCGGATCATCCACTCGCTCGCGAGCGCCTCCGCGGTGGAGCAGCTCGCCCGCCACGCCGATCCCGAGACCGAGGTCCTGATCGAGGTCAACCTCGCCGGCGAGGAGTCGAAGGCCGGCATCGACCCGGGCGGGCTCGCCGCCTTCATCGAGTCGGTGCCGTGCCGCGTCGCCGGGCTGATGACGATGCCGCCGTTCGCCGAGGATCCCGAGGCCTCGCGCCCCTACTTCGCGCGGCTCGCGGAGCTCGCCGGCGAGCATGGACTCGCGCGACTCTCGATGGGCACGAGCCAGGACTGGGCGGTCGCGGTCGAGGAGGGGGCGACGACGATTCGCCTCGGAACCTCGCTATACCGGTAGCCAAGCGGCATAATCGGTAAAGGAAAAGCGCCCGTAGGCGCGAAACACCCAGCCGTATGGCCCTCCGAGACACATGGCATCGCGCACTCGTCTATTTCGGCCTCGCCGAGGATCCGGACTACCGCGAGGGCGATGCGTACGAGCCCGACACCGTCCCCCACGGTGAGGTCTACGAGCCCGGCACCGCGCCGCGCTCGGCGACGGTGACCAGGATGTCCGAGCGGCGCCGCTCGCGCGACGAGATCGACGACATCTTCGCCGACGACGATGCGCCGCCGCGGTCACGCGTGCTGCGGCCGGTCGGGAACGGTGGCGGAGGAGGAGGCGGTGGCGCCGATGTCCAGGTCCACCTCGTCACGCCGACAAGCTTCAACGACGCCCAGGAGGTCGCCGACCGGTTCAAGCGCTCGGTGCCGGTGATCCTCAACCTGCAGACGACCGACGGCGAGCTGGCAAAGCGCCTCATCGACTTCGCCTCCGGCCTCACCTACGCCCTCGACGGCGGAATGCAGAAGATCGCCGAGAAGACCTTCCTCCTCACGCCTCGCAATGTCGAGGTCTCCGCCGAGGAGAAGGCTCGGTTGATCGAGAAGGGCTTCTTCAACCAGTCCTGAATACACCGGCCACGTCCTCCGCTCCCGCCCTGAATCAATTGTCCGCGGCTACGCCGCGGACTTTTCTTCTGCTCCCGCGTCCGGGCGTGCCGGGCCTACCTTCGGCCAATAGCCTGTCGGGCATGAAGCTCGGGTTCGCAGGCGCAGGGAATATGGCGGCCGCCATGGCTCGTGGTTGGGCACTCTCCGATGAGGGGCCCGACGGGATGCTGTTCGCCGATCTCGACGCTGAGCGCGCTCGAGCGCTCGCTACGGAGGTCGGTGGGGAGACTCGCGACGGTCTCGATGCGCTGGTCGCTGACTCCGACGTCCTCCTCTTGGCTGTGAAGCCCGCGGCTCTCGATGCGGTTGCGGAGGAGCTCGGTGGGAAGGCTCCGCCGATCCTCTCGGTGCTCGCGGCGACGCCCGTGGCGAAGCTCAAGGCGGCGTTTCCGGACACGCCCGTGTTGCGGGTGATGCCCAATCAGCCGGTCGAGGTGGGCGCGGGAATCCTCTGCTACGTCGAGCCCGACGAGGAGATGCCGGCGGATCTCGCCGGCGAGCTCGTCCAGCTGCTCGGCGGCCTCGGACACACCGTCGCTCTCGCCGAGGACGAGCTCGAGGCGGCGATGGCCGTGATGTCGTGCTCGCCCGCCTACGTCGCCTTGTTCGCGAAGGCGCTCGCGTGCGCCGGTGCGGCGGAGGGACTCGATAAGGGCCTATCCCACGAGCTCGTCTCGGGCACCCTGGAGGGAACGGCGAGACTTCTGCGGGCGAAGGACCCCCAACAGGTAATGGCCGCCGTCGCGCCCCCGGGCGGCGCGACCGAGGCCGGCCTCGAGGCGCTGGCGGCCGGCGGGTTCACCGGCACCGTCGAGCGCGCGGTCGAGGCATCACTGGAGCGATTCCGATGAGCCTCCTGACCGCGATCAACCGTGGCGATATCGCGAACTACGTGGACGCGCTCATCTACGTCTACTTCGTCCTGATCCTGCTCAACATCGTGCTCTCCTGGGTCCAGCAGTTCCGCCCGATCCCGTACAACCTCGCCCTCCGGGCGGTGACGGGATTCATCGAGGACACGACGAATCCCTACCTCAACCTCTTCCGGCGCTGGGTCCCGCGGATCGGTCCGCTCGACATCAGTCCGATCATCGCCACGATCGTGCTCTTCGTCGTCGGCGGGATCGTCGTCGGCTTGATCGACGGGTGAAGGCTTCCGCGTTGCGCGGCTGGCCGGCGATGCTCGTCGTCGCCCTCCTCGTCGTCGCGCTCGACCAGGCGACGAAGGGTGCGGTCCGCTCGAGCCTCGAGCCGGGCGAGAGCGCCGACGTCGTGCTCGGGTTCGAGCTCGTCCGGGTCAGCAACAGCGGCATCGCCTTCGGCCTCCTCGGCGATGCGAGCTCGGGCGTAGTGCTCGCGGTCACGATCGGCGCGCTACTCCTGCTCGTCGGTTGGTTCGCGACGGACTCCGGGCGATCCGGGCTGTGGCTCGCGGTCGGGCTGCTCGTCGGCGGCGCCGTCGGCAACCTGATCGATCGCATCCGACTCGACGCCGTCACCGACTTCCTGGATCCGCCGCTGTGGCCGGCGTTCAACGTCGCCGACATCGCGATCACGCTCGGCGTCGTCGTGCTCGCCGTGACCGCGTTCACGGCGCCCGAGGGCGACGAGCAGCCGGCCGCGCCGTGAGGCGGAGTCCGACCGTCGTCCACCGCGACGACCACCTCGCGGTGATCGACAAGCCCGCCGGCCTCGTCGTCCATCCCGCTCCCGGCACCCGCGAGCCGACGCTCGTCGATCAGCTCGGGGACCTGCTCGGCGGCGGCGAGGCGGAACGCCCGGGGATCGTTCACCGGCTCGACAAGGACACCTCCGGCCTGATGCTCGTCGCCCGCGACGACGAGGCGCACCGGCGGCTCTCGGCGATGATCAAGGCGAGGGAGGTCGATCGCACCTACCTCGCGCTGGTCGAAGGGCGCACGAGCTCGCGCTCCGGGACGATCGACGCGCCGCTCGGCCGCGACCACCGCGTCCGCGAGCGGCGTGCGGTCGGCGGCCGCGGCGCGCGCGAGGCACGGACGCATTTCGAGGTGCTCGAGGTGCTGCCGGCCGACACCCTGGTCGAGGTGCGGCTCGAGACCGGGCGCACGCACCAGATCCGCGTCCACTTCGCGGCGATCGGCCATCCCGTCGCCGGCGACCGACGGTACGGGACGGCCGGCCGCCACGGGCTCGAGCGCCAGTTCCTGCACAGCGCCCGGCTCGGCTTCGAGCACCCGTTCGGCGGCGAGCGCCTCGAGTTCGCGAGCGAGATACCCGCCGATCTGGCGCGAGCGCTCGAGGACGCAGCACTTCCCTAGTCGTGCGGGCACTCTTCTAGACTGAGCGGCGACCAGTAACCGACCCCCTGTCCCGCCGAAGGGGCCCTGCCCGGCTGATCAGCCGGGTCCCCGGGAAGCGGCCAGGGATTTCCAAGCCAAACTCAAGGGAGCACCAATGTCCGAGCCCGGACTCGCGGACCTGCTGCAGGCGGGTCTCCACTTCGGCCACCAGACGCGTCGCTGGAACCCGCGCATGCGCCGCTACATCCACGGCGAGCGCGACGGCATCCACATCATCGACCTGCTGCAGACCGAGCATCTGCTGGCGGAGGCGCGCCGGTTCGCCGTCGACGTCGCCCGCCAGGGCGGCAGCGTCCTCTTCGTCGGAACGAAGAAGCAGGCGCGCGACACGATCAAGGAGTGGGCGACGCGCTGCGAGATGCCGTACGTCAACCAGCGCTGGCTCGGCGGTCTTTTGACGAACTTCCAGACCATGTCGGCCCGGATCGACCGCCTGCACGAGCTCACCGCTCGTAAGGAGGGCGGCCAGCTCGACCTGCTGCCGACGAAGGAGCGGATGTCGATGGAGGCCGAGCTCGAGAAGCTCGAGTACAACCTCGGCGGCGTCCGCGACATGAAGCGGCTGCCGCAGGCGATGCTGGTCATCGACCTGAAGACGGAGGCGATCGCGGTTGCCGAGGCGAAGCGCCTGCGCATTCCGATCCTCGGGCTCGTCGACTCCAACGTCGACCCGATTCCGGTCGACTTCCCGATCCCGGGCAACGACGACTCGATCCGTTCCTGCAGCATGGTCGTCTCGACGATCGGTGAGGGAATCGCCGACGCAGCGAATGCCTTCCGCGAGGCGGAGGCCAAGCGCCGCGCCGAAGAGGAGGAGCGTCGCCGCCTCGAGGAGGAGGAGAAGCGCAAGCGCGAGGAGGAGGAGCAAGCCAAGCGCGAGGCCGCCGAGGCAGCGAAGAAGGAGGCGGAGGCAGCGGCCGCCGCCCAGGCAGCTGCCGCTCCGCCGGCTGAGCAGCCACAGCGACAGCCGCAGCACCCGCAGGCCGTCCCGGCCACGCCTCCGAAGACGGAGCGTCCCGCAGCGCCCACCCAGACCGAGGGGGGCAACTAGATGGCGGTCAGCGCAGCGGACGTAAAGGCGCTCCGGGAGCGCACGGGGGCCGCGATGATGGATTGCAAGGCGGCCCTCGAGGAAGCCGGCGGCGACCCCGACAAGGCGGTCGAGATCCTCCGCGTCAAGGGTCAGGCTTCGGCCGCCAAGCGCGAGGGCAAGGCAACGAGCGAAGGCACCGTGGCCTCCTACATCCACGCCACCGGCAAGGTGGGCGTCCTCGTCGAGATCCAGTGCGAGACCGACTTCGTCGCCCGCAACGACGACTTCCAGGATTTCGCCCGCGAGGTCGCCGTTCACATTGCCGGGATCCCGTCGGTGGAGGTCGTCTCGGCAGACGACATCCCCGAGGAGGCGCTCGCCGCCGAGCGCCAGGTCTTCGAGGCGAAGGCGAAGGAGGAGGGCAAGCCCGACAACGTGGTCGAGAAGATCGTCGAGGGTCAGCTCAAGAAGTGGGCGAAGGACGTCGCCCTGCTGGAGCAGGAGCACATCCGCTCCGACCGCCACGACGGCAAGACGATCGAGCAGCTCCGCGCGGAACTGGCCTCGAAGACGGGCGAGAACATCCGCATCGCGCGCTTCGCGAAGTTCCGGGTCGGCGAGTAATAAACACCTGACACCTCCTCCGCTTCGCGTCCGGGGGTGTCAGGGTTCGCGCCGAGCCGCAACGTCGGAGAGGGTTCAGGGTTCTAGGAGCATGACGAAGGTCCGATGGCGAGCGGCTACGGTGGCCGCCTTCGCCCTGATGCTCACCGCGATCGGCACCGCAGGTGGCACCGCGGAGCGTGGGAGCGAGCGGCCGCTGATCGGCGTCGTCCCCCAGCGTTCCTTCAGCTCGGGCGAGGTCGAGCGCATGCGCCGCGCCGGGGTCGAGTCGGTCCGCATCGGCATTCCCTGGTCGCAGGTGGAGGCGAGCCGGGACGCCTACGACTGGTCGGCGGTCGACCACCTCGTCCGCCTCATCGCCGACGGAGGGCTGACCGTGATGCCGACCCTGTCCGGGTCACCCGCGTGGGCGGCGCAACGCGACGGCTTCAGCTGCAAGGGATTCGACTGCATTCCCTACGCGCCGGCCTCGATCGAGACCAGGTACGCGTTCGCCCGGTTCGCAGGCGCGGCCGTGGAGCGCTACGGCCCGGAGGGCAGCTTCTGGGAGGACAACCGCGATCTGCCGTACCGGCCGATCGGCGCCTGGCAGATCTGGAACGAGCAGAACTCGCAGAGCTTCTACATGCCCGACGCCGACCCGCTCGCCTACGCCGAGGTGGTGAAGCGGGCGGGCGCGGAGATCCACGCCGCCGACGCGGACGCGGAGGTGGTCCTCGGCGGGATGTTCGGGCCCCGCTCCTCCTCCCGCCTCGACGGCGCCGCCAGCTACCTGCGCGAGGTCTACGAGGTGCCGGGGGCCCGCGAGAGCTTCGAGGGCTTCGCGCTGCATCCGTACTCGGCGACGACCGATGGCGTCCTCGCGCAGGTTCGCGCCGCGCTTCGCGTCGTCCGCGGCAAGTCCGACGATGCCGACCTCTGGATCACCGAGATCGGCTGGGCCTCCTCGGGAGACCCGGACGAGCGCCTCGTCACCGATCCCAAGGGCCAGGCCCGACTTCTGAGGGAGACGTTCTCCCAGTTCACCGACCACGCCCGCGGCTGGCGCCTGCGGGGGATCTGGTGGTATGCCTGGCGCGACACACGTCAGGCGGATGCCGTCTGCGCCTGGTGTGCGGGCTCGGGGCTTGTGACCCGGACCGGGGAGGCGAAGCGGTCCTTCCGGGAGCTCCGGCGGATCGCCAGGCGCCACTGACGCTGGGCCCGTCGGTACGCTCTCGCCGCCGGTGGCCGACCCAGTCTTCAATCGCGTTCTGCTGAAACTCTCCGGCGAGGCGTTGATGGGCTCGCTCGAGTACGGCACCGATCCGGAGCGCGTCGAGACGATCGCCCAGCAGATCCGGGACGTCTCCGCACGAGGGGTCGAGGTCGCCGTCGTCGTCGGCGCGGGCAACATCTACCGCGGCCTGCGAGGCGCCGCCGCGGGGATGGACCGGGCGACGGCGGACTACATGGGGATGCTGGCGACGGTGCTCAACGCGCTCACGCTTCAGGACGCACTCGAGAAGCTCGGCGCGCACACCCGGGTGCAGTCCGCGATCGAGGTCACCGAGGTCGCCGAGCCTTACATCCGCCGGCGGGCGATTCGCCACCTGGAGAAAAGGAGGGTGGTGATCTTCGCCGCCGGAACCGGGAACCCGTTCTTCACCACGGACACGGCGGCGGCGCTGCGTGCGCTCGAGATCCACGCAGAGGTGATCCTGATGGCCAAGCACGGCGTCGAGGGCGTCTACGACGCCGACCCCAGCCAGGTCCCGGACGCCAAGTTTCTCCCCGAGATCACGCATCTCGAGGCGATCGAGCGTGGCCTGCGCGTGATGGACTCGACAGCGCTGTCGCTCTGCATGGACAACCGGTTGCCGATCCACGTCTTCAACATGGCCGACGAGCGCAACATAGATAGGATCGTCGGCGGGGAGCGGGTAGGAACGCTGGTCTCTACTGATGAGTGAACTTACGGACGAACTGCTCGTCGACGCGAAGGAGCGGATGGCGAAGTCGGTCGAGAGCTTTCGGCACGAGCTCGGCACCGTGCGCACGGGCCGTGCCTCGCCGCACCTGCTCGACCGGCTCGAGGTCGACTACTACGGTGCCGCGACGCCGATCAAGCAGCTCGCTCAGGTGGCGGCTACCGATGCCCGCCTGCTGACGCTGACCCCGTTCGACAAGAACTCGATCGGGGCAATCGAGAAGGCGATCATGGAATCCGACCTCGGCCTGACCCCGAACAACGACGGCAACGTGGTCAGGCTGCAGATCCCGGAGCTGAACGAAGAGCGGCGCCGGGACCTGGTCAAGGTCGTCCACGGAGTCGCCGAGGAGGGCAAGATCGCCATCCGCAACATCCGGCGCGACATCATGCACGACCTCCGCGAGCTCAAGAAGGAGGGCGAGGTCGGCGAGGACGACGAACGCCGCGCCGAAGCCGAGTTGCAGAAGCGGACGGACGACGCAACGCACGAGATCGACGGTCTGCTGAAGGCCAAAGAAGAGGAAATTCTCGAGGTGTGATGCCCCTCCAGGGCCGGGGCTTCAACGAACCCGCCCGAAGCGGACGCGAAGCGGAGCATTCGGGCGGCATTGGTTCTGGTCCCCCGTACGTGGCCATCATCACCGACGGCAACGGCCGCTGGGCCGCGGATCGGGGATTGCCGGCGATCGAGGGTCACAGCGCCGGCGCCGACGTCGTCAAGGCCCGGCTCCGCGACGCCGCCGAGTTCGGGATCAAGGAGCTGACGGTGTTCTCGTTCTCGACCGAGAACTGGGAGCGGCCGACCGAGGAGGTGGAGGGGCTGATGCGGATGTTCGGCGAGCGGATCGACGCCGAGACGCCCGAGCTCGACGCCGAGGGCGTGCGGATGCGGTTCGTGGGCCGCCGCGAGGGCGTCGCGCCCGAGCTGGTCGAGCGCATGCGCTGGGCGGAGGAGCGGACCGCCGCGAACGAGCGAATCACGCTCTACGTCGCCTTCAACTACGGCGGCCGGGCCGAGATCGTCGACGCCGCGAGAAGCTTCGCCGGTGAAAGCGAAGCGGAGTTCCGCGAGCACCTCTACGCGCCCGACATGCACGATCCCGACCTCTTGATCCGCACCAGCGGCGAGCTCCGCGTCTCCAACTTCCTCCTCTGGCAGTGCGCCTACGCCGAGCTCGTCTTCTGCGACGAGCTCTGGCCCGACTTCAGCCGCGACGCGTTCGCGGCCGCGCTCGGCGAGTACGAGCAGCGGCGGCGCCGGTTCGGGGGGAGGTGAGCGTGGAGGGCTCGCGGCCGTTCGACTCGGAGCTCGACTTCGACCACCAGCGCCGAAACCGGCCGGCGCCCCCGCCGCCGCTGGCGGCCGAGGACGGGAACGAGCCGCCGGCGAAAGCGCCGCCCGAGGCGCGATCGCTCCGAGACGATCGCCCGAATCCTCTGGGCGATCCCGTGGCTGGCGATCATCATCACGGTGACGATCGTCGGTGGAGGCCTCTTCGCCGTCGCGATGGCGGTCTTCGCCTGCGTCGGGCTGGTCGAGCTCTTCCGGATGACCGCGGCGGTGCGCCCGCTGGTCGCCGTCGGATTCGCGGCCGCGGCCGGGTTGTGCGCAGCGGCCTATTTCGGCGACCAGTACGAGATGCTGATCGTCCTGCTCGCGAGTCTCCCGGTCGCCTTCGCCTTTTCCGTGATCAGGCCGGCGCGCGAGCACGTCACCCTCTCGCTGGCGATGACCGTGTTCGGCATCGTCTGGATCGCGGTCCCGTTCGCGCACGCGATCCTCCTCCGCGAACTGCCCGACCACGGCGCCGCGCTGCTTGCGGACGTCCTCGTCGCGACATTCGCCTGCGACACCGCGGCCTACGCCGGGGGGCGGCTCTTCGGGCGTCACCGGCTGGCGCCCGCGCTGTCGCCGAACAAGACGCTCGAGGGACTCGTCTTCGGGGTCGTCGGCGGGACACTCGGCTTCTGGTTCGCAGGGCTCTACCAGGACTGGCTGCCCGGCATCGACGCGCTCGTCATGGGCCTTTGCATCGCCGCGCTGGCTCCCGTCGGCGATCTCTTCGAGTCGATGATCAAGCGCGATCTCCAGATCAAGGACTCGGGCACGATCTTCGGGCCCCACGGCGGCCTCCTCGACCGCCTCGACGCCGTCCTCTTCACCGTCGTCGCCGGTTACTACCTCTCCGTCCTCTTCGTTTACTGAACCGAAATACAGCCAGGAATACATCCCCGCCACGTCCTCCGGAATACATCCCCGCCACGTCCTCCGCTCACGCCTGAATCAATGTCCGCGGCTACGCCGCGGACTTTTTGCTCTGCTTCCGCGTCCGGGCGTGCGGGGGCTTGCGCCTGGCCGGTTTTTGCGCGGCTTGCTCCATCGCGGCGACCTCCTTCGGGTCGTCTCCCGGGTGAAGCCAGGACTGGACTCGTGGGCCGTGGCGGAGCAGGGTGGCGCGCGTAAGGGCTTCGGGGCCGAAGCGCTCGCGGACGTCGTCGAGAACGGCGTCCACGGCATCCGAGCGGGTGTCGTCGAGCGGCAGTGGCATCTGCAGCGGGCGGTCTTCGACCAGGTTCGAGACCGTGACCCCGAGCAGCGTGATCCCGCGGCGCTCGATCGTCGGCCGCTCCGCCGCGAGCAGGTCGCGAACGGTCGCGAGCACGGTCTCGCTGCCGGCGGTGGGGCGGGGAAGGGTTTGCGAGCGGGTCGCGCGGGTGAAGTCGTCGAAGCGCAGCCGCAGCATCACCGTCCTCCCGACGCGGCGAGCGCGCCGCATGCGCCGGGTCACGCGGTCGACGAGTCCGATCAGGATCGCGTCGAGCTCCGCGGCCGTGCGGCGTGAGCGGCCGAAGGCCGACTGCGAGCCGATCGACTTGCGGCGGCCGCCCTTGCGCACCGGTCGGGGGTCTTCGTTGTGAGCGAGCCTGTGGATGTGACGACCGGCGGCGCGGCCGAGAATCCGCACCAACCCCGCCTCGCCGAGCTCGGCGAGGTCGCGGACGATGGTCAGCCCGTTGCTCGTGAAGACGCTGCGCGGTCGCCGGGCCGACTCCCCAGAGCGCCTCGACGGGCAGCGGGTGGAGGAACTGGCGTTCGCGCTCGGGCGCGACGATCAGCAGGCCGTCCGGCTTCGCCGCGTTGCTCGCGACCTTCGCCAGCGACTTCGTCCGCGCGACGCCGACGGTGATCGGCAGGCCCACCTGTTCACGGACGTCGCGCCTCAGACGCGTCGCGATCTCGCGCGGCGTCCCCTTGATCCGCTCGAGCCCGCGCACGTCGAGGAACGCCTCGTCGATCGACAGCGCCTGCACATGCGGGCTCGTCTTCTCGAAGATCTCGAACACCGCCTTGCTCGCCGCGACGTAGGCGGAGAAGCGCGGCTCGACCGAGATCAGCTCAGGGCAGAGCTCGCGCGCTTTCCGCCCGCCCATGGCGGAGCGAACGCCGAACGCCCGCGCCTCGTAGGAGGCGGCGAGGACGACGCCGCCACCGACGACCATCGGCCTCCCGCGCAGGCGCTCGTCGTCGCGTTGGTGGACGGAGGCGAAGAAGGCGTCGAGGTCCGCATGGAGGATCGTCGCCTCCGCAAGGGCACGAACGTATGTTCGCGCATGGGTGGTGTGGCGTCAAGGCGCTGACTCTCGGCTGGCCCCGGCGGGGCCGGCGTGGGTCTGGCAGTAGGGGGAGCGCGCGCCCGGTGGGCCACCGAAACCGAGCGGTGGGTTTGTCCCGCATAGCGGTACAAACCCACCCCCTCGGATGGGTGGCGATACGAAAGGCGCACCAATCAGCGCGGAACCGTCAACGCCCTCGGCCACGCGACAGAACGCCAACGCCGGGCCTGCCGCCACCTCCCCTACCTGCAATCTGAGCGCCGACGACTACCAGCAACCGCCCGGAAGCCCGCCGCGCGCTAAGCCCCCAACGCCTCCCGCACGAACGCGATGTCGTCGGGCACGCCGGCGTCCGGCGTCTCGACCACGATCGGCGCTCCGGCCGCCGCGCCCGCGCGGAGCATCCCCCGGAGCGCCTCGGGATCGATCTGTCCCTTGCCGAGCGCCTCGTGGCGGTCGGCCCCAGTTCCCGCCGGGTCGCGGGAGTCGTTGGCATGCAGGAGGTCGAGGCGACCCGTGATCGCGATCGCGCGCTCGACCGCGTCGTCGAGCGTCTCTCCGGCCGCGTGTGCATGGCACGTGTCGAAGCAGAAGCCCAGCTCGATCTCGCCGCCGTAGCCCGACAGGGCGTCCCACAGGAGCGCGAGCGCGTCGAACTTGCGGCCGACGGCGTTATCGCCGCCCGCAGTGTTCTCGATCAGTACCGGGACGTCGCTCTCGAGCTGCTCGAAGGTCCGTGGCCACCGACCGACGCCGGCTGGGATGCCGTCCTCCGCGTGGCCCGCGTGGACGACAACCCCGGCGGCACCGACCTCCGCCGCCGCGGTGCAGGTCTGCTGGAGGACCTTGCGCGAGCCGTAGCGGATGTTCGGCTTCGGCGAGCAGACGTTGATCAGGTACGGCGCGTGGACGTAGACGGGCAAGGGGGAGGCGATCAGCCGGGCGGCCTCGGGGTGGGGCGGGGGCGCGTGGTAATCGCCCGGATCGGAGAGGAAGATCTGCACGCACCCGGCGCCGATGCGATCGGCGCTCGCGAGCACGTCGACGCGCTCGACGTGGGCACCGATCGGGGGCGTGGCAGGCACGGAACGAGCATAGGCGCTCGCTTATCGCCGCCTTATGCCCAACGCTACCCTCACCCTCTTGATCAAGCGGGTTCTGATCCTCGGTTCCACGGGTTCGATCGGCGAGCAGGCGCTCGACGTGGTCGAGCGATCCGAGAGCCTCGTCGTGGCAGGCCTCTCGGCTCAGGGCAACTGGGAGCGCCTCGCCGAGCAGACGCGGGAGTACGGCCCGAAGACCGTCGCGCTCGCCGATCCCGACGCGGCCGCCCGTGCGGGGGCGGCGCTCGACGAAGTGACGGTGCTCGCGGGGGACGAGGGCGTGATCGGCCTGATCGACGCGACCCAGCCCGACATCGTCCTGAACGCCGTCGTCGGCATCGCAGGCCTCGGTCCGACGATTGCCACGCTCAGCGCCGGCATCGACCTGGCGCTCGCCAACAAGGAGAGCCTCGTCGCCGGGGGCGACCTCGTGATGACCCTCGCCGAGGCCACCGGCGCGCGGATCCTGCCTGTGGACTCCGAGCACTCGGCGCTCCACCAGCTGATCGAGAACCAGCCGCCGGGCAACGTCGAGCGCCTCGTCCTGACCGCCTCCGGCGGGCCATTCCGGGGCCGGACCGACCTCGCCGGCGTCACCCGCGAGGAGGCGCTCGCCCACCCGACGTGGGACATGGGCGGGCGGATCACGATCGACTCGGCGACGCTGATGAACAAGGGCCTCGAGGTGATCGAGGCCCATCACCTCTTCGGGCTCGCCTACCCGCTGATCGACGTCGTGGTCCACCCGCAGTCGATCGTCCACGCCCTCGTCCAGCTCTCCGACGGCGCCCACCTTGCCCATCTCGGGCTCCCCGACATGCGCGTCCCGATCTCCTACGCGCTCAACCACCCCGATCGGCCCGGCGCCTCGACCCCGGCGAATCTCGCCCGGCTCGGCACGCTCAGCTTCGAGGAGCCTGACGTCGAGACCTTCCCGTGCCTGCGGCTCGCCCGGGAGGCGGGCAGCCTGGGCGGCAACGCCCCCTGCGCTCTCAACGCCGCCGACGAAATCGCGGTGGCGGCTTTCCTCGCGGAGAAGATCCCCTTCGACCGCGATCCCCGCGGTGATCGGCGGCGTGCTCGAACGCACGGACGTGCAGCCCTTCGGGCATTTCCAGGAGGTCTTCGAGTGCGACGCCGCCGCGCGGGCGACGGCGCGTGAGCTCGTTGACCGCGCGGGTGCGACAGCGTGAGTTGGCTGCTCGCCTTCGCCGGGTTCGCGGCGCTGATCATCCTCCACGAGGCCGGCCACTTCGTCGCCGCGAAGGCGGTCGGGATGCGGGTCGAGCGTTTCTTCCTCTTCTTCCCGCCGAAGCTCTGGTCGATCAAACGCGGCGAGACCGAGTACGGGATCGGTGCGATCCCGCTCGGGGGCTTCGTCAAGATCACCGGCATGAACCCGGAGGAGGAGCTGCCTCCGGAGGTCGCTCCTCGCGCCTACTACCACCAGCCCGTGTGGAAGCGGATCGTCGTCATCGCCGCGGGGCCGTTCGTGAACTTGGTGATCGCGTTCGTGATCCTCTACTTCCTCGCGTTCGACGTCGCCGAGCCGACGTCCGAGGTGGAGTCGATCGCGGCTGGCTCACCGGCGGCGCAGGTCCTCGAGCCGGGCGACGAGATCGTCGCGGTCGACGGTGTCCGCGGCGAGCTCACGGATCTCCGCGACCAGATCGCCACGCACGAGTGCGCCGGAGAGCCGGTCGATGGCTGTCAGGCGACGACCGCGGCGGAGCTCACCGTGATTCGCGAAGGACGCGAGGTCATGATCGAGGTACGGCCCGAGTACGACGCCGAGGCCGAGCGGCCGTTGCTCGGGTTCCGCTACGGGACCGAATCGCTCGACCCCGGCCCGATCGGGGCCGCGGAGTGGTCGGTCGACCGGATGTGGGACGTGACCACGCAGACCGTGACCATCTTCGCCCGCATCTTCGACGCCGAGCAGCGCGAGCAGCTCTCGGGCGTGGTCGGCAGCTACGAGGTCACGCGGCAGTCGATCGAGTTCGACACCCGCCAGGCGCTCTTCGTCCTCGCGCTGATCAGCCTCTCGCTCGCGGTCATCAACCTGTTCCCGTTCCTGCCCCTCGACGGCGGGCACATCTTCTGGAGCATCGTCGAGAAGGTCCGCGGCCGGCCGGTGTCGTTCGCGGTCATGGAGCGCGCCAGCGTCATCGGCTTCGCGCTCGTCATGGTCCTCTTCGTGATCGGGCTCTCCAACGACATCGATCGCTTGACCGGCGAGGGGTTTGACGTCACGCGATAGATTCCGCGCAGAATCCCTGGTTTCTGCGTGAGGAGGAGTAGGTGATGGAGGCGACGACGGCTGACGCGCCGAGCGGCGAGAGGTACGCGAGCGGCGGTCCGGGGAAGGGTCTGTTCGCTCCGAACCTTGCGCTCGCGTTCAAGGCGACGGTCGATCGCCTCGGCGACGACGAGGCGATCATCTGGTACGACGGGGAGGAGCGGAAGGCCGCCTCTTGGACCGAGGCCGCCGAGCGGGTGCGCCAGTACGCGGGCGGCTTCGCGAAGCTCGGGATCGCCAAGGGCGACACCGTCGCGATGATGACCAACAACCGGCCCGAGTTCTACGCGGCCGACATGGCGATCGTCTCCCTCGGCGGAGTCCCGTTCTCGATCTATCAGACCTCCTCGCCCGACCAGATCAAGTACGTGGTCGGCGACGCGGGCGCGAAGGTCGCAATCGTCGAGGCTCCGTTCCTCGAAGTCTTCAACGAGGCGCGCAAGGAGCTGCCGGAGATCGAGCACCTGATCGTTCTCGACGGCGAGGGCGGCGACTACACCCTCGACGAGATCGGCGAGATGGACCCGGACTTCGACGTCGAGTCGCGGCTGGACGCGGTCGAGCCCGACGACCTGCTGACGCTGATCTACACGTCAGGCACGACCGGGCCGCCGAAGGGCGTCCAGCTCACCCACCGCAACCTCATGAACCTCGTCGGCGGGATCGACGGGATGATCGACTTTCCCGACCGGGGCGCGAAGGTGATCTCGTGGCTGCCGCTGGCCCACATCGCGGACCGCGGCGCCAACTACTACTTGCCGGCGATGCTCGGAGCGTCGATCACCGTCTGCTCGGACCCGCGGACGATCATCGACTTCCTGCCGAAGGTGAACCCGACTTTCTTCTTCGCCGTACCGCGGATCTGGGAGAAGCTCAAGGCCGGGCTCGAGGCGAAGATGGCCGCGATCCCGGGCGAGGAGGGCGAGAAGGCCCGTGCCGGGCTCGACGCAGCGATCAAGAAGGTCAAGCTCGAGCAGGCCGGCGAGGACGTTCCCGCCGAGCTCGCGGCCGCCGTAGAGGCCGCGGACGCCGCGATGTTCGTCCACCTGCGCAAGGCCCTGGGCCTCGACGAGGCGAAGTCCGTGAACGTCGGCGCCGCGCCGACGCCGCTCGAGGTGTTGGAGTTCTTCCACGCGATCGGGATCAAGATCGGCGAGCTCTGGGGAATGTCCGAGACGTGCGGCGTGGTGACGATCAATCCGCCCGAGAAGGTCAAGCTCGGCACCGTCGGCCCGCCCGCTCCCGGGTGGGAGGTTCGACTCGCCGAGGACGGCGAGGTCCAGGTCAAGGGCGACGCGAACATGGTCGGCTACCGAAACCAGCCGGAGAAGACGGCCGGGACGATCGACTCGGAAGGCTGGCTCTCGACCGGCGACATCGGCGAGCTCGATGAGGACGGCTATCTGAAGATCGTCGACCGCAAGAAGGAGCTCATCATCAACGCCGCCGGCAAGAACATGTCGCCGGCGAACATCGAGGCGAACCTGAAGGCCGCAAGCCCGCTGATCGGCCAGGCGGTCGCGATCGGCGACCGGCGCCCCTACAACGTGGCGCTGATCGTGTTGGACCCGGACTTCGCCCCGACATGGGCGGCGCAGAACGGTCTCGAGGGCAAGGGCCCGGAGGACCTGGCCGGCGAGGACGCCGTGCGCGAGGCGATCCAGGCCGGCGTCGACGGCGCGAACGAGAAGATGTCCCGCGTGGAGCAGATCAAGAAGTTCAAGATCCTGCCGACGGAGTGGGCGCCGGGCGGCGACGAGCTCACGCCGACGATGAAGCTCAAGCGCAAGCCGATCGACGCCAAGTACGCCGAGGAGATCGAGGAGCTCTACGCCGGCTGATACCGACAGCGTCGGGCTCGTACACAGTTCGCTCGCGGCCTCAAACGATCGCGACCTGCCCGCGTAAGGGCGCGCGATCGAACGGTTCTTCGAGATGTTACGCGTGGGTTCGGAGTGTGGCTGCCAGCCGACGCCCGGTGGACCGA
Organism: uncultured Solirubrobacterales bacterium; assembly: GCA_963797995.1. Taxonomy (GTDB): domain Bacteria; phylum Actinomycetota; class Thermoleophilia; order Solirubrobacterales; family 70-9; genus WHSW01. The sequence continues at coordinate 45,069 of CAWCRP010000005.1, forward strand.
TCGACATCACAGTGCCCGGGCGCAACGGCCGGCTCCGCAGGGGCATTCGCGTTCACAGCGGCGATCGCCTGGGCGAAGACGAGTCGACCGTGGTCGACGGGATCCCGTGCACGACGGTCGAGCGCACGATCCTCGACCTCGCCTCCATCTACGACCAGCGCAGGCTCGAGAGCATCTGTGATCGTGCCGCGGGTGAACAGCGAGTTGGAAGCGCGTCTGCTGCGGGCATGCTGCGCGCCGGGATCGAGCGCCCGATCGTGAACGGGCGAATCGAGGCGGGGGCACGGACTTTGAGGTCGACTTCCACTGGCCTCGTTACCGGCTGATCGTCGAGACCGATGGCAAGGCATTCCATGACAGTCCGACCGCAGCGCGCCGTGACGCTCGCCGCGACCGCGTCCGCGGCGCCGCCGGCTGGCACACGCTCCGCGTCGACTGGCAAGCCGTGACGGAGCGCGAGAGCGCCACGCTCACGAGCATCACCGATCGCCTCATTGCGCGAGCGGCATGAAACGTCCCGTATCGGGACGAAACGTGCCGCTCGGCGGCGGGGCGGCGTCAGCCCTTGACGCGCTTGAACTTCGCCTTCGCCGGCGTCGGGTCCCTGACCCCGGCGGCGGTCACGGCGTAGACCTTGAACCTGTGCTTGCCAACGTCGACCTTCTGCTTGAACGGCGAGCTGCACTCCTCGAACCCGCCCTTGTCGAGCTTGCACATGAACGTCGACCCGGCGGCGGACGATGTGAACTTGAACTTCGCCTTGGCCTTCGTCGACTTCTTCTTCGGCGCCTTCGTGATCGACGTCTCCGGGGCCGCGGCGCCGCCGCAGGCGATCTCGGTGGGCGTCGTCGAGTTGCTGCGCGGCGTCGGCGTCCTGAGCGCGAAGTCGGCGACGCTCTCCTCGGTGTCGTCGGTCGCCTCGAGCAGGGTCGCGCAGCCGGGCGCGATCGACCGTGTGAGCGAGGAGCCGGTGGGAATCGCCGGCGCGGGCGTTCCGGTCGGACCCGGCAAGGTTGCGGCGCCGGTGAACGCGCCCCACGAGACGCAGTCGATGTTCTCGAAGCAGGCGGCGCCGCCGGGCCCGTACGTCTGGACGGCGTCGGAGAGCATCGGGTAGACGAGGTCGGCGCCTGGCGTCGCCGTATCGCCGATCAGGATCGTGCGCTGATTCTCCCCGTTCGCTGCATTGCCGCTGAGCGCAAAGCTCGCCAGTAGCGTCCCGGTCGCCGTGTAGAGGGTGACGGTGTGGCCGCCGACCAGGTTCTGGCCCGCTTCGTACATCTGCAGCTCGATGAACGCGGAGTCCGCGCCCGCCGGGTCGGGCGCGATCTCCCTCACCTTGACCAGGTGGAAGCTCGCCGAGGCGCTCGGCGCGCATGCGAGCGCCACTGCCGCCGCCAGTAGCGAGATCCCGATTCCTCTGCGCACCTGCTTCAGACTAAAGCCCCGGTGTCACAATGTCTCCGTGGCATCGAAGCGTCAGATCTTCGTCGGCGGCGTTCCGATCGGCGGCGGGGCACCCGTCGCCGTGCAGACGATGACGAAGACCGAAACCGCGAATCTCGAGGCGACGATGGAGCAGATCGAGAAGGTCGCCGAGGCCGGGGCGGATCTCGTCCGCGTCGCCGTCCCTCGCGATGAGGACGCCGTCGCGCTGAAGACGATCGTCGAGCGCTCGCCGATCCCGGTGATCGCCGACATCCACTTCAACCACACGCTGGCGCTGAAGGCGATCGACGCCGGCGCCCACTGCATCCGCCTCAACCCGGGCAACATCGGCGGGCGCGAGAAGGTCGCCGAGGTCGCGGTGAGGGCGACCGAGCGCGAGGTGCCGATGCGGATCGGTGTCAACTCCGGATCCCTGCCCAAGCACCTGCACGCGCTCGAGCGCGAGAACCCTGTCGAGGCGCTCGTGACCGCGGCCGCCGAGTTCGTCGAGATGATGGAGTCGCTCGACTTCGAGAACTTCAAGGTCTCGATCAAGTCCACGAACGTCCCGAACACGATCGCCGCCAACCGGCTGCTCTCCGAGCGGATCCCCTATCCGCTCCATCTCGGGATCACCGAGGCCGGGACGAAGTGGTCGGGCTCGCTCAAGTCCGCGGTCGGCCTCGGCACGCTGCTCGCAGACGGCGTCGGCGACACGATCCGCATCTCGCTCTCGACCTTCCACGCCGAGGAGGAGGTCAAGGTCGCCTGGGAGATCCTCAAGGCGCTGCAGCTGCGCGAGCGCGGCCCGGTGCTGATCGCCTGCCCGACCTGCGGCCGCCTGCAGTTCGACATGGACACCGTCGTCGCCGAGATCGAGCAACGGCTCGAGGCGTACGTCGACCCGATCGAGGTCGCCGTCCTCGGTTGCGCCGTGAACGGCATCGGCGAGGCCTCGCACGCCGACTTCGGCATCACCGGCGCCAAGAACGAGGGCTTGATCTTCGCCCACGGCAAGCCACTGCGGAAGGTTCCGCAGGACGGAGCTGGTCGACGCGCTTTTCGTGGAGATCGACAAGTCGCTCGACCGGGCGCGGTCGACGTCGACGACCGCGAGGCCGCCGAGGGCGCCGAGTGGCTGGAGAAGATCGAGGAGGAGAACGCCGACGAGCTCACCCCGGAGCGGATCGCGAAGCTGGAGGCCGAGACGGCACGAGCGGAGGGCAACGACGTCACCGCAGAGCCGTTCCTGAAGCCGGTCAAGGGCCGCGCGGTAGAGCTCGACGAGGAGGCATCGCCGACCGCCGGAAGGCGCTTCACGCGCGCCTGAGGCAGGGACCGCGCGGTGGCCAATACCGAGACGGTCCGGGTCGCCGCGGTGCAGGCGACGCCCGTGATCCTCGACTCGAAGCGAGCGTCGAGAAGGCGTGTGGCCTGTTCGGAGAGGCGGCCGAGCAGGGCGCCGTCCTCGCCGTGCTGCCCGAGAGCTTCCTGCCGCTCTATCCCTCGAACGCGTGGGCGGCCGAGGCCGCTTCCTTCGGCGGCTGGGACGAGTTCTGGCTCCGCCTCTGGGAGAACTCGGTCGACGTCGAGGGGCCCGAGCTCGAGCGCCTTGCCGAGGCATGCCGCGAGCACGAGATCTGGTGCGCGATCGGCGTCAACGAGCGCGAGTCGGAGCGCCCGGGCACGCTCTACAACACACTCCTGATCGTCGGCCCCGAAGGCGTCGCGCTGCGCCACCGCAAGCTGATGCCGACGCACCACGAGCGCCTCTTCCACGGCATCGGCGCCGGCGACGACCTCGGTGTCGCCGAGACTCCCGCCGGGCGCGTCGGGGGGCTGATCTGCTGGGAGAACCGGATGCCGCTGGCGCGCTACGCGGTCTACCGCGGGGGGCCGCAGATCTGGGTCGCGCCGACGGCCGACGACTCCGACGGCTGGCTCGCGAGCATGCGCCACATCGCGATCGAGTCCGGCGCCTTCGTGGTCTCGGTCCCCCAGTACATCCCGGCCGCCGCATTCCCGGAGCGACTTCCCCGTGCCGCTGCCCGAGGGCAAGGACGTCTTCGGCCGCGGCGGCGCGGTGATCGTCGAGCCGGGGAGCGGCAAGGTCATCGCCGGCCCGCTGTACGGCGAGGAGGGGATCCTCGTCGCCGACTGCGACCTGCGGCCGCGCTGCCGCCAAGCGCTGGTTCGACGCCGTCGGCCACTACAGCCGCGACGACGTCCTCGGCGGGCTCGCAGACGACGCGGGCGGCCGCTGAGGGCTAGGGACGGCCCCGGCCGGGTAAGGCGGCGGTACACGATGGCGGAGGCAGAGGAGATACTGGAGGAGCGGCAGGCGATCGAGCCGCAACACCACCCTCACCCTGCAGCTGCGCTCGGCGCTTCAGTACTCACTCACGGCCGCGAGCTGGTCGGGTTAAAGGTCCAAGCCGTCGGCGGCAGGTTGACCGAGTACGGGGACTGCGAGCTCGCCGACACCCGCCGGCTGATCGAGAAGGTCGTGGCACTCGGCGGCCCCCGACGACCGAGGTCGCCGAGCTGCGCGTGGAGAAGACCCGCAGGAGGCGATCGACTGGCTGATCGAGTGCGAGCGGCCGCGATCGACGCTCTCCAGGCCGCGATCGAGCCAACGGCCGTGAGGGCCGCTCGGAAGCGCTCGAGCATCGCCTCGAGCATCTGATCATGCGCAAGCAGGAGCAGGTCGACTTCCTCGAGCGCGCCCGCGGCGATCCGGCTCCGACTGACCGGGGGCGCGCATGCGAGTCCGCGACGCAACGCCCGACGACTGGCCGGACATCTGGCCCTCTTCCGCGAGATCGTCGCCGCCGGGGAGACCTATTCGTACCCGCCGGAAATCGACGAGGACGCAGGCCGGGAGCTCTGGATGCCCGCGCCGCCCGGCCGGACGACCGTCGCCGTCGAGAAGGACGGCGCGGTGATCGGCAGCGCCAGCATGTACGCGAACCGGCCGGGGCGAGGCTCCACGTCGCCAGCGCCAGCTTCATGGTCGACCAGCCGGCTCAGGCCGGGGCGCCGGCCGCGCCCTCGCCGAGGACATGATCGAGTGGGCGCGCGCCTCCGGATTCCGCGCGATTCAGTTCAACGCCGTGGTCGAATCGAACACGCGCGCCGTCGCACTGTGGCGCTCCCTCGGCTTCGAGATCATTGGCACGGTGCCGGAGGCCTTCGCCCACCCGTCGCTGGGTTACGTCGGCCTGCACGTGATGCACCGACCGTTGGTCTAGCCGCCCCGGTTCGCCGAGATGCCTGCCGTCACCTACGTGGCCGACCTGGAATCGGCCGTCGCGCAGGCGAAGGAGGCGGCCGGTCAGCGGAACGTGCTCGTCCACGGCGCCTCGATCGCCCGGCGAACGCTGGCCGCGGGCCTCCTCGACGAGCTGCAGATCCATCTCGTGCCGGTCCTGTTCGGAGACGGCCGCAGGCTGTTCGAGGATCTCGGGACCGATCAGCGCGAGCTGGAGGTGATCCGCGTGGTCCAGGGGCGCGACGCCGCCCATCTGCGCTATCGCGTCCGGCGCTGAGGGTTCGGGCTCAGGGCGTCGCGAACCGGGGGCGGCCGGTGAGCCCGAGCAGCCAGACGTAGGCGAGCGCCTCGCGCGTCTCCGCGGTGGTGTCGCCCGACGTCCGGACCGCCTGCGCGGTGAGCTCCCACGACGCCGCGACCACGGCCCGGCCGACGAGGCGGGGCGGGGGCGGCAGGCTGGGATCGACGCTGCGCACCCAGGCGGCCACCGCCTCGAAGCGCTCCTCGGCCAGCTGCATCACCCGGTCGCGGTGCTCGAGGCCCTCCTCGCCGACGGCGTGGATCTCGACCAGGAAGGCGCGGCAGGCGAGCGGCCGTCGGCGGCCCCAGTCCACCAGCCGCTCGGCGGCCGCCGACAGGACCTCGGCCGGCGTCTGCGTCGCGGCGACGCCGGCGAGGTCGGCGAGGAAGTGCTCGCCGAACTCGTCGTAGGCGGCCAGGAACGCGTCCTGCTTGTTGCGGAACTGCTCGTAGAAGGTGGTCCGCGAGACGCCCGGCCGCCGTCGGTGACGTGGGCGACGGTCGCCGCCGCGTAGCCGTGCTCGCCGACCACGTCGAGGATCGCGTCGAGGATCCGCTGCGCGCTGCGAGGCCTGGACCTGCTCGCGGGTGAGGCCGTGCGGGCCCTTCGGCAGACGGTCGGGATCTCGACGCACAGTCATGTACGGCCATGGTACGGTACGTGTGTACACGGGCGATACGTCACTCGTCGGAGGAGATCCAGCGCATGTCCACACAGGATCCGCCGTCGGATCCGGCTCGCGCTGCTGCTGTTCTGTGCTCGCGCCGCTGCCGAGCGCCCCGGCGGCGGCCGCGGACGCGCCGAACATGGCGTCCGGCAACGGGATCACCGTGTCGGGCTGGCGCTGGATCACGCCGCGGACCCTCGAGGTCGACATCTCCACCGCGAAGGTCGCCGCGGCGGCGGTGAACGGCCCGCACCGCGTCCGCATCACCCTCCCGAACGACTACTTCACGAGCGGCACGACCCGCTACCCCGTCCTCTACCTGCTCCACGGCGGCGCCGGCGGCAACTCCGCGCAGTGGACGACCGGCGGCGGCGCGGTCGAGCCGATCACCAACAACCGCGCCGCTCATCACCGTCATGCCCGACGGCGGCAAGGTCGGCTGGTACACGAACTGGAGTCGACCAGCCGGGCGGCGCGCAGAACTGGGCGGACTTCCACCTCAACCAGCTGATCCCGTGGATCGACGCGAACCTGCGCACGATCGCCGCGAAGAGCGGCCGCGCGATCGCCGGCCTGTCGATGGGCGGCTTCGGCGCCGTCCGCTACGCGCAGGACCGCCCCGACCTGTTCGCCTACGTCGCGAGCTTCTCCGGCGCCGTCGACCTCGGCGACTCCGGCACGCGCAGCCGTGGTCACCGAGCAGGCCGGCCAGAACGGCTTCAACCCGCTACGGCCCGTTCGGCTAGCCGTGGTGGCCCGTTCGACGGAACCTGGAACGCGCTCAACCCGCTCAACCGCGCCGCGCGCCTGCACGGCGTCGGCGTCGGCGCTCTACGTCGGCTCGGGCATCAACGACGCACGACGTGCTCGAGGGCACGATGGCGAGCTCCGCCGACCGCTTCCACAACGCGCTGAACGCCGCCGGCGTCCCGCACTTCTACTGGAACTACGGGCGCCCGGGCCCGTCGGTCCCGAACGGCTGCGACGGCGGCCACAACTTCAGCTGCTGGAACTTCGCGCTCAACGACGCGATGCCGCGGATCATGGCCGCGCTCGGCAGCACGCCGCCGCCTCCGCCTCCGCCCGGCGCGCTCGCCGACGGCGACTTCGAGAGCACCGGCCTCGGGCCGTGGGTCTGCCAGGGCAACTGCGGCGCCGACCATGGCGCCGGCCTGGCGCGACCGGCACCGGCAACGGCTGGGTGCGCAACACGTCCGGGTGGAACGACGCTTCACCAGACGATCGGCGTGCAGCCGAACACGCACCTACACGGTCTCCGCCTGGATCCGGACCTCGGCCAACAACGCCGACGGCTACCTCGGCCTGCGGACGCCGGGCGGCCAGGTCGTCGGCGAGCAGCGCTTCGCGCGCCTCGACGGCTACACGAGGGTGACCAGCGACGGTCAACAGCGGCGCCAACTCGACGCTCGTCGTCTTCGCCGGGCCTGTGGGCCAACGGGCGACACCTGGGCGCAGGTCGACGACGTCACCGTGGCGCCCCAGTGAGCTAGCGGGCCCGCGGCGCCGCCGAGCGGCATGAAACGTCCCCATACGGGACGTCTCGCGCCGCCCGATCCCGATCGCCGGGTGACGCCTGCTCCGGTTCGGCCATCCTCCGCACATTATCCCGCGCAGCATTGGCCGGGGGCGTGATCTCCACCTCGTTCCGCGAATCCGCCTACGAGCCGTTGCCCGCACATTCTCGCGCCTCGCGGGCTACGCTGGCCGCGCTGTGGCGAGGCTCTCGACCTACTTCCTTCCCACCCTCCGCGAGGATCCGGCGGACGCCGAGGCGCTCTCGCACCGCCTGCTCGTCCGCGCCGGCCTCATCCGCCAGCTGGGCGCGGGCCTTTGGACCTGGCTCCCCGCGGGCTACCGCGTCGTCAAGCGGGTCGAGGCGGTCATCCGCGAGGAGATGGACGAGATCGGCGGCCAGGAGATGCTGATGCCGGTGCTCCAGCCCGCCGAGCTCTGGCAGAAGACCGGGCGCTACGACATCGACGAGCTGTTCAAGCTCGATGACCGCAAGGGCTCGCCGCACGTTCTCGCGATGACCCACGAGGAGGCGCTCACCTTCCACATCGCCCGCGACGTGCGTTCCTATCGCGAGCTGCCAAAGCTGCTCTACCACCTCCAGGTGAAGGAGCGCGACGAACCGCGTCCCCGCGCCGGCATCCTGCGAACGCGCGAGTTCACGATGAAGGACGCCTACTCGTTCGACCGCGACGACGAGGGCCTCGACGCCAGCTACGAGCTCAACCGAGGCGCCTACGCGCGCATCTACGACCGGTGCGGCCTGCGCTGGTACGAGGTCAAGTCCGACGTCGGGATGATGGGAGGCACGGACGCCCACGAGTACATGGCCCCGTGTCCGGCGGGCGAGGACGACATCGCGCTCGCGCCCGGCTACGCCGCCAACGTCGAGGTCGCCTCGGCGCAGGCGCAGGAGGTCGAGCTCCCGCCCCCGCTCGACTCTCCGCGCGAGGCGCCGACCCCCGGGCTGAAGACCGTCGAGGCGGTCTCGGAGGCGCTCGGCGTCCCCGCCGGCGCGGCCCTGAAGGCGATCCCCGTCGAGGTCGAGGGCCGCGGAATGGTCCTGGTGCTCGTCCGCGGCGACCACACGCTCAACGAGATCAAGCTCCGCAACGCACTCGGCGCCGACTTCCGCCAAGCCACACCCGCGGAGATCGAGGCCGCGCTCGGCCCGCCCGGCTTCATCGGCCCCGTCGGCGGCACGGTCCCGGTGATCAAGGACGCCGCGATCCAGGGCTCGGGCTTCTTCGCCGGCGCCAACAAGGCCGACACGCACCTGATCGGGGTGGAGCCCGGACGCGACTTCGAGTTCGAGGAGCTCGACGTGCGCACGGTCGTCGCCGGCGACGTCGCCCCAGGTGGCGACCCGATCGAGATCGTGCCGGCGATCGAGGTCGGCAACATCTTCAAGCTCGGCTCCCGGTACTCGGAGCCACTCGGTGCCACGTTCCTCGAGGAGGACGGCTCCGAACATCCCGTTGTGATGGGCTGCTACGGGATCGGCTCCGCGCGAATCGTGGCCGCGGCGGTCGAGCAGAACGCGGACGAGAAGGGGATCGTCTGGCCGCGCGCCCTCGCCCCCTGGGACGTCCACCTCGTCTCGCTCGGCCGCAAGGGCGATGAGGCCGTCCAGGCGGCGGAGAAGCTCTACGAGGAGCTCCGCGCAGGCCGGGCTCGAGGTCATCTACGACGACCGTGAGGCGGGGGCGGGGGAGAAGCTCACCGACGCCGAGCTCCTCGGCTGCCCGCTGCGGATCGTGGTCGGCAAGCGGGCCCTCGCCGATGGTGAGGTGGAGGCGTCCGAGCGCGCGAGCGGGCGCGAGGAGCGGATCCCGCTCGCCAACGTCCCCGGCCGCGCCGCGGAGATCCTGGACGGGCTCGGTGGCGGAGACTGAGACGCCGGTACGCCGCCGCTTCTCGAAGCGGCGCCTGTTCGGGCTCGACCGATCCGGGCCACCGCCGAGCTCAACCAGGGCAGGCGCCCCGCTGCACCCCTGGACGATCCCGAACATGGTCGGGTACCTGCGGCTCGCCGCGCTGCCCGTCTTCTGCGTACTCGCCTTCTCCTCGGAGGACGGGCGCGAGCTGGCGCCGGCGCTGATCTACTTCTGCATCGCTTTCGGCGACTACGTCGACGGCTTCCTCGCCCGCGCGACCGGCCAGTACTCGCGCATGGGCGCCCTCCTCGACCCGGTCATCGACCGCCTCACGGTGCTCGCGGGCGCCGCCGTGTGCTGGCATTTCGAGCTCCTGCCCCGGTGGGCGATCGCCCTGCTCGCCGTCCGTGAGGTGGCCACGCTCGTGCTCGCCCGGATGGCGCTTCGCCGCGGGATCGACCTCGAGATCAACTGGATCGGCCGGGTCGGCGTCTTCCTCGTCTTCGGCGGGATCTTCTGGAGCATGGTCGTCGACTGGTGGATCATCCAGGCGGGCTTCGTCGTCGGCGTCGCGATCTCGATCCTCGCCACCCTCGTCTACGTGCGGGCGGCACGGACCCGCCCGCCGTCCCACCCGGCACCCGCCGCCCCCGGCTGAGCGCCTGGGCCTACGACTCTGCGGCGGACTCGTTTGCGATCCGCAGGCCGACGCGGTTGGCGGGGGCCTCGCGGTTACCGCCCTGGGGGGAGAGATCCACGCGCTCGGCGGCGAGGGCGGCGGGATCGCGCACCCGCGGGTCGAGGCTGACGCGCGGGTCCGGATCACGGTCGAAAGCCGCCGCAACGGCGGTTCGAACGGGTCCCGGGCGCAATCACCGACCGCGGCGAGGCCGGGGCGAACCGGCTCGCGTTCCGGGGCCGGGTCGGTGGCACGAGGCTCGCACCCGGTCGCACCGCCCCGCTCGCCGCGGGAGCCGGGGGCGGAGCGCCGGCGGACTGACATTCAGCGTCGGCCGCTGAGTACGCGCCGGTCTCCTTGCAAACGCTCAAGCTCTACTTGAAGTTTGGCTTCAAGCCGTATAATCGCGGCCAGCCGGCTGGATGCCGGGTAAGGGCGCTCGGCCCCAGGGGAGTTCAAGGAGTCCAATGAACACTGACTACGACGAGACGTTTCCCGACATCGGGTCGATGAGCGACGAGGAGCTCAAGACCCTGATCGACGAGCTCACCGACGAGGAGCGCGAGGTGTCCTACCGCCGCCGCGTCCTCCACGGCAAGATCGACATCCTCCGGGCGGAGCTCGTCAACCGCCTCAAGGTGAAACGTGAGGCCGGAGACGCGGCGCTCACCGGCGCCGACGTCCAGCAGCTCACCGACATCCTGCTCGGCAAGGTTCCGACGCCGGACGAGCAGACCGGGTAGGTCGAATCGGATGGCGGTCCACTGCCCGGAGTGCGGCTTCGTCAACCCCGAGGGCGCCAACTACTGCCAGAAGTGCGGCGCCTACCTCGGGCGGCCGGAGGGTGCGGACGAGCCGACGACGATGACCTACAAGGTCGACGAGACCGGCGAGTACACGCCGATCGACATCGACGAAGAGGTCGGCAAGGCCGGCGCCGCGCTCGTGATCCGCTCCGGCGGTGGTCGCGCGGGGGAGAGCTTCACCGTCGAGCAGGAGCGGATCAGCATCGGGCGCACGCCGGACGCCGGTGTGTTCCTCGACGACGTCACCGTCTCGCGCAACCACGCGCTGTTGGTCCGCCGCCAAGACGGCTACTACATCGACGACCTCGGGTCGTTGAACGGGACCTATGTCAACCGCCGCCGGATCGAGTCGCACAGGCTCTCCGACGGCGACGAGATCCAGGTCGGCAAGTACAAGCTCAGCTACTTGGAGCGGTGAGGGGTGGAGCGCATGGCGATCGCGACCGGAAAGCGAATCAGCGGCTCGAACGGTGAGGAGGGGACCGCGATGCGCCGTGAGGGCGGCGACTCGCGCCCGCGCAAGGCATTGACGATCGGTGCGGTGGCGAAGATCCTCGGGCAGGAGTTCAAGGACATCTCGATCTCGAAGATCCGCTATCTCGAGGACCAGAAACTGCTCACCCCGCGCCGGACGCAGGGGGGCTACCGGCTCTACAGCCAGGCCGACGTCGAGCGTCTGCGCGCGATCTTGCGCATGCAGCGCGATGAGTTCCTGCCCCTGCGTGTGATCCGGCAGGAGCTCGCGACCGGGGACTTCACCGGCAGGCGCCCGAGCGGCGAGAGCCAGAAGCGCCGAGCGGCTTCGGTGGGCGAGCGCGTGACGACGTTCACGAGGGAGGAGCTGCTCGAGCAGGCCGGGGTCGGCGACCAGTTCCTGCGCGAGCTGCAGGAGTTCGGCGTGGTCCAGCCCGAGCGCCGCGGCGGCGGGTCCGCCTTCGACGAGACCGACCTCGAGATCGTCCGCGCCGCCTCCGAGCTCTCCAAGTTCGGCGTCGCCGGGCGCAACCTGCGCGTGTTCAAGACCTCGGCGGACCGCGAGTCGGCGCTACTTGAGCAGCTGCTGGGCGCCCAGCTTCGCTCCCGGAGTCAGGCGCGGCGCAAGGAGGCGGTCGAGAACCTCGAAAGCCTCGCGGCGGTCTGCGGGCACCTCAAGCATCTGCTCCTCGTCCGCGACCTGAGGCGGCTCAAGGCCACCGCGGAATAGCGCGGGCCGGGATGCCGAAGGTCACGCGCAGCAGGGTGATCGCGTCCGAGCCCGAGCGGGTCTGGGCCCTCGTCTCCGATCCGCACAACCTGCCCCGCTGGTGGCCCCGTGTGGTCCGGGTCGAGGACGTTCGCGATCCCGGCGGCAAGCGCGCTCGCTGGACGGCCGTGCTCGAGACGGACCGCGGCACAGGCGTCCGCGCCGACTACCGCTGCACCGGCGCGACCGCCGCCGAGCGCTACGAGTGGGCGCAGGAGATCGCCGGGACGCCGTTCGAGAAGATCCTCAAGTCCTCGACGGTGGAGCTCAAGATCCGCCCTGCCGATGACGGGGCGAAGGTGACGCTGGCGGGATCCGAGCAGCTCCGCGGGCTTTCCCGCCTCGGCTCGACGATGGTCAGGGGCGCCGCGCGGCGACGTCTCGACGACGCCCTCGACGGGATCGAGAACGCGCTCGTCGGCCCAGCCGACTGAGCGGCCTCTCTACTCCTCGGTGCCGGCACCGCCCTCGGCGCCCGCCGCCGCGCGCCGGCGCCGGGAACCTTGCCCTCGAGGACCGTCTCGCCGGGCTTCTCGAGCACGAGCGCGGTCTCGTTGATCGCGTCACGGACGACGTTCTGGATCTCCTTCACAGGCGCGATCGAGACGTCAACCGTCTGCACCCGGGCGACGATCTGAAGCACCGCGCTCGGAATCGAGAAGCGGTCCTGGAAGTTGCCCCGCTCGTTGACAGCGATCGGCGACAGCGGGTAGCCCTGCTCGCCGTCCAGCATCAGCCAGACCACGTAGGTCTGATCCTGCGGCGCCGGATCGAGGCCCTCGATCGCAATGTCCACGTAGGGCTGGTCGGCCGTCGCGATGCCGAAGATCGCCTGGCCGCGCGCATCGCCGCCGTTCGTCGCCCGCAAGGTGACCTGCTCGATCTGCTCGCCCTCATCGACGGCGGTCTGCGGCGTTGTGTTGAGGCGTGCCGCTGTCGGAGGCGGTGCTGGCGTCGTCGTCCCCGCCGCCGAAGGCGCCGGTGATCCCAAGCACGACTGGCGAGCAGGAGAACGGCGCCCGCGCCGAGGCCGACCATCAGCCGCGTCTGGCTCTGCGAGAAGGCCGGTCCGCTCCCGGTTCCCTCGACGCTTGCGGCCTCCGCGCCGGCCGCCGGTTTGCGCCCGCGGCGCGGCTGACGCGCCTCGCCCGGAAGCCGCGGGAGCTCGGCATTCGGATACATCGTCCGCAGCGTCTCGCTCAGCTCGCTCGCGAGCCGGTGATCCTCGGGGTCGTCGCGGAGGTGGCGGACCGCGTCGGCGCGGCCGATCGGGTCGGCCTGGCCGAGCAGGTAGTCGGTGAGGCCGACATTTCGGTCCGGATCGGTTCCGGCGAGTTCGGTGAGCGCCGCGCGAGCGCGGTTGCGGACCGTGTCCTCGTCGCCGCCGAGGAGCTGGGCCAGGCACCTCGTAGGACTGCCCGCGCTCGAGGACGTAGCTGCAGGGTCGCGTTTTGCTCGCTGGTCAGCGCCATTTGCAGCGGAGACCTTACGGCCTCGGGGATAAGGAGCACGTAAGTTCAAGGCCGGCTGCGAGCTCCGTGGCAGCTACCCTGCGGCCGTGAACGAGCGGACGTCACCGGGGCCCGAGTCCGATCTCGCAAGCGCGATCGGCATCGAGTACCTCGACGGACGGCCCCGATCCCGCGACCGCGCGCGTGCCGGTCACCGATGCTGTCCGCCAGCCCTACGGGATCGTCCACGGCGGCGCCTACTCGACGATCGCGGAGAGCATCGCATCGCGCTCGACCTGGCTCGCGGTCCGCGACGAGGGCATGCTCGCGTTCGGCCAGTCGAACAACGCGACGTTCCTGCGCCCGATCTCGGAGGGCTCGATCCACGCGACCGCCCGCCCGATCCAACGAGGGCGGACGACCTGGGTCTGGGACTGCGAGATCAGCGACGACGAGGGGCGCCTCTGCGCAGTCGTCCGGATGACGATCGCGGTTCGGCCTCAGCCTTCGTAGCGGTTGGTGATCGGCAGCCGCCGGTCGCGCCCGAAGGCCTTCGTCGTGATCCGGATGCCGGGAGCCGACTGCCGCCGCTTGTACTCGGCGCGGTTGACGAGCCGGATGACCTCCTCGGCGACCTCGCCCGGGACGCCCTCCGCGACGAGCTCGTCGCGGGACAGGTCCCGTTCCACATAGCCCTCGAGCGCCCGGTCGAGGAGCTCGTAGGGGGGCAGCGAGTCCTCATCGCGCTGATCGGGCCGCAGCTCGGCCGACGGGGGGCGCTCGATGATCGAGGCGGGTACGAGCTCGCTCGCCGGCCATCGCGTTGCGCTGCTCGACGAGTTGGTAGACGAGCCGCTTCGGGACGTCCTTGATGACCGAGAGCGCCCCGGCCATGTCGCCGTAGAGCGTCGCGTAGCCGACCGAGGCCTCGCTCTTGTTCCCGGTCGCGAGCACGAGCGAGCCGCGCTGGTTCGAGATCGCCATCAGCAGGTTGCCCCGGACCCGGGCCTGGACGTTCTCGGCCGCGATCCCATCGACGCCACCCGCGGCCTCCAGGATCTCCTCATAGGCGCGCATCGCCGGCTCGATGGGCAGGTCGACCAGCTCGGTGCCGAGGTTGTTCGCGAGCGCACGCGCGTCGCCCTGCGTCTCCGCGCTCGAGTGGGGGGAGGGCATGACCACGCAGGTGACCCGCTCGGGTCCGAGCGCGTCGGCGGCGAGCAGCGCGACGAGCGCCGAGTCGATGCCGCCGGAAAGCCCGAGGACCGCCCGCTCGAAGCCGTTCTTGCGCACGTAGTCGCGGAGGCCGAGCGTGAGCGCTGCGTAAACCTCGTCGACGTCGGAGAGCGGCTGCTCGAGCCGCTGCTCCGCGTCCGCATCCAAGTCCCAGACCAACAGGTCCTCCTCGAACTGCTTCGCCCGTGCGATCACCGCTCCCGAAGCGCCGACGACGAAGCTGTTGCCGTCGAAGACGAGGTCGTCCTGCCCGCCGACGAGGTTGCAGCATGCGATCGGGACGCCGAGTTCGCGGGCGCGCTCGGCGAACATCCGCTCGCGCTCGGCTCCCTTTCCGCGCAGGTACGGCGAGGCAGAGGGGTTGAGGATCAGCTCCGCCCCGCGCTCGACCTCGAGCGAGGCCGGTGGTCCGGGCTCCCAGAGGTCCTCGCAGATCGTCAGTCCGATCGCCCGCCCGGCGAGCGTCGCGATCTCGGGCTCGCTCCCGGGCTCGAAGTAGCGGACCTCGTCGAAGACCCCGTAGTTGGGGAGCCGGGACTTGCGGTAGACGGAGCGCACCTCGCCACCCTCGAGCAGAGCGAGCGCGTTGTGCGCGGGGCGGCTCCCCGGTGCGTCGGGCCGGGCGGCTCGCGGGCCACCCGTCGGCTCGGCGAAGCCGACGAGCGCGGCGATCCCGCCCGTAGCTTCGTCGGCAAGCGCGGTCAGGGCGCGGACGTTGGCGTCCAGGAAGTGGCTCTTCAGGTAGAGATCCTCGGCGGGGTACCCAGGGAGGCAGAGCTCCGGGAAGACGACGACCGAGGCGCCGGCGTCGCGGGCGCGCTCGATCCACTGGGAGATCAGCGCGGCGTTCCCGTCCAGGTCGCCGACGGTTGGGTTCACCTGGGCGAGCGCAATGCGCATCTTTTCGCTCTCCGGCATGTTGAGCAGTATGTAACCGGTCTTCGGTCGCGGTAACAGGGGGGTTCGCCGTTAGTCCTCTCGGGCACGTCGGCGCCCTAAGATTCCGCATTCGATTCAGCCCGTAACGACGAGAAAGCGCAGGAGAACTTGACTCACGACGTTCCCACCCACCGGCC
Source organism: uncultured Solirubrobacterales bacterium (assembly GCA_963797995.1). Lineage (GTDB taxonomy): Bacteria > Actinomycetota > Thermoleophilia > Solirubrobacterales > 70-9 > WHSW01. The sequence continues at coordinate 60,637 of CAWCRP010000005.1, forward strand.
GACGGCCCTTTCCGCGCGCGTCGCGGTGCTCGCGACAGCCGCGCTCGCGGCCGTCTTCGGACTTCCCGCGCTTTCCTCGGCCGATGCCGTCGAGGGCTCCGCCGTCGCGGAGCCCGGGAACGGCGTCACCGGTGGCGTCCCTGCCCGCGTCGCCTTGCGACGCGCCGAGGCGGCCGTGAACCCGGATCCCGGTGCCGAACCCGCCCGCGACGCGACGATCGCGCTGCGCGACCTCGCGCTTGCGTTCCCGCGCCTCGAGGGCGCCGACCGCCGTGCCGCCCGCGGACTGCTCGCGCGGCCGACGGACAAGAACGATCCGCAGCGCGACAGCTACAAGACCGCGGAGGCCGCGCCGCTCTGCTCGGCGAACTTCTGCGTCCATTACGTCGCCGGCACCGGAGATGCGCCGAACCTCGCGGACGTCGCGCCGGCCAACGGCGTGCCCGACTACGTCGAGCAGATCTCGGCGGCGGCTGAGACGTCGTTCGCGGTCGAGAACGGAACGCTCGGCTGGCCCGACGCGAAGTCGGATGGCAGCCTCGGCGGGGCGGCGAGGGCCTCGTGGACATCTACCTCGTGGACATCGGTGACGACGGCCTCTTCGGCTACGCGGCTCCCGACCCACCGCCGAGCCAGCGCTGCGGCCGCAAGTGCTTCGCCTATCTCGTGCTCGACAACGATTACGCCCCGGACGAGTTCAACTATCCGGACCCGGGGATCCCGCTGCGGGTGACGATGGCGCACGAGTACAACCACGTCCTTCAGTTCAACCTCGACGCGATCCAGGACGGGTGGCTGTTCGAGTCGACCGCGACCTGGGCGGAGGAGAAGGTCTTCCCGAACGACAACGACTACGTCAACTACCTGCGGAAGTTCGCGCGGACGCCGTCGACGCCGATCACCAACTTCAACGGCGCCGGCGGGCTGAAGATCTACGGCCTCGCGACCTTCCAGCACTGGCTCGACACCGGCGCGGGCAACTTCGGTCCCTCGGTCAACCTCGGCAACTGGACGCTGTCGACGAAGACGCGGCCGAAGGACTTCGCTGTCGCCTCCGTCGATGCCTCGATCCGCCAGCGCGGCGGCCAAGGGATTCGCGCAGGAGTTCTCGGAGTTCGCCGCGGCGAGCGCCGAGTGGAAGACGGCCGGGCCATTCCCGGATGCGGCGGCCTACCCCGACGTGAAGCGCAAGGGTGCGCTGAAGCCGGGTGGCAACGCGAACCTGGTGCTCGACCACACCGCCTATCAGCTGCTCAACGTCTCCACCGGCGGCGCCTCGTCGGTCACCCTGCGGGTGAAGGGTGAGCGAGGTGTTACCACCGGCGTCGCGCTCGTCGGGCGCGACGATCAGACGGCGACCGTGACCACGCAGCTGCGGCTCCTGAAGAAGGGCGGCAAGGGCACCGTGACGCTGCCGAACGCCGCCAACTTCGAGCGGATCACCGCCGTCATCGTCAACGCCGACGGGACCACGGTCGGGTTCTCGCAGGCCGACGGCGACTGGGTCTACTCCAAGGACAACATCCCCTTCACGGCGACGCTGACGAAGTAGCGGCCTCGGCGAGTCGTGCGCGCAGGGCGGTCAGGCGCGCGCACGACTCGACCATCCGCTCGCGCAGCTTCGGATTCCGCCGGGCGCTGCGCTCGAGCGCGGCGAACGCTTCGGCACCCTCGGTGAGCGCGAGCAGGACGAGGTCGACGCCGGAATCGACTGCGGCGAGCGCCGCGCCGGTTTCGTCGTAGCCGGCGCCGGCGATTGCAACGGCACCGAGGTCGTCACTGACGACGACGCCTCCGTAGCCGAGCTCATCGCGCAGGAGCTTGTCGACGACGCGGCGTGAGAGCGACGCCGGGGCGGCGCCGTCGTACGCCGGATACACCGCGTTCGCGACCATGATCAGAGGGATCCCGGCTCCGATCGCCGCCGCGAATGGCTCCAGATCCGACTCGAGCGCCCCGCGCGAGCCCTCGACGGAGCTGGACTCGAAGTCGGTGTTGGCGATCGCCCGGCCGAGTCCCGGGAAATGCTTCGCGGTCCCCGCGACGCCGGCTTCGGCGAGACCCTCGGCGAAGGCGAGCCCGAGCTCCGCGGCGCGCCCGGGACGGTCGGAGAACGCACGGGCGGTCATGAACGAACCATCGACAGGCACGTCGAGAACCGGCGCGAGGTCGACGTCGATACCGATCGCCCCCAGCGCCTCGCCGGTCTCGAGGCCCTGATCGCGTGCCAGCGACGCCCCGCCCTCGGCGTCGATCTCGGCCGGGGCAATGTCCGGGGGCTCGGTCGGAAATCGCTTCACCTCGCCGCCCTCCTGGTCGATCGCGACCAGCGGCTCGGGATGACCGGCCTTCCTCGCCGCCTTACGCAGTTGCTCGACCTCGTCCCCGACCGCCTGCGGGTCGGCGCCCTCGGGCGGGAAGAGAACGACGCCGCCGAGCTCACCGCGTCGGGCACGGCGAAGCAGCTCCTCCGTGGCGACGCCCTCCATCCGCACCATCAGCAACTGGCCTGCGAGGCGGGCTTCGTCCTCGGCGATCGCCGCGGGGCATGAGGGCGGGGGAGGGGCGCCCGCGCTCTCCTCTGTCTCGGGCCCCCCGGGAGACGCGGTATCGGAGCCACCGCCGGCGCCCACGGCGACGCCCACGATCGCCGCCAGGGCAGCCAGCCCGCCGAGCGCGAACCGCCGCCGGCGGATGACGAGGGCCCGCCGCCGGCGCTCGCGCTCCCGCTGCCTAGAGCTGGTCTGGCTCGGCGCGCTGCTCACGCCTGTCGGTTCCCTGGCGACCGAGGTTGCTGACGATCAGGGCGACGACCGTCACGAGGTAGATCTGCCCGAAGAGCTGCTCGGTGATTGCGACCGACCGTGCCGGGTCGGACTCCGGAGACAGGTCGCCGTAGCCCGTTGTCGTCATCGTCGTGAAGCTGAAGTAGAGGTAGTCCGATTGATCGGCGTCGATGTGCTGGGCGAAGACCGGCTCGTTCGAAAGCGAGCTGATGATCCCGTACGTGTAGGAGAAGGCCATGCCGATCAGGAGGTAGATACAGAGGCCGGCGAACATCGTCGTCAAGGTCACCCCCCCGGCAGCGCGGTAGTGGCGGACCATGCCCGCAAACACGGCGAGCGGTGCGATCACCACGAGCATCAGGCCGACGGCCCGGGTGGTGAGGACGCCAAGCTCCCCGGAGCCCAGCAGGAGCCCCGCAGCGCTCAGGCAGGCGAGGACGGTGAAGACGGTGACCGCGCGGATGATCGAGCGCCGGATCCCGGACACGTGCAGCGCCGCCAGCAGCGTGATGCTCTGGACCACGAGCGTGACCAAGCGGGCGAATCCGGTGTCCGGCGCGCCGAGCTGGAAACCCAGCGCGAGTGCGATCAACAGCAGGACGAGGCCGAAGCCGGAGCCGCGAAGGCGCTCGTGCGGCAGGGGCGCATTCGGGTCGAAGATGGCCGGCATCCACCGCTAGCTATACGCGGCGGATCGGACGAACGCGGGTCAGTGCCCGGCGCCCGCGACCGGGCGGCCACGGGCTACGCGAGAGAGGCTCCACGCGGAGACGAGCGCCCAGACGCTCTCGAGCAGGAGAAACCCCCACTGGCTCTCGTGCCAGGCGAGGACGGCGAGGACGAGCGAGCCGAGGAGGTTGAGGACGAGGTAGGCGTAGGAGTCCAGCCGCATCCAGCCGACCTGGGCCGCCGCGAACGCGGTCAGGATCAGCAATGCGCCGACGACCTGGATCACCTGGTCCATGCGTCGAGACTAGACCGTCCCACGCCTGGCCCGGCCGCCCCCGGACGCGAAGCGGAGGAGGCGGGCGGAACGTTGAGATGGTGGCTTTTTGTCGGAACGTCATATATTCCGCGGTCGATGGCAGCCGACGAGTACAGAGTTGAGGTCGACCTCGACGACGAGGCCCACGGGCATCCGTTCTCAGAGCGCCTCGCGGCGCTCGACCTCGACGAGGAGGTCGCGAACCGCCTCGGCGAGCGGGTGATCGTCACCCGCGACGGCCCGCACATGTTCGTCTACACGGAGACTCGCGAGGCGGCGACGGAGGCCGAGGGGGTCGTGCGCGAGGCGCTCACCGAGGACGGTCTCTACGCCGAGGTGCGCGTCACCCGCTGGAACCCCGGCACCTCGCAGTGGCAGGACGCCGACGCCCCGGTGGACGAGTCGGCGCCGGCGCCGGACTACGCCGCGGAGGCGGCGGAGGAAGGCGTGAAGACGCCGCTCTTCGTCTACGTCGAGGGCCACGAGCCCCGGTTCATGCGCGACCTCGGCGTCTGAGCTAGACCCGGGTCGATCTCGGCGACCGCGACGCCTTGGCGCTGCGCGGGGTGCTCCGCGTCCCTGCGGCCTCGCGAGCAGCGGCCACCGTCTCCGCCAGCGTTGTTTCGAGGTCGCCGCCGAGCGAGTCGAGGTCGGGCATCGCATCGAAGTCGCCGACGATTCCGAAGTTGAGCTGCCCGTCGTAGCTGAGGATCCCGAAGCAGAGCGCCTGGCGGCGCGCCAGCGGGACCATCGGGAAGACGGCCTCGACCCGGCGTCCGAGCAGGTAGAGCGGGAACTGCGGCCCGGGGATGTTGGTGACGACGAGGTTGAAGAAGCGCTGGCGCGGCTGTAGACGGGCCGCCTGCCCGGCGATCGTCGGCGGCGCGAAATCGGTGAGCTCGGTCATCAGCGTCGCGCCGACCGCCTGCTTCGACTGCTTCAGGTCGCCCATCGTCGCGCTCACCCGTGAGAGCCGCGCGAGCGGATCGGTGGTCCCGACGGGCAGCGGGGCGAGGAACGAGGAGACCCGGTTGCCGAGCGCGCCGTGCTCGTCGTCGCCGCGGACGCTGATCGGGACCATTGCCCTCAGGTCCTCCTGCGTCGAGTACCCGCGGGCACGCAGGTAGCGGCCCAAGGCGCCGGCGACGACCGAGAGGACGACGTCGTTGACCGTCCCGCCGACCGCGTTCTTGACCTCCTTCACCTCGCCGAGATCGGCGCTGACGGTGGCGAAGCGGCGGTAGGGGCCGATCTCGACGTTGAGCGGCGAGGCGGGCGCACCGACGCCGGCGCGGGCGAAGGCCCCCGCGGCCTCGAGCGCGTCGAGGGCGCCGCGGGCCGCACGGCGGGGGCCACGGAAGACCCGGCGGGCCCCGCGGGCGATCTCGGCCGGGGTGGTCGCGCGCTCCACCCATGCGTCCGCGACGAGCTCCGCATCGCTGGGCTCGGGCCGCGGCGTCCAGGGCGTGGCCGGCTCGGAGGTTGGGGCCGGCTCCGGGGAGGCGTCGAAGAGCACGGTGCTTATGTCAACCCCCGAAACGCCGTCGACGAGGCAGTGGTGGCTCTTCGCGACCACCGCGAATCGGTCCCCCGCGAGGCCATCGACGAGCCACATCTCCCACAGCGGCTTCGAGCGGTCGAGGCGCTGCGAGAAGACCCGTGCCGCGAGCGCCCGCAGCTCCTCCTCGCCGCCGGGCTCGGGTAGTGCGCTGTGGCGGACGTGGTAGGTGAGGTTGAACTGGGGATCATCGACCCAGAGCGGCCGGCCCTGGGAGAGGGGGACGAAACGGAGCTTCTGGCGAAAGCGCGGGACGAGGTGGAGGCGTGACTCGATGTGCTCGCGGTACTCGTCGTAGGAGGGGGGAGGACCCTCGAAAATCGTCGTCGAGGCCACGTGCATGTGCGCGGGTCCGCGCTCGAGATGCAGGAACGAGGCGTCGAGGCCGGTGAGACGGTCGCGGTTCACGGCAGCGATTCTTCCAAAGCGTGAGGTAGGTGACGGGTGTCACACATGTTCTTCCATCTCGCTCCTACCCTGGCCGGCCCCCTGAGAAAGCGACTACCTGCAGATCGCCCTCTTGTTGAACGTATGCCCGGGGCGAGCGGGGGGGACCGGAAGGACGGAATCACGATGCGACGTTTCCGCAGGCGGCGGAGGCGCGCGGTGGCGCTCGCGCTACTGCCCTTTACCGCCCTGATCACGACCCAGACAGAAGCGACGGCCGACGATGCCCCGCGCCAGGCCCAGATCGACTCCTCGAGCGCCCACGTGGCGTTCGGCGAGGCCGTCACCCTGCGCGGGAGCTTCCCCGGTGCCGCCGAGGCGCCGGTGGAGATCCGCTACCGCGCCAACGGCGCCGAGAACCGGCAGACCGCCGCCCGTACCCGAACCGGCGTGGGAGGCGCGTACCGCGTCACGGTGAAGCCGCGCCATAGCGGCGTCTGGCGGGCGCAGCTCGCGTCAGCGGCCGGCGGCCAGCCTGCGGCGGCGACCTCCTCGGCCGCCGTCGACCGGGCAAGCGCCGGTGAGCGGATCGCGGTCCGCTCGCGGACGACCGCGTCGGTCCCCGCGCGCCACAAGACCGTCGGTGAGACGCTCAAGGTGCGGGGCACCGTCGCCCCGGCGGGCGCGAAGCGGCGCGTGATCGTCCGGATCGGCTCCCAGAAGGAGACGGTGACGGCGGGGCGCGACGGACGCTTTGCCGTGAGCACCGAGGCGCCCTCAACGGGCGAGTACCCGGTGCGCGTGAGGGCGCGCGGGAACCAGCTGGCGGGCGGCTCGAGCGACCGGGCGGGCAAGCTCACCGTCTACCGACCGGCCGCCGCGTCCTGGTATGGCCCCGGCCTCTACGGCAACACGATGGCGTGTGGGGGAGCGCTGACGCCGGCGACCATGGGCGTCGCCCATAAGACCCTGCCGTGCGGGACGAAGCTGACGCTCCGCTACGGCGACCGCTCGGTGGACGTGCGTGTTGTCGACCGTGGGCCGTTCGCGGGCAACCGCGAGTTCGACCTCACCTCGGCGACGAGGAGCGCGCTCGGCTTCCCCGACGTCGGCACCGTGCTCAGCTCGCGCTGACCACGCGGGCCCCCGGGGCCGGTGGGGAGGGCCCCGGGGGTCTTCTTTTAGACTGGAATGGCCCATGGCATCCGCCGAGAGCAAGAACCTGGAAGCGATCTCGAAGGCGATCGACGATCACAACGCCGGCTGCCCCTGGCCGGCCGCCGAGGTCCGGATGAGCCCGTTCGAGGTCGAGCGCCTCGGCTGGGAGGAGATCCGCGGCCTGCCGATCGTCGCCGACCCGAACCTCAGCACGGGCCGCTTCCGGATCATCTGCTCCCGCGACCAGGAGGGCGAGGGCCTCGAGGAGACCGAGGAAATCGGCCGCCCACTCGAGGTCGGCGTCGGTACGGACGCCCCACCCGTAATCCCGCCGGTTTAGCCACAAACGCCCGTCCCTCACGCAGCCCGCGCACGCCCGGAGGCGGGAGCCGAGGAGGTGGCGCGGAATTTGAGGGCGGCCGAAGGCCGCCCGGCCCTCCTACTGATCCAGGCCCAGCTCCTGAGTCAATCGCTGCGCCTCGATATTCAACTGAAAGAACTCTCCCGTCAGGATGAGGATTCCCATCGCAATCAGGATCAGGCCGCCGACGACGGTGATCGCTCGGTAGTGGCGCTTGATCACGGCGAAAGCGGATGTCATCTTGGAGAACGCGAGCGCCGTCAGCAGGAAGGGGATCGCGAGCCCGGCCGAGTAGACGACGAGGAGCAGCAGCCCCTCGAACATGTCGCTCTGGACCGATGCGAGAGCGTTGATCGACGCCAGGGTCGGGCCGACACATGGCGTCCACGCGATCGAAAACGCGGCGCCCGCGACGATCGGCCCACCCTTGGAGGCCCGCTCCATCAGGGCCTCGACCCGCCACTCGCGGTTGAGCTTGACGATGAACATGCTGGCGATGAAGAGCACGCCCATCGCGATCATCAGGATGCCCGCGATCTTCTCGAGCGTGTCCTGGCTCTCCCGCAGCGCCTCGCCGACGGCGGTTGCGGTCAGACCGAGGAGGATGAAGATGGTCGAGAAGGAGGCGACGAAGAGGAGCGCAGGGCCGAGCACCTGCCGCGTGCTCGCGCCCTCGAGCTCGGCGGGCTCGAGACCGGTGATCGCCGAGAGGTAGCCGGGCACGAGCGGGAGCACGCAGGGGGAGAGGAACGAGATCAGTCCGGCCCACAGAGCGGTGAGGATGCCGACGTCGCCCATCGCCGGAATTGTGGCGCGACGCGGCTGAGCGTCAGCTCAGCGCTGCCGCGAGCCTGCGCCGGTGCTCCCTCGCGAGCGGGTGATCGGCGCCGAGCTCGGTGAAGATCGCGACCATCACCCGGCGGATCAGGTCGCGGCGCTCGGAGTCGGGCTCGGCTTCGATCGCCGACTGCAAAGCCTCGAGCGCCCCTTCGTGATCGCCGGAGTCCCAGGCCGAGAACGCCGTCTCTAGATCCTCCGAGCCGTCTGACGCGAGCTCGAGCCGGGCGGCGAGCCCCTCGATCGTGAAATTGCCGGCGAAGCGGCCGAAGAGCTCGGAGGCCTCGTCGTTCTCGCCGCGCTCGACCAGGAGTCGCCCGAGCGCAGCCGCCGCTTCGGGATGGCGCGGGTCGAGCTCGAGCGCCTGGCGAAGCGATGCCTCGTCGCCCGCCTCGGTCAGGCGGTCTGCCTTCGAGGGGACGAGCTGGTTGAGGAATTCCTCGATCTGCGCCGGCGGGATCGCGCCGGTGAACTCGGCGACCACCTGTCCGTCCTTGAACGCCTTCACCGCGGGAATCCCGCGGATGTCGAAGCTCGCGGCGAGGCTCTGGTTCGCGTCCGTGTCGATCTTCGCGAGCTCGACCTCGCCGTCACGCATGGCAACCGCGCTCTCGAGGGCCGGGCCGAGCTGCCGGCACGGCCCGCACCACTCGGCCCAGAAGTCGACGACGACCGGGACCTCCTTCGAGCGCTCGACGACATCGGCGACGAAGTTCTCCTGGGTGATGTCCTTGACCGCAGGCACGGACAAACGAGGTTAGCGAGCGGGATCCGGCGCGTTCGCGACCCGAGCGCGCCAGAATGACGCTCCGATGACGGACTCGCTCAGAGGCAAGCTGCTGGTCGCCTCGCCGGCGCTCGCGGACCCGAACTTCGCCCGCTCGGTCGTCCTCATCACCGAGCACAACGACGAGGGGGCGATGGGCGTCGTCCTCAACCGGCCGTCGGAGACCGATGTCGGGGAGGTGGCGCCGGAGCTGGCGCCGGTGACCGACGGCGAGCCGGTGTTCATCGGCGGGCCGGTGCAGCCCAAGGCGCTCGTCGTCCTCGCCGAGTTCTCCGAGCCCGAGGCGGCCGCCTGGATCGTCGCGGCCGATGTCGGCTTCGTCGCCGCGGAGACCGAGGGCGAGCGGCTCGAGCGCGCGGTGCGGAGGGGCCGGGTTTACGCGGGTTATTCGGGCTGGGGGGCGGGCCAACTCGAGGCCGAGCTCGACGAGGAGGCCTGGATCGTCGAGCCGCCGCTGCCGGCGGAGCTCTTCCCGGACGACCCGAGCGCGCTCTGGAGCGACGTGCTCGAGCGCAAGGGCGGGCAGTTCGCGCTGATCGCGCGGATGCCCGACGACCCGAGCCTCAACTAGTCCGTCTGGCGCAGATAGCCGGCGAGTCCGTCGGCGAGCGCCTCGGCGATTCGCTGGCGGAAGCGGCCCGAGCTCAGCTTTCGCGCGTCGGTCGAGTTGCGCATGTTGCCCGACTCGATGAAGACCTTGGGTACGTCCGAGAGGCGCAGGCCGCCGAGATCGGAGCGCTCGTCAAGCCCGTCGGAGCCAAGGTAGGTGGAAGGGGGGAGCCCGGTGCCGCGCTCATATGCGTCGCGGACCGAGCGCGCGAGCTTCACCGACGGCCGGTAGATGTCGTCGGTCAGCCCGTTGATCTTCGTCGAGTGGATGACGTGGAAGCCGCGTCCCGAGTCCGGGCCGCCGTCCGCGTGAATCGAGATCGCAGCGTCGGAGTGCGCGCGGTTGCCGATCCGCGCGCGCTCGTTGATGCACGGCCCGACGCCGCTGTTGTTACGCCGCGTCAGCACCACCTTGGCGCCGTCGTCGGTGAGCAGCCGCGAGAGGCGCTTGGCGACGTTCATCGTGTACGCGTACTCCGGGTATCCGGCGTCGGTCTCGGTCCCGGTCGTGTCGCACGCCTTGGTCTCGCCGTTGCCGATCGGGACGAGCTGGTTGATCTCGTCCGGGTTGGCGCCGTTCTCGCCGTTGTGCCCGGGGTCGATCGTCACCGTCTTGCCCGCGAGCGCGCCTCCCGCGGGCGCCTGGGGGCCACGGTCGGCGACGGGCGCGGGAGCAAGGGCGAGCGCGGCGAGCAGCGTGAGAGCGATCACGGGGCGGCCGTGCGGTCCGCATCTGCGGCGCCGGCGAGGAGCGCGGTCAGGGCCAGGGCGATCAGCGGCGCTACGCGTCGGAGCGATCTCATCGGCGGCAGCGTAGCGGCGCTCGCCACGACCGCGGGGAGCCGACCCGGCTCCGAAGAGCCGGGTCGGCAACGCCCTGCCGAAACGATCGCTACTTGATGCCGAGATCCCAGAAAACGTGCGGCTCGTACGGCGACTCGAGAGCCAGCGTGCTCTTGAAGAACGTGTGACCGACGAGGTCTTGACTCATCTCGCACGGCTCAGAGTGGTTGTCCCAGATGTCTTCCGACCAGTCGCCCCAGACCCGATCGCCGGCACCGGTCGCTGGAGCCTCGGCCGCAAGCTGGGTCGGTGACGTTTGGCACCGCAGATCCGTGCGATCCGTGATCAGTCCCGACGTTGTGCCGTCAGGGTTGTCCGACGGCCAGAGCTCTGCGACCGTGACCGTGTGCGTGCTCGGATCCCATGCGACGATCCTGCTTCTGTATCCCTCCTCATTGTCCGCGACCCCGTCACCGTCCGAATCGGCGTCCATCGGGTCAAACCGCGCGGTGAACTCGGCCAGATTTCGCACGTGGTCGCGGTCCTGGTCCTTGCGGGCCTGGTCTACCTTCAGGGATAGACCGTGCTTGCGCTCCCAGCGATCGGGAATCCCGTCTCGGTTGACGTCCTTTGCCGCTGCGGCTCCGGGCATCGCCGCCATCAGCCCGGCGAGCGCAAGTGCGGTGAGGCCGAGCGCGAATGTCGAGCCCCTGCGCGTGATTCGTCTCATCAACTGTCGTCCTTCCTGTGGGGTCCGGAGCCGTGGTCCTCACGGCTTCCGGCGTTCATGGGTTACATCGCACTCACGGAAGAGCTCGTTACAACGCTCGATAAGACTGGTTATGTGAACCTGAGCGCGAAGTTGGGAGGGCGGCCAGGCGCGAGAAAGTTTTCGAAAAGGCGTGTTTAGGCCTCAGAGGGCTCGGGTATTCCTCCGATGCGCCCTAGCCACACACGGCCTGGGCATCGTCGACGGCCCGGGTTTCCCCCCACCCGGGCCGTCGCATTTTCTTCTTCGGGTCCGGGGGGAAGCCGAGGCAGGGGCGCTCGCGAGGCGATCACTAGGCTGGATGTCGCGACCCCGCGACCGATGAGCAGCGAGCGCCCCTCTCCCAAGCCCCCCGACTTTCCGCCCGCCAGAGGTCCGGAGCAGGCCCTCCGCGACGAGGATGAGCTGCTCGCGGCATACGCGCGCACGCGTGACGCGGCGGCCCGCGAGGAGCTCGTACGCCGCTTCATGCCCTTCGCCCGCAGCCTCGCGATGCGGTACTCCGGCGGGATCGAGCCGACCGAAGACCTGATCCAGGTGGCCAGCCTCGGACTCGTCTCGGCGCTCGAACGGTTCGACCCGGAGCGCGGCGTCCCGTTCACGGCTTTCGCCGGGCCGACGATCCTCGGTGAGCTGCGGCGCCACTTTCGCGACCGGGTGTGGACGATGCGTGTCCCGCGCGGCCTCCAGGAGCGCATTCGAGAGGTCGAGGGCGCGATCGCGAAGCTCTCGAGCGAACTCGAGCGCTCCCCGACGGTCGCCGAGATCGCTTCCCTGATCGACATCGACGAGGCGGACGTGCTCGAGTCCTTCGAGGCATCGGTCGCACGGCGGACGATGTCGCTCGACCAACCGGCCTCCGCCGCCGAGGCCGGCGAGGACGCCTCGATGGGAGAGCGACTCGGCTCCGAGGACCCCAACTTCGAGCTGATCGAGGATCGCCAGGCGATCGAGGCCGGCGCGAGCGCCCTCGACGAGATCGAGCGCGAGGTCCTGCGGCTTCGTTTCGAGGAGGACATGACCCAGTCGAGAATCGCCGACCAGGTCGGCTACTCGCAGATGCACGTCTCGCGCATCCTGCGGCGGGCGCTCGGCAAACTGCGCGACGCGGCTCGGATGCTCGAGAGCTGAGCCGGCGGCGCGCTAGCCGGCGGCGGTGATCCGCAGGCGGACGTGCTCGCCGTCCTCACCGCGTTCGACCTGGACCACCTCGGCGAGCGCTTCGAGCGTCGCCTCGATCCCCGGAATCCGCATTCCATCGATCAGGCGCTCGCCGCCGCCCTCGGGCAGCGGCCCGATGCGGAGCTCGAAGGCGCCGTCCTCCTCCTTGACGGCGAAGCGCACCGTGCCGTTCGGGAACCCCTGTGGGCCCCCGGCGGAGATCGCGTCGCTGAGCAGGACCGCGTCGGAGAGCCGGTCGACCGAGAAGTCCGCGCGGGTGGCGAGCATTGAGATCACCCTGGCGAGCACGAGCGAGAGCCCGTCACCGGTGCTGATCTCGATCCGCGTCTCGCCGTCGGAGACGCCGATTTGCGCCGGAGGTTGGCCGTTCAGGCGAGCGAGGCGCATCCGCATCGTCACCGTCGTCCCGCCGCCCGGGGTCATGTCGATCGCAAAGCCGTCGCTGAGCGCGGCGATCAGCGGAATTCCCAGCCGCAGGGAGCGACGCTCGACGTCGACGAGCGGGCGGATCCCGCGGCCGCGGTCGGACACCTTGACCACGAGGCGTTCCTCGTCGGGGCGCGCGCTGACCTCGAGCGTGCCCAGGTGACCCGGCTCGTACGCGTGGGTGACGACGTTCGAGCACGCTTCCGTGACCACGGTTTTCAGATCGGCAAGCTCCTCGGGCTCCATCCCGAGTACGTCCGCCAGCCCGGAGAGCGCATGACGGACGAGAGCCACGTTCTCAGCTTTGGCGGGAAGCGAAAATTCGACGCTAGCGTCGGCCTCCACGGCGCTCAGAATACCCGTGCTCGGGTACCCCTAATCCCTCTTCCAGCCGCGGCCGAAGAGTCGGCCCATGCGCCCGGTCCGAACATTGGCGCTGAACGCTCCGGGACCGTCCTCGGGCGGCGGGAGCTTCTCGACCGCCGCAGCGTCGATCGCGAGCGTCACCCCGCGCTCCGCGGTGCGCCCGACCTCGGGCGCGTCGACGAAGCGGAGGTCCCCGTTCGTGGCTTTGAGCACGATCCCGTCGAGGATGTGCTCCCGGTAGTTGTCCACCACCTGGTTCACGGTCCCGACCTCGACCTCGTCGGAGCTGAACACGGGCGTTCCGACCTGGACCGCCGTGTAGTGGATGGCATGGCCGTCGTCGATCATCGGCCAAAGAATAGGCTGACGCGGCGCCGGGCTACTACGCAGCGAGCCGCTCGGCTACGTCGGGCTCCCGGCCGAAGGAGGCGATCTCACGGCTCAGGCGTCCTCCCTGCCACGCGAGCGGCGACTCCCCCTCCCCCTCGCTGACGAGCCGCGCCCGCGGGAGCCGCCGCGCCCATTCCTCGGCGACCGCGTACGGGTGCCCCGGATCCGCCTCGTCGTGGCTGGCGACGACCAGCGCCGGCAGCTCGAGCCGTTCGAGCTCGGCCAGGTCCTCGAACGGGCGCGAGCGAGGGACCTGATGCAGCGCCGCGGCGACCGCCTCCGGGTTGCGGTGGCGCTCGAGCCGCTGACGCGCGATCCGCAGCAACGTCTCTCGCCACTCGGGTGCAAGGTCGTGGTCATAGGCGGCGATGAACCCCTCCACCCCACCGCGCTCGAGCCCGTCCGCGAGTGCGTCCCACTCGGCGAGCGACTTCTCGCTCGGCTCACCGCCGTGGTAGACGGGGCCGATGACGACGACGCCCGCGACGCGGTCCGGCTCGGCGAGGGCGAGCGCGGTGAGCGTGTGCGCGCCCATCGAGTGGCCGGCAAGCAGCGCGCGCCGCTGAGGGGCTTGCCGTTCGAGCACAGCGCGCATGTCGGCGGCGAGCTCCTCGAAGGTATAGCCGCCGCCGGCCGGGGCCGGATCGGACTCGCCGTGGCCGCGGGCGTCGTAGGAGATCGTCGCGAATCCCTTGCGCGGCAGCATGCGCGATCCGTGGACCACGACGCTGCGGGTCGCGGTGAGGCCGTGCGCGAGCACGACCGGAGCGCCGTCCTCGGGGCCGTCGACCTCGCCGGCGATCACCGAACCCGCCCGTGTAACGGTGAAACCTCGCGGCGCTGAGTCGGGCCCGGGAGTCAACCGACCGCGTCGCGCGCGAGGGAGAGGGCTCCCGCGAGGTGCTCGACGTCCTTGTAGCGGAGTCCGAGCAGGGCGACGTGCCGGTAGCGGACCAGCCCGTTGTGGTCGACGATGAAGATCGAGCGGCGAACGAGGCCCCCGGGCCCGACGACGCCGTACTCCCGCGCGGTCGCGTGGTCGGTGTCCGCGAGCAATGGCACGGTGAGCTCGTGCTCGGCGGCAAAGCGCTCGTGCGAGGAGACCGATTGCGGTGAGATCCCGAGCACGATCGCGTCGAGGTCGTCGAGATGATCGGCGGCGTCTCGATAGGAACAGAACTGCCGGGTGCACACCGGGGTGAAGTCGCCCGGGTAGAAGGCGAGGACGACCCATTGGCCGCGCAGCTCGGAGAGCCGGTAGCTGCGTCCGCCGCTCGCCTCGAGCATGAACTCGGGGGCGGCGTCGCCGATGCCGACCTTGCTCACGCCGGCTCGATCACCCGGCGTCGATCGTGACCGTGTCGAGGGTCACGACCTGGGTCGGGGTGCCGGTCTGGCCGCTCGCGGGATCACCCAGCGCCGCGATCGACTCGACCACCTCGATTCCCTCGACCACCTCGCCGGCGATCGCGTAGTCGGGCGGCAGTCCCGCGTCTGCCTGGGCGACGACGAAGAACTGGCTCCCGGAGGTCCCCGGCGGCTCGGTCGCCGTCTTCGCCATCGCGACGGTCCCCTGCACGTAAGCGGTGTCGGCGGGTGGCGCCTCCTCGACCGAGTAGCCGACGCCGCCGGTCCCGTTGCCGAGCGGGTCGCCGCCCTGGATGAAAGCCCCCGTGACGATGCGGTGAAACCACGTGTCGTCGTAGACGCCCTCCTCCGCGAGGAACGCGAACGAGTTCGCGGTCTTCGGCGAGCCCTTGACGTCGAGCTCGATCACGAACTCGCCGCAGCTCGTCGCGACCGTGGCCGTCGCCGGCTCGCCGGGTTCGAGGACTTGCTCGGGCTTCTTCAGCCTCACCTCGCGCGCGGCTGGCTGCTCCGCGGTCTCACAGCCCTCCGCACCGGCGCTGGTCGTCGTTCCGGGGGGCGCGGGGTCCTCCTCGTCGTCGCCGCCGCAGCCTGCGATCGCGACGGTGCCGAGCACGAGCAGGATGAGCAGGGCCTTGCGCGGAGTTCGCATCGGGGCGGGAGGGTACCTTGCGCTCCTCCCCGAGGAGGACCGTGATCCGCCTCGAGGAGGACGAGCGCGGGCCGCGCCCTCGCTAGCGTGGCGAGGATGAACGACGCTCTCGCACCAGGTCCCATCACGCGGGCTCTCTCGCGCCTCGATACGCGCGTCGCCGACATCCTGCTCGCGGGGTTGCTCGCCTTGGTCCTCGTGACTCAGCTCCTGCTCGGCGATTACGAGGGGTCGCCGGCACTCAACATTCTCAGCGGGCTGGCGTTGACCCTGCCGCTGATCTGGCGCCGCCGTGCCCCGCTCGCGGTCGTCTGCGTCTTCGTCGCCGTCGCGATCGTCAACGAGGCGCTCGGCGGCACGCTGTTCACCTTCCCGGAGACGGACGCCGCCGACGTCGATCCGCCCCTCTTCGCCTCGCTCGTGGCCGGCATGGTCGCCTTCTACTCGCTCGGCGCCTACGCCGAGGACCGAGTGGCGGCGGCAGGGCTCCTCGCCGGAATCGCCGGCCTCTGGGCGACCGTGATCGTCTCCGATCAGGTGGACGTCGGCAGCTTCATCTGGTCCGGCGGGCTCGTCGCGGCGACCCCCTGGTTCGCCGGCCGGGTCGCGCGCTCGCGTGGCCAGCGCTTCGAGTCGCTCGCTCGCGAGCAGGAGCAGCGGACGCGGATCGCGCTTGCCGACGAGCGGACGCGGATCGCGCGCGAGCTCCACGACATCGTCGCCCACAGCGTCGGCGTGATCGTCATCCAGGCCCAGGGCGCGGGGCGGGTCTTCGACCGCGACCCGGAGCGCGCACGCGAGGCACTCGGGTCGATCGAGCAGACCGCGCGGACCGCTCTCTCCGAGATGCGACGGTCCCTGGGCGTGTTGCGCGACGACGGTGAGCAGGCCGCGCTCGAACCGCAACCCGGCCTCGACGACCTCGAGCCGCTCCTCACCCAGGCGCGCGCCGGCGGCCTGGCGGTC
The DNA here is from genome assembly GCA_963797995.1 of uncultured Solirubrobacterales bacterium. Lineage (GTDB taxonomy): Bacteria > Actinomycetota > Thermoleophilia > Solirubrobacterales > 70-9 > WHSW01. Next base: position 77,007 of record CAWCRP010000005.1, read on the forward strand.
GACCTCGTGGTCGAGGGTGAGCGCCGCCCGCTGCCGCAGAGCGTCGACCTCTCCGCGTACCGGATCGTCCAGGAGGCACTCACGAACACGATCAAGCACGCCGGGCCGGCGACCAGCAAGGTGATCCTCCGCTACGGCGAGGAGTCGCTCGAGCTCGAGGTGGCCGACGACGGGCGCGGCAAAGCCCTCAACGGCGCCATTGGCCGATCCGGGCACGGGATCCTCGGCATGCGCGAGCGTGCGGCCTCGCACGGGGGCTCGGTCGAGGCGGGCTCCGCGCCGGACGGCGGCTTCCGCGTACACGCGACCCTTCCCCTGGGCGGATGAGCATCCGGGTTCTGCTTGCGGACGATCAGGCGCTCGTGCGCAGCGGGTTTCGCATGGTGCTCGAGGGCGAGCCGGGAATCGAGGTCGTCGGCGAAGCCGCGAACGGTAATCAGGCCATCGACGGCGTCCGCCGTCTGCACCCGGACGTCGTCCTCATGGACATCCGTATGCCCGAGCTCGACGGGATCGCCGCGACCCGCAAGATCGTCGCCGGTGACGCCGGCCACGCGGCGCGCGTCCTCATCCTCACCACGTTCGACCTCGACGAGTACGTCTACGACGCGCTCGCCGCCGGGGCCAGCGGCTTCCTGCTGAAGGACGCGGCGCCCGAGCAGCTGCTCGCCGGGATCGAGGTCGTCGCCGCGGGCGATGCGCTGCTCGCTCCCGCGGTCACCCGGCGCCTGATCGAGGACTTCTCGCGCGCGCGTCCGGCGGCCGGCGAGGCGCCACCGGGAAGCGACGAGCTCACCCCGCGCGAGCGCGAGGTCTGGATGCTCGTCGCCGGCGGGCTCTCCAACGCAGAGATCGCCGAGTCACTCATCGTCGGCGAGACCACCGTGAAGACACACGTGGCCCGGGTGCTGATGAAGCTCGGCCTGCGCGACCGTGTACAGGCCGTCGTGCTCGCCTACGAGTCGGGCCAGATCACGCCCGGAGCTCCCCAGGGCGACTGACCCCGGGGCGACCCGGGTCCTCCTCAGGGAGGACCACCAATCCTCATCGCAGGCGAGCCCGAATCGTCATCGCAGCCGACGAGAGAAGCGCCGTTTCGCAGGAACCTGGGTCGCGTTGAAAACGACGCGTCCCAGGGGCGCTGAAACGAAGGAGCCGAGCGATGGCACATGCAGGACAGACGATCGAGAACAAGGTAAGCGGCGAGCGGATCACCTTCCGCCAGACCGCGGCCGACACCGACGGCGAGCTGCTCGCCTTCGACCTCGAGCTGGCCCCCGACGGGCACGTTCCGGGGATGCACGTCCACCCGCACCAGGAGGAGCGCTTCGAGGTCGTCGAGGGCACGATGCGCTTCAAGATGGGCGGCACGAAGGTGACCGCGCGGCCCGGCGACGTGGTCGTCGTCCCGCCCGGCGTCCGCCACAAGTTCGCCAACGGCGGCGATGAGAAGGCGCGGGTCCGGGTCGAGGTCCGTCCCGCCCTGCGGATGGAGGAGCTGTTCGAGACCGCGATCGCGCTCGCGGATGAGGGGCGCACGACGAGCAAGGGCATGCCGAAGCCGCTCGACCTCGCGCTCTTCGTGCGCGAGTTCTCCGACGAGGTCCAAGGCGCGTTTCCGCCCGTGTGGATCCAGCGGGCAACGCTCGCGCCGCTCGCCTGGATCGCGCGCAAGCGCGGCCACGCGGCCCGCTACTCGCCGCGCCCGGCGCTCGCCTGAGCCCCTCGCGGCATCGCGTGCAAGGGGCCCGCCACGTGGCGGGCCCTTCTGCGTTCGGTCCCTTGCGAGAATCCGCGCGATGGCGGAACGCGAATACCAGGGACCGCCCCGCCGGGTCCGGCTCGCCGGCCGGGCGCTGAACGGGGCGGTTGCCCGCGCCCCCTGGCTCTGGCCGGTGCTGAGAGCGCCGATGCGCGGCTACTTCGACGGCCTGGCCCGCGAATGGGAGCAGCGCACGAGCGCCGGCACGATCGACCATCTGCTCCCGCTTGCGACCGCCGTCACCCACGTCGATACGGCGCCCGAGCGGGTTCTCGACCTCGGTACCGGAACGGGCGTAGCGGCCCTCTTTCTGGCCCGCGAGTACCCGCGCGCCAGCATCCGGGGCGTCGACGTGTCCGAGAAGATGATCGCCGAGGCGAAGAGCAAGGTCGGCCTCGATCCTGAGGGCCGCATCGCGTTCCGCGTCGCGGACGCGTCGGCGCTCCCGTTCTCCGACGAGTCGTTCGATCTGATCACGCAGGTGAACGTGCCCCCCTTCTTCGCCGAGATTGCGCGCGTCGTGCGGCCCGGCGGCCACGTGGTCTTCGTCGCCTCCAGCGGCGAACACACGCCGTTCTACACCCCGCCGGCGGTGCTCACGCGCGGCCTTGCCAAGCACGGGATCGAGACGGTTGCCAGCGACGCCGCAGGGCGCGGCACGTACGTCGTCGGTCGCGCGGCCCGCGGCTAGGCTCACCCCATCCGATGGCCGCCGGCGACCGCCACCTGCTGCTCGTGAACCCCTCCGCCGGGGGCGGGCGAGCCAGCGAGCTGCTCGGCCGAATCGAGGCCGGGCTCGAGCGCGCCCGGGTCGAGCATCGGACCGTGCTCACGACGGGCATCGAGCACGGCATCGACGAGGCCCGGGCGGCCGCGGCCGCGGGCGAGATCCCGATCGTCGTCAGCGGCGACGGGTTGATCGGTCAGGTCGGTGGCGCGCTCGCCGAAACCTCGACGCCGATGGCGGTGATCCCGGGAGGCCGCGGCAACGATTTCGCGCGCGTCGTCGGGATCCCGGCCGACCCCGAGGCAGCGATCGCCGTGATCGCCGCCGGCGTGACGACGGCGGTCGACGTCGGCATCGTCAACGGCAAGCGCTTCCTCTGCATCGCCAGCTGCGGGTTCGATTCCGACGCAAATCGGATCGCGAACGAGACGAAGAGGATCAAGGGCCACCTCGTCTACGCGTACGCGGCCCTGCGCGCGCTCGCCGCGTGGAAGCCGGCGACCTTCACGATCACGCTCGACGGCCGGCGCCACGAGGCCACCGGCTACACCGTCGCGGTCGCCAACAGCAAGGCTTACGGCGGCGGCATGATCGCGGCCCCGGACGCGATCCTCGACGACGGCCTCTTCGACGTCGGGGCGACCGGGAACGTCTCCAAGCTCCGCTTCCTGAGCGGGATCGGGAAGGTGTTCAAGGGCGAGCATCTGGAGGCACTTCGGGTCCAGACATGGCGCGCGGCGACGGTGCGGATCGAGGCGGACCGACCGTTCGCCGTCTATGCGGACGGCGACCACCTCGCGGACCTGCCGGCCGACCTGAGCCTGTTGCCGCAGGCGCTGCGCGTAGTCGTGCCCGGATGACGGCGCCGCGCCGATCGCCGGCGTTTGCGGCAAAGGTCGGCGTCGCACGCGCCACCGGCTCGCTCAGCCGCCGCAGCGGCCGCGGTGGCGGCACGACCTTGCCGGGACGGCTCCTGCTGCGGATGGCTCCCGACGCCGTATCCGCGCTCGGCGCCCGCCTGCGCGACGGGTCGACGATCGTCAGCGCGACGAACGGGAAGACGACCACCGCGGGGATGATCGCGTCCGCGCTGCGCGCCGCCGGACGGACCCCGGTTCACAACCGGGCGGGCTCGAACATGAGCTGGGGCGTCGCCACCGCGCTGCTTGAACAGGACGGCGACGAGGGCCTGTTCGAGGTCGACGAGGCGTGGCTGCCGCGGATGGTCTCAGAGCTCGATCCGCGCCTGATCGTGCTCGGCAATCTCTTCCGTGACCAGCTCGACCGCTACGGGGAGCTCGAGCGGCTCGCCGATGAGTGGGCCGCGATGATCGAGACCCGCAGCGGGCGGAGTGGTCTCTGCCTCAACGCGGACGACCCGCTGATCGCCGACCTCGGTCGCGACGCCGGCCTCGCGCGCCGCCCCCGGGTGACCTTCTTCGGGATCGAGGATGCGTCCCAGGCACTCCCCGAACTGCAGCACGCCCACGATGCCAAGCACTGCCGCCGCTGCGGGCACCTGTACGTGTACGAGCGCGCCTTCGTCGGCCACCTCGGCCACTACAGCTGCTCGAACTGCGAGGCCGACCGGCCGCGCCCCGACGTCGCCGCGACCTCGATCGAGCTGCGCGGGATGGAGGGCTCGCGGATCACCGTCTCGACGCCCGGGGGCGAACTCGAGCTCGACCTCCCGCTGCCCGGCCTGTACAACGTCTACAACGCGCTCGCCGCAATCTCGACGGTGCTCGCGCTCGAGGTCGCCCCGGATCGCATCATCGCCGGGCTCGAATCGGTCGAGGCCGCCTTCGGGCGGGTGGAGACGATCGAGGTCGCCGGCACCCCTGTCTCGATCCTGCTGATCAAGAACCCGGCGGGCGCGAACGAGGTCCTGCGGACGCTGCGGCTCGAGGCGGGCGGGGACGGGCTCGACGTCTGGATCGCGCTCAACGACGGCATCGCCGACGGCAGGGACGTCTCCTGGATATGGGACGCCGACTTCGAGCTGCTCGCGGAATCCGTGCGCCGGGTCCACTGCGCCGGAACGCGCGCCGCGGAGATCGCGGTCCGGCTCAAGTACGCGGGGATCGAGCCGGAGCGGATCGTCGTCGAACCCGACATCCGCCGCTCGCTGGACGTCGCAGTCGGCGAGGCCCCGGAGCGGCTCTTCGCCCTCCCCACCTACACCGCCCTGCTCGAGCTGCGCACGCTCCTGAGCGCCCGCGGCCTCGCCGACGAGTTCTGGCGATGAGTGAAGCGATATGGCACGACGTCGAGTGCGGCGCCTACGCGGCGGACCTGCCGCTTTGGGCCGAGCTCGCGCACGAGGCCGCCGGACCGGTGCTCGAACTCGGAGCCGGGACAGGCCGGGTGAGCCTCGCCCTGGCCGCCGAGCAGATCGAGATCACCGCGCTGGAGCGCTCGCCGGCCCTGCTCGCCGCGCTCCGCGAGCGCGCTCGCGAGCGTGCGCTCGAGGTCGAGGTGATGGAAGGGGACGCTCGCGACCTCGCGGCGACGGAGCAGTTTGCGCTGGTGCTCGCGCCGATGCAGTTCGCCCACCTGCTCGGCGGCAGCGACGGGCGGCGGCGGACGCTCGAGCGCTGCGCCGCCGCGCTCCGTCCCGGGGGAGCGGTTGCGCTCGCGATCCTCGCCGACGTCCCGGCGACCGGCCTTCCCGGCGCGCCGCTACTCCCCGACGTGCGCGAGATCGACGGCTGGATCTTCTCGAGTCAGCCGATCGAGGTCCGCCGGACGCCGGGCGGGCTCGAGTCTCGCCGCCTCCGCCAGGTGGTCTCCCCCGCCGGTGAGCTCAGCGACTCACTGGACCTCGTCCATCTCGACGCAATCGGCCCGGCGGAGCTCGAGGCCGAGGGAGCCGCGGCTGGGCTGAGCGCGCGCGAGCGGATCCCGATTCCACCGACCGACGACCACCTCGGCTCGACCGTGGTCGTCCTCGAGGCGTCCTCATGAGCTCGCCCACGCCCGGCCTGCGCCTGCTGGCGCTCTATCCCGAGCAGATGAACATCTACGCCGACCGCGGCAACATCCTCTTCCTCCGACGCCGTTGTGAGTGGCGCGGAATCGGGTTCCAGCATGCGGTGGCGGGTCCCGGCGAGACATTCGACCCCGAAGCCCACGATCTGATCTACATCGGGGGCGGGCAGGACCGCGACCAGCGGATCGTCGCCGCCGACATGGTGGCGACGAAACGAGACGCGATCGCCGCGGCCGCAGGCGATGGAGCCGTCGTCCTCGCGGTATGCGGCGGCTACCAGCTCCTCGGCCACGGCTACGCGCTCGGCACCGAGCGAATCGAGGGCCTCGGGCTCGTCGACCTCGAGACGACGCGCGACCCGGGCCCGCGGCTGATCGGCAACGTCGCCATCGAGGCGGACCTCGGCGACGGGCCGCGCGTGATCGCGGGATTCGAGAACCACGGCGGTCGGACCCACCTGGGCGAGGGCGCGACCCCACTCGGGCGTGTGCTGAAGGGGCATGGCAACAACGGTCGCGACGGCTTCGAGGGCATCCGCGAGGGCAACGTGATCGGGACCTACCTCCACGGGCCACTGCTGCCGAAGAACGCCTGGCTCGCCGACCGCCTGATTGCGCTCGCGATCGCACGACGGACGGGCGCCGAGCCGGAGCTCGAGCCGCTCGACGATGCGTTCGAGGACGCCGCGCACGACAGCGCGCGTGCGGCCGCGATGCGCGGATAGCGCGTGCCGGCCCGCGGCTTCAGCTGGACGGCGACCAAGGACGGCCGCGTACGCATCTCCCACCACGGCCGGGTCGTCACGACGCTCGCCGGCGATCGAGCCGCCGCGTTTCGAAGCCGGGTCGAGGCGGGCGACGAAGCGGCGGCGCAGGCCCTGATGGCACGGGCGACGGGGAACTACAAGCGCGGCAACGAGCGTCGCGTAGCTACTCGGACAACCCAGCGGCCTCGAGGGCTTCCTTCGGGTCGAGGTGGGACCGGACACGACGGATCTTCTCGTTCCGGTAATCGACCACGTAGCCGACGGGGGACGCGGTTTCTGCCCCGCTCGCCTTGCCCCGTACCCGGATCTGACCAAGTGCGACGACCTGACCGCCGCAGTCCCGGACGTCTGGAAGGTCGAGCTCGAGCTCGGAGAACGTCTCGCTCAGCTCACGAAGCCAGCAGCGCGCCTCGGCGAGGGATGCCGCGGTGTGTGCGGGCTTTGATCGGGTACCAACCCAGCATCGGCGATACAGACGAGACACCGGAGCAGGAAGTCCGCGACGCGGAGCGTGAGGTCGATCAGGAGCTCGGCGAGCTCGAGCGCGAAGCCGACGACATGGAGGATCGCCTCGCCGAGCAGGCGGACGACGACGACACAGCTGCCGAGGTGCCGGAGTCCGGCGTCGACGCGCCGAAGGACTCGGACGAGTCGGCGGAGTCAGCCAGCGAGTAGCCGCACAGCTTCCAGGGCGTCGAGCCGGTTGAAGAACAGCTCCACCCGGGCGACTCTCCCGTCTCGCAGCGTCAGCACGTTGCCTCCGTCGAGCGCTATCTCCGCTCCGTGTGTCTTCGAGCGACCTTGGTAGCTCAGCAGCACAAGCACCCGCTGATCGTCGACGTCCATGAAGCCGGCTGGAGTCACGACCCAGGATTCCCAGGCAGAGAGATAGTCCTGCCAGAGCGCGATGAACCCGTCGATGCCTTCGCGGTCTCCAGGTTGGCTTCCGACATCGCTCGCGCAGTATGGCCGAGGGTGAGCGCAAGAATTCCCCTGCCGAGTGCAGCTTCTGAAGCAGAGGCCTCAGGTTCTCCGGTGCCGCGTGGGTACGTTCTCGGGGTGCTCTCCACGGCCTCGCTCCTCGACGTGCCGGGTCTTCTCCTGCTGGCCGGCGCGCTCGGACTCTTCGGTGGTACTGCGAGCTAGCGCTTCTCGCCCAGCGCGAGGTCGTCGCCAGGAATCTGGGAACTCTGTCGCCGTGATCGCGCTCGAGCGAGAGTCGGTCGTCAGTCTGGAGCCGATCTGGGGTAGCGACGCCGAGGGCAATGTGGTCTGCCCCGAGGAACGGCCGATTGGGAGATTTGCGAGTCCGGTCGGCGGTCGGAGGGTCAGCGACCCGAAGAGCCAAAGCCGCCCTCGCCGCGCGCCGTGGCGCTCAGCTCGGCGGCCTCGACCGGTACAGCAGCGACGAACGGCGTGACCAGGAGTTGCGCGATGCGCTCGCCGGGGGCGATCTCGAAGTGGTCTTCGCGGTCGGTGTTCAGCAGCAGCACGCGCACCTCGCCGCGATAGCCGGCGTCGATCAGCCCGGGGGCGTTGACGAGCGCGATCCCGTGACGCGCCGCCAAACCCGAGCGCGGGAGCACCAGGCCCGCATGGCCGGGCGGGATCTCGATCGCGATGCCGGTGCCGACGCTGGCGCGCTCGCCCGGGGCGAGGATCGCCGGCTCGGCGGCGTACAGGTCGAGCCCGGCGTCGCCCTGGTTGGCGCGTGACGGCAGGGTCGCCCCGTCGCTCAGCTTGTGGACGGATAGCTCCATCGGCGGCAGGCTATGCACCGAGGAGGCGTCAGTCGACGGGGTCGGCGCCGTTCGGCGAGCCGTTCAGCGCAAACTCGGCGAATCGGTGCGCAAGCGCCCCCGGGATCCGGGCGCGGACGAGGACGCCCTCGGCGCGCTCCTCACGCTCGACGTCGCCGCCGAGTTCGTAGAGCTCTGAGAGCCGGCCGCCCTCCGAGTAGGGCACGAGCAGCTCGACCGGGCGCAGGGTCTCCTCGAAGGCCCGCTCGATCCGGTCGCGAAGCTCGTCGAGACCCTCGCCGGTCGCCGCCGAGACGCCGATCGCGTCCGCGTCGCCGACGAGGAGGTCGCGGCGTGCCTCGTCGTCGAGCAGGTCGACCTTGTTGAAGACGAGCAGTCGCGGATGAGCGCCGGCGCCGATCTCCTCCAGGGTCCCGTCGACGGCGGCAATCGCCGCCTCGCGCTCGGGTGCGGCTTCGGAGCCGTCGACGACGTGGATGATCAGGTCCGCGAGGCGCGTCTCCTCGAGCGTCGCCTTGAACGCCTCCACCACCTGGTGCGGGAGCTTGCGGATGAAGCCGACCGTGTCCGTGGCGAGGTACTTGCGCCCGTGGTGCTCGTAGCCGCGCGTCGTGGGGTCGAGGGTGTGGAAGAGCCGCTCCCCCACGCCGACACCGGCGCCGGTGAGCGCATTCAAGAGCGTGGACTTGCCGGCGTTCGTGTAGCCCGCGAGCGCCACCTGAGGCACCGTCGCCGACTCGCGTTGCGCGCGCTGGACGCCGCGGTTCTGCTCGACGTGCTCGAGGCGGCGCCGCAGGGCGGAGATCCGGTCGCGCGCGAGGCGGCGGTCGGTCTCGATCTGGGACTCACCAGGGCCCCTGGTCCCGATGCCGCCGTCCATGCGCCCGGCGCCGAGGCGCTCGAGGTGCGTCCAGAGGCCGCGCATGCGGGCGAGGTTGTACTGGAGCTGCGCGAGCTCGACCTGGAGCTTGCCCTCGGCCGTGTGGGCGTGGTCGGCAAAGATGTCGAGGATGATCGCCGTGCGGTCGATCACCGGCGTGTCGAGCGCGGCCTCGAGGTTCCGCTCCTGGCGTGGCGCGAGCTCGTCGTCGCAGGCGATCAGGTTCGCTCCGGTGCGCTTCACCTCCGCCTTCAGCTCGTCGAGCTTGCCGCGGCCGAAGTAGCGGTCCGGGTCCGGCTGCGGGCGCACCTGGACCATCTCGCCCGCGGTGGCGACGCCCGCCGTGCGCAGGAGCTCCTTCAGTTCGGCGAGCGGGTCGCTCTCCCCCACCGCCTGCGGCGCGACGCCGATCGCGAGTGCACGCTGACGCGCGCGCCTGTTCTGCACGCCGGCGACGGGCACGACTCCGTTTTCGGGCGGTTCAGCCATCCGTTCAAGTGTAGGCGCGTCGCAGCGGAGCGCGGTGCGGCTAGTCTCCGCATCCGAATGAGGGTTTTCCTCACCGGAGGGACCGGGTTCATCGGGGGGCATGTGGCCCGTCGGCTGCGCGAGCGAGGGGACGACGTCGTCGCCCTGGCGCGCGACGCGAAGAAGGGCCGCGCGCTCGCCGATGTCGGGTGCGAGGTCGTCGCCGGAGACCTCTCGGACGTCAGCGCGATCGAGGCCGGTCTCGAAGGCTGCGAGGCGGCGATTCACGGCGCCGCGATCTACGCGGTCGGGATCCCGAAGTCGGAGCGCCCGCGGATGTACGAGGCGAACGTGGTCGGGACCGAGAACGTCCTCGGAGCCTGCCTCGAGGCGAAGACTCCGCGCGTGGTCTACATCTCCACCATCGGCGCATACGGCAACACGCGCGGCGTGGTGGTCGACGAGACCTACGAGCACCCCGGCAAGGACTTCACGTCCTACTACGAGGAAACGAAGACTCAGGCGCACGCGGTCGCCGAGCGCCTGATCGCCGAGGGCCTACCGCTGGTCGTCGTCCAGCCGGGCGGTGTCTACGGCCGCGATGACCACTCGGCGATCGGCAAGCAGATGGATGACTTCCTCGCCGGGCGCATGCCGGCGATCGCCTTCCCCGACCTGGGCATGAACATGGTCCACGTCGAGGACGTCGCCGCCGGTGTGCTGCTCGCCCTCGACAAGGGCGAGGTCGGCGAGTCCTACAACCTCGGCGGCGAGATCACGACGATGCGCGGCCTGATCACGACGCTCGCCGGCGTCGCCGGTAAGAAGCCGCCGAAGCGGGACGTCCCGACCGGCTTGATCAAGGCGATCGCACCCGCCGGCCCCCTGGTCGGAAAGCTCATGGGCCAGCCGCCGAACATGCGCGAGCTGATCTCCTCGGGCGACGGCGTCACCTTCTGGGCCAAGCACGACAAGGCGATCACCGAGCTCGGCTACGACCCACGCGACCTCGAGACCGGTCTTCGCGACATGCTCGAGGCAGAGGCGCGCTGACCTCGGGACCCCGGAATTAGGGATACCTAACAGCTCTGCTAGCGTCGTTCCCGCGATGGCGAAGGTCCGGCAGGTGAAGGCGAAGGGCAAGTGCTGCAAGTCGGCGCCGCGATGCAAACGCTGCCCGGTCGTTCTCGCCCGGCTCGAGGCTTCAGGCCACGCGACACGACTCGACAAGCGGCACTACGCGGTCGTTCGCAAGCTGAAGCCGAAGGTTCTGGGACGCGCCCGCCGGCGCAACGCAGCGCGGTAGCGCCCGGGCTAGTACCCGGTGCCGGTGTGGACGCGCTGGCGCTCTTCCTCGTGCAGCCCGCCCTTCTTCGCGAGGGTTTCGCAGGCCTCGGCGATGTCGCTGGCGAGCAGGTCGGTTCGGGCGCGGTCCAGGTTCGACTTCACCAGTGCGCGCATCACGGTGACCGCTTCGGCGTTCGGCGGCATCGTGTACGCGGGGAGCATCCACCCGCGCTCGGAAGCAAGCTGGCCGGAGATGTCGAACTCGTCGTAGTTCTGCTCCTCGGAGAGACGGAAGCAGACGAGCGGCAGCTGTTCGTTCTCGGCGCCGATCATCTCGAAGTGGCCCAGCTCTTCGAGGAGGCGGCGCAGGTGCTCCGTGTTCTTCCGCATCGACTCGGCGACCTCGGCGTAGCCCTCCCGGCCGAGGCGGCAGAACATGTAGTACTGCGCGAGCACGTGCGAGCTTCCGGTGGAGAAGTTGAGCGTGAAGGTGGCGTCGGTCTCGCCGAGGTAGTTCTCGTAGAAGATGATGTCCTCGGGCAGCTCCGCGCGCGAGCGCAGGACGAGCCAGCCGACCCCCGGGTAGACGTAGCCGAACTTATGCCCGGACACGTTGATCGAGCTGACCTGCTCGAGCCGGAAGTCCCACTTCGTCTCCGGGTAGAGGAAGGGCCAGATGAAGCCGCCGCTCGCGGCGTCGACGTGGAGCGGGATGTCGAGCCCGCGGTCGTCCTTCACCTTGACGAGGAGGTCGTTGATGCCCTCGACATCGTCACACTCGCCCGTGAACGTGGTCCCGAGCACGGCGGCGACGCCGATCGTGTTCTCGTCGAGGAGCGGCTCGACGTCCTCCGGGCCGATCGTGAACTTCTCCTCGGTCAGCGGGATGATCCGCGGCTCCACCTCGAAGTAGCGGCAGAACTTCTCCCAGACGACGTGGACGTCGCCGCCGAAGACGAGGTTGGGCTGGGAGATGTCGCCGCCGGCGTCCTTGCGTGCCTTCTTCCAGCGCCACTTGGCCGCCAGCCCGCCGAGCATGATCGCCTCCGAGGAGCCCTGACAGCGCGCTCCGGCCGCCTCGCCCGGCGCGTTGAAGAGGTCGCCGAGCATGCGCACGCAGCGCCGCTCGATCTCGGCCGAGCGCGGGTACTCCGCGTGGTCGATGAAGTTCGTATGAAGGTGCTCGAGGATGAGCTTCTCGGCCTCCGGCTCCATGAACGTGCAGACGAAGGTCGCGAGGTTGCGGAAGGTGTCGCCGTCGAGGTTGGTCTCCTGGTCGACCAGCTCATACGCCTCTCGGGGACCCATCCCGGCGTCCGGGAACTTCGTCTCCGGCACGCCCTCGGTGAAGAAGCGTGGGAGGTATCCGCCCCGTGCATCCATGCTCACGAACCGGACCCTATCGGCCCGGTCGAGACGGCGGTGCTCAGGCGGGAGCCGACTTACCGCGCACCGTGCCAGGAGCGGGCATCAGCGCGGCCGCGGCGATCACGGCGACGAAGGCGAGGCCGCGGGCGAGGCCCTCGGCCAGCCCGGAGCCGATCGGGTCGCCGAAGACGATCACGCCACCGAGGATCGCGGCGCAGTTGGAGGCCACCGAGGCAGTCGCGATCACCGGGATCGCCTCGCCGAGCTGCATGCCCTTGGCGAGAGCGAAGAAGGCTCCGAACCCGGCGAGCGCGGCGACGAGCGCCCACGGGCTGAGCAGGGTGAGCAGGCCTCCGTCGAGCCCCTCGGTGAGCGCCTTGATCGCGACGTTCGAGACCCCGATCAGGAGGCCGGAGGCGCCGCCGAGGAGGATGCCGTGGCCGGCGTGGCGCCCGTCACCGAGCGCGCCGGAGGCCAGCATCGCGAAGCCGGCGCCGATCGCGGCGCTCTCGAAGACGATGAGGGCCGCGAGCGAGTAGCTGGCGTCGCCGTGGCTGGCGGGCACGGTGACCGCGAGAAAGCCGAGTCCCACGGCGGCGAGCCCCAGCCCGGTCCACTCGCGGCGGCCCAGCTTGCAGCCGAAGTAGCGCTCCGCCGGGAAGGCGAGGAGGACGATGCCGCCCGCGATGACCGCCTGCACGAGCGAGAGCGGAGCAACAGCGATCGCAGCGACATGGAAGACCCAGGCGATGGCGGCGACGGCGAACCCGATCGTCCACCAGCGCGAGCGAAACAGCGCCGCGGCGCTCTTCATCGGACTCTTGATGCATACGGTCGGCGCCTGGTTCGCACCCCGGTGCTTACAGAGCATGGCGACGTTCGCCGTCGCGGCGCAGCCGAGTGCGAGTGCTATCCCCAGTTCGGTCATGGTTTCAAGTGGGCGCGTACTGGCGGCGGCCGGTGGCCGCTCCGCGTCGTTGACGTTCGCATCGACCGATCAGGCCGATGCCTTGACCCTGCCTGTCCTACCGGGAGATCGGGTCCCGTCCGACCTCTGTTAGCGAATGCTTACACATTCGAAGCAGAAAGGTAACTTCCTCCCCGGGCCCGCGCGAGAGCCGCATCCCGATCAGGATCGCGATCCCGATCGGCGCGGATCCACTCGCGGTTGCGCTCGCTCGCCATCGCGACCATCTTCGCCGAGCGGTCGATCGCCGTTAGCCGGCCCTCGGCGAGCCGCTCGCAGACGAGCGAAACCGCGACCCCGTGACCGCAGCCGACCTCGAGCACCCGTCGCCGCTAGCCATCGCCGAGGAGCGCCTCGGCCTCGATCTCGACCCTCCAGCGCGGATCGAGCAGCGCGGCGACGACGACCATCGTCGCCGCTGGGCGCACGCCCGCCATCGCCCGGGAGTGCGCGGCGCCGACGGCGTCCGCGTCAGCGGCGTCGACGATGTACATCCGCGTCCGCACGACGTCCGCGAGGCCGGCGCCCGCGGCGGCGAGCGCGTTGGCGATCAGCTGGAAGCAGCGGTCTGCCTGCACCCCTGGGTCCGCCGCAGAGCTCCCGTCCGGCCACGTCGGCCCCGTGCCGGAAACGAGGATGCGGTCGCCGACGCGGATCGCGCGGCTGAAGCCGATCGGCTCCTCGAACGACGACTCCCCGCTGACGAGCTGACGATCGGCCACGGCCGGCCTCAGCCCATGTGCTCGCGGAGGCGCTCGACGGCCTCCGCGATGCGTTCGTCGGGCGTCGTCAGCGAGATCCGGAAGAAGCCCTCGCCACTCGGCCCGTACATCGAGCCCGGCGAGACCACGACGGCGGCCTGCTCGAGGACGAGCTCGGAGAACGAGGCCGACGTATGGCCCTCCGGGACCGGCGCCCAGACGTAGATCGTCCCCTTCGGCGCGTCCACCTCGACCCCGATCTCGCGCAGCGCGGCGACCACGAGGTCGCGACGGCGCGTGTAGACCGCGTTCATCTCCTCGAGTGGCGCCTGCGGACCGTTGAGCGCCGCGGCGCCGGCGAGCTGGACAGCCTCGAAGAGGCCGGAATCGACGTTGGTCTTCAGGCGCCAGTAGGCGGAGATCGCGTCGGCGTTGCCGAGGATTGCCGCGCATCGCCAGCCGGTCATGTTGTAGCCCTTGGAGAGCGAGAAGACCTCGACGCCGACCTCCTTCGCCCCCGGGGTGGCGAGGAAGCTCGGGGCGACGTAGTCGTCGTACGTCGTCTCGGAGTAGGCGTTGTCGTGCACCACCAGGATCTCGTGCTCGCGTGCAAGCTCGACCGCGCGCTCGAAGAGCCCGTCAGGGGCGATCGCGCCGGTGGGGTTGTTCGGGTAGTTCAGGAACATCAGGCGCGCCTTTGCCAGCACCTCGGCGGGGATCGCATCGAGGTCGGGCGCGAAGCCGAGCTCCGGGACGAGCGGCAGCACGACTCCCTCGGCGCCTGCGAGCAGCGGTCCGCCGGTGTAGACGGGGTATCCGGGGTCGGAGGCGAGCGCGACGTCGCCGGGGTCGAGGAAGGCGAAGCAGAGGTTGTAGATGCATTCCTTCGCCCCGATGGCGGGGATGACCTCGGTCTCCGGGTCGATCTCGACGCCGAAGCGGCGATCGTAGAAGCCCGCCAGAGCCTCGCGGAACTCGGCTCGGCCGCGGTTCGAGGGGTATTGATGCGTCCCCGGGTCGGCGATGGCGATCTGCATCGCCTCGACGATGTGCGGGAAGGTCGGCGTGTCGGGATCGCCGATCCCGAGGCTGATCACGTCGATCCCGGCTGCCAGCTTCTCGGCTCGGCGCCGCTCGAGTTCCGCGAACGCGTAGGGCGGAATCGCCTGGAGTCGCTTCGAAGGGTCGGTCAGGGCCACGGGCGCGGCAGGCTACCGCGCCCGTAGGATTCCCGCGTGCGGTTGAAGGGGTCGGAGCTCGCGCTCCTGTTCGCGGTCGGAGCGGTCGGCGGCCTCGTTGGCGACGCGGGACACGTGCAGGCGGGGACGACGACCTACCTGGACGACTCCGTTCCCTTCGTCTGGGAGAGCGCCCTCTGGTTCCCGATCCTGGTTGGCCTGGCGACCGCGAGCACGGGCGAGCTGCGGCTCTGGCTCGGCCCGCCGAGGCCCGGATTCGATCTGCGGATCGCAGTCGGCGGGATCGCGGCCGTGCTGGCGATCTACGCCGTCACGGCGCTCGTCTTCGACCAGCCCGAGGGTCCGGCCACGACGCTCGTGCTCATGCTCGCGATCCTCGTCGCCGCATGGCTCGCCGACGGCTGGCCCGCCATCGTCTGTGGCCTGCTCGCCGCAGTCATCGGCCCGATCGCCGAAATGCTCATCGTCGAGCTCGAACTCTCACGTTACGCGGAGTCGGCCGACTCTCTGTTCGGCGTGCCGCTGTGGCTGCCGGCGCTCTACCTCGCCTTCGGCGTCGTGGCCGCGCGGCTGGCGGAGTTGCTCGTCGCCCGGCGAGATGCCTAGTCACGAACCCGCCTACGCCAGGCTCTCGACGAGCGCGGGATCGAGCTTGCCGCGATAGACCCGCGACGCGCTCCCGATCAAGGTCACGTCCAGCTCGTCGGTGATCTCGACGGTGAGCTCTCCGCCGTCGAGCTCGACCGTGAGCGGGCTCGGCGCGCCGCCCAGAAACGCGGCAACGGCCGCTCCGCTCGCACCAGTTCCGGACGAGAGCGTCTCCCCCACCCCGCGCTCGAAGATGCGCGCGCGAACCCGCGAGCCCTCGACCCGCGTGAAGGAGACGTTGGTGCGTTGCGGAAACTTGCTGCTGGCCTCGATGGCCGGCCCGATGGCCTGCAGGTCGAGCTCCTCCAGGCCGTCGCCGATCTCGACCACGCACTGGGGATTGCCGACATCTACGTGCTGGAAGCGCCAGTCGTGCCCGCGCGAGCTGATCGTCCCGGTCCCGTCCGGGGGTCCGGAGGGGAAGAACTCGGATGTCACCGACGCCCGCCCGATCGCCATCGTGACCTCGTTCGGTCCGGTGATCGTGGGGGTCACCTCGCCGGCCTTGGTGATGATCGTGAACGTGTTGACATCGGTCCAGCCGGCGTGGCGGAGGTAGAGAACCGCCTCGCGGGCCCCGTTGCCGGAGAGCTCGGCCTCGGAGCCGTCGGGATTGAAGATCCGCAACTCGGCGACGTAGCGCTCGTCGTCCGTCCGCGAGAGGAGCAGGATCCCGTCGGAACCGACACCGACATGCGGCTCGCAGATCCGCTGGATCCGGTTCGGCGTCAGGTCCCAGGGAAGATTCTCGGCCTCGACGACGATGTAATCGTTGCCCAGCGCCTGCCACTTCTCGAACCGCATGGGAGGCGAGCCTAGTCGAGCATTGCGACGACTTCGGCGGCGACATCGGCGTCGCCGCGGCCGCCGCGGTCGATCTGCCGCACATCCTCCATCCGCCGCATCCAGGTGAGCTGGCGACGGGCGAAACGCCACTGCGCCGTCTTCATCGCGTCGACGTCGCCGCGCTGGAGCTCCTCGAAGCCGATGGCGTAGCGGGCGGTGCGCGAAGCACCAGCAGAGACGGCGCTCGCCACCTCCTCTTCGGCACCGAGGCGCACCATCTCGTCCACCCGTGCGTCGATCCGTGCCCGGAGGTCCTGGGGGTCGGTCGTCAGGCCGACGAGCGTCGTCGGGCGGCGCAAATCGTCGCTCCACAGGCCGCTCGAGGTCTTGTGCGGCTCGATTCCGGCGCGCTGGAGTCCGACCAACCGCGCGATTCGCTTGCGATCGTTCGGGTGGGTCGTGGCGGCCAGGTCCGGGTCGAGCTCCTCGTAAAGTGCCTGCGGGCCGCGTTCGGAGACCTCGCGCTCGACCTGCTCGCGGATCTCGTCGGGCAGCGGCGGGCGCAGCTCGAGCTTGGAGAGCGCGGCACGCATGTAGAGGCCGGTCCCGCCGACGAGGATCGGCCGCCGCGCCGCGGCGATCAGCTCATCGATCTCGGCGTGGGCGAGCGTCGCGAAGCGCCCAGCCGAGAACTCGCCGTCGAGTGGGACGATTCCCAGCAGCCGATGCTCGAGCTTCTCCTGCTCGTCGGCGCCCGCCGCGCCGCTGAGGATCTCGAGGCCGCGGTAGACCTGCATCGCGTCGCAAGAGATCGCAACGGGATCCTCGCCGCGCTTGCGCAGGAGGTCGGCGACGGCGATCGCGACGCCGGTCTTGCCGACCGCGGTTGGGCCGAAGATCGCGAGCAGGTCCATGCCGGCCTACGGCGCCGCCAGCGCGAGCTCGACGGCCGCCTCGGCATGGAGGCGCGTCGTGTCGAAGGTGGGCACCGGGCTGTCGCCCGGGCCCACGAGGAGCCCGATCTCGGTGCAACCAAGGATGACGCCGCCGGCCCCCGCGGCCACGAGCGTCTCGATCGCGCCCCGGTAGCGCCCGCGCGAGTCGCCGCGCACGTCGCCGAGGACGAGCTCCTCGTAGATCACGTCGTGGATCATCGTCCGGTCGGGCTCCTCCGGGACGAGCACGCGGAGTCCGTGGCGCTCGCGGAGGCGGTCGGCGTAGAACTCACCCTCCATCGTGTAGCGCGTTCCGAGCAGGCCGATTGTCTCGATGCCGGCGGCTCTGATCGCCTCGCCGGTCGGATCGGCGATGTGGATGAACGGGATCGAGATCGCCGCCTCGATCCCGGGCGCGAGGCGGTGCATGGTGTTCGTGCAGAGGATCAGGAGCTCGGCGCCGCCGGCCTCGAGTGAGCGGGCGCAGTCTGCGAGCGTCTCCCCCGCCGCCTCCCAGTCGCCGCTCGCCTGCATCGCCTCGATGTCGGCGAAGTCGACCGAGTGCATCAGGCACTGGGCGGAGTGAAAGCCGCCCATGCGGCGGCGCACGGACTCGTTGACGAAGCGGTAGTACTCGGCCGAGGACTCCCAGCTCATCCCACCGAGGAGCCCGATCGTCCGCATCGCGCGGCCGCGCTCAGCCGGCGCGGCTCAAGAGCCGCTCGTGCCCGGACAGCGTCTGGGATGTCGCCGCCGTGATCTCCACCTCGACCAGTTCGCCCGGCGCTGCCGTGCCGGCGAAGTTCACCGCCTTGTTGTGGCGGATCCGGCCGCGGAGCTGATCTGGGTCGCGCCTGGTCGGACCCTCGACGAGAACCTCCATCGTCCGGCCGACGAACCGTTGCGCACGCTCCTTCGCTCGTGCCTGCACGAGGTCGACGAGCCGCTCCATGCGCTCCTTCTTGACCGCGTGCGGGATCTGGTCGGGCAGCTCGGCCGCATCGGTCTCGCGGCGTGGCGAGAAGACGAAGGTGAAGGCGCTGTCGTAGGCGACCTGGCCGACGACCTCGAGCGTTTCCGCGAAGTCCGCTTCGGTCTCGCCGGGGAAGCCGACGATGATGTCCGTGGTGAGGGCGCAGTCCGGGACGTGCTCGCGGATCTGCGCGACCCGGTCGAGGTAGCGCCCGCGGTCATACGTGCGCCGCATCGCCTTGAGGATCCGGCTCGAGCCCGACTGGAGCGGGAGGTGGATGTGCTCGCACAGCGCGGGGAGCTCGGCGTGGGCGCGGATCACGTCCTCGCGCATGTCCTTTGGATGCGGGCTCGTGTAGCGGATGCGGTCGACCCCGTCGACCGCGTCGATTCGCGCCAGGAGCTCGGCGAACGTGGTGCGGGTCTCGCGCGGAAGGTCGCGGCCGTAGCTGTTCACGTTCTGGCCCAGCAGGGTCACCTCCCGGACGCCGTCGGCGGCGAGCCGCTCGACCTCGGCGACGAGCTCGACCGGCTCTCGGCTCTGCTCCCGGCCGCGGGTCGAGGGCACGATGCAGTACGAGCAGCGGCAGTTGCATCCCTGCGAGATCTGCAGCCACGCCTGGAACTCGCGCTCCCGATGCGCGGGCAGGTGTCCGGCGAACCCCTCGAAGTCGAAGTAGCCCTGCGCCGTCAGCGAATCCGAGGTCAGGAACTCGGCGAGGCGCGCGATCTGCCCGGGTCCGAAGGCGACATCCACGAACGGAAAGCGCTCGAAGACCTCGTCCTTGACCGACTGCGCCCAGCAGCCGCCGACGCCGACGACTCGGCTCGGATCCTCTGACTTGAGCCGCTTCGCCTGCCCCAGATGCGCGATGAAGCGGTTGTCGGCCGCCTCGCGGATCGAGCAGGTGTTGAAGAGGATCAGGTCGGCGTCGTCGCGCTCGGCCGCCTCGGTGTAGCCCAGCGAGCCGAGCATCCCCTTCATCCGCTCGGAGTCGTGCTCGTTCATCTGACAGCCGAACGTGGTGACGTGAAACCGCTTGCCGCTCACGGTGCGGGATCTTACGGGGGCCCCAGCCACCACCGGACGGAGGACAGATGGACTACCAGACCCTGCGCTACGAGCTCTCGGACCACGTGGCCGTGCTCACCTACGACCGCCCGGAGCAGCGAAACGCAGTCTCGCGGCAGATGAACGCCGAGCTCCACCACGCGTGGCGGCGCTTCCGCGACGATGCGGACGCCTTCGTCCTCGTGATCACAGGCACGGGCGATGCCTTCTGCGCCGGCTGGGATCTCGCAGACGCCGCCGAGACGGAAATCGGAGACTGGAGCGAATTTCGCACACACGTCTACGACTCGCCGGGCGATTGCGGCTATACGCGGCGGGCGGACGTCTTCAAGCCCGTGATCGCCGCGATCAACGGCTGGGCGGTCGCCGCCGGGCTCGAGAACGCCTGTCTGGCCGACATCCGCATCGTCGCCGAGAACGCCGTCTTCGGCGCCCTCGAGCGGCGGTGGAACATCGTCGCGGGCGACGGGATGACGGTCCGCCTGCCGCTGATCGTCGGCTGGGCGAAGGCGATGGAGCTGATCATCACCGGGCGCCCCGTCGACGCCGACGAGGCGCTGCGGATCGGGCTCGCGAACGAGGTGGTCCCCGAGGGCAAGGCGCTCGATCGCGCGCTCGAGCTCGCGCGGGAGATCGCCGCACTGCCCCAGGGCGCGATCCGCACCGACAAGGAGACGATGATCCGCAACCTCGGCCGCACATTCGAGGAGCGGCTGCGCCAGGAGGTCGACGCCTCGGTGGCGATGTTCATGCGCCGCGACTCGCACGCGATCGGGGCTAGCGCGTTCAAGCAGGGACGCGTCCCGGAGTGGCCCAACCACGGTCTATGAACCGATGCCTCCGGGTAGAGCTCCCGTGTGGCGCAGCAGGCAAATGTGCTCGAACCGCTCGATCGCTGGGACGTCGTCAACCGTGGCCGCTTCGAGGCCGCCCACAACGGGCACACCTGGACTGTCGACGTCGACTTCTTCGACTTCTCCGAGAAGCTTCGCCTCTATTGCGACGGGACGCACGTGACGACAAGGAAGTCCCCGGCGACGTTCGAGATCGGGCCTGGGGTGCGGATAGAGGCGGCGATGGGGGCGTTCGGCATGCGGAAGATCGAGCTCGTCGAGGGACCCGTCTCCACGACCCTGACTCCGGTCGAGGGGACCGCCGAGGCGTGGCGCCTGGGCCTCGCTCGCGAGCGCCCCGAGCTGAGTCGCGCGATCGGGGCGACCTCGTTCGTCGTCCTCGTGATCGCAGCCGTCTTCGGCGTGATCGAGCTGATCGAGCTCGCCGGCGCCGACGTGCCGCTCGGGCTGCCGGCGCCGGTCGGGGTGGTGCTCGGCTTCGCGGCGCTCGCTGCAGCCATCGAGCGGGCCCTGCGGTTCAAGAGCAACCGCTGGCTCGATTGACGGGCGGGTTCCCGGTCGCGGGGAACCGGGCGGAAATGAAGCGGGTCGCTCAGCCCTTGCCGCCGGTCGCCTCGGAGAGGAAGGAGACGAGCGCCTCCAGCTCCTCCGGGCTCAGGTCGGACTCGTAGTTCTGCGGCATGACGTCGGGCGGGAATCCTTCCGGAACCTCCGCGTTCGGGTCGACGATGGACTCCTCGATGTAGGCCGGGTCCTTGCCCTCGAGCGAGCCGTCGAGCGCCGGTCCGGTCGTTCCGGTGGTGTTGGCGGCGGCGAGCGTGTGGCAACCGCCGCACCCGGCATCGGTGAACACGACGGCGCCGTCCACGGCCGGGGCCGCGGGCTCTGAGGGCTCGGCCGGCTCCTCGGGCGCGGGACCGTCGGGAGGCGCCTCCTGGCCCGGTGGGGCCTCACCGGTCCCCTCTCCGAGCTCCTCGAGGCCCTGCTGCGGGCTGAGCTCCTCGCCTGCGGCGATCAGCTCGTTGCGGTGCTCTTGCTCCTCCTCGCCGTTGAGCCAGGCGAAGGCGGCGGTGGCGACGACGAGGGCGGCGAAGATCGCCGTGCCGAAGACCAGGACGGGCTTCGGCGGGAAGTTCTCGAATCGCAGGCCGACGAACGACGTGATGAGCGCCACCGCGACGAGGCTGAGCCCGAGGACGTAGAAGAGAGTCTCATCCATCGGCGCGGAACTCTATCGACGGCTCGGACACCTGGAACACTCGCCCTCGATCAGCTTGCGTACGTGGTCGAGCGACTCTCGCGGATCACCGTGATCTTCACGCGTCCCGGGTACTCCATCTCCTTCTCCACCGCCGCGGCGATCTCGTGTGAGATCAGCGCGGCGCGGTCGTCGTCGACCTCGCCCGGGTCGACGATCACGCGAATCTCCCGTCCGGCGCGCATCGCGAAGACCCGCTCCACACCCTGGTGTCGCGAGGCGATCTCCTCGAGGTCGCGAAGCCGCGCGACGTACTGCTCGAGCGCCCCGCCGCGGGCGCCCGGCCGGGCTCCGGAAACGGCGTCCGCGGCCTGAACGATCACGGCCTCCACGGTCTTCGGCTCGACTTCGTTGTGGTGCGCCTCGATCGCGTGCGCGACTGCCTCGGACTCGCCGTGGCGGCGTGCGATGCGCCCGCCAACGAGCGCGTGCGGCCCCTCGATCTCGTGAGAGACGGCCTTCCCGATGTCGTGCAGCAGCGCCGCCCGGCGCGAGGTCTCAACCGACGCGCCGAGCTCCGCCGCGATCAGGCCCGCGAGGGCCGAGCACTCGACGAGGTGGTCGAGCACGTTCTGGCCGTGGCTGGTGCGGAAGCGCAGCTGCCCGAGGAGCTTCGCGAGGGCCGGGTCGAGCGCGCTCACCCTGGCCTCGAGCGCGGCCTTCTCCCCTTCCTCCACGATTCTCGCCTCGACCTCGTCACGGACGTGTTCGTAGGTCTCCTCGATCTGTGCCGGGTGGATGCGGCCGTCGGCGATCAGCCGCTCGAGCGTCTCGCGGGCGACCTCGCGGCGGACCCCGTCGAAGCTCGAGAGCAGCACGGCGGACGGGGTTTCGTCGATGA
Organism: uncultured Solirubrobacterales bacterium; assembly: GCA_963797995.1. Classification (GTDB taxonomy): domain Bacteria; phylum Actinomycetota; class Thermoleophilia; order Solirubrobacterales; family 70-9; genus WHSW01. The sequence continues at coordinate 99,250 of CAWCRP010000005.1, forward strand.
TCACGTCCACACCGGTGAGCTTCTCCAGCGCGCGGATGTTGCGCCCGTCGCGGCCGATGATCCTCCCCTTCATCTCGTCGGAGGGGAGCTCGACGAGGCGGGTGGTCGAGTCGGCGGAGTGCTTCGCGGCCAGGCGCTGCATCGCGACCGAGAGGATGTTCCGCGCTCGGCGCTCGGACTCGATCTTCGTCTGCTCCTCGATCTCGCGCAGACGCAGGCCGGCCTGTTGCTTCGCCTCCTGCTCAACCTCGGCGACGAGCATCTGCTTCGCCTGCGTGGCGCTCAGGCCAGAGACCCGCTCGAGCTCGCGGCGCTGGACCCGCTTCGCCTGCTTCAGCTCGTCGGCTTCCTTGGCCAGATTGCGCTCGCGGTCCTCGAGCGCCTGCTGGCGACGCTCGACCTCGGAGCGCTGCACGGAGAGCGAGTCGGCCTCGCGCAGGGCACGCTCCTCCATCCTCGCGATCTCTTCGCGACGCGCGCGGAGCTCATCGGCGGCCGCCGACCCGTCGGTCGCGGGCTCACCGGGGGGAGTCTCGTGCTCGATCTCATCCGGCGCAGCGGGCGACGCTGCCGGGGCGACCGGCACGGGACGAGGCACATGGCGCTCCCGGCGCCACGGTGTCCACAGCGCACGTTGGCTCATCGCTTCCTCCTCCCGGCCGCTGAGTGTCCGGCCGGTGTCGACCCGAGAACAGCTATCCGGCGAACCTCGGTCCGCCCCGCGCCCACGTTCGCCGAGGAAGCGTTCGCCCCACTGACTGTCACCGCCGCCAACTCCGGGGCTACCGGCGGTCCCGCGTTCGGTCGAGCGGCTTAGGGTCTCGCCTCCGTTCGTTTCGCCGCTCGTCGCATGTTCGTAAAGTCCGGTCTCAGCAGGTATTTCACTTCATCAGGCGACACGAGGCCGCTCCAGGAGAGTAGTCCCGAGGCGCGGAATTGGCAAGCGGCGGGCGCCTAGCGCAAGCCGGCGCGGTCGCGCCGCAGATACCAGACGAGGCCGCCGCCGGCGAGGAGGGCGACGGCCGCAATGGCGTAGAGCGCGACGCCCGAGCCGCCGTCTCCCTCGGGCGAGGCAGCCTCGGGCGAACCGACCTCGGGGCGAGCGGCAGCCGCGCGGTCGAGGAACCGCTTCGCCGCGTCGTTGAAGGCCCAGAAGGAGTTCGCCGTCACCCAGCAGTGTGAGACCGACACTTCGTCGCCCGTCCGCAGGAGCGAAAACCGCGCGTCGCCGCCGGCGTCGTTGAGGGCGTCGACGAAGTCGCGCTGCGCTTCGATCTCGATGTACACGTCGCAGGGCGCTGCGGCGACGAGCACCGGAGAGACGATCCGCTCGACGTTGTTGATCGGGCTCAGCTCGGCGAGGCGTTCGGACCCGAATGCCTCGACCGCGAGGTTCCTGCCGGCTTCCGAGTTCGGCCGTGATCCCCACTCTTCGAGATCGGGCGGACCGAGGAAGTCGATCACGCAGTCGACGCTCGCGCCCCGCTTCGCCGCGACCGTGAGGGCGAGGTGGCCACCGGCGGAGCCGCCGTACAGGCAGATTGGCTCTGCCGGCCCCAGCCTTTCGCGCAAGTGGTCGAACGCGTCGAGCGCATCGGTCAGGCTGTCGGCTCCGCCGCGGTAGCCGAGGTTGGCGACGTCGTAACCCCAGCTTCGCACCAGCTCGACGTACTGCCCCATGACCCGATCGGCGGCGGCGCCGAGACCGCCGTGCCAGCCGCCACCGTGGATCATCAGCACCGTGCCTTTCGGCGCCTCGTCGGCCGGAGACAGGCTGAGGTAGTAGGGCTTGTCCTCGAGGACCTCCGGTGCCTGTGCGAGCGCCGTGGGCGGTGCGGAGATCGCCGTGACCGCAAGCACCAGCGCGGCGGTGAGGATGCCCCGAGCAAGCGAACGAACCCGAGCAACGAGCGACGGCATGCGGCGCAAGTTAGCGGGCTGGATTCAGCCGCTTGCTCGGCGCTCGAACCCGCGCACCGCCTCGTAGGCGAGCTCGGAGTCGTAGCCTCGACGCGCGAGAAACGCGAGCGCCCGTCCGCGCGAACGCTCGTCCTCGAGCGCCTCGCCTCGCCGTTCGAGCAGCGCGACCGCGCGCCCGAGGTCGTCACCGCCGTCCTCGGCGAGGGCGCGCTCGATCAGCCCGCCGCCGAGGCCGCGGGCGGCGAGGGCCTCGCGGATCCGCTCCGGCCCCCAGCCGCGCAGCTCGCGCTTGTCCTCGGCGTAGCGACGCGCGAACCGCTCGTCATCGAGTTCGCCGATCTCGGCCAGGTGGGTGATCGCGGCCTCCACCGCCGCGGGGTCAAACCCCCGCTCAGCTAGCCACCCGGTGAGCTCGGCGGTTGTCCGCTCGCGGTGGGCGAGAGCCTCGACCCCGCGCGCGAACGCCTCCTCCGGACCCGCCGCGCGGCGCTCGCGCGCCCTACTCGCCTCGGCTCTCATTCCGTCGCGCGTTGGTTAGGCCGCCTTGCGCTCGACCTCGGGCTCCTCGAGATCGGCGGCGTCGGCTGCAGCGTCGGTTTCGGGTGCGGCCTCGTCCTCGGGTGCGGTGAGGAACACCGGCTTCGGCGTCGGCTTCCGGTCGACGCCGAGCTTCTCGAACAGCTTCACCTCGATTTCGCTCGAGAGCTCCGGATTCTCGGCCAGATACTGCTTGGTGTTGTTGCGGCCCTGACCGAGCCGCAATTCTCCATAGGAGAAGAACGAGCCCGACTTCTGCACCAGGTCTTCCTCGATCGCGAGGTCGAGCAGGCCGCCCTCGTGCGAGATCCCGGCGCCGTATTCGATGTCGAACTCGGCCTGGCGGAACGGCGCCGCGACCTTGTTCTTGACGACCTTGACGCGGACCCGGTTGCCGACCGCCTCGGTGCCCTCCTTGAGGGTCTCGATCCGGCGGATGTCGAGCCGCTGCGACGAATAGAACTTGAGCGCGCGGCCGCCCGGCTGCGTCTCCGGCGAGCCGAACATGACGCCGATCTTCTCGCGGATCTGGTTGGTGAAGATGCAGATCGTCTTTGCCCGGTTGAGGTTGCCGGCAAGCTTGCGCAGCGCCTGGCTCATCAGCCGCGCCTGGAGGCCGACCTGGGTCTCCCCCATCTGGCCCTCGAGCTCGACCCGCGGCGTCAGCGCGGCGACCGAGTCGATCGCGACCACGTCGACGGCGCCCGAGCGCGTGAGCACGTCGACGATCTCGAGCGCCTGCTCGCCGTAGTCGGGCTGGGAGACCAGCAGGTCGTCGGTGTTCACGCCGATCCGCCCGGCGTAGATCGGGTCGATCGAGTGCTCCGTGTCGACGAAGGCACAGACCCCGCCGAGCGCCTGGGCCTGGGCGATGATGTGGTAGACGAGCGTCGTCTTCCCCGACGACTCCGGGCCGAAGATCTCGATGATCCGGCCGCGCGGCACGCCACCGACCCCGAGCGCGAGGTCGAGCGCCAGCGCCCCGGTCGGAATCGTCTCGACCGGGATCGCGGCCTTCTCGCCGAGCCTCATCACCGAGCCGGCACCGAACTGCTTCTCGATCTGCGACATGGCCGCGGTCAGGGCCGCGTCCTTTGCCTTGGCCTCCTTCTCGGCGGCCTTATCCGTCTTGTTGTCTGCCGGCTTCAAGTTCGCCCTCTTCTCATCTGCCATCTTCTGCGTCACCTTTCTGGTCCCCGTCCGGGGACGGCAAGTCAACGCCCGCGAGGAGCTCGTACTCGGCTCCGGTGGGCTTAGTTTTCGAACGGTAGAGGGCGATTCGGACAGCACCGAAGGGCTCGCCCAGCGCCCGCGGGAGCTTCTCCGGCGGTTCGGCGACCCGCTTCGGCCGCGCCTTGCCGCGCCGCTCGCCCGGGTCGGGCGGGCGCCGCTCGGAGCGCACCCGGGCAACGGTGATGTGGGGCCAGAAGGCGCGCTTTTCGGGCTTCAACAGGCCCTCCTGCCCAAGCGGCTCCGCGAGCTCCGCCTGCAGGCCCGCCGCCGCCTCGCTCTCGGCCCCGACCGCGTAGAGCTTCGGCCGCCCGCCGGGGATCGGAACGGGATCGGGCTCGAGGCGGATCGGCACCGGGCGCGGCTGCGTCCCCTCGAGCAACTCGGTCACTCGCGCGATCGCCCGCTCCGGGTGATGACCGAGGAAGCAGAGCGTCATGTGGAGTGCCTCGGGCTTTACCGGCCGCAGAGCCGGGTCCGCGAGCGAGCGCCGCTGCCAGGACTCGAGCCCCTGCCTGACGGCGTCGGGCAGGTCGAGGGCGATGAAGAGACGTACCGTGGGAGCCTCGGAGCCGCCGTCTCGGGGCGTCCGCGGGCGCGATCGGTCGCCGGGACTCTCGCCGCTCGCCTTCTTCTGCTCGAGCCGCCGCGCCTTCTGAAACCGGGCTTGGCGCCGCCGCGCGGCGCCACCTGCCGTGATCGTCGTTGCCATCGGGCCCCACGCTAGGCGGTCGAGCGGCGCGAATCTGCGCCCGATGTCACGGGAGACGGCCAAGGCTGTGATCGAACGGATCGCGCCGAGTGGCGGGCGGTTTGTGTCCGGTATGCGGCTACGAACCGCCGCGGACCTCGGCAAGGAACGCGATGAGGTCCTCGGCCAGCAGCTCCGGCTCCTCGAAGGCGGCGAAGTGGCCGCCCCGGTCGAACTCGCTCCAGCGGCGGATGTCGGCGAGCTGGCGCTCGGTCCAGGCGCGCGGCGGGCGGACGAGCTCCTGCGGAAAATCGGCAACGGCTGCCGGCACGGGAACCCTCTCCCCCGGCTCGAGCCGCCACGGGTCGCGGGCCTCAGCTGCGTAGAGGCGCATCGAGGAACCGATCGTGCCCGTCGCCCAGTACAGCGTGAGGAAGTCGCAGAGGTCGTCCTTGGAGAAGCGGCGCTCGACCTCGCCATCGCAGTCGGACCAGCGGCGGTACTTGTCGACGAGCCAGGCGGCGAGGCCGACCGGCGAATCGTGGAGTCCCGGGGCCAGCGCATCCGGCGCCGCGCCCTGCACGAGGAGGTGGAAGCCCTCGCGGATCCGCCAGCGCATGGCGCGGGCGACCCACTCCTGTTCGGCGTCGACGAGCGGCGGCTCCGAGAGCTCCCTCGGCCGCGGCAGGACTCCGGGACTGTTGACGTGCAGGGCCGCGACCGCATCCGGGTCGTCGAAGGCCATGCGCGCGGCGATCGGCGTCCCCCAGTCTCCGCCCTGGACCGCGTAGCGCCCGTAGCCGAGCGCCTCCTCCATCAACTCACGGAAGCGGTCCGCGATGTCGTCGACGCCGATCGGCTCGGCGGGCGCCTCGGAAAACGCGAACCCCGGCAGCGACGGGACGACGACGTCGTGTCCCGCCGCGACGAGCAGCGGGATCACGTCGACGAACTCGATCGGCGCGCCGGGCCAGCCGTGGATCAGGAGGACCGGCAGCCTCTCCTCCGTCCCTTCCGCTCGCGGCGCCCGCTCCCAGATGAAGTGAATTCCCTTCCAGCGCCAGTTCGAGAGCCCGTTCAGCGCCCGCTCGATCTGCCGCCAGTCGTAATCGCCCGCCCAGTACTCGCAGAGCTCTCTCAGATAGGCGTAGTCGCCCCCGTACTCCCAGCCGAGATCGGCCGGCTGATCAGCCCAGCGGGTCCGGCCGAGCCGCTCGCGCAGCTCTTCGAGGGCTTCATCCGGGACCGCGACCTCGAACGGTTCGACCCCGGCGCCCGCCTCCATCAGACGGGCAACGCCTCGTCGCGGAGCAGGCGGCGGATGATCTGCATCGCGACCGTGGTCGAGCGGTCGCGGATCTCGACCCGGTCGCCCGGCATGACGATGTCGCGCTCGAGCACGGTCCCGGCGGCATCGAGGACGCACCAGCAGACGTAACCGACCGGCTTGTCCTCGGTCCCGCCGCCGGGGCCGGCGATTCCGGTGATCGCGCAGGCGACGTCCGCGTCGAAGCGGGCGAGCGCGCCCTCCGCCATCGCCCGCGCCACCTGCGGCGAGACCGCGCCGTGCTGGGCGATCAGGGCAACGTCTACCCCGAGCAGCTCGGTCTTCGCCTCGTTCGAGTAGGAAACGACTCCGCCGGCGACATAGTCGGAGGACCCGGGGCGCTCGGTCAGGCGGGCCGCCAGCAGGCCGCCGGTGCACGACTCGGCGAGCCCGATTCGGTGACCCTGGAGCAACTCCGCGAGCTGGTCGTCGATCGTCGAGCCGTCGGTGCTGAAGACGAAGCGCTCGTAGCGCTCGACGAACTCCTTCACCAGGGCCTCGCGCTCGGCTTCGGCACCTGGGCGGTGGCGGACCTCGATCTCGACCTCGCCCCGGCGCAGGCACGTGGTGATCTCGAGCGGCGCCAGGTCGACCTTCTCCTCGATCTCCTTCAGCGACTTGGCGATCTCCGACTCGGGGACTCCGAAGATGCGGACCGTCGCGTGCTCGTAGGGCTGCACGCGGCCGAGGAGCGCTCGCCCCGCGGTTGTCTCGAGCGCCGGCTCCCACATCGCGTGGAGCTCGCGCGGCGGCCCCGGGAGGACGATCACGACGGGCCCGCCGGAAACGGCGACGACCAGCCCGGGGGCGGTGCCGGCCGGGTCGATCGTCTCGGCGCCCTCGGGGACCATCGCCTGCTTTCGGTTCGCGACCCGCAGCGCTTCGGGGTCGAAGCGCATCCGGCGCGCGAACCCGGCGATGATCCGGGCGATCTTGGCCTCCATCCCCTCGTCCAAGATCAGCGGGACACCGGCGAAGGCCGCGACGACCTCGGCGGTGAGGTCGTCGGCGGTCGGGCCGAGGCCGCCGCTGGTGACGATCAGGTCGCAGCCGTCCGCGGCCATGAAGCCAAGCGCCGCCTCGAGGTCCTCGGGCCGGTCGCCGACGGTGAGGATGTGCGCAACCTCGACGCCGAGCTCGCCCAGGCGCTGCGAGACCCAGGGCCCATTTCGATCCGTGATCCGCGCCGTGATCACCTCGGTGCCGGTGACGAGGATCCCGGCCCTGATGCCGTCTGCGCTGCGCTCGCTCATGGACAACTCCTTCCCGGCGCAGAAGCTTCGCGGACACGGGCCGGCGGCGTGATCCCGAATGCCGCGGGTCCATCCACGGCCGGCAGCGCCACGGCCTTCTCGCCGAGCTTCAGCCGCAGCTGCTCGGGCTCGTAGCCGGACGGAAAGCGGAGCTCCAGCCGCTTCCCTCGATACTCCTCCCGCGTCCCCGCAGCCAGCACCTGTGCGTCGATGAGGGCGTTCCCCTCACCGCCGACGAGGCAGACCTCGACCGGCGAGAGGACCACGAGCCGCATCCGGACAGTCTTTTTCTCGGACCCCCCGGCGGCCTTCCCCTCGCGTTCGTCGCGGAGAGCCGGCGGCCGCGGGTCCTGCGCAGGCGTCGGCTCGGAGTCCTCGTCCGTCAGCAGGCCGACGATCACGAGCGTGAGCACCACCGCGGCGGCTAGTCCGGCCCCGATCAGCACCGCGCGCGGACCGCGGCGCTCGCCCGCCGGGCGGCCCTCCAGCAGCCGGTCCGAGAGCGGTCCCGCGAGGCGCTCGGAACGACCCTCGACCTGCCGGCGGTACTCGTCGACAAGTTGGTCGGCGTCGAGTCCGAGGAGCTGCGCATACGTGCGCAGGAACCCCTTCGCGTGCGAATCGCTCGGAAGCTCCTCCCACTGCTCCTCCTCGAGCGCGCGCAGGTACTTCTCGCGGATCTTCGTCCGTTCCTCGATCTGCTTCAGGTCGAGGCCGGCGCGGGCGCGCGCCGCGATCAGGGCGTCGCCGATGCGAAGTTGGCCGGGGGCGGTGAGGGGCGCCATCGGCCCCATTGTGCCGATGGCGGGCTAGCTCGCGGGCTGGAGATCGGAGTCGGTGGGCGTCTCGGCGCCCGGGGACTCCGGCTCGGGAGCGCCCTCGACGATCCCGTCGGCGAAGCGCTCGAGCAGCCGCGGCAGCTCGGACTGCGAGACCAGCACCTGGCGCGGCTTGGACCCCTCATACCCGGAGATGATCCCGCGCCGCTCGAGCATGTCGATCAGCCTTCCGGCGCGGGTGTAGCCCACCCGCAGGCGGCGCTGGATCATCGAGACCGAGGCCGTCTCGGACTCGACGACGATCCGTGCCGCGTCGGCGAGCAGGTCGTCCTGGTCCGGGGAGAACTCGCCTTCGACGCCCTCCTCGGGCTCGGGCTCCTTCGCCTCCAAAAGCTCCTGGTCGAAGTCGGGCTCGCCCTGCTTCGCCCAGTGGCGGCAGATGCGGGCAATCTCCTCCTCGCTGACGAACGCCCCCTGGATCCGGTGGAGTTTCGAGGTGCCGATCGGGCGGAAGAGCATGTCGCCCTGGCCGAGCAGGCTCTCGGCGCCGCCGCCGTCCAGGATCACGCGCGAGTCGACCTGGGAGGCGACGGCGAAGGCGATGCGCGAGGGGATGTTGACCTTGATCGTGCCGGTGATCACGTCGGTCGACGGGCGCTGCGTGGCCAGCACCAGATGGATGCCGATCGCGCGCGCCTTCTGCGCCAGGCGGATGATCGAGTCCTCGACCTCGGCCGGGGCGACCATCATCAGGTCGGCGAGCTCGTCGATGACGCACAGAATGTGCGGGAGCGGCGGCTCGCCCCGCTTGCGCCGCACCTTGTTCAGCTCGAGCAGGTTGCGCGCCCGCGCCTCGCTCATGACGCTGTAGCGGCTCTCCATCTCCCCGATCAGGTTGCTGAGCACCGTCGCCGCCAGTCGCGGGTTCGTGACCACCGGCGTCAGCAGGTGCGGGAGCCGCTCGTAGTGGTTGAGCTCGACCTGCTTCGGATCGACGAGGACGAGCCTGACCTCGTTCGGTGAGGCGTGCATCAGGATCGAGCTCAGGATCGCGTTGATGCAGCCGGACTTGCCGGATCCGGTGGTGCCGGCGACGAGGATGTGCGGCATCAGCGCCAGGTCGGCGCTGACGTTCTGCCCGGAGACGTCCTTGCCGAGCCAGGCGAGCAGCGGCGAGGCCGACTTCGGCCGCTCGCCGTAGATGTCGCCGAGGCGGACGAGCTGGCGCCGCGAGTTCGGCACCTCCACCCCGACCGCCTTCTTTCCCGGGATCGGGGCGAGGATGCGGATGTCGGTGGAGGCGAGGGCGTACGCGAGGTCGTCCTTGAGCTGGGCGACCTTGCCGACCTTCGTCCCCGGGGCGAGCTGAAGCTCGTAGCGGCTGACGTGCGGCCCCGAGACGACACCCAGAAGGCGGGCCTCGACGCCGAAGTGCTCGAGCGACTCGAGCAGGGCCTTCGCCACGGTCTCGCGGTCGCGGACGTCAGTGCCGCCGACCTCGACCTTGCCCCGCTCGAGCGCCTTCCCCGGCGGGGTGGCGTACTCGATCTCCTCCGAGGCGGTGATGCCCTGGGTCTGGCGCATGTTCCCCATCGGGGTGGTGCCGTGGGGACCGGCCTCGGCGGGCGAAGGCGGCTCCGCCGCGGGCTCGGCGGCCGGCCCTGGCACCGGGACCTCCCCGGTGTCGTACGCGAATTCGTCCTCGTCCTCCTCGACCTCGCCCCAATCGTCCTCGACACCGTCATCCGGCACGGGCTCCGGCTCGGGGGCGAGCGGCTCGGTCGTGAACTCCTCGGTCTCGCCGGTGCGGGTGATCGAGATGCTGTCTCCGTCGACCTCCCCCCACGGCGACGGCGTCTGCAGGCGCTGCGTCCGCACCGAGCGGGCGACATCGCGGGTACCGCTGCCCGCGCGGCGCACCGCCTTGCCGGCTCCACCCATCACCTGGGCGACCGTGGTCCCGGTGAGCAGCAGCACCCCCGAGATCAGCATCAGGAGCGCGATGATGTGGGCGCCGACACGCTGGAAGAGGTTGGTCGAGGCCCAGTAGAGGGCCTCGCCGGCGCCGCCGCCGTGCTCGACCATGAACTTGGCCTCGAAGAACTCTCCGTTGCGGGCCGGCTGGTCGGGCCCGAGACCGGCGGTTTGAGCGGCGAAGGCGAGGAGCAGCCCGCAGATGATCAGCAATCCGCCGGCATTCAGCGCGGACGGGGCCTTGATCAGGGGCCGGGCGAGGAAGGAGCCGCCCCAGGCGGCAAGCGCAATCGGAACCACGTAGGCGACCTTGCCCGCCCCGTGCTCGAGCCCGGAGGCCAGCCAGCCCCCGACCCTGCCGCCATCCCAGTCCATGTAGAGAACGAGGGCGAGGTAGACGGAGAGGGCGATCAGCGCCAGGCCGATGACGTCGTAGTGGCGCTGCTCGAGCCCGTCGACGACGTCGCGGAACTCGCGCGCGCGGGGCTTCGCCGCCGGCTTACGGGTCTGCGGGCGCGAACGCGAGGAGCGCGCCGGGGCCCGGCGCGAGCGGGGCTTCGGCTTCGGCTTCGGCTTCGTGAATGGGAGGTTCATCTCAAGGCGTGACAGGCGTGGCAGGGTGGCTCCGCGGCGTGCCGCGGTGCGTGCAGGGTGACTTCGACGCCTGTGGGCGGTCCCCTGCGGGCGCCGGATTGCGCCTAAATCCGCAGTAAATAAGTGCTGATGCGCCGCATGCGCGCTCTAGTCTCTATTCGGTGACGAGTGCGGATGCGAGCGTCGGGCGGGTGCTGATCGTCGAAGACGACGAGCCGATCGCCGACGTGCTGCGCCGCACCCTGCGCCAGGAGGGCCACGAGGTCCGCTCCGCGGGCGACGGCGCCGAGGCGCTGCGGGCCGCGGAGGAGTTCATCCCCGACCTGGTGATCCTCGATCTCGGGCTCCCCGACATCGACGGCGTGGAGGTCGGTAAGCGGCTGCGCGAGGAGTCGGACGTCCCGATCCTGATCCTGACGGCGCGCGGCGATCTCGGCGACCGCGTCGGCGGGCTCGACGCGGGGGCCGACGACTACCTGGTGAAACCCTTCGAGCGCGACGAGCTGCTCGCCCGGATCCGGGCGCTGATGCGTCGCCGCCCTCCCCGGGGCAGTGCCGCGCTCGTCGTCGGCGACCTGCGGCTCAATCCGGACACGCGCGAGGTCAGCCGTGGCGAGCGCCAGATCGAGCTCACCAACCGCGAGTTCGAGTTACTCGAGTTCCTGATGCGAAACGAGCGCCTCGTGGTCTCGCGCGAGCGCTTGCTCGAGGAGGTCTGGGGCTATGACCCGCTCGCGATGACGAACACGATCGACGTCTTCATCTCGAACCTGCGCCGCAAGCTCGAGGATGGCGGCGAACCGCGCCTGTTGGAGACCAAGCGCGGCGCCGGCTACGTGCTCCGCCCGCCCAAGTGAGCTGGCTCTTCCCGAACCGCTGGCCGGTCAAATGGCGGATCGCCGCAGTCTCCGCCGGACTCACCTTCCTCATCTTGCTCGGCTTCGCCGCCGTCGTCGGCCGGCTCGCGGTGAACAAGCTCGAGGCGAACTTCCGCGAGGAGGCGCAGAGCACGGCGAGCGCTCTCGCCAATCAGCTCGAGATCACGTTCTCGGAGATCACCGGCGGTCGCGAACCGACCGCCCGCGGTCTCGAGCTCGAGCGATTCCCGCTGCCCTCGCAGAGCTTCTTCCAGCTGGTCGACTCGAGCGGACAGCCGGCATTCGCGGAGCTGCCCTACTACCGTGAGCTCGGCCCGCCGCCGAGCGAGCCGACGAACGTCGGCGACTATGCGGTCGCCAGCCAGCTCATTCCCACCCAGACCTTCGGGCCGTCGGTCTACGTTCAGTACGGGCGCGACCGCGCGTCGCTCGAGTCGACGACCGACCGGATCTGGTTCCTCCTCGGTGCCGGCGTCCTCGCCGGCGCCGCGCTGGCAGCGCTCGCCGGCCTCGCCGTCGCTGGGCGGGCGATGCGCCCGATCGCCTCGCTGACCACAGCGGCGCGCGAGGTCGCGACGACCAGGGACCCGTCTCGGCGCCTGCCGATGCCGGAGACCGAGGACGAGATCGCGGAGCTGGCGCAGACGCTCGACGAGATGCTTCGCGAGCTCGACGCGGCTCGCTCGGAGACCGAGCAGATGGTGCAGGCCCAGCGCGAGTTCGTCGCCGACGCCTCGCACGAGCTGCGCACGCCGCTGACCAGCATTCACGCAAACCTCGAGCTGCTCCAGGCCCGCCTGGCGACGCGCGGCGACGCAGCCGACGTCGAGGACGAGGAGATCGTCGCCGGCGCCCTCGGCTCCTCGAAGCGGATGCGCCGCCTCGTCTCCGACCTGCTGCTGCTCGCCCGCGCGGACGCCGGGCGCGCCGGGCCGCGCGGCGCCCATGACCTCACCGAGATCGCGGAGGCCGCGATCGCCGAGGTCCGCACCGTCGCCGACGGCCACACGGTCTCGCTCTCCGGCGACGGCTCGGTCTCGATCGCGTGCAACCCGGACGACGTCCACCGGCTCGTCGTCAATCTGGTCGAGAACGCGGTCCGCCATACGCCCGCCGGCTCGCGGATCGACGTCACCGTGTCCGAGGAAGGCGCGCAGGCGGTGCTCGAGGTCTGCGACGACGGCCCCGGGCTTCCCGACGGCTTGGACGATCAGATCTTCGCCCGGTTCGTCCGCGGCGCGGGCCAAGCGGACCTCTCACGCGACTCGGGCACCGGCCTCGGCCTCGCGATCGTGAAGGCCGTCGCCGTCTCCCATCGCGGCTCGGTCGAGGCCGGCGAGTCGCCGCACGGCGGCGCCCGGTTCACGGTTCGACTGCCTGCCGCGGGTCCGGAACGCGAGCACGGAAGCACCGGCGAGAACGGATCGACGCACCTCGCCGGGACGCTTAAGAAGCGCCCCGCGAATCTTTAGCGACCGTTTACATCGGTCGTTAGATTTCCAAGTGGACGAGACACCGTCCGTCGAGGATCCCCCGACACCTCCCCGGCGGACGTCAGTTGGCCAGTCTGTCTGAGTCTGAGCCAATTCGGCCCGCCGGGTTTCCCCCTCCCTGAAGACCCGGCGGGCCAACCTTTTCTCGGGCAAGACAAACCCCGTCTGTCGGCTGACCCGGCCGCCCCCCGGAGTCGAAGCCGAGGAGGCGGGCGGAACGTTCGCTATTTCAGGAAGCCGCGCTGGACCATCTCCGCCTTGATCGCGGGGACGTGTGCGCCCCCGTAGAGCAGCTTGTCGGCGGCGAGGAGGGCGCGGGCGCCGTCGCGGAAGTTCGACGTGCTGTCGAGCATGAAGTGCGACTGGAGCACGACGCGGTCCAGGATCCAGAGGCCGGCGGTGTCGGTGGCGAGCTCGCCGCGCAGGTCCCAGAGCGCGCCCGACCAGGCGCGGCCGATGCAGTGCGGATCATCGAAGCAGCGCGCGAGTGCCCGCTCGTACGTCAGCGCGGTGTCGGTGCGGCGTCCGCAGGCGTTCTTCGTGTACGAAGTCGCGTCCCACTCGAACACGCAGGGGTCGTAGGTGGCGCTACCGCCCGTGACGAACGAGGACATGACCGCGGCGAGGTAGTCGCCGAAGCCCTCCCCCATCGAGCCGCCCTCGAGGTCCTCGCCGAAAAAGTGCACCGCCTGATCTTGGAGCGAGTGTCCGTACTCGTGGATGATCACGTCCGCGTCCTCCGCGTCGTCGACGCCGCCGGTGCCGAACGCCACCTTGCGGGTGAGCGGCGTGAAGTAGGAGTTGTCCTCGGTGAAGCCGTTGACGTTCGCCTTCTGCGGCTGCACGCGCAGGCCCCTGGTCAGCCCGAGGCTGTCGATGTAGGCGCGGGTGCGGTCGATGTGGAAGTAGGTCATGACCGCCTCGAAGGCGTTCTGCGAACGGGTGACCCCGCTGAAGTCGAAGCCCGCGCTGCAGACCGGCTTCGCCTTCTTGCCCTGGCCCAGCCTCACGGCGACATGGGTGCCGCTCAGGCACCCGGTGGTGGAGGTGATCCGCTCGAGCGTTACCGGCAGGCGCAGGTTCGTGAGCAGGGTCGAATCCTTGTCCTTCGCGTCCTTGAGCCCTGCGTGGGAAGACTGGGTGGTGACCGGGTTCGGGTCGAAGACGCTGGCTGAGGCCGTCGCGCTCTTCAGCAGGTCGTCGACCTGCGTCGCCTCGCCGCTCCGAGCGTCCACGAGCACCGAGAGGTCGGCCAGCGGCTGAGCGGAAGGGATCAGCACACGCCAGACGACCCGCTCCGACTTCGGGTCGACGAACAGCTTCGCACGCACGTTGCCGCGCAGGCGCTCGACCGCTCCCGCCTCCGTGGCCGCCTCGATCGCGGCTCCGCGGCCGAGCGTGGCCTGCGCGGGCGCCTCGATCCCGGCGACGGTGTGATCGACGACGAGGATCGGTGCGAGCCCCCGAGGCCGAGCCACCGTCGCTTCGCCGTTCAGAACGGGGAGCCCGCCGACCTTCTGGCGGTAGCGCTCGATCGCACCACCGCCCGGCACGGCCAGCGGCCGCGCGGCGACCAGGGCCCTCGCCGGCGCCTGCGCGCGGGCGAGAACATCGGTGGGCGCGCTTGCGCCGCCACTCGCCGGCGCGAGTACCAAGGCGGCGGCGAATGCGCAGGCGAAGGCCGCCCCCGCAACCCCCCGAGTCCCCTGCCTCATACCTCCACCACGACGGGCAGGATCATAGGTCGGCGTCTGAGGCGCTCGTAGACGAACTTCGCGATGTCGTCGTGGAGGTCCTGCTGGAGGCCGACGGTCTCGACCGCCCCGTCCTTCGCGGAATGGCCGATCGACTCCTCGACCACGCGGCGGAGCTCCTCGACCAGTCCCTCGGCCGCCTCCTCCTCGAGGAACGGGACACCGCGGAAGATGATCTCCGGCGCCGCAACCGATGCGCCGTTCTCCGAGGAGACGGTCGCTACGACGATGAAGATGCCGTCCGCGGAGAGCATCCGGCGGTCGCGCAGCGCGACGTCGTCCGGGTCGCCGATGTCGACCCCGTCGACGAAGATCATCCCGGCCTGGCGGTCCTCGTCCGTGAAGCGGGCGCCCTTGGAGTCGATCTCGAGCGCGACGCCGTTGCGACCGCGGAAGACGTTCCCCGGATCGATCCCGATCGCCTCGGCGAGGTCGCCGTGCAGGCGGAGCCGGCGGTGATCGCCGTGAGCGGGGAGCACGTATCGCGGCTTGGTCAGGTTGAGCATCAGCTTGAGCTCCTCCTGCCATCCGTGCCCGGAGGCGTGAATCGGCGCGTCAGCGGCGGTCACGACGCTGGCGCCGATCTGGAAGATGCGGTCGATCGTCTCGTTGACCGAGCGCTCGTTGCCCGGGATCGGCGTCGCCGAGAAGACGACCGTGTCGCCCGAGTGCAGGTCGATGTCGCGATGATCGCCGTGGGCCATTCGGCGCAGGGCCGAGAGCGGCTCGCCCTGGCTCCCGGTCGAGATCGCGATCACCTTCTCGTCGGGGAAGCTCTCGATCTCCTTCGGCTGGATCAGGATGCCGTCGGGCGCCTTCACGATCCCGAGGTTCGAGGCGATGTTGAAGTTCTTGCGCATCGAGCGGCCGACGAGCGAGACGCGCCGGTCCAGGGCCGCGGCGGCGTCGATCACCTGTTGGACCCGGTGGAGATTGGAGGCGAAGCAGGTGACGATGATGCGGCCGTCGACGCGGCCGAAGGTCTCCAGCAATGCCGGGCCGACCGACGACTCGGACGGCGCGACTCCGGGTCTGTCGGCGTTGGTCGAGTCGCCGAAGAGACACAGCAGCCCCTCACGGCCGAGCTCGGCCAGCCGCGAGATGTCGGCGGGCACCCCGCCGACCGGCGTCTGGTCGAATTTGTAGTCCCCGGTGCAGAGCACGGTCCCGAGCGAGGTCGTCAAGGCGACCGCGCGGGAGTCCGGGATCGAGTGCGACATGTGGACCATCTCGAGCTCGAACGGACCCGCGTTGTGGGTGTCGCCCGGCCCGATCACCTCGAGCGGCGCATCGCGGATCTTGTGCTCCTCGAGCTTCGAGCGCACGAGCCCGATCGTCAGCGCGCCGCCGAGGATCACGGGCGGCAGGCCGATCTCACGCAATACGTACGGGAGCGCCCCGACGTGGTCCTCGTGCCCGTGGGTGAGGATGATCGCCTCGATGTCGTCGGCGCGCTCGCGCAGCATCGAGAAATCGGGCAGGACGAGGTCGATGCCGAGCATCTCGGCGGTCGGGAACATCAGGCCCGTGTCGACGAGGACAATCCGCCCCTCGTGCTCGACGACGGTCATGTTCTTGCCGATCTCCCCCAGGCCCCCCAGCGGGAGAATGCGCACGGACTCGCTCAAGCGGCAACCTCGTCTGGAAGCCGGTCGAGCGCCTCGAGGGCGCCTTCGACGGCGCTGCGCTCCGACGGGGACGCGGGCACCATCGGCAGGCGCAGATTCGGCTCGATCACCCCACGCAACCCGAGCGCGGTCTTCACCGGGATCGGGTTCGCGGTCACGGCCATGGCCGCGTAGACGGGCCGCAACGCGTCGTCGATTCGCCGCGCGCGCTCGGCGTCGCCGCTCTCGAACGCGTCGTAGATCGCCCGCATCTGCGGACCGGCGATGTGCGACGCGACCAGGATCCCTCCCGGTCCGCCAAGCTCGAGCGTGCGCAGGAAGACCTCGTCGTTTCCGGCGAGGACTGCGAGCCCCTCGATCGGCGCGAGGTCGTCGTCGTGCGCCTGCTTGACGGCGACGACGTTGGCGTTGTCCACCGCAATCTGAGCGAGCAGATCCGGGTCCATGTTGATCACCGAGCGCGACGGGATGTTGTAGAGGACGACCGGCGCCTGCCCCGCCGCCTCCGCAACCGCGGCGAAATGCGCACGAAGGCCGGCCCGATTCGGCTTGTTGTAGTACGGGGTGACGGCGAGCGCGGCGTGGGCTCCGGCAGCCACGGCGCGCTCGGTCAGCTCGGCTGAGTGGCGGGTGTCGTTGGAGCCGGTACCGGCGATCACGGTCGCCTCGCCGCCGATCTCCTCGAGCACGGCACCGAGCAGGGCGAGCTTCTCGTCGTCCGACAGGGTCGGCGACTCGCCCGTCGTGCCGGCGACGACGACGCCGTGCGAGCCGTTGTCGACCAGATAGCGTGCCAGCGCGCGGCCGGCGTCGAGGTCGAGCGTGCCCTCGGCGTCGAACGGCGAGACCATCGCCGTAATCACTCCCTTGAGCTCAGGCATGGCCTAAGTATCGCTCCCGGCGAAGACGGGTGGCGTGCGATCCGCCCAGGGGTGGGCGCGCTCGAGCTCGGCGGCGACGCGGATCAGCAGGTCCTCGCGGCCGAGCTGGGAGATCAGCTGGACGCCGATCGGCAGCCCGTCCTCGTCCCAGTGAAGCGGCAGCGAGATCGCCGGCTGGCCCGTCGCGTTGTAGGCGCCGGCGAAGGCGGCCGTGACCTTGGCGCGCTCGATCGCCCGCATCGGATCGTCGCCTGAATCGTCGTACGTCCCCAGGGGCGGGGGCGGCTCCCCGAGCGTCGGCGTCAGGAGCAGATCGAAGCCCTCGTCCTCGTACCAGTTGGCGACCATGCGCGACATCAGCTGATGGCGGTTGATCGCGCCGAGATACTCGGCGGCGTCGACGGCGCGTCCCTCGCGAGCCAGTGCCCAGGTGAGAGGCTCCACGTCGGCTGCGGTCAGCTCACGACCGAGCAGGCGTGAGAAGAGGGCGAGGCTCGCCGCCTGCCCCGCGGCCCACCGGACCATGAACGTCTCGACCAGCTCCATCTCCTCGAAGCCTCCGGGCCGCGATTCCTCGACCGAGTGCCCGAGTCCTTCCAGCATCGTCGCGGCGGCCCGCGTCGCGTCGACCACGGTCGGATGTACCTCGATCCCGGCGAGCGACTCGACGGCCACGCCGATCCGCAGGCGCTCGCCGCCCTCGGAAAGCTCGTCGGCGTAGGGACGAAGCGGCGGCGGCGCCACGTATGGATCCCCGGGCGCCGGGCCGTGAACCGCGTCGAGCATCAGGGCGGTGTCGCGAACCGATCGCGAGACGATCAGCTCGCAGACGAGCCCCGAGAGGCTGTCGCCGACGAGCGGCCCCTCGCTGATCCGTTGCCGGCTCGGCTTCAGACCGACGAGACCACAAGCGCTGGCGGGAATGCGAATCGACCCGCCGCCGTCGTTGGCATGGGCGATCGGCACCATTCCGGAGGCAACCGCTGCGGCAGCGCCGCCGCTGGATCCGCCGGTCGAGCGCTCGACGTTCCAGGGGTTGCGGCTCGGGCCGTAGGCGTCAGGCTCGGTGGTCGGGAGGATGCCGAGCTCGGGCGTGTTCGTCTTCCCGATCGTCACCAGGCCTGCATCGCGAAAACGGGCGCCGAGGTAGGTATCCGTCGGAGCCCGAAAGCCGGCGTCCTTGAGCACCTGCATGCCCATGTGAAGCGGCTGGCCGGCAAGCGACGCGCCGATGTCCTTGAACAGGAACGGCACGCCCTGAAACGGCCCATTGGGAAGCGAGTTCGAGGCGGCCGCCCTGCCCTCCTCGAAGAGCGGGTGGATGACCGCGTTCAGTTGCGGGTTGACCGCTTCGACCCGCTGGATCGCGGCCTCGGTGAGCTCAACGGGCGAGGCATCACCGGCGCGCACGAGCTCCGCCTGCGCGGTCGCGTCGAGTCTTGAGAGGTCGTCCACTAGAGCAGCGTCTCGAGCCCGACCGTCAGCGGCTGCTCGAGCGTGCCGACGCGCCGCACGGCAAGCAGCACGCCGGGCATGAACGAGCGGCGGTCGATCGAGTCGTGGCGGATGGTCAGCGTCTGACCCTCGGCGCCGAAGACGACCTCCTGATGGGCGACGAGTCCAGGAAGCCGGATCGAGTGGATCGGCTCGTGGACGTTTCCGCCCGCGGCGCCGATCAGCTCGGCGGTCCGACTCGCCGTGCCCGAAGGCGCATCGAGCTTACGGTCGTGGTGAAGCTCGACGATCTCGCATTCGGGCATGTGCGCGGCGGCCTCGGCGGCAAATCGCATCATCAGCACCGCGCCGATCGCGAAGTTGGGCGCGACGAATGCCCTCGGGCCGGCGGCGGCCTCGGCGGCCGAGCGCAGGGCATCGAGGTCGAATCCCGTCGTGCCGACGACGACGTGCACCCCCGCCTCCAGGCAGGCGGTCGCATTCGCGAGCGCCGTCTCGGGGCGCGTGAAGTCGACGACGACGTCAGCGTCCCCGAGCAGCCCCCCGAGCTCCGTGTCGAGCGCCGGGTCCGCCCGCCCGGCCAGCTCCATGTCGTCCGCGCCGTCAACGGCCTCACAGACCGCCTCCCCCATGCGCCGCGGCCGCGCCAGAGGCGATTACGCGGATCACGCCTGCCTACTGCCTGCTGCCAACTGCCAACTCAAGCAACGAGCGCTTCACTCACGTGCCCGACGGCGTCGCGAAAGCGTCCTTCGTCGGGCCCGACGCAGGCGGCGGCGAGTGAGTCCGGCGCGTAGAACTCGCCGGCCAGCTCGGCCACCTCTTCGAGGGTCACCGCGTCGACCCGGGCGAGCATCTCGTCGAGCGACTCGATCGGGAGATCAAACAGGACGCCGCGCGCAATGCGGGCCATCCGGGAGCCGGTCGCCTCGAGCCCGAGGACCATGCGGCCCTTGACGTGCTCCTTCGCCCGCGCCAGCTCGTCCTCGGTGACGCCCTCGGCGTGGAGCTTTGC
This sequence comes from uncultured Solirubrobacterales bacterium, assembly GCA_963797995.1. Classification (GTDB taxonomy): domain Bacteria; phylum Actinomycetota; class Thermoleophilia; order Solirubrobacterales; family 70-9; genus WHSW01. Next base: position 118,659 of record CAWCRP010000005.1, read on the forward strand.
GACCTCGCGGCCGATGATCTCGCAGGCCTCCGCGACGTTGTCCGCGCGGGTCCCCACGTACATGGCGACCGCGCCCTGGCCGATGTACTGCTCGGTGTAGGAGCCGACGGAGTACGCGAGGCCGCGCTTCTCGCGCACCTCGCGGAAGAGGCGCGAGGAGACGGAGCCGCCGAAGATCGAGTCGAGGATCCCGAGCGCGAAGCGGCGGTCGTCGCCGCGTGGGATCCCGTGGCCGCCGAAACAGATGTGGTACTGCTCGGTCTCCTTGGGATAGAAGAGCAGGCGGCTGGCGGGCTCGGCGCTTGCCCCGTTGCCGGCCGCCGCGCCCTTCGCGGAGGAGACGGAGCCGAACTTGGCCTGCGCGAGCTCGACGATCCCATCGTGCTCGACGTGTCCGGCCGCGGCGACGACGATGTTGTCCGCCGTGTAGCGGGAGTCGTGATAGCCGGCGATGTCGGGGACGGGGATCGAGCCGATCACCTCGGAGCGACCGAGCACCCGGCGCCCGAGCGGATGATCGCCGTGGATCGCCTCGGCGAGCACGTCGTGGACGCGATCTGAGGGCTCGTCCTCGTACATCGCGATCTCCTCGAGCACGACCTCGCGCTCGGAGTCGATCTCGTCCGGCGGCAGTGCCGGGGCGAGGAGCATCTCGCTCATGAGGCCGAAGGCATCGCCGGTGTGCTCGTCCAGCAGGCGGGCGTAGAGGTGCGTGGATTCCTTGCTCGTCGCGGCGTTGGTCGCCGCGCCCATCCCGTCCCAGGCCTCGGAGATCTCGATCGCCGAGTGGCTCTCGGTGCCCTTGAACAGCAGGTGCTCGAGGAAGTGCGAGACGCCCGGCCTGCGCGGGGTCCTCGTCGCGCGAGCCGGTGCGCACCCACATGCCGAGCGCGACCGAGCGCACGGCGGGGACCGTCTCCGTGACGACCCGAAGGCCGGAGTCGAGCTGTGAGAGCCTCACCCCTTCGGGAAGGCCCGCCGGCTCCTCCGCTTCGCGTCCGGGGCCGGCGGGGTTTTCCGAACCTTCAACCATTCAGCGCTAGAGGCGCTCGCGGTCGCGACCGCCGCGCCCGCTCCCGCCGCCGCCGTCACGACCGCCGCGTCCACCGCGGTCGCCACCGTTGCGCCCACCGCGTCCACCGCGGCCTCCGCCGCCGCCCATGGTCGGGTCGCCGGTGCCCATCGCGGAGAGCTCCTCGGGTGACTTGCCGGAGATCGCCGGGTCGTCGGAGAGGCGCAGGCCGATGCGGCCGCGCTCGCGGTCGACCTCGGCCACGGTGACGTCGATCTCGTCGCCCGCCGTGAGGCACGTCCTCGACCGCTCCAACCCGCTCACCGGGCTTCACGTTCGAGATGTGCAGGAGACCGTCGGTCCCCTTGACCAGCTCGACGAACGCGCCGAAGGTGGTCGTCTTCACGACCTTGCCCTTGAACGTGTCGCCGATCTTGGCCTCGCGGGTCATCGACTCGATCCGCTTGATCACGCCGTCGACGAGGGCGCCGCTGGGTGCGTAGACGCGCACCGTGCCGTCGTCGTCGATGTCGATCTCGGCCTCGAACTCCTCCTGCATGCCGCGGATCGTCTCGCCACCCTTACCGATGACGGCGCCGATCTTCTCCGGGTCGATCTTGATCGTCTCGATCGCCGGTGCGTACACCGAGAGCTTCTCGCGCGGCTCGGAGATCGCCTCGTCCATCTTGCCGAGGATGAACAGCCGTCCCTCGCGGGCCTGCTCGAGCGCGTCGGTGAGGATCTCGAACGTGACGCCCGTGATCTTGATGTCCATCTGCAGGGCGGTGATCCCGTCCTTGGTGCCGGCGACCTTGAAGTCCATGTCGCCGAGGTGATCCTCGACGCCGGCGATGTCGGTGAGGACGATGTAGTCGTCCCCCTCCTTGATCAGGCCCATCGCGACGCCCGCGACGGGCGCGCTGACCGGAACACCGGCCGCCTGGAGGGCCATCGAGGAGGCGCAGACCGAGCCCATCGACGAGGACCCGTTCGACTCGAGCGTGTCGGAGACCGCGCGGATCACGTACGGGAACTCTTCCTCGTCCGGGATCGTCGGCTCGAGCGCCCGCTCGGCGAGCGCGCCGTGGCCGATGTCGCGGCGCTTCGGCCCGCGCATGAAACCCGCCTCCCCGACCGAGAAGGGCGGGAAGTTGTAGTGGTGCCAGAAGCGCTTCGTCTCCTGCAGGCCGAGGTTGTCGACCTTCATGTCCATCCGCGTCGTGCCGAGCGCGACGCTCGACATGATCTGCGTCTCGCCACGGGTGAACAGCGCCGAGCCGTGAACGCGCGGGGCGATGTCGACCTCGGTCTCGATCGGCCGGATCTCGTCCTGGGCGCGACCGTCGGGCCGCTTCTTGTCGACGGCGATCGCCTTGCGGATGGTGTCCTTCTCGAGCGCCGCGAAGGCCGCCGTCACCTCGGCGGACTTGGCCACGTCGGCCTCTTCATCGTCGGACTCCGGGACGAGTCGCCGCGACAACGTCGGCGCCGACCGCGTCGATCGCCTCATAGCGCTCGAGCTTGCCCTCGGTGGCGATCGCGTCGATGAGCGCCTGGCCGTGAGAGGAGCGGATCTGCTCGATCAGCGACTCGTCGACCTTCGGCGCCTCGACCTCGACCTTGTCCTTGCCGACCTTCGACTGGAGCTCCCCCATCAGTGCGACGAGCTTCTTGATCTCGCCGTGGGCGATGTCGAGCGCGTCGAGCACCTCGGCCTCGGTGACGCCGTCGGCGCCGCACTCGACCATCAGGATCGCCTCGTCGGTGCCGGAAACGATCAGGTCCATCTCGAGATCGGAGAGCGTCTCCTCCTCCGGATTGACGACGAAGTCGCCGTCGAGCTTGCCGACGCGTACGGCGCCGACCAGCTTGGCGACCGGGATCGGCGAGATCGCGAGCGCCGCGGAGGCGCCGTTCATCGCCAGGATGTCGTAAGGGTGTACGTGGTCGACCGACATCGGCTGCGCCACGAGCTGGGTCTCGTAATGCCAGCCCTTGGGGAACAGCGGCCGGATCGGCCGGTCGATCATGCGCGCGGTCAGGGTCGCCTTCTCGCCCGCCCTCGCCTCACGGCGGAAGAACGAACCGGGGACCTTGCCGGCCGCGTAGTGCTTCTCCTCGACGTCGACGGTCAGCGGGAGGAAGTCGACATCGCGCAGGTTGCCCATCGTCGCGGTGCAGAGGACCATCGTGTCGCCGGAGCGCACGACGACGGCGCCGCCCGCCTGACGGGCGAGCTTGCCGGTCTCGAACGAGATCTCCTTGCCACCGATCTCGGCCGCGACACGGGTCACGTCAAACATGCTCATGTATTCGTTTTTTCCTTTCGGCAGCCCGGATGGCTACCAGCGTTTCCAGAACCTCTAGTTCTCTAACGGGAAGGATCTTACAAGGGGTCGCCGAGCGGTTGCCCGTCGCGGAAGGCCGCGGGCGTGCCGGTGATACCCGCCCTGATCCCGCTCGCGAAGTCGCGATGAATCCGCTCTGCGACGCCGTCGCTGCGACGATCCGCGTCGAAGCGGGCGAGATCCAGGGCGAGCTCCTCGGCGCGCCGCCACAGGTGCGGATCGTCCTGGTGCCCCTGATCGGCATAGATCGAGTCCACCATCGCCCAGAAGGCTTCCGGCCCCTGCAGGGCCGCGGCCTCGGCGGCCGCGTGGAGCGCGGGTGATCGGGGGCGCTTGGAGCCGATCGGGAAATGGCGGAAGCAGAGCCGCAGCGGCCGCCGGCGAAGCTCTGCCCACGTCGCCGCACACGCCGGGCAGGCGAGGTCGAGGTAGAGAATCGTCTCGGGGCCGACGCCGCGGACGTGATCGTCCGCGCCGAGCGGCGGGACGCGGGCGCTGGTGAGGTCAGACACTCACGTGCGCCCGCAACTTCATCTTCGGGCACCCGCAAACTCGCGTAAGCACTACTCGTCGAGGGCGTCGAAGATCAGGTTCGCACCGGGGATCGTCAGCGGCGTCTCCTCGGCGTGCACCCACTCGACCACGCCATCCTCGTCGATGAGGACGAGGGAGCGGTTGGGCGTGCCCCAGTCGTGGAGGTAGGCGCCGTATGCGTCGGCCACCCCGCCCTTCGGGTGAAAGTCGGCGAGCAGCGGCATCTCGAGCCCGAGCTGCTTGCGGAAGGCGTTGTGAACCCAGCTGCCATCGGTCGAGATCCCGACCAGCTCCGCCCCACGCTCGCGGATCTCGCCAAGGACCTCCTGGTAGATCGAGAGCTGGTCGGAGCAGACCGGGCTGAAGTCGTTGGGGTAGAAGCAGAGCAACACCTTGCTTCCGGCGAAGTCGGCGAGGCTGACGGGCTCGCCCCGGTGGTTCGGGAGCGTGAACGCGGGCGCCTTGGTCCCCGGCTCGATCACCGGCGGGACCTCTAGCGGCGGAGGCCGAGATCGGCGACGAGCGCGCGGTAGCGCTCGACGTCGGAGCGCTGCAGGTAGCGCAGCAGGCGGCGGCGCTTGCCGACGAGCATCAGGAGGCCACGGCGCGAGTGATGGTCCTTGGCGTGGTCGCGGAGGTGCTCGGTGAGCTCGTTGATGCGCTCGGTCATCAGCGCGACCTGGACCTCGGCGGAGCCGGTGTCGCCCTCTGAGCGGCCGTGCTTGCCGATCAGCTCCTGCTTCTTTTCCCTGGTGAGAGGCATCGAGGCGCAGAGGTTAGCGAGGCGGCGAGTACTCGGCACAGAGCGCGCGCGCCTGGTCCACGTCGCGATGCATCTGGGCGACGAGCTCCTCGACTCCCCCAAACCGCTTTTCGCCGCGCAGGCGGGCGATGAACGCGACCCGCAGGGTTTTGCCGTAGAGGTCGACGTCCTGGTCGATCAGGTACGTCTCGATCAGGACCCCGCGGCCGGTCTCGAACGTGGGCCTGACGCCGACGTTGACCGCGGCGGGGTGCCCGTCGGCGAACGCCGCGTAGACGCCGTGCCCGGGGTAGACGTAGTGCTCGTCGGGAACGATGTTCGCGGTGGGGAATCCAAGGGTGCGTCCTCGCTTGTCCCCCGAGACCACGGTCCCCTCGAGCAGGAACGGGGCGCCCAGGCAGTCCATCGCTCCCACGAGGTCGCCCGCCGCCACCTGCGCCCGGATCCGGGTCGAGGAAACCGTCTCGCCGGTGACCTCGACCAGCGGCTCGACCCGGGTCTCGAACTCCTCGTGGGCGCGGAGCATCTCGGGATCGCCCTTCGCCTTGGCGCCGAAACGGAAGTTCTCGCCGACCGACACCTGCTTCGCGCCCAGCGTCTCGACCAGGATGCGGTCGCAGAAGTCCTCCGCCTCGATGTGCGAGAAGCCCTCATCGAAGGGGATGACGACCAGCTCGGAGACGCCGAGACCCTCGATCACGTCGCGCTTGATCTCGAACGGCATGATCAGCTTCGGCGCAGCCGCCGGGTGGATCACGGACACCGGGTGCGGCTCGAAGGTGAGGACGGTGTCGGCGCCCTCGATCACCTTGCGGTGCCCGACGTGGACACCGTCGAAGGTGCCGATCGCGATCGAGCGGTCGCGACGGGTGGCGACCGGGAGCTGGGTGACCTTGATGCTCATCCGCTGCGACCCAACTCTGCCAATTCTTCAGCGGCGCGGCAGTCGGGCCATCGCGGCCGCGAGCTCGAGCGGTGACGCCTCGTCCGCCTCGTCGACCCCGAATGGCCCGATCCGCGTGCGGCGGAGCTCGACGCAGTACGCGTCCCCGAGATCGGCGATCAGGCTGCGCACGTAGGTTCCCGAGGAACACTCGATCTCGAACTCGGCGGTGTCCGCCTCGCGGGTCAGCTGCTCGAAGCGGTAGACGCTCACGATCCGCGGCGGCATCTCGAGCTGCTCGCCGCGGCGCGCACGGCGGTGGGCGCGTTCGCCGCGGATCTTGACCGCGGAGTAGGCGGGGGTCACCTGGCGGATCTCCCCGGTCGGCAGCTCGAGCTCGCCTGCCGGGATCACCCCGGTCTCGGTGATCACGCCGTCGCGGTCGCCGGTGTTCGAGAGAGCGCCGAAGCGCGCGGTGACGCGGTAGGTCTTCGGCAGCTCCATGAAGCGGCGCTGCTCTCGCGTTGCCGCGCGCCCGAGCAGGACGATCAGGAGGCCGGTTGCGAACGGGTCGAGGGTGCCTGCGTGGCCGCCCTTGGCGGCGTGGGCGCGCCGCAGCTTCGCGACCACATCGTGCGAGGTCGCGCCAGTCGGCTTGTCGGCGAGGACGACGAGGCCCGCGTCTGCGCCGGCAGGCCGCTCAGCCGAGTTGCTCGGCGACCTTGGCACGCAGGTAGGCGACCAGCTCCGTGTAGGAGAGGTCGGTGCCGAAGCCGGCGGCGCGCCGGTGCCCTCCGCCGCCGTGCTCTCGCGCGATCGCGGAGACGTCGACGGCGCCGTCGGTCGAGCGGAGGCTGACCTTCCGCGCCGCGCGCCCACCGTCGGTCTTGTCGCGGATCATCGCCGCGACAGCCGTCCCTTCGAGCGAGCGGAGGAAATCGATGATCCCCTCGGTGAGGACCTCGCTCGCGCCGGTCGCCTCGTAGTCGGCGTCGCCGATGTACGTGACCGCGAGCCGGCCGTCGTCGAAGCGCTCGATCTTCTCCAGCGCCCGCCCGATCAGGCGCAGCTTCTGAGGCGGGACGCGCTCGTAGAGGCGGCGGTAGGTGTCGGCCACGTCGACCCCGGCCTCGATCAGCTCCGCGGTCATCCGGTGAGTCTCGGCGCGGGTGTTCTCGTACATGAACTTGCCCGTGTCCGTGACCACGCCGACGTAGAGAGCAGACGCGATCTCGGGCGTGATCTCCGCCCCGAGCCGGTTCGCCGCCTCGTAGACGATCTCCGCCGTGCACGACGCCTCTGTGTCGATGACGTTGACGCTGCCGAACCGCGTGTTGTCGTGGTGATGGTCGATGTTGAGGACCTTCGCCCCGTCGCGCTTCAGGAACTCGACCGGCATCCGGTCGATGTTGCCGCAATCCAGGAAGACCAGGGTCCGGTCGACGACGTCCGCGGGCGGCTCATGGAAGACCTCCTCGAGCGGCAGGAAGCGGTACTCGATCGCGAGCGGAAACTCCTTCGCGGCCAGGAACATCACCGAGTCCTTGCCGAGCTGCTCGAGGATCTGATGCATCGCGAGCAGCGACCCGAGGGCGTCGCCGTCGGGGCCCTCGTGAGTGGTCAGCAGGAAGCGCTCGCCGGCGCGGATCTCATCGACGAGCTCGTCGAGCGCCGTGGTCGTCGCCGGGTTCATGTCTCCTCCCCCGCCTCGTCGGCCTCGTCCTCGGCCTCGAGCAGCTGCGACAGCCGGACGGCGCGCTCGGGTCCCTCGTCGTAGGAGAAGCTGAGCGTCGGCGTGTACTTGATCCGCGTCTCGCGGGCGATCGCCGACTGGAGCACGCCGTGGGCGGAGCGGAGCGCCGCGAGCGTCGCCTCGCGCTCCTCCTCGTCGCCGAGCACGCTGATGTACACGCGCGCCGAGCGCAGGTCCGGGCTGGTGTCGACTTCAGTGACGGTCACAAAACCGATTCTCGGGTCCTCGAGGTCGGCGCTGATCGCCGACCCGACGGCCTTGCGCATGGCCTCATTGATGCTCCGCATCCGCTCTCCAACCACGGCCAGAGGAACATACATGGAGGCCCTAAACGGCAGCCCGCGTCTAATCCCGGATGTCGGACAATGTGCGGAGATCGCGCTCAAACCTGCACCCATCCGGACAACGCGCGTCGACGAACCGCTGCAGCTCGTCCGCGCGCGCGGCGGTGTCAGGGCCGCCGACGAGCGCGCAGAGCAGCACCGCACGATTGCGGACGTCATGGTCGGCCACCTCGGAGACGGCGCAGCCGAAGCGCTGGCGGAGCTGCGCGGTCAGGGACTTCACCACTCGCCGCTTCTCCTTCAGGCTCACCACGTGGGGTAATGCGAGGTTCGCTTCGATCAGGCAGACGTAGGCGGCCACCGTCCCCAGGGTAGGCATCCGCCCCCATTCGCAGACCGTGCGCTTACACTGGGCATGCGGGGGACTTCAAGGTGCCATTCGGAAAATCAGCGTTCGGCGCAGCCTGCCTCGCTTGGGTCGTCGGGCTGCTCGCGCTCGTGCCGGCCGCTCAGGCCGCCGACGACGCCCGGATCGACGGCCGGGTCCTCGGCGGAGCTGCGGCCACCCCGCTTCTCGACGCCGGAGTCAACCTGTCTCGCCTGGTCGAGCCGGGCGGTACCTGGCAGCAGGTCGGCTTCGACTGGACCGACGTCGACGGCCGCTACCGGTTCTCCGGGCTCGCGGCCGGCACGTACCGCGTGTGCGTCTCATCGAGCGAGGGGATCGGTCCCAACCCCGAGCCGCTCTACGCGCGACGCTGTTGGATCGCCGCAACCACGATCGAGACCGCGAACGACATCGTGCTCGACGTCGATGAGGTCGTCCGGCGAATCGACGTTCGGCTGCCTACCCGTGCCCGCATCCGCGGTCACGTGACCGACCCGGACGGGGACGCGGTGACGCAGGGTTACGCGAGGGCCTTCTGGCGGGACGAGGACGGCGACTGGGTCTTCGGCCCCTTCTCGGGGCTCCAGAGCGATGGCAGCTATGAGCTCCGAGTCGACGCCGCCCGCGTATATCGCGTCTGCTTCCAGCCCTTCGAGTCAGTGCCCTGGGCGTCCGAGTGCTGGCAGGACGCAGTGGCGCTGCCGAGTTCGACGCCGATCCGCGGCGCGCGGCCGAACCGGATCGTTGAGGGCATCGACGCCCAGCTCGGGCCCGCGGGGCAGATCAACGGCGAGATCGAGGGCTATCCCGTCGGCACGCAGGGGTCGATCGCGATCAGCGCTGCGCGCCTGCTGGAGGGTGAGTGGTGGGCGATCGGGTTCGCCACGATCGAACCCTTCACGAGCCCGGCCCAGTACGAGATCCGCAACCTGCCGCCGGGAGACGACTACCGCGTGTGCTTCACCTCGCAGGACTTCGAGTTCTTCCCCGTGTTCCCGGACGAGTGCGTCGGCGGCACGCCGAACGCCGCCACGAGCACGCCCGTTCCCGCCACCGCCGGCGGGGTAACCACGGGCGCCGACGTGGAGCTCGGCTCCGCCAGCAGGCTCAGCGGCCGCGTCGGCGGAACCACGGGCCCCGTCTCGGTCCAACTGCTGACCGAGTCGCGGGGATCTGATCTTCGAGCGGATGACCTTGGCCAACGGCACCTACGCCTTCGCCGAGATCCCGAACGGCACCTACAAGCTCGCCTTCAACCGCGCCCCGGCACAGACTCGGCTCGCGGCGCGCTTCTACCGCGCAAGGCCCGAGCATCTTGGGGTCGGCGCAGCGACCCCTGTGGAGGTCGGCAACGGCGACATCGTCGCCGGGATCTCAACGGGGTTGGTCGAGGGCGGCTCGCTCACCGGCCGCATCGTCGACGGCTCGAGCGCCGGACTCGCCGATTGCCGGATCCGCGCGCAGACGGAGGACGGCTCGCTCGTCACCCGCTGGGCCGGTTCCGACGCCAATGGCAACTTCGATGTCGGCGGGCTCAGCACCGGCTCCTACCTTCTCATCGTCGACCGGCGCAGCCTGCGCCGGCAGCCAGGATCGCTACTACGACGCCGAATCAGCTTCGCGGCTGACGACAAACCGGGCACGAGCCGACTCGGTCGCCGTCACGCTCGGAGACGTCACGGCCGTCTCCGGGGATCTCGTCGTCGGCGGGTAGGCGCCCGCCTACTCGAGGGTTTTCTCGACCTGCTTCGTCTCGAACGCTTCGATGACGTCGCCGACCTTGACGTCCTGGAAGGCCTCGAGCACGATGCCGCACTCCTGGCCCTCGGGGACCTCGGCAACGTTGTCCTTGAAGCGCCGCAGGGAGCCGATCCGCCCCGTCCAGACGACCGTGCCCTCGCGGACGAGGCGAACCTCGGCACCGCGGCTGACCTTGCCGTCGGTGACCTGGCAGCCGGCGATCGTGCCGACGCGCGAGGCCTTGAACAGCTCCAGCACCTCCGCCTGGCCGAGGGTCTCCTCGACCTCCTCCGGCGCGAGCATGCCTTCCATCGCCGCGCGCAGCTCCTCGGTGACCTTGTAGATCACCGAGTAGGTGCGGATCTCGACGCCCTCGCGGTCGGCGGCGCGGCGGGCGTCCGACGAGCGGGCGGACGTTGAAGCCGATGACGACTGCGTCGGAGGCCGCGGCGAGCATCACATCGGACTCGTTGATGCCGCCGGCGGCGCTGCGGATGACGTTGACCGAGATCTCGTCCTGGGGCAGCTTCGCGATCTCGTCGAGGAGCGCCTCGAGCGAACCGGAGACATCCGCCTTGAGCAGGATGTTGAGCTCGTTGATCGTCCCCTCCTGCGCCTTGGCGAAGACCTCGTCGAGGGTCATGCGGCGGGATTGGCGACGGGCGAGCTGCTCGGTCTTCAGCCGATGGCCCTTCTCCTCGGCGAGCTGACGTGCGCGGCGATCGTTCTCGACCACCTCGACCCGCTCGCCGGCCTCGACCACGCCGTCGAAGCCGAGGACCTCGACCGGGTCGCCGGGCTTCGCCGTCTCGAGGTGTGTCCCGGTGTGATCCTGCATCGCGCGGACCTTCCCCCATTGCGGACCGGCGGCGACCGAGTCGCCGACCTTCAGCGTCCCGCGCTGGATCAGCACGGTGACGACGGGGCCGCGGCCTGGATCGAGGTGGGACTCGATCACGGAGCCGGACGCGGGCGCGTCCGGGTTGGCCCGGAGCTCCTCGAGCTCGGCGAGCAGCAGGATGTGCTCGAGCAGGTCGTCGAGGTTCTCCTTCGTCTTCGCCGAGACGTTGACGAAGATCGTGTCGCCGCCCCAGTCCTCGGGATTCAGCCCATGGGTCGCAAGCTCTCCCTTGACCTTGTCGGGGTTCGCCTCGGGCAGGTCGATCTTGTTGATCGCGACGAGCATCGGCACGTCGGCGGCCTTGGCGTGGTCGATCGCCTCGACCGTCTGCGGCATCACCCCGTCGTCGGCGGCGACCACGATCACGACGATGTCGGTGACGTCGGCACCGCGGGCCCGCATCGCCGTGAACGCGGCGTGCCCGGGCGTGTCGATGAAGCTGATCGTCTTGCCGTTCTGGTGCACCTGATAGGCGCCGATGTGCTGCGTGATCCCGCCGGCCTCGCCGGCGACTACCTCGGTCTCGCGAATCGCATCGAGGAGCGAGGTCTTGCCGTGGTCGACGTGGCCCATGATCGTCACCACGGGCGGGCGGCCCTTGAGATCGGCTTCCGCGTCGTCGTAATCCGGTTCCTCGGCGACCTCCTCGGCCGCGCTGACAACGTCGACCTTGCGGTCGAGGGCTTCGGCGAGCACCTCGATCGTCTCGTCGGTGAGCGTCTGGGTCAGGGTCGCCATCTCGCCGAGCTGCATCAGCTGCTTGATCACGTCGGCCGAGCCGACGCCGAACGTCTCGGCGACCTCGCGCACGGTCGCCCCGGAGGGGACCTTGAGCACGGCCTCCTCGTGCTCGGCAGCCGGCTCGAGGGGCGGCTCTTCGAGCAGCGGACGGCGCCTGCGGCCACCGCGGCGACGCGGCGGGCGGCGCGGCGGTGCCTGCGGCTGGTCGCGGCGGGAAGCCTGCGAGTCGATGACGACGCGGCGACGCTTCTTGCCGCCCGCCCCGCCGGCGGGGGCGGCCGGCTTCTGGGAGGGCGCCGCGGCGGCAGGTGCGGGAGCCTCGGCCTTCGGCGCCGGCTTCTCCGCCGGCGGCTCCGCGGGCTTGGTCGCCGCAGGGGACTCCGCGGGCGCAGGGGCCTCGGTCGGGACGCTCTGGCCGTTCGCGGCCGCGAGCACCTCCAACGCGACGCTCTCCTCGACGCTCGAGGCAGCGGCCTTCGCCTCAACGCCGGCGGCGTTGAGGGCGGCGAGGACCTCCTTGCTCGTCAGGCCCTGTGCCTTTGCGATCTCGTGGACGCGCTTCTTCGCCACTAGGCCTCCGCCGGCTCCTGAGGCCGGAGCTTCCTGTGACATCTCGGGCTCAGCGGGTGGGCTCACCGGCGCCTCGGGCTCGGCCACCGGCTCCGGCTCGGCGGGCTCGTCGTCGGCCTCGGGCTCCTCGACCTCGGGCGTGTCCTCATCCTCAGCCGGCTCGTCGACCTCGACCGGCGCCTCGGGGCCGGGCTCGGGCGGCGTCTCGGCGACGGGCGCCTCCTCAGCAGGCGCCTCCTCCTCCTCAGCAGGCGCGTCCTCGGCGGGGGGGGTGCATCCTCGAGCCGGGGGTGCATCCTCCTCAGCAGGCGCATCTTCTCCGGGCGCGTCGTCGGCCGGCTCCTTGTACTGGGACTCGGCGCGCTCGACGAGGCTCGAGACCTCGCCGTCGTCCGCGTCCGGATTGGCGAGGATCGCGACCTCGTCGTCGTTCAGGGTCATCACCACGGTCACCTGGTTGGTGCCGAAGCGGGCCAGCGCCTGGTGGCGCGGGAGGCCGCAGTAGCGCGAACTCGGAAGCGCCGCGTTCGGGCAGCGGCGACCGCCGGAGAGGACCGCTCCGCAGCGGCCGTCAGCGACGTCCTCGCCCTCCTCGAACTCGATCTCGTCGTCCTCGGAGAACTCCGTCTGCGACTTGATGTCGACCTTCCAGCCGGTCAGCTTGGCGGCCAGGCGGGCATTCTGCCCCTCGCGCCCGATCGCCAGCGAGAGCTGGTCGTCGGGGACGATCACGGTCGCCTCCTTGGTCTCGTCGTCGACGAGTACCTCGCGTACCCGCGCGGGCGAAAGCGCCTTGGCGACGAACCTGGCGGGCTCCTCGTTGTAGGGGATGATGTCGATCTTCTCGCCGCGCAACTCGGAGACGACCATGCGCACCCGGGAGCCGCGCGGGCCGACGCAGGCGCCGACCGGGTCGACCCCGTCGGCGTGCGAGATGACGGCGATCTTGGAGCGGTATCCGGGCTCGCGGGCGACGCCCACGATCTCGACGAGGTCGTCGGCAATCTCCGGCACCTCGAGCTCGAACAGCTGCTTGATCAGCTCCGGGTTGCGGCGCGAGACGACGATGCTCGGACCCTTGCCCTCGGCGGAGACGTCGGTGATCACGGCCTTGACCCGCATCCCGTGGTCGTAGCGCTCGTTCCAGACCTGCTCGGAGCGCGGCAGCAACGCCTCGACCCGCTCGCGGAGCTGAACCAGCGTGTAGCGATTGTCCGACTGCTGGATGATCCCGGTGACGAGCTCGCCGACGCGGTCCTGGTACTCGTCGAACATCATCTGGCGCTCGGCCTCGCGGATCCGCTGCAAAATCACCTGCTTCGCCGTCTGTGCGGCGATGCGGCCGAAGTCCTCGGGAGTCACGTCCCGGGTCTGGATCTGGTCCTCGTACGGCGCCAGGACCTCGGGATCGAGATCGGGATCCTCGGGCTCGCGCAGCTCACCGGTCTCTGGATCGACGGTGGGTTCCTGCTCCTCGGCGACCTCGGCGAGAAGCTTCTCCTCCAGCTCCGGCGGCAGGATCAGCTCGAAGACGCGGAAGTCGGCCGTCTCGCGGTCGAGATCGACGCGCGCGTACTTCGCCGCGCCCGGGCTCTTCTTGTAGGCGGACAGGAGAGCATCTTCGAGCGCCGCCATCAACGTCTCGGCATCGATGCCCTTCTCCTGCTCGAGACCACGCAGGGCCTCGACGATCTCACGACTCACAGTCTGCCTCCAAGGTTGAAATCCGGGATCAAGTTCGAGCGGCGGATCTTGGCCAGCGGGATCTGCACCGCGTTTCCGTCGGCGTCGAGCGAGACGGCATCGTCGTCGGCCTCGGTCAGGGTGCCGGTGAAGTTCTGGCGGCCGGCGATCTCCTCCCGCGTGCGCACCTTGACCCGGCGACCGACGAAACGGCGATAGTGCTCGGGTTTCGTCAGCAGCCGGTCGACGCCCGGCGAGGACACCTCGAGCGAATACGACTCGAGCAACTCTCGAAGCTCACGGGTGACCGCCTCGCAGAGGCCCAGATCGACGCCGTCGGGATGGTCGATGTAGAGCCGCAGCGTGTCGGCGCCGGCGCGCTCGACCGCGATCAGCTCGATCCGAGGATCGAAGCTCTCGATCCTCTCCTCGATCTGCGGTTGAAGCTCTGCGGCGTCGCTCAAATCATCCTCGCGTTAGGGTGCGCTCTCCCCTCCTCCGCCCGATAAACGCCGAAAAAAAGGTGGGCCCGGGCCCACCAATCAACAGGGTTCGGGTACTAAGAAGGTGCGCCCAGTATAGCCGCGCCCGCTGCGTGGGCCCGGCGCTTTAGCCGGCCCTTTTCAGGCCTCGAGCAGCAGGGTCACCGGGCCGTCGTTTACGAGCTCGACCGCCATCATGGCGCCGAAGCGCCCGCGACTCGCCCCGGTCCGCTCGCAGAAGCGCTCGTAGAGCGGCTCGGCGATCTCCGGTCGCGCGGCTTCGATGAAGCTCGGCCGGTTGCCCTTGCGGGTGTCCGCGTAGAGGGTGAACTGGCTCACGCAGAGCAGCTCGCGCTCCCCGAGCGCCTCGTTCATGCGCCCGTCCGCGTCCTCGAACACGCGTAGGGCGCGGACCTTCGCCGCGAGCCGGTCGGCCTGCTCTTCGGCGTCGCCGTCGCGGACCCCGAGCAGGACGAGCAGCCCGGGTCCGATCGCGGCGATCTCCTCGCCGTCGACTGCCACCGAGGCCCGGCTCACCCGTTGCACCAGCGCCCTCACGGGCAGCCGACTCTACGACGCGCGCAGGCGGTCGCGATAAAGGCGGTAGTCGCGGCGGTCGGGGCGCAGGTTCGACGCCAGCGCCAAGTGGTGGCGCGCCCGCTCGCGCTCGCCCGTGATGCTGAGTGCTCGGCCGAGGCAGAAGTGCGCGTAGTCGTTGACCGGCTGGCGGTCGACGACTGCCTCGAACTCCGCGGCCGCCTCCTCGTACTGGCGGTTGCGGAAGTAGGCCCGCCCGAGGGCCTCGCGAACCGAAGCCTTCTCGGGGTCGCGGCGGGCGACCTCGGCGAGCGGCACCGTCGCCTCGCCGAAGCTTCCGTCCTCGAGCAGTTCGACGCCACGGCGGTAGAGGCTGTAGAGGTTGGTGTCAGCGTCGCCGTATCCCACACATCAAGTGTAGGAAGCGACTCAAGCGCTCAGTCGCCGGTGAGCGCGCCGCGCGCGGCCCGGATCGCCTCGACCCGGTCGAGGATCGCCTCGGCGACCTCGTCCTTGGAGGCGAGCGGGACATGGTGCTCGGCGTCGGCCTCGACGATCGTGACCTCGTTGTCGGCGGAGTCGAAGCCGATCTCGGAGCGGGAGACGTCGTTGAAGACGATCGCGTCGACCGCCTTGCGCTTGAGCTTCGAGCGCGCGCGTTCGATCGCTCCCGCTCCGGTCTCGGCCGCGAATCCGATCAGCGTCTGGTCCGCGCGGCGGCCCCTCGCGACCCCGGCGAGGACGTCCTCGGTCGGCACCAATCGCAGCTCGAGCTTCCCCGACTCCTCCCGCAGAAGCTTCGACTCCGAGGTGGTCTCGGCCGTGAAATCCGCGGGCGCCGCCGCCATCAGGAGCACGTGCGCCCGCTCGAACTCCGTCCTCACCGCGTCGCCGAGCTCCGCAGTGGACTCGACGTCCACCACCCGCACCCCAGCGGGGACCGCGACGTTCACGTTCGCCGCCACGAGCATCACCTCGGCGCCGCGCCGCGCCGCCGCGGCGGCGAGCGCCACGCCCATGCGGCCGCTCGAGCGGTTGCCGATGAAGCGCACCGGGTCGATCGGCTCGCGCGTGCCCCCGGCCGTGACGAGGACCCGGAGCCCGTCCCAAGGCCCTGGCGACGCGGGAAGGGCCGCCTCGACGGCGGCGAGCAGCCGAGCCGGGTCGGGGAGCCGGCCGGCGCCGTGTTCACCCCGAGAGGCAAGCGCGCCCGAATCGGGGTCGAGCACGATCGTGCCACGCTGGCGCAGGGTCGCGAGGTTGGCCTGAGTCGCCGGGTTGGCGTACATGCGGTCGTTCATCGCCGGCGCGATCAGCCGCGGCGCCGCCGTGGCGAGGAACGAGGTGGTGAGCATCGAGTCGCAGACGCCGGCGGCGAGCTTCGCGATCGTGTTCGCCGAGGCGGGAGCGACCAGGTATGCGTCGGCGTTCTGCGCCAGCGCCAGATGTCCGATCGGGTCGTGCTCGGGGGCGGGATCGCCGGGGAAGGCACCCCGCATCGGATCGCGCTCGAACTCCTCGACGAGCACCGGCCCGCCGACGATGCCCTCGAACGATGCCGCGCCGATGAAACGCTGCGCCGCCGGCGTCATCAGCACGCGGACACCGTGACCACCGAGCGTCGCCAGCCGGGCGAGCTCCAGTCCCTTGTAGGCGGCTATGCCCCCGCTGACACCGAGAAGGATGCGGGCCATGCGCTGATCGTACGCCGCCCGGCCCGCCACCCGTGGGCGCGCGGCTTGCCTGGCGCGGCTAGGGAGCGCGGTAGTGGTACTTGATCTTGCCCTGTGCGAGCTCTTCGAGCGCGATCGTCAGGTAGTTCCCCGACGTGGTCTCGACCATCGGTGGGGTGAACTCCTCGTAGGAGCCCTCGCCCAGCGCGCGGTAGTAGCTGTTCAGCTGCCGGGCCCGCTTCGCCGCGACCAGCACGGCGGCGTAGTGGGTGTCGGTGCGCTCCAGCAGTTCGTCGACTCGTGGCTTGATCATCGCGCGTCAGTGTAGAGCGTGCGTGCGGAGAAGCTCAATCGTCGAGCTCGGAGCGCACGATCCGCTCGAGCTCCTCGACCGCCTCGGCGAGCTCGTCGTTGACGACGACGTGCTTGAACTCCTCCAGCGCGTCGAGCTCGATCTCGGCGGTCCGCAGGCGCTCGTCGATCGCCTCGGCCGAGTCAGTCCCGCGCCCGATCAGCCGCTCGCGGAGCGTCTCCGGGCTCGGCGGACCGATGAAGACGAGCACCGCCTCTGGCATCGCCGCGCGCACCTGTCGCGCGCCTTGGACCTCGATCTCGAGCAGGACCGAGCGCCCGTCTGCGAGCCGCCGCTCGACCTCCGAGCGCAGCGTCCCGTAGCGGTTGCCGCTGTACACGGCGTGCTCGAGGAACTCGTTCGCGGCCGCGCGGCGGTCGAACTCCTCGCGGTCGAGGAAGTGGTAGTCGCGTCCGTCCTCCTCGCCCTCGCGCGGGTCGCGAGTCGTCGCCGAGGTCGAGAGGTCGAGCTCGCCCAGCCGCTCTCGCAACTCGCGGATCAGGGTGCCCTTGCCCACCCCCGACGGTCCGGTGATCACGAAGACCTTGGCCACCCGGGGCAGGCTAGGGAGCGCGGCGGTCGATTACGTGCAAGCACCGGTGCCGGTCGTCTTCGCCCTTACGTAGGCTCCCTTGAACATCACGGGCCCGCCCGTTTGAGGCCGGACCGATGGGTGGCTCGAGCGCCGCCTATAAGCCGGCGCTCGTCGATGTTGCGTCGGGACAGTTCCAACTCGCCGTCGACCCCGCTTTCGGTGCCCGCCTGCGTGATGGCGAACCCCGACACGCGTCAGGTTCAATACCGGATGCTCGCGACCGTGGCCCCGACCTCCCCCGGCAGAGGCGGCCTCTCGATCCCCGGGTCGGCCGATCAGCTGAACGCCGCCTTCGGGACCGAGGCCAACGGCTGCGGGATCGCGTTCGCCGCCGGAGAGCCGCTTGGGGCCGCGACGATCAACGCGACCGCTCGCTGAACCCGGCTGCTCGCGAGACCTAGCGGCGCAAGAACTGGACGAGCTCCGCGCGCTGCCGCTCGGAGAGCCCGCCGATCGTCTTCGACGGCGAGATCCGGCACTGGGTGAGGATCTTGTTCGCCTTCACCCGGCCGTACTTCGGGACGGCCAGGATCATGTCGAAGGCCTTGGCGGACATCACATACTCGGGCGGATCGGCCAGCAGGGCCTCGATCTTGACCTTGCCCGCCTTCATGTCGCGCTTCAGCTGAGCCCGCGCCGTGCGGATCTCATTCGCCCGTCGCAGGGCCTTTATCCGCTGCTCCCGGGTGCGTTCCGGAACAGCGGCAGATGTCTCGACGGAGGGGGCCACGTGCGGCGGCGAGTATATCCACGCGCAAGGGGGGCGCAAGCCGATTCACCGGGTTATTGACGAAATTCGCTTCGACCTCAAGTCGAGGTCGACGCTGGCGTGTTGTCCGGGAGCGTCGAGAGGCCCCTCGCGCGAAGCTCGGCGGCGAGCTCCGAGCGGATGCGGGTACCGGCCGCCGGGTCACGGAAGCTCGCAGTCCCGACCGCGACGGCGCTTGCGCCGAGGGTGAGAAAGTCGAGCGCGTCGACGCCCGACTCGATCCCGCCCATGCCGATCACCGGGATCTCGACCGCGGCGGCGACCCGGCGCACCTGGTCGAGCGCCACCGCCCGGACCGCCGGCCCGGAGAGCCCGCCGCTTCCGGCGCCGAGCCACGGCTCGGCGGACCCCGGCGCGAACGCCGTCGCCTTCAGCGTGTTGATCAGAGAGACGGCATCGGCGCCACCCTCGGCAGCGGCGAGCGCGACCGGTGCCGGGTCCGCGATGTTGGGAGTCAGCTTCACGATCAGAGGCTTTGAAGTCAGCGGCCGCAGTGCGTCGCAAAGAGCGAGCGTCTCCGGTGGCTGCTCCCCGACGATCAGCCCCGATTTCACGTTCGGGCAGGAGACGTTGAGCTCGATCGCGGCGACCTCGGCGCGGGAGCCGACCCCCTCGACCAGTTGGGCGAACCCGTCGCGGCTCGTCGCCATCACCGAGACGATCAGCGGCACCGGGAGCCGGGCAAGCTCGGGGAGGTCGTGCTCGAGGAACCCGTCGAGACCCTTGTTCGGGAGCCCGATCGAGTTGATCATCCCGGCGGGCGTCTCATACAGGCGCGGCGCCGGGTTGCCTGCCCGGGGCCCCGGGGTGATCGTCTTCGAGACGAAGGCGCTGAACGGGAAATACTCGTCGAGGCCGTCGCCGAAGGCCCGGCGTGCGGCAATCGCGTCGAACGTCCCGGAGGCGTTGATGATCGGGTGCGGAAGGTCGAGCCCGCAGAGGCTGGCCGAGAGGTCTGTCATCGGTGGCCCGATCCGGCGAGAAGGGCCGTCTCGATCTCGTCGCCGCGGACCGTGGGGCCGTCGACACAGAGGCGCATGTAGCCGCCGGATGCGAGGGGCACTGCGCACCCGAAGCAGGAGCCGAAGCCGCAGGCCATCGGCGTCTCCAGCGCGAGCTCGCAGGCGACGCTCCGCGCGGCGCAGATCCCGCGGACCGCTTCGAGCATCCCAGGAGGCCCGCAGGCGTAGACGGCCGCGCTGGTCGCGTCGTCGCCCTCGAGCAACACGGAGAGCAAGTCGGTGACGTAGCCCTTGTGACCCGTGTGCCCGTCCTCGCTCGCGGTGCGGATCTCCTCGCAGCGAAAGAGCTCCATGCCACCCGAGTGCGCGCGATCGCGGAAGCCGAGAAGCACGCGCTGCGGAACTCCGGCATCCGAGAGCTCGCGGCGAAGGACGGCGAGCGGCGCAACGCCGATGCCGCCGCCCACCAGCACAGCGCCCGCGCTCTGGGGCGCGAGATCGCGCGGACTCGAGAACGGGCGGCCCAGCGGTCCGGTCAGGTGCAGGGCCTCGCCGTCCGCCAGGGCCGCGAGCCGCCTCGTCCCGGGGCCGACGTCCTCCAGCAGGAAACCAAGGGCAACGCCGCCGCCCGTTTCCTCTACGGATGCAACGGAGAACGCCCGCGGCAGGTAGGGCCGCTCGCCGGCTCCCCCGCCCCATCCACCGGCGGAGAGCATGTAGAACTGCCCCGCCTTCGGCACCGGCCCTTCGGTGTCGAGCGCGGTGATGAGCCGGTAACCGCCCGTCGCTTCGTTTGCGGTTACCGCCGCGGCGCGTCGGCCGAAGGGCGCGATGACGCGGGCGTCGGTCACTTTGCCGACTGGCGAGCGGCGAGCGGCGAGGGCTCCATCCCGTGCAACTCCTGCAGCGACACGGGCGGCGCCTGTCCCTCGTTCGCCGCCGAGATCGCCCGTGCCGCCGCCGAGGCGCCGGTGAGCGTGGTCAGGCACGGGATTCCCTTGCGGACGGCCGCGCTGCGGATCTCATACCCGTCAGAGCGGGCTCCGCTCCCGGTCGGGGTGTTGATCACCAGGTCGACCTCGTCGTTGCGGATGTAGTCGACCACGTGCGGTGAGCCCTCGCCGATCTTGTTGATCGCCTGCGCCGGGATCCCCATGCGCGAGATTGCCTGCGCCGTGCCCGCGGTGGCGATGATCCGGAAGCCGAGGTCGTGAAAGCGGCTCGCGAGCTGGGTCGCCGCCGCCTTGTCGCCGTCGGTCACCGTGATGAAGACGGTGCCGCCGCTCGGCAGTGCGACGCCGGCCGCCGCCTGCGCCTTGCCGAACGCTGCGGGGAAGTCGCTCGCGATTCCCATCACCTCACCCGTGGACTTCATCTCGGGCCCGAGCACCGAGTCGGCGCCGGCGAAGCGGGCGAACGGGAGCACCGCCTCCTTCACCGAGACGTGGTCGTTGTGCATCGTCGGCAGCTCGATGTCCGCGAGCGACTCGCCGAGCATCAGGCGACAGGCGAGCTTGGCGAGGGGCGCGCCGATCGCCTTCGAGACGAAGGGGACGGTCCGCGAGGCGCGCGGGTTCGCCTCGATCACATAGAGCTTGCCGCTCGCCACGGCGTACTGGACATTGAGCAGTCCGATCACGCCGAGCTCGAGCGCGAGGCGTTCACTCGTAGCGCGGATCTCCGTGAGCATCTCCTCGCCGAGGCTCATGGGAGGGATCACGCAGGCCGAGTCCCCGGAGTGAACGCCGGCCTCCTCGACGTGCTGCATGATTCCGGCGACCTTCGCCACCTCGCCATCGCAGAGGGCGTCGACGTCGACCTCGATCGCGTCCTCGAGGAAGCGGTCGAGGAGAAGCGGGTGCTCCTGGTCTGCCTTGACGTGGGCTTCGAGGTAGGCCTCGAGCTGTTCGGCGGAGTAACAGATCTCCATTGCGCGCCCGCCGAGCACGTAAGAGGGCCGGACGAGCAGCGGGAAGCCGACGTCCTCGGAGATCATCAGCGCCTCTTCGGCTGAGTGGGCGGTCCCGTAGGGCGGATGGGCGATCTCGAGCCGCCGCAGCAGCGCGCCGAAGCGGCCTCGGTCCTCGGCGAGGTCGATCGCATCGACGGGCGTGCCAAGCAGCCTCACTCCCGCGTCCTGCAGGGGCTTCGCGAGGCGCAGCGGCGTCTGCCCGCCGAACTGAACGATCACACCCTCCGGCTGCTCGATCTCGATCACCGCCAAGACGTCGTCCACCGTCAGTGGCTCGAAGTACAGGCGGTCGGACGTGTCGTAGTCCGTCGAAACCGTCTCCGGGTTGCAGTTGATCATCACCGCGTCACGGCCGGACGCCCGCACCGTCATCGCGGCGTGGACGCAGCAGTAATCGAACTCGATCCCCTGGCCGATCCGGTTCGGGCCCGAGCCGAGGATGACGACGCTCTCACGGTCGCCGCGCCGCACCTCGCCAGCGAGGGGCGCCTTCCGTTCATGCCCGGAGTAGAAGTACGGCGTTCGGGCCTCGAACTCGGCGGCACAGGTGTCGACCGAGCGGAAGGTGCGATCGAGGCCTTCCGTGCCATCTCCCTCGAGCGCCAGGGCCTGGAGCTCGCGCAGGAACCAGAGGTCGACAGAGGTGCGGGAGTGGATCGCGTCGAGGTCGACTCCGCGTCCGAAGGCCTCGAGAATGAGGTCGAAGCGGTCGGCGCGAGGCGTCTCGAGGCGTTCCAGGAGCTCGTCGGTGTCGGCCGGCAACTCGGGCTCGGAGTCGAGCTCGCGCGAGCGCAAGGCCTTCGCGAAGGACTCGCGGAACGTCCGGCCGATCGCCATCACCTCACCGACCGACTTCATGTGGGTCGTCAGCTCGCCTTCGGCGCCGGGAAACTTCTCGAACGCGAACCTGGGGATCTTGGTCACGACGTAGTCGATCGTCGGCTCGAACGAAGCCGGCGTGATCCCGGTGATGTCGTTGTCGATCTCCTCGAGGGCATAGCCGACAGCGAGCTTCGCCGCGATCTTCGCGATCGGGAAGCCGGTCGCCTTCGAGGCCAGCGCCGAGGATCGGGAGACGCGCGGGTTCATCTCGATGATCACGATCTCGCCGGTCTCGGGGTTGACGCCGAACTGCACGTTCGAGCCGCCGGTCTCGACCCCCACCGCCCGGATCACGCGCAGGGCCTGGTCGCGGAGCTCCTGGTAGAGGTGGTCGGTGAGCGTCTGGGCGGGCGCGATCGTGACGCTGTCCCCCGTGTGGACGCCCATCGGGTCGACGTTCTCGATCGAACAGATGACGACGACGTTGTCGTTTCGATCGCGCATCACCTCGAGCTCGAACTCACCCCAGCCGAGCACCGACTCCTCGACCAGGACCTGGTTGATCGGGCTCGCCGCGAGGCCCTCGGAGACGACCCCGAGCAGCTCCGTCTCGGTGTGCCCCACTCCCCCGCCCTGGCCGCCGAGGGTGAACGCCGGCCGGACGATCGCGGGTAGGGAGATGTCGCCGCTGGCGAGACCCTTCTCGACGTCGGCGACCGACTCGACGATCGTGGACCACGGAACCCGCAGGCCGGCGCCCTCCATCGTCTCCCGGAAGGCCTCGCGGTCCTCGGCCCGGTGGATCGCGTCGTAATCCGCCCCGATCAGCTCCACGCCGAAGCGCTCGAGCGTTCCGTCGTCGTGAAGCGCCTTCGCCAGGTTGAGGGCCGTCTGGCCGCCGAGCGTCGGCAAGAGGGCGTCCGGGCGCTCCTTCTCGATTATCCGGGCGACCGATCCGGGCAGGAGCGGCTCGATGTAGGTCCGGTGGGCGAACTCGGGGTCGGTCATGATCGTCGCGGGGTTCGAGTTCACGAGCACGACCTCGTAGCCGTCCTCGATCAGCACCTTGCATGCCTGGACGCCTGAGTAGTCGAACTCGGCCGCCTGGCCGATCACGATCGGCCCGGAGCCGATCAGCATTATTTTTTGGATGTCGTCGCGGCGCGGCATCAGACGGCGACCTCCTCGGCGGCGGCCCTCGCGTCGCCGTGCGTTGCGAACGCCCGGCCGCGGCGAAAGAGGCCGCCTTCGAGCTCGTACACCACGCCCATCTCCTGCTCCATCTCGATCCCGCTCTCGCGCCCGCGCAACTTCATGTGGCTGAGGACCAGCACCCCCTTGTCGCCGAGCGCCTCGATCTCGAACTTTTCGTAGCTCACCGTGAACGCGCCGAGGAAGTCGTCGAAGAACGCCCGGGTCCGTTGCTTGCCGCGGTAGGCGCCGCCTTCGACCTGGGTCACGAGTGGAAACCACTCGCACTCGGGGTGCGCGAGCTCGTCGAGCAGGTGGCCGAGCGCCTCGCGATCGCCCGCCTCCATCCCAGAGTGGAAGCGGCGGATCGTCGCGATGTTTTCCTCTGAACTCACGAAGCCAGCTCCAGGAACCGATCGAACAAATACCGCGCGTCGTGGGGGCCTGGGCCCGCCTCCGGGTGGTACTGGACCGTGCACCCGGGCACGTCTGACAGCTCGAGGCCCTCGACGGTGCGGTCGTAGAGGTTCAGGTGGGTGAGCTCGGCGCCGCCGAAGTCAGTCTCCCAGCGGACCGGCTCGTCGCCGTCGATCCGCGGTTCGCCGCCAGGTCCCTGGACTGCGAAGCCGTGATTTTGGGAGGTGATGTCGATCTTCCCGGTGCGCAGGTCCTTGACCGGGTGGTTGGCGCCCCGGTGGCCGAAGGGGAGCTTGAAGGTCTCGAGGCCGACGGCCCGGCAGAGGAGCTGGTGGCCGAGGCAGATGCCGACGACGGGCTTCTTGCCGACGATCTCGCGCACCGTGTCGACGACGTAGCCGAGCGCAGCCGGGTCCCCGGGGCCATTCGCGAGGAAGACGAGATCCGGCTGGGACGCGAGCACCGTCTCAGCGTCGGAATCGCACGGAAGCAGCGTCAGCCGGCAGTCCCGCTCGCGGAACTGGCGCAGGATCGAGAGCTTGATCCCGGTGTCGAGCGCGACGATGTGCGGCCCTTCGCCCTCGAAGAAGACCGGCTCGCCCGGGGTCACCGTGCGGGCGAGGTCCGCTCCGTCCATTCGCGGTTCGGCCTCAATCCGCTCACGCGCCTCTCCCTCGGGGGTGGCCGCCGAGAAGACGCCACCGCGCATCGCGCCCTGGTCGCGGATCTGGCGAACGAGGGTGCGCGTGTCGATCCCGGTGATCGCCGGGATGCCGCAAGAGGAGAGCCAGTCCAGCCAGCCCGCCTCGGCGTCGGCCGCGTCCTCGCCGTTCTTCGCCTCACGCATGATCGCCGCGCGGGCGTGGACGCGGTCGGACTCCATCGCGGGCGCCCCGACCCCGTAGTTGCCGATCAGGGGATAGGTGAAGGTGATCAGCTGGCCGGCGTAGGAGGGGTCGGTTACGGCCTCCTGGTAGCCGGTCATCGCGGTGTTGAACACGACCTCCCCGACCGACTCCCCGCCGCTTCCGGCGAGCTCGCCGTCGAAGCGGGTGCCGTCCTCGAGCAGGACGTAGCCGTCGCCGCCCGTACTCACTTGACCAGCCCCTGGAGCCGCTTGAACTCCGGCGTCCCGGCTTCGCGGACGAGCTCGAAGAGGACGGTCTCGACCGAGGTCAGGATCGCGCCCGCCCGCTCTGCCTTGCGCAGCGCCAGCTCGCGGTTCGACTCCGCGCGAGAGCCGACCGCGTCGGCCACGATGTGGACCTCCGTGCCGTCCTCGAGCAGGTCGAGGACCGTGTGGCTGACGCAGACGTGAGTCTCGATTCCGCAGATGATCGCCTGCTCGCGCCCGACGAGGTCGAAGCCGTCGGCCTCCGCCGCCGAGAACTTGAGCTTCTCCAGCGGAACTAGGTCGTCAGGCAGCTTCTCGCGCACGAGCGGGACGGTTTCCCCCAGCCCCTTCGGATACTGCTCGGTGACGATTACCGGAATTCCGACCTCTTGCGCCGCCTCGAGCAGGATCGCCGCTCCCGCTTCGACCTCGCCGAAGTTCGGGACGCCCTTGCGAAACGCCTCCTGGACGTCGATGACGACGAGGGCGGAGCGTTCGGCGTCGACCCTCACGACGCGACCCCCATGGCAAACGAGCGCTGGCGGTAGGCCACCCCGCCGGCGGCAACGGTCATCAGCACACGGCCGCGGAGTCGGTGCCCGGCGAAGCAGGAGTTGTCCGAGCGGCTCTCCCAGCCCTCGGCTCCGGCCTCCCACTCGGCATCCGTGTCGACGAGGACGAGGTTTGCCTCGGCGCCGGGCTCGATCCGCGGCGCGGCGAAGCCGAGCGGCTCCGCGCCGCCGCTCAACCGCTCGACCAGAAGGCCCAGGTCGATCACGCCCGCGAGCACGAGGTCGGTGTAGAGGACGGAGAAGGCCGTCTCGAGGCCGATCACCCCGAAGGCCGCCGCCTCGATCGGAATCTCCTTCTCGTCGGAGGAGTGCGGCGCGTGGTCGGTCGCGATGCAGTCGATCGTGCCGCTGCGTAGGCCGTCGAGCAGCGCCTCGCGGTCCCTCTCGGCGCGCAGCGGCGGGTTCATCTTGAAACGGGCGTCGAGGCTGCGAAGTGCTTCGTCGGTGAGGGTCAGGTGATGCGGGGTCGCCTCGCAGGTGATCTCCACCCCGACTGCCTTCGCCTGCTCGACCGCCTCCACGGACTCCCGCGCGGACAGGTGCTGAACGTGGATCCGGGCCTCCTCGAAGCCCGCGATTTGCGCGTCGCGGGCGATCATGGTCGACTCCGAGATCGATGGGATGCCGCCGATCCCGAGCGCGGCAGAAACGAGGCCCTCGTGCATGGATCCGCCGGCCGACAGCTCCGGATCCTCCTCGTGGAGCGCGATCGGCAGGCCGGCGAGGCGCTGATACTGCAGCGCCCTCCGCATCACCCGGGCGCTCGCCAGTGGCAGACCGTCGTCGGAGAAGCCGACGGCGCCCGCCTCGGCGAGCTCGACCATCTCGCTCAGCTCCGCCCCCTGCATCCCGCGTGTGACGCAGGCGAAGAAGCCCGCCGGAACGGCGGCCCGCTCCCGGGCGCTCTCGCGCAGGGCGCTGACGTCCGCGGCTGTGTCGACCACCGGGTCCGTGTTCGCCATCGCGAGGACACCGCAGTAACCGCCCGCGGCCGCCGCGCGGGTACCGGTCTCGACGTCCTCCTCGTCTTCGCGGCCGGGCGTGCGCAGATGGACGTGCGGGTCGAAGAAGGCCGGGAAGACGCTGAGACCCTCCGCCTCGATCGTCTCGGCGCCGTCGAGCTCGGCCGACCCGGGAGTGGCGAGCTCGGCGATCTCGCCGTCGCGGACGACGACGTCGTGCGGCGCATCGATGCCGGTGCGCGGATCGAGAACATGAGCGCCGCGCACGATCAGGTCCTTCGGCTCGGACCCGGCGCCGCGCCAGTCCAGTGAGGAGATCGGGCGCAGTTCCGCCATCAGAAAGGCGCCTCCTCGGCGCGGCTCGGCTCCGCTTCGCTCCGCCTCACTAGGCGGGCTCCCCGATCGGCGTCGGCGCGGGCAGATCCGCCTCGCCCTCGTCGGACCGGCGCGGGTCGCCACCGGCGAGCAGCTCGTAGAGGACCGCCATCCGGACGACGAGGCCACTCTCGACCTGGGTGGTGATCAGCGAGGCGGGCCCGTCGATCACCTCGGGCGAGAGCTCCACGCCGCGGTTGACCGGGCCGGGATGCATCAGCAGCTGGCGCGTGCCGAGGCGGCGGGAGTCGATTTGGTAGTTGGCCGCGTATTCCCGGATCGAGGGCACGAAGGTGTCCTTCATCCGTTCGCGCTGCATGCGCAGGGCGTAGACGACATCCGCCTCGCCGAGGTCGTCGAGCGTGTAGGCGACGTCGACCCCGAAGGCCTCGCCGAAACCGCGGGGGATGAGTGTCGGCGGCCCACAGACCGTCACCTCCGCCCCCATCGCCGTGAAGCAGACCGCGCACGAGCGCGCGACCCGGCTGTGGAGCACGTCGCCGACGATCCAGATCTTCTTGCCCTCGAGGGAGCCGAGCCGGTCGAGCAGCGTGTACGCGTCGAGCAGGGCCTGGCTGGGGTGCTCGTGCTTCCCGTCGCCGGCATTGATGACCCGCGCTTCGGTCCACTGGGTGACCAGCTTCGCCGCCCCGGCATACGGCGAACGGATGATCAGCGCCTCGGGCGCGTAGGCGGAGAGCGTCGCGATCGTGTCCCTGAGCGACTCCCCCTTCTCGACGGAGGACCCGGAGGACTTGATCGAGACGACGTCGGCGGAGAGTCGCTTCGCCGCCAGCTCGAACGATGAGCTGGTGCGCGTGCTCGCTTCGTAGAAGAGGCTGACGATCGTCCTGCCGCGCAGGGTCGGAACCTTCTTGATGTCACGGCGTCCCACCTCGGCGAAGCTCGCGGCGCGCTCCATGATCCGCTCGATGTCATCGCGGCCGAGGTCCTCGATCGCCAGCAGGTGCTTCATTCCGGATCCCCTCCTCGGGAGATGGTGATCGCTTCGCCCACCCGGTCGATCGAGACCTCGTCGATCTCGTCGGTCTCCTCGAGGCGGACGTATACGCGCTCGTCGCGCGCGGTCGGCAGGTTCTTGCCCACGTAGTCGGGACGGATCGGCAGCTCGCGATGGCCGCGATCGGCGAGCACTGCGAGTTGCACCCGCTCCGGCCGTCCATAGTCGAAGAGGGCGTCGATGGCGGCGCGGACCGTGCGGCCGGTGAAGAGGACGTCGTCGACGAGGATGAGGGTGCGGCCGTCGAGCTCGAAGTCGAGGTGGGATGAGTGGACGATCGGCTGCGCGCTCGGCTCGCGGTTGGGCAGGTCGTCGCGGTAGAAGGAGATGTCCAGGTCACCGAGCGGCACGTCGGCGCCGATCAGCTCGGCGACAAGCGAGTGGAGGCGGCGGGCGAGCACTGCGCCGCGGGTGTGAATACCGACGAGGGCGATCGGCGACGCGGAGTCCCCCGCGGCGGGGTTCTTCTCGACGATCTCGTGTGCGATCCGCACGAGGGTGCGGCGCAGGTCGTCGCGGTCGAGTACGACCCGGTCGGGGCCGTCGGGATGTGTGTTCACGCGCTCCTTCTGGCCTCTCTGGACCGGGTTAAAGGAACCGACTGGTCGAGCCTAGCATCGCGTGAGGCGGGCTCCGCGCCGTCGGCCGAGACTTACGCCGACGTTGCGGTAATGATGGCGTGCGTGCGGAGCAGATTTCTTTGATTGTGAGGCGAAGCGCGATCCAATGGCTTCAATGAACCCGGAGGTCGCGCAGGTGATCGACGTCCACAGTGCCGCCGGTCGCCGGTTCGAGGCGGCCGGGGTGCGGAGCTTCGTCCGTCAGCAGGGCGACGGGCCTGACGTGGTGCTCGTCCACGGCGTGCCCACGTCGTCCTTTCTCTATCGCAAGGTGATTCCGGCGCTCGCCGACCAGGGCATCCGAGCGACCGCCTTCGACTTTCCCGGGCTCGGCCTCGCCGATCGCCCGGATGGGTTCGACTACTCGTGGACCGGGCTCTCGCGCTGGCTCGGGGAGGCGATCGACGCGCTCGGGCTGGGGCGCGTCCACCTCGTGGTCCACGACATCGGCGGGCCGATCGGCTGCGAGTGGGCGGTCCGCAACCCGGGCCGAACGCTCTCGATCACGGCGCTGAACACGCCCCTCGATCCCGCCACGTTCCGGCGGCCATGGACGATGCACCCGTTCGCGGTTCGCGGACTCGGCGAGCTCTGGCTGCGCGCGACGCCGAAGCCGGTCTTCGCCGCGCTCTTTCGTCTCCAGGGGCTCGGCGACCCGCATGCGGTGTCGAAGGCGGAGATCTACGCGCACCGGGAGCTGCTCACGCGGCTCGACCGCGGCCGCGCGTTCCTGCGGATCATGCGCTCGTTCGAGCTCACCGACGAGAAGAGCCGGCTGCTCGCGGAGGGGCTCGCCGGGCGGCGTTATCCGGCGCGGATCGTGTGGGGCGAGCGCGACCCCGCGCTCGGGATCGACCAGTTGCGGATCGCCCAGCGCGTGCTCGGCGTCGAGGAGCCGCTCCTGCTGGACGCCAAGCACTTCCTCCAAGAGGATCAGGCGGCGGCGGTCGCCGACGCCGTCGCCGACGTGGTCGCGCCGTTGGGATAAGGTGGCGGCGTGAAGGGGGCTCTCGCACTCGCCGCGCTCATCGTTCTCGCGCTGGCTGCCCCCGCTCAGGCCGGCGATCCACTCCCCTCTTCGGTCGAGCGCGAGTTCGTGCGGCTCCTGAACGCAGAGCGAGTCGCGGCCGGCCTCGCGCGGGTGGAGATCTCCCCCGCCCTGACCGACATCTCGGACGATTACGTGCTCGAGAACGTCACCTTCGGAAACTTCGATCACGCCCGCGACGCCCCGTACACGGCACGGGCGAACGCCGCGGGCTGCACGAAGTGGACCGGCCCAGTGCTCGCGCAGGGATATCCGACTGCGCAGGCGGCTCTCGACGGCTGGCTGGGCTCGGATGGCCACCGCGCCGTTTTGATGGATCCCCAGATCACTCACATCGGGCCCGGGTTCAACGGGGACTACGCGCTCGCCTACGGCATGCCCTGCGTACCGAACGCGCTCAACACGAGCGGCGACTTCGGCGACGTGGCTGCGGAGCTCAAGGTCGGCAAGGTGAGCTCGCGCGGGCGAACGATCAAGGTCCGTGTCGAGGCGACGGCGGGCTCGACCACGGCAGCGCTCGCCGCCACCAGGCGCGGGAAGACGGTGCGCGGCCGGGCAAAACCGGTGGCCGCCGGCGCCGGGCTCGTAGGGCTCAAGGTGAAGGTCCCGACGCAGGGCACCTGGCGCCTCAAGGTCGAAGCCGGCGACCTCACCCTCGCCGCAGGCAAAATCGAGATCTAACCCCCGCGCTCGATCGCGTCGAGCGCGGCTCTCGTCTCCTCGTCGACGTCCGGCGAGTCGAGCTCGATCCCGGGCGGGAGCTCCACGTGGATCTCTCCGGAGAGGTCGATACGCGCTGTGCCGCTGCCGATCCGGCACTCGAGCAGATGCCCGCCGCTCGTGCGGTCGGCGGAGATGAAGTGGAGGTGGTAGCCACCGACCTCGAGTCCGTGCGCGTAATCGGGGAAGCGGAAGCCGACGAGAGTGCCGGCGATTGGTCCGAGCTCGAACACGTGCTGGTCCGCGACGACCTCGGCGAGGGGTCGGTAGGGCGGCAGCTGGCGCGGGACCGAGCGCGCCACCACGGACTCGAACTCACCGTCGATTCGAAGTGCGCAGGCGGCATCGGGGTCCGCGGCGACGGCGTCGAGGTCGGCGAGCAATTCCACGAGGTCGCGCGGGCCCTCGATCGTTCGCTCGAGCGAATTCTCGAACCAGGTGACGGCGGCGAACGGGGTGCGCTCGTTCTCGTTGATCTCGAGGACGAGTCCGTCGACGTCGGCGCGGTAGAAGCGGCCGTCGACCGCGATCATCTCGCCATCGAGCTGGTTCAGCGTGCCGAGGCCGGTGTCGCCGTGCTCGGCCAGCTCGGCGAAGGTGACGTCGCCGTCGAAGGCGCCCTCGAGCAGGGCGGCGATCGTCGAGGCCTGGAAGAGGACGTGGGGCTCGTGCTCGGCGTGGAGGTCGCGATGGCGAAGCGACTCGACGTGTAGGTGACGGGCGAAGCGCTCATCGAGCATCGCGGGGCCCCGCCGGTTCCGGGCGCGCAACGCCGAGGACGCGCGGCATCACCGGATAAGCCCGCGCCGCTGGTGGGTAGCCGAAGCCGCGGCAGCGCTCGATCGCGTAGCCGGCGCGTTCGAACTCGGCCATCGTGGTGCGGTTCGGCTGACAGCCGCCCATCAGCCGCGGCCAGATGAGGGCGCTCAGGTCCTGGAAGCGGGCGAATCCGGGGCGCCTCGAGCGGACGTGCTCATAGAAGCGCACCTCTCCACCGGGTCGAAGGACGCGGCGAAACTCCGCCAGCGCGGCGGCTTGATCGGGGACCGAGCAGAGGACCCCGGCGACGACGACGGCGTCCGCCGAGGCGCTGTCGAGGGGAAGGTCCTCCGCGACGCCGCCGACGACGCGCACGGGGATATCCACCGAGGCCGCCGTCTTCTCGGCGGCCCGGCGCAGGTAGGGCTCGGGCTCGGCGGCGATGAGCTCCGTGACCCCGTCGGGATAGTGCTCGAAGTTGATCCCGTTGCCGGGGCCGACCTCGACCACCCTCCCCTCGAGACCCGCGAGCAGCTCACGCCGGAGCTCCGCCTCGCCGCGATCCTTGTCCTTCGCTGCGAAGCGATCGAAGAAGCGGGCGAAGAGCGGGTTCGAGACATCGGTCGCGCTCACTCTTGAGACGTTAGCCAGCGTCCTGCCGCGGCGATCGTGCACCGCGCTCGACCAGGCGCGGCTCGCCGCGCTCGGGGAACGGGACCTCGACCAGGTCGAAATCGCGCGGGGCGACCGCCCCCGGGAAGACCTCGCGCGCTTCTTCCAGCACCGCCCGCACGTCGTATCGCGAGGACACGTGGACGAGCGCGAGCATTGCCACCTCCGCCTCCGCGGCGATCTGGGCGGCCTCTCGGGCGGTCGAGTGGCCGGTCTCCTGGGCGCGGGCCGCCTCCTCGTCGGCGAAGCTCGAGTCGTGGACCAGGAGCTGCGCCTCGTGGGCGGCCAGGCGGGTCATCTCGCATGGGCCGGTGTCGCCGCTGATCACGATCTTGCGCCCGCGCCGCGCCTCGCCCATCACGTCATCGGGCCGGACAACGCCGTCTGTGCCGTCGACCTCCTCACCGCGCTGCAGCCGGCCGAGGTCGGGCCCGGCGCGAACACCGAGGCGCTCCGCGGCCTCCGGGTCGATGTGGCCGGGGCGCTCCTCCTCGACCAGCGCGTAGCCGAAGGCGGGCATCCTGCGGTGCTCGACCGCGAACGAACAAATCTCGAAGCCGTCGTGGCGGATCGCCTCGCCGGCATCGATCTCGGCCAGCTCGACCTCGTAGCTGAGCTTTCCGAAGATCCGCCGCAGCGCTGTGAAGAGCTCGATCAGCCCCGGCGGCCCGATCACCCGCAACGGTCGCTCGCGCGCGTTCAGCTGGTAGGTCTTGAGCAGTCCGGGGATGCCGAGGTAGTGGTCCGCGTGCAGATGGGTGAGGTAGAGCTCGTCGACCTGGACGAGCCCGGTCGAGCGCTGCATCTGGCGCTGCGATCCCTCGCCGCAGTCGACCATCAGCCGCTCGCCCCCGGCGCGGATCAGCACGCAGGCGGTCGAGCGCCGCGCGGTCGGCACGGAGCCCCCGGTGCCGAGGAAGACGAGATCGAGATCCACGCGCGAACGGTAGCCGCGGCGGGCCGCGGCGGCTGCGCGGGGCGTTCAGCCGACGACGATGTAGACGATCGCGATCAGCGATACGCCGTACGCAGCCCATGTCATTCGCCGCTTCAGCTCGATCCGCCGAGTGACGCCCGCGATGCCGAAGAGGAACAGGGCGGTGGCGACGTCTCGAAGCCCTGCTTGACCCCCCGTTCCCCCAGCATCGACCATCTCGCGGAGCTCGTCGCGCCTCAGCGAGGTCTGGATGTAGATGAGCGAGTCCCGAGCGCGCCGCGATCACCGGTGACGGCGACCTGGTTCGCCAACTGCGCATACTCCACGCACGGGGCTTCACCGGCCGTCCGCTGCTGGCCGATGCGGAGGCCACCACCGACGGGGCGGACCCGGTGCCCAGGTCCTCCGCTGTTCATCCCCCCGCATCCCCACGCGGATCCAATCGGTGGGAAATCTACGCGGCTTCGCGGCGGTGCGTCTGCCCGCGAGACGGTCGACGGCCTCGACAAGCCGCTCCTTCGTCCAATGCCTAATTTCGAATTCAGCGGCGAGGCGGATACGCCGGCTCTGGTTGTTTCGGGTGGGCGCGAGGCGGAGCCGGCCTTCGGTCGACGGCCACGCCGTCCAGTGGCACGAGATACACAGCATCGAGCGGTGGGAGGTGGACACCGAAGATATCGGCGCGTCCCTCATAGCGGCGAACACTCCCGTTGCCGTGATCCGTCGCCAGCGTGTTGAAGATCAGGCGACCGCCCCGCGCCACGCGGTCTTGAACCTGGACCTTGGCGAATCCTCGTTGCCGAGGTCGGCGACCAGGTCGTACGGAGGCCGTCGCCGAAGGGGACAGCACGCCGTACCCCGCGGCGATGAGGGCGTCCAAGACCGCTGCTTCGGCGCGATTCCCATGCGTGCCGATGTGCATGGATCGACGGTAGGACGACGACCGGACGGAACATATGTTCGTCTCGGGTGCGCAGTAGTCTCCTCGCCTGGCGCCCGTAGCTCAGTGGATAGAGCGCTCGCCTCCGGAGCGAGAGGCCGCAGGTTCGAATCCTGCCGGGCGCGTGGAGGAGTTCGATGGTCTCGGGGAAGAGTCTCGCCGCGGTTCGGACGGTCCCGGCCGGATTGATCGTGCTCGCGGGAGCCATGCTCGCGGAGCGGCAGTCCGCCGGCAAGGCCGATCGTGAATGCGCGATCGACCGCACCGGCCTCGCGCCACGAGCATCCCGGTTCCCCCCATCCGTGGATTCCCTCGCATGGTCGGTGCGCTCTACGCGGCGCCTCGTTCGCATGCTGCGGACGAGACGTTCGTTATCCGGCCTGTAGCGGACCGTTCATCGGCCGTGATCGGTGGGTAGGCGGTGCGCGTGGAGGACGTGGTCGAAGAGCTCACGCGCGGCAACGTCACGGAGGTGAAGCTCGTCCTCGCCTCGGTCGCCGCCACGCTCGCGATCTACCAGCTCGTCCTGATCGCGATCGGTTACGGCAAGCTGCGACCGCCGGTCCCCGGTCCGGACGCTGCCTCCTTCGCGCATCGCTTCTCCGGCGGTGTGATCGCGACCCTGGTCACCGTTGTCGCGCTCATGTGCATCTCGTACTTCGGCTTCGAGGAGGGCGAGTCGGCCGTCCACATGGTCGCCGGCGCTGCCCTCCTCGGCGTGCTCGCCGTGAAGGTGTGGGCGGTCGAGGGCTTCATCGCCCAGCCGAACAGCTCCCGGTAGAACGCCTGCGCGTTCTCGGCGTCGCCGACGCCGATCTCGAACCAGGTTGGCTCGCCGGCCACCCGCGGCTAGCGCGAGCCGCCGGCGACGGCCGGGAGGATCGTGACCTCGTCGCCGTCGGTGAGCTCGGTGTCGAGGCCGTCCTTGAAGCGGATGTCCTCGCCCGAGACGTAGACGTTGACGAAGCGGCGCAGGGTGCCGTCCTCGGTGATCCGCTCGCGCAGATTCGCGTGCGCGTCGAAGACCGCGTCGAGCGCCTCGCCGACGGTGTCCCCGTCGACCTCGACCTCGCCCTCGCCGTCCGTGACGCCCCGCAGCTGCGCCGGAATTTTGACCGTGACCGCCATCTGCTCGAAATCTACCGAGGCGCGCCGACGGCCGGAGCGGACGACTCGACGCCCGCCTCGAACGACTCGAGCGTCGGGTCGATCTCCTGGATCGAGTAGCCCTCGCGCACCGCGTCGAGCGTCTTCAGGCCCTCGCCCGTGATCACCGCCACCACCCGGTCGCCGGACCCGATCGCACCCGCTTCGGCAAGCTTCGCCAGCACCGCCGTGGTCACGCCGCCCGCGGTCTCCGTGAAGATCCCCGTGGTCTCGGCGAGCAGCCTGATTCCGGCGCGGATCTCGGCGTCGTCGACGTCCTCGATCGAGCCGCCGGTCGAGCGGGCGAGCTCGAGCGCGTAGGGGCCGTCGGCGGGATTGCCGATCGCGAGGCTCTTCGCGATGGTCTCCGGCCGCTGCGGCTTGCAGACGTCCCAGCCCGAGGCGTACGCCTCCGAAACCGGGTTGCAGCCCTCCGCCTGGGCGCCGTGGAAGGCCGGCAGCTCACCCTCGACGAGGCCGAGGTCGAGCCAGTCAGAGATCCCGCGCCCGATCTTCGTGAACAGAGACCCGGAGGCGATCGGGCAGACGATGCGGTCCGGGAGCGACCAGCCGAGCTGCTCGATCGTCTCGTAGGCGATCGTCTTCGAGCCCTCCGCGTAGTAGGGCCGCAGGTTGACGTTGACGAAGGCCCAAGGCCGCGTCTCGCAGAGCTCGGTGCAGAGGCGGTTGACGTCGTCGTAGTTGCCCCGCACGCCGACCAGCGTCGTCCCGTAGACCCCGGTCGCGAGCAGCTTCTGCTCCTCGAGGTCGGCCGGGACGAAGACGTAGGAGTTGAGCCCCGCGGCGGCGGCGTGGGCGGCGACGGCATTGGCGAGATTGCCGGTCGACGCACAGGCGACGGTGTCGAAGCCGAGCTCCCGCGCCTTCGCGATCGCGACGGCGACGACTCGGTCCTTGAAGGAGTGCGTCGGGTTGGCGGCGTCGTTCTTGATCCAGACCTCGCCGATCCCGAGCCGCTCGGCCAACCGGTCCGCGCGAATCAACGGCGTCAACCCGGGCTGCAGCGGGTCGCGCGGGCGCTCGTCGAACGGGAGGAAGTCCGCGTAACGCCAGATGCTCAGGGGGCCGGCCTGGATCTTCCGCTTCAGCGCCTCCGCGTCGAGGCCGGTGAGGTCGTAGGAAACCTCGAGCGGCCCGAAGCACTGCTCGCACACATAGCGCGCCTCGAGCGGGTACTCGGTCCGACATTCCTTACAACGAAGCCCTTCCAGGGTGCTCATGCGTTCAACTCTCCCATTCGTCTCGGTTAACGAAAAAGACCTCTGCTTTGTGCGAGCAGAGGTCCCGGAGAGGACTCCCACTCACATCTCCCAGGCTGTTCGCCTGCTGGAATTGGCACCTGACGTCGGTCGCAAGACCTTCGTTGGTTGCCGGGGCTTCGTAGGGCCAGTCCCTCCACCCCTCTGGATGCAGCGGTTATGTGCGGGCGGACTATACCAACGGCGTCGACGGCATGGCAGAGCCTCGGTAGGTCTGTCGTAACCTAAGCCGTATGGACGCAGCCACGAACGAGATGCCAGGAGAGACCGGCGATGCCGAGCCTTCCGAAGCCGAGGCTGCGCCGCTCCCCGCGCGCAGCTGACCTCGTCGCGCCCACCGAGCGCGACCGGCAGCCACGAGTCGAGACCGTCTCGGGCGAGGGCCTGCGCTGGGTCAACATCGAGCGGCCGGGTCCGCTGGAGAGTGCCTGGCTCGAGGAGCAGTTCGACTTCCACGCCCTCGATCTCGAGGACGTGCTCTCGCGCAACCAGCGGCCGAAGATCGACGAGTACACGGACTACCTCTTCATCGTCCTCCACTTCCCGGTCTTCGACCGCAACGTGAAGCGGCTGAACGCCGGCGAGCTCGACATCTTCGTCGGGCCCGACTTCCTCGTCACGATCCCGAACACTCCGCTGCAGCCGGTCGAGTACCTGTTCGAGCGCTGCCGCCAGAAGGAGGAGCTGCGCGAGCAGCTCTTCTCCCGCGGCTCCGGGTTCCTCCTCTACCGGATCGTCGACGACAGCTTCGACTACTGCTTCCCGATGCTCCGGAAGATCGGCAACAAGCTCGACGCGCTCGAGGACGACATCTTCGAGGGCCGCTCCGAGGAGGTCGTCCGCGACATCTCCAACGTGAAGCAGGAAATCATCAACTTCCGCAAGGTGATCCGCCCCCAGCGGACCGTTCTGCGCGACCTCGAGAACGTCAAGTCGCGCTTCCTCGCCCCCGACCTCGACCTCGAGATCTACTTCGACGACATCGGCGACGCGCACGAGCGCATCTGGGACATGCTCGAGAACTACAAGGAGGTCGTCGAGGGACTCGAGGACACGAACGAGTCCTACATCTCCCACCGCGTCAACGACGTCCTTCGTGTCCTCACCGCCTTCAGCGTCGTGATCCTGCCGCTGACCCTGATCGCGAGCCTCTGGGGGATGAACGTCGGCGTCCCCGGCGAGGGCGACACCGCGGCCTTCTGGATGATCGTGGGCGGCATGGTGGTCCTGCTGGTCAGCATGCTCGCCTACTTCAAGCGGCGCGGCTGGCTCTAGGATCCCGGCGTGTGGCGAGCGAGCGGATCTGGGCGCCCTGGCGCCTTGCCTACGTGAAGGATGCGTCCAAGGACGTCGAGTCCGACTGCATCTTCTGCGCGAAACCGGCAGCGGATGAGGACGCGGCGAACCTGATCGTCCACCGTGGCGAGCGGTGCTTCGTGATCCTGAACCTGTTCCCGTACACGAACGGCCACCTGATGGTGACCCCGTATGAGCACGCGAGCTCGATCGCGGACCTCGAGCCGGCGACGATTGCCGAACTGATGGGCCTGAGCCAGCGGGCGATCCGGATTCTCGACGAGGCCTATGCACCTCACGGTTACAACGTCGGCTTCAACCAGGGCCGGGTCGCCGGCGCCGGGGTCGAGCACCACGTGCACATGCACGTCGTCCCCCGCTGGGGCGGCGACACCAACTTCATGCCCGTGCTCGCCGACACGCGGGTGATGCCGCAGACGCTCGAGCAGAGCTACGAGGTCCTGAGAGGCGCCTTTGACTGAACAAACAAATCCGGCCACCTCCTCGCCTTCGGCTCCGGGGGTGCCGGGTCCCGGCATTTTCAAGGCCTACGACGTTCGCGGCCTCTATGGCTCGGAGATGGACGGGGAGACCAACTTCCTCCTCGGCCGCGCCTTCGCCCGTGTGCTCGCCGACCTTCGCGGGAAGCCCGCGGCCGATCTGCGGATCGGCCTCGGGCGTGACATGCGCCTGCAGGCGCCCGAGATGGCCGGCCGCCTGCGTGACGGCCTCATCGCCGAAGGCTGCACCGTGCTCGACGCGGGAATGGTCGGCACCGAGATGCTCTATTTCCTCGTCGGCTCGCGCGAGCTCGACGGCGGAGCGATGGTGACTGCCTCGCACAACCCCAAGGCCTACACCGGCGTGAAGCTGGTCCGCGAGGGAGCCCTGGCGCTCTCCGGAGACGCCGGGATCGGCGACATTCGCGACCTCGTCCTCAGCGGGCTCCCGGAGGTGAGGAGCGGGGCGGGATCGGTGGAGGCGGTCGATGTCTACGACGGCTTTCAGCGCCACGCGATGTCACTGATCGACCCCGCGGTGGTGAAGCCGCTCAAGGTCGTCGTCGACGGCGGCAACGGGATGGCCGGCCCGATGGTCGGGCCGCTCTTGGAGCGACTGCGGCTCGACCTGATCGAGACCTACTGGGTGCCCGACGGTGAGTTCCCCGACCACGAGCCGAACCCGCTCCTGCCGGAGAACCGCCAGTTCATCATCGACCGCGTCCTCGACGAGGGCGCCGACCTGGGCATCGCCTGGGACGGTGACGCGGATCGCTGCTTCTTCATCGACGACACCGGCGCGTTCGTCGACGGCGACTTTCTCACCGCGCTGCTCGCCCAGCAGGTGCTGGCGAAGCGGTCCGGCGCGAACATCCTCTACGACGTCCGCGCGAGCCGGGCCGTGCCCGACACGGTCGAGGCGAACGGAGGCACCGCGTTCATCAACCGGGTGGGCCACGCCTTCTTCAAGATCGCGATGCGCGAGCACGAAGGCGCATTCGGGGGTGAGGTCTCCGGGCACTACTACTTCCGCGACTTCTGGTGCGCGGACTCGGGAACCCTTCCCGCCCTCCTCGTCCTCGAGCTGCTCTCGACCGACGGGCGGACGTTGTCGGAGCTCGTCGGCTCCTACCGTGAGCGTTACTTCATCTCCGGCGAGATCAACTCCGAGGTCGCCGATCAGGACGCGAAGATGAAGGAGATCGCCGAGCGCCACGCCGACGCCGAGATCTCCTGGCTCGACGGGGTCTCGGTCGACTATCCGGAGTGGCACTTCAACGTCCGGCCATCGAACACGGAGCCGCTCCTGCGCCTCAACCTCGAGTCGCTCGTCTCCTACGAGGACATGGAGCTAAAGCGGGATGAAGTGTTGGAGCTCATCCGCTCTTGAGCGTTGAGGAAGCGCTGACTCGCGCTGCGGACGCCGGCATCCACCGCCTCCGCATCCCGACCCCGTTCGCCGTCGGGCGGGTCAACTGCTACCTGATCGAGGACGAGCCGCTGACCCTGCTCGACACGGGGCCGAATTCGGGCAAGTCACTCGACGAGCTCCAACACCAGCTCGAGGCCGCCGGACACGCGATCGAGGACCTCGAGCTGATCGTGATCAGCCACCAGCACATCGACCATCTGGGCCTCGTCGACATCCTCGCCTCGCGCTCCGGGGCCGAGGTCGCCGCGATCGACGTCCTCGTCCCCTTCATGGCGAGCTACGACGACGACATGGAGCGCGACGACGTGTTCGCCAGCGGGCTGATGCGCCGCCACGGGATCCCCGACGACCTGACGATCGCCCTGCGCAGCGTCTCGCGAAGCTTCCGCGCCTGGGGCGCCTCGCACGAGGTGACCCGACCGCTCGCAGACGGCGAGACGTTGGAGCTTGCCGGACGCCGGCTCGAGGTGATGCTGCGGCCCGGACACAGCCCCTCGGACACGGTCTTCTGGGACGAGCAACGCCGCATCCTGCTCTGCGCCGACCATCTGATCGCGCACATCTCCTCGAACCCGCTGCTGGCCCGCCCGCTCGACGGGTCCGAGGAGCGGCCAAGGTCCCTGGTCCGCTACCTGAGCTCCCTCGCCAAGACACGGGAGATGCCCGCGGAGCTGCTCCTGCCCGGACACGGCGACCCGATCACCGACCACGTTGGTCTCATCGACGAGCGCTTCGAGCTCCACCGCCGTCGGGCGGCGAAACTCGGGCGCCTGATCGCCGAGCAGCCGCGGACCGCTTACGAGCTCGCCCAGGCGCTCTGGGGGAACGTAGCCGTGACGCAGGCCTTTCTCACCCTCTCCGAGGTCGTGGGCCACGTCGACCTCCTGATGGAGGCGGGGGTGGTGCGCGAGGTCGAGGATGGCGAGGTCGTCCGCTTCGAGGCGACCGGATACGACGGCGAGGTTACGATCCCGCCGTGAGCGCGGAGCCACACCAAAGGAGAGATTGCGCCGGGCGAAGCGCGATCCATGTGTTGTGAGCACGAGCCTCGCGACCCCACCCCGGGCCGAGCCCGCAAGCAACGGCGGCGACGGCTTCGCGCGCGCTGCGAAGAAGCGGATGCTGATCATCGTCGACCCCGCGACGACCGTCTCGGACCGGCTCAAGAACCTCGTCGTCTACGCCCTCCAGGGCCGCTACGAGGTCGAGGCCGTAACGACCCAGGCGCAGAACCACGCCACCGAGATCGGACGTGAGGCCTGCGACGGCGGCTACGACATCGTCGTCGCCTTCGGTGGCGACGGGACGCTGAACGAGGTCGCCAACGGGCTCGCCGGCACGGGCGTCCCCGTCTCGGTGCTTCCCGGGGGCTCGACCAACGTCGTGTGCCGGACGCTCGGGAT